>CAVOLS010000016.1:0-133211 GCA_963696835.1 uncultured Chitinophagaceae bacterium | reverse complement strand
AATATAACTTTCCAGGCTGGTAATGGCGAAGCGATTATTCAGATAAAGCATGGTTGCGCTTTGTTCACCACCTGAAGCGCGCTATTTATTTTCCCGGGACGATGAATAATTCCTTCTGAAATCAAATCCGAAATAACCGGATGTTTCATTTTGCTTGCGGCTATTTTTTCACCATTGGCAAGCAATAATAATTTTTCCGCAAGAGTTATGGGTAATTTCATCGGATGCTTTTAAAGGTTGCCAACCTTTTCCCTGTTATTGGTGATTAACCGGTTAATCACTGTTACACTTTTATCATCTTTCGCCAGCTTATAAGTATAGCGATATGCCAGCGCATCAAAGGATTGCGGCGAACTGTTGATGAGATTAATGTTTCGGTCGTTAGCGAATTTCAAAATGCCGCGCACATTGTTGGGATGCAGTTTTCCCACTTCATCCATCATGCAATGCAATTTAAAATCCTTGAATTTATTTTTGGTCGCGCCTTCTTTAAATACGTTTAAAAGCATGATGTTAATCATCGCTTTTACCAACACATCAGTGCCGTCGGAACCAACGTTGGCAAGGTTTTGCACCCAATTGGTGTCATTGTCGTTTTCAACGATTTTAAATTCCAGTTCAAAGGAATCCGAAAGATTGATATCATCATGTTTGTAATCCGCAATTTCTTTTACCAATGAGCTGAGAAAACCAATCGCCTTTTTATTCTTTGTTTCCCTCGTTTGCTCATTGGATGAAAAAAGATTGGCCTCGCCTAAGTCATGAATATTTTCATCGTTGAATCTTTTTATTTCAGTCAATAGATGCACCACTTTATTGGAACTTTGCACCAAACGCAATTGAATGCTTTTGATAACGCCTGCAAAATTTCTTTTTACAAAATCCCTGTTGATGTCATTGATTACTTTTTCTATTTCGCCTTCTTTGGAAAGCAGGCCCGTGGTTTCTTTACCAACCAATTTAATGATTTCTGCAAAAAGCTCATTCACTCTTTTTTCATACATGGCAATTTTATCTTCATCAATAAATTCTTTCAATTCTTCCGCAAATTGAAAATATTCCGGTTGCTCAACCAGGTTGGTTTTGAAACTGAAAATATTTTGCGCGGAAAAATTTCCGGTAAATTTATTGATGGCTTCCTGCAATTCCCTGTACCGGTCAATGCCTTTGTAATAGAGCTGATTTAATTCGTCAATCAATGCGCTACAGCGCTTTTCAGTGCGAAAATCATCATTTGGTTTAGAAAATAATCCGGCAATACTTTTAAAACAATCCGTCATTTCGAAGGCCTGGGTATTTTTCCAAATCTTCTTCAATATGTAAAAGCTGGGTGTTAATTTTTTCAATTTCCTGCTGAAGCAAATTAATTTCATCAATGAGTTTTTGTTTGGCGGAATCATGTTTGACAACTTCATTTTCCAATTGATTTTCAAAATAACTTTTTTGACTTTTGAAAAAATCCGCTTTATCAAAAAGCTCTCTTTTGTCTTTATTGTATTCGGCCACCTTATCTCTGTGAGCATCAATAAAATCCAGTTCTGATTGCAGTTCTGCAACGCGGATATCAATTTCGGCAATGCGTTTTGTATCCGCGCCTTTTGTATTTAATTCTTTTAATTGTTCTGTTTTTAATTCGGCAATCTGCTGATTGGTTTCCTTTTTTTTGTTGTCAATTTCCAGCCGGAAGGCAGCGATTAGTTCCTTTGTTTTAGCTTCTTCCACAGCGGATTTTTTTTCACGCTCTTTTCTTTTTGCTCAATTTGTTTTTGAATATTGCTTTCAATTTCATTAACCGCTTTTTCCGAATTGAGTTTTTCTTCATTCGTTTTTTGAATGCTGATTTCTACATTTTCCAGGGCGGAATTTTTATCTGCTTCCGCTTTTTTTACCTGCTCTTCCAGGTTTACCGTGGCATCATCCGATTTTAATTTACTTTGTTCTATTAAATATTCGTTGGTGCGGATGGCGTCCTTGCATTTGTTGATAACCGGTTGGTGCCTGCGTTTCAGGTTTTCCAAACCCGCATTCATTTGTGCGGAAACACTTGAAATATCTTTTTGAAGTTTTTCTATTCTTGTGAAAAATTCGGCTTTATCCTTCTCATAATCAGCAACCGTTTTTACGGTTTTATTTATTTCTTCCAAATCCAGTTTTATTCCATAAAAAGTCAAATCTTTTTCTGAAATTTTTTGGGGTGATAATCCTGTTTGAAACAAAATATTTTCTTCATCAATTACTTTTCCGATGGTTTTTCCCCAGCCGGGATATTCCTCATTCAACCAGCCGTAGAGCGAATCTTTGCTGTTGTTAATCCGGGTTTCAATAGAGGCGACTTTGTTATGTAAAGTATTAATTTCAATAGAAAAATTGCTTTTCTTTTGCGCGGCAATTTCTTCTATTCTTTCCCTTTCTATTTCCCACTGCTTTTTTATCGTTTCTATTTCATCTTTATAATTTTTGTTTTCGCTTTGGGCAATTCTTATTTTATCCCGGAAAGCGAAAATGTCGTTTTTCCACTTTTCAATTTCTGTTTCATAAAATCGGCGGTGCTTTATTTCCGATTTTTTTATAAGAAGATTTTGTATCAAAGTTTTATTTTCTTCTACTACATTTTTCGACAATTCCAATTTGTCAGCATGTTGCTTTTTTATATCATCCAATAAAATCTCATACTCTTTATTGAGCGCTTCTTTAAAAAGAAATAAATTATGATTGGCATTATTTTCCTCAGTTCGTTTCGCATTTTCAAAAGCTGCGAACTGGTTGTTGAACTGGTTTATTTGCGCTTCATATTTTTGTGTGATGTCCGCAAACTTTCCTTCTAATATTTCTTTTCGTTTTATAAGATGTGCTTTCTCATTTTCCCAGTCTTTCTTTTTAAACACTCTTTGAATAATGCTTTCAATATCCATTTTTTCATATTCATCCGATTTTAATTTTGCGTCTTTCAATTTGTTGGCAAGCACATTTATTTCACCATTTATTTTGTCTTTTTTTGTTTGAAACTTTTTTTCAATGTCTGATAGCTTTTGATGTAACTGGCTTTTTTTACTTTCCTGCCTTTCAAATTTTTCTTTAAAAACAGGTTGTTGATTTTTTATTTCATGCAATTGCCAAACCAGTTGACCCGCCGTTTTTTTCTTTTCATTTTCCAAATGTTGAATGGATAAATAAGTGGTGGCAACGGTTTCAGCTTGTTTGCGAACAACAATTTCACCGTTCCTTGTTTTTTCAGTCCATTTTTTTATGTCACTCAACTGCGTTTCAAAATCCTTCAGATGATGCGCATAATTGGACAAGTCAACTTTTATTTCGTCTTCATTCAGCGATTTGATAATGGTGTCTTTAATGAATTCGCTTTCCACTTTATAATTCAAAAAAACATGCTGGATGGCTCTTGGAATATTTTGAAATTGCCTGCTTTCCAGGATGGAATATTTTCTAAATTCTACACCGACGCTTTGGCTGTTTCCATAAAGTATGTTGCGATAATCTTCATACCGGTCTATTTTTTTTGTGTAGCTGATTTCTTTTCCGAACGCGGTTTTTTGTTTTTCCCACGATTCAAAAGCACGTCCATTTTCATCAATAAAATATTGTTTGTCATACCCGGAATTGATGAATCTGAAGCAGACTCTTCCCTGCGATTTAAAAGCTAAAATGCAATAAGCACCGGTTTCGCGAAACACTTCATAAATAATATACGAATCCTGGAAGGGGAAATAAAATTCAACAAAAGATTTTTTGCCAATGGGTATTCCCAGCTTCTGCTGGTTTGCATTATAAAAGAACAGCAAAGCCCTTAGCAGCCTGCTTTTTCCTACTCCTTGCGTGCCTATAAAATGCACATTGCCGTCCACATTTATTTCGGAATATTTTACCGACGCGCTGTTGATTAAAATGATTTTATTCAGGTATCTCATTGATCGTTTCTTCGGGTATGTGAATGGTCATTACTAATTGTTCAAGATAATGAAATGAGGTCAACACTTTGTATTGATGGGTTATGGTATTTTCCATTTCTATGAACTTATCTTTTTCCAGTGTTTCCAAAATCTTTTCAATTATTTCTAAATGCTTTTCTTTTCCGGGGCTGTATTTTTTCAGGCTTTCCAGTTTCGTTTTCAGTTCTGCATCCACTTTAGTTTTTACCAAAATATCCGATGGCGAAAAACGATAGCCCGCGCCGAAAGAATTATCAAACGTTTTCAGAAAATCTAAAATGTCAATCCACCTGAATGCCTGTTCTATCTTGCGTTCCAGGTCAATTTTGTTTTCCATTCTCGAAAAATAAAAATATTCATTTCCTCTTTCCAGGATAAAATTGATGTTTAAAAAGTACTCATAAAGAAATTCAAAATTTTGTTCGTCATCAATGGTGTTGTATAATTTTCGAATCAATTCATCAGAACTGTTGGAACAAATAAATTGCCCTTTGCTGAGTATTTCAAAAATTGTGGCGGTATGTTTTGGCGCTTCCATTATTTTTTATTTTGGATAAACCATTGCGTATTCAATTTCATTTTGCGCGTTGAATTTTTCGCTTATGTCAAATGTATTTTCATACAAGGAAATCAACTGGCAATAGACAGTAACTTTTTCATCAAAAGAAAGTTGTTTTTCAAAATGATATCCTTGCACGAAGTCAAATAAATTATTTCCCGAGGCTAAAAAACTGTTTCTCACTTCTTCCAGGTTGACCTGTATTTCTTCTTCATTATTCGTTTGCAAATATTCGCTGGAAATATTTCCAGCCAGCAGCGAACGGACTTTTATCGAAGATTTATATTTACCGGCAACCTTTACAATACTTTCCCTGGCGGCCGGATCAGCCTGCAGGTTTTCATAAGAAAGTTTAAGCGGATAAGTTGGATTTGATTCAAAAATCACTGCATTATTTTTCGCAATCACTTCATTGATATTGGTTGTGGCCCTGATAGTAAACTGGTCCCGCAAATGCTTTATCCGTGTCAGTTTTTCAATTACTTCACTTTGGTATTTTATCTGGTTCAGGTATTCAATCACCTGCTTTTGAATTTCAATCAGATTGTGCTGGCATTCATGTAACTGAAGTTTGAGCAGAGTAATAATCCTGTTCAATTCATCATCAAAGGCTGATTTAAAAAAGGTCTGTTCTTCCTCACCGGAAATTAATCTGTCGGTTTGCTCAATCAAGGAATTGATGTCTATCCTTCTGCCATCAAGGTTTTCGAGCTTCGCTTTTTTTACTTTATAGTTGGGTTCATTTTTAAAAGTATTATCCACATTTCTTTTTAAATCAATCACATTTCTAAAAGTAACATTGCCAATTTTTCGCAAAGCGCTTTTTATAATCCGCAGATAATTGTATTGCCGGTTCTTATTATTTTCTTTCAGGTAATACAGGATATTTTCTTTTACATTCCTGATATTTTCGTTGATGGTAGAAATATTTATTTCCTCATTTACTTCCAGGATCTCTTCAAAGAATTGCAAAAACTGTCCGTCTATTTCGAGGAAATTTCCGTTTTGTATGATTACCGAATGATTAATGAGATATTCAATTCTTTCTTCCTTGTAATCCACCAGTTCCAATGCAAAATCATATTTATACGAAAGTGTTTTTCGCTTTTCAAACATTTCTGTAAGCAGCTTTTGCTCTCTCACAAGTGTAGAAAGAAGTTCTTTTATGGAATTGAAAGGGGTCATTTTGTATAACGACTAATATAAGGAATCCGATATTTTTTCGGGTTTTTATGTTTTCGTTTCATGTTTTTGCCGGTCTTTTTTTATTGTTGGCATTTTAATTTTCACGTTTTTGAAGGTCAACTAATTATTTTAATCATTGCCTGAAAAAGAACCCGCGGATTTTTCGCCTGGTTGATTGTTCCGGTAATATAAATTTGTTTAGCTGGAATATAAAAAGCGGCCGTGCCTACGGAACCGCAATGGCCAATAAAATCAGGAATTGGTTTAAATGGAGACAAAATCCTGGGAGTATGAAATTGCTGAATTCCTACTCCATATTGGAAAGGGAAAAAGATGCGATTCCATTTTTCAAGCTCTTTTAGTTTTTCTTTAGGATAAAAATATCCATCAAAAAAAGCTTTTAAAAAGATCATCTGGTCCGGGGCTGTAGAAATGATATCAAATTGGCTGGATGCAAAATAGTGCGGCAATTCAACTGCCTTTTCTTTTGAATAAACAGGCAAAAAATTCGGGTTTTCTCCATTTTGAAAAACATATGTTTGATGCATTTCTAGTTCAGCGAAAACACCGTTCAAAATGGAAGTAATAGATTTACCCATAACTGCTTCCAGCACTTTTGACATCAGCCGGAAGTTAGTATTGGAATAATTGGCTTTGCCTTTTTGCCCAGGTGGGAATTTGGTTTTCATCGTTTTTACTTCCCGGATAACAGCTTCTGTAGACCACTCCTGATCCTTGCCGTGCAATAGCTCTTCCATTATTTTGGCCCTGTTTGCACGCTTGTCGATTAAATAACAGGGAAGACCTGATGTGTTGGAAATAAGATGAGAAATGGTAATCGCCTGTGAATATTCTTTTCCTCTATAAACATGCAAGCCTTTTAGCATCTCCTCGGGAAGATAATTTGCTATTTGGTCCTCGAGGCTTATTTTATTTTCGTTGCAAAGCCGAAGCGTGATTGCGGAAATAAAAAACTTATTGATACTTGCAATATAATACCTGCTGTCGGTTTGCATGTTTCCCGCAGCACTAGTGAAGGATAAGGAATTTCCATCGGATACATGAAACACGGCACCCTTTATATATCTTCTTGCAACCGTGTGCTTAACAATTTCATCAAGCTTCTTCTGAGTTAGTTTTGACATGTTTGTTTTGAAAAATGAATAATTGTAGAAAGCAAGATACTATAAATCACTTCCTGTTTCTGCCAATGAAGGAGGAAAAGTTGGGGCGCTGCGAAAGCCGTAGGCTTGATCTAAATTGTAACATAGGATTTTAATCCGATGATATGTGTAAATCTTCCAAAAAGGTTCGTCTGCTGGATTGCGGGCCTCATCGAGTCTTTTTTCTTCTTGTTTACAAATTGTGCCGACTTTACAATATAAATAGTCGAACCATTTTTCTGTCGGCATAATACAATCTAATATTTACACATAGTCCTTCGGACTATTTAGTAACTAAAGATGGTATTATTTCTTTGAGTGTTCAGTTCCCGCGAAGCGGAAAAATTCTTTTAAAAAAGTTGGTTTGATGAAAAGGGTTTTCTGAGAATTATCGATTTTCATACTCCTGATTGTAACCAGATAAAATCGTCAAATAGTCCGCCTGCTGAAAGTATATCTATATATTGTATCTTTAAATTTGAAATAGGTAAGATGAAACAGGTAAGAAATGAAGAGTGAATGATTCCATCAAATTCAGCAGTTGGCGAAAAAATTTTTCACTAAAATAAATTGCATTATGAAAGAAATTACCCTCACATTTGATCCGGATGAATTATGCGAGCTGGCCAAGCAGCTTTACCTCGCAAGTAACTTACTTATGAATTGTGGATATGATAATCAGAAAATGGCAGATGATCTCCGGGATCGGGTTTGTGCCGTAGGCTTTCTTGAGTTGCCGGAAATGGGTGCGTTTAGGCCCGGCGGTCATTTTGATCCTCCATTTACCCTCACACATGATGTTGATAAGGAACTGATAACAGTATTAGATATTTATAACGATGAAATGGTCGCTGAGCACGTGCCTTATGCTTTGGCAGACAGGGATTTTGAAGAAAAATACGGGCACATGGAACCGGAAGATATTCTTCGCAATCCTAAGCTCTTAAATGAGTTGGAAGCAATTCAAAAGGTTTACAAAGAGGAATTTGAAAGATACGGAGTTCGTAACCTGCGGCTCGTTAAGAATGATTAAAAAGACTTTCGACCATTTATGGAAGGGTTATTTTGCCCCCTAAGATAATTTACCGCTGTCCGTAGATTGCAGCTACGGACAGAACGGTTAATTCCCAGGATTAAGATACTTCCTTCTCCATTCTTTTAGTCATATAAAAACCAATGAATAAGCCAAGGCCGGCCATAGTAAAAATGGCTGCCGGATAAACAGCATCCGGCAAGCGGGTATAAGCCGTTAAAAGTAAAGCAATAAAAGCACCTACGCCAATGCCCATTAAGAGCAGCGCAAAATTTAAAATGATGACCTTGCCGATTGGAGACCCGCTTTGCCTGCCTTTCATAAAAATACCGGCATCTGCGCCTTTTTCTATTAACGCAAGCCTTTCCTTATTGCGGGTTGATAAATAAAGATAGGCAATACCAAATACTGCAAAGAAAAATGCGATTGGAATTAGAATCCCTTCCATAATTGAATGTTTTAAATGATTAATTTTAATTTGTACAATAGTTATGACGACCCTATTTAAATATGGTTACGCCTGATAGCAATTATTTTTTTTTAGATTTATTGTAACCTGTTGAAAGCAAACTGCGTCTTATGTGTAACAGATGAACAATTTAAACGATCAGCATTTTATCAATTTGGTAATAGGGGGCGATATCCGTGCTTTCTCCGTATTGGTTGATCGTTATAAAAATTTCGTCTATACTTTATCAATGAAGATGCTTCAAAGCCATGAAGAAGCGGAAGAAGTTGCACAGGATGCATTTATTAAGGTATATAAATCAGTGGCAAAATTCAAAAGCGAATCGAAGTTCTCAACATGGCTTTACACTGTGACTTATAACACGTGCCTTGACCGTTTGAAAAGTAAAAAAAGAATCGCCCCGCTTGTTCCCATCGATGATTTTCAAGGAATGGAAGCAGCATCTTTGACGAATGTTCTTGATGCAATTGAAAGCCGGGAGCGAAAACAAATGATTCAAAAATGCCTCGATCAGTTACCTGCCGAAGACCATTTTTTGCTGACTCTTTATTATTTTAATGAAAATTCGGTTAAGGAGATTTCAAAAATAATCGGTGTCAATGAGAACAATCTAAAAATAAGGCTTTACAGAAGCCGGATAAAGTTAGCCGCTATTTTAAAGACACAACTCGAACCTCAATTAATCAATCAGTATGAAATCCAGGGATGAAAACATAGAAAAGCTGGTAGAAAAAATGATGATGGAATCGCCAATAGAAACGCCATCATTTGATTTTACCTCTAAAGTAATGTCAGACGTATTGTGCCTGGAAAGGAAAAAATCGTTTTCTTATAAACCTGTTATTTCGAAACGAGGCTGGTTCATAATATTTGCTTGTATTGGCGGATTTATTACCTGGTTTATTTTTAATGGATATGCCGAAAAAGAAACAGCCACGAATATTGATTTCAATTTTATAAATGCTGAAAGGATTTTGAATGTTTTCAGCGCATTTCAGCCTTCCAGCCTTAGCCTCTATGTTACACTTTTGGCAATGGTGATGATTTTTATTCAAATCCTATTCTTAAGGAATTATTTGCATAAAAGGTTTGAGAGAAAATAGATGGGAGAAATGGGTTTGTTTAGCACCTGGAAAAATGCGTGACTTTACCAACACCTGAAAACTAAAATCAAAACAAATGGCTTCACAGCAAACGAACATTTTTTGCAAAATTAATTTATTTATGACTTCAACAAACTCCCTTCGCTTTCCTTCTGACTTTCGAGGCTTTTGCAAATAAAAGAACTGAGATTGAAAACTTTTCATTTTCACAAAATTGCAACACCTGTTTTCTTTACTACTGAATATTTAAAAATTAGCTTCGTAAACTAAATGCTTATGTCTCTTATGATTAAAACCTTTATTGCAAGAATTGTACGGATAGTTTTTCCTGTAATCTTTGCTATAACTCCCATCTGCTTGTGTGCACAGCAAACACCGGTTACCATTAAAGTTACTGGCAGGCAATCCCAGCCGATGGCTTTTGCAACAGTCAAAATTTTTCCTGAAAATGATTCGGTTCATTCTTTTGAAAAAGTGACAGACAGCCTGGGGAAAGCGGTTTTCAACCTGATGCGTGAGCATCGTTATACGGTCTTTATTTCTTCTGTAAACCATGTTCCCGTGAGGCAGGGAATTGCTTTGATGAATGAACAATCCGTATTTCAATTCAGCCTTGAAAATGCTGCCGCTACTTTAGATGCGGTTGTCATAAAATCTTCAAAACCGATCATGAGGCAAGAGGATGACAAAACAATTGTGGATCCTGAAAACCTTGCAGCAAGTTCATCAAGCGGATATGAAGTAATCGAAAAAGTGCCGGGGCTTTTTATGGATCAGGATGGCAATATTTATTTGAACAGCACTACGCCGGCTTCAATTTATATTAATGGCAGGGAGCAAAAAATGAGCACGGCAGACATTGCATCTCTCTTAAAAAGCTTGCCTCCTAATTCCATTGCCAGCATAGAAATTTTGAGAACGCCTTCGGCGAAATATGATGCTTCGGGCAGTGGCGGTGTGGTGAATGTGGTTTTGAAAAAAGGAATCAAGATCGGATTAACAGGCAGCGTAAATGCAGGGATGCAGCAAGGGAAATATGGGAACCAGTTTGCGGGATTTAATTTGAACAATAGCAATGGCCCGCTTTCTACTTACCTGAACATGCAGGCCACTCATAAAAATACCTTTGATGAAATAAAAACGGATAGAATATTTGCGCCCGATTCCTTATTGAGCCAGGATGCCAAAACCACTTACCCGGGAAATAATTATTACATGGGTTATGGAATTAATTATCAATTCAATAAAAAGTGGGAAGTCAGTTATGATGGACGTTTAAGTTTGGGCGATTCCAGGAATCAATCTGACAACACGAGCATGATCTCTAAAATCAGCAATGGAAATTTGCTTACTAGCAACAACACAAGTGTGGCTAGCAAGAACAATGTATTTTTTCTTTCCCAGGGAGTGTCCACGAAACTCAATATAGACAGCCTTGGTTCTGAATGGACAAATGACATTTCTTATAATTATTCGCCTAATGAAACCACACAGGATTTTTCTACCTTTTTTACCCTTCCAAATTCCGCAACGACTTCCGGAGATGGGAATTTGAAAACAAAGCTTAACTTTTTTTCGGCGGCTTCTAACCTGTTATGGAAGTTTCCTAAAAAGTTTACTGTAGAATCCGGACTAAAAACTACAATCACTGATTTTAATAATAATACGAATTATTACAGGAACCAGGGTGCGTCAAACGTGAAAGACGAAGCAAGAACAAGCTCTTTTAATTATCATGAAACCATCAATGCTGCTTACTTGCAGGCTTCCAAAACCATTTCGGGAATTACATTCAAAGCGGGTACACGATTGGAAAATACGGTGATGAATGGAAGGCAAAAAATTCCTAATGATACGACTTTCACGATCAACCGTACAGATTTTTTCCCTTACGTTTTTATCAGCCGCTCCCTCATGAAAATTATGACTTATGATTTGAAGGCCTATGCCATTTACCGTCGCACGATTAGCCGTCCCGGTTATAGTTTGCTCAATCCATCCCAGCGCTATGTGGATCCCTATCTTTTTGAAACCGGAAACCCTGCGCTAAAACCGCAGTTTACTGAAAATTATGAAGTGAATATTTCTGTTGACGAACGGCCGATTTTCGCCTTCGGAGTCAATGATACAAAAGATATTTTTACAAATGTGGTTTATCAGGCGGATTCCAGCAAAAGAGTGGCTTATCGCACCTATGATAACCTTGGAAATAATAAGGAAACCTATTTCAGGATTCTGGGCGCTATTCCCCCGGGAGGCAAATATTTTATTGTTGGTGGCGCTCAATATAACCATAATTTTTACCAGGGATTTTATGAAGGAAAACCTCTTTCTTTCAAAAAAGGAAGCTGGTCGCTTTTTACCTATCAGACTTTTAAAATTTCCGGCACTTCCCAAATATCCCTGAACGGATTTGTGCGTTTCAACGGACAGCAACAATTTTATGAACTGTCCCCTTTCGGCTCTCTGAACCTGAGTGTTAACAAGCAATTTTTGAAGAAGAAATTAGTGATCACCCTGAGCGGGAGCGATTTGTTTTACACGAATAAAAACGATTTCACTTTGAACCAGGGAAGCATTTCCGCAAGCGGTTTTAGAAAATCGGATACCCGCCGTTTCGGAATAAATGCGCGCTATAATTTCGGAATCCGCAAAAAAGAACAGGGCAATAATTTTTTAAATGTAGAAAACCCGGACAAGTAATACCTGGAGATAATTAATTTGCAGGATGATTAAATAACTGCGCTGATCGCAAAGGTGTTCGCAAAAAATAATAAAGAAAAATCAAATGATTATTTAAATCAGACCGCATCATGAATCTATTTCTGATGCGGCTTTTTTTAGGTTCTCCAAAATAATCCGATAAACTGCCAAAAGAGAATATTTGCAAGATCTTGGCAAAATTTAAAAAGGCACCCAATAAGGTTTTGTTTCGCAATGGGAATTCCATATAGTTTTTAAATCTGTAAAAATGCTGCCTGCTAAAACCTTGCAATCCGAGGTGAAAAAAATATTTATAACAAAAAAAAATCCCGCTATATAAGCGGGATCTCAATCTAATGTGAACTTTATCTTCTATGCTTCTACTTTCTGCATTTTTTGAACTTTCTTCCTTTCATCTTCATCGAGAATTACTTTGCGCATCCTGATCACTTTTGGAGTCACCTCAATGCATTCATCCTGCTGAATATATTCCATGCACTCTTCAAGACTCATTAATGTTTTTGGAGCAATGCGTGATGCGTCATCACTACCGCTGGCGCGATGGTTGGTCAATTTTTTAGGCTCCGTTGCATTCACCACGAGATCTCCTGGCTTAATATGCTCAGCTATGATTTGACCGGTGTAAACCTCTTCTCCCGGATCAACAAAAAACCTTCCTCTGTCCTGCAATTTGTCAATGGAATACCCGGTCGTTTTTTCCTGGTTTTTAGAAATTAAAACTCCATTGTTTCTTCCCGGAATAAAACCTTTCCAGGGCTTGTATTCTAGGAAACGGTGAGCCATAACCGCTTCTCCGGCTGTGTTGGTGAGCATGTTGGAACGCAAGCCAATCAATCCTCTTGAAGGAATTTCAAATTCAAGATGCTGCATTTCCCCCTTGCTTTCCATGATGAGCATTTCTCCTTTGCGCTGAGTAACGAGGTCAATCACGCGGCCGCTATATTCAGCAGGAACGTCAACGACAAGTATTTCAAATGGCTCGTGTTTTTTACCATCTATTTCTTTAGTAATTACCTGCGGCTGTCCAACGGTGATTTCATATCCTTCCCGACGCATGGTTTCCACCAAAATGCTTAAATGGAGAATGCCTCGTCCATAAACCATGAAACTTTCAGCGCTGTCAGTAGGCTGAACGCGAAGCGCCAGGTTTTTTTCTAATTCTTTTTCCAGCCTGTCTTTTAAATGACGCGAGGTAACGAATTTTCCGTCCCTGCCATAAAAAGGAGAATTATTAATGCTGAACTGCATGTTCATCGTAGGTTCATCAACGCTAATAACAGGAAGCGCTTCCGGATTTTCGAAATCCGCGAGTGTTTCACCAATATTAAAACCTTCCACTCCCACAACGGCGCAAATATCGCCGGCTTTCACTTCAGTAACTTTCTTTTTTCCAAGGCCTTCAAAAACATATAATTCTTTTACACGCGTTTTTTGAACTGTGCCGTCCAATTTCATCAGTGAAAGCGGCTGGCTTTCTTTTATCATGCCACGGGCAACTTTTCCTACCGCGATCCTGCCTAAAAATGCGGAATAATCCAAAGAGGTAATCTGCATTTGAAGGGTTCCTTCCTCATGCGATGGAGGTGGAACTTTTTCAAGAATAGTATCTAAAAGAGGAAAGATATTTTCAGTAGGCTCCAGGCTTGTATTCATCCAGCCTTGCTTGCTTGAACCATATATGGTAGCGAAATCAAGCTGTTCTTCTGTTGCGTCGAGATTAAAAAACAGTTCAAAAACCGCGTCGTGAACTTCATCGGGACGGCAATTAGGTTTATCTACTTTATTGATCACAACAATTGGACGGAGGCCTAATTGCAGCGCTTTTTGTAAAACGAAACGGGTTTGGGGCATCGGGCCTTCAAAGGCATCCACGAGCAAAACAACGCCATCAGCCATTTTCAAAACACGTTCAACCTCTCCGCCGAAATCACTATGGCCAGGGGTGTCAATTACATTGATTTTAACGCCTTTGTAAGTAACGGAAATATTTTTACTGAAAATAGTAATTCCGCGTTCCCTTTCAAGATCGTTGTTATCCATAATCAGTTCACCTGATTCCTGGTTTTCCCGGAAAATATTGGTACTGTGAAGGATCTTATCAACCAAAGTAGTTTTACCGTGATCAACGTGTGCTATAATAGCGATGTTTCTAATGTCCATAAATTGTTTTAACCTGTGGACATATATTTTTTTATATGCCCGAATTTTTTTAAGGGTGCGAAGTTACGTTAAATCAGTTTCCTGACAAGCATAAAGAAGAAAGTTAATAGTTAAAATTTTGAACTTATGAGGGTGGTTTTGAGAGAAAGGCCTAAACTCTTGTTTCCACTTTCATCCGCTAACCTCGACCTTTACATTTGTAAAATTGAAAAACCTTGAAAAAAGTGCGTTTGCTCCCTTCTTCCCAACTTCAACTGCCAAATATTTTATTGTGCGTGCTGTTCGATCTTGCAGGCTACGCGAGCTATCTTTTGCCCCTGATCGGCGAGACGGAGGATTTAATTTGGGCGCCCCTTTCCGGCATTATCTTTTATTTCTTATTTGGCAAAAGAAGATTCGGAATGCTCGGCGGGATCTTTTCTTTCCTTGAAGAAATTTCACCTGGCCTTGATTTTATTCCAACATTTACGATTGCCTGGTTCATAAGAAAACACCAGCTTGCTAAAGCTAAAAATCTTAATGGCTAATGCCGCACCACTTAGATGAAAAAAATATGTAGTTTTAAAGACTAAAAATTATTGTTTTATGAAACATTTGTGTATTCTGTACTTACTCCTTTCGTCAGTTTCTTGCTTTGCCCAGGACACCATAACAGTAATGGACATACGAAGTACTGAAAAAATAATCAGTGTTCATTTTTCACCGGCAAAAGAAGATTCGTTGCTTGACCAGGTTAGATCGCGAGCGAAGGTTTATGATAGGATGCACAAGATGTCTCTTGATAATGCTGTTCCCATGACAATGGCAGAAAGCCCGCTGCTGCCTTACATGAATTTGAATAAAAAACAGAATCCGGTAAAATTCACAATTCCCGCGGCTGTAAACCTTCCGGCAAATAAGAATGAATTGGCCTTTTATTCAATACCCCAACTGGCGTCCTTAATCAAAAATAAAAAGATTTCTTCCACCGATCTAACGAGGTTTTTTATTGAACGTTTAAAAAAATATGGTGACACCCTCCAATGTGTGATCTCGCTCACAGAAGATATAGCAATGGAGCAGGCTGCTCTGGCCGATAAAGAAATCGCCGCCGGAAAATACCGTGGGCTTCTTCACGGAATTCCTTATGGATTAAAAGACCTCTTCGCCGTTCGCGGAACGAAAACTACCTGGGGTGCGGAACCTTACAGAGATCAGGTGATTGACGCTAACAGTTATGTGTATACGAAATTGCAGGAAGCGGGAGCTGTGCTGGTCGCGAAATTAACTTTAGGCGCGCTGGCCATGGATGATTACTGGTTTGGCGGCCGCACAAAAAACCCATGGAACATGCTGCAAGGTTCGAGTGGATCTTCTGCCGGCTCTGCTTCAGCAACCGTAGCCGGACTTGTTCCCTTTGCCATTGGAACAGAAACCTATGGATCTATCATTTCTCCTTCTACCGTTTGTGGAGCAACAGGCCTCCGACCTACTTTTGGTTCGATTAGCCGCTCCGGAGCGATGACGCTTTCCTGGAGCCTCGATAAAGCCGGTCCCATTTGCAGAAGCGCGGAAGACGCGGCAATCGTTTTTAATTATTTACATGGAACAGATGGCAAAGACGCTGCCGCAGTGAACATGCCTTTTAATTATAGCGAAAGAGCCGACTTATCAAAAATGAAGATCGCCTACGCGAAGAACTATTTTAATAAAAAGGATACTTTGGGAAATGAGAATAGTGTATTGGAGGTTTTCAGAAAAGCCGGCGCCACATTGATTCCGGTTAATTTTCCTGATTCCGGAATTTATAATTTCAACATGATCGGCATTGTTATCGGCGCGGAAAGCGCAGCGGCTTTTGATGGTTTCACCAGAACCGGTCTTGACGATAAAATGAATCGCCAGGGAAAAGGGGAGTGGCCCAATTATTTCCGGGCCGCAAGGTTTATTCCCGCTGTTGAATATATTAACGCTAACCGGCACCGCTATGTTTTGATGCAAAAAGTGAATGAAGTAATCGAAAAATACGATGCGATTCTTTGCCCGACATGGGTAGGCAACCAGGCGGCGATTACCAATTTGACCGGGCATCCAGCCATCAGCATTCCCACGGGTTTTAATAAAGGAAATACTCCAACAAGCATAACCATCGTCGGAAAATTATATGATGAGGCAACGATTCTTAAAGTCGCTAAAATCTATCAGGATGCAACAGAATGGAATAAAATGCATCCCCCATATTTTAAGTGAATCTATTGCTTTTGACTTACTGTAAAAATGAAATAAAGGCCGGAAGATTAATAATTATATTTGTATCTCTCTTAATTAAGAACAACAATGGAAGCCCTTATCAGACACCCTCAAAATAAAGAACAGGCAAACCTTTTCAAACAACTTGCAAAAACCTTGAAAGTGCCTTTTGACAGCTCCTCTTTATAATGCTGCTTTTGAAAAAAAAATGAAAAAGGCGGCAGAAGATAAAAAAGCTGGCCGGTACAAGGCTGTTAAAACAGCTGATTTATGGAAGTAGTGTATCCGCAACAAGCATTATTTGATTTAGCTTATTAGAAAAAATCCCGTAATAAATTAATTCAAAAAAAACTACTCAACTAATATAAAGTATTGAGAAAAATCCATTTGAAGGAATTGGTAAACCAGAACGATTAAAATTTCATCATTTTGGAAAATGGTCACGCGAATTAATGATGAACATCGAATTATCTATGAGGTTGACAACAACAAACTAATAATTTGGTCTTTACGCGGGCATTATGTGTAATTGATGGTGAAACAGAAAGCCGTCCAGAGAGGTATCAAATAAAGCATGTAATTTTTCACGAAGGGTTTCTGTTAGCATGCTTTTAACGGATTGTCAAAATTAAAATTCTTATCTTCATGAAAACAAAATTGTATGTTAACCATTTCAATCCCTGATGAAATAGATAAGCAATTGTCTTCAATCACAGATGACAAAAAAGAGTTTATACTTTCTGCAATCAAACAGAAAATCGGGCTTCAAAAAAAACATATTGCTGCGGAAAAACTGGCCAGGGAATATGAGGATAGCGCCGGGGAAAACCAGGAAATAACAAATGATTTTGCTCATTCTGATAAAGAAAATTGGAATGATTATTAAGAGAGGAGGTATCTATTTTGCAAGGCTTGATCCAGTGGAAGGAAGTGAGATAAATAAAACGAGGCCGGTTTTAGTTGTTTCTAATGATATTAACAATCAATATTTCAAAAACAATTACAATTATTCCCATAACATCAAATACAAAAGTTATTCGTTCTTTTGAAGTTTTTATTCCAGTAGGGGAGGCAAATCTTCCTAAAAATTCTAAAGTAAAATGCGATCAAATAAGAACTATTGACAACTCAAGAATTCTGAAAAGATTGGCAATCTTTCCCTCACTTTTATTGCAGAAGTGGAAGATGCGTTGAGAAATCATCTTGAAATATAAGCTGCCCCTTTTCTTCACTTTTCCTTTCCCTATTTCGGTTGTAAATTGCATTTCTTCTATGCCTTTTCAACTTAATTCACCATATAAACCAGCCGGCGACCAGCCTCAAGCAATAGAACAACTTACGCAAGGAATTCTGGAGGGCGAAAAATACCAAACTTTACTGGGTGTAACGGGCAGCGGGAAAACTTTTACCATGGCCAATGTAATCCAAAACGTGCAGCGGCCTACGCTTGTCCTTACGCATAATAAAACGCTTGTAGCGCAGTTATATGGCGAGTTCCGTCAATTCTTTCCTGATAATTCGGTCGGTTATTTCGTTTCTTATTATGATTATTATCAGCCGGAGGCTTATATGCCGGTGAGCGATACCTATATTGAAAAAGATCTGAGCATTAATGAGGAACTGGATAAATTGCGGCTGGCGGCGACGTCCCAATTGCTAACCGGAAGAAGGGATATTATTGTAGTTGCAAGTGTCAGCTGCATTTATGGTATTGGAAACCCAAAAGATTTTGCAGAGGGCGTTGTCCGGATTGAAGAAGGCCAGGTTATTAGCCGGCAGGGATTTTTGCATTCTCTTGTTAATGGCTTGTACTCGAGAACCCAGGGCGATTTTGCAAGAGGCACTTTTCGGGTGAAGGGAGATACGGTTGATATCAATCTTCCTTACATGGATAATGGCTACAGGATCACTTTTTTTGGGGATGAAATTGAAAGCATTGAAACACTTGAATTGAGCTCGGGAAAACGGATTTCGAAGGTTGAAAATGCCGCCATTTTTCCTGCCAACTTATACATCGCGCCCAAGGACAAATTGCAGCAAATTCTTTACGAAATTCAGGATGAAGCCGCAAGGCAAACGGAATATTTTAAAGAAACAGGAAAATATATTGAAGCGCAAAGAATTTCTGAAAGAGTGAATTATGATGTGGAAATGATCCGTGAACTCGGCTATTGCAACGGGGTTGAAAATTACTCCAGATTTTTTGACAGAAGAGACCCGGGCACACGGCCCTTTTGCCTGCTCGACTATTTTCCAAACGATTTTTTATGCATTATTGATGAGAGCCATCAAACTATTCCTCAAGTAAGCGGTATGTATGGTGGTGATCGTTCGAGAAAGCTGGTTCTCGTGGACTACGGTTTTCGCCTGCCTTCAGCGCTAGACAATCGCCCGCTCAATTTCCATGAGTTTGAAAACATGCTCAACCAAACGGTTTTTGTGAGTGCGACCCCTGGTGAATATGAGTTGGAAAAAACGGGCGGCATAGTGGTGGAGCAAGTGGTAAGACCAACAGGATTACTTGATCCGCCGATAGAAATTCGTCCATCGATCAATCAGATAGATGATTTATTAGATGAAATTGACAAGAGGGTTTCCAAAGGCGACCGCGTTTTGGTAACGACTTTGACGAAGCGGATGGCGGAGGAAATGGATAAATATCTGCACCGGATTAACATAAAATCTAAATATATTCATAGCGAAGTCCACACGCTGGATAGGATAGAAATATTGAGGGAGCTTCGGCTTGGGGAAATTGATGTGTTGGTAGGGGTGAATCTATTGAGAGAAGGGCTCGATCTTCCCGAGGTTTCTTTGGTCGCAATCCTTGATGCTGATAAAGAAGGCTTTTTGCGCAATGAAAGATCGCTAACGCAAACTGCAGGCAGGGCTGCACGCAATGTTGAAGGGCTCGTAATCTTTTATGCCGATAAAATTACGGAGAGCATGCAAAAAACCATCGATGAAACCAACCGCAGGCGCGAAAAACAAATCGCTTATAATATTGAAAATAATATCACTCCAACAACGATAAAAAAATCGATCGATCAGATCCTCGGCCAAACTTCAGTGCTTGATATCAAAGGCACAACTGAATCGCCTTACGCGATTGATGATAGTGCAAGCACCATTGCCGCGGAAGATCAGGTTGAATACAAGACGATTCCGCAGATTCAAAAAGCGATTTCTCAAATAAAAAGAATGATGGAAAAAGCCGCTAAGGATATGGATTTCATGGAGGCGGCGCGATTGAGGGATGAAATGTTCAGGATGCAGAAGGAACTGGAAGAGATGAAAGCATAACAACCGTTTTAAAATCATGAAAAATGAGAAACGATTCCGGTTTAAAAAGATTTCTTGATGCCCAGCAAAAGGATTATGAAACTGCGCTTGCTGAAATAAGGAACGGCAGGAAAACCAGCCATTGGATGTGGTACATCTTCCCCCAAATTGACGGTTTGGGATTCAGCTCAACTTCAAAATATTATGCGATAAAAAATTTAGCGGAAGCAAAACAGTTTCTGGAACATCCTCTTTTAGGTAAAAGATTGATTAATATTTCTAAGGAACTTCTGGCACTTCCCGGACATGATGCGCATCAAATTTTTGGCAGCCCTGATGATAGGAAGCTTCGCTCCTCAATGACCTTGTTCGCTTCATTGCCTAATGCTGATTTGGTTTTTAAAAACGTGTTTGGATAAGTTTTATAAAGGCAGCCACGACCCAAAAACGCTATCCATTTTATCCGCCTCATAAAAAAACCCAAAAAAAGTTCGTTTGCTAAAGGCTGGAGTGATTTTAATGCTATTTATAATGTTATTATTATAACAACCAACAACAATTTTGGGTGTTGCAATGATACCTTTTACAATAAAAACAGTACCTTTTTAAATCAAAAAACCCTGAAACTCTTTATATAAGAATTTCAGGGTTTTATTGTCGGGGCGGCAAGATTCGAACTTGCGACCTCCACATCCCAAATGTGGCGCGATAACCGGGCTACGCTACGCCCCGAAACTTTTTGGCCTTTTCGCAAAAGATGCGGAGAGGGTGGGATTCGAACCCACGGTACAGTGTTACCCGTACGACGATTTAGCAAACCGTTCCTTTCGGCCACTCAGGCACCTCTCCTACTTTGTGTAATTAAGGGATGCAAAAGTAACGTTTGCCATTCAGAAATTCAAATAAATATTTACGATTTTCAAAAATTCTTATTCATTTCGGCTTGCGCTCATGTGCAGAGCCAAAAAGGCATTATGTAAAGAACAGGGAAAATGGGTGATTCTAATAAAATCTGGAAAAAAGTTCGTTTGCCTCGGCAAATTACATTGCCGCCAACTGAACTTTTTGTTGGAGCTCGATCACGCTTTCTTTAAATAAAGTGTCAGTATCCATCAGGTCTTTCACCGTTTGGCAACTGTGGATAACGGTTGTGTGATCGCGGCCGCCAAAATGTTCGCCTATAGTTTTTAAAGAATTTTTTGTGAACGCCTTGGCCAGAAACATGGTGATCTGCCTTGCCTGAACGATTTCCCGTTTGCGGGTTTTTTGCAAAAGCTTTTCATAAGGAACATCAAAGTAATCACACACCATTTTCTGAATGGTATCGATCGTAATCTCTTTTGAAGATGATTTGATGAAATTCCTTAATACTTTTTTTGCCAACTCTAGGTCTATTTCCCGTTTATTGAGCGAAGATTGTGCCAACAGGGAAATCAAAGCCCCTTCCAGTTCGCGGATGTTATTCTGAATATTATAAGCAATATACTTTACCACTTCCCGCGGCATTTCCAATCCGTCGTTTTTCATCTTCCTTTCCAGGATCTCAATCTTGGTTTCATAATCCGGGATCTGGAGATCCGCGCTCAATCCCCACCGGAAACGGCTCAGTAGCCTTTCCTGAACGCCTTCAAGATCTTTGGGAGGCTTGTCAGAAGTGAGGATTAACTGTTTTCCGCTTTGGTGCAAATGATTGAAGATGGCAAAAAAAGCATCCTGCGATTTTTCTGCGCGGTTGAAGAACTGAACATCATCGATGATCAAAACATCGATCAACTGATAGAAATGTATGAAGTCGTTAATTGCATTGTTGCGGCCGTGATCAACAAACTGATTAATAAACTTTTCAGAGCTTACATATAATACTACCTTATTGCTATTTAGTCTTTTTACTTCGTTTCCGATCGCCTGGGCGAGGTGAGTTTTTCCCAGGCCGACCCCACCGTAAATTACGAGAGGATTAAAAGAAGTGGATCCTGGTTTTTCGGCAACGGTTTTTCCCGCTCTTCTCGCTACCCGGTTGCATCACCTTCTATATAGGAATCAAATATATAAGTAGGATTGAGCTGTGGATCAATCTGCATCTTTTTCAGCCCCGGAATCACAAATGGATTCTTAACCGGATTCGTTGTTATTAAAGGGAAATCCATTTCATTATTTGAGTAGGATTTATATCCATGACCTGGAACATCCATCGTAACTGGTTTATTGCGACTATTGCCGCTGTCAACCATGATCCTGTATTCGAGCCGGGCCTCTTTTCCCAATTCCCTTTTCAGGGTTTTTGCAAGGAGATTTACATAATGCTCTTCAAGATATTCATAAAAAAATTGACTGGGAACCTGTATGGTAAGAATCTTTTCTTTTAATAGCACGGGCTTAATGGGTTCGAACCACGTTTTATAATGCTGCCATTCAACGATATCCTTTATGATATTGAGACAATTACTCCAAACTGTTTCGCAAGCATTATCCATTATTTTTCGTAAGCCGTTTTATATGTTTTAGAAATATTTTTTCAGAGGGAACTGAAATAAATTTTATCAAAAAATCATTGGAAAAAATTTGTTCAGCAAGAAGCGAATATCAATAGAATTTGTTGAAAAAAAAATTTTTTATTCTTTGTTTTTTTCACTGTTCCAGCAGTATGGGCTTCGGGAACCGGTTAAAAAAACCGATTTTATTTTTCGCTATTTTTTAAGAGCTGCGCCCCTGCCGCTTTACAAAGCGTTTACAAATGAATCCCAATTTTTTTTCACATAAAATCAGGGTGAAGGGAATATTTTTGGATTAAGTTTTTGAACAAAGAATAATGTGTACAACATTTTTTGACATTATCATTTTGTTCCGAAGGTTTTAAAAAAAATGACTTTACCTTTAGAAAAAATTTATAGAAAACATGAGTTATGAACTAACAGGAAAGTTATTGGAAAAATTCGACACGATTCAACGAACGGAAACATTCAAAATAAGGGAATTTGTGGTGGAAAAATCTGAGGAGGTAAACGGAAAGGTAATTACCAACTTTATAAAATTCCAAAGCGTGCAGGATCGCACAGGAATTGTGGACCGCGTAAATGTGGGCGATGAAATCAAAGTTTCCTTCAACATCCGGGGAAGCAAATGGACAAAAGACGGACGAACTTCTTATTTCAGTAACCTTGACGCATGGCGTGTTGAACAAGTGCTGAACGCAGGCAAGGGTTCCTCATCTAATAATGATTACCTCGAACCCCTGGACACTTTCACTTCCTCTTCGGAAGAAACAATCGACGACCTTCCTTTTTAAATTTACCAACCCCTCTTCAAAACTGAAGAGGGGTTTATTCTAAGGCCTTCAGGATAAATACCTGCCGCTGTTTATATGCAACAAAAAATTTCACTCAAGCTTCTTCCACAAAGCGCCGCTGATGACGCTGCCATCATTGAAAATATCGCAAGAACGACAGGAAAGAAAGAAAGCGACATCACCGGTTTTCATATCCTTAAAAAATCTATCGATGCGAGAAGCAAAACCGTCTGGGTCAATGTAACCCTCAACGCTTTCATCAATGAACCTTTTCACCCAAGGACTTTGCAGGAATTTGATTTTCCTGATGTGCATCAAACCCTTAAAAAAGTGATTATTATCGGGGGCGGACCAGCGGGAATTTTCGCAGCGTTGCAACTCATTGAATCAGGAATAAAGCCCGTGGTTCTGGAAAGGGGAAAAGAGGTAAGGGCGAGGCGGCGGGATCTTGCCTTGCTGAACAAGGAAGGCATCATCAATCCTGAAAGCAATTATTGTTTTGGCGAAGGCGGCGCCGGCACTTATAGCGATGGGAAATTATACACCCGCAGCAACAAAAGGGGAAATATAGATCGCATCCTTAATCTGTTCGCTCATTTTGGGGCGAGCGAAAGCATTTTATCTGATGCTCATCCCCACATAGGAACCAACAAACTGCCTCACATCATAACAGCCATGCGCAAACGCATTGTCGATTGCGGCGGGGAATTTCATTTTGATAAGAAAGTTACAAAGCTGGTTCTTGAAAATGAAAGATTGAAAGCAGTTGAAACCGCTGATGGCGATGCATTTCACGGAGATGCATTCATACTTGCTACCGGCCATTCAGCACGGGATATTTTTTCATTATTGCACGATAATAAAATTGAAATATGCGCAAAAGGTTTCGCTCTGGGCGTGCGGATTGAGCATCCACAAGAGCTTGTGAACACAATTCAATATGGAAAAGTTTACGCCGAAGGAAACCTTTTGCCGCCTGCGTCTTACAGCCTGGTAGAACAGGTTGAAGGCAGGGGCGTTTTTTCTTTTTGCATGTGTCCGGGAGGTATCATCGCGCCTGCATCCACGAATGAAAAAGAACTCGTCGTGAATGGCTGGAGTCCTTCAAAAAGAAACAATCCCTTCGCGAATAGCGGGATGGTTGTTCAGGTAGAAATTGAGGACGTTATACAATATTTTTCAAAATCAAACGAGGATTTTGCTTCCCCTTTGTTGATGATGAATTTTCAGAAGGCGGTTGAACAGAAGGCTTTTGAAATTGGCGGAGGAAAATTTGTTGCACCGGCGCAAAGAATGGTTGATTTTACAAAAAGCAAAGTTTCATCCTCCTTGCCAAAGTGCTCTTACCTGCCGGGAATTGAATCGGCACTTTTAAAAGATGTGTTGCCTGAATTTATAAATAGCAGATTGAAAAAAGGGTTAGAATTGTTTGGAAAAAAGATGCCGCGGTATTTCACCAATGAAGCGGTGTTGGTAGCGACAGAAAGCCGCACCTCCTCGCCGGTAAGAATTCCGAGGGATGAAAAACTGTTGCATCATCCCCAGATAAAAAATTTATTTCCTTGCGGCGAAGGCGCCGGCTATGCGGGCGGAATTGTAAGCGCGGCAATGGATGGCGAAAGAGTGGCGCTTGCATGCTTAGGAACTTAAAAGCTGATAAAAGTTCGTTTGCTGCTGCTGTTGGCTCTCCGCCAACAGCCTTATGAGCCATCTGCGAATCAGCGTTTTTTAATCTTCTTAATAAAATATAGTTTTAAAAAAGATTTTTTATTTTTAAGAATGCTTAAAAAATATAGGACGCCAACAGCAGCATGGAAGAAACTTAAAAAATCTTTAATAAAAGTTCGTTTGCTGCCAACATAAACTGCCGTTCATAACAATGCTGAAAAAAATGTTCAGCCTTTACCGTCCTTTTATATCTTCGTCATATTTATTTTCATTTAAATTTCCCAAATGAACCTGCTTGAATTAGAACATGTAAAAAAATATTACGCTACCCAAAAGGCTGTCGATGATATCAGCTTTTCAATTCCCCAAGGAAGCATTTTCGGATTGCTCGGTCCAAATGGCGCAGGCAAAACGACTTTGCTAAGAATGATAACCGGAATTTTTTATCCCGATAGTGGAAATATCTTTTTGGATGGGAGAAAATTTGATCCGGAAAATGACATTCCCAAGATTGGCTACATGCCCGAGGAAAGGGGCTTGTATAAAAAAATGAAGATAGGAGAGCAAGCGCTCTATCTCGCGATGCTGAAGGGAATGAACAAGCGCGACGCGATGAAAAAAATCAGGGAATGGTTTGTTAAGTTTGAAATGGAAAGTTGGTGGAATAAAAAAGTGGATGACCTTAGCAAAGGGATGAGTCAGAAATTGCAGTTTGTCACCACCGTTCTTCATGAGCCAAAACTCCTTATCCTTGACGAGCCTTTCAGCGGTTTGGATCCTGTAAACAGCAATTTGATAAAAGATGAAATCTTTAATCTCGCTGCCAAAGGAACGACGATTATTTTCAGTACGCACAGGATGGAGCAGGTTGAAGAAATTTGCGATAAAATTGTTCTGATAAACCAGGGAAAAAAGATTCTGGACGGAAGCCTCCTTCAAATTAAAAATGATTTTAAACAGCATGTTTTTAAAGTTGGGTTTGAAACCATTCCTGAACCATTTGAAAGCGATGCCTTCAAAATTATTGAAACGAAAGAAAATTATTTTACGGTAAAAATTAAGGATGGATACACGCCCGTTTCTGTGTTGAAAGAGTTTTTAAACCGACAGGCAAGCATTATCTCCTTCAATGAAATTTTACCTACATTAAATGAAATATTTATCCGCCAGGTTGAGGATACAAAGAAAGCAAGGGCTTTTGTTGATGTAAACGAATAGTTCGCATCCTTTCGCCTCATACCTGATACCTAAATACCAGAAACTTAACACACCAACCCAACAACATGAATAAAATTTGGCTTGTAATTAAAAGAGAATATTTAACAAGGGTAAGGAATAAAACGTTTATTCTTTCCACCATTTTATTGCCCCTGTTTTTTATTGGATTTATTTTCGCTTCCGCTTATTTTTCTTCGCAAAGCGAAGAGAAGCAAAAAGTAGCGGTAGTTGATGAAAACGGCATTTTTAAAAGTAGTTTTATCAATGACAAATCCATTACTTACGAATTTCCTTCGGATGTCAACGCTAATAACTTTAAAGAAAAGGGCTATTCGGCCTTTTTGAAAATTCCCGGCAATTATGATTCGGCAGGAGATTCCATTTCTCTTATTTCCGATAAGCAACTCGGAATGAGCTCCGAAGAAAAAATTAAGGACCAGATCAATAGCGCGATCCGCAATAAGGCGTTTCTTCAGAATAATATCGACAGGAAAATCCTGGATTCCATAAATAAATTGGATGAGGAAAAGATGTATAAATTCAGCACCGTGATCAAGCAGGGAAATAAAACCGCGCAATCGAATTCAAGCCTTTCTTATGGGATTGGATTCGGGAGCGGCTTCCTGATTTATATGACCTTGTTTATTTATGGCGCTGCCGTAATGCGTGGTGTGATGGAAGAAAAAATGAACCGCATCGCAGAGGTAATCATCAGTTCGGTAAAGCCTTTCCAGCTAATGATGGGCAAAATTCTCGGGATCGCTTCCGTAGGCATTACTCAATTACTGATCTGGATTGTCCTGATTATAGGATTGTCCACAGTAGCCTCAGGATTTCTTTCCGCAGAAAGCCTTCAACATGCACAAAACATTAATTCTTCCATGCCGGCAACAGGGGCGGGAAGCTCAGCGGCCATGAACTTCCTTTCGGCGAAAAGCACTTTTCTTTCAGCTAACTGGGCCTTGATTCTTCCGTGTTTTCTCTTTTACTTTTTAGGAGGCTACCTGTTTTATGCATCCTTGTTTGCGGCTGTTGGAAGCGTAGTTAATGAAGATCCTCAGGAGGCGCAATCGCTGATGCTCCCGATTACCATGCCTATAATTTTATCTTTCATTATTATGACTGCGGCGGTAGGAAAACCCGATGCTCCCATATCTGTTTGGGCGAGCATGATCCCATTTTCTTCCCCAATCGTAATGATGGCCCGCATTCCTTCCGGAAGTGTGCCCGCCTGGCAGATCGCTGTTTCCATGATTTCCCTTGTAGCAGGTTTTATTTTGACAACTATGCTTGCCGCTAAAATTTACCGCACAGGTATTTTGCTCTACGGGAAAAAAGTTACGTTGAAAGAAATGCGCAAATGGTTATTCAGGAAAAGCTAAGCATGAAAGCCCTGAGAAAAATATTGTAAAAAGATTCGTTTGCTGGAAAAGAAATGCGTAAATAATTATTCAGGAAAAGGTAGGCACTGAAGGAATGGAAAAATGTGGCAAAAAGAATTCGTTTGCTATAAAAATAAATGGATAAACTTTTTTTTATCAGGAAGGGCTGAACCATTTGCAGTGAAAAAAATATTAAAATAAGATCGGTTTGCCGGATCTATTGCATCATCACTTTCAAACTTTTCTTATTTTTCCCATCATCGAATTTCAAGGTATAAATCCCTCGTTGCAATGGCTGAATATTATCAAACTGAATTGCCTGCGATTGATTTGCTACTAACGAAACCTGTTTGATAAAAATCAGTTTGCCCGCAGCGTCATACAATTTGAAATTGGCTGTACCGGTATATTGAGGTTTTACTAAAACTGTAAATTTATCCCTGAAAGGATTGGGATATATTTTTATAAATTCGTTTCCCAAAACTGAATTAACATAATTAATATTGCGAATAATTCTTTGCTGACTGAGGTCTTCAAAAGCGATCCTGAAATTAGGAATTCCATATCCTATCCGATCGTTTGGGTTAGTATAAATACTGCTGCTTTTCTTTACCGCTTCGATAATTTCCATGTTGGTGAAATCGGGAAACGCTTGCCACAAACAGGTTACAAGGCCTGCCATGTTGGGAGTAGCGAAAGAAGTTCCATTTCCGAACGTAACGGGGCCGGTTGGAGAGGAAACAGCTGTGGCAACGCCCATCGATGCAACTGTTGGTTTTATCCTTCCATCGCTTGATGGCCCGTAGCTGCTGAAAGCTGCTACTGTTCCTGAAGCAGTAACGGCTCCAACGGTTATTATGCTATCAGCGTCTGCAGGTGTTGAAATATAATGCCAGGAATTACTGCCATCATTTCCTGCAGCAACCAGCACAATCATTCCTTTTCTTGCGGCCATTGTCGCCGCTTTTGCAATCATGGTTGTGCGTCCGTTCATGTCTGCGTAAGTGTGATTAAAAACGGGATTGTCGAAAGTGTTGTAACCTAACGAAGTACTTGTAACATCAATGCCTATACTATCTGCTCTTTCCGCTGCCGCTATCCAGTTTTGTTCTTCAATCGGGTATTCAGAAGAAATGTCCTCACTCCGGTATAAATAGAAATTTGCTTTAGGACAACTTCCTACCAACTGGCCGGGAATATTTGCTGCTATAATTGAAAAACATTGCATGCCATGCGTATCTTCTTCATTTACGCTCACCTTATTGGCTACAAAATCATACGTTTCTATAATTTGCTTATTGATTCTTACGCTGTCGAAAGCCGGCAAAGTTTGATAATGATAAAACCCATCGTCAATAATAGCCATCAGCATTCCCTGGCCGCGAAACCCCCTGTCGTGTAAATACTCGCCTTCATGCAAATGAATCTGGTTGTAGGAATTTCCATAAGTGTAAAAATCATTTGTACCGGAAATGTTTTCCGGAGCGCTAATCTTTTTTGTTTCTTCTATGAATTTATTTTTCGAAATGATTTGCTGGTTTGAAACCTTTTTTACTGGCTGGGAACCTAGAACAAAACCGAACGAATTGATCTTGTCAAGTGCTGCTGCATCGCTTGTTTGAATGCAAACCTGGTTAAGCCATTTTGATTGATTCAGGATAATGACATTTCCAGCTAAACGCACGCTGTCTAAGTATCGCGGAACAATGGGAAGATCAGTTTCATCAATCGAAATATGTTGTCTCGTTCTTCTTTCAATTGATTTGGGGGATAAAAATTGGGAAGGATTATTTACGGAAAAAGGAGTGCCGGCTTTGTCTTTGAATCTCACCACATATTTAGTGAACTGCGCAAATGTGTTGAATGAAAAAAAACAGCATATCAGCAAAAAGAAAAATTTTTTTTTCATAATATGCACGCGGCTTCTTTAGAATATATTAAAAATGATTTTCGACGTTCAGAATGAACTGTCGGATCAGTTATGATCGATGATGCTCATTTTGATCCCATAACCATTGTAATATCCGGGGCTTCCGTTTTGCGAACCCTGGTATTCCCAATGAAGAAATTCCCGATAAATGAGGCCGACGCCTTTTGCATATTTTTCTACGGCGAAAGTTTTTTCGGCATATTGGGTTCCGGGAATCGACGGCGATTGACCTAAAAACTCATCTCTTTGGGCAACCTTTATCGTGCTGTCAAACTTAACACCATTGATCGTCAAAGGCATTCCGACACTGTCATACGTATAATCCCAATCATCAAGGTAACGCGCGTCATTGCTGACGGAATAGGTGTCGATAAAAGTGTTTCCTTTCCAGGAATAATCCTGTTTAAAAGGGGTTGCCAATTTCACAAAGCGAAAATTGTTTTCAACATATTCGATGGCCTTACTCGCTTGAACAACGCTAAAAGTATTGTTGGGAGTCCATTCCTCGGAAGCGTTCCTGCGGATAAACCGTAATATTCTGAATGCTGGCCGACCCGAATTGTCTGTTATCTGGGCATCTATACGATCCTGAACCTGGTAGCGGATGACGGTATCTTTTTGCCCGAATTTGATGAATATCGTAGAATCCAGATTGTACGTAATATAATTGCCAACTTTGAGGGGATAATACTCACTTACAGGTTCAGGGACAAAGGAATCCATTTGTTTTTTACATGAAAGGAACAGGAAAACCATTAAGATTGAACCGGTTAAATATTTAGCCATACGAATGATTGAAATGTTTTGCAAGGACCGCCCGAAAGTGATTGCAATTTAACTTCTTTGAATGATTCCGCCGCCAATTACATCGTCGCCTTCGTAAAAAACGGCGCTTTGGCCGGGAGCGATTCCTTTTACATTTTCATAAAAACGAACTTTTATGCCGTTTTCGTATGTGAACAGGTTAGAAAGCGCTCCTTTGTCTTTATATCTGATTTTCGCAAGCGCTTCCATTCCATCAGAAATTCCGTCATACTTGATCCAGTTCATGCCTTTTACCGTCATTTCACTGCCTTTCAGATCTTCTTCATCTCCTAAAACGATCGTGTTGGTTTCAGGAATAATTTTGGTGACAAAAGCAGGTTTGCCGAGGGCGATATCAAGTCCTTTTCTTTGGCCAACTGTATAAAAAGGATATCCTTTATGGGGACCGAGAATTTTTCCATCCTTATCAACAAAAAATCCGCCCGAAACTCTTTCTTCCAGTCCTTCTACTTTTCTTTTTAGAAATCCACGATAATCATTGTCCGGCACAAAGCAAATTTCATAGCTTTCGGCCTTTTTGGCCAGCTCGGGATAACCAAAGTCAAAAGCCATTTGGCGGATTTCTGATTTCCTGTAGGTGCCTAAGGGCAAAAGGGTGCGGGCCAGCAGATCCTGTTTCAAGCCCCACAAAACATAGCTTTGGTCTTTGGTTTCATCAATGCCCTTCCTGATGAAATACCTTCCGTTGGAATGCTGGTGAATCTGGGCATAATGGCCTGTGGCAATAAAATCGCATCCTAAGGCGTCGGCTCTTTTTGACAGCGCCCGCCATTTAATATGGGTATTACATAAAACGCAAGGATTGGGAGTTCGTCCTGCAATATATTCTTCCACGAAATTATCTATTACGAAATCTCCGAATTCTTCTCTTATGTCGAGAATGAAATGAGGAAAACCGTGTTGCACTGCAGCCTGGCGCGCATCGTTAAAACTGTCGAGGTTGCAGCAGCCGGTTTCTTTGTTGCTATTTCCGACGCTTGCAGCATAATCCCATGTTTTCATAGTAATTCCCACTACTTCGTACCCCTGGTGATGAAGCATCAGAGCGGCCACTGTACTATCTATTCCACCGCTCATCGCCATTAAAACTTTTCCTTTACTCATGATATAAAAATAATTCGCAAAGATACAATTTCAAGGGCAAGGCTTTAGTGGCACTGCGTTTTTTAGCTTTTGTTAAACTTTTTGTCAACAGGAGAGATTAGCCATCAACTGAAATGAATCTCCATCAAACAATCCCTTATCGCTCAATTTTAAATGGGGGATCACCAGCAATGCCATGAAGGATAAAGTCATGAATGGCGCCGATAATTTTGATCCAAGCTCTTTTGCTGCTGCATCTATTTCTGTGTACATTTCGGCTACTTTGTATCCGTCTTCATTGCTCATTAATCCGCCAACCGGCAAGGCAAGGATTTTATTGAAAGAGGGATTTTGATGATCCGCAACGCTGACCCCACCTCTTGATCTCGATAACAAGATTTACCGCATCCCGAATGCTTTCATCATCCACGCCTACTGCAATAATGTTGTGGCTGTCGTGCGCTACAGAAGAAGCAATAGCGCCTCGTTTTAAGTCCAAAATTTCTGATAAACGCTTTTGCGATCGGAGCATTATGATAACGATTTACAACCACCATTTTTAATACATCGTTTTCCACATCACTTTTATAAAATCCATTTTCTTCCTTTGGGATAAATTGAAAGTTTATTAGTAATTAATTGGCCATCTAGCGCTTCAATAATTTCTCCTTTGAAGTCTTCCTTTTTAACTTGCAAAATCATTAGCTTCTTTTCTGGAACAATTGAAATGATTGATGACGGATGATGGCTGGGTTTCAATTTTTGATTTGCCATTTTCCGCGACTTTTTCTCCATCTGATAAAAGTTTCCTTTACTTTGAAATCCTTCAAATCCTCCACGATAATAAAGTCTGCCGGATCACCTGTTTTTAATAACCCGACATTCATTTTGTAATGTTTTACCGGATTAATGCAGGCGGCCTTTAACACTTTAAAACATCAATCCCTTTGGCAACAGCTCTCTTGCACAATTCATTAATATGGCCGTTTACCAGACTATCCGGATGTTTATCATCGCTGCAAAACATCATTTCATTTTCATGATCATTCAATAAGATCAATCAATGCTTCAAAATTTTTAGCCGCGCTTCCTTCACGGATAAGGATCTTCATTCCATACTTTAATTTATCCAAGTGCCTCTTCCGCTGTAAAACATTCATGATCTGTGCTGATGCCTGCTTCAATATATTTTTTCGCATCTTCCCCACGCAATCCGGGTGCATGGCCATCAACAGGTTTATTATATTTTTTAGCAGAATTAATTTTTGCAAATACTTCTTCATCATTGATGAAGCACACCCGGAAAATTCATCATTTCGCTCAGATAAAAAATATCACCTTTCGCTGAAAAGTTGATCTACCTCATTTGAATTCAAGTGCAGCGCCGGCAGTTTCAAAAGCGTAGCAGGCACACAACTTGGCGCACCAAAATGAAATTTAAAAGGAACTGTTTTTCCGTTTTCGATCATGTATTCCACTCCTTCAATACCGCATACATTGGCAATTTCATGCGGATCGCTAATGGTTGCCACCGTGCCATGAACAACAGCCAGTCTTTGCAAACTCTGATGGAATCAACATGGAGCTTTCAATATGCACGTGCGCATCAATAAAACCGGGCATTATAAATACAAAATCTTTCTTTTCATCGCCAAGATTTTCCACTGATTTTATGATTCCGTTTTCAATATCTATTTCTCCAAAAAATATTTCTTTGGATTCGATGTCAACAAGATTTCCTTTTACGATCATGTTCATATTTCAGGCTTTTCTGATTTTCAAAATTAATTAAAAGCATCCTGCTCTCGAAAGATTAGAAAACTGAATGGTTTAGAGGAGAATTAAATCACACACTTTTTATTTTTGCAACATTTAAATTGTATTTAGAAAACATTTACATTTATAAATGAAAACCACATGAAGGTTTCGTAAAACTTATCGCCATTAAAAAAAATTACAATGAAAAATCTGTTCATTTTTATCACTTTTATCCTGGCCTTTGTATTTGTATTTGTGCAAACTGCCAGTGCGCAATCCGTTGATGACATCATCAATAATTATATTACTGCGCGCGGAGGAATAGATAAATTTCATTCCATTACTTCCATTTCGCTCGAAGGAACGAGACAAATGATGGGCAATGAAGTGCAGGTAAAAGTTACTAAAGTGCAGGGCAAACTTTTTCGCACAGATTTTGAATTTGGCGGGAATATGGGCTATAATATCATTACACCGGATAAAGGCTGGAGTTATATTCCAATGAGCTCCGACAAGCCTGATCCAATACCTGCAGACAGGTTAAAATCAATGCAAAGTGAACTGGATATTTCCGGTCCTTTGGTAGATTATAAATCGAAAGGATACCAGGCGGCTTTGCTTGGAAAAGAAACTGTAAATGGAAAGGAATGTTATAAAATCCAGCTCACATCTGCGGATGGAAAAGAGTCTCTTTATTTCATTGATACCAAAACAAATCTTCTTTCACAGATCCGGCACAAAGCAGAAAGTAACGGGAAAGAATGCAGCAAAGATACTCCTGAAGTCATTACTAATCTGAGCGATTATAAAGATTTTGGTGGAGTGTTATTTCCACAAACTATAGGAAATGAAGGCACAGGAATGAACGCAGGTTCTATGACGTTTGATAAGATAGAAGTAAATATTCCTGTAGATGAAAAATTGTACAAACCGGGGAAATAAAGTGAGGATTTAGAACAAGTTTTTTGAACGAGCTTTTGAAACAAATTTTTGAAAACAATTTTGTCTGCAGCAAATTTTTTGTCAACCCGACAAAAAATAACAGAGGCTGTTGAAGATAAATGTTTTTAAAAAAAGTTAGTTTGCTGAAAGGTTTTTTAAAAAAAACCGATTAGCCATTGAGGCATCTATATCAGATAACTATAGTAAAAAATTGTTTCCAAGCTTTTTGAACAAAATGAAAAAAGATTGGCTGCTGTAAAAATAAAGTCCATAAGTAAAACTTCGTTTGCAGAGAGTTTCCACATGCCGAACAAAACGAATGACTTTCTTATAAAAATAAGTCCAAACAAGTCGTTTGCCATAAACATCAAGGAATTTGATTCGCGGGTATTGAAAAGAAAATAAATCTTCAAAAAATCGCATTGATCAAAGTTTTTTTAAAGGCTGATTAGTATGCAGATAAAGCGTTTGCCATTGCTCGTGCGTTTTCTCAATCAAAAATTATCTATCATTCGTAAATCAATTTTTCAAATTGCTATGAATAAATTTTTATTCCTGCTGGTCTCACTTGCCCAATCAATTTTTCTTTTGCCCAAAAGAAAAAACAAGAGCCAGCCAAAATCAACGAAGACAGTGTTCTTCTTTCCAAAACAAAATACAGACTAGTCGGCCCTTTCCGTGGTGGAAGGAGTGGCGGAGTGGCAGGCGATTATAAAAATAAAAATACTTTTTACTTTGCGGCAACCGGTGGCGGTGTTTGGAAAACCAGGATGGAGGCAAGCAACTGGAAAAATATTTCAGATAAATTTTTTGGAGGGTCAATAGGAAGCGTTGCAGTTGCGCCTTCCAACTCTTCCATCGTTTATGCCGGCGAAGGAGAAACTACGCTTCGCGGAAATGTAAGTGAAGGATTTGGCATGTGGCGAAGTGATGATGGGGGAAGAAACTGGAAACATATTGGGCTAGATAATTCGCGGCATATTATGCGGATTGTTATTCATCCGGATAATCCTGATATTGTTTGGGTGGCGGCGCTGGGCCATTTATTTGGGCCATCAGACAGAAAGAGGAATTTATAAAACGATTGATGGAGGAAAAAGCATGGAAAAGAGTTTTGTACAGCAATGACATGAGCGGCGGCGCGGAATTAGTAATGGAACCAGGAAATCCATCTGTGCTTTATGCTTCCACCTGGAGAGTTTTACGAACTCCCTACAGCCTTGAAAGCGGGGGCGAAGGAAGTGCGTTATGGAAAAGTACAGATGGTGGAAACACCTGGAAAAATTTAAATAATAAAAAAGGATTTCCGGGAAAAACGATAATTGGAAATATTGGCATTGCCGTTTCGGCTGCAAATCCCGACAGGTTTTTGCTCTGGTTGAATCAAAATCGGTGGCTTATTAAGAAGTGATGATGGTGGAGAAACCTGGACAAATGTGAGTACAGACGCGAACATCCGGCAACGTGCATGGTATTTCAACAAAATTTATGCTGATCCTAAAAATGCGATGTTATTTATGCGCTCAATGTAAATATGTACCGCAGCAGCGATGGCGGAAAAACTTTTAAAGAGATAAATACGCCTCATGGTGACCATCATGATCTATGGATCGATCCGGAAAATGCAGATCGCATGATTGTTGCTGATGATGGCGGCGCACAGATAAGTTTTGATGGGGCAATAACTGGAGTACTTATTACAATCAGCCAACAGCGCAGTTTTACCGGGTTTCCACAGATAATAATTTTCCTTACAGAATATTAGGAGCACAGCAGGATAATACCACTGTTCGGATTTTATCAAGAACAGAAGAGCAGTGAAATCAATCAAAGTAACTGGACTCCGACAGCAGGTTTTGAAAGCGGTTATGTAGTGGCCGATCCTTTAAATCCTGATATTGTTTATGGAGGAAATTACAGCGGTTTTATTTCCCGCTTTGATCACAAAACCGGCGAAAACCGTGCCGTGAGTGTTTGGCCGGTTAATGATTTGGGCAATGGCGCAGATATTTCCAAATATCGTTTTCAATGGAATTTTCCCATTTTCTTTTCACCCCATAATCCTAAAAAATTATATGCCGGAGGGAATGTTTTGTTTGCTACAGAAAATGAAGGCGCATCCTGGACAGCATTAAGCGGCGACCTGACTACCAATGATAAATCAAAGCAAAAATCCAGCGGCGGCCCGATCACACAGGATAACACCGGAGTTGAAACTTACTGTACCATTTTTACTGCAATGGAATCACCACTTGAAAAAGATCTTATTATGGACAGGCAGCGATGACGGACTTAATTAATGTTAGCAAAGATGGCGGCAGCGCATTGGGAAAATGTAACTCCCCTACAAGCAGGAAAATGGATGATGTGGAATTGCGTAGAAGCTGATCCTTTTAAAAAAGGAACCGCTTATTTTGTAGGAACAAAATATAAATCGGATGATTTTACGCCTTATATTTTTGTAACCAATGACTATGGAAAATCGTGGAAGCTCATAACTAACGGTATAGCACAAACGCATTTTGCAAGATGCCTGCGTGCGGACAAAAAACGTCCCGGGCTTTTGTATTGCGGCACTGAATATGGAATGTATATCAGTTATGATTATGGGCAAAACTGGAAACCTTTTCAGTTGAATCTTCCTATTGTTCCGATCACCGATCTTACCATAAAAAATAATGACCTGGTAGTTGCTACCCAGGGAAGATCTTTTTATGTTTTGGATGACCTGACTGTTGTTCAGAATCTTGACAAAAATATTTCTAACGAAAATCTTTATATTTTTCCTGTTGAAGATGCATGGCGCATGAATGGATCCAAAATTTGAAAGTAAAAAATGCCGGAATGAATCCCCCGAATGGAATTGTGGTAAATTATTTTATGAAAGATTTGAAAGATAGCAGCCTCGTAAAGATTTTTGTTTTGGATAAAAATAAAAAGGATGATCAGTAGTTTTAGCACAAAACCTTCCGGAGACACCGGAAAAATTGATGTTGAAAAAGGCATGAATCAATTTGTATGGAATATGAATTATGCACCTGCGGAAAAAATTGATGGAATGATACTTTGGAATGGAAATGTGCCTGGACCAAAAGCCATTCCCGGAAAATATTTTATCAGAATAATCTAGATAATAAAGATAGCTCGATTGCCGAAGCCAATATAAAAGCCAATCCGAATTTTAAAGAAACACAACAGGAATATGAAGAGCAATTTAATTTCTTGATTTCTGTGCGGGATAAATTTTCTGAGATTCAAAAAGCGATTAAAAACATTCGTGAAATAAGGAGCAGATCAATGATTTTATGGAGCAGGGCCGGAAGCGATTCTTTGAAAGAAATTAAAGCAATGGCCGATTCAATTAACAAAAGAATGACAAGAATTGAAGAAGCGCTTTATCAAACCAAAGCTAAAAGCGAACAGGATGTTTTAAATTACCCAATTCGGTTAAATGACCAGATTGCAGGGCTTTATGATTATGCGGCATCCGGTAATTATGCGCCTACTCAACAGGTTAAAGAAGCCTATAGTTATTTAAGTTCGCAAAAGCTGATGCAGAATTAGACTATGCTAAAAACAATTATGGATGTTGATGTTCCAAAATTTAATGAATTGATAAGAGAAAAACAATTGCCGGTGATAGGGGTTAAAAAATAATTTTGTAATTTTAATCTGTATGTCAGAACATTCATACATCCGCCGAAATCAATGCTGGAAATTTGGGAAAGCCTTCCTGAAGGAACTTTATGCCAGCTCATCAATAATAAATTAATTATTGAGTCCAACGCCGCTCGATATTCATCAGGTTGTTTTAGGTGAAATCATTATTTCGAATTTCAATTTTTTTAAGAAAAAATAAAATAGGAGAAATAAGAATTGCGCCTTATGATATTCATTTTTCAAATCAAAATATTTTAGCAGCCGGATATTCTTTTTATCAAAAATGAAAATCTGCATAAAGTTGAAGAAATGGGTTTGATAGGCGCGCCTGATTTGGTAATTGAAGTTCTTTCGCCATCAACTTCCCAACTGGATTTTGAAGAAAAGAAAATTGTGTATGAAAGATATTGGCGTCAAGGAATATTTTATTGTTGATCCACATTCCAAATCGTTGATATCTTTCTTTTTGAAAAATAAAGAATATGAAGAGCAGGAAACAGTTGAAGGAAAGATCAAATCAATGGTGCTGGGAATAACTTAAATTTACCGCTTTTGATGAGAAAAACAAGCACACAAACAATATTTTTAATCCAGTAAATCCGGCCTTCTTTCCCTTGTTCTTTCAACAGATTTTTCATGCCGCCATTCTTCAATTTTTGAATGATTGCCACTCATTAAAATTTCAGGAACTTTCCATCCCCGAAATTCTTCGGGGCGCGTATAAACCGGAGGAGCTAATAAATTATCCTGGAAAGAATCCGTAAGCGCTGAAGTTTCATCATTTAAAACCCCGGGAATTAATCTTCCTACCGCATCTACAATACCGCAGCACCCAGTTCGCCGCCGCTTAACACATAATCACCAATGGAAATTTCCTGCGTAACAAAATGATCACGCACTCTTTGATCAATGCCTTTATAATGGCCACAAATCAATAATAAATTATTTTTCAATGATAAAGTATTCGCAGTTTTTTGATTAAAGGTTTCTCCATCAGGAGTTAGAAAAATCACTTCATCATATTGGGTTTCTTTTTGCAAAGTTTCTATAGCATTTACCAATGGCTCAACCATCATTACCAGGCCTGCGCCGCCGCCAAACTGGTAATCATCCACCTGCCCATGTTTGTAATTCGTGTAATCCCTGAGATTATAAATATTTACCTCGAGCAATCCTTTTTCCCTCGCTCTTTTTAAAATTGAATGAGCAAAAAAACTTTCCATTAATTGTGGAACTACAGAGAGAATGTCAATTTTCATTGGACAAAGATAGAGTCTTGAATAGTAGAATTTTGTAAATAAATGCCTGTCCTAATCATGAGTTTTTATTACGAGACGGACATAAAAGAATTAAATCTTTAAAAAAAGTTCGTTTGCTGTCATTCAAGTTAGTTTCAAAGAAATTTTGCTGGGGTTGTGAAAAACTTTTCCAACTGATACAATTCATTATTCAAAGATAATTTTGCCCATAATCAGTATTTATTGTTCGCCAAAATTAATGCTCTTACCCGAGACGCCGACAGCAGCAGGGGCGCCAACAGCAGTAAGTAAATTTGGGATAAAACTTTGAAAACAATTATCATTTTATCCATACAACTCTTCCAGTTCCAGCTTCTTTATCCGGCTATTAATCGAACCTCTTGTGCGGCCAAAATGTTTTGCCATATCGCGGACGTTTACGCCCTCACAATACATGGTGGTCAGTTCCTTGTCAAGTTGGACCGTCCAAGGCAAATACGCGCTCTTGTGTGTCTGCCTGATTTCCTGAAAAGAATTGGATTTACCTGTAGAGGATGATTGTATTTCATACAAGCGATGTATATCGTAGGGCGATTCTAATTTTGCCGGTTCTTCCTCTTTTACTACTTTAATAACATGTATGCTGTGAAGATGCAGGAAGCTCTTTAGGCATCAGCGTTTCAGGAATATAGAGACTGTTTCTCGTGCGCGTAACGGCTACATACAAAAGGTTTATTTCTTCGTTCAGCTTACTCACATTCAGCGTTTCCTTTTTTTTATTTTCCGACAGTTTTTCTAATTTTTCTTCTGAAATAAAATCGTTTACAATCTGCACGGAATCATATTCCATCCCTTTACACCGGTGCACGGTTGAAAAAATCATTTCCGCTTTTTCCTTTTCATCATTTGGAACATGCAGATCCTTTATCGACTTAATAATGCCGGGAATTTCATTGCCATATTCTTTTACGATTTCCACCATCATGCCGAGTTGAACCTCTTCAGTTTTGTCAATGTAATCCTGCAGTTCGACCAAATTTTTCATCCCTTTTATCAGGGCGTCTTTGATGCTAAAATGCCTGCCGTTGTAAAGATTCAGCACATCATACAATGAGGCGCCCTCATCGCATAAGTGTAAGAATTGATATTTCCTTCAAAATAAATATGCTTTACTTTTTTCTCTTCTGTAACGTAGCTCAATCGCTTTTAATAACAAGCCTAAATTGATTCTTGCCAGTACAGCTTTTGTTTTAGATTCTTTTGACAGACCTTCACCCTTTCATAGAAACGTCTTTTAATGGATCCTGTGAAATATGATTTTTAAATTTCAAAACTTCCGTGGCAAGATGTGCGATGGATTGACTGGAAGAAGCTTGTTGATAAATGATACGTTTTGAAATTTACTTTTTCTCCACATTGGCGCGAGGTTGCGATTTGGATGTTAGCGCAAGCGTCCGCTTGTGCTATTGTTAAAAAGGGAATTGTATATTTACTGTATGAGTCGCAAATATAAATTCCACGATAATGGTAAGTTGTATTTTATATCCTTTGCAACGGTCCTCTGGATAGACGTTTTCGGTAGAGAAGATTACTCGAAAATGTTTTAGATTCCTGGAAGTTTTGCCAGGAAAAGAAAGGGCTTAAGGTTCTATGGCTGGTGCCTAAGAAATAAAGCATTGTAGTTCCGGAAGAGGAATTAATATTCGGAAACCTGATAAAGAAAACGCAACAGGTGATCATAGCGTGATTGATAAAAACGGGAATACGACATATAAGCAAAACTCTAAAAATCCATCAGGGTTTGATGAAGTGAAACGGACTGATGTAAAAGGTAAAGCGCATACTAATAAAAATGGGACTAAAGTCGAAACACCTATACACACAAAAGGAAAAAAGGATGTGCGTCCTGCTGCTAAAGGAACAGACTACTAAATAAATTTTTATAAATTGATTGAAAAAATAGTTTGAAATGGTTATGCGATTGGTATAGTAAAAATTGCGAACTGAATATTCTTACGGAATAAAGATTGATACAATTCATAATCCCGGATGGAATTTCCTGTAAATCCTGAAGCTCAACATGGAATTTTAAAGATGACTTTGGGTCTTCGTTGAAAAAAATCCTACTGATTGGTATGGCTCAAGTTGACACAATACTCTGAGTCCACAGAATATTCCTTCCAATTTGAGTATTTTACTGTTTTCCGAAAATGATTGACAATTTTGAGAGCCATCTCATAATAGCGCAAGGTTACTGGTTTTTAAAGTTAGCCTTTTGGCGCAAGGTTGCGATTTGGATGTAGCAACACCTCTAGTTCTACCGTACAGGGAATTGTATATTTACCTTTAACGTCGCAAATATAAATTTCATGATAATGATAAGTTGTATTTTATATCATTTGCCACGTCCACTGGATAGACGTTTTTGTAAGAGAAGAATACATGAAAATAGTTCTAGATTGCTGGAAGTTTTGCCAGGAAAAGAAAGGGCTTGAGATTTATGGATGGTGCTTAATGCCCAGTCATGTACATATGATAACGGTAGCAACAAACATCATTACTTCATTGTTGAAAGTGGTTTTACATCGCATTAAAAAATGTCTTGGGCTTTCTTCATTGGCAAGTAAATACATCAGGCTAAAGCCGGAAAACCCCGATCAAATAAAGTAAGGCTATCAGATGGAAGGTGCCTTATATTGCTGGCAATAATTGCATTTTCACTATTGCTTCTGGGAAAAACACCTCCCCAAACCGTGATATCATTTAGCACATCATGTATTTGCATTACTCGTGCCATTGGTACACCTCCAAACTGATTATCAGCTGAACCAAAATGGGCTAAAACTTCTGCTACGTTCATCACATTTATATTTGAACCATCCACAGCCAATAATCTAAATCCTTCCCACCGTTTCACATCATTACCATAAAAAGTATAAAAACTCTTTACTAATAAGTCGTTCCAAAACTTCAGAAATAGCGGCTTTAATTTAGTTCGTTGCAAGCTAAATGCTGCTTTGGTACACGAAATATCGGGTTGTTCTAAATTTTCAAAAAAAGATTGCAATTCAATGCTAAGGCTTCGTTTGGGAAGGTTAATGAGCATGCCCACTATTTTTTCTAAAGGCAATTTCCGGTCTCTGGTAAAGTCAGAAGGCTTTACGGTGAAAAGAGATTTTATATCCGGATCTTCTATGACTATGTTTAAAAATATTTTTAGTTCTTCTATAATTTTTACATTTGCGCTAACCATTGAGTTTGTTTTTAGTTGAAACACAAAGAACTTGATTTTCATTGAGTTCTTAACTCTTTGGTTTTTATTTGATTATATCCTTAACTTAATGACATTGAGCGGACGCTTGCGGCAACAAGGGCTTTGTGCATGACCAAATATATAATAAAAAGTTTATTGTTATTATTATCGCTCAACAAAGTTTCAACAAGCTAAACTACTATTGAAATAGTCACTGATGCTCATTGTTAGCACTTGAGCCTTCCTAAACTTTAGGGCTGCAAAACGGCATGCTGATAGCCACCTTACTCACCGGAAATGATAACAGGTCCAGCAAGCATTTGTCCGTTGTTTAAATACTCTTTTATTTTCGGTGTAAGCTTTGTCAATTCCATATACTGGTTGATTTTAGCTGTCAACACAAAAACAGTTATGGTGTATTTCAGAAAGTTTTGCTGGTGCTGTAAGTTTTTGTCGAAGGTCAGTAAAGCGTCGAAAGAATTGTTTACAAGTCGTTTTAATAGCTCTCCATTTTTGATGCCGTTCCATTGTTTTTCATGAACTGTAAAAATTTCATGTTCTGGAAAGTCTTGCTTAAGTCGTTTGGGTAAATTCTCGTCAAGTAACAGCCTCATACAATTTACCTATGTTTTTAGACGTCAATAGTTTGTTTGCAATATTCAACAAGGCGATTACCTGTTCTTTAGAAACTGAGGGAAAGTCATCCAGAAATTCGTCAAGAGGAACGCCGGCTTCTAAATGGTCAAATAAACTCTCAACAGGAACACGTGTGCCTTTGAAAACAGGTTGTCCACCTAAAATCTCATTGTCAATAGTTATGAGTTCATGAACGTTCATACAGCAAATATAAGAATTTGTCTATAGCGGAAAGTGGTAAACGATGGTTCGCCCGCTCTTAGTTATTGTACAAAGGCGCTCAATTTTGCAAACGCACTTTTATGTCTTTCAAATACCCTTTAATTTGTTTTACATCCATGTTTGTGATGTCTTTTGAAATCTTTTCCTTTATGGTTCTGAAAGTTTTGACTGTGTCAAAATCTTTCTCTTTGGCTACTGTTTTAGTTTTAGGTGAACGGCAGAAAAAAAAGTCTTTTAAAGTTCGGTTAAACCGTTACCAGATTTATAACTAAAAGTTCTTTTGAACACTGTCGCCAAACAAAGCTGTCGTTTCTACTTTGATATAAAAATCCTGATAAATTGTTCGATTGCCTTGTCGCTAATTTCATTATCCCGCTCCCTTATTCCCACAATTGATCCAAATCGCGTTTTTGTTTCTTTGTGGGTCTTCCCTGCTTGCTTTTTCTTTTTCCGGTGTTGAAAACAAAGGCGCTTGATTGGGATTTGTCGATGTTTTCTTCGGGAGTCAGGTCAATGTAATTTTTTATTGCTTCTTCGTGGGATACGCGATTGTGCAATAAGGCCGTAACCTCGATGAGCCATTTTTTATGCTCTGTTTTAATTTCATACTGTTCGCCAACAGATACGGATTTTGCAGGTTTTACATTATGCCCCTTTGTATTTTACTTTCCCGTTGTTGCACGCGTCGGCTGCCAGGGTTCTGGTCTTAAAGATCCTGATTGCCCAAAGGTATTTGTCGATCCTTAATTTTTCTTTTTCCGTCATGTACCCAAAATTAAACTGATTTCTTTTTCCATCGGTTGAAGGCCCGATTAAATAAAAAAACACCTTTTCTTTTTTATAAAAGGTCCTAACCCATGGGTGTTTTCTTATTTTTACTTTTCTTAAAAAAAAATAAGCATGAGTCATCAACCACAAAGAATTCTTATTCTCATCATTTTTTCAATTTGCACTTTTGCTGCTTTTTCCCAATTTAAGCCGAAAGAAATTAACTGGACTGTTGATGGCAATTCAACTCTGTCGATTAAGAAGTGGAAATATTGTAAAAACTGATCTAAAAAATTTGGAAATGAAACCATCTTGTAAAGAGAGAGCAACTTAATTCCTGCCGGATCGGGCAGCCCTTGTATTTGATATTTACAGCTTTTCGCCCGATTATAAAACCTTGCTGATTTATACCAATACTGCAAAGTGTGGCGCTACCATACCCGTGGCGATTATTGGATATTCAATGTATCTTCCAACCAACTAACTCAACTGGGCAAAAACCTTCCATCGCAATCGCTGATGTTTGCCAAAGATTTCTCCCGACGGTAAAAAAGCCGCCTATGTAAGTGAACATAATTTATATGTGGAAGACCTTTCTTCCCATAAGATAAAACCACTTACCAAAGATGGTACGCGCAAACTGATCAATGGAACTTTTGACTGGGTGTATGAAGAAGAATTTGGTTGCCGCGATGGCTTTCGCTGGAGCCCGGATAGCAAAACGATCGCTTTTTGGCAGGTTGATGCACGCAATACGCGCGACTATTACATGCTGAATACTACCGATTCGCTTTATTCAAAAATCATTCCTGTAGAATATCCTAAAGTAGGGCAGCCTCCTTCCCCGGTTAGGATTGGGGTTATAGCCGTTGAAAAAGGATGACATCAAACTGGATGAATGTTCCCGGCGATCCCGCAACAACATTATATTCCAAGAATGGAATGGGCTGAAAATTCCAGTGAAGTTGTTTTGCAGCAATTGAACCGGAAACAAAATGAAAGCAAGTTATTTTATTGTGATGTAAACAGCGGAACAGCCAGAAGTTTTTATACAGAAACTGACAAAGCCTTCATAGATATAAAATCGCGCTGGAACGATGATGATCCAACGGGATGGGATTGGATGAATAATGGAAAAGATTTTTTATGGGTGAGTGAAAAAGATGGCTGGCGGCATATTTATTCTAATAAGCCGCGATGGCAAAAAAGAAACACTTGTTACAAAAGGCAGATTATGATATTGACAATATTAAATGCATTGACGATAAAAATAATTATGTTTATTTTATGGCTTCGCCAGATAATGCAACCCAGCTTTATTTGTACAGGACAAAACTGGATGGAAAAGGAAAACTGGAACTCTTTCGCCTGCAAAGCTTAAAAGGAACGCATGATTATAATATTTCGCCGGAAGCCAAATTATGCGATGCATTCCTTTTCAAATTATAACACTTTTCCCGGTTTCCGAGTGGATTTCATTGCCTGCTCATAAACCGTTGAATGAATCGAAACAGCATTGCGAGAAATATGCGAGTGGATGAAAACAGCCATATGGAATATTTTAAAGTGACAACAGAAGATAATATCACCTTTGACGGATGGATGATAAAACCGGCTCATTTCGATTCATTCAAAAAAATATCCGGTCGTGTTTTATGTGTATGGAGAACCTGCCGCCTCAACGGTTAAGATCAATTTGGCGCACAACAGAATTTTTTATTCAACGGTGATATGAGCATTGAAGGATATTTTCAAATTTCAGTTGATAATCGTGGCACTCCTTCCTTAAAAGGTGCTGAATGGAGAAAATCAATTTATGGAAAAATTGGAAGATTAAATATTCACGACCAGGCAATGGCGGCCAAAAAAAATCTTGCAAAAGCCTTAGTTCGATAAAGACCGCGTAGCGGTTTGGGGATGGAGTGGCGGCGGTTCCTCTACCATGAACTTAATGTTTCAGTTTCCTGAAATTTATAAAACAGGAATTTCCATTGCGGCAGTTACCAATCTGTTATTTTATGATAATATTTATGAGGAAAGATACATGGGCTTGCCACAGGAAAACATGGACAATTATGTAAAAGGATCTCCCATTAATTATGCAAAAAATCTGAAGGGAAATTTATTGTTCATTCATGGCACCGGCGATGATAATGTGCATTATGACAATGCCGAAGCTATGTTGAACGAACTGATAAAATACAATAAAATCTTTTCAGTTCATGCCTTATCCCAACCGCACGCACAGCCTTATCGAAGGAGAAGGAACCCGCGGCATTTGTCTTCTTGTATTTTCTGATTACCTGAGAAAATATTGCCCTCCGGGAGCCAGGTAGATATTGGTTAATTGGTTAATTGTTAATTGGTTTATTGGTTTATTGGTATTGATTTATAACATGAACGGTTCTAAAAAAAACTGAATTTTTAATGCAGTTTTTTGGTTGTAAATTGTGCCTACTGATACATGTCTTTCAACGTGGTTTTCATTTTTGAACGTCCGCGGAATTATTTTCTGTTGAATTGGAAAACAAGGTTTTTGCATCATCGATGCTTTTTCCATAAAAGGATTCATTGGCACTGGCATCTACAGAAATGGCTGAACCGGCAAGACTAATGCCGGCAAACAACCCTTTGCTTCTTGAATAAGAATATACTTCCGCCTGCAATTTATAATCGGTGCTTGCGGTGGAATTGCTGCCAACGGGTCCTGCTGTTACAGAAATGTCTCCCCCAAGGTGAAACTTCCTTTTCCGATGTTTTCCAATGTAGAAGCGTGTTTGAAAATCAATACAAGGTCTACAGATTGAACGCCAGCCTGTAAGCCTACACTTCCGCCGGTAATGGTTACAAACACGGGATTGCTCCAGGTATCATCGGATAATTTTGCCATGGCAATGCCTTTTCCGCGTTTTCCACCCACTACAAAACCGGCATTTATTAGGTGTGGAACCACAATAATTCCTTCGGGTCATTTTTAACAGGTCTGCCGGAATACTTTCTTTCATTTTAGAAAAATCCTCTAAAACCTGGGTGGCGGCATTGATTTTATCTTCCTGTTTGTCCTGGCTTTTTGCAGGCAAAGCGAAAGCGCAAAAAACGACAGCAAGTAAAAAAAACTGGGGTAAACGTAATGTTTTCATAATGAATATTTTATTTAGTTTATAAATCTTTTATTGGTTTTATGCAAGTTATATGCCATTCATAGAGTGCCGTTTTCTAAGGCACTAGCTTCTATTTGGTCAAAAAGAAGCCTTTTTTTTACCTCCAGGTTAAAACCGCTTTAATTATTTCAATTTTCCCTCTCTTTTGCTTTTGAATTTGCAATTGCTTTACATACCTTTGCAGCCTCAAAAAAAAACTTTTTATATGGTTGACATAAAACCCGATGAAATTTCGGCGATTCTCAGAAGCCAGCTTAGCAATTTCAATGTTGAAGCAAATCTTGAAGAAGTGGGAACAGTGTTGCAGGTGGGCGACGGTATCGCCCGGGTTTACGGATTGAACAACGTTAGTGCCGGGGAACTTGTAGAATTTGAAAATGGCGTAAAAGCGATCGCGCTCAATCTTGAAGAAGATAATGTGGGTGTGGTTTTGATGGGTGATTCCGGAGATATCAAAGAAGGTGCAACTGTAAAACGCACCGGAAAAATCGCCTCCATAAACGTGGGCGACGGACTGGCAGGACGTGTTATCAACACCCTTGGAGAGCCAATTGACGGAAAAGGTCCTATAACAGGAGATCTTTACGAAATGCCTTTGGAGCGTAAAGCTCCTGGTGTAATTTTCCGTGAACCGGTAAAACAACCTCTGCAAACGGGTATCAAAGCGATTGACGCCATGATTCCAATTGGCCGTGGGCAACGTGAATTGGTAATTGGTGATCGCCAGACTGGAAAAAGCGCCATTTGCATCGATACCATTATCAATCAGAAAGAATTTTATAAAGCGGGAAATCCTGTTTATTGTATTTACGTAGCGATCGGGCAGAAAGCTTCCACCATTGCCAACGTAATGAAGGTTTTGGAAGATAACGGCGCGATGGAATATACAACTATAGTTGCTGCTTCGGCTTCAGAACCTGCTCCGCTTCAGTTTTACGCGCCATTCGCTGGTGCAGCCATCGGAGAGTTTTTCCGCGACACCGGCCGTCATGCTTTAATTATCTTTGATGATTTAAGTAAGCAGGCTGTAGCTTACCGCGAAGTTTCCCTTTTGTTGAAAAGGCCTCCGGGACGTGAAGCTTATCCGGGTGATGTGTTCTATCTCCATAGCCGTTTGCTGGAAAGGGCTGCAAAAATCATTTCCAAGGATGATATCGCACGTAAAATGAATGATCTTCCTGAAAATATTAAACATCTTGTGAAAGGCGGTGGTTCACTTACTGCATTGCCGATCATTGAAACCCAGGCTGGTGACGTTTCCGCATATATTCCAACAAACGTGATTTCGATTACCGACGGGCAGATCTTCCTGGAAGGTAACCTGTTTAACGCGGGTATTCGTCCGGCGATTAACGTGGGTATTTCTGTAAGCCGGGTGGGTGGTAACGCTCAGATCAAATCCATGAAAAAAGTGGCAGGAACACTGAAACTGGATCAGGCATTGTATCGCGAACTGGAAGCTTTCTCCAAATTTGGTGGAGATCTGGATGCCGCTACAAAATCAGTGTTGGACAAAGGCGCAAGAAACGTGGAAATTTTGAAGCAGCCTCAGTTTACTCCCTATTCAGTTGAAAAACAAGTTGCCATCATTTATCTCGGAACTTATGGCTTGATTAGCAATGTTCCGGTGAAAAATGTACAGGCTTTTGAAGAACAGTTCCTCCTGGAAATGGAAAATAAACTGCCTGAAGTGCTGGCTGAGTTCAAAAAAGGAAACTTACCGGAAGACGGGATCAAAAAAATGGTGGAACTGGCGGGCGAAATTTCGCACCAATTCCAGAAATAGATTCATTTTGTTTTTTATCATAGAAAAGGGAGAAGTTTTCTCCCTTTTTTCATACACGGTAGTTGTTGAAAAGCAAAATGCCGATCGAAAAATTATTAAGAAAAATTTTACTAAAAATAGCGTCAGGTAAGCTGCTTTGATTTCCCTCCGAGGGAATAAAGTAGTAAATTTGGAGTTAACCAATTCTAAAGCAATGCCAGTTTCTATTATTTTTATTTCACTTCTTTTTATGGGTCTTGGAATGCTGGTTCAGGGCCGTTTGAAAAGCAAGTTTGCCAAATATGCAAAAATGCCTGTAAGCAGTGGGCTTAGCGGAAAAGAAGTCGCTGAGAAGATGCTACGCGACAGTGGAATCTATGATGTAAATGTTGTTTCTGTTCCCGGATTTTTAAGCGATCATTACGATCCTTCAAAAAAAACCGTCAATCTCAGCCCCGATGTGTATGAAGGGCGAAATATTTCCGCGGCGGCAGTTGCGGCTCACGAATGCGGTCATGCAGTTCAGCATGCCACCGCGTATTCAATGCTGCAGCTTAGAAGTAAGTTGGTTCCTCTGGTTCAGATCAGCACCAATTTGTCGCAATGGGTAATACTTATTGGTTTGGGACTGTTTACCGTTGGCGGTGGCAATCCGGCCGTTCTGCTGATCGGGATCATTTTATTTGCCGTATCGACCCTGTTTTCAATCGTTACTTTGCCGGTTGAGTTTGATGCTTCCGCCCGAGCCTTGAAATGGCTTGATTCTTCTCACATTACACTTCCCGCCGAACATGAAAAAGCGAAAGACGCCTTAAAATGGGCAGCGCTCACCTATGTTGTTGCCGCACTTGCTTCCATTGCCATGCTTTTGCAGTATATCATGATTTATCAGAGGAGAAGTTAGTTACGTTTTATTATTATAGTGATTTTGTAATTCACATGTGAAATTAAAAGAACAAAAAGCAGTTTGTCAGGTTCTCAGCCTCTAAATGGTCATTCTTATAGTAAAAGTATTTTCTGGTGTTTAAGTTAGGGTCTCAACTGTTACAAGTCCGGGGCAAGTCCGGTATATGCCGGACTTGTCCTGGACTTGAGTAGGCGATGATATGGGGTTAAGTGCCACCATCCATACCATAGCTATACAGCAAAGTGGGGTTAGAGCAGGGGAATTGATACATGAAACATAAAGATATGCCGGAGGCTTATTTTATGATCAAACGGGAGAAAGATTCAATTGATATGGCCGACGTATAAAGCCATCGAAGGCGACTATAATTTTGTTAGTCGTATCACGAACCGGGAAAGGGATTGTTGCATAAAAGATTACAGGTATTTTTTAGGCTGCTACTTCTTTTTCAATTTTAATGCACATAAGCGCTTTGCTAACCATTATCCCACTATCGGGTGCCTTTTAAATTCCTTGCTTCGATCGAAAATGTAGCGGTAAGTCGTCAGCAGCCGGCTTTGTTCCGCGCCCAGATGCTTTGAAATATTCAATATTTTAGGGTTAAAATCTCCCTGCCATTGCAGCTCAAGTTCATTGTATCTCGTTTTCTCTTTAATGACCTTTGCTCCCTCCACGATCATATAATAATCAATTCCTTTTCCGTGGAATTCAGGAATGACGCCAAAAACGATTCCCGTAAATTTATTGTTCAGCCCTTTCCTTTTCAGCCATAAAAATTTCAGTTTCTGCCACAAGCCAAACTTGCCGTGAAGGTGCTTGAAAATCTGGTTCAGCTCCGGAAGGTTTACCCAGAAAGCGATCGGATCACCCTTGTGATAGACAAACCAGATGAGGTTTTCATCAATCACCGGTTTCATCGATTTAAACATCTTATGGGCTATTTCCTTATTCAATTCCTTGTTGCCTTCATGTTTTGACCAGGCCTTGTTGTAAACTATGCTAAAGTCGGTGGCAAATTTTTCCAACCGGTTTTTAGTCAGGTGAACCACAGAGAATTCAGGCATGGAATTGTATTTTTCAGCCATTTCGGCAAACTTATGGTTCAGTTGCGTGTGAACTAAAAGGTGCCAGCAGATCTGGTTGTAAAAGTTTTTAAATCCATAGTTTTCAAATAGCTTTTGATAATAGGGCAGGTTATAATTCATCAGGTAGATGGGCGGCTTAAAACCTTCCACCACGAGTCCCCACCAGCGGTCGCGCTCACCGAAATTGATCGGGCCATCCATGGCTTCCATCCCCCGTTGCATGAGCCAGCTTTTGGCAACATCAAAAAGCATGTCGGCTGCTTCCTGGTTGTTAATGCATTCAAAGAAGCCTATTCCTCCTGTTTTTTGCTCATCGCCCTTGTTCTTGTATTTTTTATTCACAAAAGCGGCAATCCGGCCGATCAGTTGACCATCATTATCCTTCAGCAGCCACCGCATGCATTCCCCAAAACGGAAGGCCTTGTTTTTTTTGGGGTCGAAAACCTCTTCCACATCCTTGTCGAGTGCCTGGATAAAATTGGGATCGTTTTCATAAAGAATGACCGGAACTTTTAAAAATTCTTTGGAGCTGGCAAGATCTGTAACGGGAAAAAGTTGCATTTGGTTTTGGAATAATTTGAAAAAGTGCAGCAAAAATCTGTTTTTTTTCCGATTTGCGGCCTGCCGCCGGTTTTCTTTTAACGAAAAGATAAGTTGAAGGGAATTTAAATCACGCGAAGCACCTGAGTTTACAAACAAGAATCAACAAACACTGCCCGGCAGACGGACTTTTTTCCAGTATTTTTCTGCAAGTTCTTTACCTGGGAATGAACATCATTTCCAGGCGCTGAAAAAGCGAAACTTACCGCTTAATTTGTAAGTAACAGCGAGTGTATCAAATCAAAAACTCCTTCCATTTTTCATCCGACTTTGTTGACGCCACCACGTTCTCTATGAAAGCCATTCCCCGAAGGCCTTCTTCCACGCCCGGAAAATCAGGCATTTCCTGATCCGGAATTCTTCCTTCCAGTTTTGCAGACAAGGTCAACGCGAAATTTTTATAAATGTTCGCGAAGGCCTCAAGATATCCTTCGGGATGGCCGCCGGGAGTACGGCAGTTGTCCAACGCCACCTTTGATAAAATTCCGGGATAATTATTGCCTGCCCGGAAAATCTGCGTCGGCTGGTCAAGCCATTTCACCAACAGACTATTGGGTTCCTGTTGCGACCATTCGATTCCTCCTTTTTCTCCGTAGATCCGGATTTTTAACGCATTTTCCTCTCCGGCGGCAATTTGAGAAGCCATCAGGATACCATTCACGTTGTTTTCAAATTGCAATAAAACATTTCCGTCATCATCTAAAGTCCTTCCTTTGACCACTGTGTGCAAATCGGCGCAAAGACGGGTAATCTTTAATCCCGAAATGTATTCGGCAAGATGAGCCGCATGAGTGCCTATATCGCCCATACATCCGGCAATTCCTGATTTTTCCGGATCAGCCCGCCACATTCCTTTGTCATTTCCTTCGTTTTCTGTCAGGCGGCTCAGCCAGCCCTGTGGATATTCGACGATGATTTTTCTCACCTTGCCCAATGTCCCGTTTTGAATCATGGAACGCGCCTGCTTTACCATGGGATATCCCGAATAAGTATGCGTGAGGCATAAAAGCAAACCAGTTTCCTCCACCTTCCGTTTCAATTGCTTCGCTTCTTCCAAAGAAAAAGTCATGGGCTTTTCGACCACTACATCAAAGCCGTGTTCCAACGCCATCATTGCCGGAGGGAAATGCATATAATTAGGAGTGACGATGCTGATAAAATCCATTCGCATTTCAGCAGGCAATTCGCTTTCCTTCCTGATCATTTCCTCAAACGATAGATAGATCCGGTCCTGAGGAAGAAAAAGCGCTTCGCCTGAAAGCTTTGCCCGACCCGGATTAGAGCTCAGGGCGCCGCACGACAGTTCGATCAATCCATCCATGCCAGCGGCAATCCGGTGAACTTTCCCCATGAAGGATCCGATCCCGCCGCCAACCATTCCCATTCGCAGCTTTCTTGCCATTGCTTTATAAAAATAAGGTGATGAAAATATAAAAAAATAGGCTGGAAATAATTTTTTGTGTTTATAGGCTGTTAGGCGGAGACCGTCAGACAGAGCCCTCAACCGTCAGACGGAGACCGTCAGACGATCATGAAAAACTGATGCATTCTTTCAGTTCTTTTTCAGAATAGGCGAGGCGATATTGTTGTAAGACTTCTTGCGGCACTCCGTTCCATTGCGTCGGCGAGTTCCCTATGTAACCTACGTCCTTCACCCCGATTTCCGAAGTGTAAAAACCAGTTGCGGTAAGGTTGCGCACCAGATTAAAGAATTTCACGCCAGGCTTCATTTCCGGTTTTGCTTTTTTGGGCCAGGCAATCTCATCAACGATTTGCATTCGTTGTTCATGATTACATTCAGCAAAAGGATTGTTGAACCGAGAGAAGCATTGCATGTCGAGCCACTTTAAGCCGCCCCGCATCGGCACCTGGTGTTCCGGCTTGTCTTTCACAATAAATTCAATAAAATCAGGCACTTTCGCATCTGAGGCGCTGCCGCTGATTTCGTCCCTGGGAATAATGATATCGCCCAGAATTGTTATGGTTTTCATTTCCTGAGGCGTGAAAAAAGTGCCTGAAATCACTTCCTTGTAGCGGGCAGCTTCCTCCGCCATGCGCGGCAAACCCTTTTCTTCAATTTCAGGATTGGCCTTTAATTGCGCTTTTTTATCGCTCTCCTTGCAGGCGTCTAAAAGCAATCCCGTGGAAACGGTTCCCAGCACCATTACTTTCAACGATTTTCTTCTGTCCATGATTTTGAATTTTATAAAAAATAAAAAACGCTTAAATATTATTCTTCTTCAGTTGATCAACAATATATTCGGAAGTTCTCATCGACAAGGCAAGGATCGTCCACGTAATATTTTTATCTCCCTGCGAAACGAACATTCCCCCATCTACATTAAACAGATTTTTGCAATCATGAGCCTGCGCCCACTTGTTTAGCGGCGAAGTCTTTGGGTCATTGCCCATGCGCACCGTTCCCGCTTCATGAATGATATTTCCCGGAGCGTGCAATCCATAATTATTTTCAGGACCATCATCGCCGCCCCAGGTAATTACAGCACCCATGGAATGTAAAATTTCAGAAAAAGTTTCTTTCATGTGCTTGGCCTGCTTAATTTCATACTCGGAATATTTTGTATGAAACCGGAGCACCGGAATACCATAAACATCCACCACAGACGGGTCCAATTCACAATAATTATCTTTGTTGGCAACTGCTTCTCCCCGCCCGGCCATGCCCACATGAGATCCAAAAAAATAACGATAATCCTCTTTTAGCGAAGCTCCGTATCCGCCCGCCTCTTTTTGTTTTCCCTTTACTTTATAAGTGCCGTTCAGATTTTCTATTCCCCATTGAAACCCATACAAAGGCATGCCGAATCCACCGCCGTATTCAATGTGGTAGCCTCGCGGAAAGTCCAGTTTTTTATTGTCAAGCCACCATGGCGTATAGACATGCATTCCGCCAACGCCGTCTTCATTATAGCGTTTTCTGTCAAATAATTCAGGAATAATTCCGCCCATATCCGCGCCTGTAGAATCATGCAAATATTTTCCGACAATGTCGCTGGAATTAGCAAGCCCGTTGGGGTGGCGCGGTGATTTTGAATTTAAAAGCAGCCGCGCCGATTCGCAGGCGCTTGCGCCCAGGACAACTGTCCTGCCGAAAACCTGGTATTCCTGCATTTCATCTTTGTTAATATAGGAAACTCCTGTCGCCAGCCCTTCGCTGTTCGTAAGCACTTCCCGCACCATCGAGTTCGTGATGAGATCTACATTTCCGGTGGCTATGGCAGGAATTACCAGCGCTGAGGAAGACGAGAAATCCGCATAAACCTTGCAACTGCGGCTGCACTGGCCGCAATAAAAGCAACTGCCCCTGTCTTTGTTAACCGATTTAGTGAGTATAGACATCCTCGAAGGGATAACCGGAATTCCTATATTGGTGGCCGCTTTTTTTATAAATAATTCATGAAGGCGGGGTTTCGGCGGCGGCAAAAAAATCCCATCCGGATCGTCCGCAAGTCCTTCATTAGTTCCAAAAACTCCCAGCAACCGGTCGATCTTATCATAGTAAGGCTTCACCTCATCATAGCTGATCGGCCAGTCATCCCCGAGCCCGTCGATGCTTTTTCTTTTAAAATCTTTCGGTCCGAAACGCAAAGAAATTCTACCCCAATGGTTGGTCCTTCCACCCAGCATTCGCGCGCGCCACCACTCCCATTTCGTCCCTTCCGCCTGCGTGTAGGGTTCGCCGTCAATTTCCCAGCCCCAGTAACATCCATCAAAGTCTCCAAAAGGGCGAAACTTAGTGCTGGCGCCGCGCCTCGGCGATTCCCACGGATTTTTTAACTGGCAGGAATCCTTGGCGGGATCATACATCGGGCCGGCTTCGATCAGGCAAACTTTGAGTCCGGCATTCGCAAGAACATAAGCCGCCATTCCGCCCCCGGCGCCCGATCCGACAATGATGGCATCATACTTTTTTGACTGCTTCTTAATTTGGAAATTTCCCATAAGCGAAAATGTTGAGATTGCTTAAAAAATGGAATTATGAATGTAAGAATTCTAAAACTAAAGCGGAAAATTTTTTTGACCGTTAGGATCAGGCCTTTCATGAAAGCTTATTCCAGCAAACGGACTTTTTTTGAATTTTCATGGCTTTGCATGGATTTAGGCATGACGCCTTTTGTTCTTTTTCAGCAATCCTTAATTCTAATGAAAAAATCGCCAAGAACCATTTGGGGGCTATGGGCTGAAATTCCTTTACTCATCGATAGTTCCGGCTGTCTGGCAGTATCTTTTCCGCTACAGCATTTTATCAGCTTATAACGTTTTTATGCGGAAAAGGATACTTGCCAACATCCGGAGCCCGTCGGCTGTAAGTCCTTTCCTCAGCAGAAAAGCGCAATCTCTTTGCCGGGAATGCTAAGTTTTGCTAGTGGCATTTGTGTAAACTTTTTTGCCAAAAAATTCAGCAAACGGACTTTTTTCAAGGATTTATTTAATTAATCAAATCATATTGAGGTTCGTGAAACAACTTTTCTCGTTATCTTCATCTTAGTTTTATAATCGGCTTTAGTTCCCCGTCGAAAGTTATACAATTCCAACCCTCTTAAATCTTATCAGTAAGGTGATTAATAACCCTCTAAATAAATTAGTGCATGAAAAACTTCTTTTTTATTACGTTCGGATGGTTCTTGTGTTTTTCTCAAAAAGCAAAATCCCAACAGAAGGCTGACTCGGTTTTTATCAGGGAACTTATGGAACTGGTTCATAAAAGGATTGAAGCATTTGATTCAGGCGACACGAGCATATGGTCACCTTATGTAGCAAACGAATATATTATAGCAACACCCACTGGAAAAGTAATCACCAAAGAAGAGGTGATGAAAGGGTTTGGCCCACCTCTGCAGGGATACAAAGACGTCTTTCGTTTTGAAGAGGTGCATGTAATTAAAGACAGCAATATTGCAGTGATGTCTTACCGGATTAAAGAACATGAATGGTGGGGAAGCCAGGACAATGATGTGCCTGATTTGCGAAAAACCGATACTTATATTTTTAAAGACGGTCGTTGGTTGATTTTAGCCTCTCATGAAACCTTTTATCCTCCTGAGAGAAAAGCCATTACCATCAATCCAAAAATTTACGAAACCTATGCCGGACGTTACCAGGTAATGCCTTCACTCGTTTATACCATTAGCAAAGAAAATAACAAACTAATGATCCGGGAAAATAGCAGTACTGATAAAACCGAACTTTTTCCATTGTCAAAAAACGTTTTTTTCTGCAGTCCGGACACAGGTTTTTTTAATGAAGGTGGCGTCGGATTTGTTGTATTTAATAATGACCGAAATGGTCGCATAACACATATTCTATTCAGCAGATACGGAGCTGAAATAAAGGCCCGGAAAATCAAATAATGATATCTGTTGCTTATCAATTAAAAATATGCTTTTTGATTTAAAAAGTGAAGGAGAGCCACCTCTATTGTGGCGATGCAAAGAACGTCAAATTAATACTCGATGATTGTTGAATCTCTTGCAAAATTTAGTATCGTTGACTGATTCTTTTTTCTCAGAATCAGGATTTTCTACTCCACTACTAAAACTTCAAAATTTTCAGTGTTTTATCGTATGTTTGGTTTAATTAATACCAAAACTATGACGGCTAGAATACTGCCCATTTTGCTTTGCCTCCTCAGCCAATTTTCATTTGCATCGGGGAAAGTAACCATCAGTCCGTTCCCATCCTGGCTTTATAAAACTTATACAGATAATGCGCGAAAACCCTTAGAGCGAGATATTAGCAATGGCTATTACCTCGAACTTAGAGATGAGCAGGTTAACATTGGTCTTCAAACAGAGTACATGCATTTTATCCGGAATATCTTCAACGAATCTGGTGTTCAAAATGCGTCTGAAGTTTCTGTGAATTTTGTACCTGATTATCAGGATGTATTCTTTCATGCGATCAATATTTGGCGCCAGGGTAAGTTGGTAAGCCAACTTGATAAAGCGCAGATAAAAATAGTAAGAGAAGAATCGGAGGCCTCGTCGTTCTTATATAATGGCCTTAAGCGGGCTTATGTTGTATTGAAAGACGTTAGAAAGGGAGATCGAATTGAGGTTGCGTATTCCATTAAAGGATTTAACCCGGTATTTGCGGGAAAGTATGAAACGGAAATTTACTTTGGCAGGAGCACTGCTATTTGCAATTATTTTCGTACCATCATAGTCCCGAAAGAGAATGTCTATTATTTCAAATACTACAACAATGCACCTACACCGGTTGAAACTGTACGTGGCAATGAGAGGGTGTATCACTGGGATAATCCATCGTTGAAACTTTGGGACTATGAAAGTGATGTCCCGAGCTGGTACACTGGCACTCCCTACATCGCCATGTCTGAATTCAGCAGCTGGAAAGAAGTGGCTGATTGGGGTTTGCAAACTTTTAGAAATTATGAATACTCCTTGCCTGTGCGATTAAAAGAGAAAATCGCACAATGGGAAAAAGAAGCAAACGGTGATCAGGAGGATTTTATCGAAAAGGCAACCCAATTTGTACAAAATCAGGTGCGGTATTTAGGGCTTGAAATGGGAGAGAACACCCACAAGCCGCATTCACCTGAAGAGGTTTTTAAAAACAGGTTTGGCGATTGTAAGGATAAGGCGCTATTGCTTACTATGATTTTGCGGCTAAATAATATCAGCGCTTATGTTGCCTTGGTGAATACTTCCATGCGCTATAAATTAGATGAATGTCTTCCGGGCGCTACTCAATTTAATCACGTAATTGTAGCCATTGAACGAAGCAATGATTTATTTATTTTCATAGATCCCACGCTAACACACCAAATGGGAAGCGCCTCTACTCTTTTTGTTCCTGCTTACGGCCTGGGACTGATTTTACGAAACGGGGCCGGCAAGCTTTCTGAAATAACAAAGGGAGGAAATTCTTCCAGATCGGTAAGAGAAACGATTTTGGTAAACGCTAAAGGTATGGGTCCTTCAAAATTAATGGTGGAAAATGATTATTATGGTGGAGAAGCAGATGACATGCGTAGTACGCTTGCCGATTACAGTATGAATGATTTGGAAGAAAGTTATACGAAATACTATGCAAAATTTTACGAAGGCATACAGCAGCAAGATGTTTTTACTGTCACAGACGACAGCCTCCTTAATCATGTTCAGGTGAATAAAACATATACCATACCTGAAATATGGAAAACGGAAAACGGCATTGACAAATTCACTACATCAGCAATATTGATATATAATCGCTTGCCCAATCCAGATGCCCTTACCAAAGACTTGCCTCTTGCCCTGAGTTTTCCTTTAAATATCAGCTATACTTTGTCGCTCCAGATGCCCGAAGACTGGCCAATGAATGAAGAACCACTGCAAATAAAAACCAAATCTTATGAGTTCAGTTTTTTTCCGACGCAAAAGGGGAGTAATATTGAATTGGCCTATACCTTCAAGACGTTAAAGGATCACATCCCCTCCAGCGATCTTGCCACTTATAAAGAAGAGTATAAAAAGATGGTGGATCTATTGGAATTCCGGTTCACAAATAAGAACTTAACGGGTAAAACCACAACTCCAGCCGTAAACATATTGACGATATTTTTCACCCTGGTGCTGGTTGCTTTATTGTTCTTTCTTTTCAAACACCTTAATAAAAAATCGCCTGACCCCGGGACAAATTTTGCTACAGGACAATCCGGCCTGAAGGGATGGCTTGTGGTACTGGGTATCAGTTTGGGGTGGCAATTCCTTTATAGATTGGTTTCCTTTTTCAAAACAAACTATTTCAGCCAGGAGCTTTGGGTAAGAGTGGGAATCAATGGAGGACAAGCGCTGCAGGGCATTGTTTTGCTGGAACTTGCCATCACGTTGTTCTCCCTAGCTGCTTTAGCCGCGTTACTCTATTGGTTTTTTAAAAAGCGCGATATATTTCCACGGATGTTTATTGGATATGTAACAACCATGTTGGGCGCGTATTTATTGCTCGTAATTGGTTACAGTTTAGCGCGATACCCGCGTGAATACGGTGATCTTACGAAAGGGGGTATTGAGCAGTTTATTCGGCAAGGCGTTTATGCAGTTGTTTGGATTAGCTACACACTCAGGTCAGTGAGGGTAAAAGAAACATTTATTTCTCCCTATAGTAAAACAAAAATAATGGAAGGAAACCTAGAACATGATCAAGGGCAAGAGGAAGAGAAAGAACAGAGTGTGGTAACATTTTAACTGGAGAGAAAAGTGGAGAAATGACCTTAACTTCTTTTGTTTTTTTTCAACAATTCTTATTGGTAATGAAAAAATCGCGGAGAACCATTTGGGGGCTACCGGCTGAAATTCCTTTACTCATCGATAGTCCCGGCTGTCTGGCAGTATCTTTTCCGCGACAGCATTTTATCAGCTTATAACGTTTTTATGCGGAAAAGGATACTTGCCAACATCCGGAGCCCGTCGGCTACAGATCCTTTCCTCAGCAGAAAAGCGCCCTCTCTTTGCCCATATTCTAAGTTTTTTCATTGAGGCATTCGTGTAAATTTTTCCAAATTTCATACTCCTTTTTCGGGAAGCTAAAAATTGGGCAAACGAACTTTTTTCAACGAATTATTAAATTTTTCTGTTCCTGCCAGGATTCTTGACACACGAACCTTTTCAGAAAAATTTGCCCAAAGATCTCTTATTCCTAATTTCTAAAAATCAGACTACTCAGTAACCATGCTTTCGTCATTATCAAAAAAGTGAAACGGAAAAAAGGCCTTTTCTACTCATTTATTTTATGGTTCAGATCCTTGCCGGGGCTTGCCTTCTAACAGGAGAAATTTTTACCACATAAAATAAATTAGTACATTTAATTCTCAATCTCTTTTCCCGGATTCGCGTTTCCTGAATTTTTTAATAAAACAAAATCGCCTTTTATGTTTTCTAAAAAATATCGTTCCTCCTTCTTTTTACCCGCTAAAAAATAATAATTCAAATGAAAATTACCACACGGCTGCAACTTTCATTCATGATGTTTCTTGAATTTTTTATTTGGGGCGCCTGGTTTGTGACCCTGGGCATCTTTTTAAGCAATAACCTCCAGGCAAGCGGCGGCCAAAGCGCTTCAGTTTTTTCAACCCAGTCCTGGGGAGCCATCATCGCTCCTTTTATCATTGGCCTCATTGCAGACAGGTTTTTCAATGCGGAAAAAATTCTGGCGGTGCTCCATCTTGTCGGCGCGGTGCTGATGTACCAGATGTATCATGCAACGGATTTTGCCGTATTCTATCCTTATGTACTGGCTTATATGATCCTCTTCATGCCCACGCTCGCCCTCGTGAATTCCATTTCCTTTAACCAGATGAATGATCCTGAAAAAGAATTTTCGGGCATCCGGGTATTGGGCACTCTTGGATGGATCGTCGCTGGACTCCTGATCAGCTTCGTTTTCTTTTGGGATTCAGAAGCTGGAGTGAAAGAGGGATTAATGAAAAACACGTTCCTGCTTGCCGCCATCGCATCGCTGATTCTTGGATTATTCAGTTTTACATTGCCAAAAACACCGCCTACTGTTCCCCGCGGAAAAAAAGTGAAAGTGTCGGAAATATTGGGACTCGACGCCCTGAAATTATTAAAGGACAGAAATTTTCTGATCTTCTTCATCGCTTCCATTCTTATCTGCATCCCGCTGGCTTTTTACTATCAATATGCCAGCCAGTTTTTGTCAAATACCGGCGTCTCTAATCCGGCAGGGAAAATGACCATTGGCCAGGCCTCGGAAGTGATTTTCCTCTTGCTTCTGCCTGTCTTTTTTAAAAAATTCGGTTTCAAAAAAACCATTCTAGCAGGCATGCTCGCCTGGGCGATCCGCTATGCCTTGTTCGCCTACGGAAATGCCGGTGAACTCAGCTTTATGTTGATTACCGGAATTGCTTTGCATGGAATTTGTTACGATTTCTTTTTTGTTTCCGGACAGATTTATACCAATGCCAAAGCCGGCATCAAATATAAAAGCGCGGCGCAGGGATTAATAACTCTTGCCACCTATGGAGTGGGAATGCTGATCGGGTTTGAAATAGCCGGATGGATTGCCGACGCCTATCAGATTTCCAGCACCGCATTCAACTGGAAAATGATCTGGATCATTCCATCCATTATTGCCGCCGCAGTGTTTTTATTGTTCGCCCTTTTCTTTAATGATAAAAATGAAAAACCTGTTGAACAAAAGTTGAATTCGCATGCAGATGCAACGAAAATGACAACCTGATCGTTCGGCGTAATTTTTTCTTCAAAACCATAAAAACAGCATAATGGAAAATCAAACTGGCACAAAGAACGCGGGAACTTCCCGGCGCGATTTCTTAAAGAATTCCGCTATTGCCGCCGCGGGTTTCATCATTGTTCCGCGGCATGTTTTGGGTGGAAAGGGTTTCATTGCTCCCAGCGACAGGTTGATTGTCGCGGGCGTTGGCGTGGGTGGAAAAGGCGAAAGCGATCTTGCCAATTTTTTCAAGACAGGAAAGGTGGACATCGGTTTCCTGTGCGATGTCGACGATAGGATGGCCGCCACCTCTGTGAAAAATTTTCCTAAAGCAAAATACTATAAAGATTATCGGGAAATGTTTGACAAGGAATCAAAGCATTTTGACGCGGTATCGGTTTCAACCCCGGATCATAACCACGCGGTGATAACATTGGCTGCCATGCAGCGCGGCAAGCATGTATATACCCAAAAACCTTTGACACACGATATTTACGAAGCGAGAATTCTGACCGAAGCCGCCAGGCGCTATAAAGTGGTGACCCAAATGGGAAACCAGGGCGGTTCAGGCGATGGCGTCAGGCAACTAATGGATTGGTATAATGCCGATGTGATTGGCCGGGTTCATACGGTTTATTGTTTTACTGACCGGCCGGTTTGGCCGCAGGGAATTCCATGGCCTTCGCAAAAAGCTGAAGTTCCGAAAGGGCTCGATTGGAACTTATGGCTCGGAACAGCGCCTTATAAGGATTTTGTGGAAAAACTCGTTCCGTTCAATTGGCGTGGCTGGTGGGATTTCGGTACCGGCGCTTTGGGCGACATGGGCTGCCACATTGTTGATCCCGCCTTCAGGGTTCTCGATCTTAGCTATGCAACCGCCGTGCAGGCAAGCGTAGGAAGTGTTTACGTGGACGAGTTCCGCCGGGGATATTTTCCTGAAAGCTGTCCTCCATCCAGCCATGTTATCCTGAATTTTCCGCCAACTTCCAATACCAAAAATCCTATTACCGTTCATTGGATGGACGGCGGCATCCAGCCGGAAAGGCCGGAGGAATTGCTGCCGGGAGAACTTTTCGGCGATGGGGGAAACGCAACATTATTTATTGGCACAAAAGGTAAAATGATGTGCAGTACTTATGGCGCTAATCCTCAACTTCTTCCAACAAAAAGGACGCAGGAAGTGAAAGTTCCGCAAACGGTCGCCCGCGTTCCCGGCGGGGAAGACGGACATTATGCGCAATGGGTTGAAGCCTGCATCGCGGGCTATGGGAAAAAGGCCGTAAGCTCCCCTTTTGAAATGGCAGGACCGCTGACAGAAGCGTTGCTGATGGCCAATTTAGCCCTTCGGGGTTTTGATATCCGCACGCCAAAAGCAAATGGAAAAGGATTTGATTATCCCGGAAGGTACAGCAAGCTTTTATGGGACAATAAAAACATGAAAATCACCAATTTTGATTTGGTTAACCAATACGTGAAGCGGGAATATCCACAAGGATACAGCCTCAATTTATAAAACAGGAGCGCGCGATCCGCTCATTAAAAAAGTAGGTATGCTTTCAAGAAAAAACTTTTTAAAAACCGCTGCTGCGGGTTTAGCCCTTGCCACAATTAGTGGGAAATCGTTTGCCAAAGCGGCCCATACTTTTGGCGGCGTCGGCACACTCAAAGAATACGGGCTACAGCTCTATACTCTTCGTGATGTTTTGCCAATTGACCCGAAAGGGGTTTTAAGGAAAGTGGCGCAAATGGGCTATAAGCAGATTGAAAGTTTCGAAGGAAAGCAGGGAATGTTTTGGGGAATGAAAAACACAGAGTTTAAAAAACTTATGGACGACTTGGGAATGACGCTCATTTCGAGCCATTGCAGCATTGACAAAGATTTTGAACGAAAAGTGAACGAGGCGGCGGAAATAGGAATGAAATACCTTATTGACCCGTGGATCGGTCCTCAAAAAAGTATTGACGTTTTTAAAAAAACTGCTGAAAGGTTCAATGAAAATGGGGCTCTCTGCAAAAAAGCAGGATTAAGGTTTGGCTATCACAATCACGATTATCCCTTCGTTGTTGTGGATGGCCAAAAGCCGATGGATGTTCTGATCGAAAATACTGATCCCGCTCTTGTTGATTTTGAGATGGACATTTATTGGGTGGTTACCGCCGGCGAGGATCCTGTGAAATGGTTTGAAAAATATCCCGGTCGTTTCCGGCTCTGCCATATAAAAGATCGCAAAAAAAATGCGCCGCTTTCCAATAAGGACGCCTCTGTGGTGGCGGGAACAGGAGAAATTGATTTTCCGAAAATATTAGAAGTGGGTAAGAAAAATGGCCTTGAATATTATTTCATCGAGCAGGAACATTATGATAGTCTAACATCCTTGCAGGCGGCGAAGGAAAATGCGGATTATTAATGAAATTGAAATTTTGAGGAGGTTATCAAACATAAGGTTGGTAGCAATTAATTAATGTAACTTTCCTGCTCCAATTCAAAAGCAGCTTTAAAAACACCGGCTGTAACAATAGATCAAAAAACAAAACTTCTTATGACATATCCATTCATTCCAATTATACTGATTGCAATATTTATTGGTTATATTTTTTATCTTTTGATTATCAAAAAAGACATGAAACAATTTAAAATTGTCTTGATTCCTGGTTTATTTTTTATTGCAATCTGGGCTGTTATTTATTATTTTTTGATGAAATAAAGTTGCAGCCGCATAATTGCATTTTCGCAATTGTATTATAAAAATCGCATTAAAAAGGGATGCCTTAAAGTGTTTAGGAGATAAGAAAAATGCTAATGCAAAGGCTGTGCATCGAAAGCCGAAATATTTCTTAAAGTTTCTTGGTTTAAAAACTCCTTTTTCCACTCTTATTGCACCATACTGAAAATATGCGATCCTAACTTCAATAGAAATTGGGAACCGGACAGTAATGATTACCAATTGGCCAATTACGAACGCTTAATTTATGAAACTTAGTAACCTGAGCTCAACTACTAAACTCTTAATTTTGCTTTCTAAAAAATACAAAAAATATGACTTCAACAAAAGCATTCGCTGCTCAATCGCCAACCAGTCCATTAGCTGAATCTGTGATTGAAAGAAGGTCGCCAAAACCGACCGACGTCCAAATTGATATTCTCTATTGCGGTGTTTGCCACAGTGACTTGCATACTGCACGAAACGAGTGGGGCGGCACAAAATATCCTGTTGTTCCCGGACACGAAATCGTAGGTCGCGTTTCAGCGGTTGGCGGCGAGGTAACAAAATTCAAAGTGGGCGATCTTGCAGGTATTGGTTGCATGGTTGATAGTTGCAGGGAATGCGATAACTGCAAAGAAGGCCTTGAGCAGTATTGTGCCAATGGAATGACCGGCACTTATAATTCGATGGAAAAAGATGGAAGCGGCATCACCTATGGAGGTTATAGCAAACAAATTCTCGCACATGAAGATTTCGTTCTTCATATTTCAAAGGACCAGCCGCTGGAAGGCGTGGCTCCATTGCTTTGCGCAGGAATCACCACCTATTCTCCACTGAAACATTGGAACGTTACAAAAGGCGATAAAGTTGGCGTGGTTGGATTGGGCGGCCTCGGCCACATGGCTGTAAAACTGGCGGCGTCTATGGGTGCTGAGGTTACCATGTTGAGCCATTCTCCGTCAAAGGAAAAAGACGCCAAAAAATTGGGCGCACATAAATTCATTCTTACAAGCGATGCTGCACAAGCGAAAAGCGTTGCCGGCTATTTTGATTTCATTCTGGATACAGTTTCTGCAGATCATGATTACAATCTCTACCTGAAAATGTTAAAAACAAATGGGGTGATGGTTTGTGTGGGCGTGCCTTCAAGCCCTGCATCCATTCCCGCATTTAATCTTATTGGCGGCCGCAAAACCATCGCGGGATCACTCATTGGTGGATTGCCGGAAACCCAGGAAATGCTGGACTATTGCGCTAAACATAATATTGTAAGTGATGTCGAGGTAATTAAAATAAGTGAAATCAATGAAGCATACGAACGCATGCTGAAAGGGGACGTGAAATACCGGTTCGTAATTGATATGGCGACACTTTAATTACATACTATAATAATCTTGAAAATTCTTTACAAAAAGTCCGGCTGCTGAATAATTAAAACAATCGCAAACGGACTTTTTTTAAACTTTATTTTTTTAAGAAGCTTGCTATAAAACATTGCGATCAGCCAGAAAAATTTTCCTGCCAATAACGCAAGAAAAAATTTGTAAAAAAAAATGAAAACGTTTGCTGACAAAATAATTGCTTTCAACAAAAATGTCGCTTTTAAAGGGCCACTGCCAAAGGGGATCAGCGTGATGAATCCGTTTAAAGAAAACAAGGAAGCAATGCGCGCCTCAATGGAATTTTATAAAAAATTTTATAATGATCATCGCAAAAGGCATCTCATTCTCGGCATTAATCCAGGGAGATATGGGGCTGGGGTTACAGGAGTTCCGTTTACGGATACAAAGAGATTGCTGACAGAATGCGGAATTGATTTCCAGGGCAAACCTACCCATGAACCTTCGTCCACTTTTATTTATGCCATGATTCATGCTTACGGAGGCGTTGAAAAATTCTATCAGGATTTTTACATTCAATCCCTGTTCCCGCTTGCGTTTACCGCAATCAATGAAAAAGGAAAGGAAGTGAATTATAATTATTACGACAGTAAAGAATTAAGTACGGCAGTCCGTCAGGCGATCATTGAAAATGTTCAGAAGCAAATCAATTTCGGCGTAAGTACGGACGTGTGTTTTTGTTTCGGCACGGGAAAGAATGAAAAGTTTTTAAGGACGTTGAATGAAGAATATAAATTCTTCAAAAAAATCATGGCTCTTGAACATCCAAGATTTATTATGCAATACAAATTCAAAACGAAAGAGTCATATGTGGAAAAATACCTGAAGGCTTTTGAAGAGATAAAGTGAGATAAAAAAAATTCTCGAAAAAAGTCCGTCTGCTATAAACTTCCTTCCGCAATCCAGGTCGCCTTGTATCTTATGAGAGCCTCTTCCATTTGCCTGTAAATTTTTTCCTTCAAATCACCGAGGTTATGAATCGTTAATCCTTCTGTAGGAGTTTGTGAAAGATAGACCCCGCGGCACTTTCCCGGGTTGAGGGAAAAGATACTCTTGTAATTGAGCCTGTCATACGTGTCTAAAAATAAAATCGGTTGAATCGGCTTTTGCGTTTCTATTGCGATTCTGAAAGCGCCGTCATAAAAACTTTTTAAAGGTTTATGCGTCATATTGAAAGTGCCTTCAGGGCAAATAAAAACCGAAATTTTCTGATGAACAAAAGCGATCAGGTTTTGAACGCTTTTATAACGCGCCTCAGGATTTTCACGATCAACAGAAACAGTTCCCCTTTTATAAATGGATCCGAAAATTGGGATCTTGTTCATTTCGGCTTTTCCTAAAATCCGGATATGACGCCCGCGGATCACTTTCATCATCATGGGAATATCCAGGTAGGAAATGTGATTGCTTATAAAAATATATTCAATGTTCCTTTCATCTTTTCCTTCATAGATGTTCGAATGCTTAATGGCGGTCAAAAAGAAAAATGCATCGGCCCAAAACCTTGAAAATTTATAAACAAGGTTTCCGCCCCTAACGGGCTTTTGCATAAAAGCATAAATGAAAAGAGGAAGCAAGAGGAACATCAATGCCAGGAAAATGATAAAACCATAAATGCTGAAAAAAAATCTTGCTACTTTTTTGAAAATAACCATCAGGGGAATTTAAACCTTGCGAATGTATTAAAGTGAGTTAATTTCACAAAATCATGTCTTTTTATATGATGGTTAAAAATAATTTCAGTGAAAATTTTGAAAAATAGTGTTTTTTATTGATTTTGATAGATGAAATTACAAGAATTGCCTTACATTTGCACTCCTAAAAAATTGGACAAGTATGTTTGCTATAGTAAAAATCGCCGGTCAGCAATTTAAAGTTACACCAGGCCAAAGTTTGTATGTTCCTCATCTTGAAGGAAAGCAAGGTGACGAAGTGGAATTTTCTGAAGTGCTTTTGCATGACAACGACGGAAAAGTTTCCGTGGGCGGCGATGCAAATGTGAAAGTGAAAGCGGAAATCATCAATGAACTTGTTAAAGGCGAAAAAGTTATCGCTTTTAAAATGAAAAGAAGGAAAGGCTTCAGAAAGAAACATGGCCACCGTACTCAGTACACTCACATTAAAGTTACAGGAATCGTTTAGGCATACCTGTTATATAACATGGGGAACTAAATAAAATTTCTCCGGTTTCTAAAATTATCATTTTTTAATTTTAATATCATGGCACATAAAAAAGGTGAAGGTTCCGTAAAAAACGGACGTGACTCACAAAGCAAAAGATTAGGCGTAAAAATTTTCGGCGGGCAGGCAGCAGCTTCCGGAAACATCATTCTGCGCCAGCGTGGAACCGTTTATCATCCTGGTAAAAATGTAGGTCTTGGAAAAGATTTTACCATTTTCGCTACCACCGACGGAGTGGTCGAATTCAGGAAAACAAAAGGAGATAAAACGGTTGTTTCCGTTAACGCGGTTGAGGCTACAGTGTAAAAAATTTTCAAATAAGTTTGGGCAGTTAAAGAAATGTTTTTATTTTTAATTTTTATTTACTAACAATTAAATTCTAAGAACATGGCAACTGCAAAAAAAGCGGCTCCTAAAAAAGCTGCACCTGCAAAAAAAGCTGCGCCTGCGAAAAAGGCTGCTGCACCTGCGAAAAAAGCCGCTCCTAAAAAAGCAGCACCTGCGAAAAAAGCCGCTCCTAAAAAAGCAGCTCCAGCAAAAAAGGCCGCTCCTAAAAAAGCCGCTCCAGCAAAAAAAGCCGCTCCTAAAAAAGCAGCCCCAGCAAAAAAAGCAGCACCTGCGAAAAAAGCAGCACCTGCGAAAAAAGCTGCTCCTGCAAAAAAAGCAGCTCCAGCAAAAAAAGCAGCTCCGAAGAAAGAAGAGAAAAAATAATTTATTTTTCTTGCAGATAATTCAAAGTCCCGAAATGTTCGGGACTTTTTTATGAGCCGTTATTGCCTCAAAGCCCTTCTCACAAAGGATTTACATCTTTTTCAAATCGGTTAACTACTGGTCATTTTCAATCTCTTTTGCAAAAAAATCCATTTAACTCACTATGAACAATAAAGAAATCGCTAATCAATTTTCCCTTCTTTCCAAACTTATGGATATTCATGGAGAGAATAGTTTCAGGGCACAAAGCTATTCTTCGGCGGCATATAAAATTGGGCAACTAACGGTTGACCTGCAAACGCTTCCGGAAGAAAAGATTTGCCAGTTGATTGGTGAAGCCACGGGAAAAAAAATTGCCGAAATCCTTTCTAATGGAAAAATGGAAATGCTCGAAGATCTTATTTGCAAAACGCCTGAAGGCATTCTGGAAATGATGAAAATTAAAGGCATCGGGCCGAAAAAAATCTCTCTGATTTGGAAGGAAATGCAGATAGAAAATATCGGAGAACTTCTTTATGCATGTCATGAAAACCGGCTGCTGCTTTACAAAGGTTTTGGAAAAAAGACACAGGACAATGTAATTGAATCAATAGATTTTTATTTAAGCCAACAAGGCAATTTCCTGTTCGCACAGGTTGAGCATCTCTCCATATCGCTCCTTGCTTTTTTTAAAGAATTATTTCCTCAGGCGCAAGTGCATATAGCTGGTGATGTTGCCAGGCATTCGGAAACGCTGGATGAACTGGAATATGTGATTTCGAATGATCAGAAAATGATTTTAAAAAAGCTTGAAAACAGGGAAGAGTTCGATTTGATCGAAATAAAAAACGATTCACTCTTGTATCAATACAACCAGGGAATAAAACTCAGGTTGCATTCTGTAGAAGAAAAAGGTGCAGCAAAAAAAGTTTTTGAAAAAATTGGATCTAATGAATTTGTGGCTGCGTTTGAAAACAGATTTCCGCACCTTGATTTCGAAACAGTTAACGATGAGAAGCAGATTTTTCAACAGGTGGGTATGCAATGTATTCCTCCGTTTTTAAGAGAAAGCAGCCACATCATTTCCATTGCTGCTGAAAATAAAATCCCGGATGTGATACAGCCCTGCGATATTAAGGGAATTATTCATTGCCATAGCAATTGGAGCGATGGCGTTAATACAGTAGAGCAGCTCGCCCTTGGCTGCATAAAAAGCGGCAAGGAATATCTGGTTTTAAGCGATCACAGCAAAACCGCATCTTATGCGCAGGGACTCAATGAAGAACAAATAAAAGCCCAGCATCAACTGGTGGATGAATTGAATGAAAAATTACATCCCTTCAAAATTTTTAAAAGCATTGAAAGCGATATTCTTGGAGATGGAAAGCTTGATTACAGCAACGACGTGCTTTCTACTTTTGACCTGGTTATCGCTTCAATTCATTCCAATTTGAAAATGAACGAAGAAAAGGCGATGTCGCGGTTGATGAATGCGATTGAAAATCCATTCACAACAATTCTGGGCCACATGACCGGAAGATTATTGTTAAGCAGGAGGGGATATCCGGTCGATCATAAAAAAATCATTGACGCCTGCGCGGCCAATAAGGTAGTTATTGAAATCAACGCCCACCCGAGGAGGCTCGATATGAGATGGCAATGGATTGAATACGCGCTTTCTAAAAACGTTTTATTGTCCATTGATCCCGATGCGCACTCCATCGCCGAGTTTGAAAATACCAGGTATGGGGTGCTTGCAGCACAAAAAGCAATGGTTACGGCAAAAGATAATTTAAGCAGCTTTACCCTGAAAGAATTTGAACAATTTTTAGTAAAAAGTAAAAATTAAGAATGAAGAATTAAGCTTTCCGGTTTTCATTCCCCGGAGGGAAAAAGAATATCTGAAAAGCAGCTTGCTATTAACAAGAATGGATAAACGAATATTGATTTACTTTCTTTACCGATGCAGCTTTCATTCCCGTTTAGTAAAATAAAAAATCTTCAAAAAAAGTACGCCTGCTATAACAGGAATGGATAAACGAATCATAAATTCCTTCTTTTTCCATTCAGCAACCGAAAATAAAAAAATCTTCAAAAAAAGGTTGCCTGCTATAACGGCTATGGATAAACGAACTAATGTGGCTATAAACAACAATTTAACAAGTATAGATAGACGAATATTATTCCCCCGTTCCGTTTTCTGAGTCGTTGGGATTGGCAACCGGTATTTCCACGAAAAAGCAGGACCAGTCGCCATCTTGTGTTTCAAACCAGATTCTTCCGTTTAATTTTTCAACGATTCCCTTGCACATCGCCAGCCCTAATCCTGTACCTGAAGTCTTGGTGGTGAAATTTGGAGTAAAAATTCTATTATGCATCATTTCAGGGATTCCGGTCCCGTTATCTTTTACTGAAACAAGAACGTTGTTGCCGATCAGTTCGCTCTTGATTTCAATGCTTGGGTCACGGTACTCGGGAACTGACTGCACGGCGTTCTGTAGCAGATTCGTGAAAAGCCGGTTAACCTGAGTCTTGTCTGCTTCAATCATTATCTCTGAAGGGAATAAGCTCACCTTGACCTGAATCTGATCATTAATCGAATAAAGCCTTATCACGTTTTCGAGAATTTGATTGATGTCAAAAACCTGGTCATTCGTATTTCCGATATTGGCGAATTGTGCAAAGTCGCTTGCGATCTGCGAGAGGTGCTCAATCTGTTCCAACAAGATTGCCGCCACATGCAATGAAATATTTTTTACCTCCGGAGAATTATTGTCGATAGCCATCTGCAGATATTGCAAATTGAGCTTCATGGGCGTCAAAGGGTTTTTTATCTCATGTGCCACCTGCCTTGCCATCTCCCGCCAAGCGCCTTCCCTTTCGCTTTTAGCAAGCTTTTCGGCACTCTCGTCCAGCTTCCTTACCATCCGGTTATATTCGATTACGAGGCCGCCGATCTCGTCGTTTCTTTTCCATGAAATTTCCTGATTTCTTGTTTTCAGGTTGATTTGTTTCATGCGATCGCTGATCAGGGAGAATGACCTGGTGATCCGGTTGGTGATGAAGAGTGCGATAATTCCAGCCATCAGGAAAATGAAAGCGTTCAGGTTGATAATGGTAACTAAAAAATTAGAGATCTCATCCTGCAATTTGTTTTGAGATTCAAAGTAGGGAATGTTGAGGTAGGCGAACTCTTTTCCACTTTGATCCCTAACCGGCAGATAATTGCTCAGGTATTTCAAATTGCCGATTTGCTGTTCCTGAAAAAACTGCACATCGTTCAATTTGCTGAGGTGATAATAGGCCACAGGATCCATCTTTTCACTTACGATGCCTTTTTCATAGGGAAGTGGCAAAGAAGAGACTTTCAGGTCTCCGTTAAGGTCATATAAATTTATGTCTGCTGCGTGAACATTGGAAACGTTGTTAATGATTTCTTCCAGTTTGTCACGCGAAATATTGTTGAGGTTGTCAAGCCTGTTTTCGGAAACAGCGATCGTGTCGATAGCCGTTCTCAATTCATTTTCCATAATGTGAATTGTGCGGCTTAATTGTTCCCGGTTATTGCTGTGGTAGCGGCTTATAAAGAAAAGGATTGTTGTTACGCCGATTACAAGAAATGAAAAAATACTGATAAGGATGATTGTGCCGTGCACCTGGTTGCGGATTGTGAATTGCCAGAAAGATTTAAACCTCGTGTTGCTTCCCCTTTCCACCAACAGATTACTGATGAAGTTAAAGAAGATGGTGATGAGAAGGAAAGAGCAAAACAAATAGGCGAACAAGGTGATTGATTCAATATAAAACCTGTCCTGCTTCGCAATTACAATTACTTTATCCGCATTGGCCTTGTACCAAAGTTCCTCATACCCGTTTTTATGAACCGTCCTGAATTCATTATAGCTAAAAGCTGAGTTGTCGATGTTGGTTGAAAAAGGATAATCGTTATAGCTCGTGCTGAGTTGGTTATGATTATAAATGGCGAAAGCATAGACTGGAGAGCTTTCAATAGAATTGTTATTTCCCTTTGAAAATAATTCCGGATACAACGCATCGCTTTTATATTTCTTAGGTTTTGAAACAAGAAAAAAATAACCGAGTTTACTTCCGATGGAGTCAGTTATTTCCTTTTTGCTTATGTAATTGAAACGGTCGTAGGAAACGTCGTAATAATAAAGATCCGGAACGCCTGTTGATTTCCCCTGGGTTTGAATGATGGCGTTGAGGGAATTGAAATTGGTAGAATCCTCATTGTACAACGGCATTTCTGCAGCATTGAAAGTGTAAATCCGCGTGTCGTATTTATTTAGGTAACCGGAAAAATTTTCATTTACAAGACTGTCTTTCAAAAGCTTATTTTGAACCGGATCTTTAAATCTCCAAAAGATTTCCGAGAGATAGTCGTTCCTGAAATCTGTTAGCATGATGTTCATAATAACCGGGCCTGAGGGGTCGGCTTTATTAGCAAGGTTCTCGGCGAAATGCTTCCTTTCCTCCAATTCTTTTTTGCGGTTTTGAAGAACGATTACGGCTGTTATTGAAACCGAGAAAAAGAACAGCCAGAAAATGAATTTCGATGAAACCAGGTTGTAGGCGTGCAGCAAAAGGATCTTGAAATTAAGAAGATAAATGAAAAGCAACAGCCAGGCAAGCAGGAAAAGATTGAAGGCTATGTTCACCGAATGCGGCCTCAGTGTCAGAAAAAATAATCCCGTTACCGCTATAAAAAAATAAACCAAATATTTTTTCCCGTCTAAAAAAGTAATCAGGGGCTGCATTAAAATCTGGATAAGAAAGAAATAGCCCGTGGCAACGCAACTGAGCACTATAAAGCCGATGACGCTATAAATATTAAGCGTGAAAAAATTGATCACATCAAATGATATCTGTGAATCGGCTACAAGGCTTCTGATCATGTAGCCGCAAAGGATCGTGATCAGAATCATCAGCGCTGAAATCAATACGATTGCTGCATATTTATGAACCGGGGTTCGAAAATGGATTTTCGAAAAATTGTATTTCAAATGATACCTGATGAATAAAACAATCCAGATAAAAAAGATAGAATTGATAAGCAGATCTCCTAAGGATCTAAGAATAAAATTAGAGCCGTAAACAGTTGGATTGAATAATTCCAGATGCCTGAAATTGAATGGAAATGGCAGGTAATAACTGATGATCCTTAACCCGATCAGCGAGCCGAGCAAAACAAGCAACCCGCTTTTAAAGCCCTTTTCTTTTACAAAATAATTGGCCAGTTTGTGCAGGAAAAAAAGTATTAGAATTGTTCCGAGAATCCTGAGCCAAAGGGCGAAAATATTATCGTGTATTTCAGGGTTCGCATTAATTTGATGGAGATAGAAAAGAGCACCCCCGTCCGGGCTTTTTATGACAAAAGGAGTAGGGGAAAGGCTTATGTCGTAAACGTTTTCGATGTTTTTTACGGCGATGAAAGAATTGCGCAGATATTGATTCTCTATGTAATAATTCCATTTCACCGGAATCAGTGAAACGATTTTATAAAGAAATCCATCCGTGCCCTGAAAGGATTTTTTATTCGCAACATACCATCCGTTCAATAACTTTTGAAAGCTTATTCCATCTCTGGAATCAATAAGCGCTGAACCGGGTTCAACGACCTGCGTATTCCAGAAAACCGGTTCGGGTTCGTTGAAAGGAGTAATTCTGTAGAAAAAAATGTAATAGTCCTTTTCAACTTCCAACTCAAGGAGGTTCTCGCCATAGCGGTCTTCAATAATGCTGTTGATCGCGCTGGTGTCCTGATAGAATTTGGAAATTTTCTCCTCGTTTTTATTTATATTTCTTTGAATCTCCTTTTGAACAGCGAAGGGAGTTGAAGTGCCGCTCCAATAGTTATTAATAATAAAAGCGATTGTGAACAACCATGCGGCCGCTACAAGAAGGTAATTGTTTCTTTTAAAAAAGGTATCGTTATTGTTAAAGATCAATTCTACCTATTTTGTTTTTTTATAGAGTTCCAGATATCGTCCATTTCTTCAAGCGTCATTTCGCTGAGATTTTTTCCTTTTTGCAGCACCTCCTGCTCCATGAGTGTAAAGCGCTTCATAAATTTTTTATTCGTCAATTCGAGCGCGTTTTCAGCATCCACTTTTAAAAATCTTACATAGTTGATTACCGAAAAAAACAGATCCCCTGCTTCTTCTTCTATGCCTTCGGCATTTCCTGATTCCACCGCTTCCAGCAATTCCGTTTTTTCTTCTTCCACTTTTTCCCAAACCTGTTCCTTCGTTGCCCATTCAAAACCAACCTGCTTCGCTTTTTCCTGGATGCGCATTGCTTTTACCATCGCCGGCAACGAACGGGGAACGCCGCTTAGTACTGATTTTTTTCCTTCCGCCAGTTTTATCTGTTCCCAGTTTTTCTTTACTTCATCTTCTGTTTCCGCTACTGTATTTCCATAAATATGAGGATGGCGTTTGATGAGTTTTTCGCAAACTCCATCTATCACTTCCTGCAAGGTAAATTTGTTTTCCTCTAGCCCGATTTTAGAATAAAAAACAATATGAAGAAGCAAGTCGCCGAGCTCTTCTTTAATCGAATTCCAGTCTTTATCTGTTATGGCATCGGCAAGTTCAAAAGTTTCTTCTATGGTTTGCTGCCTGAGTGAATGGATGGTTTGTTTCTTGTCCCAGGGACATTTTTGCCGCAGCTCATCCATGATGTTTACAAGGGAGTTGATATTTATTTCTTGCATTTATTGGCAATTTAAACTTGAAAAAATGAGACGAAAAAGAAAATTCCAAACAGTAATATAGTAATTAATAAAAAGGAGAAAAGCAGCAGAAAATATTTTACAATAGTTTTAAATCTTCGCTGCCTGTAGAAATTGCGCATTGCCTTATAAAGATAGAAAAAGACAACCAAGGAAATGACGCCATTGATGTAATTCATCCATTCCCAGCCGCTTAACTTATGAAGTTCTGAAATTCCTAATGAGAACAGCATGGCTATGAAAACGAAAATATAAAAATTAAGAACAAAAATTACATGGCTGACAAAGTAAAATTCATTTCTCCTCACATAAAGCAATTTTAAAAACCAAGCAAGGAAGGGCAGGGAAATGAAAAGCATTTGGGGAAAGTGGTGCATTAAGTTTTCAATCAGCGATGTTGAAATTTTTCGAGGATCATTGCCGTACTTTTCATTTAATTGGATTTGCTTTTTGATCATCTTGTCCTTGAACCACGAATTCTTAATTTTCGTTGAGACAACAGCTGAATCATATTGCGCTTTTGATTTGTAATTGCTTTCCAGGAAATTCAGGCCTTTCGAATTATTCAAACTATCGACATACAGTTTGAATTGCTCCCGGCTCATGGTTTTTCCGTGCGTTACTGATTTTGAGAATTTTTCAAAATCAGTGTCATTCATTTGCTGGATCTGCTCCATCGTTTTGCCTTTCACCAAATCTTTGTCCTGCAGGCCTTTTTCGTTGACATGAATCGTTGAAAAAAATGCAAGAAAAAAAATAAAGGAAGTGAAAAGATACATCCTGATCGGGTTCAGGAATGAAGCTCTCCTGCCGTTCATGTATTCTCTTGACAGCAGTCCGGGTTTGAACAAGAGCACCTTTAGCGTAGAAAAAAATTTCCCGTCGAAATGGGTGATGTCGTTAAAAAAATGGGTGATGAGTTGCCATGCCGATTCTTTCGGTTCAACATTTTCCTGGCCGCAATTATGGCAATATTTTCCAACAACGATCGTATCGCAGTTAAGGCAGTTCTTTTCTTTTCTTTGTGCAAGATGAGACACTCGGCAATAATTTTATTTTAATAATTTCTGGTTAAAAATAGGAAACAAAAGCAGCAAACCGGATTTATGAATTATTTTACATGCCGCAATTCTTTAAAGCAAAACCAAAATATTTTTTTGAAAATGAGCCAGCGAATTTATTTATATTCCTTGATTTTTTTTGCCCTGATTTTTTTCTCTTCCTTTCCCGTTCAAGCTCAATACTATTATAAAGATATTTTGAGCAATCAGCAACTGAATAAAGAATTTTCCATTCTGAAAACAGAAAAAGTGAAAACCATCAAGCTCAAAAGCTTTGAAGATAACAATGAACCGAGTGAAGGCTTTTTTTGCGAAAAGAAATTCAATAAAAATTTTTCACAGTCGGAGATGATGTCAAAATCATACATCACCGGGCAGTCTTTGCTGGTAACAGATTACAATGGCGATGGGCGCATAAGCAAAACGACAACCACAACGCCATCCACGACTAACATCAACCAATACGAGTATGACGGTCAGGGAAATTTATCGGTTATCCGCACGATCACGAAAGGGGATGATGATTCCGACGGCATTACAGAGACCCATGAATTTTTTTATGACAACAACGGCAAGCCTGAAAAGATGCTTCGCAAAAGGAACAACGTTTTGATATCGACCATAACCTTTGTAAAGGATGACAAAGGAAATGTGATTGAAGAAGATCCCTCAGGAAAAGGGGATAAAAAATATTATTACTACTACGATGACAAAAACCGGCTTACTGATGTGGTTCATTTCAATGAAGTTGCCAGGAAGCTTTTGCCCGATTACATGTTTGAATACAATTCTTCTAATTTGCCCAAACAAATGATCTCCGTTGATGAAAGCGGAAGGAATTATTTCATCTGGAAATATTCCTACACAGATGCAAAATTGCCAGAGATACAAAAATGTTTTTCAAAAGAAAAAAGGCTGCTAGGCACTATCGAATATGAATACCAGTAAGGGTTTTCAGATCATTCATATCATTTGAAAGATATCGAAAAGGATGATTGAAATTGCCACCAGGCATGTAAGGAACATCAGGAGCCTTATCTGCAAAAGGCGTTGTTTAAAGCTTCTCGCCGCAAGGATAATTGCCACAAGGCAGAAAACGATGGATGCAATATGAACTGCATTGTATCCGAGCCAACCTGGGAAATAATTCATGTACGTGTCAATTTTTTGAGCATCGCTAATTTCATTGTAGCGGAAAGTGACAGAAGACCAAACAATAAAAAGAAGAACGGCAGGGGTTAAAAACACGATAGCCATAATAGCCGTCCATCTTTTTGCAACATGCGCATTAGTTGTCATTATTTATAAAGTTTAGTTCTTTAAATGTAACTTAAAAAAAACAGAAAAGGCAAATACCTGAAGTTTAAATCAATAAGGATATAAAGTGAAAATCAGCCATGAAAATGCTCATTTAACCAAAAATTTTTTAAAACTTCTTACTCTTTAAAAATCAAATAGTAGCGAATGAAAATTTGCAAAAATTTATGAAGACCGAATGCGAAAAATAAAAGTGGCATGGTTTTAGACTTTTTAGTGATTGATCCTTTAAAAACTTTTTAATCACATAATCTAATACCAATCAAATGAGTACTTCAAACACTCCGTTGGCTACGAATGAAAATCAAAGTCAACCATCCCGAAACACTAAAAACATTATCATTGGCGTGCTAATAGCCGGCCTGTTAATTCTTGGTGGTTTTTTCATTTTTGACCACAATAAAACCGGCGAAACACTCAAGACTGATCAGACCGAAATCGCAAAAGTGATGACCGAAAAAAGCGATATTCAAAGCAGCTTTGATGCGTCATTAGCAAGGCTCGATTCAATGAAAAGCGTGAACACAGACTTGAATACCAAGTTGACCGCGAGCAATGATGAAATCGCGAAAATGAAAACAGAGATACGAAGCATTCTGAACAAGAGAAACGCTTCGACTGCAGAACTTACAAGGGCAAGAAAACTAATCGATCAGTTGAATGGAAAAATCTCTGATCTTGAAAGCCAGGTTGCTCAATTAACCCAGGAAAATGACAGCCTGAAGGAGCATGTAGCAACGCTTACAGCGGATAAGGAAACCTTGTCAAGGAATCTTGATTCAACCAATGTCATCAAAACATCTCTTGAGAAAAAAGTTGATGTAGCTTCTACTTTGAACGCTTCGAATATTTCCATTACTCCCGTAAAAGTTAAGAACAATGGAAAAGAAAAAGTGTCAACCGTTGCAAAACGCGTTGATAAATTACTGGTAAGTTTTGACGTGAATAACCGAATTATTCAGCCTGGAATGACTGATCTCTATGTTGTGGTTATTGGCCCCGACGGAAACCCGGTGACTCCTGATTCAACTTCTGATACTTTTGTTACACGGGAAGAAGGCAGCAAGTCATTCACAGCGAAATTGCCTGTGGATCTGGAAACAGCAAAAAGCAAGAATGTTCAATTCGCGTTTTCTCCCGGCAAACATTTTCAACAGGGAAACTATAAAATTCAAATCTATCAAAACGGATTTTTAATAGGCGAAAAAACACGTGAGCTTAAAAAAGGCGGCCTGTTTAGCTAATTAGAAGAGTTTTTATCTTTAATATCTGTGAAACCAAAATGAGCTATCCGAAATACGGGTAGCTCTTTTCGTTTACAGAGGGTTGTTATGCGCTTATTTTTTCCGAAAAAAAGTGCGTTTGCTCGAAAAGAAGGTAAGAGAAAGGATCAGAAACATGAATGATAAAAATAGTTTGCTTCAAAAAAAAATGGCTGCGTTATTCTGCTGATAAGAGAATCTATAGATGAGGAGCTGCCGGATGTGGTCAAGTATCCTTTTCCGCCATAAGAGGTTATGAGCTTGAAAAATGTTGCTGCGGAAAAGATACTGACCGACAGCCGGAACTATCGATGAACAGTGGATCTATAGCCCACAGCCCCAAATGCTTTTCTTTCTTTATCCTCTATCGAAAAGAAAAAAATCTTTAAAAAAAGTTTGCCTGCTGCCGCTGAAATTTTTTTGAGGAAGACCTTTGTTTTCTAAATGGAAAAACATCCCCTTGTTTGCCACTCATTTCTTACTTTCATTTTTAAAATATTTTAACAATGAAAAAATGGATTGCCTGTTTCTTTCTGATTATTTCTTTTCATGTTGGAGCTCAAAAAAAAGATGTGCGGCTTGAAAAGAAAATTGAAAAAGTTTTAAAGGGTTTTAATGGAGATGCCGGAGTTTTTGTTTATGACCTCGCCTCCAATAAAATTGCCGCCATTAACGCCGATACAATTTTCCCGACGGCGAGCATGGTGAAAATCCCGATACTCATTGGCGTCATGCATAAGATCCATTCTCGCGAATTATCCTATCACCAGGTCATGACTTATACCGATTCATTGTTTTATTCTGAAGGAGATGACATCCTGGCTTCCTACAAAAGCGGCGAAAAAATCGAGATGAGCAAGATCCTGATGCTCATGATGAGCACGAGCGACAACGCCGCGAGCCTTTGGCTGCAGGGGCTTGCTGGTTCCGGAACGCTTGATTAATAACTATCTGGACAGCCTGGGTCTGAAAGCTACAAGAGTGAACAGCAGAACTACCGGCCGGCGGGGCGATTGGCAGAAATATGGCTGGGGGCAAACGACTCCAAAAGAGATGGCGACGTTAATGAAAATGATCGTGGAAAATAAAATCATTGACAAGCAAATCAGTGAAAGAATGCTGCGGCTAATGAGCCGCCAGTACTGGGATGAAGTGGCTATTTCAGAAATTCCGCCGAATGTTTTTGTAGCGGATAAAAACGGTGCGGTTGATGCCAGCAGGAGCGAAGTTATGTATGTAAATGGCGCTCATCCTTATATTTTATGCATCTGCACGAAAAACAATAAAGATCAAAGCTGGAACGCGGATAATGAAGCGTGGGTGATGACAAGAAAATTGTCGGCTATCTTGTTCAAGCATTTTAATCCAAAATCTTCTTGGACGCCGGACGAGCCTTTGAAATGAACTGTGGGAGGAAGAAAAATTAATTTATTGCAGGGTTAAACACTTTTTCGGTTGTTTTCATGCACAAAAAAATCGGGCAATGTTTTATGTCATTGCCCGATTTTTTATTTCCTCCAAGTAATGCAATCAATCTTCAAAAAATGTCCGTTTGCTGTCTTGGGATCATGTGGATTATTTATAATTAAAATGGTATTACTCTTTAATGAATTGGATCGATTTTCTTTCATTGTTTGCCTTTACAGATAGGATATAAACTCCTGCCTGCAGACTTACCGGCAAGGTCAATTGACCATTTTGATTTTCTATTTGCTTTTTATAAATAATCTTTCCACTCAGATCATGGATGGATAGCTGCGCAATTCCTGAAACGCCCGACAGCATTAGGTTTACATATCCACGAACAGGATTTGAATACAGTTGAACATTCCATTGACCTGCATTGCCGATCTTCAGATAAATGATATTGCTGTTTGAAATTTTACCGTCAATGTCTCTGGCGGCGAGCCGGTAATAAACAATATTTTTACCGCAGTTCATGACACCCGCATCGGTGAAGGAATAATTAATTTTTACTGAAGAATTTCCTGCTGCAGGAACGTTTCCAAGCGCATTCCAGTGTTGCGCATCATCACTTGATTCCACCAAGAAATCCTTTGTGTTTATTTCCTGTGAAGTGCTCCATTGCAGGAACCCGTCATTGCCTTTAGGACTAACTGTAAAGTCGAGCAATTGGACAGGAAGCGCAGTGAAGTTTCCATTCACCACATAGAGATCTGTTAGCAAAGAATCCGGATTGCCATCCGTTGCGGTAAAGAAAACTTTGTTGTTGGAAACAAATTCAAGAACCGGGTTTGCATTGTGAGTGCCGGGAAAAATATCCTGAACTAAAACAGTTCCTGCCGCAGTTCCGTCCGTCTTCCATAGTTCATTTCCATGAACTCCATCATTGGCCGCAAAGAACATTCCTGAAGTTGTGTATAAATACGAATCGCTGACGATTCCATTTGCCGCGCCCGGGTTGATATCTTTCACGATTTGTGTTCCAGCAACGGTTCCATCAGACATCCATAATTCATTTCCTTCCGGACCGCTTGCTGAGAAGAAAAATTTTCCATTCAATAACGGATAAGACAACTGATGGGTTGTTGGGTTGAAGCTGAAATTCACATAGATGATCGGACTGCTGGTAGTTCCGGTTGGGTTAGGAGCGAAAGATTTAAAAAGCACCGTGCCTGCCGCCGTTCCGTCTGATTGCCACAATTCAAACTGGTTGGTTTCATTAGAAACGGGGAAAATAAATTTGCCGGGCAGATTCACAGCGTCAAGTAATCCAAAGTTATTCACTGAGGTGTCGGTCATGGTGGCTTTGAGGAAATTCGTATTTGCAGTTGTTCCGTCGGTTACCCAAATTGCGCTTCCATGAACTCCATCGTTGGCCATGAAAAATAGATGGTTGTTAAACTCATGGAAACTCAGGAATACGGGGAGGTTGATCTTTACGCCGGGAGCGATTTGAGTTGAAATATAAGTAGAGCTATCAGGGCCTGGATTGATGTCTTTTAAAAGGATTGTTCCTGCTGCGGTTCCATCCGTTCTCCAAATTTCATCGCCATGAGCGGCATCTGTTGCAGAAAATAAAACGATATTATTAAAAGCATAAAACTTTTGAGGATCGGAAGAAGCGGTGCCGGGGTTAATATCTTTCAGAAGATTTGTAGTGGCAGCGGTTCCACCTGAAATCCAAAGTTCATTTCCGTTAACCGGATCTTTCACATCTAAAAGAAGAAACGAGCCGTTGGAAAATAATTCATAGCTGTTGGGAAGATTGCTTGAAGCGGCTCCGGGAATGATATCTTTCACCAGGGTTGTGTTTTGAGCGGTTCCGTCGGTTCTCCATAATTCGCGTCCTTCGGCAGCAGTGCTGTCTGTAAAATATACAAAACCGTTTAGTATTGCCATTTGATAATCCGGGTTGCTTCCGGTTGAGCCGGGGAAAATGTCTTTGATGATCTTCGTTCCGTTCCTTGTTCCGTCGGTAATAAAGATTTCTGAGCCGCAGTTAGGCGAGCTACCGGCAAAAATCAGATTGTTATTGAGTACCTCAGATCCGAAACCAAATTTAATGGTATCAGACAACTGGATGGTGCCGGCAAGTGTTCCGTCAGAAACCCAGACAGACGAGTCAATGCTTGAAACAAAAATGGCTCTCGTGTTGTTGAGGATTCCCGGTGAATATAAACTCTTATTGGCGTTTATCTGTGTTACCTGCCCATTGGCAGCGTCAAGAAACAGAAAAATAAATGAAAGGAGTAGAAGCTTTTTCATGTGCTATTTTTTTATTGAAAATGATATAATCCGGCAAGGAGGTTTCCCGATAATTCACTAATATGGCAGGACATGAATTTGATCTGATAATCCCAATCAAAAGAGGGTTGGAGAGGTGAGACTTACTAAAAAGTTAATTGGAAAAATCTTTCATACAGTAAAAATAAAAAATGAAATGTTAAATAAAAAATCCACGTTTTTCTTTTCATAAATTTCATTTGCATGAATGTCAAAAAAGTTAATGAAGCGCTTTGGGACAAATTATTTTATTTTTGAAAAAAAAAGCGAAAAACGCAAGTTGATACCATGAAAAAAGCAAATTTAATTTACGCTTTCCTGTTCTCTGTTCTTATTCTCGGATGCCAGCAAAGCCAGGGCCAGAAGCCTGAAAACTGGACTGCAGAACAATTAATGGAACCCTCCGTGCTGGCCTCAGCTATCCAAACGAAAAAAGATGTGCCTGTAATTATTAGCATTGGTCCCGGAGCGATCATCCCTCATTCGATTGATGCTGGAATGGCTTCAGACCCAAAAAATCTGGATAAATTTAAAAAGACGATCAGCAAATTGCCTAAATCTTCGAATATTGTGGTTTATTGCGGCTGCTGCCCCTTTGATCATTGCCCCAATGTACGGCCGGCGATAGAGGTATTAAAAGAGATGAAATTCACCAATTTTCATTTGCTTAATCTGCCTAAAAATATCAAAACCGATTGGATTTCGAAGGGCTATCCTGTAACCGAATAAAACATCTGATGTGAAAATTGAAAGAATGAGTTGCCTGGGATTTTTCGATGTGGTGCGTGTTCCGCTGAAATTTTATTTCCTTTTCATTGCGGTCCAGTTTTCATTTTTGGCTCAATCACAAGACCTGAATTTCACGGATTCCCGCCGAAAAAATGAGGGCTTCGCCAGATTGCAACCCAAAGACGTTCGTGCTGATGTGGCAACCTTCGCTTTGGCCGGCATCAATGAAAGTGTTGGAGCATTGCCTTTGCAAAAAATATCCTATTCTTCGCTGAGCAATGATTCCATGTCGTTCTCAGGTGATGGAATAAAAGCCGTCATAAAAATTTCACCTTTTGATCCTTCCAAACACAAGCTTTCCTATGATGAAAAATATTTGGTGAGGATTGACAAGAGGCCCTATTATGGCGGATATGGAAGCGTGCCAAAAACTTCTGTTAGCGAGGTTTTGGTGATAATTGGCAATGATACGGTTGCCATTCCCTCCGCAGCGTATGATGATCTACACAATTTGCAATTTACTTATTCCGATAAAGGGGTTCAAAGAACCACCAATGCCATTTACAAGTCGAAAGACGGCCACCGGATTTATCTTTATCTTTTCTCAAAAGATAAAACAGGGAATTATGAAGTGACCTGGATTTTTCAGGATAAAAAATACGTAAGAAGGGTGTTGGATTATGATCTTTTGTGAGAAGAATTTGAAGCAGCAAACGGACTTTTTTTTAAGATTCTTTTCAATCAAGGTGTAATCCTTGCCAATCTTTACATCTCGCAAATCCTGGTTCAGAGGAATAGTGACTTTAGGAGATCAATACCAATGTTCCACCAATGATCAGCAAGGCTCCGATTATTGTTTTTACATCCAGATGTTCGCCGAGGAAAATTGCAGATAATATGATAGCGATGGCTACACTCATTTTATCCACTGGCGCGACTTGTGAAACTTTTCCCAACTGAAGTGCCTTGAAATAAAATATCCATGAAAGCCCGGTCGCGATTCCTGATAGACACAGGAAAAGAATGTTTTGTTTGGTGAGCGTATGAATTGTAAATGCACCGCCGCGAAACAACGCGATCCCCCATGCGATCACAAGAATAACAACGGTCCTTATCGCCGTTGCAAGGTCGGTGTCAACTCCCTTGATGCCCACTTTTGCAAAAATGGCCGTAAGGGCCGCGAAGAGAGCTGAAAGCAAAGCATACGTCCACCACATGGTATAAAATTTTTATGATTAATCTTTTCAGGAATAAAAGTACGGCAATTATAAATCCCTGATAATAGTGGAAGCGCCTTAACACCATTTTTTTGATCCGATAAAAGATTTTTTGCAGCTATCCGATCAAATAGGCAATGCCACTACTTACCGGCTCGCATAGGTCAACGACTTTTTTTTGCCTGAATAAATTCTCAATTATATCGCGTGCTTCCTTGTACTCATAATGAATAGGACAGGGATGGACAGACGAACATTTGCTTAATCCTAATCCGCAGGATTTAAAAACCTGCTTGCCATCTATCGCTTCAACAATGTTCATGATCGGTTGCTTTTGCTGCTCTTTGGAAATATAAAATCCGCCTGAAGGGCCTTTCATACTTTTAATTACATTTTGTTTCACCAGCGTTTGCAGGATTTTACCAACAGTATGCTCGTTGACATCAATAAATTCCGCTATCTCCCTAATGCCGGAATTCTCTTTTTTGTCGAATTTAGAACACAGGTAGATTACTGATTTTATGGCGGTTTTGCAGGTATTGCTTATCATAGTTACATGTTTAAAAAATCCCGTCCTTCATTGGAGATCATTTGTGAATTCCAGGACGGGTTGAAGATTACATTTACAACTATTTCGTCATCCGGGAAAGTTTCTGTGAGCGCGTTGAAAACACCATTTTGAATTGATTCACCCATTGGGCAGAATTGCGTGGTAAGGGTGTGCGTGCAATAAACTTTTTTTTCAGCCTCATCAAAATCGATCTGGTAGATCAAGCCAAGATCTGCTACATTCAGTCCAATTTCCGGATCCATCACATATTTCAGCGCCTCGATTGCGAGAAGCGTTTTTTCATTATTATTCGTGATAATTTTTATTTCGCTCATATTTTTTTCGGTTTGTGAAAGATCATTGTAAAGACATTTCCGTTGTATAAAAGAGCAGCGACGAGCAAAAGTAAGGCGGCGAACTTTAACAAGATCCCAAATGAAAATAGAATGCCCAAGGCAAATAAAATAAACCCAAACATGTAAGCAGCCGACATCAGCAAAAACATTTTATTGCTGAACAAATCTTTTGGATTTGGAGTTTTCCCCAGTCCCGCTTTATCGTGATATTTTTTGTTCCAAAGAATGAATGGAAGTGTTTTGAAAGTCATGCCAAAAATAATGGCTGTCAGCCATCCAAAAAATATGCAGAACCCGTAAGCGAGTACTAGTCGGGGATGGGTGATGGAAAAAAGGCCTAAGAAAATGATGACCAATAAAAAGATCACGGGCAGCAGCATCATTAAAACCGAAAGCAAGGACATCCTTACCTGTTCGTCAACTTTTTTTCGCAAACGATCGAGGTAGGCTTTGTAGCAGAAATAACCCAACATCAGCAGGGAGGCAAACACCGCTGCAATCGAGACTAAATAAAGCAAGCTTTTCTGCAGGTATAGAAAGTTTACGATAAAAAATATCAATGCAAAATTGATCAGCACGTAAATGACCCACAACAATTTTTCATTGTGGTATTTGGAAATAAGAAATAATGGGATCAGCCTCGTTCCCACTCCTATAATCAGCAATAAAAACCATCCAACGATGCCCAAATGGGCGTGCAGGGCAAGATAATGCAGCGAATCGCTTGACAGGATGTTGCGGGTGAAATTATAGATCAGAAATAAACCAACTAGAGTAGTGATTAAAAGCCAAAGGGTGGCTGTAAATACGTAGATGGCATGAACGTTTTCTGTCTTGCTTCCGGCCATGCTAAGGGCAAGGTTTATCAGATAAAAAATTACTCCCGCGTTTATGAGTATTGCGCCCCATTGAGCCGGCCAGTCAAAACGGAAATTGTAAAACGCAAAAACCAAAAGGGGGATGCCAACGGCGGCAAAAATGAACGAAAGATAGGCGAGAAGATTGCTTGATAATTTGGATTCGATCAACACCGGCACGAGCTGATGGCTGGCGCCCAGGATCATCATCGTTCCCCAGCCTAATGCCATGATGTGAGTAATAGCAAGGGTTTGAGGATGAAAATAATGCTGCTTGAAGGCATCGGAAGCAAGCAATAAAATTACAGTTGCCGCTAAAATTGACAACGCTCCATAAATATAAAATGGCAGGACAACTTTGTGGGAAGTGTTGGTCGCCAATCCGCTATTTGTGTTTCCGGGAAACATATCAATCTTTAAAAATTAAAAGATGCACTTCATTTTCGGTGATCTCTTTTATTCGGAAATCAAAATTTCTTTCCCTTAGTTCTGGCAACAGAAAAACAGGGATTCTTTTGTGATAAACAAATAGTGCCTCGTCGGCGGGAAGCGTTTCAATGGCTTCAAGAATAGCCATCATCGGTCCCGGCATTTCAAGTTTTCTTACATCAAGAGTTTTTAATTTTCCTTCAAACAATTGAATGTATTTTTCCCACCCTTCTTCATCTTTTTCAACGCCTTTTATCTCAGTCACAGCATCGACTTTTTTGTAAAAATAAGTTTCGACAAGTTGATTGCTTATTACATCTGCATAAGATTCAAATCCTTGCTTTTCCAGCAATTGCATCAGGGGAGTTGGTTCAAAACTATTTATGATTTTTAGGATTTCGCCCTGCTTTATTTCCTTAACCTTTTTGATGATGGCAGGCAAAGGATCTTCATCAGCGTTTATTATAGGCCGCGCATCAAATTCACGGATCTGCTCCTGCCGTGCAGCCGTTAAAAATGCAGGAAGTTTTGGTCTTGCTTGGTTTGGTTGCTGCGAAATTGCTGCAACAATATCAAAGCCTAATGGCTTCAGTTTATTATAAAAATCTTCTGGTGGATTCCCGCTTATTTTTGAAGCCATAAGAATGCTCGTGCGGCCTGCCATAAGCTTTCTCAGTAAAGGATTCCTGAGTTTTTCAAATTTAGGATTGATGCTGATAATGGTTTCTAATGCGCGCGGCTCGTGCTTAAGGATCGCTGCTATTTTTGTGTCACCATTTATAGTCATGTTCATTGAAAATAATTGTTATAGGCATCTATTCGGCCATCCAAAGACCTGAACAAGTTTCTTCCTGTTGCAGTGTCAGCAACGGTTTTCAGGTTATTGCTTTCTTTTAAAACCGGCTCCAGCCATTTGTGAAGCTCATCATGATCGCGCCCAGACATTTTGCAATCTTTGATCAGCTTATTGACTCCGTTGCTTAAATCTGCTCCTAAAAGCTGATAGTCAGTTAAGGAAGGAAATGGCTTTATCCGAAAATTATCGGCAATCGTTTTCATATTCACAACGTTGTGAGTTGTGACCGAATCCGCATTCCACCTGGCTCCGTTGTTCAAGGAAAGTGCTGTGTCAGCAGCGGTTTCATGGGTTGCATGAACGTCTTCGTCATTTTTGCCGGAACCTGAATTGCAGGCAAAAGAAATAACAATAACCGCCAGTAAGTAGAATAACTTTTTCATAAAAAACGATTGATTGATGAATAATACCGAATTTAAGAATTATTTGTCCAAAGTATTTTCCGTTTTTTCGGCATTGGCCAGGCCTGTTTTCCTTCATGAAATAGTGATCTATTTTAAGCAAAACAAGCCTGGTGCTGCGTTTGGTAATCTATGGTTTTTCGGAGTTTAATTTTTTTTCTAACTCTATAGCCTTGGGAAACAAAATATTGTTTTCCAGGTGAACATGCAAATGCAAATCGTTTTCAAATTCTTCCAATAATTTATAGAGGAAAAAATAGCTGGCGCATGCATCAACTGGTAAAGCGTAATCGTTGCTTAGCCTTCTTATTTCTTCGAGGTTTTTTCCAACCGCTTCATGCTCATGTTCCATTACATCAATTGGAGTTTTTACCGTTTGAAATGAATCAACATTCATGGCTGCCCCTGAATTTTTTGACGCCACCAATTTCTTTATATAAGGAAACAAAACATTTTCTTCTTTAACCATATGGCTTGAAAGCTCGTCGCAAATCTCTTCCGAAAGCCTGGCGATTTCTAACAATTCGGGATGAGAACCTCCATGAACCCGCGCTACTTTCGTTGCATAAGCGTTCAAATCAGGAATGTTTTTTTTCACATAGCTGTGATGGGTGTTTACGATATAATCGGCAAGAAAATCAAGGTTCCAGTCATTATAAGGCAAGGGGCGGGCACTTGTGATATTTTTGTCTGCTGTTTGCAATTCCTGTTCAACTTTCGTTACGTCGATTCCTTTTTCCGCGCATGCTTCCTTCACTGTTTTCTTTCCGCCGCAGCAAAAATCCAAACCATACTTTTTAAAAACCTGCGCCTTGCGCAAATCTTTTGCAGCGATTTCTCCCAGCGTTTCATCACTTTCTCCAGCAAGACGCCTGGTCATCTTCACCCGCCATAGTGATGGACCTTGCTCAAGATATTCCCACACAAAAATATTTCCCCTTTCTCCTAATAACTGGTAATAAAGTGGTTTCGGATCGTGGTCATTGTGGATGGTTAAGCTTTCGCCCGCCTTCAATTCATCAAAGCGCGCAAATATGGTCGGATGCTTCAGTTTCGGTTCTATCAAAGTCACGTTGAGGATGTTTTCAGCAGGCATATCGTTAGCAGAAATTTCCTCCTTGTTTTTGGTGATCCTGATTTTGAAAACCTCCGGTCCCTGCTGCAAATATTCCCATGTGAAAATATCGCCAAGGTAGCTCTGCAACTGGTAATAAAGCGGTTTTGGATCGTGGTCATTCAGAAGTATGAAATGCTCGCCCGGCTTCAGGTCATCAAATTTTTGAAAAATGGTTGGATGTTTCAGACGCGGTTCAATTAAAGTAACATTCAAGACATTTTCCTTTTCTAACAAAGACTGTCCCTGCTCTACAATCGGATTCGCTTCCTTGTTTTTAGAAATTTTTACGCGCCAAAGTTCCGGCCCTTCTTCCAAATATTCCCAAACGAAAATGTTGCCTCTCTCCGCCAGCAATTCATAATAAAGTGGCTTTGGGTCATGGTCATTATGCAGTGTCAAACTTTCTCCGGAAACCAATTCGTCAAAACGGACAAAAATGGTTGGATGCTTTAGTTTAGGCTCAAGTAAAGTGACGTTCAATATATTTTCCTGTTCTAATAAAGTACTCATGGTTGAATAAGTTTTATAAATTAATTAGATGCAAATGTAGGGTAAAAGCTTTAATAAAAGTAAAAAAGTACTTTTATTCCGGTATTTGACTATTTCATGACACATGGTTTTCAAGCGCTTTTTCCCCGAAAAAGTTTTTGAACAGTTATTAAAATTCCTTTTATATTTGGCGCATGCTGCTCCTCTGGATCAATATTATTAGAAAACCTACCTGACAATGCACTTTTTTGCATAGCCTTTTCCATTTGAGAACCTAATATTTCCGGCGTTTCCATTCAATCGAAATCTTTTTTTCAAAAAGCCATTTGTGCGCGCCGAAACAAAAAAACAAGCAAAAATTAATTATGAAAACGATCATAGAACCGTTCAGGATCAAATCTGTTGAACCGATTCACTTTACAACAAAAGAGCAACGCAGGGAAATTTTAAAATCTGCCTTTTACAACCCATTTTTGATTGCTGCAGACAACGTGATCATCGATCTGTTAACCGACAGCGGAACAAGCGCCATGAGCAGCGCACAATGGGCGGGCATTATGGTGGGAGATGAATCGTATGCCGGAAGCAATAGTTTTTTCCACTTTGAAAAAACAGTGCAGGATATTACCGGAATGCCGATCGTGATTCCTACGCACCAGGGACGCGCTTCTGAGAAAATTTTATTCTCCATCATAGGCGGCAAAGGGAAATATATTGTGAGCAATACTTTGTTTGATACAACCCGTGCCAACATAGAATTTTCCGGCGCTGAAGGAGTTGATTTGCTCTGTGCCGAAGGGAAAATTCCTTCTGTTCCCGCGCCATTCAAAGGCAATATAGATGTGGAACAACTTGAAAAATTTATCATCGAAAAGGGTAGTGAACATATTCCGCTTTGCATGATCACCGTGACCAACAATTCAGGAGGTGGTCAACCCGTTAGCATGCAAAATATCCGCGAGGCAAAAGCGGTTTGCAAAAAATATAATATCCCTTTATTCATAGATGCCTGCCGCTTTGCGGAGAATTGCTATTTTATTAAAACCCGTGAAAAAGGATATGCGGATGTGCCCGTTTCAGAAATCGCAAGAGAATTATTTTCTTATGCGGATGGTTGCACGATGAGCGCGAAAAAAGACGCGTTTGCAAACATTGGCGGCTTCATCGCGATGCGGGATGAAGAGCTGGCAGTTCAATGCAGGAACCTGCTCATTATTACAGAAGGATTTACAACTTATGGCGGCCTCGCCGGAAGAGATCTTGAAGCGATTGCCATCGGATTGAAGGAAGTTTTGGATGAAAATTATTTGCAGTACCGCATTCGCAGTATTGAATATCTTACTGAGAAACTGGTTGACGCTGGGGTTCCCGTAATGAGACCTGCGGGCGGACATGCAGTTTACCTGGATGCAAAAGCGATGTTGCCTCATATACCTTCTGAAAAATATCCCGGACAGGCTTTGGTCGGAGCGCTTTATCTCGAAGGCGGTGTTCGTGGAGTCGAAATTGGCTCTTTAATGTTTGGGAAATATGATAGCGATGGAACCCTCATTCCGGCTATGATGGAACTGGTAAGGCTTGCCATTCCCAGAAGAGTTTATACCCAAAGCCACATAGATTATGTTGCCGAGGTGATCATTGAAGTTTATAAAAACAGGGAAAATATTAGAGGTTTGGCTATCGAATATGAATCGCCTGCATTAAGGCATTTTACAGTCAGGCTGAAAGAAGCCCAATAATATTAAGCAGGGTTAAACAATGATTGGCGGCATTTAAGCGTTTTAATGTAAGAGATAAAATTGCAGGAATTCAAATAAAACGCTAAATTCATGGAACAAAACCAAAACTAATCTGCATGAATAACATTATATTGAAAATATGCGCCGTGTTCACCGGGCTCTTTGGATTGATTTCGCTATTCATGACTTCCTGCATCCTGCTTGATCTTTTTGGCATCAGGGAAAAGGAAGGAAACTATGTACTGTTCATTGTTTATGCCAACTTTATTTGTTCTTTCATCTACTTGTTTTGTGCTTATGGCTTGTTTGCAAAAAAAGACTGGACTACGACAAGCCTGTTTGTCGCCCTGGCCATTCTGATCGCAGCCTACGTTGGCTTGATTCTTCACATTCATGCCGGAAGGCCTTTTGAAATGCGGACGGTAAAAGTGATGCTCGCAAGGACTGCAATTACCATCCTGCTGGCGGGAATATCCTGGTATTATATTTCAAGACTAAAGTTGATGAGTTCTCCAGGTAATTAGTCAATTGTTTTTTCAGCAAACGGACTTTTTTTGAACTTTTTTTAACCGCTGTGAGGGTCTCCAGCGGTTTTTTATGTCAATGGAAAAGGGATTGGACGGAGAGTTAAAGTCAATTTTATTTTCATTCACCGACACTTTAAAGGCATTCACCGATCGATAGTGCCTTTAAACCTAAAGCGCCTTTTCAATGGGAGAAGCGCTTTCTAATTTTGGGGTATTAAATTAACAACGAAAATTTTTTTTATGGAACAAAATAATTTTGAAAGACGCCGTGGAGCTGGTGGATCCCGGATTTGGGCTGGTTTGATTTTATTGGCTGGCGGTTTTTTATTGCTTGCCTACAAGATGGGCGCCCCGATTCCCTATTGGATATTTACTTGGCCGGTACTATTAATAGTGATAGGATTATTTACTGGCATTAAGAGCAGGTTCCGCAATCCCGGATCGCTGATCCTGATTTTTATAGGCGGAGTTTTTTTGGCTGATCAATCCATTCCCGGAGTTGATTTCCATAATTATATTGTTCCCGCTATATTGATTGGGATAGGGCTTGCATTCATCCTGCGTCCCAGGAAAAGTTTTTGCTCTCAGAAAGGCCGCCGGTATATGCAGAACATAAATGCCGTTCCTGGTAATGATCCAGAAGCCTCAAATGAGTATTCTTCTGAAAAGAATTTTACAGGGAATGATTCCTTTTCCGATAATGCCGAATACATTAACATTCATGCGGTTTTCGGAGGTATTAAGAAAAATATCACGTCAAAAAATTTCAAGGGAGGAGAGATCGTAAGCTTCATGGGCGGATCAGAAATTAATTTTATGCAGGCGGATATGCAGCACCCGGTAACCGTTGAAGTAAATAATGTTTTTGGAGGAACCAAGCTGATCATTCCCTCAAACTGGGATGTAAAAAATGAAATTTCAGCGGTTTTCGGCGGTGTTGAAGACAAAAGGAATTTCAATACGAGCGTTCCCGATTCCTCTAAAAAGATTTTTCTGAAAGGCGCCTGCGTTTTTGGCGGAATTGAAGTAACAAATTATTAAGCGCTAAATTCATTTTTTATGAAATGGTATCTTGCGAAAATTGTTTACAGAATCATTTGCGGGGATGGCGATCATACACCTCAGTTTGATGAGCAGTTAAGGCTTGTTTCGGCAGAGGATGACATGCATGCTTTTCAAAAAGCGAGAATAATAGGTGATGCTGAAGAAGATGATTTTCTAAATGATAGTCAAAAACCTGTGCATTGGAAATTCATTGATGTTACAGAGCTGCATCCGCTTTCGGAGTTGATCGATGGGGCAGAAATCTATTCTTCCATTCATGAAGAACCGGAGGCCGCTTCTTACCTGAGGCAAGTGAATAACCGCGCTAAATATTTGCATGAAAGCTGCCTTCAGAAAACATTTCAAATGAATTAAAACCGTAACCTTGGCCAATTCTATTTTATCTGACAAACGGTTGCGCATTTTTTTCGCCGCATGGTGGTTGGTGTGGATCTTGCTTCAGTATATTATTTTGAGGCAAATCAGCATTGATCAGACCCATGCCCTTGCTGATAGCGTGATTAGCAATCTGCTTTTGGCAATTTGTTGTTTTTTCATCAGCAACAACATGAAATATTATTTGCCGCGACAGGAAAAATATTGGTTCATTCTTGTCGTTAGCCTCACGGTCAGTTTTTTATGGATGCTTGTGCAGCAGGCGGTCTTGTGGATAGTTTTTAAAGAAGGTGATTTTTACGTGCATTTCATCCGGCAGTCATGGGGGATCCGCTTTGGTGCTGGGTTTCTGCTGATAAGCAGCATGAGCATGTTCAGCCTACTTTGGTATGGCCAGCAGGAGCAAAAGGAAAGTGAAAGCCGCAAAACAGAAACAGAAAAACTGAGCAAGGAGGCGGAATTATTCAAGCTTAGGCAGCAACTGCAGCCGCATTTTTTATTCAATAGTCTTAATTCTATCAGCGCCCTTACGGCTTCCGATCCGGAGAAGGCGCGGCACATGATCCACCAGTTGAGCGATTTTTTGCGCGGCACGCTAAAAAAAGAAGAGCAGCAATGGAATACCCTTGCTGAAGAATTGCATTCCCTGGAATTATACCTGGAAATAGAGAAAGTAAGGTTTGGAAACCGGCTGAAAACGGAAATTATTTATGAAGAAGAAGCGCTCAATTGCAAACTACCCGCATTGCTCATGCAGCCCCTTGTTGAAAATGCGATAAAGTTTGGATTGTATGATACAATGGGCGAAGTTGCCATAAAGATCGAGGTGCAGATAAGTGAAAACGGTTTGATCATCAGTGTTGAAAATCCATTCGATGCTGAAACTTCACCAGCGATGAAAGGTACTGGTTTCGGCCTTTCATCAATTCAAAGAAGATTGTTTCTTTTGTTCGCCAGGCATGATCTTTTAAAAACCAGAGCCGAAAACGGCATTTTTATAACAAGCATTATTATACCACAAAAAGCATGACTGTTATTATTATAGACGACGAGCCACTCGCCAGAAGCATCGTGAAGGAATACCTGAAAGCCTGCGGGGATATTGAATTGGTTGCTGAATGCGGGGACGGTTTTGAGGGAATCAAGGCCATACAGCAATTTCAGCCTGACCTGGTTTTCCTTGATATTCAAATGCCCAAAATTACCGGCTTTGAGATGCTTGAACTAATAGAAAATCCACCGGCTATAATCTTCACTACTGCTTTTGATGAATTCGCCATAAAGGCATTTGAATTGAACGCCGTTGATTATTTATTGAAACCGTTCAGCAGGGATCGCTTCCTGAAAGCCGTTCAGAAATATCAGTTTCAGCGTCCTTTGACTGATGTTGCGCCGGTATTGGAATCGGCTGCTCAAACACCATTGCAGCAGAACCGCATTGTTGTAAAGGATGGAAGCCGGATACGCATTATTCCCGTTAGCCAAATCCAATACCTGGAAGCTGCCGATGACTATGTGAAAATCATCACACCTGAAGGAACATTTTTGAAGAAACGGACGATGGGTTTTTTTGAAGAATCACTCGCTCCTCATCAATTCGTCCGGGTTCACCGTTCCTACATTGTGAACACCCAGCTAATCACGAGGATTGATCCTTATGAAAAGGAAGGCCATTTGCTTTTGCTCTCCAATGGAAGCAAAATCCCCGTAAGCAAAGCCGGTTACGCAAGACTGAAAGAAGTTTTGGGGTTGTAACCTTCCGAAAATAATTCCTTTACCGTAAGCATTTCGGATTTCCAGCTTTGAAACTAAAATCCGGATTCAAAATCTCCGGCGCAAAAGTTTAACTTCGCAAAAAAAATAATCGTTTGCAGCAAGCGAACTTTTTTTCACTTATTTTATGAACATACAGCATTTATCTGAACAGGAAATTATCAGGAGAGAGAAATTAAAAGAACTTAATAAGCTTGGCATTGACGCTTATCCGCCGGAACTTTTTCCGGTAAACAGCAGCGCCGCTTTCATAAAAGCCAATTATAAAGGCGAAGAGAATAAGGAAGATTTCAAAGACATTCAAATCGCAGGCAGAATTTTAAGTATCCGCGATATGGGAAAGGCTTCATTCGCCGTGTTGCAGGATGGAACGGGGAAAATACAGATCTATATCCGCAAGGATGATATCGCTCCCGGAGAAGATAAAACTTTATATGACATTGTATGGAAAAAATTGATTGATATCGGCGATATTATCGGTTTGAAAGGATATGTATTCACGACAAAAACAGGTGAAACATCTATCCATGTTACGGAATTCAAGATACTTTCGAAATCATTGAAGCCCCTGCCCATCGTGAAGGAAAAAGAAGGAGAAACATTTGACGAAGTGACTGATGCGGAGTTTCGTTATCGGCAGCGCTATGCCGATCTGATCGTTAATCCTCATGTAAAGGAAACATTTATCAAGAGAACAAAACTGATCAACTCAATTCGTGAATTTTTAAATGCTGAGGGTGCATTGGAAGTGGATACCCCGGTACTGCAAAACATTCCGGGTGGAGCAGCGGCGCGCCCCTTCATCACGCATCACAATGCGCTCGATGTACCTTTTTATCTTCGCATCGCGAACGAATTGTATTTGAAAAGGCTCATAGTTGGTGGTTTTGAGTGGGTCTATGAATTCAGCCGCAATTTCAGGAATGAAGGAATGGACAGGACGCATAATCCGGAATTTACGGTTCTTGAATTTTATGTGGCTTATAAGGATTATTTGTGGATGATGGAAACAACCGAAAATCTTTTAGAAAAAGCTTCGATTGCTGTGAATGGCACAACGAAAGTAATGTCAGGAGAAAAAGAAATCGATTTTAAAGCGCCTTACAAGCGCATCAGCATGTATGATGCGATCAAAGAACACACAGGAATTGATGTCAGCGAAAAAGATGAGGCCGGCCTGCGGGAAGTATGCCAACAGTTAGGCATACACGCAGATAAGACAATGGGAAAAGGAAAGCTAATTGATGAAATTTTCTCAGAAAAATGCGAAGCCCATTTCATTCAGCCGACCTTTATCATTGATTATCCGGTTGAAATGAGCCCGCTAACCAAAAAGCATCGCAGCAAACCCGGTCTGGTAGAGCGTTTTGAGTTAATTGTGAACGGAAAGGAAATTGCCAATGCTTACACCGAACTGAACGATCCGCTGGAACAAAGAGAACGTTTTGAAGAGCAGTCAATTTTAATGGAACGCGGCGATGACGAAGCCATGTTTATCGACTATGATTTTCTGCGCGCTCTTGAATATGGAATGCCCCCAACAAGCGGAATTGGTTTCGGAATTGACAGGCTTTGCATGCTGCTTACCAACCAGCAATCGATCCAGGATGTATTGCTGTTCCCGCAGATGCGCCCAGAAAGAAATCAGGGGGAAGAAAATATAACCGAGGTAGAAAAATAATTTGATCTGATTAAAAGTAAGGGCTGTCAATAAAATGACGGCCTTTTTATATTTCCAGCAAACGCATTTTTTTTACAGATTTTCTTTTTTATTCCCTTTGAGGCTCGGGGAAAAAATGAAGTCTTTATTATGGTTTATTCATCGGCTTCCTGCATTTCAAATTGCATGTTGTGCAAATTGTAATAGTGCCCCTGAAGTTTCATCAACTCGCTATGAGAACCCATTTCCCGGATGATTCCTTTATCCAGCACAATAATTTTATTTGCCTTTCGGATAGTTGAAAGCCGGTGCGCGATAATGATGGAAGTTCTTCCACTAATTAGTTTGTCAATGGCGTGCTGAATCAATAATTCGCTTTCACTGTCAATGGAAGAAGTGGCTTCATCCAGAATTAAAATGGATGGGTCATAAAGCAACGCCCTGATAAAAGACAGCAATTGCCTTTGACCAAGCGAGAGGGTGGCGCCTCTTTCCATCACATTGAAATCATAACCGCCAGGCAACTGCATAATGAAATTATGCACTCCGATCATTTTGGCAGCCTCAATCACCTGCTTTCTTTCTATGGAAGGATTTCTCAAAGTAACGTTATCCAAAACAGAACCGCTGAACAGGAAAACATCCTGCAAAACCACGGCTATCCTGCTTCTTAAGAAATCCAGGTCATAGTCTTTAATATTGTGCCCATCAATTTTAATGACTCCTTTGCTGATGGGATAAAGCCGGTTTATCAGGCTTATGATAGAAGTTTTTCCGCTGCCGGTATGGCCAACAATCGCCAGCGTTTCGCCCGGATTGATTTTGAATGAAATATCTTTTAAAACATAGGTTTCATCCTTATAGGCGAACCACACATTTTCAAATTCCACTTTGCCTTTCATTTCTCCTGAATCGATGCCGTTATGAATATGGGAAGTAACGTCTTCATTGTCCAGAACTTTGAAAACGCGCTCGCTTGCCACCATACCCATTTGGAGGACATTAAATTTATCGGCGATAACCCTTAGCGGCCTGAACAGTAAATTCAGGTACATGATAAACGAAATAATAACACCGGCGTTAAAGGCGTAATTGCCGCCCCACCATACCAGCAGACCAATGGAAAAAGCAAGCACGATTTCAACAACCGGAAAGAAAACCGAATAGGCGAAAATTGCTTTTATGTTCGCGTTCCTGTGCTGCTTGTTGATTTCTTTAAATTTATTGAATTCTTTGTCTTCCACGGCAAAAGCCTGCACGACGCTCATTCCCGTAATGTGTTCCTGTACAAATGCATTTAACGCCGCCACCGCATTGCGCACCTTTATGAAGGATTTGTTCACGCTTTCTTTGAAAAAATAGGTGGCAATAATGATGAGTGGAAAAGGAGCAAGGCTTATGAGCGACAAGCGCCAGTCAACTCCAAACATGAACAATAAAATAGAAGAGATGGAAAGAATATCGGAAATGATCGGAATTAATCCATCAGAAAAAATATCATTTACGGATTCAATATCGTTGATCGTCCTTGTAGTTAAAGTGCCGATCGGCGTTCTGTCAAATTGAGAAAGATTCAAACTCAGCACTTTTTTATAAACTGTAATTCTTAAATCTTTTACCACAGTTTGCCCCAGCCATGAAGTTAAAAAGCCAAAATAAAAACGAAGCGCTGTTTCCACTAATAGCATTCCTATTTGTATGATGGTTATCAGGATGAGCCAATAGGTATCCCGGTCTTTTATAAAATGATTGACGGTGTATTGAATCAGGTAAGGCCGCAGGGGAGAAATGATGGCCAGCACGATCGAAAGCCCAATAGAGATATAAACTTTCTTTTTATAAGGCGCTGCAAAGGCAAAAACCTTTCTCAGAACGCTAATATCCAATAATTTTTTTCGCTGTTTCTTTTCGGGCATTTCAGCAAATTTAGCAGGAATTCTGAAGTTTTAAAGCAGGTGCTGTTTTCCAGACTGTGAAACAGTTGGCCTATTTTAAAAATCGCAGGAACTGCGGCCATTTTACCCCTTGTTTAGTCATTTAGCCGGGATTCAATGTCCATTTGTTGGTGCAAAATTCTGATGATTTCTAACTGATTTTCTTTACGATTAATTTTGTAAAAGATAAAATGCGATTTAACCTTAGCACGAAAATACCCCTTTCGAACATGACTATAATCTTTTCCTGATTCAAGGTTTTGAGTTAGGTATTGAATTTCGTCTATTATCAAATTGAAATATCTGTCAGCTTGTTCAACTGACCAATTCTCAAAAGTAAAAAGCCAAATATTCTCGAGGTCATGCTAAGGCTTCCTTACTGAGTTATATTTCATCATTCAACAGAATGTTTTTGATGAAGATCGTTTAAAAAAGTTTTTCGATTAAAGTCCTTTACAAATCCCGACTTTTCACCTTTCTTAAGTTCACTAATCAGCTTAGATTTTTTTGATTCTTCATATTCAAACATTCTTAATGCAGCTCTAATAACTTCACTAGCCGAAGAAAATTTTCCGTTTTTAACTTGCTGATTTATGAAATTATCAAAATAGTCACCCAACAAAATAGATGTATTCTTTGCCATAACTTTCAATTTATTTCAAAAATACCAATTATTGGTATTTTAGGCAAAATTTTGTCGTCTATTATTTCAGTTTCTTGTTCTGATTCTACTGCCAATATGTTTGGATTCTATCAAAGGCAATCAGTTGAGATAAATATAAACAAAAACGATCATTTATTTTACTAACTATAACCTTGCGCCCAAAAGTGAGGTTGGAGGAGCTTTGAGGGAATAACTATAAGCTTTTTGGACTCCCATTCCAGGATACTGAGACCCAAACCTTCTTATATCATTTTGAAAGTGAGTTCTGCAAACTCTTCAATGCTCAGTGTTTCGGCTCTGCGGTCAAAAAAACTGTCCTGCAAATCTTCTTTTTTTATCAGGCTTTTAACGCCATTGCGCAACGTCTTGCGGCGCTGATTGAAAGCTGTTTTGACCAAAACCCAAAACGCCCGTTCACTTTTTACCGGCAAATAATTTTCCCGTGCCGTTAACCTTATGACGCCGCTTTGCACTTTTGGCTGGGGAACGAAACACTCATTGCCGACCGAAAATAAATATTCCACCTTGAAATAATATTGTAGCAGAACACTCAATACGCCATACACTTTGCCGCCTTCTTTTGCTGCCGCCCTTTCCGCCACTTCTTTTTGAAACATGCCAATCACCTCCGGAACAAACTCTTTCCAATCAAGAATTTTAAACAGGATTTGGGTAGAAATATTATAAGGAAAATTTCCAATTACAGTAAATGGCTCATCGAAAGGTCGTTCAATATCAAGAAAGCTTTTATGGATTAAATTGTTTTGCAAAGACGGAAATTGTTTCAACAGGTACTCCACTTTTTCTTCATCGAGCTCAACGGCTTTGAAATGTATTCCAGGGATCTTTATCAGATGTTTGGTGAGCGCGCCGCCGCCCGGTCCAACTTCCAGCAGATTCTTAAATGGATGTTCCATTAAAGCTGCCACGATTTTTTCTACAATTTTTTCATCTTTTAAAAAGTGCTGGCCAAGCGATTTCTTGAGTGTGTGCTGCATTGGTGCAAATTACAAGGTTAATCGCTTACTTGTTTCATTTGGTTTCGTTGAGTTGAATACCCAATCCTGCTAAAACTTCAATATTTGTTAGTTTGCCGTAATTTTCAGGCCTATGATTTTCTCAACCAAAGGAATTGTTTTGCGCGCTATTAAATATGGCGAAACTTCGCTGATCGTTTCGGTTTTTACTGAATTGTTCGGCATGCAATCCTACCTGGTCCAGGGCGCGCGAACGAGTGGTAAAACCGCCAAAGCGCATTTTTTTCAGCCTTCAGCCCTTTTGGAAATGCAGGTGTATCATAATGAACTTAAAAATCTGCAACGCGTTAAGGATGTAAAGTGGTCGGTTGTTTATAAAAATGTTTTAAGTGAGGTTATGAAAAACACGGTCGCGCTGTTCATGGTCGAATTATTGCATAAATGTTTGAAACAACCCGAAGCCAACACTGATCTGTTTCATTTTTGTGAGGACGCTTTCATTGAATTGGATGCAGCAAACGAACAAATTTCCGCTAATTTCCCTATTTATTTCTCTTTGCAGCTTGCCGGGTTTTTCGGCATTCGACTGCAGGATAATTATTCAGAAGCAAGGAATGTTTTCAACCTTGAAGAAGGCCGGTTTTCCGGCATGGAAAGCGCTACGCTTACTCATCTTTCTCCTGAAATCAGCTATCTAATTTCTCAATTTTTGAAGGCGGTTCATCCTAAAGATCTGACTGAAATAAAATTGAACAGAATCACCCGCCGGTCTATTTTAAAAAGCATGGAAAGCTATTATGCCTGGCATGTTCCGGAATTTGGAACCATGAAAACATTACCGGTACTTTTTGAAATTTTGAGTTGAAAAACGGAATAAGGTTAAACCAGCTTTCTTACTCTTGAATTCCCGTTATTTCCCCATCCGAAATATTTTCAATCAAAATCACTCCCGGCATTTTTCCTTTTTCAAAGCTTCCCAGCTCTTCATCCATTTGCAAAGCCCGGGCGCCATTTATAGTCGCCCATTTCAGCATCGTTTCTGTTTTTATTTGCGGGAAATTCTTGGCGATGGTTTTTATTTCTTCCAGAATACTCAACTGATGATTTGAGGCCAGACTGTCGGTTCCTAAAACGATGTTGCAATTATTTTCCAGAAATAATTCAACCGGTGGTAAGGTGTTTTCAATGTATAAATTAGCGTTGGGACAAAGGCAGAATGAAACCAACTGATCCTCGTTTTTAAATCTGCTTATGTAATCCAGATCTTCCTTTTTAGTAAAAGTATTATGTACAAGAATCACCGAAGACGCGGAAGATAACTTTTCAAAATAGGTTGCTAAACTTCTTATTCCTTTAGCCCGATAGAAAGAATTATCAAGCTTCATCATCTCATACATTTTTGTAAATGCGCCTTTGCCTTCAAGGAAAAATAAATCTTCATCGCTTGTTTCCTGGTTATGGATGGTAATTGTTTTGCCCTGAAAACCCGGTTTGATTTTTTCCCATAAACTTTCTGACACTGAATAAGGCGCATGGGGAACAATGGCGCCCTTTAGTTTCATTTCTAACAAACTTTGGTAAATCAGGTTGCTTTTGTCAAATCTCTCATTGGCTATATTGGGCAGCCAGCCGCTGGTTTCGATAAAGTTGTAAAAAGAAAGCTTGCTTTTTTGTTTCAGGGCAAAAGTTAAAGGATTGTTGCTAATATCGCCAACGGCGGCGATGCCATTTTCTATCATCTCCTTTTCGGCATTTTCAATTGCCTCAAGAATTCGTTCAACGGGAAAATGGCGTTGACTTACCACCTGGAAGACAAAATCTATCAGGCCGGTTTTCTCCGGAATTATATTTTTTAGGTGAGAAAGTTCCAGATGGCAGTGGGCATTTATGAACGACGGGGAAATAATTCCATTGAAGGTCTGAATATCCTCTCCTGCTTCTTTTTCATTAATGATGTCGATGATCTTCCCTGTTTCATTTATAACCAGCACTTTATTTGGTTCAAGAATATAATTTCCGTTAAAAATGTAGTCAGCTTTAAACTTTCGATACCGCATGTAAATGTGATTAGATTAATTTTGCACACAATTATCAAAGATACAGGGTAAACTTTTCTACAATGAAAAAGGAACGGGAAATAAAATCCGGCATCTAAAAAGATATTTTAAATGTATGCTTGAAAAACTTGAAGCGATAAAAGCCAGATTTGAACAGTTGGGAGTCGCACTTTCCAACCCGGAAATTGTGAGCGACAATAAAAAATACAGGCAATTAAGCAAAGAATACCGTAGTCTCGAAAAGATCGTATCGGCACGGGATAAATACGCCAAATTATTGGAAGACATTGAGTTCAATAAAGAAGTTTTGAACTCCGATGATGAGGAAATGCGTGATTTAGCCAAGGAAGAACTGCCTCAATTACAGGAGCTAAAAGAAGAATCTGAAAAGCAGATTCGCAATATGCTTATCCCCAAGGATCCTCAGGATGAAAAGAACTGTATCCTTGAAATCAGGGCGGGAACCGGCGGCGATGAAGCCTCCCTTTTTGCCGGAAACCTGATGCGAATGTATCTTAAATATTGTGAGTCAAAAGGTTGGAACACCGCATTATTAAGCGAGAGCGAAGGAACAGTAGGCGGCTATAAGGAAGTTCAGATTGAAGTGACCGGGGAAGATGTGTACGGCACCTTGAAATTTGAAAGCGGCGTGCACAGGGTGCAGCGCGTGCCGGATACGGAATCAAGCGGCCGCGTGCATACCAGCGCAGCGACGGTGGCCGTTATGCCTGAAGCTGAAGAAGTGGATGTGGAAGTGAAAGAAAGTGATGTAAAAATGGAGACTGCCCGAAGCGGTGGAGCGGGCGGCCAGAACGTAAATAAAGTAGAAACAAAAGTGATGCTTACCCATATTCCTACCGGACTGGTAATTATTTGCCAAACAGAAAGAAGTCAGTTAGGGAACAGGGAAAAGGCCATGCAAATGTTGAGAACCAAGTTATATGAGGAAGAGGTTCGTAAGCAGGAGGAAGAAATTTCCCGCCACAGAAAAAGCCTGGTAAGTTCCGGTGACCGGTCGGCTAAGATCCGAACTTATAATTATCCGCAGGGCAGGGTGACTGATCACAGGATTGGCCTGACGGTTTATAATCTAGAGAATGTTATGAACGGGGAAATCCAGGAATTTATTGACGCGCTGCAATTTGCTGAAAATTCAGAAAAGCTTACGCACCAATAAAAATCAACTGAGTTTTTTTTTGTTAAATGAATGTGATTTATAACTGGTTAAGGCAAAAGTTACATTGCCTTACATTTTTCTTAACAATAGGCTTTTTACTTTTGGCATGTCTTTTGAAATATATAAAGCAAATAACATTAAAATTCAATTTTCTCATAAGCAGTTAGTTTTGGTAAACGGCCCCTGTTTCTACAGGGGCCTTCTTTATGGTATATGCTTATAATTTTTTGTTAAGCGCTTGCTTATGAGTAAACATTTAGGTAGGAGAATATCTAACCAATATAACTTCGTTACTGCAATTGCTGAATCGCATCAATGATGGAACTAATCCGGACAATATGAGCCACAACCCTACTCCACAAATTTTTCAGACAGACAAGCCAACGCGATGGAAAGGTTTTAAATGGACAGGACGCGTTCTTGGAATGGTTGGCATTTTCTTTTTCGCTGTGCTGGCGCTTGCTTTATACACTGGTTCAGCTCCTAATCTTCCTAACCTTCAGGCGAGGGCGAAAGAATACGAGACAACCCTGGATCCCTCTAATCCGCTTATTTTAAAGAATAACCAAAATTCGAAATTCAAAGGCTTTAAAGATTTTTTATTCAAAAAACTGAAAGCTGATTCTTTAAAAAGGCTTAAAAGCGGGGGCGCTTCAAAAGCTAATTCGCTTTCTGTGATCAGGGCTGCTTTTTATACGCCATGGAACGCTAATACTTCCCTTCCCGATCTGAAGCAGAATGTGGACAAGATCAATACTATTCTTCCTGAGTGGTTTTTTATTGATACCCTCACCCATACTTTGCAAACGCGAATAGACAGTGCCGGCAGAGCATTGATGCAGCAAAAAAATCTTCGCATTCTTCCGGTTCTTACCAATTTCAATTCTTCTACAGGAAATTTTGACGGAAAACTTCTTCATCAAATTTTAACCGATACCGTCCGTCGCAACGAGTTTATAAAGCAAATTGCCGACACGTTATCGTACTATCATTTCGATGGCATCAATGTGGACTTTGAGGAGTTGATAGAAAAAACAAACGCGCCGCTCACAGCTTTTCAAAAAAAGCTGTATGAAACACTGCATGCAAAAAATATGCTGGTCACTATGGATGTAGAGCCGAAGAATAACGACTATGACTACACGAAATTATCCGCCTACAACGATTACATCATTTTGATGGCTTATGACGAGCATAATAACTCAACGGGTCCCGGACCCATCAGCGGCCAGAAATGGATAGAAGACGCCGTTTCATGGACGGTTGACAGGATGGACCCTTCTAAAATAATTCTGGGTATTGGCGGTTTTGGCTACAGCTGGGCGGATGGGAAATGCGAAGGCGCGATAACTTATAATGACGCCATCAACAAAGCGAAATCTATTAACGCAAAAATTATTTATGATAACGATTCCTACAATCTTCATTTTGGTTACGTAACTGAAAGTGATGCTGATTCTACGGATAAAACCTATCATGAAGTTTGGTTTACGGATGCCGCTACCACCTTCAATACTTTACGCTTTAGCGATGAATATCCTCTCGCCGGTACCGCCCTTTGGCGCATGGGCAGCGAGGATCAGCGGATGTGGAAATATTATAACCGCAGTTTGAGCAATGCCTCACTGGAACAGAAGCCTTTCGATTTTGATTCTTTAAAAACCATACCAGTCATCCTTAATAATGTTGGATTCCAGGGAGAAGGGGAAGTGCTGGATATCATTTATTCACCACAGCCCGGGAAGATCAGTTTTGAAATCAATAATGCAGAACAATTAATCGCGGAACAACAATATCTGCAGCTTCCTTCCGGCTATGTGATCCGCAAATTTGCCGAAGACACAACCGTTGGAAAAGGACATAAACTTATCCTCACTTTCGATGATGGTCCGAGTGAACAATGGACGCCTAAAATCCTTGATATACTTGAAAGGGAAAAAGTTCCTGCCACATTCTTTTTGGTAGGAATTAATGCTGAGCAAAATATTCCCCTGGTACAAAGGGAATATCAAGGATGGGTTTGAAATCGGCAATCATACTTTTACCCATCACAATATCGCCGATATGAGCCTATCACGGGCGGCCTTGGAAATGAAACTAACAAGATTGCTCATCGAAAGTATTACCGGCCATTCCACTATTTTATTCAGAGCTCCCTACAACGCCGATTCACAACCACAAACAGACGAAGAGCTTGCGCCAATTGAAAGAAGCAGAAGCGAAAATTATTTAACAATAAATGAAAGTATCGACCCGAATGATTGGGCTCCGGGCGTTTCCGCCGACAGTATTTTCCAAAGAGTCGTAGACCAGGTTCAAAGTGGAAATGCAAGTATTATCTTATTACACGATGCCGGTGGAGAAACACGGCAGGCAACGGTTGACGCTTTGCCCAGGATCATTAAATATTTTAAAGACAAGGGTTATGTGTTTACAACAGTGGCTGATTTAATGGGAAAAACAAAAGATGAAGTGATGCCAAGAGTTTCCACAGAACGCGACCGATGGACAAGAAAGTTCAATTTCTTCCTGGCCGAATCAGGTTACTGGAGCAGCCATATTTTATTTTCCCTTTTTATTATTGGAATTTTGCTTTCTGTGGCCCGCATTATTGCTATGGCAGTTTTGGCCAGCATCCAAAAAAAGAAAGAAGCTGAGGAAGGATCAGCGCCTTTTCCTCCTTTTCTAATGCAGCAAAAAGATGAATATCCTTTGGTGAGTGTCATCATTCCCGCCTATAATGAAGAGGTGAATGCCATAAGAACGGTAAAGAGTTTGCTGGCTCAGGATTACCCGGAATTGGAAATAATTTTTGTTGATGATGGCAGTAGGGACGCCACTTTCACCAATGTCATCGAATATTTTAAAAATAATGAGAGGGTGCAGGTTTATACGAAAATCAATGGCGGAAAAGCCTCGGCTCTGAATTTTGGAATTGAAAAATCGACCGCCGAATATGTTGTTTGCATAGACGCCGACACCCAACTAAAAACAAACGCAATCAGGTTGCTGATGCAAAAATTTAACAATGAAAATGTAGGTGCAGTTGCCGGAAACGTAAAAGTGGGCAATGAGGTAAATATGATCACAAGATGGCAGAGCATTGAATACATCACTTCTCAAAATTTTGATCGCCGGGCCTTCGATCTTTTAAATTGTATTACAGTTGTTCCAGGTGCAATCGGGGCCTTTAGCAAAGATGCTATTTTAATTGCCGGCGGTTTTACGACCGATACGCTTGCCGAAGACTGCGACCTTACAATGCGTTTGCTGCGAAACGGATATATTATCAGAAATTGCAACGACGCGCTTTCATTTACGGAAGCGCCGGAAACCTTCCGTCAGTTTTTGAAACAGCGGTTTCGCTGGAGTTTTGGGGTGATGCAATGTTTTTGGAAACATCGGGATACGCTTTTTAATTCCAAATACAAAAACTTCGGAATGATCGCGATGCCGAATATTCTTATTTACCAGATCATTTTACCGATACTGGCGCCATTGGCCGATATCATCCTTGTACTCAGTTTGTTGATGGCCTCTTTGGGAATTGTGGTGGCGAGCATTCCGCATATAATCTTTTATTACCTGATTTTTACTTTGGTTGATATTGCCGGCGCAGCACTGGCTTTCGCTTATGAAAAAGAAAACCACTTAAAGTTGATCTGGATGATTCCGCAAAGGTTGATTTACCGGCAAATGATGTATTATATTCTCATCAAATCCATCAATAAAGCCATCAAAGGCGAGCTTCAGGGTTGGGGAGCTTTGAAGAGAACCGGAAGTGTGAAAGAGGTAGTGGTGAATGCAGATTGATAGCAGTAATAATCAGTTCTTTTTAAATAATTACTTAAATACGTGTCTGCTAAAAACTGGATAGCTGAAATTTTCAATTAGTACTGCTAATTGAGGATTGTCAAAGAGTATGGCGGCAAAGAAATATTTTTAGCTCCATTTATTTTTTTTCTTACAGGAGGAAGGGCGACGGAAGGATGGCTGCTGATGCCCGCATTAACCCATTTATATTGTTGAGAGGAATACTGTATGAATTCGGATGCCTGAAACGGATTTGATTTTCCGGTAAGTGTATTTTCCACCTCCAGTTTTACTGTTATTTCTTTTCGCGGATTTTTGTTGATGAGCATGATCGACCATTTTCCCCGAGAAGTTCTTATTGCATATGCGGAAACCATCTCCTGATTTTTCTTATTGATGATATCACTTTTTGCCGGATAGATTTCGAGTATAGAATCAGCGGGTTGCGCCCAGAAATGCGTTATCATCTGCATGGCATAGAAGGCAGCGGTTTTATATTGAATGCCTCCTTTTTTGCCAAGGCCAAATAACATGTTGTTTCCAAAATCACAGCCCGGAAGGTGATCGAGCAAGGCGGGTTCATAACCATAGAGGAAATTTTTTGAGCCACCTAGTTCTAAAAACTTGCCTAAAATATCGGCATACATTAAAGCACCATTTATTTCAACTTCCGCTCTTCCCTCGTAGGCAGAATATCCGTATTCAGCCAGGTAGATGGGAATATTTTCAGAAAGAATGGATTTGAAATTCTTCAACCCGATGGAAAGCATTTCTGGCGCAGCCAGTAATTGAGATGATGAAGGAACGCAAACATCATCGAAAGGATACCATTCAAAAGAAAAAAAATTAAAGAGGCTGGCGCAATCATGTCCTTGTAAATAATCGAGGAACGCCCGCGTCCACTGTGCTTCAGTAAAAGTAGAATCATCATCGTTTGTATAGGCAATGGTGGCAAAGCCAGGGCCACCCATTCTTATTTCTGGAAAAGCATTCCTGATCATTTTTCCCCATTGGCAATAAAGCGCGGCGTAATCAATGGGCGAAATTAACTGGCCCTCGGGCTCTTCGCCCATTTCAAGCTCATTAACTGAATAATTTTTTGACTTCATATATTTCAATAAGGCCAATACATTTTCCGGCGTATCATACAAGAGTCCGGCGGGCATCAGCGCCGGCTGGTTAGACGTAATCCCACTGGAAAAGAATCGGTCAATGCCGATTTGCTCCGTGTTCGAGATCGAGATCTTTTTCGCTATGCCAGGGATCTGTTGAAGAAACATAAATCGTTGTTTGCTTATGATTAGCAGAATGTCGGATCCAGTCACGAAACAGGCCATTTTCTTTCAGCAAGCCGGCCTCAATTTCTTTGATTGCGAAACCACATCTGTCCCTGATATCTTTTGATCTGCCCATGGGGTTATGAGAACTTTCCTGCATTGAAATCCGGATAAACCGTGCCTTAACCGGGCCATCTGAAAGCGTTATTTGCTGGTTGGCTCCTAATGGATTTTTAAAATCTTTTTTTTCAAAAGGATGCCAGAGGCCAGGTTGATACGGATCAAAATAATCGCTTCCAATATCCGGCGCATAATCAACGGAAAACCTTGTTGCATAAGGTTTAGCCCATTTTATGCGAAGGCAGTTTATCTCTTTCAGCCCGCCCATATCAATAATTACCCACTGTGGATGGAGCTTGTTAGGTTCTTTCGTAAAATATTCATCGAGATAGGGATTGCTCTTCCAAAAGGTTGATGTATCACCATCGGTGATCCGTGAATAGCTATCGTTGTTGGCCTGATCGAACGTGTTGCCTCTTCTTGGCAGCCGGAATCCATATGAAATTTGAATTGGTGCTGAGCTTACACTGTCCGAAATCCAATATCCCTGCTTTTGAGCACTATCGCTCCAGCGTCCAACCGGGTTCCAATGCCAGGCTTCCCCCGCTAATTCGGTCCTTAATCTATAGCTAACCGGTTTTAGACCTGCTGTAAGCATTTCATGAATGTTTTTTTCAGAAAGCATCTGATCAATTTCTCCCGATTCATGACCATCAATGGCACCGCCAATAATTTGTGACGGTGTAAAGCGATTAGCAGGATGATCCGGAGTGTATAGAATATGCACGTTGCCACGAAAAATCTGTTGGGCAGCGGATGAATAGTGCACCAAAACACTCAGGAGAAAAAACGAGATTGGTCTCATTAAATGAGCAATAAGGGTTATTTGAATTATTATTTTATAAAGCTAGCAAACGTACTTTTATTAAATATTTTTTCAACCGCACCTTGCATCACAATTTAATCCAGTACTTCAAATATTCGTCATAATCGGTTTGAACTATTTGGTAAGAACTTGGAATTTCATTTCCAAAGCTGTGGTAGGTGACCAGCCGCGTTCCTGCCGGTTTTTGCTTCAGTTGCTTGTACAAATAGCGATTATAATAGTCGTACAATTCTTCCGAATATTCAATTGTGTCATCTATTTTTATCGCTTCAGTGATATTTTCATAAAAGGAATTGTAGAAATAGAAGTGATCGAAGTTCTGAAAATCAACATGAGTGATATTATCAGAAATAAAGGAAACATTCCTTAGGTCTAGTTGTTCTTTGAGCCGATTGCAAAGGTTTACCAGTTCAGGCCTTTGCTCGATCCCAAAGAAATTCACCAAAGGATGATAGTGGGCGGCGGTAAGGCAAAATTTGCCGGAACCGCTGCCGATATCCAGTACTTTTTCTTTTAATGAAACTGCTAAAAATGCCGCTGCCTTTTTTGCTACTTCCAGGGGAGTCCAATGCTTTTCGGCCACATCCCTGATATGCTCAGGATATATGGAATTGAAAATTATGTCAGAAGCAAACCAATCTTTTGGGTGTTTTTCTTCATTAAAAGATTGAGCCATATTTTTCACTTTAATGGTGAGTTCAAGGTATCAACCAGAAGTTGTTAGTGCAAGACCTTATTAGCCGGGCATCCGCGTGATATATTTCTCCATTTGTTTCACCTGGTCAACAATTTGAGGAGTTGTTGGTTTCAGCGATTTCACTTTTTTGAAATACTGTTTCGCTGCGCGGAATTCCCTTTTATTGATCATGATGGAAGAAAGCTGAAGATAAGCTGCGGCTTCGTTTTCCTTATCGGGCAAGCCTGAACGGATCGCCTGGCGGATATAATTTTCAGCCTCCCTGGTTTTCCCTTTTTGCATCGCCAGCATTCCCAACTGCAATTTGTTGGCGCCTTCCGCTTCTTTCATCGGCATGCCAAGGCTGAGGCTTTTTTTCATGTGTGCTTCGGCGCTTTCATAATCTTCGTTAACCATCGCAAGGTTGCCCTTCAATGTAAAATAAACCGAACGAACCGGCTTGATGAGTAATCGTGGAAACCAGATAGAATTGATAACTTTTTGCGCACCTTCCATATCACCTTTTTCCATATACCCCTGAATAAGGCGCATTGGCCCGAAAAGAAAATGGCCGATAATTAAAATGGCGGCAATCAAATATAATATGAATGAAGGCCAGAAACTCGCCTCAATATTTACTACAATCGCAAACAATAAAAAAAACGCGCCCAATAAAAGGCGGTATTTAATAATAAAATTCAGAAACTTCATAATCTTTAGATTTTCACCGTCAGGCGGATTTCATTTGGCGGCAAATCTACGATTATAACAATGAATTTTTGGAAAGCAGCCCTTTTAAAATTTCAGCTTTTTCATTGACGGCTATCAATCGGACGATTGAAATTGGTTTAAATAAAGACATCTTCTGAAAATAATAGTACCTGATTGTCCTAATTCACCTTTCGAAACTATAAGATTTCGCTTCCGTAATAATTTGATGTCGATTCATTAATTTTCTAAGATATTTTCCATTAAATTTGCGTCCCTTTGAAAGGGTAGGGCTTGCAAAATAAAGCCTGACATCAAAAATACCTTGGCCCCGTAGTTCAGTGGATAGAATAGAAGTTTCCTAAACTTTAGACACAAGTTCGATTCTTGTCGGGGCTACTTTAAAAACCCACATTTTGTGTGGGTTTTTTTATATCAAAAATTGCAGCATCCATCTTTGGCATAAAAAATTGCCTTTATTAATATAGCTCCGTTTTAGTAGTCGAGGTTAATTCATCCCTTTTCAAAATCAAGTTATATATACTATTTACAATCTCATTTCGCTCACTTCCTGTTTTTTTATCAGCTCCGTCCGAGGTATAGATATTGTAGGGGTAGGGTAGGTTATGAATAGTGGTGAATGTCCTAATCTCAGGATGCAAAAATGAGGAAAACTGTGGATCGTCTATTTCACTGACTTAAACAGCTCCAAATTAACTTGTGTGAATTGTCTCTAAATTTGCAGGAATAAAAAAATGTTATGGCGCTACTATTTGAACCCCTCAAAATCCGGGATATTGAATTGAAAAACCGCATTGTTGTTTCTCCTATGTGCCAGTATTCAAGTGTGGATGGCTTTGCCAATGATTGGCATTTGGTGCACCTGGGAAGTCGTGCCGTTGGAGGTGCGGGATTAATTTTTACCGAAGCTACCGCTGTTTGTCCCGAAGGAAGGATCACATTGTACGATCTTGGCCTGTGGAAAGATGAACAGATTTCCTATTTAAAAAAGATTAGTGCTTTTATTAAGGAAAATGGTGCTGTTCCGGGAATGCAATTGGCGCATGCAGGCAGGAAAGCCAGCCATGTTCGTCCATGGGAGGGAAGAGAGCCATTGAACGAAAAGGAGGGCGCATGGGAAACGCTTGCACCTAGCCCGGTTCCCTATAAACCAGGGGAACCTGTTCCAAAAGAAATGACTATTGCTGAAATCAGGCAATTGATAAAAGATTTTGGTAGCGCCACAAAAAGGGCTGTGGAAGCGGGCTTTGAAGTTTTTGAAATCCATGGAGCGCATGGATATCTTATAAATGAATTCTTGTCTCCATTAAGCAATCAACGCAATGATGAATATGGGGGCTCCTTTGAAAACCGCATCCGCTTGCTTATGGAGATCGTAAGTGAAATGAGAAACGCCATGCCAAACGGTTTTCCACTCTTCGTTCGCATTTCTGCCACAGAATGGGTGGAAGGGGGATGGGACGAAAATGATTCGGTAGCCCTCACCAAAATTTTGATGGAAAATGGAGTGGATGTGATTGATTGTTCATCAGGAGGAAACTCTCATCAGCAAAAAATTCCTGTAAAGCCGTTATACCAGGTTCCGTTTTCTCAAAAAATTAAAAATGAAACGGGAGTTATCACCGCTGCTGTTGGAATTATAACAACGGCGCAGGAAGCTGAACAAATTCTTGAAGAACAAAAAGCAGATTTAATAATACTGGCAAGGCAACTTTTACGTGATCCATATTTCCCTCTGCACGCAGCCAGGGAAGTAGGGTTTGATTTTCCCTGGCCAGTACAATATGAAAGAGCGAAGATCTAGGTGGTAGTAGTTATATCCAATCGGGAATTTGGTATTTATCACTTAACCCTTCCATCTTTTTTGTCTTTCTGACGGCCGATGATATAGCCTCCGGCGGCGCCTACTGCTGCACCAATAGCGGCTCCGGTTCCTTTTTTCTTACTGATAATCGCACCGCCAACAGCTCCACCCACTCCACCTATTACAGCGCCTTGTGCAGCCTTGCTCCAGCCTTTTTTCTGTGCTGTTGCGGGTGTGGAAGTAGTTCCTGAATTCGAAGCTGTTCCTGAATTGCTGGAAGTTGAGCCTTTCGAAACTGAACCGGAATTATTTTTAGAAGATACTTTGCCGCTTTTGTTTGAACTGTTAACTGCGCGATCGTGCGAAACAGCGTTTTCTTTTTCCGGAACCACCTCAGTTTCTGTTAATTTACTGGTGTCAGAAAAAGTGTTATTGTGATAGGAGCTTGTATCGGGCAGCAGTTCAATATTTCGGGTGCTATCTTTTTGATTGCTTTTGCAGGATGCAAAAACGATCAAAATACTTAGAATAAACAGGGGAAATTTGATATTTTTAAAATGCTTCATCATGAGTCGTTTTTTGGTGAGTTTTAATGTGTTTATAAAATAATATTAGTTATCATGAGAAAATCGTGCCAGTTGTATAACAGTTTGAATATTATTTCGTTAAGTGGAATAAATAGATTTATTTTTATTGGAGCAGCATTGAAAAAGCCTTTCTGTTTCTAAACTGAAAGGCTTTTTTAAGGACATTTTTAATTCTTTACCGGCCATCTTTTTTATCCATTCCTTTACCAATAATGTAACCGCCGGCAGCACCAACAACACCGCCAACAACGGCTCCAACTCCTTTTTTCTTACTTAATATTGCTCCGCCAACCGCTCCGGTTACACCGCCGATAGCTGCTCCCTGAGCCGCCTTGCTCCAGCCTTTTTTCTTTTCAACTGTTGGGGTGGAAGCTGTTCCAGAGTTTGAATTCCCTGTTTCCCCTGTGTTTCCCACCGTTGTGTTTGCTGGTGTTTCCTGTGCAGTAGCTGCAGGTTGAGTTTGAACAGGAGGAACAATAACAGGTTTTTGTGCCACAGGTGAAACAACAGTGCTGTTTGCAGCTGGAACGCTTTTTATTGCTTTTGTTTTTATCGCAACATGAGGCGCTGGAGAAACTTTTACCTCTAGTGGCTGTGCTTTAACAGTTACGGGCGTGTCAGAAAAAACATTATTGTTGTAAGAAGGAGGATCTGGCAATAACTGGATATTTCTTTCAGTTGTATCTGCCTTTTGTTTGCTATTGCAAGCAGCAAATGCAGTTATAATTAAAATTGAGAGTAATAAATTTTTCATGGTTTAATTTTTAAGTGAACGGTTTCTTTAAATATCAGAATGAAATCTTTTGTCATAGTTTAATCAAAAGCCCTCCTTAGCAATTTTTTAACAATCTTCGGATTTTGTAAATAAATATAAGCTTATCATTTTCTTGAACAGAAAGATGGTAATAATTTAAAATCGTTTGTTTGAAACACCAGATATTCAATACACAAAGATTGGAACGAATTTATTTAACGCCAATTTTCCTGTTACCTTTAATTTCAAATTTTGTAAAATGAAAAATCTTTTCACGTTTTTTTTTATGCTTCTTTTTTTTACTGTTGATGCGCAGCAATTCCCTGACAGTTTTACAGGGGGAAGATATGTGACGGTAAATGGAGCCAAACTTTATGTAATTGTGGCAGGTACGGGCGATCCCTTAATTATCATTCCGGGAGGACCTGGAGGAATGCATCTCGGCTACCGGGTTTTTGACTCCCTTGCTAAAGATAACCAGGTCATTTATTTTGACGCCTTCGGAAGGGGAAAAAGTGATACGGCAAAGGAAGTAAAGGAATATTCTCTTACCCGCGATATTGAAGATATTGAGGGCTTGAGGACGGCGCTTCATTTGGATAAATTAAATATCCTTGGCCATTCCTATGGCGGTTTGGTTGCTCAGGGATATGCTTTAAAATATCCTTCGCATGTAAATCATTTAATTCTCGCCAACACTTTCCATAGTTTCATCATGTGGCAAAAAAATGATGACAACAGCAATCATGAGATCAAGACAAATTATCCGGAGGTGTGGGATTCATTAATGATTATCCGGGAAGCAGGCGCTGTTTCGAGCGATCTAAAGCATCAGGAATTGTATGCAAAAGTCCCGTATGGATTTTTATATTCCTACAATCCCAATAATTTTTTACTCCGTGGATCAAAGCCGTATCCTAATTCATTTAATTCAAAGCTGTATTATCAAATGGTGGGAAAGGACGGTGATTTCATAGTAGGAAGCGATATTGGCAATTTTGATTTTCGTAAGGAACTGAAAAATTTAAAAATGCCCGTTTTGATATATGGCGGAAGATATGATCGGGTGGCTGTTCCTGAAATGATGGTTAAATACAAAGAATATTGCCCTCAGGCAAAATTTATAATGTTTGAAAAGTCTGGCCATAATCCGCAAGTAGAGGAGCCGGAAAAGTTATTCCCTTTGATTGAGAGTTTCCTTCACCAATAACCCAGTTGGCGGCTCTTTAAGGAGAATAAAAAACGCCACCCGGAACGAGTGGCGTTACACATAAACCCCCTAAAAAACTTCTTTATTAAGTTTTATTTTAATTGTATTTTACGCCTCCCTTCAATTAAGTAAGTGAATGCAGGTTTCGGATTATCTGATTAAGAACCTTTGAATTTTGACTGGAAAACCTCGCAGGAATCTTTATGGGTAATTATTTTGAAGCCGCAAGTTAAAACGCATACGATCAAAAAAAATAACCGTTTGAAATCGTTCTTGCTTTTTATTGATAATTGTCATGGTTGTTAATAAAAATTACGATATGTGCCGAAAAGAAAAAAGGCAAAGCGCAATCGCTTTGCCTTCCTGGTTTCTTTTATTGGCGAATTATTGAAATTGCCCCCGGTCATTTTGATTATTTTGATTTTCATTGCCATTCTGGTTGTTCGTTCCCGGATTTTGTTTATTGTTTTGATTGGAGTTGGGCTGGTTATAATTGCCATTGTTCATCCTTGAACGTGATTGACGAAAATTCATTTCGGCGCTGAGAATATCCTTTTCCCTGTCGGATTTTAGCGTTCTTATTTGCTGCCTTCTTTGGCTACGGCTTAGGGTTTTATCTTTTCTTGCTGCCCTGATTTTATCTTGATAATCATTCCTGATATCCTGAATTTGCAAGCTTAACTGCGAAGGCATTCTCCGGTAAGCGTAGTAGGGCGGATAACCGAAATAAGGGTAGCCATACCCATAAAAACCATAGCCATAAAAGGGGTAGCTGTAATAAGGGAATCCATATCCGAAACTAAAGCTTGGTACAACATATACTGAACGAGGAGCGTAATGATAGCCTCCTCTTCCTCCAAATCCATGAGCAATTTTTTGAGCGGAAACCGTAAACGACATCGTTACGGAAACCAGAATTATTATTAGTTTTTTCATGTTAGGTGAATTTATTTTTTCATTCCATTAGACGTCGCGGGAACCAAAAAGTGATCGCTCCTTTTCAATTTTTAAATGTCCTATAACACTCTGTTTGCAGAGCTTTAGCAATGAGTCAATTCCCGGAGAATCTTCCAAAAATTCAAAAGCCATAGAGTTAGTCAAAGAAAAAGAAATGTGCAATAAAGTCCGTTTGCTGTTAAAGAATTCATGAGATTGCTTCAGACCAGATCTGTTCGTAAGGAAGCAGTGAATTTGTATTTCATTAACTATTTAAAATGGCCATTTGCTTGACTATGAATGAAAAATAATCCGAAAAAAGTGCGTTTGCTGAATAAAATATTGATCTGAGAAAAGTCACCGATAAACATAGATAGATGAAGAAAATAATTGTTCAAAAAAATTTTGTTTGCTCCAGAAATTTACATGAAGAAAAATAGCGAGAAACACTAACAAAAATCTCGCCTTGCAGTTTGTCGTATAATCTATTAACAAAAGGATAGCAGCGCGGCTAAAATCTTTAATTTCGCGCCATGCAAATTCAACTTTACAATCCTTTTGAATTCCTTGAGTTTGATCCTCAAATTTGTTTTTTAAGCGGGGTGCCCTTGGATGCTGTGGATAAAGAGATGAGGGTTTTCCCGCAATGGATTTTAGACAGGTATTCCCTGGCGGAAAAGAAATTTACGCTGATGGATCAGATCACCAGTTTCAAATATGAGGATTTGAAAATTCCTTGTTCAAAAGAAGTTAGGGTGGCTCTGGATGCATTAGAACAGGAGATTGAAAAAGCTTTTACGGCAGGCTATGAAGAAGTCGTAAAACTTCCTCAGGAAAGGTTGTTTCAATGGATGGCAAAATTGGTTTACGGGGTTTTATATAATGACCTGCTGGCAGAAAGGAAAAGAGCGGGCAAAAGAGGGATTCAGTTCCAGGTGTCGCCTTTATTGCGAAAGCGATTCAGCCTGCTTCACCTGATGCTGCAATCTGTTGTTATTCCAATGGAATTCCGGGGAACAAAACCCTGGAGCATTGAAATTGTGAAGATCAAAATTTCAAAAGATATTTTCAATTATAAGGACGAGCCTACTCATCTCAATTTTTCTTTAGGGATGAATGATTTCGGCATAGCAGCGTGCCTGCAGGATAATGGAGCTATAGTCGACAACCAGCGAGATATCCTGAAAAAAATTTCAGGGAAAATTTTGCATCCGGTTCAGTTTGAAGAGCTTTGCGGGAGATTTATTTATGCCAATTACCTCTTGAGAAAAGATGCAGAATACAATATAGAACCTGCTGAAGAAAAAATAATTATTGAACCTGTTTCGGTTGTTAATGGGGAAAACAATGTCACATTTGGCCGATGGGACGATGATATGTTCGCCCAGGTGTTAGCTGATTATTGGAAGCCTTGGGGACTAACGAAAAAAGATATTTATGAGTTTCCGAATTCGCCAGTGAGTTATCTTGAAAATGAACTTACCCATGAATTCATTGAGCCTGATTCGATTCCCTTGCCTTTTTGAAAAAGGGTAACAAATTTTCATCCTTCCATTAATTTATTTTTATGAATCAAAACCGTATCCTTGCCTTAAGCAGTTCAAGAGTTTCCAACAGCGGCTACCTTGAAAAAGCGCTTCCATTGATCGATCATTTTCTGGAAGGTAAGGCATTGAAAATCGCTTTCATTCCGTTCGCTTCCGCAGACAACGATTTTGAAGAATACGCTTCCAGGGTTAGAGAAGCACTAAAGGATTTGCCAGTTTCTATCGTTACCGTTTCAAATGATACCGCTAAATCGACAATTGAAAATAGCGATGCCATAATGGTTGGGGGAGGCAATACTTTTAAGTTGCTTCACGACTTATACCAATTGGATTTATTGGATTTTATAAGAAAGAAAGTTAATGGCGGCGCACCTTTCATTGGTTGGAGTGCCGGTTCGAACATAACCGGCAAAACCATTGGAACCACCAATGACATGCCCATCATTCAACCCAGGTCCTTTGATTCTTTGGGGCTGTTGCCTTTTCAGATAAACCCGCATTATTTCAACAAAAAAATTGAAGGCTTTCATGGTGAAACCAGAGATCAGCGGCTGGAAGAATTTATTAAGATGAATCATGGAACATCAATTGTTTGTCTGCCGGAAGGAACAGCGCTTGAAAGCAAAATGGGAGTGTTGAAATACATAGGCGATGAGCCGGGGGTACTTTTCGAAGGCAAAGAAAAAACGTTTTCCCGAAAGGAAATTGAGGGCGGTGCAGACCTTTCTTTTTTGATGTAAGCTTTTTGTTTTTGTCTTCCCTCAATTCGCAAACAGGAGCAGGCAATTTTATATCCTGGGCTTTTTCCGCTTCCCATTTTTTATCCTTGTTCCATCTACCTTTATGCAATGATTGAAGAGGAAGAAAAAAAGCCGACACCCAATTTGTTGTGGAGCCTTCTGTCGATGCGATGCCCGCGATGCAGGCGCGGACAAATGTTTATTACTAAAAATCCCTATAAAAAATTAACCCTTTCCAACATTCTGAACATGCACATTGAATGCCCGGTTTGCCGACAAAAATTTTTTCTGGAACCCGGATTTTGGTATGGAACAGGATATGTGAGTTATGGACTCGCTGTTGTCATTTCAGGCATGAGTTTTATCGGCTGGTGGATAACAATTGGCATTTCTGTAAACGATAACCGGGTTTTTTATTGGATGATATTCAATGCGGTTCTATTACTCGTCCTGCAACCATGGCTGATGCGGCTCAGCAGGGCTTTGTATATATACCTGTTCATAAAATACAACGAAAATTATGAGAAGGACGATATTGTTTCATTTAGCTAAGATTTCATGATTTACAGGATTAATAACCGGCAATGAGTTTGAATAAAAAATCTTTAAAAAAAGTGCGTCTGCTTCGATGGGTCATTTGTGAAAAATAATTTTTTGTTCACTTTTCTCTCTCGTTGGCAGAGGGAATAGCGAGGGCGCAAAAAAGGCAGCTTATTCGCTGCCTTTAGTAAGTAGTAATGTTATTCTTAAAAACTGAGTGGCACATTCACTCTTATGCTGAAATTCCTGCCCATGTTATAAATTCCATTATGCCCGGTAAAGTTGCCGGGATACGGCTCAAAATATTTCAATCGGTTCAGGTTTGACTGGTAGGCGACATTGAATAAATTATTTCCGAGGAACGAAATTGTCAGGAACGGCTTCCCTTTTTTATTTAAGATGTCTGCACCGAAACCGGCATTCACCAATTGATAGCCGGGAGTTGGTGTTTCTGTATCGTTTTCCAGGTAGGCCCGGTTTTGGGCGGCATACATTTCAAACTGCACCTTTGCAAAAACATTTCCAAAATGATTTCCCGCTTTCCTGAAATTCGTGCGCAATTCCGACATGGTGTGAAGTGGCGGAATGAAGGGCAAATATTTAGCGCTGTCAGGAATTTTCCCCATACCCGAAACGCCTTTGTTTATACCATATACAACCGAAAGGGAGTTTTCAAAATGAAGCCAGTCGATCGGATGGGGATGAATGTCAACGCTTAATTCGCCACCATATAAATTTGCTTTTGCCGCCACGAATTTAAAAGTTTCGTTTCCCGGAACGATCACTGAATCGGCGCCGGAACTGTTCAAAAGCTTTTGATTGTAGATATAATTTTGAATATCGTTATTGAAAATATCGGCATTGATGGTTACATGGGTGGAATTATAAGTTACGCCAAGGTCTTCCTGCAGATTAAATTCCGGTTTGAAATCCAGGTTGCCGATTTGATACATATTCGTTCCCGGATGAACGCCGTTGGCAGATATTTCGGAAATATTAGGCGCCCTGTAGCCCCGGCCAATATTGGCCTTTAGGCTCCATTCATCATTTATTTTATAAGATAATCCAAGGCTTCCGCTCATGCCGGAAAAAGTATGTTTATAAGATGAGAACGCGCGCTTTGCACCCAGTGTATCAGAGCCATAAACCGGAAATTCAAAGCCGGTCGCCGCATCCTCATCAATATAGAGTTGATCATTTTTGAAATTTCGTACGTCATAACGAAGGCCGCCTGCGATTTCCAAATTGCCCAGGACCTTTTTTAGATAAACAAAGGGACCAAAATCAAATTGACGATAAGAAGGAATGATGAATTCAGTCCCTTTATTTACATTGTTATCCTGGTACATTCCATTGATGCCAGCGGTCACGCTCATGCCCCTGGATTCATGAAAATAATATTTTGCATCGTAACTATAGGTGTTCAATTTGAGGAAGAGTCCTGGAATAGCAGGTTCGTCGGGATGACTGTATTCCCGCCTGATGCTGCTTTGAAAAGCAAGGTTAAAAGCAAGCCGTCCCCCGCCAATGGAAAAACTGTTGGTGGTATAAGCCCTGTAATGCTGCACATGCTGATGTATTGCGGAAATTTTATAAGAATTCAATTCGGCATCACTAACTATTGGCCTGAAGTCGTCTTCATCCGTAATCTGTTTGGTGAATTTTCTCGTTGCAGAATCGCGGCTGCCATCCGGGATTTCCTGCAAATCATTGAATAGAGAAAGACCAAGGCGGCTGTAACCCCAGCTTTTATTTATACCAATGTTTGCTGATGCATCCGTTTCTGCGAAGCCGGTATTGTAAACCCGGCCATCGTATTTATTTTTGTAATTTGTAGCCATTTTATGCGTCACGGTTCCGCCCCAGGTGATATCGCCCGTATGGCCGGCGATGCTCGCAGAATTTTCAATCAGCCTGTTGTTCGTTTGGTATTCGTTTAAAATATTTCCGATAATTTTTCCCTCGGAGGGTGGATTGGCAGGGATTAAATTTACAACTCCCGCAACCGCGTCTGAACCATAAATCAAACTCGCCGGGCCTTTCACCACTTCGACCTTATCAACGGTGTTTTGGTCAACTTCAATTCCATGCTCATCGCCCCATTGCTGGCCCTCCTGCCTCACGCCGTCATACAAAGTGAGGATGCGGTTGAAGCCTAATCCACGGATAAAAGGTTTAGCGACATTCGGCCCTGTAGTTACCGCGCTTATTCCCGGAACTTTTGAAATAGCGTCGATAATATTAGTATTGAGATTTTGCTGCAAAAATTGCTTGTTTATTGCAACAATGGGAATAGGATTTCTTTTAATGGAGGTAGCTTTCGAAGTTCCTGTGACAACGATTTCACTTTCTTCAGTTACCGAGATTTCCATTGAAAAATTTACCGTTTTATTTTCATTAAAATAAATATTCTGCAGAATGGTTTTATAGCCTATAAACCTTACCTCAACAAGGTATGTCCCAGATGGAATATCATTGATTTTATAGTTACCATTAGCATCCGCAATACTACCTTTCCTGATGTCAGAAATATAAACAGACGCGTTTGAAAGTAGGGCGCCGGAACTGGTCGTGACTTTTCCGGAAAGCGAATACCTGGCTGAGCTTTTTTGGGCGGAAATAGTGAGGGACGCAAAAAGGGCGATGCATAATGTTGCAATATGTTGAATTCTTTTCATTTCTTTTTAGAACAATTTTAAGGTTCAATTCACTCATGAATTGAACGGAAGGGGTTTGAAATAAAGCGTTCGGTGAACTTTTATTTGTCAATAAATAAGGGATAAAATAATGGCTTTGAATAAAATTTAAGCCACGGCCGGAGGGCCTCTTAATCCAAAAAAGAAATTTTGAGAAAAAGGAATATGAGAGCCTTTTGCAACGAGGAACTTTGCAAATACGGGTGCTTCATTTTGAACACCCCCTACATTTGATAAAGTGTACGGAGAGATAACGACAAGGTTGTCGCAATGGCAATTGATTCCTGTAACGCTTAACTGTGCTGCATCAGAATCGCTGATTATTTTGCTGGTAAAATCTTTATGGTTAGCAAAAATTGAATGAAGAAATCTGGTAGGCGTATTGCTCAGAGCAAAAAACGCCAACAGGATAACGGCTAAATATTTTCTTATGTAATGATTTTTATACAAAACTAATATGTGCTATTGCAAATATAGGCCAATTCAAAATTAAAAGCCAACTCGAAAACTTATTGGCTGGCAATTTAAAACGGAAGTTTGAAATCCACAAATTGCCTTGGCTTTAAAGTGCCTTTAAACGAAAGTCGAACACATTATTTTAAAGCGGAATAGATTTTGCCATAAACGTTTCCTGTATATTAGTAAATCACTCTCTAAAATTTTATTTTATGCCAATCGTAAAAGTTATTGAGGTAATCGCCTCCTCCGATGAAAGCTTTGAAGACGCTGTGAAAAACGCTGTTTCAGAAGTTTCAAAAACAGTGAAAAACATTGATTCGGTATATGTAAAGGATTTCAAAGTGCATGTAAAAGATGATACAATCTCTTCCTATGGAGTCATTTGCAAAGTGGCTTTCAGAGTTGAACATTAAGCGGGATGGTACTTTGGATTCAATTCAATTTTTGGAAAGGGAGAAATGTATCCGCCTCTTATTTTTTTAACATACTTTTCCGTGAAGCTTTTATTCAAATATATTTTTATTTAGGGCTTGTTCGTATTTTGCAACCCTTTGGTTTTTCTTAAATAAATTTTATTTTACACAAATGTTACAAACCGCAGAAGACATTCGATTGCTGAATGAAAAAATAAATCACTCAGCAACCTTTATTGATAAAATTCATGCTGAAATAGGGAAAGTGATAGTAGGGCAAAACCACATGGTGGAGCGACTGCTGATCGGGCTGTTAAGCAATGGCCATATTTTGCTGGAAGGCGTGCCCGGGCTCGCAAAAACTCTTTCCATAAAGTCGCTTGCGAATACCATTAACGCGCAATTCAGCCGCATTCAATTCACCCCTGATCTTTTGCCGGCAGACGTTGTAGGTACGATGATATATAATCAGCAAAAGAATGAATTTGTAGTTCGCAAGGGGCCCATATTTGCCAACTTCATCCTGGCCGATGAGATCAACCGCGCTCCGGCCAAGGTGCAAAGCGCACTGTTGGAAGCAATGCAGGAAAGGCAGGTAACTATAGGCAATAATTCCTACCGCCTTGAAGAGCCTTTCCTGGTGCTGGCCACCCAAAACCCGATCGAGCAGGAAGGCACTTATCCCCTTCCGGAAGCTCAGGTTGACAGGTTCATGCTCAAGGTGATCATTGATTATCCAACGAAAACCGAAGAGCAGGCAATCATAAGGCAAAACGTTCTCGGACTGCAACAACAACCCATAAACGCAGTTGTTTCTTCACAGGAAATTTTGAATGCAAGGCAGTTGGTAAGGCAAGTGTATATGGATGAAAAGGTGGAGCAATACATTATTGACATTGTTTTTGCCACCCGCTATCCTGACCAGTATAAACTCGATAAAATAAAACCCCTGATCGCTTTCGGCGGTTCCCCGAGGGCCAGCATCAACCTGGCGCTCGCTGCTAAAACCTACGCCTACCTAAATAAGCGCGGCTATGTGATTCCTGAAGATGTAAGAAATATTTGCAAGGATGTGCTGCGCCACAGGATTGGCCTTACTTATGAAGCGGAAGCAGAAAACATTAATATTGAAATGATCATTACGGAAATTTTAAAGGCCGTTAATGTGCCATAAGATTAACAGGAATCAAAATAGATTTGCAATAAAATATTTCACAACCTTATAATTCAATTAAATAATATTGCCTCTCACCACCGCCGATATTATCAAAAAAGTAAAGGAACTGGAGATCATCAGCAAAAAGATCACGACCCAGTTGTTTACTGGTGAATACCATTCGGCTTTCAAGGGAAAGGGAATGCGGTTCAGGGAGGTTCGTGAATATTATCATGGCGACGATGTCCGGTTTATCGATTGGAACGTAAGCGCCCGGTATGCGCATCCCTTTACAAAAGTTTTTGAAGAAGAAAGGGAGCTGACTGTAATATTGATTATCGACGTGAGCTCAAGCGCTCTTTTCGGCACGGTCCACCAGCGAAAAAGAGATTTGATTACAGAAGTGGGTGCTGTGCTTACTTTCAGCGCCATCAACAATAATGATAAAGTTGGCGTAATATTTTTCAGCGATAAGGTAGAGAAATATATTCCTCCAAAAAAAGGGAAGGAACATGCGCTTTTCATAGTACGCGAGTTATTAACGGCAACCCCTAAACGAAAGGGCACCAACATTGGCGAGGCTTTGAAATTTTTTCAAAGATCCAATAATCAGAAAAGCATTGCTTTTATCATGAGCGATTTTATTGATGAAAATTATGAGCACAGGCTGCGGGTAATGGGAAAAAGGCACGACGTAGTGGGGCTGAAAGTGTATGATAAAATGGACAGCCTGTTGCCAGATATAGGAATGATTAAAGTGCAGGATCTTGAATCGATGAAAGCCCAATGGATCGACACATCGGATGCGATGGTAAGGCACAGCTATCATCAAAATTTTATAGATCAGAGCGCGCAATGCAAAACGATATTTAAAAGAGCCGGAGCCGATTTGCTCCATATTCGAACCGATGAAGATTATGTCAAAATTTTACAACAGTTTTTTTTAAGGAGAAAAAAGAAGTGAACCATAAACCATTGAATAAAAGCAATAAAAATCCATTGGGGAAAAGTAGAAATTCAGCCTGCGTCTTTTTTTTATCGGTCTTCAGTCTTTTTTTTGCACCATCGGGCAATGGGCAAGTAACCGTAAAAGCTTCTATCGACAGGAATTCAATTCTCATTGGCCAGCAGCTGAATTTTCACATTGAAACAGCAATGCCTGATAATACCTACAGGCTTAACTGGTTTTCCATTCCGGACAGCTTCGGGCATTTTGTGGTTGTCACAAAAAATAAAATCGATTCCTCGGCTTCGAATGGGAATTTGAACTTCAGCCAGGTAATCACGTTAACGAATTTTGATTCCGGGAAAAGGATTATACCTCCACTCGCTTTTTCCGCTTCTACGCTCGAAGGCGATTCTACGTTTACGGTTTATACAGATTCCATTCCCGTAAATGTCTCTTATTCGCCCACAGACAGCATCATGCCTTTCCATGACATAAAAGCAATTATGGAAGTGAAAACCCAATGGCCATGGTGGGTATGGGCGTTGGGGATCCTGGGCATTCTTTTGGTTGCCGCGCTCGTCATTTTCCTGGTGAAGTATTTCCGCAAGAAAAAGGATCCTGAAACTCTTTTTGTTTCCAAGCTTACGCCTTATGAAGAAGCGATGCAATCGTTGAAGCAGGTTGAAGAGGATCGGTTGCTTCCCAACAATAAAATAAAGGAATTTCACTCAAGGCTGAGTGATATTTTCAAAAGATATTTATCAAGGAAAACGAATGCCAACCAGATGCACTTAACGGCAGACGAGCTTTTGATGAAGCTCAATGAATTTGATTTACCCAAAGAGCAGGTGAATCAATTCGCCAGTTGCCTGCGCATGGGCAACGCTGTGAAATTTGCGCAATACATTCCGCCGAACTTTGAAAATGAAAAATGCTTCTCGCAAGTGAAGGAAATTATAATCGCTGCCAATACAATCAGCAATAAAAAACCGGAAAATGATCTTTGATTATTTCAACGATATCACCTTTGGGCAGCCGCTGTTTTTTTTGCTTTTTGCCATCATTCCCTTCCTGGTTTTCTGGGAATGGAGCAAAGGGAAAAATAAGGCTGCCGCCTTGAAAATCTCTACCGTAAAAGGGTTATCTAATTTCCGTTCCTGGAAAAATATTTTCCGGCAGTCGCCTTTTGTTATAAGGCTTCTCGCGCTTAGCTGCATCATCATTGCCCTGGCGCGTCCGCAAAATAAATTTGATGAAACACAGAGGGAAGGAGAAGGGGTGGATATCGTTCTATGCATTGATGTTAGCGGTAGCATGACTGCCCAGGATTTTAGTCCGAACAGAATGGAGGCAGCCAAAAATGTAGCCATAGATTTTGTAAATAACCGCCCTTCCGACAGGATTGGAGTGGTTATTTTCGCGGGAGAAAGTTTTACCCAATGCCCGCTAACCACAGATCATTACGTTCTCATCAACCAGATCAGGCAGATTCGAAGCGGGTTGCTGGAAGACGGTACGGCCATTGGATCCGGGCTTGCCACGGGCGTTGACCGGTTAAGGAACAGCAAGTCGAAAAGCAAGGTGATCATCCTCTTGACCGATGGTGTGAACAATGGCGGATTGATCGATCCATCAACAGCCAAAGAGATTGCGAAAACTTTCAAGATAAAAGTTTATACAATCGGCGTGGGAACAAACGGATATGCCCCAACACCAGTCAGCACTCCTTTAGGAATTGTGATGCAAAATCAAAAAGTGGCTATTGATGAAAAACTGCTTCAAAATATAGCAACTGAAACCGGAGGGAAATATTTCAGGGCGACAGACAACTCGAGCCTCCAAAATATATATAAGGAAATAGACCAGTTGGAAAAATCGAAAGTGGAAATCACGACATTTCACAGGTTTACCGAAAAATTTTATCCCTTCATTTTTATCGCAATGGGATTGCTCTTTATTGAAATGCTTTTGCGATATACCCTATTTAAAAAGTTCCCTTGATGCAGGCCGGAAATTATTATAAAACCATCCTAAATCGGCCAAACCTTAATTTCGCGACATGAAAGCATTAGTTTATAAATCGACCGGAAGCTGGTATCAGATCAGGAATGAGGATGGCGAACTTTTTAACGCACGCATTAAAGGGAAATTTAAAATTAATGAGATCACTTCGACGAATCCACTGGCAGTAGGGGATTTCGTTGAAGCACAGAAAGAAGATGTTGCTGAAGGTTCAGTCATTATCAGCGAAATTTATCCGAGGAAAAATTATATTACACGGCAGTCACCTCATAATAAAAATCAGCATCACATAATTGCCTCCAATCTCGATCAGAGCCTCTTGTTTGCAACTTTGAAAGAACCAAAAACCTCCCAGGGATTTATAGACAGGTTCCTGATCGCTTCGGAAGCGTATCATGTTCCCGCCATCATTGTTTTCAACAAAAGTGATTTATATAAAAAAAAGGAACAGGAAAAGTTTGAGGAATTGAAATCCGTTTATGAAAATATTGGCTACCGGATTTTATTGATGAGCATTAGCCACGGAACGGGAATCGATGGGGTAATAGAGGTGTTGAAGGATAAAACAACTTTGATCAGTGGCCATTCCGGAGTGGGCAAATCTTCTTTTATTAATTCAATCTTTCCTGAGCTTTTGTTGAAGACGCAAGTGGTGAGCGGATGGAGTGGTAAAGGGCTTCACACCACAACCTTTGCAGAAATGTTCGATTTGCCTTTTGGTGGCAGGCTCATTGATACACCTGGAATGCGCGAGTTTGCTTTGATGGATATTTCCCAACAGGAACTTTCGCATTATTTCCCTGAGATGAGAGCCTTGATCAATGAATGCCGCTTCAACAATTGCATGCATATTGAAGAGCCCGAATGCGCAGTGAGAGCCGCGGTTGAGGCAGGAAGAATTTCTCCGGAACGCTACATAAGCTATTTGAATATTCTCAACTCCATCGAGAAAAAAAAATGGTAAATGCTTTTTGAATTAAAATGTACTAATACCAGAAAAATGCAGCAAACAAACTTTTTTTAAACATTTTTTTTGCTGAATGTTTTTCCTGCTGTTCATTCAATTTTCCAGAAAGGAATTGTAATCACAGCAAACGAACTTTATTCAAGTTTTTATTTTCCCCTAATGGAGCTTCCGCATTTCAGTATGCGTTCTTTACTAAAAACTTAGCCACTTGCTCAACTGCCTTATTTACTTTTTTTGTATTGGTAACATGAAGGGGAAGAATGGAAACGCCGTTGAAGATATTATAATGCAGGGTAAGGAAATGCTGCTTGTATTTGAAGTCCCAATCGAGCGTTTCAGAATCGTCCACCTGGTTGATAAATTTCACTTTTAAATTTCCCGCAAGCGTTCCGGCAATTGAATAGAATTTAGAGACACCGCAATTGTCGTCTATTACAGCTTCGGTTCCGCCAAGATTTGTTTTTAAATGATAGCACATAGGATTGAAATTATTGGATTGATTAAAGAATATAAGATTTGCAGTTTAAAAATAAGTTCCCGATGCTCACATGCGTTACCGCAATTTCGCACCCTTGAATTTCCCGGCTTTTTTTGCCGCTTTAATTGCTGCAGGATCTCCAGACGCGATCTTTTCCGCACCCACGTTTTTGCCATTTGTAGGGCAGCCATATTTTTCCTGTTTTCTAAAAATTGAACAGGATGAGAACATCCAGCAGCAAAAAATGAATACCAGTACTTTTTTCATGCCTAATTCTTGTTCAAACTTGTTTCCAAAATTTTCAGCAAGTTGTTAACTTTTTCCGGCTTTAGGTATCATATTGTACAACCCACTTTCTGACGACGTATTCATAAATACCATCTAATTACTTTTTCTCGTACCAACCAGAATACATGAGATAATTGTTGGCAATACGCTCAATTTCTCCTTTTATCAACTCCTGTGAAATATCCTTTATCTTTTTTGCCGGAACTCCGGCGTAAATGCTCCCCGGCTCCACGACCGTATTTTCAGGGACGACCGCACCGGCCGCTATAATGCTGTTTGACCCTACTTTTACGTTATCCATCACTATTGCGCCCATTCCAATCAACACATTATCCTCTATAACGCATCCATGCACGATTGCATTGTGTCCGATGCTAACATTATTTCCGATATGAGTGGAAGTCTTTTGATAGGTGCAATGGATTACGGCGCCGTCCTGGATGTTCACCTTGTTGCCCATGCGAATGAAATTTACATCGCCGCGAACAACCGCATTGAACCATACGCTGCAATCGTCTCCCATAATAATATCGCCGCAAAGCGTTGCATTGGGGGCGATAAAACAGTTTTGGCCCCATGAAGGTTTTTTCCCCCTGACTTCAAAAATAAAGGACATAGTTCAAGTTTTATGAGCTGAAAAAATTAACGCCTCAGCCAGCTTTCGGGATTAACGTTATCGCTTTCTTTCATTAGTATGAAATCCACTTGTCCTGCTCCGTCATCATTAACGCCGGCTTTTCCGATCACCTGGCCGGTTTTAACGTTATCGCCTCTTTGCACCGAAGCTGATGCAAGATTGCTATAAACAGTAAAATATTTCCCGTGTTTTATGAATACAGCTTGCTTGTCTTCAATATAACTTACCAGAGTTACCTCCCCATCAAAAACCGCTTTCACCGCTTCGCCAACTTTTGCACCAATGGTTACTCCCTGATTGTAATAATCCACGTTTCCGGGCAATTTATTTAATCCGTAATGACTAATAACAAAGCCGTTCACCGGCCAGGGAAGAGACCCTTTATTCCTTTCAAAGCTCGCATTTAGAACCTTGTCGGCCTCGCTGCTTACGAGCACGCTGCTTCCGGCTGTTTTCGCAGGAGCGGCTGGCGGTGGAGCAGATGTTTTGGCGACTGTTGCAGGGGTAGATTTAGTTTCTTCAGTTTTGGCGGTTGCCTCCGCTTTTTTCAATGCCTCAAGCCTTGCTTTCTCTTTTTTTGCTGCTTCTGCTTTCGCAATTTCAATTTCACGCTTGATCATGGCCGTTATCGCATTGCGCAATTTCAAATCCTGCTTTCTTTTCGCGTTTACCTGTTCTGTAAGTTCTTTTTGCTGGCCTTTTAATTTATTAACAATAGAGGCTTTCTCCTGCTGCTGCTTTTCCAACTGCGAAAGTTCCTTGTCATGTTCATTTAGCACAATACTTTTTTGCTTCTTTGTTCCCGATAGCACCTCAATCCGATTCTCGAGCATTGCCTGCGTCTTTAAAATGTTTTCCGCCTGGTTTTCCCGGTAGGTGCGGTAGGATTTCAAATAAGCGATTCTCTTGATCGCATCGTTGAAGTTGTTCGCTGAAAAAATGAAATTCAGGAAATCGTAATTGCTCCTGTTTTTATAGGCATACACCATGCTTTTTCCATATTCAAGCTTCAGCGTGTCGAGAACGCGCTTCATTTTATTGATTTCGAGCTGAGAAGTGTAAATATTATCATTCAGGTTTTTAATCTCGCCATTTATATTGTCGATCACCTTGCCCTGCAGATCCATCTTCTTGTTGATGAGCGAAAGCTGCCCGATATTTACTTTCGCGGTTTTTCTTGTTTCCTCCAGTGTTTTTTCAGTTTCTGCGATATCCCTTCTCAACTGCTCCCGTTGCTTTTGCAGGGCGTCCTTATCGGCCGGTTGCTGGGCGAAAGAAGAAAGCGTGGTAAGAAAAAAGACGAGGGCCGTTAGAATTTTCTTTGGCATGCACGTGAATTTTTTTGTAAGAATATTGATTGAACAGCATGCAAGCTGCAAGTCCTTAAAGTAACAATTATTTTGTTTTATAATTTCTCGGTACCGTGAATGGAAATGATAATTCCTTGTTAAACTCATATTGCTTGAACGAAAGGCGGATGTCCACTTTTGTTTTTTCGGCTACTGTTATTGCCCTGTAAGTCGCGAAAGGAAAGCCGCTTGTGGTTTCATAATTATCATAAACAAGGTCGGCAGTCCGGTTCTGGCTGATGTCAGTATCGTCGAGCTTGCTTTTTTCGATATAATTGTTGGTTGCTGAAATCGTTACCAGATTTTTAAAGAATTTTCCAACGGTTCCAATCAGGATATGGTTTTCAGTTTTACGGAAAGTGACGATGCTGTCCCCGCGGTAAACCGGGTTTCCAATTATTAAATTTTGCAGCCTCGCAAACGTCATCGGTATGTGAGCGATGCTTTCAATGTAACTGAATGGATGATATTCCACCGCTTTGTCGAGCTTGTTGAGGATTATGATCGTGTCTGGCGTGATGAGTATCCTGAAGGCTTCAATGCTTAAGAAAGTTGCGTTTATAGAAACCCATAAAACACTGTCTTTTTTCATCCTTATAAAAGCGTTTACGTCTGGCTGCTTGCCATTCCGGTCCTCATATTGCACTTTAACTTTGGCTGAAAAGGTTTTATAATCGATCCTGTTTTTGTCAAGAACCTTGAGGAAGATAGAAGCTTCGCTCAGGGAGTCGGAGTTGGGCAATCCCGGAACCCCTGCCAAAGTCGTATCTTTTTTTGTTACGGCGGTATGCAATTTTCTTGTAGATCTGCAGCCATTCAAAGCATATAAAAGGCTAATTCCCATCAATATTTTAAAACACAAATTCATTCAGGATATTTTATAAATTAAACATGTCCGGTGTGCCCGAAACCGCCTTCACCCCTCAGTGAAGATTCAAGTTCTTCCACCGGCTGCAACAAGGCTTTTTCGATTTTGCAAACGACCATCTGTGCGATACGATCTCCGTTGAGGAGCGTATGTTCTTCATTTGAAAGATTAACAAGAATTATTTTGATTTCGCCCCGGTAATCACTGTCAACTGTTCCCGGCGAATTCAGGCAGGTTAGGCCGTGCTTCAGTGCCAGCCCGCTTCTTGGCCTTACCTGAACTTCATACCCGGCGGGGATTTCAAGAAAAAGACCAGTGGGAATTAAGGCCCTCTCCAAAGGCTTCAAAACCACAGTAGCCGCAAGATTCGCTCTCAAGTCGAGCCCGGAAGATCCCGGGGTGGCGTATTCGGGATTTTTATTTTCCGACTTGTTAATGATTTTTACAACTACATCGTGCATGGCGTCAAAGATAGGATTACTGGAAAAAATAAATAGATTAAAACCTTGCTAACTTTTGTCCTTGTAAGACTTTGCCATCAGGAGAACCGTTGCATAAGCGGAAATGCCTTCTTCCCGGCCCACGAATCCCATCTTCTCGGAGGTTGTAGCTTTTATTGAAACGTCATTTTCATTTATGGAAAGCAATTCCGCGATCACCTTTCTCATTTGAGGAGCGTGCGGTTTTATTTTTGGAAACTCAAGGCAAATGGTTGAGTCTATGTTTCCTATTTCATAACCCGCTTCACGGATCAGTTGATTTGATCTTGATAATAAAATTTTACTATCGATATTTTTATACGCATTGTCGGTATCTGGAAAATGAAATCCGATATCTCCGAGGCATGCGGCCCCGAGCATGGCATCGCAAATCGCGTGAATAAGAACATCGGCATCGCTATGGCCGACCGCCCCTTTTGAATGTTCTAATTTTATTCCGCCAATCCAAAGATCGCGGCCTTCGGCCAACTGGTGAAAGTCAATCCCAAATCCAATTCTGAAAGGTTGCATTGTATGAATATTTATTTCTGATTTTTTTGATGTTTAGCAAACAAACTTTTTCCAGACTTTTATTGATAAAAAGCATTTGAAAGTATTTTTAATTTTCCCCAAAGCAATTCCAACATTCTGTCTTAAAAAAAACGCCCCGGTTTTTGGGGCGTTCAAATATAAGTAAAAACGATTTTTATTGATTGGCGCCTCCCACAGCGGCGGAAGGATCGAGGTTGAAAACAAGGCTGAATCTCAAAGTGTTTGACAATGGATTTCTGTTAACCCCATTTCCTGAAGGGATCAGGTAAGAAAAATTCAATCCAAACATATTGTAATTCAATCCGGCTCCAACAGTAAAATATTTGCGATCTCCTTTCAAGGGATTTTCATAAAAATATCCTGCCCTGAAAGCGAACTGATCCATATACATATATTCAGCTCCGACAGAAATCTGAAATTCTTTCAGTTCTTCTTTGAAACCTCCCGGCGCATCGCCAAAGGAACTGAACCAACTGCTCACCACCCCTTTGTTGTGATAGTTTGCCAGTCCGGCAGAGTCGCCTAAAGCTGGTGGTGTTGGAACCAAAAGTTTATTGACATCAAGGCCGAAAGTTATCTTACTGGTTTCGTCTACAACTTTTACGTAAGCAACGCCAAGGCCGAGGTTGGCCGGTATGAAATCTTTTTCTGTCGCATCAGTGGTGTATCCGATTTTCCCACCGAGATTGCTAATAGCAATGCCCCAGTTTAAACCGGAGGTCGCTCCGCCTTCAGATCCATCATTAAACAATGAAATATCTCCGGCAACCGTGCTTCCTGTTTTATAGGTAGATCCGCTTGAGGATTGGCCGCTGGC
>CAVOLS010000015.1:0-82340 GCA_963696835.1 uncultured Chitinophagaceae bacterium | reverse complement strand
TACCAAGTAACTCACCGCAATGCGAACCGATATTTTATCATAGTATTCACTGCGGATGCGCTCCAATACCTGCTCGCCAAGGGGCACCTCGCCATTTACAAAATAATGCCGGGCTATTTTCAGCAACACTTCCACGGCATCGTCATGGTTGTTGTTTGATTTAAAAGAACGCAATGAGTTTTTCTTCCTTGCCTTTGTTGGGTTGGTAGGTGCCAGCGTTCACGGCAAATGTTATTTCAAGCAACTCCATTTTGGCCACCACGTGCTTGTTGGTCTCGGTTGGGTGGCGCCGCTTGAAGCGCTCAAACTCTTTGGCAGCAACAGCTATGTCGTCCGAACCCAGTTCCGAAATCCGTTCCAGTTCTGCCAACTGCTTTTTCATGTTACAATAATAGCGATTAGAAAAGTGAAGTGAAACCTTGTAGTGTATTTGTAGTGGGTTGCATAAATCCTATAAGCCCACCTTTGCTACATCTATTTAATTGCTATTTGAATTTACTCATTTCCAACCACACAATGCACCGATATGAAAAAACTACTTACAGCAGTACTGGTATTACTGGCGGCCTTTGCAATGGCCGTTTCCCCCACAGGGCATCAACTACCAAACGGTGGTGAGGGACAATAACGGCTTGTTGGTGGTGAGCCAAAACATGAATTTCCGTATCGTTATACACCAGCTTACGGCTACTGGCGCAGCGGTGTATATTGAGCAGCATAAAACATCGAGCAACCAATTTGGCCTGGTTGCCATAATCATAGGCCAAGGGTTGGTGCAGCAGGGTGCTTTTGACACCATACCATGGGGCAACGGGCCGTTTTTCTGCGAGGTGCAGGTGGATATCACTGGCGGCAACAATTACAATTCGATGGGTGCATTCCAGTTTATGAGTGTGCCATACGCACTGTATGCCGAGCATGCAAATGTACCTGGTGTTGCTGGCCCTACGGGAGCAACAGGTGTGGATGGAGCAGTCTGCCAACTGGTGCAACGGGATTGCAAGGTATTGCAGGTGCAACAGGCTACACAGGTGATACGGGTGCAACAGGGAGCACAGGAGCAACAGGTGCTACAGGTGCAACGGGTGCGACAGGAACACAGGTGCAACAGGTGCAGCTGGCGCGACAGGCAACACAGGTTCAACGGAGCAACGGGTGCAGTAGGAGCAACCGGTGCGACCGGTGCTACCGGAGCAACAGGTGCCACAGGTTCACCGGTACTCAAGGTGCGACGGGAGCTACAGGAGCACGGGTGCAACAGGTGCAACGGGAGCGGACGCAGGTGCTACTGGTGCAACGGGTGCGACAGGAGATACAGGTGCACAGGTCTTCAAGGTGTAACAGGAGCAACAGGAGAACAGGGTGCAACGGGTGCAACAGGAGCGGTACGCGGTGTACTGGTGCAACCGGTGCAACAGGCGATACAGGGTCACAAGGTATTCAAGGTGTAACGGGAGCAACTGGTGCTACCGGTGCAACTGGTGCAACAGGAGATACAGGCTCACAGGTCTCAAGGAAATACCGGAGCAACAGGGAGTACAGGGGCAACGGGTGCAACAGGTGAAACTGGTGCACAGGGTCTACAAGGTGCTACAGGTGCAACAGGTGCGACAGGGAGACAGGTGCACCGGACTTCAAGGCGAACTGGTGCAACAGGAACTACAGGTGCAACAGGTGCAACAGGTGAAACAGGTGCTACTGGCTCAACAGGTATTCAAGGTAGCACAGGTGCGACTGGAGATACAGGTCACCAGGTCTTCAGGCGGACTGGTGCAACAGGCGATACAGGTTCAACGGGAGCTACAGGAGGTACTGGAGCGACCGGTCCAACAGGAGACAGGTGCAACAGGAGCAACGGGTGTAACGGGTGCTACAGGTGATACTGGTTCACAGGTCTCAAGGCGTTACTGGTGCAACAGGAGATACAGGAGCAACGGTGCAACAGGTGCACAGGCGATACAGGCTCACAAGGTATTCAAGGAGCACAGGTGCTACAGGAGCTACAGGTGCAAAAGGACCAAGGAGCAACTGGAGCAACAGGAGATACGGAGCAACGGGAGCTACAGGAGCTACAGGAGCAACAGGAGTCACAGGGAACACTGGAGCAACTGGAGCAACTGGAGCAACAGGAGCAACAGGAGCTACAGGAGCTACTGGAGCAACTGGTGCAACAGGAGACACCGGAGCAACGGGAGTAACAGGAGCAACTGGTGCAACAGGAGCAACAGGAGCAACAGGAGCAACTGGTGCAACAGGAGCAACAGGAGCAACAGGAGCAACTGGAGCCACAGGAGCACACAGGGCAGCAACAGGAGATACAGGAGCAACAGGAGCAACAGGAGCAACAGGAGCAACGGGAGCAACAGGAGACACAGGTGCAACAGGAGCTACAGGAGCAACAGGAGCAACAGGAGCACGGGGCAACAGGAGCGACAGGATGCAACAGGAGCACAGGAGCAACAGGCGACACAGGAGCGCAGGAGCAACAGGAGCAACAGGTGCAACAGGAGCAACAGGTGCAACAGGAGCAAGGAGCAACAGGAGCACAGGCAGCACGGGCAACAGGAGCAACAGGGAGCACAGGGGCAACAGGAGCAACAGGAGCAACAGGAGCAACAGGAGCAACAGGAGCTACAGGGAGCAACAGGAGCGACTGGAGCAACAGGCAACACGGGAGCAACAGGAGCAACAGGAGGTACAGGAGCAACAGGACTCAGGGACACAGGAGCAACAGGAGCAACGGGAGCAACAGGAGCAACAGGAGCAACAGGAGCAACAGGAGCAACAGGACTCAACAGGAGCAACAGGAGCAACAGGAGCAACAGGAGACACTGGAGCAACAGGAGCAACAGGAGCTACAGGAGCAACAGGGTACGCAAGGAGTGACAGGAGCAACAGGAGCAACAGGAGACACAGGAGCAACAGGAGCAACGGGAGCAACAGGAGCAACAGGAGGTACAGGAGCAACAGGAGATACGGGTCAGGGTACCAAGGAGTGACAGGAGCAACGGGAGCAACAGGAGCCACAGGAGCAACAGGAGCAACAAGGAGCAACTGGAGCAACAGGAGCAACAGGAGACACAGGAGCAACAGGAGAACTGGAGCAAGGACATCAGGAGAACAGGAGCAACAGGAGCAACAGGAGCACAGGAGCTGGTACAGGAGCCACAGGAGCAACAGGGTGCAACAGGAGCAACAGGAGATACAGGAGCAACAGGTGCAACAGGAGCAACAGGAGCAACAGGAGCGAACAGGAGCAACAGGAGCAACAGGAGCAACAGGAGATACAGGAGCAACAGGAGCACAGGAGCAACAGGAGCAACAGGAGACGACAGGAGCAACAGGAGCACAGGTGCAACAGGAGCAACAGGAGCTACAGGAGCAACAGGAGACTCACAGGAGCAAAGGAGCAACAGGAGCAACAGGAGCAACAGGAGCCACAGGAGCAACAGGAGCAACAGGAGCAACAGGAGCTACAGGAGCAACAGGAGCAACAGGAGCAACAGGTGCGACACGGGAGCAACAGGAGCAACAGGAGCAACAGGAGCAACAGGAGCAACAGGAGCAACAGGAGCAACAGGAGCAACAGGAGGTACAGGAGCAACGGGTGCACAGGTAAACAGGAGCAACAGGAGCTACTGGAGCAACTGGAGCAACAGGAGCAACAGGTGCAACAGGAGCACAGGAGCAACAGGAGCAACAGGAGCACTGGAGCAACAGGAGCAACGGGAGACTGGAGCAACAGGAGCACAGGAGCAACAGGAGCAACAGGTGCCGATGGCGCATTGAATGCATGGGGATTGCTAGGCAACACAGGCACAACGGCTGGTACCAATTTTATTGGTACTGCCGATAACGTTGCACTTGTTTTCAAAGTGAACAATGTGGCTTCAGGAATATTGGCACCGGGTGTTACCCAGTTCGGATACCAAGCAGGTCTCGCTTACACTGGCACTGATTTAACTGCTTTTGGTGATCAAGCATTGAAGGCCAATACGTCGGGTTTTTGGAACACTGGTATTGGCAGGGAAGCTCTGAAAAGCAATACCTCTGGAAGTGCAAATACTGCCTTGGGTTTTGCTACACTGTATGTAAACGGCAGTGGTAACGACAACACTGCCGTAGGTGTATTGACACTGTTTTCCAATACAGGATCAGGCAATACTGGCATTGGTTCCAATGCGTTGACCAACAACAGCAGCGCCAGTGAAAACACAGCGGTAGGCAATTATTCACTTTATCTCAATACAACCGGTAGCCAAAACACAGCCTTAGGTAAAGATGCACTGAATGCCAATACCACGGGAAGCTTCAACAGTGCCAGCGGTTATAGGGCATTGTATTCAAACACCACAGCCATTCTAATGTGGCAGCAGGGTACCAAGCCCTGTTTCCAAACACCACAGCCGATGGCAATACTGCCTTGGGCACCCAAGCCATGCTATTCAATACCACTGGTGCGCAAAACGTGGCAATTGGTTTTCAATCGCTGTTTACCAATACCACAGGTGCTTTGAATAATTCGGTGGGCTATCAAGCCATGTATTCAAACACCTCTGGTTTAGCCAACGTGGCGTCGGGATACCAGGCGCTTTACAGCAACACTACTGGTGGTGGCAATACCGCCGAAGGCTACAATGCATTGGTATTGAATACAACGGGTAACGACAACACCGGGGTTGGCCGCCAAGCACTGGTTAGCAATTCTACAGGTAGCCAAAATACTGCCGTTGGTAAGGAAGCACTGAAACTCTCAACAGCTAGCAACAACGTGGCTATGGGCTACCAAGCGCTATTGTCAACCGGTACCGGTGCCAACAATACTGCCGTGGGTGCCTTTGCCATGAACGCAAATACCACTGGTATCCAAAACGTGGCAGTTGGTCGCTCAGCTGGCATCACCAACACTACAGGTTCAAGCAACACATTGGTTGGGTATGCTGCCGACGTAAATGCCGCTGGCCTTACCAATGCTACAGCCATCGGCGCCAACTCGTATGTAACGGCAAGCAATAGTTTGGTGTTGGGTAGTATCAACGGCACCAACAGTGCTACTGCCAATACTAATGTTGGTATTGGCACCACTGCACCTGCCGATAGGTTGCACGTGGTAGGCAACATCCGCATGGTGGATGGCAACCAAGCTGCAGGCAGGATAATGGTGTCGGATGCCAATGGTACCGACTCCGACAAGCCCAACTGCCACTGTAACTGCCAATGCTTGGGGCTTGTTGGGCAACACGGGAACCACAGCAGGCACCAATTTTATTGGTACTGTTGACAGCGTTGCACTTGTTTTCAAAATGAACAATGTGGCATCGGGAAAATCTGCCCCGGGTGCTACTACTTTCGGCTATCAAGCTGGGCTTGCTTATACTGGCAGCGACATCACCGCTTTTGGCGACCAAGCACTAAAAGCCAATACCACAGGTTTTTGGAACACCGGCTTGGGTAGGGAGGCATTGATAGTGAACACCACTGGCAATGCAAATACTGCCGTAGGATTCAGGACGCTCAACTCAAACACCACTGCAAGCGACAATACCGCTGTGGGCGCCTTATCATTGTTAAACAACACCACTGGTATCGACAATACTGCCGTTGGCTCTAATTCATTGGCAAATAGCACTACAGGCAATGATAACACCGCCGTGGGTACTTATTCATTGTACCTTAACACCACTGGCACCAGGAATACCGCCATTGGAAAGGATGCTTAAATGCCAATACCGCGGGTGGCAACAACGTGGGATCGGTTACCTATCGTTGCGTTCAACTACCACTACTGACTACAATACGCAGTCGGGTCCTTGTCCATGAACGCCAATGCTACTGGCGAACTAAACGTAGCAGTAGGTTTTCAATCCATGGCAACCAATACCACTGGTGCATTAAATGTGGCAATGGGTTACCAATCCATGTTAGCCAATACCACAGGGTTGGCCAACGTAGCATTGGGTTATCAATCACTTGTCAAACAATACCACTGGTGGCGGCAACACCGCTGCAGGATACGTGCCCTCTATCAAACACCACGGGTAACGACAATACAGCCATCGGCCGTCAGGCATTGCCAACACCACTCCACCGGTAATCAAAATACCGCCGTCGGTAAGGAAGCACTGAAGTTAGCAACAGCCAGCAACAACGTGGCTATGGGCTACCAAGCGCTATTGGCAACCGTTAGCGGTGCCAACAATACAGCCTTGGGTACATCTGCCATGAACGCAAATACCACCGGTACCCAAAATGTGGCATTGGGCCGCTACGGCTGGATCACCAATACCACAGGGTCAAGCAATACTTTGTTGGGATATGCCGCCGACGTAAGTACGGCAGCACTCACCAACGCCACCGCCATAGGTGCCAATGCATCAGTAGCTACCAGCAACAGTTTGGTGTTGGGTAACAGTGCAAATGTAGGTATCGGTACCAGTTCGCCATTGGACAAACTTCACGTGGTAGGAAATATCCGCATGGTGGATGGCAACCAAAGCGTAGGTAGAATAATGCTATCGGATGCCAACGGTACCGCCACTTGGACCGATGCTCACCACCACCGTAACCACTATGCATGGGGATTGCTGGGCAACGCAAGCACCGTGGATGGAACCAACTTTATAGGTACCACCGACAACATTCCGGTAAACATCCGTGTGAACAACCAAAAGGCTGGCCGCATCTCCAGTGCGGGTATGTCGGTAATCGGTTACCAAGCAGGCAACAGCAAGCACTGCTACCAGCACCACTGCAATGGGTTATCAAGCATTGTTCACCAACACTAGCGGTACCGAAAACAATCGATTGGCTACCAAGCCATGTACAGCAACAACACTGGTGCAGCCAACACGGCGATGGGCAACCAAGCTTATGTCACATTTCAACACCACTGGCGTAGTGAACACCGCCTTTGGCGACCATGCACTGTTTGCAAACAGCACAGGCATACGCAATGCCGCATTCGGTAGGGATGCCTTGAGGGCAACCACCTCATCAGAAAATGCCGGCTTTGGTTTTGAAGCACTTGTACGACAACACAACAGGCGCCGACAATGCCGCGAGTGGCTACAGCGCCAACAGGAACAACACCACCGCCAATAACAATACAGGCACTGGTGCCATGCCATTGTTTACCAACCAAACTGGCGGCAACAACACCGCCAATGGTTTCGAGGCGCTTTATTACAACACCGCAAGTGAAAACACCGCGGTGGGTTATACCAATCATTGCTGAACAACCTACCGGGCAGTACAATACTGCCCTGGGTGGTTTGGCAGGTACAAGAAATACCACCCGGGTCAACAACACATTGATAGGTTTCAACGCCAACAGTAAGTGCAGGAACTTTACCAATGCCACCGCCATTGGTGTCAATGCTTACGCTACTACTAGCAACACCGTGGTGCTGGGCAGTATTAACGGTAGTCAACGGTGCTACCGGCAACACTAATGTAGGTATCGGTACCAGCACCCCTGCAACACCACTGGAAGTAAACGGTACCGTTACCGCCACAGCATTGGCAGGCGCGTTTGACAACGCACCATCAGGCTCCATCAAAATAGGAAGGATGCTGATATGCTGGGGCAGCTGCATCATTGGCATCAGGCCAAGCTTGGACCAATGCCACTGACCACAGCTATGTGTTGGCTACACAAACCATCACGTTCCCGCAACATTCAGCGCTGCGCCTACTATCACATTCACATCGCAAGATGGATTAGTAGGGCACGGTCGGCATACATGTCGTATTCCTTCGCCTCCGCCACTGGCGTTACCGGCAGCCTGTACCTAAGCTCGCCATCACCCACCCACAACCAAACAACTGCCGTAACTGTGAACTGGATTGCGATAGGTACGTGGTGATAGGGATGTTGAGCCCTTCGGCTGCGCTCAGGATGACATATTTTGAGATGGTGCCCGCCCGAACGTGCCTTTTAGGTACTGGTGGGGATATTGAGATTTTTGATTACCGTACGCGACCCCTTAATCCCCTAAAGGGACTTGTAAGGTGGTGCAAAAGACGCCATCGCTTTAAGCGATGGCATCTTTACATACGAATCTCTACACGCAGAAGTCCCCTTTAGGGCAGGGTGGTTTCTTTATTCTAGAAAATGATTGCCTTTTATTTAAATAGCCCCGGTCCCTTTAGGCCGGGGATTTACGGCCCCAACAAAGAGGGTCGCGCGACTCGGACTTCGGTCTACCCCAAAACTTGCTCCGCGACCATCCATGTCCCAGTCTAATACCCCCGCGCTAAAGACGCGGAGCTAATGAAAAGCAAATCAACCAGAATGAAACAGCCCTGCCCTTTAGGGGATTTAGGGGTGAGCACAGCATCCTACACGTCTTTGCGTGAAACCTAAAGCATCAAAAGAACCGTTTTATCCGTATCTTTGTTGCTAGCAAAAATCAGTGTGTAAATGAGTTTTTCGAAAGAAGATATTATCTCGGCGCTAAGCCATGTAAACGACCCAGATTTAAAGAAAGATTTGGTAACCCTCAATATGATTGAGGATGTACGCAGAAATGGCAATACCGTCAGTTTCAAAGTGGTATTGACCACGCCATCATGCCCCTTAAAAGACCAGATTAAGGACGATTGCATCAATGCCATACACGAACGGGTATCGGCATCGGCAATAGTGGATATTGAGTTTGATTTACGCGTTACCACCCACCGCAAGGACAAAGGGTATGTTGCCACGTAAACATCATCCTGGTGGCACGTAAGGTGGCGGGCAAATCCAGATCGGTTGTGGTTGCACGACCGCGAAATGGTCTTAAGAACCTGTTCATCAATATACACCTCCACCCATTCCCATCATGTTCTGGCCTGCGCGGCCAGCGCCCTGCGGTGCAAAACATTGATGGCAAGCACTATATTGTACCTATTGAAGTGGAGGGCATCAAAGCACTATCCATCGGCCTGTTGATTGACGAAAAGCAAGCAGTGGTACTGCGTGGCCCGATGGTGTCATCGGCACTGGAAACAGTTTGTAACAGATCGCCTGTGGGGCGAACTGGATTACCTGGTACTTGACCTGCCTCCCGGCACTGGCGATATACACTTGACATTGGTGCAAACCATCCCAATCACGGGAGTTAATTCCGTTCGCTGATCCGGTAAAGTTTCTAGAAATTTTTTGCAGGAAGAAAACCCAGCAATAAATGCTATGCATAGCAGTAACCGCAGAGCTGCTGCAGATATGAAAAAAGACGGTTTTATTTTCATTTTAATAATTTTTTTATTTAGAAACCAAGTTTAGCTGTTAAAGTAAATTGACGAGGCATTGGCATAGCGACTCCACCGGATTGGAAAAATTCAGGATCCTGCCCTTTTAGCAATGGATCGGCATAAATTAACCAGAACATTAGTGGCCACGAGGCCAAATGAAAGATTTTTCGCACCAACAGATTTAAGCCACGGTGCTACCACGTTATATTGCAAGGAAGCAGTCTTGAGGCGCACGAAAGAACCATCTGCTACCCTAACGTTTGTATAATTATAATTGGAATAAGGATATACCCCGCTTAGTCCACCTGCATCAAGCATATATAGTATGGAAGGAACATTAGTTGATTTTTCATCGCCTGGCAATGTCCAGCGGTCAAAAAATTCATTAGGCATTGCGTCAAGATCAGTGTACCTCGTTTTGTAAGCAGCATCCAGACGGATCTTGTTTCCTGCCTGATAGGAGAAGAAAACATTGAGGGAAAGATTTTTAAAGCGAAGCGTATTATTAAATCCTCCGGTTACCAACGGATCTATTGAACCTTCATATTTCAAATAGGAGGTATTCAAACTTTGCACATAAACACCAGAGGCTGACTTGCCATCTTCGTTAACGAATAAAGGCATGCCGTTTTCCGGATTTAAACCCAGAAACGGAATTGAATACAATCCTCTAACTGTAGCACCTTCCTTCGGTCCACCTTCTGAACGAATCAGGTCTATGATGCGGGGAGTATTTTTGAGATTTACAATCTTGTTAGTATTATATCCAAAAGTCAGATTTGTTTGATAGGTCCAGTTGCTGGTATTAAGGAGTTTTGTTCCCAGGGTCACTTCTACTCCATGAGATTTCATGTCTGCATAGTTGGCAATTTTTACCGACTGTCCGCCAATTCCTGAAGTACGGATAGAGCTGATAAGGTCAAACCCACTCCTTTCATAAACATCCAATGTTAAAGAGAATTTACCTTTCAGCCAGCTCATATCAATTCCTGTATTAAGCTCATATTGCTTTTCCCAGGTAAGTTCAGAATTCTCCAGGTTAGAAATGACAATTTGAGATTCTATATCAGAGAAAACGGGCCGGCGTGTTGATGTGTTCTCCAAAACCACTGAAGAATTGGTTGCAGACCCAATACTTGCTGTAAGACCATAAGAGGCCCGAAGTTTAAAATAATCCAGCTTTTGGAATCTTTCCATAAACTTTTCCTCATTGATATTCCAAGCACCACTTAATGTCCAGGTTGGAAGCCAACGGGCTTTGCGGGATTGGCCCATTCGGTTAGATCCATCATACCGGAATGTACCGTTAAAAATATATTTATCATCGAATGAATAGATTGCATTGGAGAAAACTGACACATTGCGATCATAATATTCCTGCATTCCAAAATAATTAAAATTCCCTTCGAGCATCTGCTTAATGATCCTGTAATCTGTAAAAGGAATGCCTCCCTTGTCGTATTGATATCCGAATCCATTATTCCAGGCATTTTGACGATCAGTAGATTTAATTTCCTGACCAACAAGAACCTGGAGTGAGTTCTGACTATTGATATTTCCTTTCCAGTTTAAGGTATTACGAATATTATAATTAAGCAATTGATCTTCTGTACGGTTGTAAAATCCACCTTGTGGCAATACTACTACCTTGTCTGCATCAGGACTATCAGGATCATTATACAAGAACCTGTTTCTGCTATTGGTTACGTTATCATAATTAGCCTTGTAAGCCATCGGCATGTTCGATTGCTCCCGGATTTTGTGTTCCCGGGTCGTTTTCACAAATCTCACAGCTGCTATGGAATTAAATTCAAGATTTTTTGAAAATTTATAACCAAGCTCGCCCTGCAAGCGAATATCAGCCATGTTCAGGTTTATAGAATTGTTTGACAATTCGTTGAGAATATTGAAAGGCGCATAATTGCGGTTAAAATATTCCAGATTGCCCTTCTCATCATATGCGGTTAATACGCGGCTCGTATTTAATGCGTATGAAAATGGATTGATATCAAAATCACGCGTGTAAACTCCTTCTACCACATTTGCAACCCTGCTGTTAGATCCCGGTGCAGTTTGCATCCTTACTGCTCCGACCGTTGATAAGCCAGCGGTCAATTTATCTGACAACTTATAATTTGCCCGCATATTTGCAGTTACGCGCTTCACTTTATCACTAATGGACCAACCAGCATCATCGAGGAAGCTTGTTGAAAAATAATATTGTGCTTCAGGCGTGCCTGATGAGATACTGATGGAATGTTCTTGAGTAAGAGAATTTCTAAAGAGAATATCAAACCAATTGGTGTTGTTCCTGGCATATCTTTCCAGGAAAGCTGCGCGCGCTTCAGATGTGTTTTCAAGACCAAATGATCCCTTTGTTTCATCATAATTGCTTATGAGCTGATACATTTTAGTAAAGACGCCACCATCGGATGCACGAAGGGCATCTGAATAATTAAGCCATCCTTTTCGCATCATTTCTGAATATACCGACATCTGATCCGCAGAGTTCATTATATTAAAATTGGAATAGCTGGGCTTTAATTTTACAGTATAATTGCTGGAATAATTTATTGCAGGTTTTCCGGAACGGCCCTTCTTCGTGGTAATTACGATTACTCCGTTCATGGCCCGCCCCCCATATAATGCAGTTGCCGAGGCGTCTTTAAGAATTTCAAAAGTAGCAATATCTTCCGGGTTTAGTCCTGCCACCGCCGAACCAAGCAAGGTGGACGGGTCACCACTTGAAAGCTGGTCATTGGAGATATTTACCATGTCTTCCAATACCATTCCATCAACCACCCATAAGGGTTTATTTTCACCTGAAATTGAGGTAGCGCCTCTAACCCTTACTTTAGGGGCGGCTCCAAATGTGCCTGAAACGTTTTGAATAGAAACGCCAGCAACCCTGCCCTCCAGCATGCGACTTACATCGGTTATACCTGAAATTTTCGCATCGTCTGCTTTAAGGGTTGTTGCAGCTCCGGTAAATTGTCTTCTTTTTATGCTTTGATAACCTGTGATAACCACATCCTGCATCACCGCAATTTCTTCTGCCATTTGCACCAATATCCTGCCGTTTGAAGGAACACTTCTTTCTAATGTTTTATATCCTGTCATGGAAAAAACGATAATAGCGCCGGGTTCAATATTGGCCAAAGCAAATTCTCCATCTTTATTAGTCGAGGTTCCTTTGCTGGTGCCCTTTACCATAACGCTAACTCCCGCAAGTGGAATAGATTTTTCTGATACAACTTTTCCCGAAATATCCATTAAAACCGCATGAACAGCGGAAGCGGTGACCTTAACAATTCCTTCCTTGCGCTTTATCACTATCGTTTGATCTAAAATCGAATAAGTAAGCGGAAGATTGGCAAAACACTTCTCCAGAGTATTTTCAAGCGTCGCATTTCTTACTTCAAGGCTAACTTTGCCCGCGCTTTCCAAAAGCCTTTCGTTATAAAAGAAATGATACCCGCTCTGCTTTTCAATTTCTTGAATCACTTGTTCGAGGTGAACGCCTTTTTTGGACATGGTAATGGTTTGCGTAAAAGCCGTAGCTGACAATTGGAGCATTGTGGCGAAAAGGCAAACAACCAATAATTTGAGTTTAAAAAACATTTTTCTTTCCATAGTTTTCGGTTTCCTGCCATTTTGAGCCGAGGAAATAAAAGGCGTTCCCCCAACCTTCATATTAGCTGCTGGTAAAACACGATTTTGCATTAGAAAAACCTTTGATTGCATCACTTAGTTTAATTTTGGTTTTAAAAATTACATATACACTTATTCGGGAAATTCCACTTCTAATTATTAAAAGCGGGCATTACAATTAGTTTTTTCTTTTCCATCTGGAAATGAACTTCGCTCAACTCCAGAATCTTTAGCACCTGGGATAGATTTGAAGTGCGGGGAACTGTTCCGCTAAACCTGTCTCCAAAATAATTCCCTTTGTACTCAACCTCTATATCATACCACCGTTCCAACTGCCGCAGTAATGTTTTAAGGTCTGTTCTTTTAAAAATAAACTGTCCATTTTTCCACGCTATCACCTCGTCAGTGTGAACTTTCTCAATGATCCTGAGATTTCCGGCCCCATCAAGCCTGGATTGTTGTCCAGCTATTAAATCAACCTGAACATTTCCGGCTGAAACTTTCACTTTACCTTCGAGCAATGTTGTCAGCAATTCGGATTCATTTTCATAGGCGTTAATATTGAAGGATGTACCGAGCACCTGCACGCGTGCATCATTTCTTAATTTTACAATAAATGGTTTCTGCCTATCCGGGGCCACTTCAAAATAGGCCTCTCCTGAAAGCTCTACTTCCCTAACAGTACCGGGAAAAGAGACAGGATACCGTAAAGTTGAAGCTGAATTCATCCAAATGGTTGTTCCATCAGCGAGTTGTAATTTATACTGCCCCGATTTAGGAACGGATAAAGTATTAATCATCACTTCAGCGCCAGCCTTCCCCTTTGATAAATGATAAATCAATTCTCCATCCTTGTTGCTCACTGCCGAAGCGCCCTGGGAAGAAACATTACCTAAGCTATTGCTATCCAGCATAACCACTTTTCCGTCCGCCAAGATTAATCTGGCTTTATTAGACCCTGGCAGTACATAATCGGCCAAGCTTTTTCCCGTTTCATGCTTCTTAAAACTGATGTTTCCTGATTTTCCATTTTCTTTCATCATCCAAAACATTCCAATGAAAAGCGTTATGGATGCGGCAACTGCGATATTTCGAATCCAATGCATTCTCCTCACTTTTGCTGTCTGGAATGAATTATTCCCAGAATTAGCTTTTTCCATGATATTTTTAAACAATTGATCCCCATTCAGAATTGTTTCAAAATCTCCAGATGATTGTTTTTGCAATGCCCTGCCAATTAAATCCTTAAAAAAAACCGAGTTTTCTTCTTTCTGAAAACATTCCTTCAATTCATGCATCTCATGCTCCGTGATAGTATCCTGGAAGTACTCGTGTAATAAAAACTTTATCCGGTCGTATGGCATATTTAATTGCACCGACATTCTGAACTTAGAATTGAATACTCTAAAAGCAGAGGCCGGCCCTATTACTAATGACACAAATAAAAACAGGAGGGGGTAGAAGAAAGAAAAATTTATTCTGAGAATAGATTGCTTATGTGAAGTAAAAACATGAGGAATGGGGCATTCATATTCAAGCGGATACGAATTGTGCGCAAGGCTTGCTTCATATGAGATCTGACAGTTTGCTTTGATAAATGAAGTTCATCGGCGATCTGTTCATGAGAGTAGCCGAGATTGCGACTGAGATTGAATACTTTTCGTTGCTGGGGTGGTAGTTCACTTACCACTTCATTGATTAATGCCAGGGATTCTTTAAAAATAAGCTGCCTCTCGGGGCAGCGAGCTTCCATTGGAACTATTTGGTCAGGTTCGCTTACCAGTGAAAATGACATGACCTTTTTTCGAAGGCAATTATAAATGTGATTGCGGGCAATGGTATATAAATAAGCCTCTGTATTGTCCAGATTTGCAAATTTTGAGCGCTCCAGCCAAACCTTTACAAAAATATCCTGGGTAATTTCCTCAGCCATTTCCTGAGATTTACTAAAACCTAATGCCACTTTATAAATTTTGATCCAGTAAAAATCAAAAATTCTCCGGAAGGCAATTTCATCTCCCGCAGCCATTTGCTTTGCAAAATTTTCCAATTCATAGCAAGTCATTTCTTCCTTTCGTTTTGGCTTTTAGTTGTGGCTGTAATGCACAGACGAATCGATTTGGCAATTTTCAAAGCTACAATTATTTGTTCTAAAAAAATCCCTACCTATTCAATAACAACGCCCTCCCATGCCGCAACAGAGGAGAAAATTCCTGCCCGCTACGGGGGGAGCAAAAATTTCAAAATCAAAAAAATTACCTCACCCTCAACCACTTTTCATTAATTTTTTCTATATTCGCAGCGGTTTTTCATAGGATATTGGATTTTAAACGGGGCTGGATTTTAATCCGGGCCCCTTTTTTATGCCTGAAGGAAGATTTTTTCAAGCGGTGGCTTTGACCTTCTTTCCCGACTTATTCCCTTTTCGTTTCACTTATTTTTTCTTCAGCAGCCGTACTTTTTTTGAACTTTTTTGAGGATCCCCTACTCGTTAACTGGGACGGTCCCGTCTCCGGCTTTCGCTGATTTGAAATATTGATAAACAATAGATGCTTTTGAATTTCCAACTGTTACCGCCAGCTCTTCCAATGAAAGGTCTTTAATTTTTTTTACAGACTTATATTTTTTTAAAAGCGTGTCTGCGGTATTTTTTCCAATGCCCTTTATCATTTCCAATTCGTTCACAAATGTGCCTCGACTCCGCTGGTTTCGATGAAATGTGATTCCAAACCGATGCACTTCATCCCTGATCCTCCTGATGAGTTTCAGGCTTTCACTGTTCCAGGGAAGCTTTATCGATTCCTTATCGCCGGGAAAAAATATTTCTTCTACGTTTTTTGCAAGCCCGACAACGGTTGATTTTCCTTCCATTCCTATTTCTTTCAAACCTTCGATGGCGGCGTTTAACTGGCCTTTTCCGCCGTCGATAATGATCAACTGCGGCAAAGGAATTGCTTCTTTTAAAAGCCTTTTATACCTTCTCGAAACCACTTCTTTCATGCTTGCGAAATCATTAATTCCGGAAACGGTTTTTATATTGAATTTCCGATATTCATTTTTGTCGGGAAGACCATTTTTAAAATAAACCATTGCTGCTACCGGGTAACTTCCCTGAAAATTGGAATTATCAAAACATTCAATCTGCGTTGGGAGTCTGCGGCAGATGCAGGTCTTCTTTTAATTGCAAGAGCACTTTTTGTTTTTCAATATCTGTCTTGCCTTCCAGCTGCAGCATTTTTTTCCGCTTCATTTCCTCAATGAAATAGTTCACATTCTTTTCGGAAAGTTCAAGCAATTTCTTTTTGTCCCCAGCTTTTGGAATAGTAAAAGTGAAGTCCTCACCGCTATAGTCTATCGGGAAAGGAATCACTATTTCCGATGCAAGGCTGTTGAATTTTTTTCTGAGATCAATGATCGCCATCGCCAGGATTTCTTCATTTGTTTCATCAAGTTTAATTTCTAAAACAACTGTATGCGTTTGAACGATTGTCCCATTCTGAACCATGAGATAGTTCACATAAGCGATATCGTTTTCACGAAGAATCGAAAACACATCGAGATTGGAGAACGACTTGCTTACAATTACAGACCTGGCCTGGTAATTTTCCAGACCGTCCAACTTTCTCCTGATGATCTCCGCTTTCTCAAAATGCAACTGCGACACATAAACGCCCATTTCTTCTTTATATCTTTGAATCACCGGGCCTAAATTCCCCTTTATCATTTGCCTTATCTGCTGAAGGCCTTCATCATATTCCTGCTTGCTTTGTAGCGCCTCACAGGGCCCTTTGCAATTTCCCAAATGATATTCGAGGCATACTTTAAATTTCTTTTTTTGAATGTTTTGATCTGTCAGGTTCAATTTGCATGTGCGCAAAGGAATAAACTCCTTTATAAATGCAAGTAACTCCCTCACTTTTCCAACTGAAGTAAATGGACCTAAATATTCTGATCCGTCATTTATTTTATTGCGGGTTAAAAATATTCTTGGAAAAGGTTCATTCTTAATGACAATATAAGGATAGGTTTTATCATCCTTGAGGTTGATATTATATTTTGGTTGAAATTGCTTGATGAGGGAATTCTCCAATAAAAAAGCATCCTGTTCACTACCAACGATCGTGAACTCGATTTTTTGGATTCTTTGAACCAGCTCATGCGTTTTATAGCCGGTAAAAGTTTTGGTAAAGTAGGAACTCACCCGCTTTCGGATATTCTTCGCCTTACCTACATAAATCAATTCATTCGAGCCATCAAAATATTTATAGATTCCAGGTTCGGCGGGTAAAGTTTTAATTATAGTTTGAAAAACCTCGGATGTCATTGGTTCTGCAATTAACGGTTCAAAATTTCCATTCCATTTTCTCTTCCCGGATTTCCGGTTCCTTTCCCTGCTTTTGAGTTATGGTGCGAATGCTGCAGGAATAATCGGATTTCCAGGTTAGCTGGGTAATCTTTTTTCCGTCCCCTTCTGAATTTTCTTTTACAAGATAAATCCGCTGAACGGTATTTTTTTCAGGATCAATATATACATCCCAATGTATCAAAGGCAGACTATCGGGCAAAATCCCTTTCGGATCATAAGTAAACGTAAAAGAATAAATAGTTTGGTCGAGAAAAGACTTTTCAGAAAAATAGGGCGCCATTGATGCGGAATCGATCTGCGGTGTTAGAAAAGGAGCCGCAAAAGCACGAATAGCATTTCTTTTTACCCAGATCGAATCGGTTTTGCCATTTACAGTAATCGTTTTCAAAGGCGTTACCTGCACGCTATCCAATTCACTTAACTGGCCTTTCAAATAATCGGTTACAGGAAAAAAGGTTTCCACTCTTTCACTGTCGGAAAATGGCATCTCTTTTATTTTTTCATTCGAAGAATGGCAGCCCGTTGCAATTGCGCCAAAAAAAAGGATGGTAAATATTTTGTGCATCATGCAAATTTACAAATAAAAAAAAGTCGTTGCAGGGTACGAAGCAACGACCATTACATGCATGGAAAAAATAAGGATTATTTCAATGAAAAGCCAAATTTCCTTTTATCTTGAAATCCCAATTCTTATGCCATAATCAATAAGATGTTCTTTGACAGGATAAATCTTCTGGTAAGTTGACAATAGTTGGTAACGGATATTTGGCCCAAGCTGCCATTTTATTTTATCGGATTTGAAGGTAATAAAGGATCCGAAATTTCCACTCACATTGATTTTCCTTAGCAGATCTGGATCATTCACATAATATCTGCCATCGGAAGAAATGATATAAGCATTACTCTTTAAAATCAAGGAAGGTTCTACGGAAGAAGAGAGATTGATCATGAACTTGCCGTTTTCAAAAATTGCATATTGCAAACCTAAGGGGATGGAAAACTGGTAACTGTAGTTCGACAATGAGATCTGATTCTGACCTTCACCGTTTCCATAATGGGTGATGTAGCTGCGAACATGTGGCGATCCGCTATTATTATCCATCAGCATTAAAGTAGCAAAAGTTGGGTGAACCTGGTTAGAAATGACATTGTATCCTGAATAGGACAAATGGCCTCCGGCAGTAAGGCGCCATTCTTTTGTAAAGGCGAACTGCATTTCAGTCCCAATTTGGTAACCCAGTCTTGCCTTATAAAGCATGCCATATTTATTTTGATTAGGTCCCGGTATGACGGGTGAAAGATTAGAATTAGCAGGGGGAGGATAAGGTTTTCCGTCAAAAGTAGCGGTGCTAACAGCGGGAGTTACAAAATAAAGCCACTGTATTCTTTCATTTCTTTTTTTGAGTAAATGAATCGCGGCTGCTGAAGTTTCATTCGCCCGGTTGTTCTCAATTGTTTCATTATCCTCCGTTGTTTTGTCTAAAGGAACAGGTTCCAATATTAATTGGGCAGCACCGGATTTTAATGAATCAGCGAATTCAGCACTAACCGTAAATGGAACTTCGTTTTTTACAACAGGAACTTCCGTTAGAGATTCTGCCTGCCCGGAAGTAGCAACCTGATCAAAATTATTTGTGGAAGCGCCGATATTTATTTTATCGCCCACGGGAGGATAAAAGTTGTAGGACTTTGCGGTGAGTGTTTCCTGGTCATCAATATTCTTAGTTAAACCGGTGGCCTCAGGATAGAGCGGAATTATTTTACCTGTTAACCCAGGAACCGCGCCGTTGTTTTTGTTCTCTTCAAAAAATGAATTTGGAGTTTCGGAAGAGTTTGTTTGCGATAGAAGGGCTGCAACACCTGAACTGTGCTTTTTATCAATTGTATGAACCGGTGCTTTTTCATTTTCTGTAATTTCAGGGCCGTTAGTTTCTGAAGACGGAATCATTGCATTATGTTGCTTACCCGTATTATTTAAATGACCAATGCCGAGAAGGGTAAATAAGAATACGAATCCAACGGCAATAGAAGGCCATTTGCTACCCGGATGCAAATCATTATAAATGCCATGCCATACCCTTTTGGACGGCAGCATGCTAAATTGATCGGCCTGATCCTTTAAAGATTGCTCGAAATTTGTCATATCAAATCTTCTTTCCATCTGTCAAACGTTTCAGTTAGTGGTAATCGGAGGTAATATATCTTATATAGCAGTTAGTTAGTTCCCGAAACCATCCTCACATTTTCAACAGGCTTTTGCAATATTTTCTTTTTCAGCAAGATCTCTTCCAGCAAAGCGCGCGCCCTGGTATATTGAGATCTGCTTGTACTTTCCTCAATATCCAGAATATTTCCGATCTCTTTATGTGAAAATCCTTCAATGGCATACAGATTAAGAACTGTCCGGTAACCAATTGGCAATAGCCGGATGCATTCCACCACCTGTTTGGCCTGCAGCATGGAAGGAATGTTATTCTCATTGATCTGAATACTTGATGCATGAACAAGATCGACACTATCAGAGAACTTTTTATTCTTTTTAATAACGTTAATGCACGTGTGCACAATTATTCTTCTTATCCATCCTTCCAATGCCCCGCTGCCTCTAAACTGATGAATTTGTGAATACACTTTAATAAAACCCTCCTGCAGCATATCCTCAGCATCCTCGCGATTCCGGGCGTAACGATAGCAAACGCCAAGCATCCGCGGGCTAAAGCGATTATATAACGCCTGCTGCGCAGTTGCAAGGTTTTCCAGACAGCCTTGAAGCATCATCTCTTCTGTCATATTGCTTGGTTTAACCCTACTAAGATAGGACAAAATTTAACGAAAATCGCTGCGTCTGTTAAAAAATTTCGAAATTATTTTTCCCCAAAAACAGGGATGGATATTGGCTACTTTTTTTTACGAACCAGGCTGTCAGTGGGATATTGCAATTCCATTTCCTTCATGGAAGTTGCAGCCCAATTTTCAATTGCCGATTTCTGATCCGGGTTCAAAACGGCATCACGATGGATGATTGTGTAGGAAAAAAGCGGCATTTCATTGTCTTTCACCTGTTGGGCAATTTCCTTGAATTTTTTATATCTGCGCGCAGCGCTGTAAGTTGAAAAGATGGAAAAATTTAATTGCTTTTTTCCATCAGCAATGTGATTGGCCAAAAACCAGGACGCCGGCTGAATTTTGGCATACCAGGGATAAACAGTATTGCTACTATGGCAATCGTAGCAGGATACCTTCAGGATTTGTTGAACATTTTCAGGAACCGCATGCTTTGCTGAAATTCCTTCCGTGGCAATTTCGGCCGAAGCGTTTTTTTCGGGCTTAAAAAACTGGATCACGATTAAAGCGATCACGACAACAATCAATAAAAGTTGTAAGAACTTTCTCATGGCGTTTGTTTTGTTTTAAATTAAAAATCAGCTAATCAAGATCTTTCCGGTCATTTCTTTCGGAATAGGCAGATGCATCATTGTTAATATCGTTGGGGCTATGTCGCCTAATTTTCCCGGCTTGATTGTGCCTTTCCAATCTTTATCAATTATAAAGAGGGGTACCAGGTTTTTGGTGTGAGCGGTGTTGGGACTTCCGTCCTCATTTACAATGTAGTCGGCATTTCCGTGGTCTGCAGTCAGGAAAATGGCATAACCGCTTTCAAGCGCTGCTGTAACTATTTTTTCAACACACTGATCCACGGTTTGCACTGCTTTTACAACTGCGTCCCAGACACCTGTGTGCCCTACCATGTCAGCATTTGCATAATTCAAGCAAATAAAATCTGCCGATTGCTTTTTTATTTCGGGCAATAAGGCATCAGTAACTTCATAGGCGCTCATCTCAGGTTTCAAATCATAAGTAGCCACTTTTGGTGATGCTATCAAAATCCTTTTTTCACCTTCAAAAGGAATTTCCCTGCCGCCACTAAAGAAGAAAGTGACATGCGGATATTTTTCTGTTTCCGCAATGCGTATCTGCGTTTTATGATCACGTGCCAGCACTTCACCCAATGTATTTACCAGATCATCCTTTTGAAAAATCACATGAATATTTTTAAACGAATGGTCATAAAGTGTCATGGTTGTATAATCAAGTTTCAGCGGTTTCATTCCCTGTTCGGGAAAAGCAGTTTGGGTAAGAACCTCAGTAATTTCCCTGCACCTGTCGGTTCTGAAATTGAAACAAATTACTGCGTCGCCATCCATCATTGCTGAACCAGGGGTTTCCGCATTGATGATCGGCTTCAGGAATTCATCCGTAACATTGTTCTGATAAGAAGTGGTAATGGCGGAAAAAATATTGGTAGTTACCTCGCCCGTCCGATGAACTATGGCATCATAGGCAACCTTGATCCTTTCCCATCTCTTATCCCGGTCCATGGCATAATACCGGCCAGTGATGGTGGCGATTTTTCCTGTTGTTTTATCGAGATGCTGTTGCAGGTCTTCAAGGAAATTAATGCCGCTTTTAGGATCTGTATCACGGCCATCCGTAAACGCATGTATGAAGACATTTTCAAGCCCGTGTTTTTTGCATATCGCTGTGAGCGCCTTTAAATGATCAATGTGGCTATGAACGCCGCCATTGCTTACAAGTCCCATCAAATGCAGGGGTTTGTTATTTTGCTTAGCATAATGAATGCTGTTCAAAAGCGTTGGATTATTTTCAAATTCCCCGTTTTCAATTGCGACATTGATCCTTTCCAATTCCTGGTAAACTATTCTTCCTGCGCCCAGGTTTAAATGCCCGACTTCGCTGTTTCCCATCTGTCCTTCCGGAAGGCCAACAGCACGACCGCAAGTAACGAGGGTTGTATGTGGGTATTTGGAATACAGCGAACTCACAAAGGGTGTTTTTGCATTTTGTATCGCATCACTTTCTTTTTTTGTTCCCAGACCCCATCCGTCCATGATGATTAAAATAACTTTTTTTGTTTCCATTTTTCAAAGCTAATTATTAGCTTTAACAATTGAAGAGTATTTTTAGTTTCAATTTTCCAAATTCCTTTGGCACGTTTTTGGCAAAATTATGCTTAAACCATTCACTATGAAGAATTTTGTACTAGCAGCGTCTTTAACAGCTATGCTTACAGCATTCGCAGGCACCTCTTTCACGGAAGTGGTAAATGCCCTCAAATCAGGCAATGCTGCTGAAGTAGCAAAATACTTTGACAATACGGTTGAAATTACACTTCCGGACAAAGGCAGCTCCTATAGCAAAAGCCAGGCAGAACTGGTTTTGCGCGATTTCTTTACCTCCAATCCCGTAAAAAATTTTGAGGTGATTCATAAGAGCGAAAATTCCGGATCACAATATGTAATCGGAAGCCTTACGACCAACAACGGCAATTTCAGGACCACTATCTATTTAAAACAAAAAGGCGACAAGCAGCTTGTACAGGAACTCAGATTTGAAAGATGATTGCCTAACTTTTACTTTCCACCTCAAACGATTTTTTGGGAAATTTTTTTTATCCATTTTCGTGTATCGAATCCCGTTAGTTGGCGATAGCAAACGTACTTATTTCAAAGATTTATTTTATTCTTCCTGCTTTTCTTTAGACAAAATAGCAGTCTAAATGATTATTCCTGTAAACCGGAGCTAACGCTGTTTTGAATAGCATTAAATAATCCGTGTAATCCTTAACTGTTCCCTGAAAATTTTGTCAGCATACCATTCGCCCCAAATGGTTTTTTGTAACTTTATCGCAAACGATAACCTATGTGCAAACTATTACTCTTACTAACAAGCCTGTTACTCACTCATTTTTCATTTTCCCAATTCAATGACTCAACTTTTCATCGTTTCACTTTCGCTTCTACCGGGGTGATCAATAAAACAAAAGACGCCAGCAGCTTTGTTTTGAATAATGGAATCGGATTCAATATTAACAAAAAGAAAATAACCCAAAACACAGCAGCGACCTGGATTTATGGCAAGCAGCAACACGTGCTATCCAACAATGACTTTTCAGCTAACGCTGATTTTGATTATTTGAAAAACATCACGAATCTATATTACTGGGCGCTAGTAAACTTCGACCAAAGTTATTCGTTAAAAATAAATTATCGTTTTCAATCTGGAGCTGGAATTGGCTACACATTTTTTAAAAGTCCGCAATTCAATTTGGTTGCAAGTGATGGCTTTCTTTATGAAACCAGCGATCTTACAGATCCCGTTTTGGGAAAGGATATTTACCAAACCGTGCGAAATTCTTTCCGGATAAAATACCATTGGGAAATAAAAAACATTCTCATCCTGGATGGATCGCATTTCGTTCAACCCTCCTTGCTTACACCAAACGACTATATTTTAAAATCGAATAGTTCCATCACGGTTAAATTAAATAAATGGCTCGGCATAAATGCGGCTGCCGCGTATAATAAAATAAGCAGAACAGACCGTGAGAATCTCCTCGTTACGTATGGCATAACCGTTGACAAATATTTTTAGATGTTCCGGCAAATGAACCATTTTTGTGTTTTTGCTGAAATTAACCTGGCACAAAAAAAAACTTCCTGGCTTTCTAAATAACGAAACACCAGGAAGGCAAATGAAATTGGATTGCAGCAGAAAAAACCTTTTTGTTTTTTAGTGAACCACGGGCAAAATGATTTTTGAAGGATGAGCATCATCATGATAAATCCTGATAACTGATTTTTGAAAATCGCTGTCATCCGCTTTGTAAATGTCAATAAACTTTTGGGGGTTGCGATCGACCAAAGGGAACCAGGAGCTTTGAATCTGTATCATAATTTTATGTCCTTTTAAAAAAGTATGAGCTACGTCGGGCAGCTCCCATTTCACTTCTGTGATTTTACCGGGAACAAAGGGTTCCGGCTTTTCAAAACTATTCCTGAATTTTCCACGCATGATCTCGGCCCTGACAAGCATTTGATAACCGCCCATTGGATAGTCCTTGTCATTGCCTTTCATATCTTCAGGATATTTGAATTTATCAGGAAAAACATCGATCAGCTTTACTACAAAATCCGCGTCAGTTGTGGAAATAGAAGCCATGAGGTCAGCAATTACCGGCCCGGCAAGCGTTATGTTTTCATCCAAAATTGGGGTTTCATAGGTCAAAACATCCGTGCGCCTTGATGCAAAGCGCTGATCATCTGTCATGTATTCCCGGGTTCTCCTAAAATGAATGTCCTGTGTATAGGGAACCGGATGGGCAGGATCACTGATGTATTCTTCATAATCTTTTCGTTTATCGGTAGCTGTTAGCACCGGTTTTTTATCTAAAAATAATTTGCCTTCGTTCGCGAGGAAGAGATTTTTGGGTTCCATGTTTTGGGGCGGCCAAACAGGAAATTTTTTCCAGTTGTTTTCTCCTGTAAAGAAAATTGTTGCTTCTGCGATCGCCGGTTCTTTTGAATTTCCCAACAAATAATAATTGAAGAAAGGAATCTCCAGGCTGTCCTGGAAATAAGCAGAGGTGTTGCCTGCAAACCTGACATTTCCCAGGAAGCTTCCTTCCCTGCTCCACTGGCCATGATACCACGGTCCCATCACGATCCTGCTGTTGGTCTGCGGACTTTGCTTTTCATTCGCTTTATAGGAATTCCAGGCGCCGAAGCAATCTTCCGCATCAAACAAGCCACCTACCCAAAGCATGGCCGGTTTGACATTGTATAATCCATTGCGGGCATTTCTTGCCTGCCACCATGCATCGTAATTGGGATGTTGATAAAGTTCATGCCAGAATTTTATGCTATCTCCGATCAACTTTGAAAAGTTCTTTAATGCCCCTGTCTTTAAATAAGCGTCATAATTATCATCCGATTTGAATTGGAAGCCCTCGCCATAATTTTCTGTCGGCTTCGGATGCGGCTTGCCAAATGTTGGATAAAAAGAGAACCCGTCCATCACAAAAAATGCGCCTTTATGATGAAAATCATCGCCCATGAACCAGTCGGTTACTGGTGCCTGCGGACTAACAGCAACCAGCGCCGGATGGGTGCTAAGAGCGGCTTGTGTCGAATAAAACCCGGGATAGGAAGTGCCGGTGACACCCACTTTTCCGTTATTGTTTTTTATGTTTTTTACAAGCCATTCTATCGCGTCGTAGGTATCGCTTGCCTCATCCGTTTCTTTTCCTTTTTTATTTTTATTGAAAGGCCGCACGTCCACAAATTCACCTTCGCTCATATATCTTCCTCTTACATCCTGCGTTACAAAAATGAAATTGCTTTTTGCATAGGTCATTTTATAAGTACGCCACACGGGCATGAACTTATCGGCTCCATAAGGCGCGCATGAATAAGGGGTGCGCGTCATCAGGAAAGGATGTTGCGAGTTTTGATCTTTGGGGATGTAAATTGAAGTAAACAATTTAACGCCATCGCGCATGGGGATATATTGCTCAAGCTTTGTATAATTATTTACAAACCAGGCACTATCAGCGTTTTGGCAAAAGGAGGAAAAAGAAAGAAGAAGGAAAATAAACAGCGGTAATAATTTCTTCATTTTTGAAGGTTTTAGTTTTGAAAATCAAAAATGGAAATTAAAGGAATAATTTTAAAGTGGTTTGCTTTGGTAAGAAATTCGCAAGAAGAATAACTTTTAGCCAAGGGATCTGAAGAAAAAAATCTTTAAAATTTGTTTGTTTGCTGAAAAAGTTTTTAAGAAGGCTTTCATAAAAAATGTGTGACAGAAAGGTTGAAGATCATAACAGGAAATCCTATTTCGACAAACGAAAAGAATGTCGAAAAATCTTTGAAATTTGTTCGTTTGCTGAAAGACATTTCAAGAAAAACAAGGCGGGAAAAAGCGCGGCGAAAAGTGATGCAAACTTTTCGCCGCGTTTTCATCAATCTGTAACTTTTGTAACTTTCAAAACGTTGGTTGGAAGATGCAATGCAATTGGCGTACTGCCTGTATTAACGACGACATCGCCATTTTTGAGGAAGCCGCGTTCCCTTAAAATTCCTATTTGGTCAAAGAAAATATTATCAAGGCTTTCTTCTTCTTCATAAAAGAAGGCGCGAACTCCCCAGCTTAAACTTAACTGGTTGATGAGGCTTCTTTCTTTGCTGAAAACATACAACGAAGATTTAGGGCGATAGCTGCTTAGCATAAAGCCCGTATATCCACTTTGAGTCATTCCTATCAAAGCATCTGCTTTAAGATCCTGGGCTAATTTGCAGGCGCTATAACAAATAGCGTCGCTTAAAAAAGAAGGTGAATGAGGCTGCGGCGCAAGAATGTCCTGGCGGTTAAAATCATAAGCAGTTTTTTCGATCTCCAGAATTATTTTACTCATTGTTTCAATCACCAGAGTTGGATATTGGCCGGTAGCGGTTTCGCCGCTGAGCATCAGCGCGTCCGCCCCTTCGAGAACCGCATTGGCCACATCAGTGATCTCGCTCCTGTTGGGCTTGATACGATCCATCATGCTTTCCATCATTTGGGTAGCAACAATTACTGGCTTGGCGCGATGCATGCACTTGCGAATGATTTCTTTTTGTATGAGCGGCACTTTCTCAACCGGAAGTTCCACTCCAAGATCACCGCGGGCGATCATGATTCCATCGCTTTCTAAAATAATATCGCGGATATTCGTTACTGCTTCAGGTTTTTCAATCTTCGCAATCACTTTCGACTTGCTGTTCCTTTTCTTAAGGATGTCCTTTAATTGAATAATATCCTTCACTTCGCGAACAAATGAAAGGGCGATCCAGTCAACGTTCTGATCAATGATAAAATCAAGGTCGTCAAGATCTTTTTCAGTTAGTGCGGGCAAGGAGATCTTTGTATCGGGAAGATTAAGGCCTTTTTTTGATGAAAGGATTCCACCTATAACCACCTCTACTTCGACATTATTGTTAGGAAGCACCTGAACAACTTTCACCTCAAGCTTGCCATCATCAATCATGATTAGATTGCCGGGAACAACGTCTTTATGAAGATTCGGATAGCTGACATAAATCTCTTCCTTGGTTCCGATGCATTTGGTATTCGTGAAAATCAATTTATCGCCGGGATTGATTTGAAGGGCATTATTTTCAATTTCTCCAACCCTGAGTTTCGGGCCTTGGAGATCTGCAAGGATCGCTATGTTGAAAGGAAGGGAATTATTGATGTCCCTTATTATTTGAATGATCCTGGCTTTATCTTCCTGGCTTCCATGAGAAAAATTCAGGCGGAAAACATTTACTCCGGCTTTCACTAACTGAACCATCGATTCATAATTATCGCAGGCCGGACCCACCGTCGCCACTATTTTCGTTCTTTTAATCGTATGGTCAAACCCCGCTTTCTTATCCATTTCTTTATGCAGGTATTTGCTGATATTTTTAGACATTTATGTGTTTTTATTGTGATTTATAAGAAGTAACTGGAAAATATCAGCTTGAGAGAATTCTTACGATTTTCATCCAGTCTTCACTAATGGTTTGTTTCTTTTTTACAGCCTGATCGAGGGGAATGTAATGCATTTTATTATTAACGATCCCTACAAAAACATTGAATCTGCCTTCCATTAAACATTCAACGGCAGAATATCCCATGCGGCTGGCTATCAGCCTGTCGAAGCAGGAAGGGGATCCCCCGCGTTGTATATGGCCCAGAATAGTAACCCTTACTTCCTGGTTGGGAATTCTTTCTGTAATGATTTTGGATAATTCATTTGCGCCGAATTCTTCGCCTTCGGCAACTACGATAATGTTAACCAATTTTTTACGGCCATGTTTTTCCACCAGGGAATTAATCACGTTTTCAATGTCGGTTTTGCGTTCAGGGATGAGGATATTTTCGGCGCCTGTGGCAATACCGCTGTGGAGGGCGATATAACCTGAATCGCGTCCCATCACTTCTATGATGAAGAGGCGGTCGTGGGCATCGGCAGTGTCACGAACTTTATCTATCGCTTCAACAGCGGTATTCACAGCAGTGTCAAAACCAATGGTAAAATCCGTTCCTGCGATATCTTTATCAATCGTTCCCGGAAGTCCGATGCAGGGAATATCATATTCCTTACTGAAGATCTGAGCGCCACGGAAAGATCCATCGCCACCAATGACAATAAGGCCATTGATGCCTAACTTTTTCAGATTATCATAGGCGATTTTGCGGCCTTCAGTCGTATAAAATTCCTTGCACCTGGCTGTTTTTAAAATGGTTCCGCCGCGTTGAATTATATTGGCCACGCTCTTGCTTTCCATTTTGAAAATATCGCCATCTATAAGTCCGGAATAGCCGCGCATGATTCCATATACTTCAAGGCCATTGTAAATGCCCGTTCGTACGACAGCCCTGATGGCCGCATTCATTCCCGGCGAATCTCCACCAGAAGTGATTACGCCAATTTTTGTTACTTTTTTATCCAAATTATCTTTCTTTAAGGAATAGTTTTCTGACATAAGATGCGTCAAAAATACACAATTTGAACTTAGCATTCAGGTTGATGCCTTGTGAATTTTCCTTTAGATTCAGATGTTTAGGAAGAACGTCAATCCAAATATCGAGAGCTGATAAAGGTTTTGAAAATAAAAGAACGACAAATCCGGCAAGCGCGGGAATGTTAATCCAATTTTAAACTTGCTCAATTGTCAGGAGGAAACTTCATCAGATTTAACCACCTCAACTTCGCAGGCAATGGTCACCATATCACCCACTAAAACTCCTCCCCCTTCCAGAACTGTATTCCAGTTTAACTCCCAGTCTTTGCGGTTCACTTTTCCGTTAATGGCAAATCCGGCTCTTTCTGAACCCCACGGATCTTTTACAACCCCGCCGAACTCCACTTCCAGCCTGATTTTTTTCGTGATGCCTTTAATAGTGAGTTCGCCCCATAATTCATAATTATCCTGCCCTTCGATTTTCTCTATTGTATTTGAGGTGAAAGTAATTTCCTTGTGATGCTCAACGTCAAAGAAATCAGAACTTCTTAGATGGGCGTCGCGTTTTTCATCGTTCGTTTTTAATGAATTTGGATTCATCCAAAAGTCAATATCCGCTGTCATGAAATCGTCGCCAGTTGTGTAAATGCTGGCATTATACTCGGTAAAAACCCCTTTCACATTTACGATCATAAGATGCTTTACGCGGAAAGCGATTTCACTATGAGTGGGATCGATCACCCATTTTGTTTTTGTTGCCATTTTTTTTGTTTTAATGCTTTATGGTGAAATTTTAAAATATAAACAGTAAATCACTGCAATACTCTTGCCAAAGCCATTGGAGAAAGTTTTAATTCCAATAGGGCTAAGCAACACACTTAACGCTACAAGCCAGACCGACGACATCGGAAATTCAAATAATTTGAAGGCCACTTCCTTTTTGCTAAAAAAATATTTTTTTTCTTTCGGCGCCTTTTTTTCTGCTAACCTCATTATCTTTCACCCTTTGAAATGACTTGCCAATTATTATTATTATTAAAAGCTTACCACTAATGCCAAATGCTCTTTTTCGTAAAAAAAGTATAACTGCAATTTTATCGGATGCCGAATCCGGGCTTTCTGATGCTACCCATTCATCGTCAGGATTAAAAAAAGTGCTGGGGGTTCGTGATCTGACCGCAATGGGAATCGCGGCTGTAGTGGGCGCCGGCATCTTTTCAACTATTGGTAACGCGTCTTTCGAAGGCGGCCCGGGCGTGTCTCTTTTATTTGTACTGACGGCGGTTTGCTGTGGATTTTCAGCTTTATGTTATGCAGAGTTTGCTTCCAGGATTCCGGTAAGCGGCAGCGCTTATACATATGCATATGCCTCATTTGGAGAACTGATCGCATGGATCATTGGCTGGGATCTTCTGATGGAATATGCCATTGGAAATATCGCGGTTGCCATTTCATGGAGCGAATATTTTGTGAACCTTCTTGAAGGATTGAATATCCATATCCCTTCATTTTTAACTACCGACTATTTGAGCGCTTCTCGCGGATTCAACGAAGCGACAGCCGAATTGGCTAAAGGAGGAACGCTGGAAAGTCTTTCCAAGACCATACAATCCGGTTATAGCGCCTGGCTGCATGCGCCCCAAATTGGCGGATTAAGATTGATCGCCGATATTCCGGCGCTTGCTATTGTTTTTTTAATCACCTGGCTGGTGTATATAGGGATCCGCGAAACAAGGAGAGCCACCAATCTCATGGTAGGATTGAAAATCATAATCCTTCTGGCAGTAATCGGCATCGGATATTTTTTCGTTGCGCCGGCCAACTGGAGTCCATTTTTGCCAAACGGTTTTGGCGGCATGATGAAGGGCGTTTCAGCGGTTTTTTTCGCATACATTGGTTTTGACGCCATTTCAACAACGGCGGAAGAATGCAAAAACCCGCAAAGGGATTTGCCGAGAGGAATGATTTATTCCCTTATCATTTGTACTATTCTCTATATTCTCATAGCGCTGGTTTTAACGGGAATGGTTTCTTACAAGGAATTGCAGGTTGGCGATCCACTTGCTTTTGTTTTCAAAAGGGTCGGACTTGACAAGATTAGTTATATTATTTCTTTCAGCGCAGTGATTGCAACAGCGAGTGTGCTCCTGGTTTTCCAGATGGGACAGCCAAGAATCTGGATGAGCATGAGCCGTGATGGATTATTGCCAAAGGCTTTCAGCAGGATTCACCCAAAATATAAAACACCATCTTTTGCAACGATCGTTACAGGACTTTTTGTTGCAATTCCCGCTTTGTTTTTAAACCTTACAGAAGTTACGGATCTTACCAGCATTGGAACTTTATTCGCATTTGTACTTGTGTGTGGAGGTGTGCTTTTGCTTCCAAAAAGGGAAGCCGGAGAAGCGAAGCCCAAGTTTCAAATTCCTTATGTGAGCTCTCAATTCATCGTTCCGGTTCTTTTCATTGTTGGAGTGATCATGTTCCACAAAAACTTTTTTGGCCTGTTTGATTTTTCCGAAGGATGGGAAGTTTTCCGTGAAAAATTGCCTTTCTTTTTGTTTGTAATTCTTGCCATTGCACTCACTATCGCGTCTTTTGTAAAAAAACTGTCGCTGATTCCGGTGTTGGGACTGGCCAGTTGTTTTTATTTGATGACAGAATTGGGCTACACCAACTGGATGCGTTTTTTAATCTGGCTGGTGATAGGACTGGTTATTTATTTTCTTTACAGCCGCCATCACAGTAAATTAGGAAAATCGGATGGAGTAAAAGAAAATTCAAAAATAGATTCAGTCATCAGTTAAAAAGATGGTTAAAGAGCAAATGTGGCAAAAGTCCTGTCTCCTCTTTTTCCAATTTCAAACCGATTATCTTTGAATCATGAAATATCAGTTAGGCGACACAGTATTGCTTTTACATTCCAATGAAGAAGGCGAAGTAGTGGATATCATCAATGAAAAAATGGTACTGGTAGAGGTGGAAGGGGTACGATTTCCGGTTTATACTGATCAGATTGATTTCCCGTATTTTAAAAGATTTACTGAAAAAAAGTTTGTTTCCCAAAAGAAAGAAAAAGTATATATCGATCAATTAAAAAAAGAAAAAACGGTCGAAAAAAACAAGGTTAGCAGCGGGGTCTGGCTTTCTTTTTTGCCGGTATTCGACAAAGATATTTTTGATGATGATGTGGTTGAAAAATTTAAAATCTACCTTAATAATCAAACGGCTGAAACGTACACTTTTACTTACCAGGTAAAATTCAAAGGAGCTGCAGACTTCCATTTGAACAATTCAATAATGCCTTTCAGTGATTTTTATTTGCATGACATTCCTTTTGAGGAATTAAATGATTCGCCAAAATTTGAATTTGATTTTTCGCTCGTCGAATTTAACAAAAACAAAGCGCCTCATTTTGAAACATCCTGTAAAATAAAGGCAAAGCAATTGTTTCAAAAAATCGAGGAAATGCGTTTAAAAAATGAGCCCACCTTTTCTTTCCTTCTCTTTGAAACTTTTCCAGATAAGATTGAAAATGTAGCGCCAGAATATAATAATAGTTTGGGCCTCATTTATGACGCGGCAAGGGCAAAGCAAAAGCTTGAGCCCGCGCGTTCAGTTGTTGATTTGCACATTGAAAAGCTGGTAGAGAACTGGAAAGGTTTAAGCAATTTTGAAATTCTTGAAATCCAACTCAGCAATTTTGAAAAATACTATGACCTGGCTGTAGCTCATAAGCAGCCAAACCTAATAGTGATTCACGGAGTAGGTACCGGAAAACTGCGCACTGAAATACACGAAATCCTGAAACTTAAAAGGGAAGTGAAAAGCTTCGCCAATCAGTATCACTCTAATTTTGGGTTTGGAGCGACTGAAATATTTTTTCAGTACTAATTGAGGATCTCATTTCTGATTCAACAAGATTCTTCAAAATTTGTCCGTTTGCTGAAAACAAAACGTTGTTTGATTTTGTACGATTGAAAAACACAAATTATGACAAAATAAAGTATTCAACATTTGTTCGTTTGCTGAAATCTACTTGGAATATCCAGGGAACAAAACGGATAAAAATAAATGCTCAAAATTTGTCCGTTTGCTGAAAAAAAAAGCCAAATGCTTCAGAGGAAATCTAAATCATTTGGCTAAGGAAAGTTCTAAAAAATGTATTACACCTTTGTTGCTTCCGGCGTGTTAACTTCATTTCTAAAAACCACCATCCCATCAAATACATCCACCAGAACGGGTTTGGTTTTATCAATATTTCCCGCAAGCAATTTTTTGCTCAACTGATTTATGATTTGTTTTTGGATCAGGCGTTTCAGCGGCCTTGCGCCAAATTGAGGATCAAAGCCGTTTTCGGCCAGATAATCAAGTGCATAATCGGTAAACTCAAGTGTGACGCCGCTTTGAGCCAATTGCTTTTTCAAATCATTAAGCTGGATCCTAATGATTTCGCGGATATCTTTTCTCATTAGCGGCTGGAACATGATCACTTCGTCTATACGATTCAGGAACTCAGGCCTGATTGTTTGCCTCAACAAATCAAGCACTTCGCGCTTGGTGTTCTCAACCAGTTTTTCTTTGTTCGTTTCGTTCACGTTTTCAAAATTCGCCTGGATGATCTGGCTTCCCATGTTGCTTGTCATGATGATGATGGTATTTTTAAAATTGACAACACGGCCTTTGTTATCCGTCAACCTTCCATCATCCAAAACCTGCAACAAAATATTGAAAACGTCGGGGTGCGCTTTTTCAATTTCATCGAGAAGAATGACGCTGTAAGGTTTTCGTCTAACTGCTTCCGTTAGCTGGCCACCTTCTTCATAACCCACGTATCCAGGAGGCGCACCGACCAAGCGGCTTACTGAATGTTTTTCCTGGTATTCGCTCATGTCAATGCGTGTCATCATACTATCATCATCAAACAAATAATCGGCAAGAGCTTTAGCTAATTCAGTTTTACCAACACCTGTGGTTCCCAGGAAAATAAAAGATCCAATGGGTTTTTTTGGATCGTGCAAACCCGCGCTGCTCCTTCGAACAGCGTCAGCAACTGCCTCAATCGCTTCATCCTGACCTACGACCCGTTTATGTAATTCATCTTCAAGATTCAACAGCTTGTCTTTTTCGCTCTGCAGCATTTTATTCACAGGAATTCCCGTTGATTTAGCCACGCTTTCGGCGATATCTTCCGCATCAACTTCTTCTTTCAATAATCTTTTTTCGTTGATCTCTTCTAATTCCAGGGTGTATTCGGCGATAAGTTTTTCCTGTCCCTGCAACTTTCCGTATCTGATTTCTGCCACTCTTCCATAATCTCCTTCACGCTCCGCTTTTTCTGCTGCCATTTTCAAATTTTCCATTTCTGCTTTCGCATTCTGAACTTTTTCTACCAATTCTTTTTCCTGCTGCCATTTAGCTTTGAACGTATCCCTTTCAACCGAAAGATTGGAAATTTCAGTATTCAATTCTTTTAATTTGACTTCATCCTTTTCCCTTTTTATGGCTTCCCGTTCAATTTCCAACTGCCGAATACTTCTTTCTAATTTATCCAGATCCTCAGGCATTGAATTCATTTCAAGGCGAAGCTTGGCAGCGCTTTCATCAATAAGGTCAATTGCTTTATCAGGCAAAAACCTGTCAGTTATATAGCGGTGAGATAGCTCAACGGCCGCGATGATCGCTTCATCTTTAATGCGTACATGATGATGAGTTTCATAACGGTCTTTTAATCCGCGCAAAATTGAAATGGCGTCTTCAACACTTGGTTCATCTACCATCACTTTCTGGAATCTTCTTTCGAGCGCTTTGTCTTTTTCGAAGAATTTTTGATACTCGTTCAAAGTAGTAGCACCGATTGCTCTCAATTCTCCCCGTGCTAAAGCAGGTTTTAAAATATTTGCAGCGTCCATAGCCCCTTCTCCTCCGCCGGCTCCAACTAACGTGTGGATCTCATCAATAAACAATATGATTTCACCATCGCTGTCCGCCACTTCTTTTATAACGGATTTAAGCCTTTCTTCAAATTCACCTTTATATTTCGCACCGGCGATCAACTGCCCCATATCCAAAGCAAAAATGATTTTCGATTTTAAATTTTCGGGAACATCACCACTAATAATGCGGTTAGCCAAACCTTCAACTATCGCAGTTTTACCAACGCCAGGTTCGCCAACAAGGATAGGGTTGTTCTTGGTTCTTCTTGATAAAATATGCAGCGTCCTTCTTATCTCTTCATCGCGACCGATAACAGGATCCAGTTTATTGCTGCGCGCCAGTTCATTTAAATTCTTCGCGTATTTATTTAAGGCATTAAACTGAGTTTCTGATGTTTGCGAAGTAACAGTTGAACCTTTTTTCAAATCCTTTATTGCAGCAATTAAGCCCTTTTCTGTCAATCCCGCATCTTTTAAAATTTTGGCCGCATTGTCATTTCCCTGAACAATGGCAAGGAGCAAATGCTCCACACTAACAAATTCATCACCAAAAGTTTTCAGCGAAGCTGAGGCACGCAACATTACATTATTCATATCGCGGCTTATCACCTGAGCAGGCTCTCCTTCGCCCATCTTCGGAAGCCTTTTTATGCTTTCATCCACTTTGCTTTCTACGAAGTTTACATTCACATTATTTTTTTTCAAAAGAAAATCCACAGGACTGTCTTCATCAGTTAATAAAGCTTTTAATAAATGTTCAACTTCTATATTTGGATTCCTGTCATTAAAAGCAAGTTGTTGTGCTTTTTGAAGAATTTCCTGCGATTTTATCGTTAAGTTTCCTGGATTCATACTTCTGCGTTTTGAAATTAATTAGAATTGTGAAACACAAATATTAATCCAACAAAACCCATTAGCAAGTTCTGTCATTTTATTAGACTAAAAGCTGACGCAAATGCAGTATCCATAAAGGTTTTCTGCAATTATTACAGTTTCCTTAAAAATTTCTCAAGTACTTTTGCTTAACCGATCATGCTACAAAAAACTGACTATACTTCTTTTGTAAAAAGCACCGCTCTTTCATTGGGTTTTGATTATTGCGGTATATCCAAAGCTGAAAGGCTGGATGATGATGCAAGGAGATTAGAATCGTGGTTAAATAAGGGCTTTAATGGGAAAATGACCTACATGGAAAATTATTTTGACATGCGGGTTGATCCGGCAAAGCTTGTTCCCGGAGCCAAATCTGTTATCACTTTATTGTTAAATTATTTTCCTTCCGAAAAACAAAAAGAAGACGTTCCTCAAATATCAAAATATGCTTTCGGAAATGATTATCATGAAGTAATTAAAAGCAAGTTGAAAATATTTCTGCAGGTTTTGAAAGAGAATATTGGTGAAATAAATGGTCGTGGATTTACTGATAGTGCGCCAGTACTGGAACGATCCTGGGCCCAAAAAAGCGGTATTGGCTGGGTGGGGAAAAATGGAAACCTGATCACAAAAAATGGAGGGTCATTTTTTTTCATTGCCACTTTAATTACTGATCTCGAATTAGAAACAGACAATCCATTTGTAAAAGATTACTGTGGGACCTGTACAAAATGCATTGATAGCTGCCCAACCGAAGCCATTCAAAATGACAAAGTAATTGATGGAAGCAAGTGCATTTCTTATTTCACGATAGAATTAAAAGACATGCTGATACCAGAAGAAATGAAAGGAAAATTTCAAAACAAAATGTTTGGATGCGACATTTGCCAGGACGTTTGCCCATGGAATCGGTTTTCAAAACCGAACCATGAAACCGGATTCTCTCCGCTGAACGAAGTTTTAAATTTTTCTAAAAATGATTGGGAAGAATTGACAGAAGAATCGTTTAAAATTATTTTTAAAAAATCTCCTTTGAAGCGTTCAAAATTTGAAGGGATAAAAAGGAATTTGAAGTTTTTGGATTTGTAGGAAAGTTCGTTTGACTTATTAAAAAAAATTGAAAAAAGTTCGTTTGCAAAGTATCAAAATTCAACGCCTGCTTTCAAAACCATTCTTCCATATTCAAGGTCATATTTGCTGTAATCAACCCAACATGGGCCGGTAATTCCACAAACATCTACTCCAATTTTATTTTGTATTTTTTTATAACTATATCCGAGGCTGAATAAAAGAGAAGACTTTTTATTTAAAGAAAATTGTAAGCCAAGTCCAATATCTGTGTAAATGCCGCCAGTAAAATCATACGAACTGTAATAAGAAACTTCTTTCCCCGGAGTATTTTTTAATGGAAAGTTGTAGCCAAAATCTGCGTACACAAATGCTTTATTTTCATCATCAAGATACCTTCTGCCATCAATAAATAACGGAAGTGTTTTGTAACGATAATTATCAACTCCAATTCCGATTCCTGAAAACCAGTTTGAAAATTTAATTCCGTTTACCGTCTGAAATGCAGAACTCATCCCGCTTTCACCGCCAATCATTCCAAACTGATTAACTGAATGAAACCTGATTTTTTTCTTTTGTCCGAAAATTGAAATAGAAATTAATGATGTAATTAAAAAAGTAAAGATCCATTTTGATTTCATAATTTATTTTTTGGAAATGCTGATTTTACTCAAAAGATGAATATTATTCACATCAGCATAATCATATTGATATAAACCGTCTTTTGCCACCACCAATGCTTTGTTATTCCACGCGATAACATCATAAGTTTCCAGGCCCGTAAATTGTTTTATTAATTGAAGATTGGAAACATTAGATGAATTATAAATTTTCAAACCATCCTTGCCGTCACAAATAAATAAAAGGTTTCCGTCTTTTGACAAACCATGAGGATTTGTAAAAGAATATGTTTTCAAAAGCTGGGGATCAGTAAAACTGTTCAGTTGCAAAATTTCTAATTGATTGGTAAAACCCTGGCAAGCGCTTCCTGAACGTAGCGTTACATAAGCATAATTATCATCCGCAATTATAGGATCACAACTCCTTACATGCGAGAACTGGCCCGCGTTTATTGGTTTATCAGGGTTACTAATATTGTAAACAAACATTCCATTTTGTGAACCGATGAATAATTTATCCTTAAAAGGAAAGATGGTTTCAATATTCCAATTGCCAACATTCAATTTATTGTTGTAAACCGGATTATTGGGAATTGTGATGTTAAACACGTTAAGATCAGAATTAGAGACAGTGTACAGTCTGTTATTTACAATCGTAAACCTTGCCATAGAGCCACCTTTGCCAACAGGCGAACCGGAATTGGATGATGAAGCCGAACTACTGGCACTTGAAAAGTATGAAGCTGAATTTAATACCAATCCGATTCTATCGCCACAATCTTCGGTAACTGTGGTATCTCTCTTTATCCAATCCACAATTATTTTATTGGTATCGTTATAAAATCCATTGCCATAAGCGCGAAAAGGAAATACGCCTTCATTATATTTTTTCACAACGGCGTTGAGCGGGTCACTAATATTAATGGTAACCAGGTCAGTATACAGATCTGCGTAAAGTGTATTCCCTTTCAAAGCGAGATCCATGTTGCCGGGAATATTTATAAACGCAATATTTTTTGGCTGAGTCGCATTGCTATTATCAATCACATGAATTCCTTTATCAATTTCATTAAGGAAAATATAATTGCCCAGAATAACTAATTTGCCTGGGTTTTCCACATCTTTTGAAACAGAACTTTTAATGTTAGCTTTTACTTCCGTAGTAGTTTTATATACAGGTTGATAATAAGAATAAGTATAAGTTTTTTTGCAATTATCTTTCATACAACCGGCTAACAAAGTAAAAACCAATAATAAAAAACCAAGCGTGTTGAATGTTAATTTCTTTTCCATGACGAGTTATTTTAAGAGCTTGACAACTGATATTTAACAACCGTTGCATTTAATTAAAACTATTTTTTATTGAATAATATTTCCATAGAAATGCCAATAAAATTAAAATGCTTCTTATCGTACAATCCTTCATGGGCAAGCCTTGCAGCATTATAATAAAAATATGGCCCGATGCTTACAGGATATTTTTGTTGAGGAAATAATGTGGCTGAAAAGCCAGTGCTAAAACCCAATTGGGTTTTATTGAAAAGTGAATTATCAATATAATATACTCCGTTATTGTTTTTAAATTGTAATGCATTACTACTTATCAATCGAGAAATATTAATTCCTGCATTCCAATACAGAGGCAACAATTTATTGTTGTTTAACTTAAATTTTAATGACACAGGAATTTCAAGATAATTGAAATTATTTCGATAACTATTTGTGTATGCTGTTGAATTGTAGGCTATCACAGCGCTATCAATTTTATTACCTGTTTTAGTTACGATAGAAAAATATTTATAATTAATCCCAAAAGAGATTTTCGTTTTTTCAGAAATATTTTTTTCAAAAAAAGCGCCTCCAATGAAAGCTAAAGAACCTCTTGTATTTACAGGCAGGGATGAGGGGGGCGTGTAACCTCCAGTGCTTCCTGAATTTGGGGCGGACATGTAGTTGTTATTGTTGTTATTTATGTCCAAAAACCCTTTTGCCAGAAAAGATATTCCCCCGGAAAAAGTAATACCGAGTCTCCATTCTCTTTTTCTATTTTCTATTACAGAGATCTTGAGATTTTTATCTGAAAAAGAACTGTCCCCTTCTCTTATTTTTAATACACTGGTAATGTTTTCTATACTATCCTGATCAATTTTTTCAAGGCTTAAATTTTCAACTTCTTCATTTGATTTTTTATCCTGCTTTGCTAAATCTATTTTTTCGTGTACGAAATTATTTTTGTTGTTTTCCAGATTTGACAAATCTTGCACATTAGGGCGTTCATTTATTTTATTATCCGAAAAAACCTCATTTTCAGTATCAGATTTCAAAAACGATTCATCTAAAATTATTTTAGGTGTTTTATATTTCAGAATAGTCGATTTTTTATGTATACTATTTTCATTTGAATCTATATTTGTTTTATAAAAAGTAACAGATGGATTAAAAGATGAATCCAGCTTTTTCTCCTTCAGTATTTTTGTATCGCTCTTCATAAAACTAGCCTGCTTTCCAGGAATTGCATTAGTGTTTCTAATCGAATTATATAACCAATAACCACCTGTTAAAAAAATCATTGTTGAGAAAAATAAAATAGCAGCGATTCTCCTATGCTTGTTTTTTTGAGAAATCCGTTTTTCAATATGTTGCCAGGTAGATTCTGAAGGAGAAATCTTTAATTCATCCATCTTTTGCTGCACCTGTTTTTCAAAATTATTTTGTTCCATACTTGCTTTCTTTTTCTTTGAAAGAAAATTTTTCAATCCATTCTATTAATAAAACTCTTGCCCTTGCGTATTGTGATCTTGCAGTTCCATCGCTGATACCGAGCATAGATGCTATTTCTACATGTGTGTAACCTTCTACCGCATGAAGATTAAAAATGGTTTGAAAACCTATTGGTAATTGCCTTATTAATTTTGTTAACTCTTTTACCTCCAGGTTCACAGCAGGATTGTCTGTAGAAACAAGGTGTAAGGGCATTTCATCAAAAGATAGATCATATTGATATCTGCGATTGCTTTTTAAATAATTTAATGCTGTATTCACCATTATTTTTCTAATCCATGCACCCAGTTCACCTTCTGATTTATATTGTTTCAAATACTTAAATACTTTTACAAATCCATCCTGCAAAATATCTTCGGCATCGTCCATGCTTTTAGTATATCGAAAACATACCCCTAACATTGCAGGCGCAAAATGTTCATACAACATTCGTTGGGCCTCCGGCTTTAGTTTAAGACAATCTTTAAGGAGTTGATTATAATCCATTATAGCAAATTGCAAGGAGTTGACAACAGTTTTTTACAAACCGTTGCATTAATATGAAAATTAAAAAAATAAAAATTTTCACCTTTTGCGTGGAATTGCAGCAATTGAAAGTAGCTTGAAATCAACAGTTATTTAAATTGGTCTGAAGGGCTTTGACGATAATTTATTTTTCAGCAGCTTTCTTTAAATTTAATAAAGCAACTTCATATTGCGGGCCAGCAATTTTATCTAAAAAAATTCCTTTTACCTTTTCCCATGGATACCATCCTAAAAGGACATTTACGTTCCAGGTTATTTGCGTCTGCCCATCTATGTGAGGCGTAAGGATAAACTGATAATTTATTTTTGTTGATGATTGAGTTGCTATTATATTTATTGTGTCCCTTCCGGATGATACCAAATCAAAATAACTTATTTTTCCTGTTGTATCTGTTACAGAAACTGAATTAATAAATCCGGGTTTTATAGGATTACTTATTACACTCACATTTTCATTTTGAAATGCCGGATACCAGTTTTTCCAATTATTAAAATCCTCTATCTCTTTCTCTACCTTGTCTTGCGAAGCATTTATTAAAACTGATTTTGAAACTGTAACTTTTGAGGGCAATAAAAAACTTGCTAAAAATATTACAATAAGAATTGTTAGAATGGTAAAAATAAATCGTAAAAAGTGCATAATTATTTATTTATTCCCATTTAAAAACTTTGATAGATATTAAATAAACAACAATTCCCCAAAGTAATAATATGCCTATTTCCCATCTTTCATCCCACAAATTACTCCCTTCAAAAGCGACAGCACGCAATGCATTATTCAAATGAGTTAGTGGCATTGCCTGCGCGATTCCTTTTAACCACCCCGGAAAAACATCAATACTAAAAAAAGTGCCACCAATAAGAAACTGCGGCAACGTAATGAGGTTGGCAAATGGCGGAATCGTGCTATCGTTTTTTGCGAGACCGCTAACAATAAAGCCAAAGCCCATGAAGACGACAAGGCCTATAAAGCTAAGCACGAGTAATTCCATGAAGGTTACAAAGCCATGGATCAAAGTAAATCCAAACAGGAAATATCCGGCAAGGATGATCACTATCGCTGTAAGCAGTTGAAATAAAACCCTGCTGAACATTTCACCCATAATTATGTAGGAACGGCTGATAGGAGTGGCGAAAAATCTTTTTAAAACGAGCGTATTCCTTAAATTGAAAAACATGAAAGCGACTCCGAAAACTCCGGAAGCTAACAACGAAAACCCAAGCTGTCCGGGCAAAATGAAATCAATGGTTTTATATTGGCGGATAACAGAAATGTCTTTTGCATAATCGAAATCAAAAGCGGCATAGACAGGCCTGCCGGGATATTTCTCATCACTTAGTCTATTGATCACACTTTCCATCAGGGTTTTGAACTGGGGCCACTGATCGTTGCTGGAGGTCGTGCTTTTCATGCTGAAAATATAGGGCGGATCCTGTGACGCGTTCTTCTGAATGTTTATTACAGCGGCGATTTTCCCATGCTGCATATCGGCTTCCAAAGACTTTTTATCATCGTATCTTTTTATGGTGATGCCTTTGGTATTTTTTAATGCGCTAAAAAGTTCGTTTGCTGTATCGGCGGTATTATCAATCGCGATCCGGTAACTTTTCATTCCGCCCCCGTTTCCAATAAAACCAAAAACCAGGATAAAAACAAATGGAAAGGCGAAGCCGAAAACAACTGCTGACGGGCTTCTGAAAATTGAGCGCAAACTGGCCCTGGTAATTGCCAGCATGGCCCTAAACTGACTATATGATTTCAAAATGTTCGAAATTTAAAGACGCAAAACTATCAGAGAAAAAATAAAATTTAGAAATAATTTGAAAACCCAAGACATTTGACGTATATTTGGTGGACAAATGACAGATAATGAAAAATAAACCCTATAAAAAAACAGCTTCGAAACCTTTAAAAGTGGAAGAAGCCGATATAGCTTACAACACTCCTAAACAACTAAAATCTGCAAAAGATCTCACTTTCAATGATTTTAAAAAGATAGATTCAAAAACAGATTTTACTCAAAAAGAATGGTCTGACATCCTCCACATTTCCGAAAGGACTTTGCAACGGTATTCAAAAGATAATTCTGCTTTTAGCTTTAGTGTTGCCGATCGAATCCTTCAAATAGACAAAGTATTAAAAAGAGGTTTTGAGGTCTTTGGCAGCTATGAAAAATTTTTAATCTGGTTAAGAGATAATCCATCCATGCTTGAAGGGAGATTATCCTTACATTCGCTGGCAAGTTTTGATGGCATCAATAATGTACTTACCCAATTGGGAAGAATTGAACATGGAATTTTAGCATGATATTATACCGACTAACTACTGGCAAATACGCACACGATATTTCGGGCGAAGGTTCCCGGATTTATGGCGGCCGTTTTAACCCTGTTGGATTGGCAACTCTTTATACTTCCGAAAATATTTCATTATGCATTCTTGAAATTTTAGTGAGGGCTTCAAAAACAACATCGCCCGACAGCTACACTCTGATATCCATTGAAATTCCAGATCTGGGAATTTCCGAAATTCAACTTAAAAAGTTGAAAAAAGGGTGGGAACATGATCTTGAATATACTCAGGGAATTGGTGAAGATTTTTTGAAATTAAATAAATCGTTCTGCCTGAAAGTTCCTTCGGCAATTGTTCACCTGGAAAATAATTTTTTATTAAACCCTTTACACCCGGATTTTAAAAAAATCAAAATTGCTTCAACTGAATTACTGGAACTGGATAAAAGATTATTCAACATTTAGCAACTCCACAAAATGAACTTTCTTTATTTAATAACCGGAGGCAACATGGGCGACAGAAGAAAAAATCTGGAAATGGCTGCCGATTTGATCAAAAAAGAAATTGGGAAAATTATTAAAAGTTCTTCCCTTTATGAAACCGAAGCCTGGGGAAAGAACGATCAACCGGCGTTTTATAATCAAATACATTTTGTAGAAAGCCCACTTACGGCCCATGAAATCATGAAGGCTATCCTGGACATAGAAAAAGAAATGGGCAGGATAAGAACTACCAAAAACGCAGCAAGAATCATTGATATTGACATTCTGTTTTTCAATCATGAAGTGATCAATGAACGTAATCTCATAATTCCGCATGCAGAAATAAGCCGACGCCGTTTTGTATTAATGCCACTTCAGGAAATAACTCCGGATTTTATGCATCCTGTATTTCATCAAACTGTGTCAGCACTTTTGCAAGTCTGCCAGGATCCATTACAAGTGAAGCGGTTGGAAAGCTGAGCTTAAAATCTTTTTCCACATCCATACAAAAGATTCTTCAATAATGAAATCAAATAATTCAAGTTTCAGTTATTAATTTTGGCAGGTATTCTTACACCAACTAAAATAATCAGAAGGTAATTTTTTACCGGGATCCCAGAATGAAATATAATTTCATCACCATCGAAGGAAATATCGGCGCGGGCAAAACAACTCTCGCTCATTTGTTAAGCAAGCATTTTAATGCAAGGCTCATTTTGGAAGAATTCGCAGACAACCCGTTTCTCCCAAAGTTTTATGAAAACAAGCAGCAATATGCTTTTCCACTGGAATTATTTTTTATGGCTGAAAGATATAAGCAGCTGAAGGATTTATTGCAGACAAAGGATATGTTTCAAAAAATCACGATTTCGGATTATCTTTTTACGAAATGCCTTTTATTTGCTAAAGTGAATTTGCCGGAGCAGGAATTTTTATTGTATCAAAAATTATTTGACATTATTAATCCACAACTGATAAAGCCAGACCTGCTCATTTACCTGCACGCTCCCATCAGCAGGCTGAAAGAAAACATAAAAAAGAGAAACCGGTCTTATGAGCAATCAATTGAATCTGCGTACCTTTTTTCTTTGCAGGAAACCTATACCCAATACATAAAGCAACACAACATTAAAACCTTATTTATAGACGCCTCTTCCGCGGATTTTCTCACCAACGACAAACACCTAAACATTGTTTTGGAAGCGCTGGAAAAAGACTATGAAGAGGGGCAGAATTATTTAATGCTCCCATAAAAAAGATCAACTGCATGCCTCTCAAATCAAATCCATTTGCATCAGTAAAAGTGAGGGAATACCAAAATTTGCTTTTAGGAAGATTTGCTTTTACCATGGGGCTGAGAATGATGTCAACAGTTATAGGATGGTGGATTTACTTGTTAACGAACGACCCTTTTGCCATTGGCCTTGTTGGATTATCCGAAGTGATTCCTGCGCTTTCGCTGGCCTTGTATGCCGGCCATGTCATAGATCAAAGTGAAAAGAGAAAATTATTGCTGAGAGGAATCGCGCTTTATTTTTTAGCGTCGTTAGTTTTGGTTTTTATCTCCACAGAGTATGCTTCACATCGCCTTAGTAACCATTGGATCGCCATTTGCATTTATTCGGTAATTTTTTGCACAGGAGTTTTTCGTGCTTTCACCGGGCCTGTTTATAGCGCGATGATCGCCTATATCGTTCCGCGTAATGATTTGCAAAACGCTACCACCTGGAGCCAGGGGACGTATCTTTCTGCATCCGTTACAGGCCATGCTATTGGAGGTTTTTTGATCGCTATTATTGGAATTACCGGAACGCTCGCAACCATTAGTTTTTTAATGATCGTTGCTTTGTCTTTTCTGTTTCAATTGAAACCCAAGCCGGCCTCTGTTGTAAAAGGCGTAGTGCGCACGTGGGAAAGCGTAAAAGAAGGGCTTCGCTTTGTGTTTAAGACAAAAGAATTGCTGGGCGCATTATCGCTTGATCTGTTTGCTGTTTTGTTTGGAGGTGCTGTCGCTTTGATTCCCATTTATGCCAGAGACATCCTCAAGGTTGGGTCTGAAGGTTTCGGAATTCTAAACGGAGCATCCGATTTTGGTTCCATATTTATTGTCATCATGCTAACTTTATTTCCCCCTAAAAAGCGGCAAGGCAAAACACTATTGCTCGCCGTTGGCGGGTTTGGTTTGTGCATCATTGTTTTTGGAATTTCAAAAATATTCATCCTTTCCTTTTTGGCCTTGATGATTTCGGGAATGCTGGATGGCATAAGCGTGGTGATCCGCGGAACCATTACACAATTAAAAACGCCAGATAATATGCGTGGCCGCGTAATGAGCGTAAATTCTATGTTTATTAATTCAAGTAATGAACTTGGCCAGTTCGAAAGTGGTGTTGCGGCAAAATTAATTGGCACGGTTCCTTCAGTAATTTTTGGAGGAAGCATGACCCTACTTGTCGTGATTCTGACCTGGTTGAAAGCGCCTTCACTCAGGAAAATGGAATATTAAAAAAACCCATTTCAGCTTTCATTTTATGCAAGCTGAAATGGGTTTGAAATAATAGGAAAATAAGGTTTATGAGGGTTTTATTTCAACAAGTTCAATATCAAAAACCAACTCTTTTCCTGCCAGTTCATGATTGGCATCAAGGATAACCACATCGTCTTTCACTTCAGTAACAACAACAGGAATGGGGTGACCTTCCTGGTTTTGCAACTGCAATTTCATTCCGGGCGAAAGTTGCATATCCGGAGGAATATTTGATTTCGGGAATTCGATTATCGCATCCTGGTTTTTTTCGCCATAAGCGTTTTCAGGAGCGATGTTAATGGTTTTTTTATCTCCGACTGCCATCCCTGGAATAGCATCATCAAAGCCTTTGATCATTTGTCCGGCGCCAACGGTAAACGCAAGCGGTTCACGGCCTTCACTGGAATCGAATTGTTCGCCGGAAGTCAATGTTCCTTTATAATGCACTTTCACCTGGTCACCTTTTTTTGCTTTGCTCATGATTTTAATTTTAATTTTTATGAATGGAATTCTTGCATAAACGCCTTGCCTTTCAGTAAAGTAACAAAGAATATTTTATTTGGAAATATCAAAAATGAAATCCAATAATTTTTACAATAATTTTACCACGTTCTAATTATTTAATGCTATAAAATAATCCATTCATTTTTAAAAACCGAAAAACATGACCCGAAAATTTTTGTTTATTTTATTACTTGCCGTTGTTCATATTAACGGGTATTCCCAAAGTAAAATAATTCCAGGGGCTGAAAGAATGGACCAATATCTTCACTTGCTTAAAGGAAAAAAAATCGGCTTGTTCGCTAACCAAACTTCTATAATAGGGAAAACTTTCCTTGTTGATACGCTTCAAAAATCTGGAGTAAAGGTGAGCGTAATTTTCGGGCCCGAGCATGGCTTTCGCGGAACCGCTGACGCAGGAGAAAAAGTCGGAAATTATATTGATGAAAAAACGGGAATTCCAGTTGTTTCATTATATGGAAGCAAGCAAAGACCTTCTTCAGAAGATTTAAAAGACGTGGACATTTTGGTGTTCGACCTTCAGGATGTTGGGACAAGATTCTATACCTATATCAATTCGATGCAGCATTTTATGGAAGCCGCTTTTGAAAATGGCAAACCATTAATTATTCTCGATCGCCCCAATCCTAACGGCTTTTATGTTGACGGCCCAGTTCTCGATTTAAAATACAAGTCAGGCGTGGGCTTGCAGCCTGTTCCCGTAGTTTATGGAATGACAATTGGTGAATACGCAATGATGCTGGCGGGAGAAAAATGGCTGAGCGCTGCTGCAAATAGCAAATATGAATATTACAAGCGCGCTCCGAAGACCGTTGACAGCCCTTTTCATCTTCTGGTTATAAAAAATTTGAATTATGACCACAACAGCAAATATGTTTTGCCAGTAAAACCATCGCCAAATCTTCCGAACATCAAATCTATTTACCTGTATCCTTCCACCTGCTTTTTTGAAGGCACTACTTTAAGCGAAGGCCGGGGAACTGACAAGCCTTTCCAGGTTTTTGGGGCACCTTCTTTGCCAAAAAATTTGTATTCTTTTACTCCCAATCCTACTGAAGGAGCTAAGAGCAGCAAACATTATGGCGCCGTTTGTTATGGATGGAATTTATCAGGAACTCCCGGGGAAGTATTGAAAAAAGTTGATAACAAAATTCAATTAAAATGGCTGATGGAAGCCTATCGCCTGTTTCCTCAAAAAGACAGTTTTTTCCTACTCCCAAAATCCGGAAAAATGGAAGATTCTTTTTTTGACAAGCTCGCCGGAAATGACGAATTGTGGCAGCAAATTAAGGATGGCAAAACAGAAAAAGAAATCCGAGCAAGCTGGCAGCCAAAGCTTGATGAGTTTAAAAAAATAAGAAAGCAATATTTATTGTATAAAGATTTTGAATAGAAAAATAGCACATGGAACATCGCCCGTGCTATCTTTGATAAAATTCAGATGGAATATTTAAACTTATTAAGAGATTTAAAAATCATTTTACAAAAGTGATGGATGACGCGCTTACCATAAAATTCGGCTTAACAAAAGCCCAATATAGCCTTATTGAGGATGCAATCATTTCATTCAACGATATCGAAAAAGTTATAATTTTTGGTTCAAGAGTCACTCATAAATTGAGGGCCGCGTCGGATATTGCTCTTGCTGTTTTTGGCAAAAACTTAACGGGGTTATTATAAACAGGCTTTCCTCGAAGTTAGATGACTTGCCCTTACCTTTCATGTTCGATGTTCTCCATTATGACCAAATTGAGAACAGCGTTTTAAAAAGTAAAATTGACTCGGAAGGAAACTTTTTTTGAGAAAATAAATAAATACCCTACTTAGCTTATATGGATCGACTTCGTATTATTTTCATGGGGACTCCCCAATTTGCCGTGGCTTCATTAAATAAATTATATGAGGCCGGTTATGATATTGCAGCGGTGGTAACAGCGCCTGATAAGCCGGCAGGGCGGGGAATGCAATTGACAGAAAGTGCCGTAAAGAAGTATGCTTTAGAAAAAAACTTAAAAATACTTCAGCCTGAAAAATTAAAAGATCCGGTTTTTATTGAAGAATTAAAATCATTAAAAGCCGATATACAAATTGTTGTTGCATTCCGGATGCTGCCCGAAATAGTTTGGAACATGCCGCCTCTGGGAACCATTAATCTTCATGCATCTTTATTGCCACAATACCGTGGCGCAGCGCCCATCAACTGGGCCATTATTAATGGCGAAAAACAGACCGGCGTTACCACTTTTAAATTAAAACATGAAATAGATACTGGTAATATTTTACTACAGGAAAAAATAGCTATTACTGAAAATGAAACCGCCGGAACGTTGCATCGACAAAATGATGGAAACCGGCGCGGAATTACTTTTGCGAACCATCAATCAATGGCAACAGAATTGGAGAAAAATTGCTTACAGGAAATTAAACAATCTTCCTTTAAGGATTCAAGTCAGCAACTTTGCATCATGCTCCCAAAATTTTTACCGACACTTGCGAAATAAACTGGAATAAAAGGGCAGACGAAATTTACAATCTGATTCGCGGCCTGTCTCCCTACCCTGCCGCATTTACTTTTTTGCAAGGAAAGAAACTAAAAATATTTTCGGCTGAAAAGGAATTAAACACGAGAGCGGAAGAGCCAGGAAAAATAACCACCGACCATAAATCATTTTTAAAATTTTCAACCAATGACGGTTATATTTCTTTAAAAGAAATTCAACTGGAAGGCAAGAAAAAAATGAAGATTGAAGATTTTTTGAGAGGATGGCGGGGGGAATGAATTTTCGCCCCTTTGCTTCCTCCTTTTGGTTCTTGGAATTACTCTTAGCAAACAAACTTTTTTTGATAATTTTTAAAAGTCAATGAGGAAAAATCTGACAGGCATTGCTCCTTCAAAAATACCGGAATGCCCTATCAAAATTTTTACTCCTGAAGGCAAACTTTTCGAGATAGAAAAACCTTATTTCCCTTCCTTCACATAACTCAAAACGCAATCGAATCGGCTTTGATCAGCGCCTAATTCCTCAGCAGCTGAATTGCTGAGGATCAATATCAAGCCTGCATTTTGCCTGATATCGGGAATAGCATCTAACACCTTGGCATAAACGATTTTTCCCGTACTGTTGCTGGTTATTTTTACAATGGTGCCAGGTGCAGCGCCATTGCTGAAGCAATAATATTTCCCATCCTGCCAGCCGCTGGTTGATTTGAAAACACCTGCGCTGCCCGTTTCATAAAAAGGCGATTTATTGTCCGTTTGCTGGCCATACAAAGTTTTAAAATACCCTCCTGAAAAGTCTATGGAACTTTTTGGATTTGCAGCGGGCTCTGTTACCTTAGGCTGTTCCTTTTCTGCAATGGCAACGTCCTTATCTGTTTTGGCGGGTTCGACTATTTTGACCACTGCTTTCGGCTCTGCAGGAATATCAGTTTTTTTCTCAACAGGCTTTTCTTCTTTTTTAGCCGCAACCTGGTTTTCAATTGCCGGAGTAGAAGAGGCAAGGGGGGATTGGCTTTTATCAACTTTCAGAAAGCCAACTATCATTGGAGTTCCTTCTTTCACCGCGTCTGCCTGCAAATGATTCCATTTTTTCAATGAAGCAAGCGGCACTTTATTATAATTTACTCCGAGTCGGAACAGCGTCTCTTTTGGCTGAACCGTATGATAAACGGGAATCAGCGCTTCGCCTCTTGCCACTGATTCTGATTGAATGAAATTATTTTTATCTAAAGGAATTTTTATATCCTGCCCAACGTTTAAACCTGTTTCCAAATTGAGTTTATTATAAGAAGCGAGCAATTTCGGGGCAACATTATACATACGGCCAAGGCTATAAAAACTTTCTTTTGGAGCTACTTTATGTTCTACAAAAAAATTGGCGCCTGAACCTTTTATTTCCAGATTATTTTGCTGTGCATATAAATAGTTACTTGTAATAATGGCAAAAAAAACAAGGATGAACCATCTTGTCATAATAAATAATTTACAAGTTTTCAAAAATGAATTTTCAGATAATTAATTTGATCACGCATCCATACAAAGATGGGCAAAAATAACTATTCTGAATGTTTCGTCTTGAATTACACGCATTTTTATGAATTTTTAATGCAAAAAACAAAAACATAATTTCTGACGATTCGGGAGTCACAAACGTTGCTGCCACCTCGCACTCATTTCATTTTTCCAGGAGGTAAAAGTGCCATCAATAATGTGTTGCCTCGCTTTTGTAACAATATCAAGATAAAAGGCAAGATTGTGAATACTGGCAATTTGCAATCCCAGAATTTCCTTCGCTTTTATCAAATGCCTTAGATAAGCTTTGCTGTAAAAATTACTCACCTCACATTCAATTCCATCATCGAGTGGTGAAAAATCCTTTTCCCATTTTTTATTGTCGATATTAATAATTCCGTTGCTGGTAAATAACATAGCATTGCGGCCATTGCGCGTGGGCATCACACAATCAAACATATCTACGCCCAAAGAAATGCATTCCAAAATATTCCATGGCGTGCCAACTCCCATTAAATAGCGGGGTTTATTTGCCGGAAGATGATCACAACAAAGCTCACATATTTCGTACATCTTTTCGGTAGGCTCGCCTACGCTTAACCCACCAATAGCATTGCCTGTAGCTTCTTTTGAAGAAACATGTTCGCAGGAAAGTTTTCTTAGGTCGTGATGAACACCACCCTGAACGATGGGAAATAAATTTTGCGTATAACCATATTTGTCTTCTGTATTATTAAATTGTTTGAAACATCTGTCTAACCACCTGTTGGTTAATTCCAAAGAAGTTTTTGCATATTTATGCTCGCTTGCTCCCGGCGGGCATTCATCAAAAGCCATGATGATATCTCCGCCGATGATCCTTTGAATATCCATTACTTTTTCGGGAGAAAAAAGATGCTTGCTTCCATCAATATGGCTTTGAAAAATCGCACCTTCTTCGGTTAATTTTCTTACTCCGCTTAAAGAAAAAACCTGGAAGCCACCGCTATCGGTTAATATCGGTTTATTCCAGTTCATGAACTTGTGCAAACCTCCGGCAGCTTCCAAAACTTCCAATCCTGGGCGCAGGTATAAATGATAGGTATTACCCAGAATAATTTGCGCTTTAACGTCTTGCTTCAATTGCTGCTGGGTAACGGCCTTAACGCTGCCAACAGTGCCTACAGGCATAAAAATCGGAGTTTGAATTTCTCCATGATCTGTTGTAATTTTTCCGGTTCTCGCTTTGGAAAGTTTATCCGTATGTTGAAGTTCAAATTGCAATGCTGCCATTAAGAATCGTTGATTTAAAAAAGGCTGCAAAGATAAAATGAATTGCCTGGGTATTTTGCCAATTAATAAATTATTACGTTTTAAGTTAGGAGCAAACAGACTTTTTTTAAACTTTTTTTCCAATGAAGGGTGCTATCAAAAACGGCTTTTCATCACAAATAATTTATTTTCAATTCCGATTTTTAATTTTAATCAGATTAAATACATTTCCAGAACTATATTGCTCTTTTAACCGTTTCCCTTTGCCGAAATTTTCAAAAGATCATTTAATGAAAAAAGAATACAAAATTCTAGTTCTGCTCGCGTTAATCAAATTCATTTTGCCTTTTCTTTTGCAAAATAATGTTTACGAGCCCCAGCGCGATGAGTTTCTGTATTTAGCCGAAGGGAAACACATGGCCTGGGGGTTCATGGAAATACCGCCATTGCTTTCTGTGTTTGCATGGATCAGCCACTATTTTGGCGGCGGCATGTTTTGGCTAAAATTTTGGCCGTCGCTTTTTGGTGCGATCACCTACTTAATAATTGGAAAAATAATCCTGCTGCGCGGAGGAAAAACTTTTGCCTTAATCCTTGGCTTTTTGCCGCTCATTTTCGGCGCTTACATGAGGGTTCATTTTTTGTTTCAACCCAATTTTTTGGAAATATTCTTTTGGACAACGATCGCCTTCAGCATCATGCGTTTTGAGGATACACAAAAGAACTTGTGGCTCTATGTGTTTGGAATTTCGGCAGGATTGGGAATGCTAAGCAAATACTCGGTCTCGTTTTTCATTATAAGCATCTTGGTGGGATTATTAATAACCCGGTACCGAAAAGTGTTTCTTAACAAGCATTTTTACTATGCCTCCATCATCGCCTTTTTAATTTTCCTGCCCAATCTTCTTTGGCAATATCATCATCATTTTCCTGTGATGGTTCACATGAAAGAATTGCACCAGTTCCAATTACAATATATCAATCCCGCAGGATTTTTGATCGATCAGATCCTGATGAACCTGCCTTGTTTTTTTATATGGATAGCCGGTTTATATTTCTGTGTTTTCAAAGAGAATGGAAAGTACAGGGTTTTCGCATGGGCTTATGTTTTCGTGATCGGCTTGCTGCTGTATTTCCAGGGAAAAAATTATTACTCACTCGGCATTTATCCCATCCTCTTCGCTTTTGGCGCAATCCAGTTGGAACGCTTTGCCACAATGCATTCCAGGATTTGGAAATACGTTTTCATCCTGATTCCTTTCATCATTGGAATTCCCTTAGTTCCATTAAGTCTTCCTATTTACAAGCCTGAAAAACTAGCGGCGTACTATGAGGCAAAACATATCGGAAAAACGGGTTTCCTGAAATGGGAAGATCTTCAGAATCACGCACTCCCGCAGGACTTCGCGGACATGCTCGGATGGAAAGAAATGACAGAAAAAACGGCGAAGGCTTATAATTCCCTGAATGAAGAAGAGAAGAAGCATACTTTTATTTTTGCTGATAATTATGGGCAAGCCGGAGCGCTTAATTTTTATGGAAAAAAATTAGGCTTGCCCATCGTTCATAGCGATAATGCAAGTTTTCTTTATTGGCTTCCAGACAGCATTAAGATTACCAATTTGATTTTAATTACCGATGACAAGCAGGAAATGCAGCATGACTTTATCAAAGACTTTTCTTCCGCTGAAGTAACTGATAGTATCACTAATATGTATGTAAGGGAAAAAGGAAGCCTTATCATTACGCTCAAAGGGGCGAACGAAAAATTGAACAAGATGTTTCGGGAAAAAATCAGAAAAGATAAAGAGAAGTTTGAAAAATAGATTTAGGTATTATACGAAAAACCCTTCGTTGGAAGACATAACAGGTATGCATAAACGCAAATAAAAAAATGATTAGCAAACGAACAAATAACCAGGATTTATTTTAATAGCATAGCCCAGCCAATTAAACCTTAATATTCCAGATTCATTTCCGATGTTGTTTCATCATTGTTTCTAAAACCTTCCAACCTTGAAAGCGCTGATATCGATCGGGGTACTTCTTTTTTCAACTATATCAGTTATGATTTTCCCCGTGGCTGCCCCCTGGGAAATGCCGAGCATGGCATGGCCGCCACCGATTAATAAATTCTCAAAATTTGCCGCTTTTCCAATGTAGGGCAAGCCGTCTGGAGTTACAGGCCTCAGTCCGGTCCAAATTTTATCTTTTGGAGGAAAATCGATTTTTAAACCAGGGTAAAATAATTTAATGGAATTATAAATCCCCTGCATCCTGTTAATGAGAACCTTATTGTTAATACCGCTGAATTCCATGGTTCCTCCGATTCTCAATTCATGTTTCCATGGGGTGATGGCACAGCGTCCGTCAACAAGAATAGCCGGATAGCGAATGTTTTTTTCAACATGAGGATAGGTATAACTATACCCTTTTCCACCTTCCAAAAGCAAGTTTATGCCAAGCATTTTTGCCAATTGCGGCAACCAGCTTCCTGCAGTCAAAATAATCTGGCTTCCGGAAAAAGATCCTTTATCAGTATAAACCTCTTCTACTTTTTTACCGTTCTTTTTAAAACCGGTAACTGTCGTGTTTAATTGGAAATCAACGCCGCATTTAAGCAAGTAATTCTTCATCGCCAGCATGAATTTGCCGGGATGAATATGCGCATCATCTTTAAATAAAACCGCTCCATAAATATCAAGTTCAACGTCTGGTTCAAGGCTTTGGAGTTCTTGTCTATTCAATCTTTCCACAACGAGTCCGAATTTCTCCGCCGCATCTGCCACCTTCAATTCTTCTTCAAAAGTATCTTTACGCTGGCACATCATCATGCAACCAATTTCTTCCATTTCAAAAACATCCCCGATTTCATCTCTGATCTCGTTCATCAGCTTACGGCTCAGGTTGAGCAAATCGCTCAGGTAAGGCGAATTTTTCTTCACCACTTTTTCGTTACTGTTTCGATAGAATTTCAGCGCCCATTGAAGAAAAGAAAGATTAAGCCGCGGCTTAATGTAAAAAGGGCTCGTACTGCTCAGCATATGTTTTAAACCTTCAGCGATAATTCCGGGAGAGGCAAGCGGGATAAAATGACTCGGAGACAAAAAACCCATATTTCCAAAGGAACAATTGTCAGAAATATCGCCATTGTCAATAACAGTAACTTCATAATGTTTCTTCTGCAAATAGTAAGCGGTGCACAGGCCATTAACTCCGCCACCGACAACAATAATCTTTTGATTCTTCATATTCAAATATTACAATTCAAGATTTACCCGCGTGTCAAAATTTTAAAAGAACATGATTATAACGGATTCAGGCGGCAATTATTTGAATTATCTGAACAATTCATTTTTCAACAAACCTGATTTTTCAACAAATCCGCGAAATTATCCCTTTTTCTAATCAGCGCTGGCTCTCCGTCTTTCACCAGCACTTCTGCAGGTTTAAAACGGGAATTAAAATTAGAAGACATTTCAAAACCATAAGCTCCGGCATTGTAAAATACCAACAGGTTCCCTTCGCTGATCTCATTAATGTTTCTGTCTGAAGCGAAGGTATCCGTTTCACATATATTCCCTACGATCGTGTACATTTTTTTTGCACCATTTTCATTACTCAAATTTTCAATGCGGTGATAGGAATCGTAAAACATCGGGCGGATGAGATGATTAAAGCCGCTGTCAACGCTTGCGAAAACCGCAGCGGAGGTTTCTTTTAATACGTTCACTTTTGTTACCAGATAACCCGCTGCGCTCACTAAAAATTTTCCGGGTTCAAACCAAATCTGCAAATGTTTATTTCCGGGATTAGGATGATTCGCAAATAATTCTTCAACTTTTTGAGCAAGTAATTCAATATTGGTTTCAGTATCGCCTTCCTTGTAAGGAACTTTAAAACCGCCCCCGAGGTCAATAAATTCCAATTCCTTAAAATGCGGAATAATATCAAACAAAACCTCAATTCCTTTCACAAAAACATCAACGTCATTAATTTCACTTCCGGTATGAATATGCAATCCGCGGATAAATAAATTGTATTGGTCAACAATTGAAATGATTTCTTTCACCTGATCAACCGGAATTCCAAATTTGCTTTTATCATGACCGGTAGAAATTTTGAGATTTCCTCCGGCGAGAATGTTGGGCCGCAGGCGAATGCCAACCGGGTAAGAATGTCCAAACTTTTTTCCAAATTTTTCAAGGTTGGAAAGACTGTCAATATTGATCAGGACGCCAAGACTTTTTGCCTCTTCAATTTCACTGAAATCAATTCCATTAGAAGTGTAAAGGATTTTCCCTGCTTCAAAACCCGCATGCAAAGCAAGTTTAACTTCATTTATTGAACTGCAATCAACGTTGGCACCCAGCGATTTTACATACTTCAAGATGTTGATATTGGTCAATGCTTTGCAGGCGTAAAAAAATACCACATCCTGCCTGGCAAAAGCGGCTTTTAATTTATTGTATTGTTCAGCGATTTTTTCAGCATGGTAAACGTAAACAGGAGTGCCGAATTGGTTAGCGATCGCAATTAGTTGGTTGTGGGATAAAACCTCAGGCATTTAGTTTGAAAAGTTGAAAAGTTTTATAGTAAAAGTTTTAAAAGTAAAATAGCTTCAATTCAGTAACCTGTAAAACAGGGAAATTGTTATTCCCCGGTAGTTTCATTTTCTGCCTCATCATCCTCTGCGTTTTCTCCTTGTTTTCCAGCAGGTTCGTTTTCCAATTCAGAGGTAGGTATTTCAATATTGGAACCTTCCGGAACGCCTTCCTGGTGAACTTGAACCATTTCATCTGAAGAACTTGATTCAGAAATTTCATCTCCATTCTCTGAAATACCATCTTGTTCAACTTTTGTTGCTTCAATTATTTCCTGGTCAAGGACTTCTTTTATTTTTGGTAGATCCGCCGCTGAATTGATTCCGAAATAATCCATAAAAGATTTCGAGGTAGAATAAATAAGCGGTTTCCCCACGGCTTCCTCTTTTCTTCCTGAAATTATAATGAGGTCCTTTTCCAGCAACTTCTGAACGGCATAATCACAGTTAACGCCACGGATTAATTCAATCTCCGATTTGGTTACCGGCTGTTTGTAGGCAATAATAGAAAGGGTTTCTATAGCGGCAACGGACAATTTTTTAAGAAATTTATCGCCGTTCAGTTGCGCTATTGTTTTATGGTATTCTTTTTTAGTGAGGAACTGCCACCCGCCGCCGCTTTCTACCATTTCGAATGCGTAGAATTCGGAATCATATTTTTCGTTTATAGCATCTATGGCAGCTTCAACCTGATCCTGGCTGGCGCGGTCTTCAATAAATCCCAATGCATTATTCACCAAATCAACTAGATCGGTTGTTGCCAGCGGTTTATCACTGGCAAAAATAAGCGCTTCAATATGTGGGATTATTTCTGAAAGTTCCATACACCAGGCCCGATATGGACCATATTAATTTCGATATAAAAATTTCCAATTTCCCGGAGGGGTTAATGGCTTTATCCCTGCAATGCCGCAGCTCCGCTCACAATTTCAGTCAGCTCGGTAGTGATGGCAGCCTGCCTTGCCCGGTTATAGCTTATTTTAAGCGCCTTTAAAAGTTCATTGGCATTTTCCGTTGCTTTATCCATAGCGGTCATTCGCGCGCCATGTTCGCTTGCATGGGCATCCAACATCGCTTTATACAACTGAGTGTTCAGGATTTTAGGCATCAGCTCTTCAACCAAAACATTTTTATCCGGTTCAAAAATAAAATCGGCTTTTGTCTCGCCTTTCTTTGCTTCGGATTTTTTTACCGGCAAAAATGGTTCAGCAATAAAAGTTTGAGTGGCGGCATTTTTAAATTCACTGTAAACCAGATCAACTGCATCTACTTCTCCTTTTGCAAAAGCATCCATTGCATATTTTGCAGCGGCGGCAACGTTTTCAAAATTCAAATCAGAAAAAATGCTCCAGTAATTGTCAACAACCTTGAACTTATTTTTCAGGAAATGCTCGTATCCTTTTTTTCCTAAAGGAAGAATTTCCACATTTCCCTTTGCAAACTGGGCGGCGTATTTGTCTTTAATATCCAATTTGGCAAGCTTGATCAGATTACTGTTGTAACCACCACATAATCCCCTGTCGCTGGTAATTACAATGATCAGCACTTTCTCAACCGGCCTCACCTTAGCCAAAGCCAGATTGATATCTCCTTCCGCATTGCTCACAATATTGCTCAGCATTTCCTGCAGTTTCTGCGCATAAGGCCTCATTTGAATAATAGCGTCCTGCGCTCTTCTCAGTTTGGCCGCGCTCACCATTTTCATGGCTTTGGTTATCTGCTGCGTGCTTTGAACACTTTTAATGCGGTTTCTGACTTCTTTTAATGCACCACTCATATAGATTTTTGTTTACGGGCTGCAAAGTTAAGTCAATGAATGAATAAAACCATGCCCTGCTTGCATATAAAAAGCCTTCGAATGATAGAATTAATTTTGCAAAATTTGCTTAGAAATGAATTTCCGAAAATATGCTTCCTGCTTCTTCCACAGAGTGTTTTATTATTTTCGGGAAACTGAGATAATTCTTCATGTCCTTGTTGAAAAAGTATTTTAATGGAGCAAAAAAGATCGGTTTCACACAAAGTCAAAGGGAAACTAAGTTTCACTAAACTTAAGTTGTTACGGATAGCTTACTCATAATTGAGTCGTAGAAAAGACCAACTAAAAAATCCGAAAGTTATTCATACAAAAACTTTCTAATAATGAATCAGCGATTATTGTATCGTATGCCAAATTTAAAATCGAAACTTCCTTCTTAGAATTAAAAAAAAGTAATTGTCCAAAGGCAAAATCATTTAAATTCCCTTTTATCAAAGGTAATTTCGTTAATATTTTGCGGATTTTGTCTATGGCTTTGCTTTGCGGATTAATTTGTATAATAGCTTTATTACTTGTATAAAATTTAGGATCCATTACATAATTAATATTTTTGGTAAAAGCATCCTTCAAAAGTTTTTCACCTCTTTCTGATGAAAACTTATAGGGATCATACACAAAAATAAATCCCACATTTTTTTGTGCCGAAAAGAAGTTGCTGATTTGCTTACTTTTTTTTAGGCAGGGGCCACACCAAAGAGCACTGAAATAAAGAGCAAACCCATTTGGATTTTGCATTAAAAGAGTATCAATGTCACTATCAAAATTGAATGTTTTATACTGTTGCGAATGAGCAGAAAAAAATAAGCAAAAAAGAGAAAAAAAAGTAATGAGGGACTTCTTAATCATTTATTAAATTTTATAATCTTAAATGGGTTGATACAAACCTATTCATCTTTTTACAGTTAAATACAATTAAGACGGAAAAACTATAGGCTTATAAAAAAAGCCGGTTCAAACAAACCGGCCATTAAAAAAGCTCTTAAAAAAAACTAAATAATAAGCATAGCATCTCCATAGCTGAAGAACCGGTATTTATCCTTGATCGCTTTTTTGTAGGCCTCCATCATCAGGTCGTAACCGGCAAAGGCACAAGCCATAATCAAGAGGCTTGTCTTAGGCAGATGAAAATTAGTGATCAGCGAATCGGCAATACTGAAATTATAAGGTGGATGGATAAAATGATTTGTCCAGCCTTCAGATGGTTTCAATAATTTTTGAGCGGTAAAGGAAGTTTCCATGGCGCGCATGGTAGTTGTTCCAACCGAGCAGATCCTATGGCCTGTTTCTTTCGCTTTGTTTACTATTTTGCAGGCTTCTTCATCAATCCGGTAATATTCCGCATCCATTTTATGCTTGCTCAGATCTTCCACTTCGATTGGCCTGAAAGTTCCCAGACCGGTATGCAAAGTAACTTCAGCAAAACGAACACCTTTAATTTCAAGTCGCTTGATCAGTTCCGGACTGAAATGCAAACCCGCTGTAGGCGCAGCCACCGCTCCTTCATGCTTCGCGTAAACGGTTTGGTATCTTTCCTTATCTTCTTCATCAGGCTTGCGCTTGATGTATTTCGGCAAGGGAGTTTCACCCATGAAATAAAGCATATTGCGAAATTCTTCTTCACTTCCATCCCACAAAAAACGGATGGTTCGTCCGCGGCTGGTGGTATTGTCGATTACTTCAGCAACCAGTTCGTCATTGTCCCCAAAATAGAGTTTATTTCCAACACGAATTTTACGCGCAGGATCAACGATCACATCCCAAAGTCTGTTTTGGCGATGTAATTCCCTTAACAGAAAAACTTCGATTTTAGCGCCGGTTTTTTCTTTGCGGCCATACATGCGGGCCGGAAAAACTTTTGTATTGTTGACTACAAAAACATCTTTATCATCAAAATAATCGAGAATATCCCTAAAATGTTTGTTTTCGATTTTGCCAGTGGCTCTTTCGATCACCATCAGCCTGCTGTCTTCTCTTCTTTTGGTAGGATTTTGCGCAATAAGATTGAGGGGGAGGTCAAATTTAAATTGACTTAATTTCATGTACAATTATAGTTTAATAGTTAATTGAACATGCCATTTACTGTTTTCCAGAGATACGTGCCTGAGTTTTCAGGCCACTTATCATGTTACGGCATGATTTTTAAAGGCTGCAAAGGTAAGATGTTTTTTTGAGAATTAGCCTAAAAGATAGAAGCAGCAAGGTTTTTATCTTCTAACTAACAAGTTGTCAGTTAGTTGGATGCAAAAAGAAGATTTTTTCTTACACCTGTTCCACATACTTTTTAAAGTTATCAAGAATTGATTGCCAGCCATTTTTTTGCATTTCAAGCGAGTTAGTGTTTTCCGCTTCAAAATTTTCAACGACCCTGGTGGCGTTTTCATTAACCGGGATGAAAGAAATGTTTACTTTCCTACCATCCCCCATAGTGTATTCGATGTATTCATTTTCGCGAACCGCGTCATAAATGCCGTAAAAGTCGAAGCCCATGCTTCCGTCCCTTGCTTCCATTCTCGAGCTGAATCGGCCTCCGGTGCGCAAATCATTCTCTGCCCTCGGGGTATGCCAATCTTCAGAGGCGCTGTTCCATTTCATAATCTCCTCAGGTTTTGTCCAGCATTCCCACACTTTTTTTACGGGCGCGTCAACGGTGTTTTCAACAGTAATGATCGCTTTGTCTTCAGTTGTCATCTTTTTTATTTTAAGGTTAATTGTCAGGTGGATAAAGCAAATATCAATACACTTTAGTAAAATAACGGCGGCAATTCTGACAAAACACGGGTACATTTGCGGCAAAATAATAACAGAAGAGCTACGGCAACTCCTTTAAGGCGGCCTGCACCTGGTCTATTACTCTCATATATTCCTCTTTCGTTTTCTGGGTAATTTCAGTGCCAATTTCATTATTCAATAAATGCAACGCGCTCGATAATGCCGCTTTTATTTTTGGAATATTCATTTCAAAACAATTTAAAGCTTTTAGATAAAATGACTGTACCCATAAAGTTAAGGGAATTGACAAAATATCAACATGATGAACCTGATAGTGGATGTGTTTCTTCAAGCCAAGGATGATTTTAGAATAAAAAACTGTCAAAAAAGTCTGTTTGCTGCTGCGAAACAAGTGGACGCACTTTTTTCAAAATTTCTTTTTATTTAAAAAGAAGGGCTAGAAAATTTGCGTAAAGGCCTATATTCTCTTTTTCAAACACACCCCGCTTTTCTTTACTTTTGCGCCATTCTTAATTTCGGATTTAACCTTATCAGATGTTATCAGGAAAAAAACAATTCAAGGGATTTGGCTCAACTGCCATTCATGCCGGCCATGAAACCGAAGGGAACAATGCTCATTTAACCCCGATTTACGCAAGCAGCACCTATGTTTTCGACACGGCCGAACAAGGCATGAGGCGTTTCAGCGGGGATGAAAATGGCTATATATACAGCCGCTGGGGAAATCCAAGTTTGAAGGAGGCCGAAGATAAGATCGCGGCGCTGGAAAGTTATGGCCTTTTAAAAAATGAGAAGCCCTTGCAGTTGAAAGCCCGCCTGCACGCGAGTGGAATGGCTGCCATCAGCACTTTAATGCTGGGAAACCTGAAGTCTGGAGATAAAATTTTATCACACTATTCATTATATGGAGGCACGCAGGAATTGATGAACCGGGTACTTCCGGAATTGGGAATTGAAGCAGTCATCGTTGACTTGAGAGATTTGAACAAAGCCAGAGAGGCATTAAAAAATGACTCGCGAATAAAAATGCTTTACCTGGAAACACCGGCTAATCCTACAATTCAATGCGTGGATCTTGAAGCGCTTTCCGAAATGGCAAAAAAGCGGGGCTTAATAGTGGCGGTTGACAATACATTCGCAACTCCTTATTTACAACAACCTTTTAAATATGATGTAGATTTTGTTATTCACTCTACTACAAAATTTTTAAATGGGCATGGAACCGCCATCGGTGGTGCCCTTGTTGGAAAAGATCTGGAATTGATGAATGGGAAAATGGAAAAAGTTCATCGACTGCTGGGTGGAAACAGCAATTCCTTTGACGCGTTTTTGCTTACACAAGGAATGAAAACTTTGGAAATAAGGATGGAAAGGCATTGCGCAAATGCCATGAAGGTCGCCAAATTTCTTGAGCAACTCCCTTCGGTAAGCAAGGTAAATTATTTGGGATTGCCGTCTCATCCGGATTTTGAAACAGCGAAAAAACAAATGCAGCATCCGGGCCCCATGCTCAGCTTTGAAATGAAAGGCGGACTGGAAGCAGGCAAAAAATTCATTGACAAATTGCAAATGTGCGTTCGCGCGGTTTCCCTGGGAACCTGCGACACGCTTTTGTCTCATCCTGCATCGATGACCCATTACGGAGTGCCAAAAGCCGATCGGGAAAAATATGGAATCACCGACGGCCTTATCAGAATGAGTGTGGGAATTGAAGATGTGGAAGATATACTGAATGACTTGGAGCAGGCAGCTGGGGATTCGAATTAAGAATTAAGAATAGAATTAAGAATTAAGAATAAAATTAAAAATTAAAGAATAAAAATCTTGAACATTCAAATTAGAAAGGCCGTTAAAGAGGATTGCGCGGCGATGATGGATCTCATAAAAGAACTCGCAGTTTATGAGAAAGCACCTGAAGAAGTTACGGTTGATTTTGGTCATTTTGTTGAAAGCGGCTTTGGCGAAAATCCCGTGTGGTGGGCTTTTGTAGCCGAAGTGGATGAAAACGTGGTGGGTTTCGCGCTTTATTACATACGTTATTCGACCTGGAAAGGGCAAAGAATGTATCTGGAAGACATTCTTGTTAACGAACCGCTTCGCGGGAAAGGAATCGGCAAAATGCTTTTTGACCAGCTCATTCAGGAAGCAAAGGAAAAGAAATTAACCGGAATGGTTTGGCAGGTTCTTCATTGGAATGAACCGGCAATTAATTTTTATAAAAAATACGAAGGCGTAACTTTTGATAGTGAATGGATGAATTGCAGTATGTTGGTCTGATCAACCTGGTCTGACGGTCTCCGTCTGATCAGTTGACGTATGAACTTGGTTATTCATAAACAGAAAAACATTCTTCAATTCTTCCCAAAAAAAATAGTATGACAGAAAAAATCTCAATGGCAGCAAACGGAAAATTAATCGTTCCTGACAACCCAACCATACCTTTTATTGAAGGCGACGGCATTGGCCCTGATATTTGGGCGGCAAGCGTAAAGGTTTTTGACGCCGCCGTGGAAAAAGCCTATCACGGTAAAAAGAAAATTAACTGGCTGAAAGTATTAGCGGGCGAAGAAGCTTTTAACACAACCGGCGAATGGATGCCAGAGGCGACCATGCATGCTTTCAGGGAATATTTGATAGCCATTAAAGGACCACTTACCACTCCCGTTGGCGGTGGAATTCGCAGTCTAAATGTAATGCTTCGCCAGGATCTGGATCTCTTCGTTTGCCTTCGGCCCATCAAATATTTTGAAGGAGTTCCTTCGCCAATGTGGCAACCGGAAAAAGTAGATATGGTTATTTTCAGGGAAAACACGGAAGATATTTATGCCGGTATTGAATACATGACCGGCACTGAGGATGCAAAGAAATTGCTTGATTTCCTCCAAAATGATTTGCATGTGAAAAAGATCCGTTTCCCGGAAACCACTTCCTTCGGGATTAAGGTTGTAAGTAAGGAAGGTTCCGAACGGCTCATCAGGGCGGCAATTCAATACGCAATCGACAACAAATGCCCTTCTGTTACCCTTGTGCATAAGGGGAATATCATGAAATTCACCGAAGGCGCTTTCAAAACTTGGGGTTATGAACTGGCAGAACGGGAGTTTAAGAATGAAACCTATACATGGAATGAATGGGAACGAACCAAAAAGGAACGTGGGGAAGCGGTAGCCAATGAGGATATGCGGATTGCGGCCATTGGAGGAAAAGTCATCATCAAGGACGCCATTGCCGACAATTTCCTGCAACAGGCTTTGCTTGCCCCGCAGGATTATTCCATCATCGCCACACTCAATCTGAATGGCGATTATATCAGTGATGCACTCGCCGCCCAGGTTGGCGGAATCGGAATTGCCCCCGGAGCCAATATTAATTATTCTACTGGCAGTGCCGTATTTGAAGCCACCCACGGAACTGCCCCGCGATTCGCCAACACCAACAGCATGAATCCTTCTTCACTTATCCTGAGCGGTGTCATGATGATGGAATATATGGGATGGCGCGATGCGGCGGAAATGATCACGAACGCTGTAGCAAAAACCATCCGCAACAAAACAGTTACCATTGATTTTTACAACCTCATGAAAGGAGCGACCTTATTGAAAACAAGCGAATTCGGCGAGGAGATCATTAAGAATTTGTAGGCTGACATGTGTGTATGGATTTGAGTATATTTGTGTATAATGAGACAACGAGTACCGTGCTGGTTAAGAAGTAAAAGGAAAATAGTAAAAACTGCTTAAACAGAATATAGTAAACTGCAAAAAAAGGCAAGCAATGAAAAATTTGCTGGGAGTGACAATTAGAAAAGCAAACGATTGTCTTATTGCTTCAATCTGCATTGAAAATAATATTCCCATTTTCCACAATGACAAAGATTTTGATAATATTGCAAAATATACTTCACTAAAAATTTATAAATAGTAAGAATGACAAAAATTAAAGTAGCCAATCCTGTAGTGGAAATTGATGGCGATGAAATGACAAGAGTAATTTGGAAATACATTAAAGAAAAATTGATACTTCCATATGTTGATGTTGATTTAAAATACTTTGACCTTGGTATCCAGCATCGCGATGCCACTGATGATCAGGTTACTATTGACGCTGCCAACGCGATTAAAGAACATGGTGTAGGAATTAAATGCGCCACCATCACTCCCGATGAAGCACGCGTAAAAGAATTTGGCTTGAAACACATGTGGAAAAGCCCGAACGGAACTATAAGGAATATCCTGGACGGCACAGTTTTCCGCGAACCGATTGTAATGCAAAATGTTCCCCGCCTGGTTCCTAATTGGACCGCCCCAATCATTATCGGCCGCCATGCTTACGGAGACCAATATCGCGCAACTGATACAGTGATAAAAGGAAAGGGAAAATTAACGATGACTTTCACACCTGAAAATGGCGAGCCGCAAACTTTTGATGTGCATGATTTCAAAGGGGATGGAGTTGCGCTTTGTATGTACAATGTAGATGAAAGCATTGAAGGATTCGCAAGAAGCTGTTTCAACATGGCCCTCAATAAAAAATGGCCGTTGTACCTTTCCACAAAAAATACGATCCTCAAAAAATATGACGGCCGCTTCAAGGACATTTTTCAAACAATCTTTGAAAATGAATTTAAAGCGCAATTTGAAGCCGCTAATATTACTTACGAGCATCGCCTGATCGACGACATGGTTGCCAGCGCACTGAAATGGCATGGTAATTTTATCTGGGCTTGCAAAAATTATGACGGCGACGTTCAAAGCGATACTCTCGCACAAGGATTTGGTTCTTTGGGCCTAATGACATCTGTGTTGATCACTCCTGACGGAAAAACGCTGGAGGCTGAAGCTGCGCATGGAACAGTGACAAGGCATTTCCGGGAACATGAGAAGGGAAATCCTACCTCAACTAATCCCATCGCGTCCATTTTCGCCTGGACAAGAGGCCTCGCCTTCCGGGGAAAACTTGATAACAATGAGCCATTAATTTATTTTGCCAACGCACTGGAACAAGTGTGCATAGAAACCGTTGAAAGTGGAAAAATGACCAAGGATCTCGCCGTGTGTATCAGTGGCAACAAGGTTTCCCACGGAAAGGATTATCTCTATACTGAAGAGTTTCTTGAAGCAATAAACGAAAATCTTATCGAGAAACTGAAGGAAAATAAAAATTAAAGTGGCAAGAGCTGTTTTGCAAAAATTTTAGGAACAACTTTTGCTGGCCAACTTCCTCGAAATCACAGGGAATCTTCCTCTTTGTCAGGAAACATGAATTACAAATCGTGCCTCTTTGTTTAAAGAATAACTCCCTGTGATTTCTAATTTTTAAAAATGGAAATTGAACAGCAAACAAAGGAATCACCTCCCGGATCATTACCCTTCACAGCTCTTCTAAATGAGCAGTTTATTGTGATGGCGAATTCAAGTCCGGTGTTGCAATGGGTCTCGGGAGTTGATAAGCTCTGTTTTTTTTTAAATAATAGCTGGTTGGCATTTACGGGGCGGACATTTGAGGAATCAACAGGTTATGGCTGGTTAAAAGACGTTCATCCGGAAGATCTTCAGGGGTGCATAAAAACCTATTTTGAAGCATTTGACAAAAGAGAACCCTTTAAAATTGAATACCGCCTGCGGCACAATGATGGAAAATATAAGTGGATTCTGGACAATGGCGTTCCACACTTTTCCAAAAACAATCATTTTGAAGGATATATTGGATCCTGCATGGACATAAATGACTTAAAGGAAATAGAGCAAAAAAAGGAGCAGTTCTTTATTGCTGCCAGCCACGAATTAAAAACGCCTGTAACCTCGTTAAACATTTATATACATCTGATTGCAGAGTTTTTAAAAGAAGAAGGGGAAAGCAAGTTTTCAGCTTACGCGGAAAGCGCCATTGGACAAATCAATAAGATCACATTGCTCATTAACCAGCTTCTCAATCTATCACGATCTGAATCCGGATCTTTGAGTTTTGAGTGGACTGTTTTTCCTTTTTGCGAATTGGCCGCTTCCGTTGTTAAAAAGATGCAATCAACCACTTCATCTCATCAGTTGGAATTAAGTGGCAATTGCATGGGTATGATCCGCGGCGATAGTGAAAGACTTTCCGACGCCATTGAAAATTTGTTATCGAATGCGATTAAATTTTCCAAATCGTTCGGCAAAATAAAAATTGTTATTTCAGAAGATACGAATTTTGTGAAAATGAGCGTTATAGATTTTGGAATCGGAATTGAAAAAATACATCTTTCCAAAATTTTTGACCGCTTTTACAGAATACCAGGGGAGAAAGAAGAAACCTATCCGGGCTTCGGAATCGGCTTGTATATTTCAAGGCATATTATTAACAAGCATGGTGGAAAAATTTGGGTGGAAAGCATTCCAGGAAAAGAAACTAATTTTAATTTTCAAATCCCTGTTTATAACGAATCTGATCAATTGTAATTATGTCCAGAATCCTAGTCATAGATGACGATATCGATATCTTATCTGTAATGGAAATTTTACTGTCTATGAAAGGTTTTGATGTTGAAGTGACTGCAAAAGGCGACAATATCTTTCCTAAAATAGACTCTTTCAAACCAGACCTCATTTTACTCGATGTCCTGATTTCCGGCTTTGACGGAAGAGCGATTTGCCAGCAGCTCAAAGCGAATGAAGAAACGCGTGTCATACCGGTGATCATGTTTTCAGCCCATCCCGGCGCCGCTGCTACCATTTCAGATTATGGCGCCGATGATTTTATCGCCAAACCTTTCGATGTTACCAACCTTCTCGCTAAGGTGAATGCACAATTAGGAATCAGCAAGAATTAAAAAGTATTTGTAGCAAACGGACTTTTTTTTCGTTTTTTTCTTGTAACTCGTTTCAACATAGCTGTAATACCTCCTTTTCGAATTATATAGTCCAACCCGTTTCCTTTTCGTATAATTTTTCTTAAACATGCGCTGGAGTAAATTTTGAGGACTTTGCCATATCTTCAATCAAAAGAAAAATGAGCCGGAAAGACACCCTGTAAGGAAGTCCGAATCACTTTTCAGCTTAATATCAATGCTATGCACTCAAAAAAAGGATTTTTGCGCCTGGTAAACCATCCACTTAAATTCAGAGTGTACCTGCTTTTCAAATTACCTGCCGCTTTTTTTTCAGGAATAAAAATTAAAAAATGTACTGAAGAAAAATGCATCACTTCCGTTCCCTTCACATGGCTTACACAAAACCCTTTCAAATCAACTTATTTCGCTTCGCTGGCGATGGCGGCAGAAATGAGCACAGGGGTCCTTGCCTTGTGCCATACTTATAAAAAATCACCGCGCGTTTCGATGCTGGTAACAAAACTGGAAGCAGCATATTTTAAAAAAGCAACCGGAATTACCTTTTTTAGCTGCGAGGAAGGGTCGGAGATTTCAAAGGTCGTAAATGAAACTATTTCCACAGGCGAAGGCAAAACCATAAAGGTAAAATCAACAGGTACCAACAAGTATGGGGAGATCATCGCAGTGTTCCTGATCACATGGTCCTTTAAAGCAAAAGCTTCCCATGTAAGTAATGAGTAATAAATGTTGCTGTAATTTCCTTATTCAACTTTCCTTATCTTCATTTTTATTATCTAAAAAAGAATTATGAAAATTGCTTTCCATGGTGCAGCCCGCACCGTTACTGGTTCAAAACATCTGCTTACTCTTGCAAACGGAAAAAAATATTTACTCGACTGCGGAATGTATCAGGGAATGGGCAAGGAAACTGATGACCTGAACCGGGATTTCGGTTTTATTCCTTCGGAAATTAATCACATGATTCTTTCGCACGCTCATATAGATCATTGCGGCCTCATTCCAAAACTCATCAAGGAGGGATATAGTGGGAAAGTATATGCAACACCGGCCACTAAAGATCTTGCAGCGATCCTTATGGCTGACAGTGCCGGCATCCAGGAAAGTGATTTGAAATTTGCCAATAAAACGCGCGCCGCACAGGGAAAACCTTACCTGGAGGCGCTTTACACAATGGAGGATGCTTTGAGAGCCATAGAGCATTTTGTGGAAGTGGAATATGGCAAATGGTTTACGATCGATGAAAATGTACAACTGATGTATCTTGATGCCGGTCATATAATTGGCAGCGCGACAGTCCATCTAAAAATAACTGAAAACGGAAAGGAATCCCATCTGACTTTTTCGGGAGATGTAGGAAGATACCGCGATATCATTTTGAAATCGCCCGATGTTTTTCCACAGGCAGATTATATCATTATGGAATCCACTTATGGAAATAAGCTACATGATGAAGTTACCGGAACTACAGATTTGCTGCTTGAGTGGATCACAAAAACATGCCTTCAGAAAAAAGGCAAATTAATCATTCCGGCTTTTAGCGTAGGTCGCACACAGGAAATCTTATACGCGCTCAATCAACTGGAAAATGAAAACCGTTTGCCGGATCTTCCTTATTATGTTGATAGCCCCTTGAGCCTTGAAGCCACGGAAGTAATTAAAAGTTACCCTGCTTATTTCAATAAGAGTGTTCAAAAACTATTGTTATCCGATAGCGATCCTTTTGGTTTTAAAGGATTAAAATTTGTCAAATCAGTGGAAGAAAGCAAGTCGCTTAACTACCGAACTGATCCAATGGTCATTATTTCCGCAAGCGGAATGGCAGAAGCTGGAAGGGTAAAGCACCACATCAGTAATAATATTGAAAATAGCAGGAACTCTATTTTATTAACTGGTTATTGTGAACCAAATTCTCTTGGCGGCAGATTGAAATTGCATCCAAAGGAAGTAGGCATTTTTGGCCAGGTTCATGAAGTGCATGCCGAAATTGGGGAGATAAAAAGCATGAGCGCACATGGAGATTACAATGACCTCTGCCAATGGCTTGCCTGCCAGGATCCGAAACAAGTCAAAAAATTATTTTTAGTACACGGCGATTACGATGTTCAACTGGATTTTAAAAACCGTTTGATCTCAAAAGGATTTTTGGACGTTGAAATCCCTGCAAGGCACTGGGAAATTGGATTGGGGTAAAATTATAATTATACAAAAAGCCAGCAAACACACTTTTTTGATGATTTGTTAAGCACCGGCAGGCGGTTATTCCTTTTTGAATACATCATCTACAACATGAATGTTGCTTCTTTTTTTATCGAGCGCTTCGTGAATTTCATCAGAAAGGATAGCACTCGAATCGCCTGTATGGTTAATAAAAAGGATGTCGGGATCATTAAAAGAAAAAACAGAATGAAATTTTTTTATGGAACTTTCTTCAAGCGGGTCTATAAGCAGAATGATGTCATATTTTCTTTGATGAAAAACCTCTATCGCGCTTTCATCATCAACCGTTCCGGTTCCTTCCCATTTGGGATTTTCATTGATGAATCTGAGTAACTTCTGAAGGACGACCGGATCCCGGCCAATGCCTAAAATCTGTATCTTTTCCATGGCCTTTATTTGTTGAAAACAATGCAAAATGCAAACCAAATTAAATAAGGAATAACAATGGGAAATCTTGGAGTATTATTTCAAAAGGATGTTATGTTTACTTTCTAGCAAACGAACTTTTTTTTAAGATTTTCTTTTAATCTTGATTTCCCTTCTTCAGTTATTGGAGCGGCAAAACTTTTTTGAGAGTTATTTTTATTAAATTTTAAAAGGCCGAAAAGTGCTATTTCAAATTTTCTTCGAAAACAAATTCCCGGAATTTTGCATCCAGCTCAAGCACCTGCGGAATCAGCAACTGCTGTTCATCGTTCACTATAACATAGTCGCATAAACGCAATTTCTCCTCTTCATTCATTTGCATTTCCATGCGCGATTTCACCTGATCGCCGGAAACGCCATCTCGCCGCATGGTCCTTTGTAAGCGCAGTTCACGAGGAGCTTTGACTCCAATAACGAAATCAAGATATTTTTGCGATCCGCTTTCAAAAATTAACGCGGCTTCCTTGATCGCATAAGGCGTCTTCTGCCTTTTCATCCATTCTTCAGAGGAAGCGATGGTTGCAGGATGAACCAGTGAATTTAGCAGGCTGAGTTTTTCGGGATCATTAAAAACCTGCTGAGCCAGGAATTTTCGGTTTAAGGAACCGTTTAAATATGCTTCGGGACCAAAAGAATGAATTATCCTTTTTTTCAATTCTGCATCTTGCGCCATTAACTTCTTTGAAGCGGAATCGGCGTCATATACAGGAATACCAAGCACTGCAAAAATGCGGGCGACAGTGCTCTTTCCACTGCCAATTCCTCCTGTGAGACCTATTCGAAGCATTGTCGGTGAGATCTTGGTTTTGATAAAAATTTTGGTAACAAAAAGTAGCCTTTGCTGTTGGTGGTCAAATAAAAATGTACGATGTCTGATGCCTATTACCTCACATCAAACATCGTACACCACTATTCAGGAAAAACTATTTAACCGGAGCCGGAACTTTATTTACATTGGTAGTCATCTCCATGCTTACCGCGCTTTTTTCCATTTTAATATAGGAACCCGGATTAATTTCAAGCATAAAAGTGCCATCTTCATTCACTTTATTTACGACACCGTGAATACCGGCAATAGTAACTACTTTATCACCCTTTTGCAAATTTTGCATAAACTGCTTTTGCTGTTTGGCCTTTTTTGCCTGCGGTCTGATCATAAACATCCAGAACACCAAGATCATTAATCCTAAAAATACGAATTGGAATCCGCCGCCGCCCTGGCCGCCTTGACCCAACATTAAAAAAACTGCTAAATTCATCTTATTTGTTTTGTGGTTTTGCCGCGAAAAGCGGCGGTTAAAAAATTTTATTTTTCAGTTGAAACAACTTCACCTATTAATTGCAGGATTGGAAATTGGGGATAAGCATTCGAAATAACATTCACTTCTTTATGAACCTGACCCACTCTTCCTTTGCTGCTGAATACCACTTTTAAATAACCGGTTTCCCCCGGCTGAACCGGCGCTTCAGGCTTCTCAGGAACCGTGCAGCCACAGCTTGCTGTCGCCGATGAAATAATTAATGGCTTTTTCCCCACATTGCGAAACCGATAGCTGAAAACAACATTTTCACCATCAGCTACTTTTCCGAAATTATAAACGGAATCAATTATCTGGACTGTTGTCGTGTCATTAAAATTCGTAGCTGCATGCGATGCTATTTCATCCGCATTCTTATTCGTATTCCTGATGTTGCAGGAAAATAAAGCGCTCAGCAGGCAAAAAACAATCAACACTTTTTTCATCTCCGTTTTATTTTTGTAGCAAATGTATTATAAAGTGCTGTTTTTAAAATTCTTCTTGTGTATTTTATTCTCAGCGGAAAGTTCCTTGTGGATATTATCAAGAATTCCATTCACAAAATGACCGCTTTGCTCAGTGCTGTATTCCTTTGCCAGGTCGATATATTCGTTAATAGTGACTTTTGTGGGAATGGTTTCAAAATATAATAACTCGCATAGGCCCATTTGCATCAGGATCATATCCAGCGAGGCGATCCTTTCGGAATCCCAATTCTTTAATTTCGGTTTTATAATTTCAAGACAATAACCTTTTTTGTCGAGTACGGCCTGCAAAAGATCAACTGCAAAAGCCATTTTTTCCTTGCCTACGAGTTCATCAAAATCGAAAGAGGATGGTTGCTTAAAAAATCCAGTCAGTAAAGTAATGACCATTTCCGCATCATCGTCCCAATTTATAAATTTACCTTCCGTGTCACTCACAAAATGTTCGTCAGGAAGCATCAAATCAGAAAGAATAAATTCAAGAATTTTCTTTTCCGATTTCTTATCCCTCGATTGTTCGGATATGTATTCTTTGTATTCTGAGGAGGAAACTAAATTAAGGTAACATTTTCTAACCAGTTCCTCATCAATCAGATATTTTATTTTAAATTCTTCAACCGATTTTTTGAAAGAAAAATTTTCCAGGGCCGCCCAAACAATTTCATTCCCAGCGATTTTAGTGTTCACGTTCAGGTCGCTTGCTGTTGGAAGGTGCTTGGAAGCTTTTTTCAGCGCGTCTTTTTCAGCATAGCGCGCGACTTCCGTGATGTAATAAATCAAATACGCTAACAATTGCCGGGATTGCTCAAGATTTTTTTTAAGGATCTGCAACGGTTCGCCGGGGCGGGTTTCATTATTCATGGATTCAATGCTGTAAAGCGTTTGCATTACTTTAACCCGTATATTTCTTCTGCTTAACATTCGTAAGAACTTGTTTTTGGGCTGCGAAGATAATATGAAATTATTGAAGCGTTCAATTGAAAAAACTTTAAAAAAGTTAAAGCTATTGCAGGAAGCTTCTTATTAAAAAAAACCCTTTCTTTAAAAAAGGGGGATTTAGTTTTTAGGGAAAAATCAGGGTGAACAGTTTATCTTTTTTAAAATTTTTTGAAAAGAATATTTCCATTGTTATAACTTTAATAATCCTTTTCCTGGCCAAAATCTTTCCTTACCATAGAACCCATACAACAACTTAGTATAAATTTTTATTTTTTACACTTAAAACAATCAAAATGAAAAAGTTATTTCTAATTTCGGCGGGTATCGGTTTTTGCATGCTTATGTCCTGTAAGGAATCAACATCTGCCGACAATGGCGCTGCCTCCCTTCAGGAAAAAAACAAGGCTAATACCATGATCGTTTACAAAGCGTTGGAAACAGGCGATGTTAATGGCCTTGACAGCATTATAGATAAAGACTTCGTGGATCATTCAGGCCCAAATGGAGACGTAAAGGGAATTGATTCCCTAAAAAGCATGTTTATTGAAATTCATAATCATATCCCCGGCCTTAAAATGGAATCCATCGCCAATGCTACCGACGGCGATTACAACTTTGATTTAAACCGCATGAGCGGAACCACCAGTAGTCCTTACATGGGGATGCCAGCCAATTACAAATTTGATATGATGAGTGTGGATGTTGTTAAAATAAAAAATGGCAAGGCGATTGAACATTGGGGCTTTTCCGACCCGAAAGATATTATGAAGATGATGCAGAATATGAAAATGAATGGTTCTATGCCAGAAGCAGGAAATAAGATGGGTAACAAAAACGATTCTGCAAAAATGAATCATTAAAAAATGAACCATTAATAGTGGCTTAACACAATTAAAAAGGCAACCAGATGGCTGCCTTTTTAAATAAATTAACTGCAAACCTGTAAGCCGGATTCTGTACCTGTTTTGCAACAGGTGGTTATCATTTATCTGGCTGCTACATTACTGCAACAGTCTTGCTGCCTACCCTTCCCGACCCCGGAATATTCCGGGAGTAAACGGGCAGCTTGCCTTGCTTTCGCAAATCGGGATATACGTGGCATTACAGCACACAAGGTTTACCCACTTTGATAATTACTTACCAAAATCGTGAGCTCTTACCTCACGTTTTCACCCTTACCGGAAATGACTTTCAGGCGGTTATTTTCTGTGGCACTTTCTTCCCGATTAAAAATCGAGACCGGTCGTTAGCCGGTGTGTTGCCCTTTGCTGGCCGGACTTTCCTCCCCTGCTCCATCAGGAAAACAAGAGCGATAACCCGGTTTGCAGCCGCTGCGAAGTTAGTCTAAGCTTTGCAACCTTATGACGTTAGCTGAAATTTGGTTAGCAACCTTTGCAATAAAAGATTAGCAGACGAACCTTTTTCAATGATTCTTTATTTTCAAACATCGGCATTGAAACAGTGATGAATAAAGAAAACCGCCTCTAAAAGAAGCGGTCTCTTTTTTAATATTCAACTTATCCATTACTCACTTTTTGTTGAATCAGCGGAATTGCGGAATCTTTTCCCTTTCATTTTTTGCGCCTGGTTTTTTCCCTGCCATTGTTTTTTATCGGCGTCCCATTTTGCTTTCTGATCAGGAGTTAAAATCGCATTCATTTTATCCTGCTGGCTTTGTGAAATTTCTTTCATTTTTTCTCTTTTTTGATCTGCAGAAAGCGTAGCATCGTTTTTCAAAGCTTCCCTCTGCTGCTTTCCGTTTTCTCGAAGTTCTTTCATCTGGCTTTTCTGATCTGCGGTCAAATTGAGATCCTTCATCATTGCATTTTTGTGAGTAGAATCCGACTGCATTTTTTGGGCTCGATTCTGACTCCTCGCTACCTGTGCATTGGCGCCAAATGTAAACAGGCTCAACGATAGGGCGATAGTTAATAGTTTTTTCATAATTTAATTTTTTTGTTAGTTGATAGATGATGGAAGGGCATCTAAGTTTAAAGAGAAAATGTTAAATAAAAAGTAATACGATGTCAAAAACAAAATCATTTCATTTTTCAAAATGTTTATCCGCACTACATCACCGACAACACCGGTAAAAAAATATCTGTAGTTCTTCCTTTGGAGGACTTTAAGGCGAATTGATCAATGAATCAAAAGAAAATTTGTTATTTACGGTAATAAAAAAACAATAAATCCCCTCCCGTAAAATAAACGGTACGGATATAATTATATTTTTTGCAGATGCAGTGCCTGTCTGAGCGACCTTATAAATAAAGTTTACACAATCCACAGCTGTAGAGGTACTGGTTATTTGCTGTGCATTGACAACTATGGTGCATGCAAAAAATAAAGAATAAATAAAAGCCTGTTTTTTCAATTTGAGTAATTTTTTTAGAAGAAATAGTTTATTGTTGATGGCAGATAATTACCCCGCTACCTGGAGTTCCATTCAAAATCAAACGCAGCTTTACTTTTTTATTTGATGTTACTAAGGAAATCAGAAGTCGTGATTTAAAACAAATCATCCTTTACCAGCGTAGCGCCTTTAAGCGTGGCTAAGTGTTTCAAAGCCTTCATAATTTTATTAATTTCAGTTTCGTTAGTTGTGTTCAAGTCCAAGGATACATTATTCACTTTTTCTGTAGTTTCCCTTGCTCCATTATAAGAATATTGTACAGCTGTAAAATCATTGTTTCTAGAAGTAAAGAAGATAGTGGTTCCATTGCCATTACTAAACTTTTTAGAACTGATATTTGAAATATAATACGGATCTATTTCAATACCCTTTGATTTTTTGTCTGTCCCGCTAAAAAAAGAATGTAGCATTTCCCAGGTATGGCTTTTAAATTTTGTATGAATACCATATACCGGGTTACAAAGCGGAGGAACTTTTGCATTTAACCAGTCGATTGTTTCAGACTCCGTTTGTGCTTTCAAAGCGGGTGCAGCCAGGCAGGCAGCAAAGAATAGAACTAAGATTTTTTTCATTGTTAGAATTTTATTTCCCAAAAACCTTCCCGGGTTCCCGTCTTCATGAAACTGATCTCAATTGGCAAAAGGATCATTACTTTTACAAAGTTCTTTTAAGTGCATAATTGCTTTTTTAATGCGCTCAAAAGCAGTGGGATCTTGTTTCAAATAAGGCAGGAAAACGATATCTACATTTTTATCCTGATCTTTAAATGGAAAGCCATATTCATTAAGGAAGTTGCTGCCATTGTGATAATAATAGCGATCTTTCTTTTTAACGAGAGTGTTAGAAAATTTAATTGCTATAAAACCAACAGAGGAATTTGATGCAGTACTGCTGGAGCCTTCTGTAACAGAAATAATAAATTCAGGTTTGAAATTATAAAAGTTATCATTCCAGTAATTATCTTTATAGTTATACTTCTCATTATATTTGCCGTTTGCATATCTTGCCATTGCCTCGGAAAAATAGACGTCAAGTATAAACTCGGTAGTGCCATCTGCCCAGATTAATTGATAACCTCTTGTTTCAGTTACTCTTTCTTTTATATAATCAATGGTTTCTTCCCTGGAAATTGCAGATTGAGCCACTCCAATTGCTGCTATTGTCATTGAGAGTATAAAAAGTAAAAATTTTCGCATGAGTAGCGAGCCCGCAGGCTTTTCGTAAGTAGTTTTGTTTTTAACGCTTTCCATTTTCATAATTAAAATTGTTAGTGAATAATTGCTTTTTAAAAAATATTGAACCCGCTCCAAACCCAATCCAGGGCTTATCTTTAAGACCCGGCTTTTGCAGCCTGGCTTAAAGGAATGGCTGAGGATTGAATTAGTAATCACGGCATACCCTTTTTCTTTCTGCGGATTTCGGTTTAAAAGAAAGCAAAGTCAAGGTTTCCACCAGAAGAAGGCCGGGCAGTTTCATTTTCATTGTTTGTTTTTTTAAGGTTTGATCAATATTTACTTTGGTTATAAATTATGGTTTCGAAAAATAGAATGCGCCGGTTTGAGGAGCGTCCCATTGCATCTTTTTAATTCCTGCAATAGAAACTGAAATTGGACACGGTTCTTTTTTTGTCGTTGGTGGCTTTTGCCAGGTAATCACGACGGCTTATCGCCGCTTCGTCATAGCTTGCATAAATCCAGCCCGATGTGGAGCCGCCTCCATTGTAAAGCCAGCGGTATTTTGTTTTCAATTCAGCATTGTAATGTTCATTGAATTGCAACTCTACACTATAGCGGTTGGCGCTTTCGCAGCTAACTGTTACAATATTGGAAACAATGGTAGTAAGCCCCTCCACCCCATCTCTTTGCTCCAGGGAAGTAGCATACGCATACCGTACAAATGTGCAGGCAGCACCTGTTTTCCAATCCTGCTTTTTTACATCTGTAGTAAGCGGCATGGTTTTGTTTTCAACCCTGTTGATAAAACTCATCAAAGGCAGCATGGCAATAAGCAATACCACTGGCAATTGTTCCGGCGATTTCATATGTTTTTTGGTAATCTGAAAATTTAAGTATCTCGTTTCCTATAAGCGATAAAGGTTGATGCGGTAAATTACTACCTTGCGGTTATAGCCCTCATGCCAGCTTTTAAAACTCTGAACACTCTTTTCCTTGGTTGTCTTCACATCATCAATATTTTCTGCAATTCCATCATGCTTAATTCCCGGCTGCCATACTTCCATTCCGCTTTGCTCAATGGCCTTAGCAGCAAACTTTTTTCTCAATTCTATCGAGTTGTCTTGCCAGTCCTGATAATTAATTACGTCCGATACAAAAAGATATTGGGTGTTATTTTTGTCATACATTTCATATTTTAAATAGACATAGTAATCGGCCATTTTTTCATGTCGGTTGGTAAAACTCATTAACGGAAGCATAGCTATCATTACCAGTACGGCAAATAATTTCATTGATTTTGTTTTCATGTTGTTTGATTTTTTTTTGTTTAAAAATGAATAGATATTTAAAAGTGTTCTAAACAGGCACTATTCTTTATCGAAAAATCAGCTTGAATTGTGCCGTTGGAATAAAGGGCGATAAGTCATCAAACTGATAGGTGAATTTTCTTTGCTTACCAGAAACCGTTTCCGTTAGCAGGTCTTTTGTTGCTTTCACATTGATGAACGTGCCTCCTACTGTCAACCCAATCCCAAAATGAGCTCCCGCATACAAGTTCACTCCCAAAGAGCCGTGCAGGTTGTATTTAAACTCTTCAAAGTATTTGCTGAATTCCGAATCATACACTTCGTCTTTAACCACCTCAGTTTTGGTTTTCCCTTTTCCGAATAGGGGCGCAAAGTTCACCGTGATTGGAAATTCAACCATAGGATGTGGTTTGCTTAACTGCTTTTTCGGGATGAACGAATAAGCAAAGCCGAGTGCCGGCGAATAATACCGGATGTTTCCGAAATCGGTATATTCAATCTGTTTATTCTGCTCATCATATTTTTTAAATGAAGGAAGGGCCATCCAGTTAAATGCAAATGGAGAAACATTAAACTTAAAGCGCTTGCCGCCATAGCCCAGGGTTAACCGCACCTCGCTAAGCCCATAACTCTTAACCGGCGTGTAAATGGAACTCCAGTCTATTTTGTAGCCATCCAACTGGTCAAAGGAAGCCATGCCGGAAAACTCCCAATTGGCCTGGCCCAATAGGTCAAAGAAGCCTGCTAAAGCCTGATCTTCAGGGCGAGGCTGGCTTTGCTGTTCTTTTTTCTTCACATAGTCTTCATCGGCATCACCGACGATTACCTGTGTCCCATTGATGCCCGTGTATCCCATATCAATTAAAACAGAATACATGTGAACCAAGACTTCGTGTGCTGTAACACCAGCTTTGGGTGTTACATATTCCGGCTGATGAAAACCGTGTCCAAAAAAATCTTTCTCACCGGGCGCTAACCGGGCGGCTACATAAACTCTTCCGGTAGTTGTTTCACTAAGGGCTGCTATCTGGTTCCAGCGAATAATCCGTATTCCGCCATTCATGGGCCACTCCAAACCTTCTTCAGAAAAGAAAATATTTTGATCGTACGTCAGTAGCCCATAACGATGTGTAATCTGGGTATTTCCATTTAGCCAATCCAAGTCTTTTTGTATGCGTTCGCTTTTACTCTGTGCTGTAGATACCTGCGTAGTAAGACAAATGGCAACGAATACCAGCAGTTGTTTTAATTGTTTTGTTTTCATTTATTTTGGTTATAAGTAAGGTTTAAAGAAGGTTAGATCGATTTAAGGATGTAAATCAAGCGAAGGTTTTCCGTGGTACTGTAGTTTCATTCAAGGCCAACCAGAGCGTAGCAGCATTTTTTATTTGGCATATAAGAATAGAAACGAGATTAATTATTCTTCTTCCCTAAGCCGGCTAATTATTACAATTAAAATATGTCACAAATTGATAACTTGAACTTGCGTCCTCAGTTTTTTTATTTAATATCGCATTTTGCTGTGCTTCGTCCATAGTATCGCCAAAACCTACTGCATATCGTTTTACTGAACATCCCCATCCGGCAATTTCTTTTTGGTAACTAATAATTACAGCAAATGGCATAGATGATGATTTTATAGAAATATTTTGATCCCCAACACTATAGGAATTATACAAATTGCTTTTGATTCTTTTAGCCATATCACTATAATTCCCGTCAAAACAGTCTTTACTAAATTCATAAGCAATAGCTTCGCTAAAAGAACCAGAGCTACACTTTTTTTGGCCATAGGCTACGCCCACCATTAGAAGACGGCTTGAGTGATGCTTATTATGGTTTTTTTTGGCAAAACCAACCATCATAACTGACGCTATTAAAACAATAGCTACACTTAATACTTGTTTTTTTCGATTCGAAATTTTCATTGTGTTTTTTTAATTTTTGGTAAACTAACAGCTTATACTCCGCGAGCGGTATCTGCCGAACGAAGGCTTCGTTTGATTGAGTCGATAAAAGTTAGTCATCTAAGAGTTTTAGGTGTTGATTCAATTTCGCTCCAAAAATAGAGGCTTGAATAACACAGCACAATACCCCAAAAGGAGTATTTTTTGCCTGTCTCTTTGTAATGCGGTTCTCTTTGTTATATTCGTATTTCAGCTTTTTCAGTACGATTTTAGCCACTTTACTTATTCGTCATGATCAGGAAAATCACTCTTTTCTTTTTAATAGCAGTTCTCTTCACTGCGAAAGCAAGGGCGCAGATTTCCTTGTTTTACAACAATGAGGCAGTGCCTGTGCAGCAGGCTGCCATTTCGGTTTTCAGAGACACCTCCAATCAGCACAACCTGTTTCCGAACTACCAGCTGCGCCCTTTCTTTACCGATTATGCAAAAAGCAATGCCTCGTTCAGTTACAAAAACTATGTGGTTTGGATTAAGCTGGAAACGGCCGCCTTTTCAAAAGGCGACAGCCTGGCTTACCTCGTTATCCGAAATCCTCACATCAACTTTTTGCGCGTAGCCTTTTTTCAGCAGGATAGCTTGCTGAAATCGTTCCCGGTTACCGGCGACCACATGCCTTTCGATTCAAGAGCAGTAAGCCATAGCGATTATGTTTTTCCCGTTCCGGCTAACTTTCACCCGGCATCCGGCTCGGTGCTCATACAGGCCGATAAGCGGCACGAGCAACTGATGGTACCCATCCATTTCTTTACCCAGAACGGCTTTATGAAATATACCGCAAATAAAAACATGCTGGCCGGATTGATTTTCGGGCTCAGTATTTTTTTGTTTGTCTTTAACCTGTTCCTGTTCTGGCAAATGCGGGAATTACTTTATGTATTTTACGGATTGTACATCCTAATGATTGTGTTGTACATCATGGCTGATTACGGTTTTGCATTTATGCATTTATTTCCCGGCTTGCCAGCGCCGGCCGATTACATGCGGCCTGTTACCATTTCGCTGGCCACGGTACTCTACATTCTCTTTTGCCTGGAGTTGATATCGCTTAAAGTACACCTGCCTGCCGTGTATAAATGGATGCGGCGTGCATTGGCGGCGCTTTTGATCTTTCTTGCTGTACTGGTAACTACCGGCACCCATTCTGCCATCAGCATCCTTATATGGCAACGGGTTATGCAGCCTGTACTTACGCTGTTTGGAGTGGGCAATCTTGTCATCGGCATAATTGCGTGGAGAAAACAACTAAAATGGGCCGGCTTTGTAATCGCAACAACTTTAGTGCTGTGGATCAGCAGTGGCCTTTTTGGCGCTTTTATTTCCGGCACACTTCCCGATACGCTGCTGACCCGCAACCTGCTGAACTTTGGCTTTTTGTCCGACATCTGCATTCTTGGCTTTGCCCTTTCTCTGCGTTTTAAAAATTATAAGCAGCAATCGGAGGAGTTGCTGCTGAAAACACAGCTCCAGGAACACCAGATTTTTAAATCGGTAACAGATTACCAGGAAAAAGAATTGCAGCGGCTCAGTAGCTTGCTTCATGATTCGGTTGGCGCCCGCCTTAGCGCCATGCGGTTAGCGCTTGAAAATGGAACCGGCCATTCAAAGGATGATAAAATAAAGGACACATTGGTTGGCCTCAATGAAGTGGCCAACGAGGTTCGCCATTTTTCACACAACCTTTCACCTATCCTGCTGCAGCAAAAAGGAATTGGCAAAGCGCTGCAGCAGTTTGTGGATGGCATCAACAAAAGCGGTACGCTATTTATCCAGTTTGAATTGATTGGCTCACAGCAAACGGCCTCTTTCCGCTACGAGCTTCTCATCCATAACATTACACATGAATTGATACAAAACATACTCAAACACTCGCATGCCTCTGAAGCTATTGTGCAGGTAATGCTGGAAGAGGGGCTGGTTTCCATTTTTGCAGAGGATAACGGATGCGGTTTCGACGAGAATTTAATAAAAGAAGGCCTGGGTTTTGCCCAAATCCGGCAATTGGTTAATTTCGTCGCTGGAAGGCTTGACATCAATTCTTCCCCAAACAAAGGAACCCAAATTTCAATTGAATTTTCCACACTACCCGATGCAAGTACCGGTCCGTCTTTTTATCGCTGATGATCACCCCGTGTTCGTAGAGGGGTTGATCAATGTTCTGAAAGCCCATTCCGGCTATGAAGTGGTAGCCACCGCAGCAAACGGCGACGAGGTACTGAAACAAATTGCCGCCGCGCAACCGCAGTTAGCACTGCTGGATGTTAACATGCCCGGGGCCAATGGCCTGGAACTGGTAAAGAAAATAAAGAGCCAGTGGCCGGAGCTTCGTCTTATACTGATAACGATGTACATGCCCGCTGATATTGGCATAGAAACAAGCGATGAAAATATTGACGGGTATGTGCTCAAAAACTCCGGCACCCAGGTAATTTTATCGGCCCTGGATGAAGTAAAAAACGGCAGAAAATATTTTGATCCAAACATTCATGCCTCTAACCACCACAGCAGAGACCATTTTACGAAGCAATTAAAACTAAGCTCTCGCGAAAAAGAAATTCTGCAATTAATAAAAGTAGGCCATAGCAATAAGGAAATTGCTGCCCGCCTGTACCTTAGTGAATTGACTATTAAAACCCATCGAAA
>CAVOLS010000014.1:2500-83946 GCA_963696835.1 uncultured Chitinophagaceae bacterium | reverse complement strand
AAAATGTATCAGCTCATAAGCAATTATGATGAAACAAAGGGATCATTTGGTCTTGAAAACACATCTGAAGCGCGCGCAGCTTTCCTGGAAAGATATGCCAGGAACAACACCAATTGGTTTGATATTCTCTTTAGAAATTCTCTTACTCAAGAACATTCCATCAGTATCTCATCAGGCACGCCTGAAGCACAATATTATTTTTCAACAAGCTTCCTCGATGATGCTGGTTGGTCCATTAGTGATAAAGTGAAGCGCGTAACTGCAAATATGCGGGCAAATTATAAGTTGTCAGATAAATTGACCGCTGGCTTATCAACGGTCGGAGCAGTAAGGATGCAAACTGCACCGGGATCTAACAGCAGGGTTGCAAATGTGGTAGAAGGAGTTTACACGCGTGATTTTGATATCAATCCATTTTCATACGCATTAAATACGAGCCGCGTATTAACCGCATATGATGAGAAGGGCAATCTGGAATATTTTAACCGCAATTATGCGCCTTTCGATGTTCCAACGATTGTCAAACAATTCTATAAACCTGAACATGGCTGATATTCGCTTGCAGGGCGAGCTTGGTTATAAATTTTCAAAAAATCTTGAATTTAATTCCATAGCAGCTGTGAGATTTGTGAAAACGACCCGGGAACACAAAATCCGGGAGCAATCGAACATGCCGATGGCTTACAAGGCTAATTATGATAACGTAACCAATAGCAGAAACAGGTTCTTGTATAATGATCCTGATAGTCCTGATGCAGACAAGGTAGTAGTATTGCCACAAGGTGGATTTTACAACCGTACAGAAGATCAATTGCTTAATTATAATATTCGTAATACCTTAAACTGGAAAGGAAATATCAATAGTCAGAACTCACTCCAGGTTCTTGTTGGTCAGGAAATTAAATCTACTGATCGCCAAAATGCCTGGAATAATGGATTCGGATATCAATACGACAAGGGAGGCATTCCTTTTACAGATTACAGGATCATTAAGCAGATGCTCGAAGGGAATTTTAATTATTTTGGAATGCAGGAATATTATGATCGCAATGTGTCAGTTTTCTCCAATGCAATCTATTCATTCGATGATAAATATATTTTTAACGGTACATTCCGGTATGATGGATCTAACCGAATGGGCCAATCCCGCAAAGCCCGTTGGCTTCCAACCTGGACATTAAGTGGTGCTTGGAATATAAATGAGGAAAAGTTTATGGAAAGATTCCAAAAGCTGGATTATTTTAAACTTCGGGCCTCTTATGGTCTTACAGCAAGTATTGGGTCTGCAACCAATTCTTCAGTGGTTTTGGAGAACACATCAACACGCCGGCCCGTTTTCTCTGATATAGAATCTCAAATTGTCATTTCTAACCTGGAGAATTCTGAACTTACCTGGGAAAAGCAATATGAGCTTAATACAGGAATTGATATGAGCTGGCTGAAAGGTAAATTCTCTTTAACATTGGATGTTTATGAAAGGAGTGGGTTTGACCTTATCAGCTCTATCCGTACTTCAGGAATTGGCGGACAGTCGGTAAAAATTGCCAACTATGCAGACATGAAATCTCATGGAGTAGAAGTGACCCTGGGAACAAAACTCCTTAATACCAGCAACTGGACCTATCAAACAAATCTGACTTTTGGATATAATACTAACAAGATTGTAAATCTCAAAAATACTCCCCGCATCATAGACCTGATTCGTTCAGAAGGTGGACCGAAGGAAGGTGCTACAGTTAGAGGATTGTATTCAATTCCGTTTCTGGGTTTAAATCCGGAAAACGGCATGCCTTTATTCGTTAACGAAGATGGCAAGTCAGCCTCTGGTGTTTATGTGCAAAGTTTGAATACCTCCTATTTGAAATATGAAGGTTCAATAGATCCGTTGGTAACCGGAGGATTTAATAATACGCTTCGCTTTAAAAATCTTTCCCTCAATGTTTTCTTCTCCTATCAGGCAGGAAACAAGATCCGTCTGGATGCTGCTTACAAAACGAGGTACACTGATCTTGACGCAATGCCTAATGAATTTTTTGACCGCTGGACATTGCCAGGCGATGAAAAATCAACTAATGTTCCTTCCATACTATATATGCTTGATGCAGGTGGACTAAGCGGGGTATATCCTTATTCCAATTATAATTATACAAACGTTAGGGTAGCAGATGGTTCTTTCGTGCGCCTCAAGACTGCTTCCTTGCAATATAACGTGGTAGCACCGTGGCTTAAATCTGTTGGTGCGAAAAATCTTTCATTTGGCCTCGTGGCCACTAATGTCTGGTTAATTTATGCCGATCCATTGCTAAAAGGGCAGGATCCTGAATTTTTCCAATCCGGTGGAGTCGCTATGCCAATGCCTCGTCAATTTACTTTAACAGCTAAACTTGGTTTCTAAATAAAAAAATTATTAAAATGAAAATAAAACCGTCTTTTTTCATATCTGCAGCAGCTCTGCGGTTACTGCTATGCATAGCATTTATTGCTGGGTTTTCTTCCTGCAAAAAATTTCTAGAAACTTTACCGGATCAGCGAACGGAATTAAATTCTCCTGAAAAAGTAGCAGAATTGCTTGTTAGCGCTTATCCCTCTGGTAATCACGTTGCTTTTACTGAACCTATGTCTGATAACGCTACCGATAATTTTGGGGCAAAAGTTGTTGATTCTTATAATACTGATCCCTATTTTTGGCGCGATGTTTTAGAAAATCAGCAGGATTCTCCTGATTATTATTGGAGTGCCTGCTATAAGGCTATCGCCGCCGCTAACCAAGCATTGGAAGCCATTGCGAAAGCGCCAAATCCAGATGCGTATAAGGCTCAAAAAGGGGAGGCTCTACTATGCCGGGCTTATTCTCATTTTATGTTAGTGAGCCTTTTTGCAAAAACCTATGATGAAGCCACTGCTTCCTCTGATCCTGGAATTCCATATGTTACCGTACCGGAAACCGTTGTGTTTGGTAAATACACAAGAGGAACCGTAAAAGAGGTTTATGAAAAAATTGAGGATGATCTGAAAGAAGGACTTCCTCTTATTGATGACAGTAAATATAAAGTGCCACGCTATCATTTCAATAGGGTAGCAGCAAGGGCGTTTGCTGCCCGCTTTTTCTTGTTCAAAAAAGATTACGATAAAGTAATTCAATATGCTTCCGATGCTTTTCCAAATGAAAACTGGGTGGCAAATATGCGTCCCTGGTTAACAGCCTATCAGGATTATTCCTCAACTGAATTAGGACTTGCTTATTTAAAAACATCTGAGAATGCGAATCTTTTACTTGCTTCTACCGTTTCAAGGCTTGCCCGGAATTTCACGGGCTGGAGATACAATACTTCTGAAAACCTGATCAAAAGAATTTTGTTTAATGCCTATCCGGGGCCTGCCGGATCCAATATTACATTTGCCTATAAAACCTGGTATGCCACTTCGTTCCGGGATATTTATTACATCCGTAAATTTTCGGAGCATTTTGTAAGGACCAGCATTAACGCCACGACGGGTGTAGCTCACACAATGATCCCTCTTTTTACAACAGAAGAAGTATTGCTTAACCGTGCTGAAGCATTTGCGGCTAAAGAGAATTATACAAGTGCCTTAAAGGACTTGAATACTTTTCTTTCAACAAGAATTAAAAGTTATTCACCTGCTGTCCATAATGTAACTGAAGCCAAAGCGCTTGCTTTTTATAACACAACAGATACAAAAGAAGCGGTTATTAAATCGATTCTCGATTACAAGCGCGCTGAATTCGTTCACGAGGGTATGCGTTGGTTCGATATTTTGCGCCATAAAATTCCGGTGGTTCATACAACCCATGAAGGAGAAACACTCACTCTAACAGGCGCCGATGATCTTCGCCGAATCATTCAGATACCGCAGGAAGCTTCTGTAATTATTGGAACTAACCCTAGATAATCTAATACCAAAAAAAATATTGACAATGCGAAATTTTAAAAGATTATACCTGTTATTTAGCTTGTTTGCCGTTGTTTTTACAGCCTGTTCCAAAAAGGATAATTTGAACAAGCCAATTTTAGGACTTGGAGGCGATGATTATGAAAAGACGGTTCTCGATAACTGGATTTACACCAATTTTACCCAGCCATACAATATGGATGTGAAATATCGCTGGGATCGTTCTGATTTTGGCATTCAATATACGCTGGTACCTGTTGACACGGCAAGGGTAAGGGCGATCATGAATGTGGTGAAGTTGGCCTGGATTGACTTGTATGTTCAGGAAGTAAACGAAGCTTTTATAAAAAAGCTTTCTCCAAAACAATATCAGCTTGTTGGCAGTCTCCGTTATAATGGGAACACGGTTACTCTTGGTGAAGCTGAAGGCGGCAGTACGGTACGATTGTTTGATGTAAATGAATTTTTTATTACCGACAGGGCCAAGGTAAAAAGAGTTTTAAAAACAATTCATCATGAATTTACTCACATTTTAAATCAGAATATCAATTACCCGATTGTTGATTTTCAAAGCATTACTTCCGCTGGTTATATCGGAACATGGAACCAAACTTCATTAGCGGATGCAAGGGAAGAAGGATTTATTACTAATTATGCGAAAGCAGCCCCGGGAGAAGATTTTGCTGAAATGGCTTCAATCATGATTACTGAAGGACGGCTTGGTTATGAAGCAATTCTCAATGGAATCGCTTCAGCGGAAGCAAAAGTTGCTATTAGAAGAAAGCAGGAAATTGTGGTGACCTATTTCAAACAGGTATGGAATATTGACATTTTTAGAATGATGGATCGTTGTGAAGCGGCAATCAATTCTATTGTTCCACCTCCGCCACCTCCGGGCCTCCATACACAACTTGGTTTTGGCAAATTATATAGTAACATGAAGGTTGATACATTTGAAATCAACACTCAGCCTGCAGCGTTTAAAAAAGTATTTGCGGATGCAAGCCTGCAGTTGGGAACTTATGGAAATGCAGGCCGTTTCATTGAATATTTTACCTTGTATTTTGACGCGGCCGATAAGGCGCGATTACGCGTTCGTTATAAAAACCCCTCAAACCTGGCTTCTAATTATGATGCAGACTTCGCTTACGCGCTTTCCGTTAACTCCTCGGGAGTGGCAACTCTTGAATACCTGGGACCCCCAGCAGAATCGGTTACCGTAAATAATAATGGAAGAGCGATTGAGAATTATGTAACCAAGCTTACCAAAGATTATCTGGTTAACAATTTTCAACTCGACTGGCCCGGAGGCGCGCCTTCTAAAGTGCCGCCTCTACTCGGGGGATTTTATCCTGTAAATAACACCGGAAATTATTTTTTAGGCAGCCTGGCCAATTAACCATGCTCCATTATTCACAATTTAAAAGATATTGAATGAAAAAAATATTGTTTTTTGTACTGGCAGTTTCTGCCTTTTTAAACGCTTGTAAAAAAGATGCCAGTCCAATTTTAGATGATCCCGATCAGCGCCTGATCGCCACGTTAGGAAATTATCAAAAAGCTTTAATGGAATCTCCTCATGGATGGTCTGCCATGCTTTTTCCTGCTGGGGGGCAGGGTTTCAATTATTATTTTGATTTTAAAACAGCCAGCAGCGTACTGATGTTTTCCGATTTTGATACTGTGAAGGCTGTAAAGGAAGGAAGCGGCTCATGGATGCTGAAGGCTTTGCAACAGCCAACATTGATTTTTGACACGTATTCTTACTTGCATGCACCGGCAGATCCCAACGAGGTTATTAGTGGTGGAACCCGCGGGACCGGCTTGCAATCTGATTTTGAATTCGCATTTTCAAAAGTTGGCAATGATACGATTGTATTGAAAGGAATTTACAATAAGAGCAAAATGATCATGGTTAAAACCAGCGAAGCAGACGCTGTTAAAATTAAAGCAGGCGGATTGAAGGCGATGATGAAAAAAAGTGACGCTTTCATAAAAAGCAGCGCTTATAAATTTATTGAGTTTCCGGATGGAAGAAAGGTAGAATTTTCTTTGGATAAAAAATCAGTTCTCCTAACCTGGACAAGTGACGCAGGAGAAGTAACAACTGTCGCTACTCCTTTTTGCTTTCAATTGGATCGGCTGGCTTTAAAAGATTCACTTAACTATAATGGCCATTATTTTAAAGAAGTGCTTTGGGATGATGCGGCCAAACAATATTATATTGTAGGTGGCGGCAGCAGGCTAAATGTACAAACCTCCTCAACTCCAATTATTCCCCTGCATTTTCGTTTTGGTTTTGGCAAAGAGTTTTTGAATATTACCGTAAATCCTGCTAATCTTGTTGGACTGCCAGCGTCTTTTATGAGCGTGTATAATGCAACCGTAACAGGACTGAATGGATATGGTTCGAGAAAGCTCAATTACTTTATGGTGATTTTCTCAGGCAACAACGAGATGACCATGCGGCTCAATTACACAAATACTGCAGGAACGGTATTCAATGCCAACTTTATCCACAGCATTAATTGGCTCGCATCTAACAAGGTTAAATTTGAGTTTGTGTCCAGAGATAATAATGGAAACGCGATTGCACCCTATGTTACCGCGCTAACTAATTATATGGCTCAAAATCAATTCCTGATCGATTGGTCAGCTAATCTTACACCAGGTTCTTCTTCTTTACTGGGTGGTTTTTATAAGGCCGATGATACCTCTAATTATTTCTTTGGAGTTTTAGGAAAATAATATTTTCATAGCCTTAATCCAAAGCAGGCTTTCTTTGTAATAAAAGAGCCTGCTTTTTTTTGTTTTACACCCAATCCCTGATTTTAATACTTTATACTGAATTGCCTTAATTCGTGCAATTTGCTTTTCAGCAAACGCACTTTTTTTAAAGAATTTTTTGCCAGGGAAACATTGGATACTATTTCTTCTGAAAATCTTATCCAAATAAAATATTTCTTAAATCCTAAATCAAACAATTTTTTTCCAGTTAACGGACTTTTACAAAAGTTTTTATCAGAAGAAGAGATAATGAACACTTCATCTGGTCCAGCCTAAAATCCTATTCATCCTAATTCCATTCCGACAGATCATGTAATTCCTAAAGCTGGCAATTATTTTGCAGCAAACGGATGTTTTTTAAGATTACTCAGACTAACTAACGAGCCGGATCACTCTGTTCACCCTAAAATTCCAAAAAAAAACCGCCCCAATTCATGAGGCGGTTCCATTAATATTAATGCAGAATAATTAATAACTCCACAAATTCTGTTCGTAATTAAAAATCTTGTCTTTAATGTTCTCTCCTTCAAGCAATTGAAGAATAGAACTTTGCTTTAGTCCTGTTTGTTGTTTGAGGTCTTGGTCATAAGGATTGTCTAGCGTGCTTTTCACAATCCGGCCATAAAACATCCTGCTTTCAAACAATTCTTCCCAGCTCATGCGGGCGCCATAGTTTTTGCCATTATAAACTTCATACTTCGCAAAAATGGGACGCATGTCAGGATAATAAACCCAAAAGAGCTCAGTTTCTCCTAAATCTACACCTGCTGAAGTGATTACTCTTTTCAAGGGCGCAATGCCCAAAATTCTCCAAAACAACCTTGAACTTTCTTTATCGAATATCACCTCTTCCTTCAATCTGAATTTATAGAATGAATCAAGGTTTACTTCCGCGGTTGTTTCTTTATAGCCCGTAATATTTCCATTAGCATCGTATATAGGTACACTTACTGCTCCGCCGGAAACTACTTTAGCCACTTCTGCCACGGTCATTGGAGTGGTAAAACGGTCATCAACAGAATTGAAAACAGTTACTCCGCCATTATCCGGGCCATCCTGAATAGCTTTGAAAATAATAGAAATAAAGCGCTGGTTCCCGTTATCCTCAGTAGCTACATATCGGAACGGCTGGTTTATCTTCTCACGTGTATCTATTTCCCGCCAAATTTTTTGACGATAAACGGCATCATCCTCACGAAGATTTTCATAAGGAAGCGGCGTCCTGTCTTTCACAAGATTCCGTTCGATGGCCGCGTCATTGCGTAAAGATTTCTTAACCGGCTCAATAGGCAGGCTATCAACATGCGGCGGCGCTACCACTACCGCTGTATCAACTGTAGCACTCGGATTTATATTTGCCCTCGTTTGCGCATTCGTTGTTTTTTGGGTGGTAGTGCGCTTTTGCACAGTCCGCTTTTTCTTCGCCTGCGCATTGGCAACGTTACTGAATACTCCCGCACAAATGGCAAGCATCAAGTATTTCAAAATCATTTTTTTCATAACCTTCTTATTTAATTCTTTTAGAATAATATAAATCCTGGACCTGGAATACTTCTTACTACGCCATCAGGCCCTTGTACTTTCACATTGTCGAAAGTTACGGAAGTTCCCGGAATACATTTTGACAACATTCCCTGAACAGGCGCAAGGCTCCCGTTGCTGATATCACCTTCCTGGGTGCTTGGGAAGTTGGCGCCTGAAAAATACATTTTAGCACTCACAATATTAAATTTCGCGTCAAAATCGAAGCCCTCCAATTCTGCTCTTGCAAAACTTTGATTCTTGAACATTACGGATTGTATTCTTCCACCGCTGCTTGGTCCCACTTTTATTATCGGATCAGGAATCCTTTTAATCCGGAACTCATAAGTACTAGGTTTTCCATCCGCATTCACGGTAATGGAAGCTTTTCCCGGAGAACTAACTTTTACAATATATTTTCCGGGGCCACCAGCGGAAATCAGCGAACCTCCTGACATAGAAACCTTAGTCTTATCCCAGCCAGTTCCTGAAGATACGGTAACGGGATTATCGACTCCAATATAAAATACATTCATCTTGTCGAGCATAACCGCTGCGCCTCCTGGCGTTCCTACCACATAATCAATTTTTGTATCGAGGGTTTTTAGAACCTTGTTTTGATCGTAGTAGGAGATATGAACCGGAACGCTGTGTGCTCCTCCGCCGGAGGCAGTGATGGTGGTGGTTCCGTATCCTGAGGACGCGTTTACGTTTTGACCATTAATGCTGATTGTTGGAGTAGCCTGTGAATTAAAGGCGCCAACACCGGCGCTTACGGTTATTGTTTGCCCTGGCATCACATAATTAGATGATTGACTTACTAGCGGTACAAATTGGTCATAAATTACTTTTACAGCTCCAATCTGGTTATGGCAATAAGTCACAATTTGGCTTTCTGCATTTTTAATATTGTTTTGAAATTTGCTAAGCATTGTCAAAGCCGCTACTGTGGGAGTCATGTGGAAGAAAGATTGTGTAAAATCCTTTTTCTTTCCGTCCTGGGAAACCGGAGGAACCGTATTTACCGGGAAAGTTTTTTCAAATTGCTGCTTTATCACAGGATCGATGGACAGCATGGCTGCTTTATATTGCTGCAAGCGTTCTTCCAATCTTTTTCCTTCTCCTTTTGTTTCAAATAATCTTGTTGAGGCGTCAAGGTTGTCCTCCCGATAGTCCTCAACGCTGTCTTTCTTAGTATCATCCCATTTCATTCTGAGGTCCGCACCTATCTTTAAAGCCTTTTTGAGACTGTCAATATAGTTGGTCATTGCAGCGGAATATTGTTTTGCCTGCATAGCTTTGGGCTCCCACTCTCTGGCTTTCTCAGCAGATTGGGGATCGTTTAGTTTTGCTTCCAGGGATTTATATAAAGTTTCATTAGACGCGCTGATATTTTCGTTTGAAGTAATTAAACTCTGATTTACAACTTTAAATGCACTTATAACCTCATTAGATACGTTCAGGGCCAAGATCGCTGTAAGCACCAGGTACATTACATTGATCATTTTTTGCCGCGGGTCTCTGGGTAATCCTGCCATGTTATTTTAAATTTACTTTTGGTTTTTTGAATTTGGGTTATTGGCAATTATTGTCTGCCTTGCATAGCGCTTAACATATTTCCATAAACCTGGTTCAATTTTCCAAGATTGGTGGCTAAAGCGTTGATTTGCTCTTTGGTTGATTGGGCGTCTTCAACAGTAGAAACCATCACTTCGCTCGCCTGAGCCATTTTACCATAGAAACTGTTTAGAGTTTTCAGGTGATTATTGCTTTCATTTAATTCAAGTTCATAAATGGTATTAAGCGAACCAAGGTTTTTAGTGAGAACCTGAACCTGGTCGTGGAAACCTTTTGCACTGTCTGCAGCGGTATTGAAGTTGCTCATTGTATTAGCTGAATTCACAAAAGAGTCTCTCATCATGCCGAGAGCATTGGTCGCTTCTTTGGTTTTAGATGAAAAATCACCTGTTGATTTAACCACATCTCCAACTTCGCCTAACTGAGAAACGGTGTGACCCAATTTCTGGAAATTATCTCCAAGCCTTTTCATGTTGGCAGGAGTAATTTCTGCCTGGCGCATCATTTCTTCCATAGATTGCAATGCGGGATTTCCTGCAGGCGCAGCATGAACCGGAGCTGCAGCTGGAGCGTGCTCATGAGTTTTAGGCTTAACCCACTCAATGATCGCATAAACAAGGAAAATTCCTGTTTCTGTCCACATCCCTATAGTAAGCAATGTATCTGCATAAGATTGGTGAGTCAGTTTTGCCCAGGCAGCAAAGATTACCACAGCGGCTCCGGCGCTTACTAATACATCTATGAGAGTTAAAAAGTTTCTTTTTGGTTGAGTCATGATAATTTAGATTTTAATTGGTTTGTTTTTTTTAATTTTTAGCTTTTTACAATAAAACGCCCATATTAATTACAAATTAAATTAATACAGGCGGTAAAATTTTTAGCTAAAGTTTTTTCTATCTTTTGGAATTTTATTTATAAGATTGTTTTGCGATTACTTTTTTTTGCTGCTTGCCGGTGGAAGGTCAATTACGCAGCGGAAACCAATGTAAGATTTTGAAGTGTCCTGATATTCGTATGTGCGGGTGCTTGTCTGCAGAAAATATCCAACATCTTTCCAGCTTCCCCCGCGAATCACTTTGCGCTTCATGCGCGGCGGATCCTGATCTTTTGCATTCCAGCGAATATCCGGGTTCATGTCATGTTGAAAATTATATCCGCCTTCATAATATAAGGAAGATGTCCATTCTGCAACGTTTCCAGCCATGTTGTATAAACCGAAATCATTTGGCCAATAAGCATCGGCGCGAACTGTATAAAATCCTCCGTCTTCCGGATAGTTTCCACGGCCGGGTTTAAAGTTGGCCAACAGGCATCCTTTCCTGTTCCTCAAATAAGGACCTCCCCATGGATAAGGCGATTGTGATCTTCCGCCCCTTGCTGCATATTCCCATTCCGCTTCTGTTGGCAGTCGGAAAGGAGATTCTGTAGCTCTTTTCTTGCTGATCAAAAATGAGTTCAGATATATTGTTCTCCATTCGCCAAAAGCTGTAGCCTGTTTCCAGTTAACCCCTACTACCGGATAATTTCCAAAAGCGGGATGGCTATAATATTGCTTGGCCATTGGTTCATTATAAGAATAGGAGAAATCCCTTACCCAGCATAACGTATCAGGATAAACCGGAATGTCATATTTAACAATAAATTTTCCGCGGGGAACATTTGCGTTTTCACGTTTTGCCGCTTCCTTATAATCAAAGATCTCTGAATGATAAACTATTTTCAAAGGATCTATTTCTTTTTTGCCAAAAATCCTGTTATCAGGAGTTACGATCATGGCGTCTATTTTTTCGATGGTTCCTTTGTCTTCCCATTTAATGGTTTCGACTTTTTTCCAATCAAGATATTCGTTACCATCGGCACCTTGTTTCACATAGCCCAGTAATTTGCCTGCAATGGAATCGGTAACCCATTTAGTAAACTGCCTGTATTCGTTGTTTGTGATTTCTGTAGCATCCATCCAAAATCCACTGATGGAAACCTGCTTGTTTCTTGCGGTGAAAGCATAATTGACATCCTCATCACTGGGTCCCATATGGAAAGTTCCCGGTGGAATGTAAACCATTCCCGGAGGCTTTGGCAAAATATACCGGCCGGTTGGGGCAATCCCATGAACCTGTCCGTCATTGGGCAAGCCTTTGGACTTTCCGAATTTACCACAGCCAGATAAGATAATAGCTAAAACAGCTACTGCATTGAACAACTTGTTCTTCATTTTTTTAACTTTGAGGGTAAGGGCAAAACTAATCTTTATTTAAAAAAAAATACTTGTCATATCAGCCTTTCTTCAAATTAAACCGATTGCCAACATAATCAAACGAGCAAATATTTTAATTATTGTAAAGATGCTTCAAATATTTCCAATTAGGGTTATAAAAAACAAGTATAGGCAACTTGAATCGAAATGAAAAATAAAACTACGAAAAAACAATTTATAAAGTGAAGTTTTGAAAATCCAAAACCCAAAAAAATCAGTTAAAACCTAATAGGCAACGATCTAACTGCCTGAATTTCATTTATCCTTTTTTTTGTTTTTTCGTGCCTTTATACTTTCAATAACAAAATGAATTGGAATTGACGTCAACTGCCAACCTAATTTTTATCTCCCTTTCAACACAAATGTAGTATTGAATGCTTATATGTTGTTTTGATTCTTTAAAAATTAGCAATATTGTTTCTTAATATTGTTATTCTTCAAAACTGCCTGGTTCATCACAACCCTAAACAATATGCTAACTTTTAAACATGAAAGTTATTAAATAGTAAATTTGCAATCCTAATTATGGCGAAAGCAAAACAGAATAATTCAAAAGAGATTATTACCGAAAATGAATGCATTGAGGTGTTTGGCGCAAGAGAGCATAATCTCAAGAATATTGATATTTCAATTCCAAAAAATAAACTGGTAGTCATTACCGGCATTAGCGGCAGCGGTAAATCTTCCCTTGGCTTTTGATACTATTTATGCTGAAGGACAGCGGCGGTATATGGAAAGTTTTTGCGCATATGCCCGCCAGTTTATCGGCGATATGGAACGGCCCGATGTGGACAAGATCACAGGACTTTCTCCGGTCATTTCCATTGAACAAAAAACCACGAATAAAAATCCGCGCAGTACGGTAGGAACTGTTACCGAAGTATATGATTTTCTACGTCTTGTTATATGCCCGGATTGGTCAGGCATTTAGTTACAATACCGGCAAAATAATGGTGAAATTCAGCGAGGAAGAAATTGTTGACAATATTTTTCGAGAATTTCCGGGCAAAAAAATTACCCTTCTTGGCACCTCTGGTTCGCGGAAGAAAAGGGCATTACCGGGAATTGTTTGAAGACATCCGAAAGAAAGGATTTGTAAAAGTGCGGATAGACGGAGAAGTAAAAGATCTGGTACCCAAGATGCAGGTGGACCGGTATAAGATTCATGATATTGAAGTGGTGATTGACCGGCTGGCAGTAGCAGCTGAAATGAAAGAGTCACGCGTTGAGCCAAAGTGTTCAGAAAGCCTTGCAGATAGGGAAGGGACTGATGTTTCTGCTGACTAATGAAAATGATAAGACAAGTTCAGTACAGCAAACAGCTGATGTGTGATGAAACCGGTATCAGTTATGAAGAACCTTCACCCAATACTTTTTCATTTAATTCACCGTATGGTGCCTGTCCTGTTTGTAAGGGACTCGGTACCGTTTATCAGATCAGTATGGAAGCTATAATTCCCGATAAAAAATAAGCATCAACGAAGGTGGTATTGCTCCACTGGGCGGTGAAAGGGATGCCTATACGTTTACAAGCAGGTCCAGCAGATTGGCGAGAAAAAATAAATTCAGTCTGGATAAGCCCATTGAAGATATGCCGCCGAAGCGCATTGAATCTAATCCTTTATGGTACAATGAAAATGAGCATCGGCTGAAACGCGATGACTTCGAAATTGCTAGATGAGAAATGAACCGGACGGAAATATCTTGCATACGGAATATGAAGGCGTTGTTACCTATGTTGAAGAGATGGTTTGGTGCATCAGCACCGAGTGATCGCTCGAGGTTATGGGTGGAAAAATTTATGGAACTAAAAACCTGCGATGCATGTGGTGGTGCAAGGTTGAGAAAGGAAAGTCTTTGGTTTAGGATTGATGCGAAAGAATATTGTCAGAACTCAGCAATTTGAATCTGGATAAACTGGCTGGAATGGTTTGAAGGATATTGAAAAAAGGCTTACCAACAAACAAAATACAATTGCAAAAGATGTATTAAAAGAAATTACGGAACGCACTGCAGTTTCTGCTGGATGTGGGCCTCACTTATCTCACGCTAAATCGGCCTACCAGAACACTGAGTGGTGGCGAATCGCAGCGCATCACGGCTGGCAACACAAATAGGTTCGCAACTTGCAGGGCATTACCTATATACTGGATGAACCCAGTATCGGCCTGCATCAGCGGGACAACCAGCGACTGATTCTGGCATTGCAAAATTTGCGGGATATCGGTAACAGTGTTTTGGTTGTGGAACATGATAAGGATATTATGCTGGCTGCAGATTACCTGGTTGACATTGGTCCTAAAGCGGGATTTCATGGAGGTCAGGATCGTTGCACAGGGTAATCCGCAGACCATGCTTAAAATTGGATACCATTACTGCAGACTATCTGAACGGCACAAGTTGAAGATTCCTCTGCCAGAAGAAAGAAGAACGGGAAATGGGAAAATATTTGGAGATTAAAGGGCGCAAAGGAAATAATTTGAAAAACGTAAATGTACAAGTTTCCGCTGGGAAAATTTATCGTGGTGTACGGGCGTAAGCGGAAGTGGAAAATCAACCCTTGATTAATGAAACGCTTTATCCAATTTTGAGCGTGCATGCTTATCAAAAGCAAGATGACGCCTCTGGAATTACAAAAGTCGTTGAAGGGCTTGAAAATATTGATAAAGTGATTGAAATTGATCAATCCCCAATTGGACGAACACCGAGAAGTAATCCGGCGACCTATTGTGGATTTTTTACTGATATCCGGACGCTTTGTTTGCAGCGATTCCTGAAGCAAAGATCCGGGGATATACAGCGGGCAGATTTTCCTTTAATGTGAAAAGCGGACGATGTGAAGTATGTGAAGGGGCGGGAATGCGCGTGATAGAAATGAATTTTTTGCCTGATGTTTATGTGCATTGTGAAAAATGTAATGGCAAAAGATACAACCGTGAAACGCTGGAAATCAGGTACAAGGGGAAATCCATCAGCGATGTACTGGATATGACGGTGGATGAAGCGGTCGAATTTTTTAAAAATGTTCCTTATCTCTACCGGAAAATAAAAGTGCTTGCAGGAAGTGGGGCTGGGATATATCACCTTGGACAAGCGCGGTTACGTTAAGCGGGGGAGAAGCACAAAGGGTAAAACTGGCAACCGAACTAAGCAAAAGGGATACAGGTAAAACATTTTATATTCTGGATGAACCCACCACCGGTCTTGCATTTCCAGGATATTCAGCATCTGCTGGATGTACTGAATAAACTGGTCGACCGCGGAAATACCGTGCTGGTGATAGAACATAATCTGGATGTGATAAAAGTGGCAGATCATATAATTGATCTTGGCCCGGAAGGAGGTGAGGGTGGAGGAAAAATATTATTTGAAGGTTCGCCTGAAGATTTGGCAAAAAATAAAAAAAGTTTCACGGCTTCATTTTTAAAACAGGAAATGGGATTATAGCCCTGATCTTTCCTTGGAAAAAAATCTTTACAAAAGTTCGGTTGCCGGATAAAGAAATATCAAAAAAATGGTTTTGCCATTTCATAAAATTGGAACTAAAAATTTTATCAAAAACGTAATCTAAAAACGGAACTGCGGTAAGTAGAAAAAATAAAATCATTAAAAAAGTACGCCTGCTGCAGGTTTTTTGATTTATAAAAAAAACATGAAAAAGATTAGTTGCTAAATGTTATTGGACGAATAGGGAAATGTATATCTATAAATGAATTTACCCGGCAGACAATAAAAATTAAAATGCCGAAAAAAGTACGCCTGCTGTGAACACAAGTGTAGCAAGATTAAAAAAAAGATAGAAAAAAGTTCGTTTGCTGCGACACCCAATTTCTCAAAAGATTATCTATTTAAATGACCTTTCTTTTTCAAATAAAAAAAGGCAGAGCATAGTAACAAAGTTAAAAATTTGTGGTTTCAGGGGTTGCGTCATGTTAAAAAACATGTTGCGCTTTGGGCTTAACTTTTATTATATACTCTGCCATTGAAGGCAAAAAAGCTTCATAATTTAAAACCTGTTAGGACAGCGCGTCCTGCTGGCCGCATTCCTGTTAAAGGAGCTTTCATAGATTGGCCCGAGGCGAACGCCAAACTTCACGAAAGTGGTGAAATAGGAATCATTCTGCTTGGGGTTTCCCCGCTGCTCGCCGGGCTTATTTCTCGCAACACCCGGCGTGACAATTCCATACATTTTATCAGAAATTTCCCTTGCTATTACAGCGTCTGCGGCGGGAAGATACTTGTCAAACAGATCGGGATTGATATATCTTGTGCTTACATCATCAATATAATCGGTAAAACTTTTTCTCAATAAAAGTTCAAAACTGACATTGATCCTGTCGGATAAAAAATATTTTAATCCCACTCCCATTGGGATATTTACCTGGGTTAAGGCATATTCTTTCCTGTCGGGATATTCCGGGAATCCTTGTCCTTCCGTGTGAAGAGGTTTCAGGTAATGCCATGTTTTATTTCCGTTTGCATCTGTGAGAGAACCCTGGGGGTTGAAATGAAAAACGCCGACTCCGATCACACCGTAAGGCCTGAACCGCGGTTTGTCCTCATCGTTTCTGTTCAGGAACATCAGTGGGAAAAATTCGACAGCCAGGTAACCTTCTGTTATGTTGGTTCTGAAATCAAGATTGCGCTGTTTTCTCCACAATTCATCAACACCTTTTGTTTTGATGATCTTATCTTCTGCTTCCAGCTTTCCGATTTCCCCGACCAGCCGTATTCCAAGCCATTCATTAGGATAGGCAGCTATAAATCCTCCAACCATCAATTGTGTGTAAGAGAAGTTTAGATCCTTTACAAACCTAGTTCCCTTGCCTCGATTTCCGCCGAGATCCCCTAGAAAAAAGGATGGTCCAATGTTAACTCCAACTTCAACTCTTGACTTTTCATTTCCAAAAATTAAAGATTGGGCGAAGATTTGTGAAGGAATCCAGGTAGATGCAATGATGAAGCACGCAACCCCGAAAAAGGATAAACGTTCTTTCATAAAGCCGAATGGATTTTTCACGGGAATGATTGTTTTTTAATTTGGTTCCTGAATTTGGATACCTAACGCAAAACAAACCCGTTTTATTGCGCCCGGGCAGGTTTAAATCTTTTTTTTCATGGTAATATGGGGAATGCCATCTTCCAGATATGGTTCACCTGCCTGAACAAATCCAAAGGATTCGTAAAATGCTTTCAGGTAAAGCTGGGCGCCAATCGTAATGGGAACAGAGCCATAAAAAAGGCAGGCATTTTCAATAGATTTTTTCATTAATATTTTTCCCAGGCTTTGTTTCCTAAAAGCAGGGGAAGTAACCACACGCCCTATGGATGCTGCATCTGGATAAGAGACCCCGATTGGGAGCAACCGGGTATAGGCAACGACTTTTTCTCCCTGCCATGCTGAAAGATGAATCGCTTTCAAATCTTTACCATCACAATCCTGGTAAGGACAGTTTTGTTCGACCACAAAAACTTCATTTCTCAATTGCAGAATTTTATAGAGTTCTTCCGTTGTTAATTCTGAAAAAGATTTGCAATGCCAAACGACCATAAAATAATTGATAAATTTTTATTTGTAATTGATACAGGTTTGAAACTGCTTTAAACTTCTCTAAACTAAACTTCTCTAAACTAAACTTCTCTAAACTCTCTCTCAATTCTTAATATCCATATTTTTCTTTCCATCGCTCTTTTAAGAATTTTCTTAGTTCTTCTTCCCTGGAATTTTTGCCAGGATTGTAGAGAAGGGTATTTTTTATTTCCTCTGGGAGGAATTCCATTTTCGCGAAATTATTTTCATAGCTATGGGCATACTGATAATTTTTCCCATAATTTAAATTCTTCATCAAATTCGTTGGTGCATTTCTAATATCGAGAGGAACGGGCAAATCGCCATATTGTTTAACCAGCGCCTGTGCCTTTCCGATTGCCTCATAGCTCGCATTGCTTTTTGGCGATGAAGCAAGATAAGTTGCGCATTGTGCTAGAATAATTCTCGATTCAGGATAACCGATCATGTTCACCGCCTGAAACGTGTTGGTTGCCAAAACCAGGGCGGTCGGATTGGCGTTTCCTATATCTTCACTTGCAAGGATGACCATTCTTCTTGCAATAAATTTGACGTCTTCGCCTCCTTCTATCATGCGTGCCATCCAATAAACCGCGGCGTTTGGATCGCTTCCGCGGATGGATTTTATGAACGCTGAAATTATATCATAATGCTGCTCGCCTTTTTTGTCGTAAAGAGCGACCTTTTGCTGCGCTGCTTTTAGCACGTCTTCATCCGTGATAATTATTTTACTGTCAGGATTGCTTGCTGAAAGTTGTTGATTAATAACCAGCTCGAGCAAATTTAAAAATCTTCTTGCGTCGCCGCCAGATAGTTTAATCAGCGCTTCTTCCTCCTTGATTTCAATATGTAATTTAGACAGGAAAGGATCATGTTTCAACGCGTGATTCATCAATTCTATCAGGCCTTTTTTTTCCAAAGGTTTTAAAATATAAACCTGGCATCTGCTCAATAAAGCGCTATTCACTTCAAAAGAAGGGTTTTCTGTGGTAGCTCCAATTAAAGTAATAATTCCTTTTTCAACAGCCCCCAGCAAAGCGTCCTGCTGGCCTTTATTGAACCTGTGGATTTCATCAATAAAGAGGATGGCATTTTGTTCGTGCTTCGCTTTCTCTATCACTTCGCGAACCTCTTTAACTCCGGAAGAAATGGCGCTCAAAGTATAGAAAGGAACATCCAGGGCATGAGCGATAATGTTCGCAATAGTTGTCTTTCCAACCCCCGGCGGCCCCCATAAAATCATCGAAGGAATTTTATTATTTTCAATAGAAATTCGTAAAACGCTTCCTTCGCCGCTCAGATGTTCCTGGCCGATAAGATCAGTTAAGGAAGTTGGCCGAAGCCTTTCTGCTAAAGGGGTTGAAGTCAATTATTGTTATATTGAAGATAAGTTGCGAATAAAAATCATGATACCTCATTATTGATGCACACACCTACAAATTTAAAAATTAAACACCTGATTATTTCTGCAAATAAGGAAGAACCTCATTAATAGTTACCGGAGCGCTTTTGTCATCTATTTCAATGACTACGCAATAACCATTCCCACCTCCGGCTTTCAGTAAAGCATTCACTAATTTTTGCTGATCACTTTCCAGCCGCTTTCCATTCCAGATCTCCTTGGTGCAAAGGCAGCCTTGAGTTGGCGTTAATGGATAATAAGGCTTGCCTTGATAATAGTTTGGATCAATTGTGGTTCCATGGGCGATAATTTCACTTCTGCCTGCAAGACCGGAGTAATAGGAAAAATAGAGCGGAAGATAACTCCTGATTTTCTGCGGAATCATTTTCTGGTAACGATCCATTGTCCAAACTGAATCTAAAATGGTGCTGTCATCAAAGAATTTTTTCATGCTGATTTCAACAGGCATTCCCATTTGCACATTTGCTGTGGGGCCAATGAAGTGGCTCATGGAAACGCTAAATCCGTACATTCTAAAAATTCCTTCCGGAGTGTTTCCATTCCTTAAATAGCCAGGAAGGTTTGAGATGCCGCGAGCCAGTTGTGGTACATTAAAAATATTTCCTAAAGAATCGCTGATGAAATTACCAGCTGCATTTCTTATCAAAGCCATTCCCGGATAGTCGCGGTTCTTTCTCTGAATACTGTACATCACAATCTGGTTGGGAAGAAAGTTTTTATTCAGGATTTCTTTTAAAACTTCATATGTCGAATAGGTGCTTATCGGATTAGAAGCCAGCCGGGTTTGCAGCATGAAAAGAACCGGATTCTTATATGCCGTGTCACTGAACTTTTGAAGAAGTTTTTTTGAAATGAAATTTTTAAGGCTATCGTCTTTTTGGTTTTGCAATAAATATTCAGCGCAAATGGCGAATATTTTTGGTATCCGAGGTCTGATTTAATAAAGACTTTGCTGTTGAAATAAATTCCTCCGGATAAATTGTGTAAACCGCTTCCAACAAGGCTCTTTGAAAGGAAATGCTTCTTGCTTCAATGCTGTCAAATGCTGAATGGATTTTGTTTTTTGTAAAAGGAGTATTGTATTCCATCACCTCCATCGCCTCAAAAGCCTGCTGCCAGTTTTCTTCAGTTTCTTCATTGAGCGGCAATGATAAATTTTTGATGATGGTATTTTTGATCAGTCGTTCATTCATTTTCGCCCTGGCGGCTTCTGTTGTATAGGAAGTGAAAAGCGGGGCATCGTATTGTGCAAATATTGTTTGGGAAGAAAAAATGAGCAAGAAAAAAAAGAGAAAATATCTATTGGACACGGAAGGAATTATTTATGCTGAAATTAACGAAAAAAATGTTTGATAAATTGAAAACTTAAGGAAATAATTTTTCAAAAACTTCTTGTTTATTTATTTTAAAATGAATTGCCACCCTATTGACGATTCCGTTTGAGAATGCCGATTTTAATTGGATTGTGATTTGGAACAGCCAAATGATGCTGGCCGTTCCTTTGTGTGGTTATTGTAATGTGGCTTCCGGTTTGTCTAACAATTTCATAGTCATATGTTTTGAGTACTTTAACTAATTCTTTTCCGGAAAAATTTCGTGGAATTTTCAAAGTGCGAAAATTTCGTCCTTAACAAAGTGAAGATGAATAAAGGATGGCATTTCTGCTGTATTTTCAAAATAACAATCAATGCCACCTTTTATATTTTCCTTTAGCTCATCAATAGTTTCTCCTTCCGCAAAAATCCCGTTTCCAACTGATTCTGCATAAATCCGCCCTCATCTGCTTCCTGAACTATAAATGTAATTTCTTTCATGTTATAAAATTTTTTCTTAAATCTTGGATAATTATAAAGATAAAACAATTCTGCTCATTTCAAATCCAGCCTGATCTGCAACTCTTCCAATTGCTTTTCATCAATGGTAGATGGCGCATCTATCATCACATCCCTGCCGCTGTTGTTTTTTGGGAAGGCAATAAAATCACGGATGCTTTCGCTGCCGCCAAGAATAGCGCAAAGCCTGTCAAAACCAAATGCAATACCGCCATGCGGTGGAGCACCATATTCAAATGCGCCTAATAAAAATCCAAATTTATGTTGCGCTTCTTCTTTACTCATACCTAAAGCCGCAAACATTTTTTCCTGTAATTCTCTTTGGAAAATTCTGATAGAGCCACCACCAATTTCATTTCCGTTTAAAACCATATCATATGCATTGGCTTTAATTTTTGCATAAGGATGTTCCAGATATTTTTCCGCATTTTCAATCACAGGATTATTATTGATCATCACTTCAATATCTTCCGGTTTTGGAGAAGTAAAAGGATGATGGCGTGCTACCCAACGATTTCCTTCTTCATCATATTCAAACAAAGGAAAATCAGTAACCCATAACAGTTTAAATTCTTCCGGCTTGCGCAATCCCAATCTATCAGCCATGTACAAACGCAAATCGCTGATAGCTTTTCGGGTGCGTTCTTCTTGGCCTGCAAGTATTAAAATAAGATCGCCCGGTTTTGCATTGCTAAATGCTGCAAATGCTTTTAACTTCTCTTCATTAAAAAATTTATCGAAGCTGCTTTTTAAAGTTCCGTCAGCATTATATTTAATAAAAGCCAATCCTCTCATTCCAATTTGCGGACGTTTTACCCATTCAATTAATTCATCTGTTTGTTTGCGTGAATATTCGCTGCAACCTGGAACTGCAATGGCTACAACAGTTTCAGCATTATTAAATACAGCGAATTCGCGTATGATTCAATTCTTCAAACTTATTTTTGCCTTCTACTTTTAGATTAGCAATTTTCATATCAAACCGGATATCAGGTTTATCATTTCCATAATTCCACATCGCATCTTCCCAACGTCATTCGTTCGAACGGTTTCCGTGTAATCAATATTCTTTTACTTCTTTAAAAATACATTTTATCAATCCTTCAAACATTTGCAGAATATCTTCCTGCTCTACAAAAGACATTTCGCAATCTATCTGTGTAAATTCCGGTTGCCGGTCTGCACGAAGATCTTCATCACGAAAACATTTTACAATTTGGTAATAACGATCGTAACCGCTCACCATCAGCAATTGCTTAAATGTTTGCGGCGATTGAGGCAAGTGCATAAAATTCTCCTGGATTCATGCGGCTTGGCACCACAAAATCCCTTGCACCTTCAGGAGTAGATTTAATTAAAAAAGGTGTTTCAATATCCATAAAATTATGCTGGTGTAAATAATTTCTTGCAGCACGGTTTACCGCATAACGCAATTCCAGATTTTTCTTTACGGCATTTCTTCGCAAATCCAGAAAACGATATTTCATCCGGATATCATCGCCGCCATCCGTATCATCCTGGATGGTAAATGGAGGAACTGCAGATTTATTTAAAATTTTAAATTCTGAGTAACAATTATTTCAATATCGCCTGTTGGAATATTTGCATTTTTATTACTTCGTTCGTTAACTGTTCCTTTTACCTGTAACACAAATTCGCGGCCCAATGGATTTGCATCCAATTGTTCTGTCAGTTTTTCATTGAATAATAATTGGGTAATGCCATAGCGGTCACGCAGATCAACAAAAGTGATGCTTCCAAATTTGCGAATGGTTTGCACCCAGCCGGCAAGGGTGATTTCTTTATTGATGTCATTAATTCTTAATTCTCCGCAGGTATGTGTTCTGTACATTTTCTCTTTTGTTTGATTTGAAGGCCGCAAAGATAAAGCTTACAGTTTTTTTTGAGAGTAAAACCCTCTTGAATCAAGTGAAGAGAATAAAAATATAAAAAAGCCAAAAAAGTTCGACTGCTGAAATAAAACACTTTGAACCGGTCGAAATCAGGAGTGTAAAAAAAGTTAAAAAAGTTCGTTTGCTAAAAAAACGCCTGGCAGATTTCCTGCCAGGCGAAAATGACAACAGTAAAAAAAATCCTATTCCACATTCACTCTTACTCCTTCACTATGGCTGTAAATTCCGGTGCATACATACATTGAATAGTGGTAATTCCATTGCTGAAATTTCCTGCATGTGTTACAAACATCGGGTATTCAAAAACATAAGTTCCTTTATTTAAATAACCAAAAAAGAAATTGGTGCTTGCATCTTTGGTGGTTTCATAATAGCCTAATCCGCCCTGGTATTTGTATTGACTGATAACATTGGTTGGTTCCATACAGGATGCACGCATATCTTTCATGTGTACATATTCCATATCACGGTCTACACGAAATTCAATTCGCACTTTTATTTTATCACCCACTTTTAATTGATCACCATCATTTACAGGAATGAGAACAGGGCCTTTATCAGTATTTTTTTCAATAAATAATTTTTTAGAAAGTTTTAATGGCGTTTCTGCAAAAGTGATTTTATCAAGATTTTCAAAATATTGCCAATAAACTGACCCCCATGAAGAAGCATTGTTAATTGGTTGATTGGTTGATTGGTTATTGGTGGAAGAAACCGTTACGGTAATATTTCCCATTTCAGGTTTTACTTTATCGCCATCAATTTTTGTTTTAAAATAACCGGTTCCTGCTTCCTGTTTTTCATCTTTGCTATTGATAGTGGTATTACCCAGTTTTATCGTCAACATTTTTTTCTTCAGAAAGCCAGTCTGTTCCCTGTAACAATAAGGCATAACAGGCTTCGGCTGTGGCTTTGGTGGTTTTCCAATTATTGGTTTGTTTGTTTTTCAACAACCATGTTTTTAAGATCATCAATGGTTTTTGCATCTTTTTCAATTTCGTGAAAATGCTTCTATCATCAATGCCTGGGATTCTATTGGCGCCTGGTACCACCAGTAGCCATGGTTATCCCATTCTTTCCAATACATTCCCAATTCTTCATTGTTAATGGAATTTTCTTTTAAAGATTTAATAATCGCTTTTGCAACGTTGTTTATCATTGGTTCTGTTAAGAGATAATGCAATCATTGCCTGCATATATTTACTCTGGCTCAGCCAGTATTTTTTTGACTGCTCACGGTAATAGTTATACGCAGTTTGTGTTTCTTTGGCAACAGCATATTCAGGAAAGAAACTGCGCATGTATAAATACTGAATTGCGATGGTGGACAAGATTATTTTTCTTAAGATCAGTTTTGTGTTTGATTAAGTCATCATAATCTTTTTTAAACTCTATCCAGGTAAGGGATTGCTTTATCTAAAATTGATTTTAATCTTTTTGCTGAGAATCAGGAATTGCATTTAATTTTTTAAGATGCCCAATTCCGGTAATAATGTATTGGGTCATATAACGGTCATCCGGTCCGCCTTTGAACCATACAAATCCACCATTGGGCGATTGCATTTCTTTCAGTTTTGCAATGGCAGATTCCAATTGCAAGCTCATTTTTACCATATCAAAAAGCAAGGCAATATTTTTCTTTTGTTGTGTCTTCATTTTGTGCCTGCAATACCCATGGAGTTTCCTGCAATAAGAACTGATTTTAATTCCTCATTTTTTTGAAGATTGCTCATTAATGCAGCTGTATCTGCTGTTCTTCCATTTTTCAAAAACTGCTTTTATTTTGGGAGATGAATTGGCAATTTTTGAAGCCAGTGCATTGGCATAATAACGGTTGAAAGTTTGTTCTGCACATTCGTAAGGATATTCCATTAAATAAGGCAAAGCCTGCACTGCATACCAGGCAGGATTGGTGGTATATTCTATCGTTAATCGCATAATTGGTAAGGGTTTCGCTCTTTCCGCGATTGAGTAATTTTTCAAATTGAAAATCCTTGTGTTCCATCTCCCCGCATTGGCAAAGGCATTGTTTCTGTAACCAGCATTCGGTTGGTTACTACAGGAATGGCGGCTTCTTCACCATCGCTTACATTTCCCGCTTTTGCAACAATTCTATAAACAACCGCGTTATTAAAATTGTTGGGAATTTCAATTTGGAATTTTACAACAGTGCTTTGTCCGGCAGCAGCCGTAAAATATTGTACAGGGAAAATATTTTTAAACCATCCATCAACTGGATTTATGGTGGATGCATTTAATAATTGCAATTCGGTTTGCCCGCTGACTTCTTTATCGCTAAGGTTTACAATTTTTGCACTGAATTCCATTTTATCCCCTTCGCGTAAAAAACGCGGTGCATTGGGTTGCACCATTAAATCTTTTTGTGTGATGACTGTCTTCTCCGAATATCCGCTTGCCAGATCTTTTGTATGTGCCAATGTCATCAGTTTCCATTTTGTAAGCGCTTCCGGCATGGTAAAACTGAATTCAATATTGCCATCTTTATCTGTTCTTAATTCAGGAAAGAAGAAAGCGGTTTCATTGAAGTTTTTGCGAATTTGGATTTGGGATTGATCGATATGGCTCTCCATTTATTTTTGCAACAAAAGCAGTTGTATCCGTTTGTACACCAGCAACTTTCCCAGAAAGGGCGGTTACAAGCTACTTCTTCTAAATTAGCTTTCTTCATCATTGGAGGTGCCGCCATATCCATATTCGCAACTCTTCTAGTACTGTGTGCAATAGTCATTCTATATATAGAATACCGGGCAAATAATCCAACGCATCATATCTCTTTTCTTTCTGCTCAATATATTTTTCACTCCAATATTTTTCAAAAGAATTTACAATTGTAAAGTTTTGTCTCGCCTGCCACGTATTGTATCCATTGTAATTGGGCCAGATGCTGCTCAGATTATCCCATGAATGTGGTTTGAACTGATCGAGCGATGCATCATACATCGATGCAAGCATTTCGGCGGCAATTTTCTCACCTTTAGTTCCGGAAATTTTTACCTTCCATTTTTCTTCACTTCCGGGTAACGTTTTGTCGCGATAAGTATCAAAAGAAATATTGAGTTCCTTATTGCTCCACGGCACATAAATATTGTTGGAAACCACATAAAAGCGATTGTCTTTTACAAAAAACTGGTTTACGCCAAAGCCCCCGCGATCATTTTCTGAAACAGAAAAATCAAAAGTTTTTTTGTTGTTGTTTAAAGAAAAATATTTCAATTCTGAAGATTGCTCGCCGGTTGTCAGTTCAAGGCCGTCGGTGGTCTTTTCTTTATTTACTTCCTGAATCAAAAACAAATCTTTTGCAGAAGTTCCTGTTATGATTTGCGCAATTTCGCCCGGTTGCAAAGAGTTTTTTTCAACATAATTCCATACATATGCCGGCGCCGGTAATGACGAAGATTTTGTATCATATACCTCGAAATATTTTACATCTTTTACTTCCTGCCCGTATTGGTCTTTTGCAGTTGCTTCGGCAACGTACCATCCTTGAGTTAAACTTGAATATTGAATATTGAATGTTGATTGTTGAATATTAATTGAATCCGTTTTTTCAAAAACTAATTTTTCTTTTGCCCAAGATTCTTTTTTGCTTTCATCTTTATATTCATCGTTGGGAAAATATTTTATGAAATCATCTTTAGATAAAATAAACTGATCAGGTTCTGCCCACAATCTTTCGCGGATCAATCTTTCAGGCGTTTGTAATTTGTAAATTTTTACATCCGCTTTTACGGGTTCAAATTCACCACTTAAATTCTTGCTGCTGATACCGATATTTTTAAGGCTGTCTTTATTTACTATTTCTCCTTGCGGCAAAATGATTTGCAAATTCAAGGCTTTATAACCAACAGGAACCGTAATATCTCCACTTCTTGTTTCCCCATTGATGTCAGTAACATCCGCCTCTATTTTATAATCAAAGACAGGATCTGTTTTGGGATCTAAATTTAAATCAGGAATGGCAGCAAACTTGATGATAAACATTCCATCAGCATCGGTGGTCATTTCTCCATGAGCGATTTCCAAAGGCCTTGTTTGGGGAAATCCTTTTCGCCAGAACATCCACGGATAAAGGAACCTGGCCACTCTTGTAACTCTGTAACTCACTTTAGCGCCGTCAATATTATTTCCCGCATAGGCCTTTGCAAAACCAGTAATGCTAACAGTGTCGCCTACACGATAACTTTCTTTTGCTTTATCAAATTCTGTGTAAAACTTAGGACGTTTGTACTCCTCAACAGAAAAAGAAACAGAAGAATTTTGATATTCTTTTACCTCAATTCCAAATTCGCCATTCAATTTATTTTCGGGTATTTTAAATTTTCCATTGAACGACCCAAATTCATTTACAACAACTTTTACGGAGTCGGTTTTTTGACCATTGGCATCAGAAAAAATAATATTTAAAGGAACTTTTGATTGAAGCAAAATCGATTTCTTTGTTTTGAAATCTTTGGTAACACCAATTCCTTTAAAATAAACTACTTGCCCCGGGCGATAAATGCTTCTGTCGGTGAATAAAAAAACTTTTCCGTTTTCTTTATCAGATCCTTCCTGATTGTTATAAGCCGCCCCCTGGTTATTGTAATCATTGTAATAAATATATTGTTGCTCATCTAAAAATAACCGGTCGTTTTTATAAGCAATTTCTAACCGGACATTTCTGCTGCTATTTTCTTTTTTTTCTGCTGGTAATTTAAAATATCCGTTTTTATCTGTGGTAAATAATTCCTGTTTCGCCAGTTTATATTCCTGGGATTTATAATCATATTGCTGATTCCAGACTTGCACTTTTGCTCCGGCGAGAGGCTGACCTGTAGTACGATTCAAAATAAAATATTGTAAACCGCTGTTGATAAAGCTAATATCTGAAACATAAAAATATTGAGCCGCAAGAGGATTTTTGTCAAGACTAAAGTTTTCATCAGCGCTGCCAAGCAATGCATACTCTCCAACAGGCAATGCATCTATTTTTACTTCTACCGAATGTGAGAGATAATCATCAACCTTTGGAAGAACCTGTTTCCAGTTGATGATATTTTTTTGGGCGGTTAATTTTTTAAATGCTTCATCGTTGTTGTTATTCTTCGTTAAGTATTTTTTTAATTCTGGTGTTAAAGCTATGATTTTGAAATAAAGTGTATTTAAATTTTGATAAGTTACCAGGGTACGAAATTCTTTTTCCGGAACATTTATTTTTTGTGTAGTTAAAGTGAAAGAGGTATGTAAAATTGTTGTTAGAAGGTTTTGCGCATTAATACCGCCTTCGCTTTTAGGAAATTTGTTTACAATATGGTCGAGCAGATTTTTTGCTTTTATCATAGTAAACTTTGAAGAGGAATCTTTATTCGCTTGCTCCTGAATCGCCTTGCTGTACATGTTTTGCGCGACCAAAAAAGTGGCTTGTGCAGATAATGCATTTGATGTATACTTCTCACTAAGATGCGTTAGGGCACGGTTGTATAGTGAATCTTTATTTTGCATCACGCCATATTGGTTTACAAAATTCATTCGTTCAAAATCAGCATCAATAAATGCGTCAGCGATTGGATCATTTTTATGGAAGGATAATAACTTTTGAAAAATGATCAGCGCTTTATGTTGTAATGATCCCGTGTCTTTGGTTGTGAATTTTGCTTTTATAAATTCATCTGCATCAGCAAAAGCGACCGGATCATTTATTTCAAAAGCATAAGCTGGCCTGGAAATATTTCTTTCGTCATTTTTGAAATAATCCAATGCACGATGAGCCAGCAGATCAAAAAGTGTAGGACGTAAATTGCGCACATTTCCTTTGTTGATAATTGCGTCAAATGGCTCCAGTTGTGTCTTTTGCAAAAGAGATTCATCTTTTATGGAAGCAAGGTATAATTCACTGATCTTTTTGTTGAGGTCGTCGGCTGTCCAGGTGGCGATATCTTTTTTATCAAAGTTGATAGTATTTGTTCTCTGGTATAATTTATAGCGGTTTTGCTGAAGATAATTCCAATACAATTGTCCTGTAATACTCTGTAGAAGAGCTTTTGCAGGTCCTGTTGAATTGAGGATTTCGCGTTCAAGTGAATCAATACTTTTTTGTGAAGCATCTTCTTCAAGCTGTTGCTTTAAGTTTATTTTGAACAGAAGTGACTTAATAATTTGAGGACTATTATTAATTTTTTTTGCTGCCGCATAAATATTTTCTACTTCTGCCAACGCTGATTTTGTTAATCCTTTTTTCTGTAATTCCTCTGTCTTTTTCCATTGGGCTTCATAGTTTGTATTTGCTTTTTGAGCACTAACCTCCAACAGTCCAGAGAATGAAAAGAGTAAGACGAATATAGAACCAGGTAAAAATTTTAGACGCATGTAAATCGATTTGGGTTATTAAGTAAAAATTGTGCCACTCAATGGCTAAACGAGAATCTTTATGTAGATGCAAAGAAAGATTTATTTCATACTGCTTTTCTTAAACTGTTTTTTTTTATGATATTTTAAACGAATGGTGCTATTATGCCTCAATGATAATAGTTGCACCTTAAACAAAAAACGCAGATCGAACAATGTCGGATCTGCGTAGTAAACGAACTTTTTTTCGTGAAATATTGTTATGGATTCTTATTTCAGGTTGTAATATACTTTTTGAACATCATCATCTTGTTCCAAATGGTCCACCAGTTTTAAAACATCATTTGCATCTTCTTCTGAAAGTTCAACGGTGTTTGTAGGAATGCGTGTAAGCTCTGCTGTTATCACTTCAATGCCTTTCTCTTCCAAAGCCTTACTCATGTTTCCAAATTCATTGTAGGGAGTTCGGATGATGATATTTCCTTCGCTGTCTTCCCCGATCTCTTCAAGCCCAAAATCGATTAGCTCGAATTCCAGTTCTTCAATATTCAGGTTGTTATTTTTTACTTTAAATTCACCCATTCGGTTGAACATGAAAGCGACACTTCCGCTCGTTCCAAGCGAACCGGAGTTTTTGTTGAAATGCATGCGTACATTAGCAACCGTACGGGTGGGGTTGTCAGTAGCGGTTTCAACCAAAACCGCTACGCCGTGAGGTGCGTAACCTTCATATACTTCTTCATGATAATCCGTCTTGTCTTTTCCCATTGCCCGCTTAATAGCCGCTTCAACACGGTCCTTTGGCATGTTTACCGCTTTTGCGTTAATGATGCAGCGGCGCAGGGCTGAGTTATTGTCAGGGTCGGGTCCACCGGCTTTCACCGCAATATCAATTTCTTTTCCAATTCGCGTAAATTGCTTGGCCATTTTATCCCACCGCGCAAACATTGTTGATTTCCTTACTTCAAATATTCTTCCCATTATATTGGTTGTTGGTTATGATTAATTCGAAAATTGATTCAATGCTGTTAGTTGCGGGGCAAATCCTCAGACTCCATGATTCACAACTATTAAGCCTGCTTCAATTTCCGCAAATCTAAAATCTAAATTCTAAATCAAATGTAAATTCAAAAAAAAATTGCTTCTATCTCTTACTTTTGCTGATATGTCTGAAAAATTTACCTATTCTTCTTTATATTCTTTTGCCCAACAAATTTTTTTAAAGATGGGTTGTTCTGAAAAAGATGCGACAACGGCAGCCGACTCTTTACTTTCAGCAGATATGCGCGGAGTTGATAGTCATGGTGTAGCGCGCCTTTCGGGTTACGTGCGTTTGTGGGAAGCGAAAAGGGTGAATCCCAAACCGAAGATCAGCATCGTTCATGAAACACCTTCAACCGCAGTTGTTGATGGAGACTCGGGGTTGGGTTTGGTGGTTGCTCCTTTTGCTATGAATGTAGCGATTGAAAAAGCAAAAAATTGCGGTACCGGCTGGGTTAGCGTCAGGAATAGCAATCATTTTGGAATTGCAGGCACTCATGCAATGATGGCTTTGGCGCACGACATGATTGGGATGGCCATGACCAATGGTTCCGCTCTTGTCGCACCTACTTATTCAGTAGAAAAATTATTGGGAACTAACCCGATTGCCGTTGCTGTTCCCGCAGGAAAAGAGCAACCTTTTGTGGCTGATTTTGCCACAACGACTGCCTCCAACGGCAAGCTGGAAATCCTTCAAAGGAAAAATGAAGAAGCGCCTAACGGTTGGGTGCAGACGAAAAGTGGGATTGCCGACCAACAACGCCCATTCTTTAAAGGAAGGCGGTGCAATGCTTCCTCTTGGGTGGCGATAAAGATCATGGAAGTCATAAAGGATATGCTTTGGGATCTATAGTGGATATATTTTCGGCGGTACTGAGTGGTGCAAATTATGGACCGTGGGTTCCTCCTTTTCCTGCTTATGTTCCCATGCCGGAGAACCAGCCCGGAGAAGGAATCGGCCATTTTTTCGGAGCGATGAGAATTGATGCTTTCAGGACGGCTGAAGAATTCAAATCCAACATGGATCAATGGATAGAACGATTTAGAAATGCAACACCGGTTGAAGGGCAATCACGGGTTTATATTCCCGGTGAACCTGAAACTGAAATGGAAAATGAAAGACGGTTAAGCGGCATCCCGTTGCTGGTGACTGTTGTGGAAGATCTTAAAAAAGTAGCTGAAAAATTCTCATTAAATTTTCCGCAAAGCCTGTAACGGTGTGGATTCCATTTGGAAAGTTTTTTTCATTCAAATAATTTTGCTGGCTTTTATTTTAAAATTAAAAATTGCCCCAATTGGGGTTTACGTTTATGAAAGTAATGAAGTTTGGAGGCACCAGTGTTGGAAAGCCCGAGAGAATGGCGGAGATCAAAAAATTGATCACAAAGGAAGCTGAATCAAAGATTGTTGTGCTGAGCGCGCTGAGCGGTACTACTAATGCCCTTACAGCAATCAGTGATTCTCTTTCCAATGGAGATCGGCTAACGGCAAAAAAACAAATCGACGAACTCGAACAGCATTACCAGAATTTTATTATCGACCTGGTTAAAGGAGAAGATGATTATCAAAAAGCAAAATCGGTTCTGGCTGAGCATTTTGAATTCCTGAATATTATTTTAAAGATCTCCTACAGCGAGGCGTTAAATAAAGATATTCTCGCTCAGGGAGAATTGTTAAGCACAAAGCTTTTCAGCATTTATCTCCATGAACAAAACGTTGCACATGCATGGTTGCCCGCACTTGACTTTATGACCATCGATGCATCAAACGAGCCGCAGGTTGAAAGCATTAAATCTAAGCTTTCCAAAATTCTTGCGCAGTATGACGACACTACTATTTTTGTTACCCAGGGATATATTTGCCGCAATGCGAGAGGCGAAGTGGACAACCTGAAACGGGGTGGCAGCGATTATAGCGCATCGTTGATTTCGGCGGCTGTGAATGCTTCCGTTTGCGAAATATGGACCGATATAGATGGGATGCATAATAACGATCCCAGGGTTGTAAAAAACACGAAACCCATCAAGCATTTAAGCTTTGATGAAGCTGCGGAACTTGCCTACTTTGGTGCGAAAATTTTGCATCCCGCAAGCATTTGGCCCGCCCAATTTTATAAATTTCCGGTACGATTATTAAATACACTTGAACCGGATGCCCCGGGAACGCTGATCGATAGTGAACCCGGAAGCGAAGGCGTAAAAGCCATTGCAGCAAAGGATTCTATCACCGCCATAAAAATTAAAAGCACCAGGATGCTTCTCGCTTATGGGTTTTTAAGAAAGATTTTTGAAGTGTTTGAAAAATACAAAACTTCAATCGACATGGTAACCACTTCTGAAGTTGGCGTTTCTCTCACGATCGACAATAATACTTTTCTTCCCGAAATTATTAAGGAACTGGAAATGTATGGAAGAATTTCTGTTGATACAGAACAAACGATCGTCTCTATTGTGGGAAACCAGATTTCTAAAACCCCTGATGTACACGCAAAAATTTTCTCCAGCCTCTCTGAAATTCCGGTTCGCATGGTCAGTTTCGGAGGAAGCCGTCATAACATTTCTATTCTTGTTGCCCGCGGGCATAAGGAAGCTACGCTGCAATTATTGAACAAGGGATTGTTTGAAGAATAAGTTTTAATTGCGGCAGCAAACGAACCTTTTTTTTATTTTTCTTTGAATGGAAATGTGCCTTCTGTTGGATTGTCTTTAAAAAAAATCACTCAACAGCAGATGTACTTTTTTGAAAATTTTTTGATATAAAGAGCAAGGCATGTTTTCCAAAAATCACATAACTGCCGTAAAAAATTCAATCACAATCAGCAACCGTACTTTTTTTTTAATTTTTTTGTTTGATTCTATGAGCAAAGGCCGGTTATGCAAAAATTAAATTACCTCGTCCAATTGTCTTTCCATCCTCAAAAGGGAGGCGACAAGGTCAGCGTTTAAGATTTCAGCTTTTTTTTCCTGCGATTCCGTCGCATACCAAATCAATACCATTGAGATATAGTCCTGCATATCCTTTCCTGCGAACATCGTTCGGAATTCAACAATTTTATCATTAATTGTTTTTAAAGTTTTTCTCACAGCTTCCTCATCCGTGGGCAGAATTTTTATGCGGTAGTTTCTATCACCAATAACAATATTTAAAGGAATAAGTTCGTTCGCCATACATTAATTATTGAGCAGGCCAATGCATTTTTCAATGGATTTTATGTAGCCGTTTATGCTTTTTTCAAACTGTTTTTTTTCGGCTCCTTCAAGCGTTCCTGCCGAGGCTTTCAAAATATTGACCTGCTGCTGCAACAACGCCGCCCTTTCACTTAAAATTTTTTCATTGGCTTTTAAAGCTTCATTTTCTTTCAAAAGCTTGCTATTCTCTTTTTTTTGAGCAGCATATTTATTCAGCAGCAACTGGAGCTTTGACTGAATGTTCTTTATATGAATGTCAATGGATTCAGCCATTTCGCCTTATTTCCGCTTTTAAATTTGTTTCAAGAATATTTATGATTTTATTCATCATGCTGTCGGTTTCCTTATCTGTTAAAGTCTTTTCGTTATCCTGGAAAGTGAAACTTATCGCGAATGATTTTTTGTTCTCACCCAATTTTTCATTTTCGAAAACATCAAATAATTTCATTTCAATAAGCTTCGGCAGTCCTAATGAATAAACGGCGTCTTCCAGCGCTTGATATTGCAATCCTTTTTCGACAATTATGGAAAGATCCCTGTGAACTTGCGGGAACTTTGCTATAGGTTTAAAAGATATGGTTTTTTGCACCGTTTCTGAAATTACTTTCTGCCAGTTTATGCAAACGAAAAATACCGGCTGCTTTATTGAAAACTGTTCAAGCCTTTTTTTGTTCACGCTTCCTGATTCGCCGATTTTTTCGTCATTCAAAAGAATGGAAAGGCAATCTTCCAATTCTTCATTTTGACTGGTTTGAAAACGCACTTCCTTCAATCCGAGCAGTGAAAAAATGGAGTAACAAACACCTTTCACAAAATAGATATCGGCTTTTTTTGCTTTGGAATTCCATTCCTGATCATTCCTGTTTCCTGTAAAATACAATGCCAAATTTTCTGTTTCCTGGTAATCATGACCCCTCCTGTAATATGTTTTCCCAAATTCGAGGAATAACAGGTTTTGGTTTTTCCTGTTGATATTATAAGCGATGCATTCAAGCCCCGTGGGCAACATGGAAGGTCGCATTATGTCCAGTTCTTCACTTAAACTGTTGATGATTCTTACACTTGTGGCCAGTGTTTCTTCATCAAAATATCTGCTGTTGGTGATGGAATTGGTGAAGATTTCAGAAAACCCGTTTCCATTTAGCCAGCCAATCACTTTTTCTTTTTGAAGTGCCGCGTTTAATCCTTTATCAATTGCTGGAGACATCTTTATGGTAGCAGGGATTTCTATATTGTCAAGACCATCGATTCGCATGATTTCTTCAATCACGTCCGCGGGAATGCTTATGTCAGGATTGCTGAAAGGAACCGCAATCTGAATTTCGTCTATTCCTTCCCGTAAGATGGTAAAGTTGAGGCTTTTCAAAATGTTTATAACGGTGTCCGGATGATAATTTTTACCGCTAATTTTTTTGAGATATTGATAGGATAAGCTTACCTGCTTTTTTTCTTTTGGAAACGGATACACATCAATTACCTCTGAAGAAATTTCTCCACCTGCAATCTCTTTTATCAGCAAAGCCGCATGTTGTAAAACGTTGACAGTATTGGAAATATCAACTCCCTTTTCAAAACGGATCGCAGCTTCGGTTCTTAAATTATGCCGCAGCAAAGATTTTCTCACCGAAACCGGATTGAACCAGGCACTTTCTAAAAAAATATCTGTTGTGGATTCAGAAACGCCGCTTTCTGCTCCGCCGAAAACCCCCGCTATGCACATAGGTTCGTTTTCTCCATTGCAAATCATGATGTCTTCATTGCTGAGTTTTCGTTCTTTTTCATCAAGCGTAATGAAGGGAGTTTGTGCAGGCAAAGTTTCAACAATAATTTTTCCTTTTATTTTATCCCCGTCAAAAGCATGAAGCGGCTGGCCTGTTTCGTGCAAAATGAAATTGGTGATATCAACGATATTGTTCACCGGACGAAGGCCAATACTTTTAAGCTTATTTTGAAGCCAGGAAGGCGAAGCAGCCACTTTGATTCCTGAAATGCTCACACCTGAATACCGCTCGCATTCCTCAGGATTCCTGATTTCAACTTTTGTGGGCCGCGAATTATTGTCAGCTTTAAAAGCGGTTTTGTAAGGAGAATTTACCTTGATTACTTTTCGGGAATGATGTGAAATATATGCGCAAACGTCTTTGGCAACTCCAAGATGGCTCATCGCGTCCATGCGGTTTGGCGTCAGGCCAATCTCGATTGTCCAGTCGTTGTAGGGTTGAAAATAATCTCTGGCATTCGTTCCGGGTTTTGAATCGGCGGGCAGTACAATAATTCCCGCATGGCTTTCTCCGATGCCGATTTCATCTTCGGCGCAAAGCATCCCATTACTTTCCACACCCCGGATCTTTGCTTTTTTTATGGTAAAAGGTTCTCCGTTTTTTGGATACAACGTGGTTCCAACCTGAGCAACAATCACCTTCTGGCCGGCGGCCACGTTACTGGCTCCGCAAACAATTTGAAGAATTTCACCGTTTCCATTATTAACGGTTGTTACTTTTAATTTGTCAGCATCCGGATGCTTTTCGCAGCTTATTACCTCTCCTATGATAAGCCCGTTTAAACCGTTGGGCACATCTTCATATTTTTCAATGCTTTCTACTTCAAGTCCTACGGAAGTCAAAATATCGGCGACCTTTTCAGGCGTGTCTGTCATTCTGGAAGTGGTCTCGTCTGCAGGCAAATATTCTTTGAGCCATTTGTAACTTATCTTCATATTTCAATAAAATTCCTCTTTTTATTTTCTGGAAATTCAAAAATAAGAAAGATGCAGTTAACAAACTGAGATGTATTTTCTTCAAAGCGTTTCCTGCCGGGAATCAGGCGAAAAACAGGTGTGCCGGGAGCGTTTTAATAGATTATATTTTTTCTGAACCCGGTAACAATACTTTAATACTGGCAAGAAAAATGCAAGAAGTTTTTGTTCACATTTCAATGTGCATATTCAAGAAAAAAGATCGGAAAAGATTTTTTTTTTGTGTATAAAGCCCAATTGGATGTGGAAAAGCCGCTCTTTTTGGTGAAGATTGATGTGAACCAGAGCGGTATAAATATAAGCGGTTATGAAATTCTTTTAGTAACGATTTGTCATTTACCTTAGCCGCCCACTTGTGAAAAAACCCATTTATTCCATCAAAAAAATTGCAAAAAGAGAAAATTAATAATGGATCTTACTAACCTGAATAAAGATAGAAAATCGAGGAGAAAAAGTGGCTCGCTCGAAATGGGAACCATGATGTTTGGCAAGGTGCCGCCGCAAGCCAAGGAACTGGAGGAAGCGGTTTTAGGAGCGGTGATGCTCGAGAAAAACGCGTTCGACGTGGTGGTTGAAATTTTAAAGCCGGAATGTTTTTATGTGGAGGCGCATCAGCGCATTTTCAGGACAATGCAGGGGTTGCAGCAAAAAAATTCACCGATCGATCTTTTAACCGTTGTTGAAGAATTGAAATTCCGTGAGGAGCTTGAGTTGGTTGGAGGTCCATTCTACGTAACAAAATTAACCAATGCAGTAGTTTCTTCCGCAAACATAGAATTCCACGCGCGCATCATTCTGCAAAAATTTATTCAGCGTGAACTTATTAAAATTAGCAGTGAAATCATTGGAGATGCTTATGAAGACAGCACCGATGTTTTCCAGCTTCTCGACATGGCCGAAGGCAAGCTTTTCGAGATTACCAATAACCATTTGAAAAGAGATTATGCCAGTATTGATTCTGTTTTAGTAAAAACCATACAGCGCATTGAAGATCTCAGAACGCGCCAGGATGAAATTACCGGCGTTCCTTCCGGTTTCGAAACCCTTGATAAAATAACGTATGGATGGCAGGCAAGTGATTTGATCGTTCTTGCCGCCCGTCCTTCTGTGGGTAAAACGGCCTTCGCGCTCAATCTTGCACGCAGCGCCGCGCTCCATCCAACCAAACCCACTCCAATTGCATTCTTTTCACTGGAAATGAGTGCGTCCCAGCTTGTTCAAAGAATCTTAAGTGCGGAAAGCGAAATATGGCTGGAAAAAATTTCCCGCGGGCGTCTTGAGGATCATGAAATGAAGCAGCTTTACAAGAAAGGGATTGAACGGCTTGCATCAGCGCCTATTCACATTGACGATACAGCCGCATTGAATATTTTTGAACTCAGGGCAAAATGCCGCAGGTTGAAAAATAAGCACAATATAGGCCTCATCATTATCGACTATTTGCAGTTGATGAGCGGGGCAGGGGAGAATCGCAACGCCAATCGCGAACAAGAGATCAGCCGTATTTCTCGCGATTTGAAAGGACTTGCCAAAGAATTGCAGGTGCCGATTATCGCTTTAAGCCAGTTGAGTCGTGAGGTTGAAAAAAGAAAAGATGGTAACAAAATGCCGCAGTTGAGTGATTTGAGGGAATCGGGTGCCATTGAGCAGGATGCCGATATGGTTGTGTTCCTGTATCGTCCTGAATATCATGACATTACCGCCAATGAACTGGGCGAATCGAATAAAGGCGAAACCCATGTTAGGATCGCAAAGCATAGAAATGGTCAATTGGAAACGATTAAATTAAAAGCCTTACTTCATATTCAAAAGTTTGTTGAAAGCGAGTCGGATGATTTTGGTCCTGGCCTTCCTGCAGGAAGCTGGAAACCACTTAATGACGATCATGGAGAAGGGGCGAAACTTTATATTCAAAAAGGAAGCAAAATGAATGACGGGCATTTTGATGATGACGCACCGTTCTAAGTTTTGGTTTGCCATTTTCACACTTTGAATTTTAACTCCGATAACATCAACTCAGGATATTCACCTTTTTTCCATGTCACTACCTTTTTTTTACGAAGAAAATTTAACCGGCTCCGACCGGTTTTTTTTAACTGAAGCAAGCTCAAAGCATATTGCACAAGTTTTGCGAATGCAGGAAGGTGAGCAGGTTTTGCTAACGAATGGAAAAGGTGAAATTTGGACTGTGGAAATCGTAGTGGCCCACAAAAGACAAACGGAGGTAAGGGTTATTGAAAAATCTCTGGTTCCCAGACGGGAACCTAAAATTTCCATTGCCATTTCATTTATCAAAAGCGCCAGCCGGTTCGAATGGTTTCTGGAAAAGGCAACAGAAATAGGCATCACAGAAATTATCCCGCTTATTTGTAAGCGTACAGAAAAAAGCCATTTTCGTTTGGAAAGAATGCAAACGATACTCATAAGCGCCATGCTGCAAAGCCGGCAGGCATGGCTTCCCGAATTGAGGGATCCCATTAAAATCAACGATTTGGTTAAAGATGCCACCTATAACCAGAAATTCATTGCACATTGCCTGGAAACGGATAAAAAAGAACTAAAAAACATTTCCCTTGAAAAGGCTTCCCGAATTATTCTCATCGGGCCTGAAGGCGATTTTACAGACGATGAAATTGAGAGCGCCCTTGCACAAAACTATATACCGGTAAGCCTTGGCGACACCCGCTTAAGAACAGAAACCGCAGGCCTGGTGGCTGCGGTTCTGTTAAAATGAAAAACAAGTAAAGAAAAATGAAAAAAAATCAGGGCTCCTGAACAACAAGCCTGAAACCATTTCCATGAATATTCACAATTTCTATATTCGGATCGCCCTTTAAATATTTTCTAAGCTTGGCTATATAAACATCCATGCTGCGGCCGTTAAAATAAGTGTCGCTTCCCCAGATCTTTTTCAGCGCTGTTTCCCTTGGCAGCAAATCATTTTTATATTCTGCAAGCATTTTCAATAATTCATTTTCTTTTGGCGATAAAGTCTGAACCTCTTTCCCGATTCCTAATTGCCTCAGCCTCGGATTAAAATGATATTTGCCCAGGTCATATTCTGCATTCGCTTCCTCACGGTGCAGTTCCTCGTTACGTTTTAAAATTGCCTTTATTTTATGTAGCAAAACATCGCTGTCAAAAGGTTTGGTGATATAGTCGTCTGCGCCTAGCTTGTATCCTTTTATGATATCATCTTTCATCGTTTTAGCCGAAAGGAAAAACAAGGGCATATCAGGATCAACATTCCGGATTTCTTCGGCTACTGTGAATCCATCCATATTCGGCATCATGACATCCAGCAGGCATAAGTCAAACTTTTCTCTTTGGAACGCCGCCAGACCCAGTCTCCCATCTCTTTCAAGCACGACGTCATAATCGTTTAATTCCAAATAGTTTTTTAAAACCATTCCAAGATTGGGATCGTCTTCGCAAATAAGAATTTTTGGTTTTTTATTTTCCATGATGGTTCGTTTTTTGTTTTTTGTTGAATAAAGGTATTTAGTTTTTATGAAATTAGTTTTACATATTTAATGCCATAACTGATTAGCAATAAATGTATTGCCTAAAAAGTTAAAACAAACTTATGATTTTCAGAATCAGTTTGTAACTTTCATAAAAAATAAAATGACCAACAAGGAATCCTTTATTGAGGCGATAAACAATGGTTACACTTTCAAAGGAGAGACCATAAAAATCGGTGCCGCAATGCTTGATGGGGAAGTTATACCGGAGGCCGGGATCATCCTTCCTCTTTCAACTTTGAACCGTCATGGCCTGATAGCGGGAGCTACCGGCGGCGGCAAGACAAAATCTTTTCAAATGATTGCCGAGGGGCTGAGCGATGCGAGCGTGCCTTGCCTGCTGATGGACATTAAAGGAGACTTAAGCGGCATTGCGGCAGCGGGAACAATGAATGATAAAATCACTTCGCGATATCAGAAGTTGAACATGGAATATAAGCCCGCGTCTTTTCCAGTTGAATTGCTCACATTAAGTAATCAAAAGGGAGTGCGCCTCAGAGCTACGGTTTCCGAGTTTGGCCCAATCCTGATTTCAAAAATTTTAGGACTGAATGATACGCAAGGCGGCGTGGTAGCAATGATTTTTAAATATTGCGATGATAACCAGCTTCCTCTTTTAGATTTAAAGGATTTAATAAAAGTGCTGCAGTACGCAGGCAATGAAGGCAAATCTGAATTGCAGGCTTCCTATGGAAATATCTCTACGACCTCAACCGGCACTATTTTGAGAAAGGTTATCGAATTGCAGCAACAGGGCGCTGATATTTTTTTTGGAGAAAAAAGCTTTGAGGTGGAAGATCTGATGCGTATTAATGACGATGGCCGGGGAATGATTAATGTTTTAAGAGTGACGGATCTGCAGGAAAAGCCGAAATTATTTTCAACGTTTATGCTCCAGATGCTTGCAGAACTTTATGCCGTTTGCCCGGAAGAAGGCGACCTTGACAAACCCAAGCTGATCATTTTTATTGATGAAGCCCATTTAATTTTCCAGGAAGCGACAAAGGCATTGCTTGACGAGATTAACACAGTTATTAAATTGATTCGTTCTAAAGGAATAGGAATTTATTTTTGCACGCAGAATCCAATGGATATCCCGGCAAGCGTATTGGGACAATTAGGTTTGAAGATTCAACATTCCCTAAGAGCCTTTACGGCTGCTGACAGAGCTGCCATTAAACAAACTGCGCAAAATTATCCGGTAACCAGTTTTTATAAGACTGAAGATCTCATAACGCAATTGGGAATTGGAGAAGCGCTTGTTACTTTGTTGAATGAAAAAGGAATTCCCACACCGCTGGCGCAGGTAATGATGTGTACACCGCGAAGCCGGATGGATGTTTTGACTCCAACAGAAATTGAAAGCATCGCAGATCATTCCAAATTAGTAGCAAAATATAACCAGGTGGTGGATTCCAATAGCGCTTATGAAATCCTGACTGCAAAACTTCAGGAAGCTGGTAAAACCGCGCCGGTAACAACCGCAAAAAAAGCAGAAAAACCGGAACCTGGTTCCCTGGAGAAAGTTATGAATAATACCATTGTGAAAAGCATGATGCGCCAGGCGGGAACTACGATCGTCAGAAGTTTGCTTGGTTCCCTTGGTTTAGGCGGCACAAGTAGGAGATCATCAAAAAGCTTGTTTTGAAATTATGTTATATTTTGAATTTTGAATGTAGCCAGCAAACAGACTTTTTTCCAGGATTTATTTTTATTCTTTCATCTACACCAACTTTGTGGAGTTTTTGCAATCGGTGGCCAAGGTCGAAGCCAGCAACCGGACTTATTTCGAAAATATATTTTTATTCTTCCAACTACCCCAACCTTGAGGAAAATGGCAATCCATGGCAAAACAAGCGTGCAAAGTCTGAAGCCAGCAAACGGACTTATTTTCCAAAGAACCCGAATCTGTTTTTCTTTTTATTTCGGTAGTAGAAAAATGTGATTTTTTGATGTATTCCTTCCCTAAAGTTGCAGGATAAAATTTAGAACACTATCTTCGTCACGGTTTTTCATAGGATATTGGATTTTAAAGCGGGACTAGATTTCTATCTGGGTCCCCTTATTTTTTTAGGAAGGTTCCATTTCATTGTTGCAGGTATTTGGTGCATCTTCAACTGCCTTTCAATTCATATTTTCCACATGTTTTCTACATATAAAAATATTTCTTTACGTTTTTCTTGCAAAATTAAAATTTACGAATTACTTTCGCCACGGTTTTTCATAGGATATTGGATTTTAAAGCGGGACTAGATTTTTATCTGGGTCCCTTTTTTTTTATCCCTGCTTTAGTTTTATCAAACCCTCCATTGAAACAGTTACTTCGTTTTCTTCCTGTAAAAAAACAAGCACTTCCATTATTTTATTTTTGCCGAAGGCGCCTAATTGTTCATAAAGTCTTTCTAAATCAACTGGGTTCGCCGTGATTTTTTTTATCTCCTCCTTTATCAAATTAAATTCATTCCCTGTTTTTGGAGTTTTTTTATTCCTGATGCAATTATCGCAAACGCCGCAATTATTTACGTTTAAATCGTTAAAATAAGCGCCAATCATCTTGCTCCTGCATCGGTTTTTATTTTGCGCGTAGTATAGCATCGCTTGCAGCCTTTTTTCGTAGGCATGCTTTCTTTCGAGAATGTTTTTTTCATTGATAGAAAGATATTCAGCCTTTACTCTATTATGAAGAAACCTGATCTGCGGTTTTTCCTTTTGGGGCGTATATTCAAGAATGCCCAATCCATGAATTTCCTCAAGCGCTTTTTGTAGTTTATCTCTTTTTATTGAAATGAATTTTGCCAATTCCGTTTCGTTAATAGGGCATGGATAATCAAAAATTCCTTCATAGGAACGAAGCAGCCCTTTAATTATATCATCATATTGAGGATAGGTTTTTTCCAATTCGTGGAGAGTTGTTTTGTTTGTGGTAAACACAACAACTGATGGAGAAAAAAACTGCTCGTTATAATCGATCAATTCTTCCTGCGCTAATATTTTTAAAACATTGTTCACAACAAAAACGTCGAGTTTAAATTTCCTGACAAAAGTACCAATATCAAAATCATAAGAAATTCCTTCACCGCTTTCTGACGGCAATTGAAAATAATTGCATAGCGCCGCATAGACAGTCCTGATCATTTCTTTGGGAGGAAACCGAATGCCCGGCTGTTTTTTTAATTCACTTATTTCAGTTTCATTTTGAAATAATACAGCAAAGGATTTTTTTCCATCCCGCCCCGCCCGGCCGGCCTCCTGGTAATAATTTTCCAAAGCGTCCGGAACGTCATAATGAATAACGGTTCTTACGTCGGGCTTATCGATGCCCATCCCGAAAGCGTTAGTGCAAGCTATGATCCTCGTTTTACCATTTATCCAATCTTCCTGTTTTTTGCTGCGCTCTTCATTGGCAAGACCGGCATGGTAATAATCGGCGCTGATTCCGTTCATGTGCAAAAGATCTGCAATTTCTTTTGTCCTCCTCCTGCTTTTGCAATACACAATTCCGCTGCCCGCAACTTTTCTTACAATTTCCGTTAGTTTGTTTTGTTTTGAAGAAGGATCAAAAACGCTGTAGGAAAGATTAGCCCTTTCAAAAGACTGGTGAAAAGAAGCGTGCCCGCTTTTGAAATGTAATTTGTTGCAAATATCCTTTTGCACTTCAAGGGTTGCGGAGGCGGTGAGGGCAAGAACCGGAACATTGGGAAAGAATTCCCGAATAGCGGCAATACGCAAATAAGGAGGCCGGAAATCATATCCCCATTGTGAGATGCAATGCGCTTCATCCACTGCGATCAGGTTAATTTTTAATAGAGGCAGGAATTCCAGGAATAGTTCCGTTTCCAATCTTTCCGGCGAAACATATAAAAACTTGAAATTTCCATAAGCTGCATTCTGCAAGGTTTTTTTAACCTCTATAAAATTCATTCCGGAAAAAATGGAGAGTGCCGGAATTCCTTTCTTTTTCAGGTTGAGCACCTGGTCTTTCATGAGAGCAATCAGCGGGCTGATTACAAGGCAAATACCTTCTGAGCATAACGAAGGAACCTGGAAACAAATGGATTTTCCTCCGCCGGTAGGCATCAGGGCTAACGTATCCTTTGCGGCCAAAACCGAATCGATAACTTCGTCCTGAAGCGGGCGGAAAGTGTCGTAGCCCCAATATTTCTTTAAGATTTCCCGTGGTTCAGTCATCAGACCCGAAAATACATTTTTTTACAAGCTGCAAATACGAAAGTTGATAAAAAATTGAGGATTTCTTTGAGGTGGTAAAAAAGGCAAACATAGATAATCCTTTGGCCAGCCTTCGCTATTTCAGGCATTTCTACGCCAAATCATTATTTTTACAAAAAAAGAAATTGATTTATTTATGGAGATGGTTTTTGAACTGAATGACATAGAAGAAACCGCGAAAAAATTTTTGACGATAACGAATAATTACAAGGTTTTTGCTTTTAGCGGCGATCTTGGTGCGGGAAAAACAACTTTTATAAATGCGCTTTGTAAGCAACTGGGGGTAACTGAAACGGTTAGCAGTCCTACCTATTCGATTATACAGGAATATACAGCGGCTGAACAGAAGCTTGTTTTTCACATCGACATTTACAGGATCAAAAATGAGGAAGAAGCGCTCAATGCCGGAATTGAAGATTGCCTGTACAGCGACGAGATTTGCATGGTGGAATGGCCGGAGAGAGCTGCATCGATTTTTCCCCGGGAAACGGTTTACTCAACTTTGCAGATCGTTTCAGGTAGCGAGAGAAAATTGATTATTGAACTTCCCCGATAAAAATTTATTTTTATAAATATATTTCACTGAAAACACTTTTCATGGCTAGCTCAAAACCTTTTGTATCCCCGTCATTCACTTATGAAACCATGGAGGAAACACTTGATATAAAACCGAAGGGGGTTGAATTGTTCATAGGCATTCCAAAAGAAACGTCATTCCAGGAAAACAGGGTTGCACTCACACCGGATGCGGTAAGCGTTTTAGTCGCAAATGGTCATCACGTGATGATGGAAACCAGGGCAGGACTAGGCGCGAGCTATTCAGATAAAGATTACAGTGATGCAGGTGCAAAAATAGCCAATAGTAAAAAACAGGTTTTTGAATGTGATATTATTGTCAAAAGCGCGCCGGTTTGTGAAAATGAAATTGAGTTGCTAAAACCGAACCAGTTCATCATTTCGCCAATTCATGTCACCGCAATGAAGCGGGAGATTTTGGAGAAAATGATGGAGAAAAAAATTACGGCATTAAGTTTCGAGAATCTCAAGGATGACAGCGGCCATAACCCAATTGTTCGAAGCATGAGCGAAATAGCCGGAAGTGCGGTCATGCTGATCGCCGGTCAATATTTGAGCAACGCCAACAACGGGAAGGGAGTTTTGGTAGGTGGAATTTCCGGAATTCCACCAACAAAAGTGATCATCATTGGAGCGGGGATTGTAGGTGAACAAACAGCACGGACAGCTCTTGCGATGGGTGCAAGCGTAAAGATATTTGACAACAGCATTTATAGGTTAAAGCGGTTACAGAATAACATCGGTTTGCGTTTATATACCTCCGTTATTGAACCGGGAATCCTGTCAAAACAGTTAAAATCCTGTGATGTGGCAGTTGGTGCCCTGGCGGCATCAGGCGGCAGAACTCCTTTGGTTGTTACAGAGGAAATGGTGAGCAAGATGAGGCCGGGAAGCGTTATCGTAGATGTTAGCATTGACCATGGCGGCTGTTTTGAAACCTCTAAAATAACCACGCATGAGACACCGGTTTTTAAGAAATATGACGTGATCCATTATTGCGTTCCCAATATTCCAAGTGGATTTGCGAGAACCGCTTCCCAGGCAATCAGTAATGTTCTAATGCCCCTGATGCTGGAAATGGCGGACGATGGTGGCTTTGAAAACCTTGTTTGGTATAAAATAAATATCCGCAGTGGCATCTATCTGTTTAAAGGCGCGCTCACCAATTTCCATTTGAGTGAAAGATTTGATTTGAAATTCACAGATCTGAACTTGTTGATTGCAAGCAGGAGGTAGTTTAGGCAAATGTTGCACCGGAGGATAGAAGGAAAATGGAATTTAGAGGAACAAAATACTAAAGATAAAACTGAATCATTTTATCTGAATTTAGATGATGATTTACTTAAATTTCCGGAATCAGCAAGAGACACGGACATGGAAGTAATAAGTAATCTTGAAACCCGAAGCGGAGCAATACAATTTTGCGTAGGTTACCATAAAATGAAAACTGTTATAAAAAGACAAAGTAAGTTGTAAAAGTCCCGTGAGGGGTTTTTACAACTTATGCGGATTTACAACTTTCAGCCCTTTGATACCCGCAAAATCTTTTTCGTTGTTGGTAATAATAGTAAAGCTAAAAGCCAATGCCGTAGCTGCGATGATGGCGTCAGGCGTTTTTATTTTTTTGCTTTTTCGTAAGGCTACACAATGCCGAATCACCTCAGGGCTAATATCAAATACTACGCTATCGGCAATGAAATTTTGTACATTTTGGATAGTGATTTCATCGGTTTGCCAGCATAGTAATTCTATTTGAGTGATAATAGAAATATTAGGTACTGCATCAATAGCGGTATCCATCAAAGCCATACCGATAGCAGGGAACGAAGCAGAAAAATAATCAGATACGACATTGGTATCAATTAAATACTGTTCCATTCGTTACGCATTTGTTTAATGTGTTCGTTAAGCTTTTGCCCCTGCTCTTTGGTAATGATGCCTTTATATTTATCAGACAGCTTTGTTTTAGCAGGAGAAAAGTTTTCTTTCAATACTTTTATTAAATTAAGTTCTTGCAGTTCGTGTAAAAGCGCAACCGCTTTATGGTTGGTTACTTGTATAAGCATTGTATTATCCATAAAAAGTTTATTTAGCGTGTAGTAACGTTTGAATTTTTGTTTAAAAATGATGGGCATCCTTTACAACATTGTCAGCAATGCCATTCATTGGAAAAATTAATAGTGTGATTTAAAGCGTTTTCGAGCGTTGTCATTCTTCCCCATAGGGTTTTGTTCTCCCGATCCGCACAATCGTCATTACTTCCCAACTTCCTTTAATTTGTCTGCAAATTCCTTTTTATTACATGACAAAACTACATAATAATCCTAACTAGTGGTATGCTCATTAAATCGGAAAGTAGCGCTATTCTGCGCCAGGTGGAAGTGGTCGAATCACAATCAAGTGATGCTTGGGAGACCTGGTCAGCCGGAGCAAAAACAAGAGATATTATTTATAACCCCTTATATCAATAATTTCTTCGCAAAACGAGTATTCCTTCTTATCGTTGCTGCTCACAATTACCAAACGATCCAGGCAATAGTTGTTGATCAGGTTGTGGTAAAGGGCGATTCCTTCATCATCAAGATTGGTGAGGGGTTCATCTAAGAAAACCGCCGGCACATTACTGAAAATTGCCTGAGCGAGCTTTGCCCTTTGTTTCATGCCGCTGCTGAAATAGCGAATTTGTTTATTGGCAGCTTTTTCGAGGCCAAGAACGTGGATAATGTGGTTTGTATCCAACTGGGTGATCCAGCCTTTCATTTTGTCGTGAAAAGAAAAAAATTCATGCAAGGTCATTTCTTCGACCAACTCAAGATAGGGCGCCGAAAATGAAGTTTTTTGAAAAATTTTTTCGAGGGACAGAACTTTTTCTGATTCAAAATAATCCACCTTTCCTTCATTGTGCATGGCCGAACCGGAAATAACCTGCAACAAGGTCGATTTTCCCGATCCGTTGGGCCCGGTGATGGCATATTGCTTTCCGGCAATGAATTCAAAATCCAGCTTTCGGAAGATCCAGTCTCTATTGAAGCGTTTGCCGAGATTAATGAGTTTGATTTTCATCCTTGGTTCCTGGCTTTGCATGATTGAATCACAAAAAAAAGTGGTTAGGCTAATAGTATTTCGGTTGCCAGAGAAAACTCTTAATTTTCATCCATCTTTTCTTTAGAAGATACTTTTAAAATTCCCCGTTTGCTGTCTTTTATGAATTTAAGGATCTCGTTTTTTTCCTCAGAATCAGGTAATTCTTTTTCTATGAATTGAGTGGCCTGGGTGATGTTCAATCCACGCATATAAATATTGCGGTAAATCTCCAGGATCCCATTTATTTTTTCAGGAGAAAATCCTCTTCTTTGCAATCCAACCGAGTTGACTCCCACATAACATAAAGGCGATCTTCCTGCCTTTATATAAGGAGGAACGTCCTTAATTACCTCAGTTCCACCTGCGATATAAGTATGGGCTCCGATTTTGGAAAATTGTATTGCAGCGGCCATTCCGCCAATAATGGCATGATCGCCGATTTCAACATGACCTGCAAGTTGAACGGAATTGGCAATGATGACGTGATCTCCAAGGACGCAATCATGGGCAATATGGCAATAGGCCATCAGGAGGCAATGGCTTCCCACCACTGTTTTCCACTTGTCCTTTGTTCCGCGGTTCACGGTTACAAATTCACGGATGGTTGTGTGGTCGCCGATTTGAACGAATGTATTTTCACCGTCAAATTTCAAGTCCTGCGGAATAGCGCCCAAGACTGCGCCTGGAAAGATATTGCAGGATTTGCCGAGTATGGTATTTTTCATGATCACCGCATGGGACATGATATGAGTGTTATCTCCAATGATAACGCCTTCATCTACAACTACAAATGGATCGATTTTTACATCCTTGCCTATCTGGGCGTTGGGATGAATATGTGCAAGAGGGCTTATCATATTAAGGATTAGGGCGTTTTACTATTTGTGCAATCAGGATGGCTTCGGTAACAACTTTGTCGCCAACATATACAGTCCCTTTCATTTCGCAGATGCCTCGGCGAATTGGATGCATGAGTTCCATTTTTAAAATTAAGGTATCGCCCGGAACAACTTTTTGCTTGAATTTGCAGTTATCGATTTTAAGAAAATAAGTATCGTATTTGTCGGTTGTGTCTCTTGGAATTGCGATGAAGCCACCTGCTTGTGCAAGTGCCTCTGCAAGTAAAACTCCGGGCATTACTGAATTTCCGGGGAAATGCCCCTGGAAAAACGGTTCGTTGTAAGTAACATTTTTTACAGCTACCACGTGGGTATCTGACAGCTCAATAATTTTATCAACCAATAAAAAAGGGTAGCGGTGCGGCAAAGTCTTTTCTATCTGTTGGATATCGAGAACAGGAGGAATGTTAGGGTCATATTTAGGAATATCCTGGCGGTGCCGGTATTTTTTGATATGCTCTTTTATTTTTTTTGCAAACTTTATATTAGATGAATGGCCAGGACGGTTTGCAATGATGTGAGCCTTGAATGGAAAACCCACTAAAGCTAAATCGCCAACAACGTCGAGAAGCTTGTGGCGCGCAGGCTCATTGGGGAACCGGAGAGTAAGGTTGTTCAAAATTCCGGCCTCGCTCACCTTTACATCTTTTTTATGAAAGATTTTGGATATACGCTGAACCTGCTCGTCATCTACAGGTTTGTCAACAACAACAATGGCATTATTGATGTCGCCGCCTTTGATCAGGTCGTTAGCTATAAGTTGTTCGAGTTCGTGAAAGAAACAAAAAGTCCTGCTTGGCGCGATTTCTTTTTTAAAGTCGCTGATATTGCGAAGATCTGCATGCTGGGTTCCCAAAACAGGAGAATTGAAATCAATCAGGGTATTGATGCGGTAGTCGTCATAGGGCAACGCGACCATCTCTACTTTTTTTCCTTCATCAATGAAAGTAATATTATGCTGGATCTTATAATAAATTTTCTCAGCGTTCTGCTGCTCAGCTCCCGCTTTTGAAAGATATTCTATGTACAGTTGAGAACTTCCATCCAAAATGGGAACTTCTTCTCCGTCAATTTCTATTAAAGCGTTGTCGATTTGCATTCCCATAAGGGCCGCCATCAGATGTTCGATCGTGCCTACTTTTGCGCCGTTAGCCTCAATGGTAGTACTTCGGTTCGTTTCGATTACGTTATCTACATCAGCTTTTACGACCGGATTTCCGGGAAGATCTATCCGTTGGAAATTGATGCCTGTGTTAGGTTCGGCTGGTTTAATATGCATAGTAACTGACTGGCCTGTGTGAATGCCCGCGCCCGAAATTGTTACCTGTTCTTTTAATGTGTGCTGAAAATATTTCTCTTTAGAATTCAATGGCTCCATATTGCGCACGAAAGTATGAAAACTATTGGTTTTTTCTGGCACCAATCAATATTTTATCCATGATGCATGATGAGGAATTATGAAAGATTAGATGTTCAATGTGCCTCTGTTCATGTATAGAAGCTGAAGGCTATAAATATCATCTTTGAAAAATATTCAAAAAAGGTGCGTTTGCTGATTTGTCACTGGCAGGCGATGTACCTTGTTTAGCGCGATCCACGATTTGATCATTTAATAAGATAAAAAAAAGTGGGTTTGCTGGTTTTCACTATTCGTCATTTATGAAAAGTTCGGTTTCTATAAAGACCAGATTTATTAGCCAAAACTATTAGTACCTTTCGCCTCAATTCTATCCATTTTAGATTTAAACACATTAATTAAATATGTATTTTATTGTTCTTTTTATTGCAGTAAATTTTTCACTTGTGATTTATGGATTACGAAAAGTGTCAAATACACCTTATTCTAAAAAGGACAAATGGAATTTATATCGCTTAATATTATTGTTTCCAATTATTGGGGTTATTATCACTTTGTCAAAAAAAAGAATTTAAACTTACATGCATGAAAAGCAAATATCGCCTAAGCTTTTTTGCCAATCCCGAATTTAATCAACCACCTTTTCGTTTTTTAACTTTTCAACTGTTTGCTCCAGTTCTTTGATTCTCTTTTCAAGTTCAGGAAGATTTCTGCTCAGGATCTGGCTGCGAAGGGCGTGAGTGTAATCGAATGCAGGAGAACCCGTAACAACCGAATTTGGATTTTTAATTGATTTGCTAACCCCGCTTTGAGCGTTTATCTTGCTTCCATCTGCTATTTGCAAATGACCAACGATTCCGGCCTGCCCGCCGATCATTACATTCTTGCCGATCTTTGTGCTGCCGCTCACTCCTGATTGTGCTGCGATAACCGTGTTGTTTCCTATTTCTACATTATGGGCTATTTGAATGAGATTGTCCAGCTTTGCTCCGGATTTAATAACAGTTGAGCCAATAGTGGCACGATCAATTGCGGTGTTTGCGCCAATTTCAACATTGTCTTCAACTATAACATTGCCGATCTGGGGCACTTTTTTGAAACTTCCATCAGCCTGAGGAGCAAAGCCAAAGCCGTCTCCCCCGATTACTGAGCCTGCATGAATGGAAACATTTTTTCCTATAACACAATCGTGATGAATAATAACTCCCGGATAAAGAATACTGCCGTCATCAATTGAAACATTATCTCCAAGGAAAACCTGCGGATATATCTTCACGTTATTTCCAATGATTACATTTTCTCCCAGATAAGCGAATGCGCCCAGGAAAATATTTTCTCCCATTCGAGCTGTTGCTGAAATATATACGGGCTGTTGAATTCCGGTAAGATTCGCCCTTGCCATTTTCGCATATTCAGTAAGAATTATGGCAAATGCAGAATATGCATCCGGCACGCGGATGAGGGTGGCGCTAATGGGTCGCTCAAGTTGCTGAGCATCGTTTACTATAATTACAGATGCCTTCGTAGAATATAAAAACTCTTCATATTTGGGATTGGCGAGAAAAGCCAGTTGTCCTTTTGTGGCTTCTTCAAGTTTTCCAAATGATGCTACAGCAACATCAGGATCTCCCTCTATTTTACCTTCAATTAAACCTGCTATTTGTTTTGCTGTAAACTGCATTGTATTATATATGTCTTTTATGGGTACTAAATCAGGCTTTGCCAGGAATATTTAAATTAATGAAACAAAAGTAAAATTTTTTTACCGTGCCGAATAAACTTTGATTAATTAATGCGTTGTCAACTTCTGAAATATCCTTCACACTTCCGTTTTTAAAAAGAATATGAATGTGTTCATCCTTGTTGCTATAGGTTTTGTTTTTTGTTTCTCCGGAAAACACAAGATAGCCGGCTTCTTCTTCATTCAGCTGAAGATAGTTCATTGCAAGCTGTTTTTTTTCTTTGATTAATTCGTCCGGAATTTCTGTTCCTGAATATCTCACTTTTAACAGGTTGCGGTTAATTAAATCCTTGCAGAGAATCGATAAAACTTTGTCGGCATGATTGGTCCATAGTTTGATGGCGTTTAAAACATCATAGTCATCCAGCGAGCAAAAATCATCCAGATGGTTTTCAAAACCATCCTTTACGTATTCTTCATTCAAAAAAATATTGAATACTTCCGAAGCGGACCGGGCGTTGATGGAACGCGCCCTCCTTATTATATTGACAAGCATTTTTTCGGCGCATAAAACGGTTTTATGCAGGTAAACCTGCCAATACATGAACCTCCTGGAAACCAAAAATTTTTCAATCGAATTGATCCCTTTTTCTTCAATCATCAATTCCCCATCGTGAACAGCAAGCATTTTAATAATGCGGTCATAACCTATTACCCCTTCACTCACTCCTGTAAAAAAGCTATCCCTGATGAGGTAATCCATCCGGTCCACATCGAGCTGCCCGCTTATAAGTTGATGAAGGAATTTTTTTGGATAATCATTAGTAAAAATTTCAATTGCCATTTGTATTTTTCCTCCCAGTTCCTTGTTCATTTTTTGCATAAGAAGCAATGAAATCTGTTCATGATTGACGTCCCTGATTAAGGTGTTTTCCAATGCATGCGAATAAGGCCCATGGCCGATATCATGCAAAAGGATGGCAATTTTTACTGCCTGTTCCTCCTGGGGCGAGATAGAAACTCCCTTGCTTTTTAATTCATGAATCGCGTTGCACATTAAATGATACGCTCCAAGGGAATGATGCAGGCGCGTATGCACAGCTCCCGGATAAACCAATTGCGCTAAAGCCATTTGGTGGATCCTTCGAAGCCGCTGGTAAAAAGGGTGGGAGATGATTTTATAAATTAGTTCGTCATCAATGGTTATAAAACCATAAACCGGATCATTTATTATTTTCCTGAACGCCATATCTCTCAAATTGTTAAAATGATTTTGCTCTTTTTTGTAAAGATAATTTTTGGGAAGGGAATAAATTACATTTGTGTAATATGGAATCAGAAAGTGCAAAAAATTTTTTGAGAAGAAATGCGAATCGGGCAATTTCAGGATTGCTTATTTTAGGATAAAAAAATTAAAATGACTACATGAATACAGCTAAAATTTTATGGGTTGATGATGAAATGGAAAGTTTGAAATCACAGATCATGTTCCTTGAAAATAAAGGCTATGATGTGAAATCTTTAAGCAATGGACATGATGCGATTGATTATGTGAAAGAGAATATTGTTGATGTAGTTTTATTGGACGAAAGCATGCCAGGTATTTCCGGGTTGGAAACCTTGCAAAAGATCAAGGAAATTAATTCGCAAATCCCGATTGTTTTGATCACTAAAAATGAGACGGAAAATTTAATGGATGAAGCCATTGGTTCGCAAATCACTGATTATCTCATCAAGCCCGTAAATCCCAACCAGGTTTGGCTTTCATTAAAGAAAATCATCGATAATAAAAGGCTCGTAGCAGAAAAAACTACCTCTTCCTATCAACAGCAATTCCGCGACCTTTTCATGGCGCTCAATGATAATCCGGATTATAACCAGTGGATGGAAATCTATAAAAAACTTGTGTATTGGGAACTTGAAATGAAGAAAAGCGATAGTCCGGAAATGCAGGAGGTGTTTCAGTCGCAAAAGAACGAAGCGAACACTGATTTTTTTAAATTTATTTCTAAAAATTACTCCAACTGGGTAACTAATCCAGCGGCGGATGCGCCCATCATGAGCAACAGCCTGATGAAGTATAAAGTTTTCCCACATGTTGAAAAAGGGATTCCTACATTTTTTATTTTAATAGATAATTTGCGGTTCGACCAATGGAAAGCCATCCAGCCGCTGTTTGCAGAAAATTTTCGCATACAGGAAGAAGAAACTTTTTATTCGATTTTACCAACTGCCACTCAATATAGCCGCAATGCGATTTTTGCAGGTTTGCTCCCTGTGGAAATTGAAAAACAGTTCCAGGTTGAATGGAAAAATGATGACGAGGAAGGTGGGAAAAACTTGTTTGAAGAAATATTTTTCAAGGCGCAATTGAAAAGGCTGCGCAAAGAAGACCTTAAATATTCCTATACTAAGATCACCAATCACCAGGATGCGCAGAAACTGGTTGATAATATGCATAATTTTTTAAGCAACGATATTAATATTATTGTATACAATTTTGTTGACATGCTGAGCCATGCAAGAACAGAGATGGAAGTGTTGAAAGAATTAGCCGCTGATGAAGTGAGTTACAGGAGCCTGACAGCGTCATGGTTCGAGCATTCCCCGCTCCACCAGGCTTTAAAGAAAATAGCGGATAAAAAAATCAAGCTGATCATTGCCACTGATCATGGGAGCGTGAGGGTAAATACTCCCCATAAAGTCGTGGGCGATAAGCAAACAACTGCCAACCTTAGATATAAGCATGGGCGCAATTTGAATTACGATCCTAAAGAGGTTCTGGCTTTTCGTGATCCCCGCCTTGCCGGCCTGCCAGTTCCCAACGTAAACTCATCCTTCATTTTTGCAAAAGAGGATGGTTATTTATGTTATCCAAATAATTACAACCACTTTGCAAACTATTACCGCAATACTTTTCAGCATGGCGGAGTGAGTTTGGAGGAAATGATCATTCCTGTTATCAGGATGACGAGTAAAGTGGTGTGAAGGGAGGGTAAAGAAATACTCGCTAATTTTTATCTCTTTGACGCTTCCTATGCTTGACAAAAAATTGAAAATTATAGATTGAGATTACCGATAATAATAAGAAAAAGGGCATTACGGAGAATATAAACCTATTGCCCCATTCGTCGCAAGATAGGCTTACTGTTATTGCCATGAGAGCAATGTTTGTAATCAAAAACCAAACCTCCGCCTTATTTCTTTTGAACAGGCTTCTGATCCCAAGCAGGATGATCACATACATTATGTAGAAATAAATCGAGACGAACAGATTATGGAAAGCGGAGTAAAAACTTCTTGAAACCCCAAAAAAAGCCGACAACCTTTTTAGAGATAAAGAAATAAAGAGGCCAGGATGATTCGTCACTATATAAAATAACCCTTGAATAGAGTTCTTTTCAACTGGAATTATAATTTGATGTGTTGATGAAATATTTGATATGCCACAAATTATCATTTCTTTTTCGAAGGGTAATGAAAAGTCAAATTCGCCACCCCTGGCCAGCGAGAAATTTAATAAAAGAAATAAAGCCGCTAAAGCGAAAAGGGTAGTTACTGCAATTATTTTGAAAGCGTGCTTTCGATAAAATTTAATAATAATAAAAAGATAGGTGGCAGGCAAAAAATAAATCCCTGTTGGACGGGTTAAATATAAAAGAGTAAGGAAAAATAATAGTAGGGCCACGCTTTTCATTGTAATTCTTTCCTGCGAGAAAAGGAAATAAGTATAGATAACAGAAATGCTGAAAAATAAGGATTCTGTAAAAAGATAGGTGTTGAATAAGTGATAATAAAAGAAAATTAAAAAATAAAAGGTGCTCAAATAAGCAATCCCCTTATTTTCGGATAGTCGCTGAGCGATTTTAAAAAAACAAATTATTGAAATCCCGTTAAGGAGCATTTGCAGAAGTACAATAACCAAAAAGCCAGTCTTTAATTTAATGGCTAAAGCAATGAGCAGGATTTCCGTGGAATAAAAGAGAAAATTATTAGTTGAGTATTTGCCGGTTGCCAAAAAAGTCTGCGCCTCATTGATGTATTTGGTAGCTTCAAGATTTGTAACAATCCCAAAATTCCATATAAAAAAACACTGAAGGCAAAACCAGATCAAGGCCAATAAAATAACAGGACTCTTCCTTTGTTTTAAAAAAGTTATAAACTTCGATTCAAGTATATTTCCATCCTTTCTCATAAGGCTTTTCTCATCATGGTAATTTTCTCGGATGAACGGCATTTAAAGTAAAAAGTCCAGGTCGCATTAATAATTAATTAATCCCTCATGAAACAGCACAAACAGTAACAGATTTAAAAATGATTTAGTCAAATTACTATTATTTCGATTGCAGATGTAAGATCCGTTGAACATATTTTCCCAAAATATCGAATTCGATATTCACCACATCGTCTTCCATCAGGTTTTTAAAATTGGTATGAGACAAAGTGTAGGGAATTATTGCAACGGTAAAATTGTTTTTGGCTACATTGAAAGCTGTAAGGCTTACCCCGTTTATACAAATTGATCCTTTTTCAATGATGAGAGAGGCGAACTTTTCATCAAACTCAAATGAAAATTCAATGCTTCCTTCCTGGTCTTTCTTTGCTGTGCAAACAGCAGTGCCGTCAACATGTCCCTGAACGATATGCCCGTCAAGCCGCCCATTCATTTTCATGGAACGTTCCAGATTGATCATGTCTCCCGGATTCCATAAGCCTGCATTTGTTTTTTCCAGTGTTTCCTGAATGGCGGTTACTCTATAAATATCTTTCCTGATATCTTCAACCGTAAGGCAAATTCCATTATGGCTAACACTTTCATCAATTTTCAGATGACCTGCAATGTTGCTTTTTAGATAGAACACCCTGTTCGACTTTTCAATTGAGATTTCCTTTATTTCCCCAAGGGCTTCTATTATGCCGGTAAACATGGTCTTCAATTTATTTTTTAAAATTACTGTTTTTTACAGTTCTTGTTTTTAAATATTTCCTTTATCTTTGCAATCCTTAAAAAAATAAAAAAAGGAATTTTATGCTGATTATTGATTCAAAAGATTGCGAAAATATTGATAAAGCGCTTAAAAAATACAAGAAAAAGTTTGAGAAGAGCAGAACCTTGTTGCAGCTTCGCGAACGCCAGTCTTTCACGAAACCTTCTATCAGAAGAAGAGGTGAAGTTTTAAAAGCGGTTTATAAACAACAGATCGCGAGCGGCAAAGTAGAAATTTAAGTCGATTTTATCTATATAATCTTATTCCCGGTAGCTAAAGCTAATCACTTTGCTACCGGTTTTTTTGTTTTCATTTAGGAGGTGCGGCTATTTATTTAGTAAAAGATAAAACGATTACTCCCGGGTAAATATTTCCATAAATTATTTTGGCTTTCCGGGCTAATTCTCCTGATAAAAAGGTTTCTTTTTCATAAGAGGAAGAGTAATAGAATATGTAATAATCGATAGGGTAATCATTAAGCGCCTGGAGGATTTCTTTTGTTGAATAATTGCGAATATATGGACCATAAAACCTGGATTGAGTGAGATAGTTAATAATAATTGAGTTTGAATAATCCGTATCACTCTGAATACTTGTAAGAATATTTCCTTTTATATTATTTTTTTTAAAAACAGAAGCGATTTCAAATAGGCTTTTCCCATTACCATATTGATTTTTTAATTGAAATAGGGGATAGATATAAAAACTCCCAATGATGATTAAACAAAAAAGAAATGCAATCTTTCTTTTAAGAAAATTGATTTTTATACATTCAGAAAGTATGACACCTGACAACAATAAAACTATAAGATCTGCTATCCATAAAAACCTCGATTGAATAGAAAATAATAAAAAGCCACTAACCCAGATTACAAGAGAACTAAAAAGTAAAATATTTTTACTTTCTCTGGCAAAGAAATTATTTCGATTTAAAATTAGTAGGACACTAAGCAAGACAATAATCGAAAAAGCAAATGAAAATTCATTAAATGCTCCAATAAGGTTGATGAAATTTAAAGCAGTTATTTTTAACTGAATCAGAAAGAGCTTCCAATTGGTAAATGGAGTAATATCGTGCGGGTTTAAATTAGTGATATCGTCAAACAGTGCATAGTTGCCGGCGGCAGGAGGATAAACTAATGTTTTTGCAGGTCGATATATTTCAGTAAGTGTTCCTGTTACATTTTTTTGACCTATAATAAAATGTCCATATTTTAAATTAAGAGCTACTATCCAGAAAAGGGCAATAAATATTAATAAAGTTACAGCCAGCGTTATTTTTTTTAAACTTTGTAATGTGAAATACTTTTGTGTTCTTTTTTTTTCTAAATAAAAAATAACCAGTGGTAAGTGAAATAAAGTGAAATAAAACGTGTACGCTTTTGCATAAAAGCCTATTCCCCCTATAATAGCTGCTAATATGATTTTATTATAATTTTCCCCGAATTTTTCTGAGCAAATTATATTTAAGTAAATTAATAAGAACATTAGCTGCAAAAGATCTCCAAACAGCCGCGCATATACAAAATGTATCATCAACAAAACAGCGCCAATCATAATTGCTGTTTCAATAAAAAAATTAATTTTCAACTTTTTTATCAAAGAAAAATAAAGGTATAAACCTATAGCTCCATACAATCCATTCAAGAATTTCGCTGAAATTATTCCATTGAAACCGAGTTTTAAAAATGGAGTTAGTATCCACGACCCTAAGGGGCCCCATATTCCATTGATGGAATTAAAATAATTGCCATTTGCTAATTTCTCAGATACGCTCAAATAACCTGTAGCATCCGCATCTATAAAATACTGATACCCATTAAAAAGGAAAAAGAATAAAAGTAAATATCCACTTAAGAAAGAAAACAGATGTTTGTGATTCATAGTAATAAGCAGGTATTTAAAATTATTTTTTTCATTTTGGCTTACAGAAAACCAAAAGTAAGGATTAACTTTACTGCTACAGGATTTTTATGCCCCAACCCAAAACATATCGCATCCAGGAATTCCTGAATTATCTTACTTTTCAAAAGCGTTATTCAAACCATACCATCATTTCTTATGAAAATGATTTGAACGGTTTTTTATCTTTTATTTGGAAGGAATACGAAACTACAGAATTATCAGAGATGAGTCCGTCAATGGTTCGAACCTGGCTTGCTTCTTTAAAGGAAAATAAAATTGCCCCTAAAACCATCAACCGAAAAATCTCAACCCTTAAATCTTTTTTCAAGTATCAACTTAAGCTTCAGAAAATCGATGTGAGTCCTGTTGCAACCATAAGCTCTTTAAAAGTAAGCCGCCGCCTGCCTTCATTTATTGAGCAGAAAGACCTTGATACTTTGTTTCACGAAAAGGATAAAGATATTAATACGAATTTTGAAGGAATTATGAATTTCCTGATATTGGAACTTCTGTATCAAACAGGAATCAGGCTAAGTGAGTTAATTCATTTGAAAGAAAGGAATGTCGATAAAAGTGGCGGTACCATCAAAGTTTTGGGCAAGGGTAACAAGGAAAGAATTATTCCTGTAAGCAATCAGTTGCTTAATCATATTAGCAATTATGTTTCAGCAAAAAAAAATGAATTTCCTGAGGATCCGGGAACTTTTCTTTTCGTCAGTAAAAAGGGAAATGCCTTATATCCAAAATATGTATATAAGATAGTAAAAGAAAATCTGGCAAAAGTGTCAACTAATAAAAGAAAAAGTCCGCACATTCTCCGCCATAGCTTTGCCACTCATTTAACCAGCAATGGCGCGCAAATTAATGCAATTAAGGAATTGCTTGGCCATAGCAGCCTGGCTTCCACCCAGGTTTACACTCATAACAGCATAGAAAAGCTGAAACAAGCTCACAAACAAGCTCACCCTAAATCGTAAACGGTAAATAGGCCTTCTCGTGAAATTTTCTTTTTGAAAAATGATCTGATAAGTGTAACTTCAATTTTGAAAAAACAGTTGCTAACCGATACAACTTCGCTTGCTTATGCAAATGTAATTTTACAAATTTTTTATTGCTCACTTTAAACATTTTATTATGGACGTAAAAATTCAAACACACCATTTTGATGCAGATTCAAAGTTGGTTTCTTATGTTGAAAAAAAACTCTCCAAACTAACCCAGTTTCATGAGCGAATCACAAAAGTCGATGTCTTTTTAAAACTTGATAATGTAGCTCATAAAATTAAAGACAAGGTTGCCGAAATTAAAGTCCACATTCCTAAACATGATTTTTTCGTGAAGCATTGTTCAAAATCATTTGAAGAAAGTTTTGACTTCGCCCTCGATTCTGTGATCACCCAAATGAAGAGGCAAAAAGAAAAAATAGCGGCGTGAAAACTTGAAAATAAAAAAAAATATTCCCCGCCAATCGCGGGGTTTTTTTTTAAAAGCCTTGATTTTATTGGAATTGAAAGGAAGAAAAAGCTCGCTTGAAAAATTAATCCTAAAACCTGAAAAATTTTTTCTTTGCAAAATTTTTCCATTAAACATTTTCCATTACCTTTGCCTTCCCAAAAAATAACCCAGTGTTTATTATTTAGGAACAGTTCATTTATGCGTTGGTTTTTTGAGCAAATGCCAGTGTAGCTCAGTTGGCCAGAGCAGCTGATTTGTAATCAGCTGGTCGGGGGTTCGAATCCCTCCACTGGCTCTTTGAAATATTAAATTACTGAATATTGAATTTTGTATTTTACGAAATTCCTAATCAGGGCAGATGGCCGAGTGGTTAAAGGCGACAGACTGTAAATCTGTTCTCTCACGAGTACGTAGGTTCGAACCCTACTCTGCCCACTTTTAAAAGTTATTTGAAATAGTTGTTTGACTTCTTTCAAGCTGTTGTAGCTCAGGGGTAGAGCACTTCCTTGGTAAGGAAGAGGTCGTGAGTTCAATTCTCATCAACAGCTCTGTTTTGAAAGTCGTAGCTCAGGGGTAGCGCATCCCGATAGTAATCGGGAAGGTCGTGAGTTCAATTCTCATCAACAGCTCTGTTTTGAAAGTTGCAACTCAGGGGCAGCGCATCCCGATAGTAATCGGGAAGGTCGTGAGTTCAATTCTCATCAACAGCTCTGTTTTGAAAGTTGTAACTCAGGGGCAGCGCATCCCGATAGTAATCGGGAAGGTCGTGAGTTCAATTCTCATCAACAGCTCTGTTTTGAAAGTTGTAGCTCAGCGGGCAGAGCATCCCGATGGCAATCGGGAAGGTCGTGAGTTCAATTCTCATCAACAGTTCTGTTTTTAGAAGGCAAACAAAAAATTAAAACAAGCGGAAGTAGCTCAATTGGTAGAGCGATAGCCTTCCAAGCTATAGGTTGCGAGTTCGAGACTCGTCTTCCGCTCATTATATGTCTGATTCATTTCTTAGAACACGAAAATGAATTCGGATGTCAAGATTTTAAAAACAAAAATTAAATTAAACAAAATGGCAAAAGAGAATTTTAAAAGGGATAAACCCCACGTTAACGTTGGTACTATCGGACACGTGGATCACGGTAAAACAACCTTAACAGCCGCTATAACCGATATTTTGTCTAAAAAAGGTTTGGCGGAGAAAAGAAATTATGATGATATTGATGGCGCTCCTGAAGAAAAAGAAAGGGGTATTACAATTAATACAGCTCACGTAGAATATCAGACAGCAAATCGTCACTATGCTCACGTTGACTGTCCAGGTCACGCGGATTATGTAAAAAACATGATCACAGGTGCTGCACAGATGGATGGAGCTATTTTGGTGGTTGCTGCAACAGACGGTCCTATGCCTCAAACAAAAGAGCATATCCTTTTGGCTCGCCAGGTAGGTGTTCCACGTATCGTTGTTTTTATGAACAAAGTTGACTTGGTTGACGATCCTGAATTGTTGGAATTAGTGGAAATGGAAATTCGTGAACTGTTGACTTCATACGGTTTTGATGGTGATAATACGCCAATCATCCAGGGTTCTGCAACTGGCGCTTTGGCCGGTGACGAAAAATGGGTTGCTAAAATCGACGAATTGATGGAAGCGGTAGATACTTACATTCCATTACCTCCCCGTCCCGTTGATCAGCCATTCCTGATGTCTGTAGAAGATGTATTCTCTATCACAGGTCGTGGTACAGTTGCTACAGGTCGTATTGAAAGAGGTCGTATCAAAGTTGGTGAAGGAATTGAAATTGTTGGTTTGATGGAAAAACCATTGACATCAACTGTTACTGGTGTGGAAATGTTTAAAAAATTACTTGACGAAGGTGAAGCTGGTGATAACGCAGGTTTATTGCTTCGCGGTATTGAAAAAACTCAGGTTCGCCGCGGTATGGTTCTTTGCAAACCAGGTTCTATCACTCCACATACTGAATTCAAAGGTGAAGTCTACGTTTTGAGCAAAGAAGAAGGTGGACGTCACACTCCATTCTTCCAGAAGTACCGCCCTCAATTCTACTTCAGAACTACTGACGTTACAGGAGAAGTTGAATTGCCTGCAGGAACTGAAATGGTAATGCCGGGTGATAATACTTCACTTACTGTTAAGCTTATCCAACCAATTGCAATGGAAAAAGGTTTGAAATTTGCAATTCGCGAAGGTGGCCGTACAGTAGGAGCTGGACAGGTTACTGAAATTTTAAAATAAGCCTCCCTCGGTTCCCTCACAATGGGCTTTGGAAAGGTTTTAATAAATTTGCAAAGTACTTAGGCGGCTCGCTTGGGTACTTTGTTTTTTAAAAAGTTCTTTAAAAAGTATTCTCTTGGTTTCTTTCGAAGCATAAGAGTTTCTACGGGCATAGTTCAATGGTAGAATAGAGGTCTCCAAAACCTTTGATCAGGGTTCGAATCCTTGTGCCCGTGCTTTATAATAAATGAATCGGTTCTTATTTAAAACCGGTTGGAGGAAACAGTTTTAACGCAGAAACGTAATAAAATATGAACAAAATTGCATTTTACATCAGGGATTCTTATAAAGAAATGATGCATAAAGTTACCTGGCCAACCTGGGAACAATTGCAGCAGTCCACAATGATCGTTCTGGCAGCAACCATCCTGATTACGGCTGTTGTTGCGTTAATGGATTTTGTATCCAACGGTGTTTTGAAATTTGTTTATTCATTATTTAAGTAATCATGACAGAAACAGAAAATATTGAAGAAACCCAGCCCGAATCCATCCCTGAATCGACTCCGGCAGTTCCGGAAAAAGATACTAAGTGGTACGTATTGAGGGTTGTAAGCGGAAAAGAGCGTAAGGTTAAAGAATACCTCGATAAGGACATCATTAGGCAGGGATGGGATAAATATATCATGCAGGTTTTTTTACCTGTAGAAAAAGTTTACAAAGTAGTTAATGGTAAAAAGGTGATGAGGGAGCGAAACTTTTATCCCGGTTATGTGATGATAGAAGTTTTGGATGGGAAACTTTCTGAAGACATGGTTCAGCATTTAAGCAACATCAACAATGTAATGCACTTCCTGACCGATGGTAAAGGATCCAAAGGAAATATTATCAGTCTTAGAAAATCGGAAGTTAATAAAATGCTCGGCAAGGTAGATGAAATGTCTGATGCGGGTGGAATGAAAATGAGCGAACCCTTCATTGTTGGAGAAACTATCAAAATTATTGACGGGCCTTTCAACGATTTCAATGGAGTAATTGAAGAAGTTACTGACGAAAAGAAAAAGTTGAAAGTTCAGGTTAAAATATTCGGACGCGCTACTCCTGTTGAATTAAGTTACATGCAGGTAGAAAAAATAGCTTAAAAAATTAGGCGAAAGAATTTGAACCGCTTCAATTGAAGCGGTTTTTTGATTTTTGGATATAGTGTTTGACTTTGGTTTATAAAGCGATACTGTTTTTTCCAGCAGACGAACAATTTTAAGTTGTTTTCAATTTTCTTTTGTTAGCGCTTTCGTATTTCTCCTTTATTTTAATATTCCACAAAGTGAATTTTTATTTATGACTTCCAGCAGATGAACCTTTCTTCATCTTTTTTTGAAACATAGGTAAGTGACCAAGTGATTGTTTTGAAATTATACCTATTCATTTAACTTGTTTCTTGTAGAACATTTAAATACTATATACTGTTTCGATTTCTTTTGTCCCAAGTCTCCCTTTTATAGCAAACGGACTTTTTTCAGGTTTTTTTATTCGTTGTCTTACGTACTGAAAAAATGGTTGCTTAAAAAATATTATCCATTTTTCCGACACTTATTCTTCCTTTCTTTTTACCACCAGATACAGGTTGTTGTCCAATGGCAAATATCCATGGTCATAACAAAAAAAATAAACGCTCCCTTTTTTATTCGTGTAAGTGTGAGTGATATATTTGAACTGAAATCCGTTTTGAAGCAATTTATCTTTTGTAGTCTTCGCTGTTTCCTCTTCATTTGTTAAAAGGCTTTCCAAAATCCGCCGGTTTTTCCTTAAAGCGTTGTTCACATTCCTGACGCAATTGTTGGTGAACGCTTTTAAATGATTGTTATAAGAATTGCGGCAATAATCATCGCAAAACTTTTTATCTGTCCGGCCTTTAACCAGTTTGCTACAGGTCAGACAATGAACTTTTTTTTCGTTTGTCATGCTGATTAGTTTTGATTTCGGAATAGAAAGATACTTCAAAAAATTTATATATCAAGCAATTACAAACGGTTATAATCGGTTATATTCAACTATAAATGTTTAAAAGCCGAATATCTCATTTTTTGCAAGACATATTTGCATTGTTGATGTCAAATAAAATAGCATCAACTGAAATAATAAACATTTTATAACAGTTCATTAAAAAAATGGACACAAAATTCAAAGTTATGTACACATTTAAAAACAAAGTTCAACTGATCGGAAATGTTGGAAACGCGCCTGAAGTACGCACCACCAAAACCGGAAAAAAGATGGTTCGCTTTTCAATGGCCACAAATGAAGTTTACAAAAACGCTAACGGTGAAAAAGTAACAGAAACACAATGGCATAATTTAATTGCCTGGGGGAAAATAGCGGATATTGCCGAAAAACTTTTATCCAAAGGAACAGAGGTAGCCATTGACGGGAAACTGATAAACAACAATTATGTTGATAAAGAAGGCAACAAGAAATATTCAACCGATGTGCATGTTAATGAATTATTGCTGATTGGAATAAAGCCTTAATTTTTAGCCGCGAATTACACAAGTCTCTGCGAATTAAGATTTGGAAATGGAGAACAGTGATAAAAGTTGAATACAAGAGATTTGTTTTTAAAATTGATCATTCCTGAAAATTGTGTAATTCGTGGCTTTGACAATCTTTTTATAAATCGTGAAATTTGATGTAAGCATCGCCTTATTCGATTTTTAATTTTTCTTATTCGTATAAATTCCTGTAATTCGTGGCTAGCATGGACAATCATAACTCAATAGACCGGAACGAAATATTTGACCTGGCTTACCGCTTCGTAACTGAAACCAGTGAAAATATTTTTCTGACCGGAAAAGCCGGAACTGGTAAAACAACTTTCCTTAAATATTTAAAAGAAAATTGTTCTAAAAATATAATTGTGGCGGCACCAACAGGAGTGGCAGCCATTAATGCCGGCGGTGTAACACTTCATAGTTTATTTCAACTGCCTTTTAATCCGTTTTTGCCAACGTCGGCAAGCAAAAGCGAGTTGTTGGCAAAATTGAAATTTAACCGGCAGCGACAGGATCTTTTGAGAAAAATGGAACTGCTTGTAATCGATGAAATTTCTATGGTGCGTTGCGATACAATGGACGCGATTGATACAATTTTGAGATCGGTTCGCAGAAAGCACGAACTTCCTTTCGGTGGTGTTCAATTGTTGTGCATTGGCGATTTGTATCAATTGCCGCCGGTTGCAAAAAGGGAGGAAATGAATATTTTGCAGGAATACTATTCCTCTGAATTCTTTTTTGATAGCCTCGTAATTAAAGAGCAGATGCCCATGCTCATTGAACTGAATAAAATATATCGCCAAAAGGAAAATTCTTTTGTTGATATATTGAACAAAGTCAGAACGAACAAGATGAATGCAGATGATTTCGAAGATTTGCATCAAAGATATTTCCCCGATTTCCGGCCTTCCCTTGAAGAAAAATATATTACGCTCACATCTCACAATAACCAGGCAGACCAAATCAATTACAGGGAGTTGCAAAAGTTATCTGCAAATTCCGTCACTTATACCGCCCTCATAGAAAATGATTTTCCTGAAAAAAGTTATCCGGCAGAAAGTGAGCTGATTTTAAAAACAGGCGCGCAGGTTATGTTTTTAAAAAATGACGTGGTTTCAAAAAGGTATTTTAATGGAAAAATTGGAGTGGTAAAATCATTGAAGCTTGATGAAATTGTCGTAGAATGCGATGGAACTGAAATTATTGTTTCTCACGAAACCTGGGAAAATTCGCGTTATACCTTAAGCAGGGAAGATGGGAAATTAGAACAGGAAGTGCTGGGAACCTTTACTCAATTTCCACTTCGGCTCGCATGGGCAATCACCATTCACAAAAGCCAGGGACTCACCTTTGAAAAAGTAATGATAGACGCAGGTTTGGCTTTCAGCAGCGGGCAGGTTTATGTGGCTTTAAGCCGCTGCACAAGTTTGAATGGCATTGTACTTTTATCCAAAATACCATCCGCGGCTATTTATAGCAACGAGCATGTCCTAAAAGGCCAGCAAACACTGACTCCAAAAGGTTCTTTAGCGGAAAGGTTTGCAGGAGCAAGGCAAATTTATACACAGCAATTACTGGAAGAAATTTTTTCTTTTAATGAAATAAAGGCGCTGACAGATGTTTTGCATTTCAGGATCAATGAGCAAAAAGAAAAATTAAATAAAGAAGCTTTGCCATGGATATCTGATTTAAAAAATAAGTTTTCTTCAGACAGGGCCGTTGGCCTGAAATTTATAAGCCACATAGGTTCATTGATGAAACAGGAATCTGTAATTGAAAATAACGTGGCATTGCAAAAAAGAATCAATGATGCGGCCAACCATTTTGAACCGAAATTTGCTGCATTTCAGGATGCAATTAAAAATCACCCGCTAATAACAGAACATAGGGAGACGGCAAACATTATCAATGAATACCTGAATCAGTTATTCTTAGCTCTAAACGTTCAGAACTATTTTCTGCAATACTGCAAGGAGGCGTTTTCTGTTACCTCATTTCTACAGCATAAAATAAAACTGGCTCAGCCAAGAATCAATATTTCCTGTTATGCCAGCGGCAAAAAGGGATCTTTTTCCGATGTGACAAACGGGGAATTGTATGATACACTTAAACGGTGGCGCGATCTTGTTTGCGAAGAAAATGGCCTGCCAATTTATATGGTTGCCAACCAGGCTACGTTAAAAGAAATCGCTACTTATTTACCATTAACCAAAAAAGATTTAATGCAGATAAGCGGATTTGGAAAAGCGAAAGTGGATAAATATGGGGATGATATTTTAGAAACCGTTCTGGATTATTGCAACAGAAATAATCTTGAAAGTAATATGGTGGCTAAAAAGATAGTAACCACAAAAGAAAGAAAAGAAAAAAACGATGCGGTAAAAACTGATACCAAAACCGCTTCATTTAATTTATTTCAGGAAGGAAAATCTATGGCGGAGATTGCCAAAGAAAGAAATTTAAGTTTTGGCACCATTGAAGGGCATCTCGCATGGTTTGTAGGAAATGGCGATATTGATATCAATCAATTGGTTCCACAACAAAAACAAGAAAAGATAAAAGAAGCGATAAAAATTCACGGCTCAGTAAGCCATAAAACTTTGATAGAAAATTTGCCCGCAGATTTTACTTATGGTGAAATAAGAATGGTGATGGCAGCGGAGAAGCCAGATAACATGACATAGATGAGGTGTTTTTGAGAACAGAAATTTTTGTATTTAAAGGGAATAGAAGATGTGACGGTTGTTCTTTATCGATTGAATATTCTCCAATCAAAATTTTTTAAATTTGATGATAAAAATCTTAATCCTAAGTATTGATGAAATGAAGTCAAAAGCAATTGAAAAGATTAAGGCTTTGGATCTTGAGTAAGCTTTAAAGAATATACTGAGCGAATTAGATAAAACTGAAAATAAATCAGGACCAGTTTATAATTTGTCTCAGCATTAATTTGTTACCAAGTGCATTGTTTTTGAATTGAACGTCTAAGACGAAATTATCGAAAGTTACTTGGTTGACTTAAACAAAAGAATTCGAAGATCGAGGAGTATTGTAAATATGAAGGTGGATTAATTAAAAATCTAAGTAAAATTATAAAAGATAAACATGTCAATATTTAAGCACAGTTGTGTTCTTCCCCTTGAGCCAAATTCAAAAATTTGGAGATATTTAGATTTTGAAAATTTAAATCATTGTTAGAGACCAAATCGTTATTTTTTTGTAGAGCGGACAAGTTTAGTGATCCTTTTGAAGGATCATTACCTAAAATGGAAGCTGAAAATAGGAAAAAAGAAATGCGGAAAATCGCTCGGTCTCCTGGATATAATTTCGGTGAAAAACAAATAGATGAAAATATCCTTAATTTACAAAAGGGTCATATAAATTTCAAACGAACGACCATTATTAATTGCTGGCACAAAAATAAAAATGAATCAGATGCAATGTGGCGACTTTATTTAAAAGATAATGAAGGGGTCGCTATACAAAGTACAACAGAAAGAGTTTATAAAACAATTGAAGAGATACCTGAAGTAATAGGATTAAGCACGGTAAGATATTTTGATTATGATAAAGATATTTGGTACCATCCGACAGCATATCCAAATTGGGGCTTATAATTCTTATTCCCTAATCATACACAAAAGGATTGAATTTGTACATGAAAATGAATTCAGACTTTTTTGTGAAGTGAAAGAAGCGATTGATAACGAATATTATTGGTATAATCAACCTAATGCGAAAGGGAAATTTATTCAGGTCAATTTAAATACACTTATCGAAAAAATTTACGTGCCACCAACAATCGACGAAAAATCTTATTTGAAAATAGAACATATTTCAAAAGATTTATGATATGATTTTTTATTTAAGCGCTCAAAGCTTTCTCAAAAAGTTTTGTTTTAATTATGCTCTTGAAAATATTCCTGGTTTTTTGCGAGAACCCGCCGCTGGAAGACTACTATGAAGACTCGGCTCACCAAATAGAAAATACCTTAAAAATAAAAATATGAAAAGTATAGAAAAAATAAAATTCATTTTCGGACTGATCCTAATTTCATTTTCAATTTTGGGAGGATTAATTTTTTTCCTTGAAAGTTTTAAAATACTTAATCATTTACTCGATTATGGGAATCTTTCAACAGTATTTCAAGGAGGGTGGGCGATAAGCGGTAGGAGAGATGATGGTTTCGCTTATTCGGGTGGGGGCGCTTCAAATATTCCAATTTTTTTAGGCCTGTGTAGTTTTGCAGGGAGTTTTTTATTAACGTCTATAAAAACTATGCAAGGAGGTAAAATTATTAAAAGGACAAACGCTACCGGAAAGTAAGGTAAAGTTTAATTAAGGTCAAAATTCTTTCTTATAGTAGTTATTACTGCGAGGTCAGTGTTTAATATAACAGAGTTTGAGCTATATTAATTATCATTTTATTTGTCTTAAATGCAACATAGCTTAATTGGACTTAAGATTAAAATTAGAAAGTGGAGAAAAGAAATCATAACAGACCAAGATGATGCTTACTTCAAAATTCACAATCTTCGGTTGCAAAAATGCTTATGTAAAAACAGGAAATGCTAAGAGTGATTTGAAGGATTACACAGGTGCAATTATCGATTATTCAAAGGCTATTGAAATTGAACCAAGTAACGCTGACGCATATCTATATCGAGGAGATGCAAAGACTGAATTAAAAGATTATTCGGAGCTATTGAAGATTATTCTAAGGCTATTGAATTCAATCCAAATTATTCTACAGCATATAATAATAGAGGAAATGTCAAGAGTATTTTAGATGATTATTCAGGAGCTCTTGAAGATTATACCAAGGCAATTGAAATTGATCTAAATGATGCAATAATATATAATAACCGAGGAGGTATAAAAATTGATTTAAAAGATTATTTGGGGGCATTTAAGGATTATTCTAAGGCTATTGAAATTGACCCAAATAATGCCGAAGCATATAATTATAGAGGCGTTGCTTTGCAGGGTTTAAAAGATTATTCCGGTGCGATTGAGAATTATTCCAATGCAATTGAAATTGATTCAAATTTCGCCATAGCATATGATAATAGAGGGAAAGCCAGGAGTAATTTAAAAGATTATTCCGGAGCTATTGAACATTTTTCCAAGGCTATTAAAATAGACCCAAATGATGTTATAACAATTATTGATAGAGCAAATGCTAAGAATGGTTTAAAAGATCATTTGAGTGCAATTAAGGACTGTTCTAATGCTATTGAAATTGATTCAAATTATGCTGAATCGTATAATATTAGAGGAAAGGCAAAGCACCATTTAAAAAATTATTTTGATGCGATTAAAGACTATTCAAAATCGATTCAAATTGATTCCAACTATGCCGATGCATATAAAAATAGGGGGATTAGTAAGAGTTATTTAAAAGATTATTCCGGTGCTGTTGAGGACTTTAAAAAATATTTCAAATTAAGCGGAAACGCAAACTGAAACTGAATTAATTAAACGTAATACTATGTTCTTGAATCTTTTGAAGGCTGTTCTGAGCATCCTCTTTCTACTTTGTCTTTTAAAAATGCCTTATGGATATTACCAAGTGGCTCGTTTTGCCGGAGTAATAGGTTTTGCTTTATTTGTGTATTTCGAATACCAAAAGAACCAAACCATAAATTCAGCGGTAATTATCTATCTCGCATTGGCATTATTATTTCAGCCGTTCATAAAAATTGCTTTGGGTAGAACAATTTGGAATCTAGTAGATGTGGTTGTAAGTGTTGGATTAATTACTTCAATTTTTTGGAAGCCACGAAACGCAGCAAAAAGCTAAACGCCAACCGATTTGAAGAAACAAGAGATAATCAAAAAATATCTGAAGCAGGAAATTATTTTTTATCTTTAAACCTAAAAATGTCAACCCCTATCACTATATCACCAAATATTCAAAGCGGAGAACCTGTTTTCACTAATACAAGAGTTCCTATTAAGAACCTTTTTGATTATTTAAAAGCCGGCCATTCTTTAAACGATTTTTTAGAAGATTTTCCGTCTGTGACGAAAGAGCAGGCAATACAGGTTCTAAGTCATTTCGAGAATTTATTAAAATTTCAGTCCCCTGAATATGTATAAAGTGCTGCTTGATGAAAACCTGCCGGTTAAAATAAAATACCGCCTGAAGGATATTTGTGAGATTTACACAGTAAGAGATAGAAATTGGAATTCATTGGAAAACGGTAATTTAATTGCCGCCATGGAAAAAGATAATTTTGATTTTTTGATTACCTCTGATAAAAATCTGCAATACCAACAAAACCTTGCAAAATATTCCATTGGATTTATCATTTTAAATGTTCCTGATAACAATTATGAAACGATATTGCCTATGATTGAAAAAATAAAAAGCATATTGCAAAATAAAGACAAGGCCAAATTAGTTTCGATTACTTGACGAACTGCTCAGTTCTGATTAGTGCCCGCATAACAGAATCTTGAGCCAATCTTTTTTCTTTTTTATTCCAATCATTTCCCCTACTTTTGCACTCCCAAAAAAGTTCTTTATAGAAATCATTGACTGGGAGTCCTGAGCGTGTCGAAGGACGTTAACACCAAAAATTTAAATCATGGCAAAAGAAATTACCGGCTATGTCAAGCTCCAATGCAAAGGAGGACAAGCCAATCCGGCGCCGCCAATCGGCCCCGCACTCGGTTCTAAAGGAATCAACATCATGGAGTTCTGCAAGCAGTTCAATGCGCGGACCCAGGATAAGCAAGGGAAAGTTCTTCCCGTTCTCATTACAGTTTATGGCGATAAATCTTTCGAATTTATCATTAAAACCCCTCCCGCTGCTGTTCAGCTAAAGGATGCTGCCAAAGTTCAGTCAGGAAGCAAAGAACCTAACAGGAATAAGGTAGGCAAAGTTTCCTGGGATCAGGTAGAGGAAATTGCCAAAGATAAAATGGCAGACCTGAACGCTTTCAGTCTTAACAGCGCCATGAAAATGGTTGCCGGCACTGCCCGCAGCATGGGCTTAACCGTTGACGGAACGGCCCCTTGGGAAAAATAAATTGTAAATGATCCCGTGCTAGCGGGAAAAACTTTTGAAAAAATGATTACTAAAAAAAGAAAAGAAGTCAACACTAAGGTTGATCCAAATAAAGCTTACTCGCTGAAAGAAGCTTCGGCGCTGGTAAAAGAAATAAATACTACCAAATTTGATAGTTCTGTAGATCTTCACATCCGTCTTGGTGTTGATCCTAAAAAAGCGGATCAGGCTGTTCGCGGAACCGTTTCCCTTCCTCACGGAACTGGTAAAACCAAAAAAGTATTGGTGCTTTGCACTCCCGATAAGGAACAATCCGCCAAAGATGCAGGAGCTGATTTTGTCGGCCTCGACGAATTCATATCTAAAATTGAAGGCGGCTGGACCGATATCGATGTGATCATCGCTACTCCTTCTGTAATGCCTAAAATAGGACGTTTGGGTAAAGTTCTTGGACCAAGAAACCTCATGCCGAATCCGAAAACAGGAACGGTTACTAATGATGTTGCTGCAGCGGTAAACGACGTTAAAGGGGGTAAAATCGCTTTTAAAGTTGATAAAGTTGGAATTGTACACGCTTCAATAGGCAGGGTTAGTTTTTCTCCTGAAAAAATCGAAGCTAACAGCCAGGAATTAATTAACGCGCTTGTGAAATTGAAACCGGCGACTTCTAAAGGAACCTACTTAAAAGGCGTTAGCATGGCCAGCACCATGAGTCCCGGGATTGCTATCGATACAAAATCCGTACAGAACTAAATAATTTATTTGCCTGTTATTTGCCACCGCAAGTAATGAGCTCAAAACAAATAGTATGAACAAAGAACAAAAACAAGAAGTAATAGAAGCTCTGAAAAGTAAATTTTCGCAGTATTCTAATTTCTATATAACAGATACAGAAAGCCTCTCGGTGGCTCAGGTAACCAACCTGCGTCGCCATTGCTTTGACAAGCAGGTTGAAATGAAAGTGGCTAAAAACACATTGATCAGAAAGGCTTTGGAAAGCCTTGACAATGAAAAATATGCAGGCGTTTACGATTCTCTTCATAAGGTTACCGCTTTAATGTTTAGCGAAAGCCCAAAAGATCCTGCTGTAATTATCAGCAGCTTCCGCAAATCATTGAATGGTGAAAAACCGGTTCTGAAAGCCGCTTTCCTGAACGGAGATATTTTTGTAGGTGACAATCAATTGATCAATCTTACAAAAATCAAAACCAAAAATGAATTGATTGGTGAGGTGATCGGATTGTTGCTGTCTCCAATTCAACGCGTAATAGGCGCTTTGCAAAACAGGCCTGAAACAGAAGCGGCTCCGGCAGCAGCAACTGAAGCGGCTCCGGAAGCAACTGCAGAAGCTCCAAAAGCGGAAGAAGCAAAAGCAGAAGAAGCTCCAAAAACTGAAGAAGGAACTTCAACTCCTGAATAATTCAGGAATAACAAAAAAGAATATTTTATTCTAATAAACAACAATTTTTTTAAAACCCTCCGCCGGATCAGAAATTGAAAAGAAGGTGGAAAAAATTAAACAATCATGGCAGACGTAAAATCATTAGCTGAAAGTTTAGTAGGCTTAACAGTAAAAGAAGTACAGGAATTGGCTGATTTCCTGAAAACAGAATACGGTATCGAACCAGCAGCAGCAGCAGTAGTTGTTAGCGGCGACGGTGGTGGTGCGGCAGCAGTAGAAGAAAAAACATCATTCGATGTTATTTTGAAATCTGCAGGCGCAGCTAAATTGGGCGTAGTGAAAGTTGTTAAAGAACTCACTGGCTTAGGTTTGAAAGAAGCTAAGGATCTTGTTGACGGTGCACCAAAACCAGTTAAAGAAGGTGTTGATAAAGCAACAGCTGAAGAAATTAAAAACAAATTGACTGAAGCAGGTGCTGAAGTTGAAATAGCTTAATCAGAAACTGATTGTTATTGTAAGCCGGAGTTTTTTACTCCGGCTTTTTTAATTTATGAATTCAAGGCCGTATATATTCATAACCATTGGTAGAAAATGGGTTTGGTTATCGATTATTATGTAGTACAAACTCTTTCTGCCGGCATAACAGATTCCCGCAACTGCCGGGTTAGTTTTCAGCAAATCCAGCAGATGCACAATTATTGTCCTTTTGTTTTTACAGAGACTTTAAAGTGTTGTATGTTTTACCCGATGAAAGCTGCGGATCTACTTGCAGACACAAAAATGTTTGGATTTTTTCCCGTACCATTTAACATTTATTCAATGGATTCCGGCATTTGTGAAGCATCAAAAGCTCCCTTTCTTAAATTGATTCCATATTCAAGGTAAGCTTTTAAAGATGCAAGAAAATTGGCCCATCCTTCGGTATTTCGCTTGAGCCATCCTATACCTGCCTCATCATTTTTTCTGCTTTTTTCAGTAATGCAAACAAATGTATCCGTTTTATTTTTTGGGGTAAGCGTCATTTCCACCAATAGTTCAGTTCCATCTATATCATCCCACTTATAAGATATATAAACATCTTTTTCAATTTTGCCCACACGGATGGGGACATCCATTTCGAATTCCGGAAACTTCCAGACAAGGTTTTTCCCTTCCTTCATCCTGCCACTGCTTTTTGAAATAAAGTAATTGGCCATTTTTGAAGGATCAACAATTGCTTCAAAAACCTCATGTGCCGGCTTTTGTATCTGCAATCCCGTTTTAATTTCAAGTGTTTGATTGTTCATTTATAACAGGTTGTAAAATTTTAAAAAAAATAAATTTATAGAATTTAAATAAATGGTTTGATAGGAAATTTTATGAACTCAATTTAAGCTTCTGGAAATCCTCTTACCTTATCTTTTTAAAAGTATTCGTTTATTAAAGCCACAGCAGACGAACAAATTTCACCTTTTTGTTGTTAACTTCATTCGCAAATAAGAAACAAATAAAATGGATAATAAAAGAATTTACAAAATGTCTTTTTCAAGTGTCTATCCATTATATGTACAAAAGGCAGAAAAAAAGGGACGCACAAAAGCAGAGGTAGATGAAATTATATTTTGGCTAACCGGATATAATACAGAAGCAATGATACACCACATAAATAATAAAAGTGATTTTGAAACTTTTTTTGCGCATGCGCCACATCTTAATGTAAATGTTTCAAAAATTACAGGTGTCATTTGCGGTTATCGTGTGGAAGAAATTGAGGATCCACTCATTAAAAAAGTTCGTTATTTAGATAAGTTGATTGATGAATTAGCTAAGGGAAAGAAAATGGAAAAGATTTTAAGGAAGTAGGCTTAAGTTTAAATAAAACAAACACTAATGAGTAAAGTCGAGATTAAAACCAGCGAATTAGTTTCTCAATATATTGGGAAACTGCCTCAAGATATTCAACCAGCTATTGAGTATTTACGACAACTCATTTTATCTATAGACAATGAAATTGCAGAACATATAAAATGGAACTCGCCCGCTTTTTATTTTTCAGGCGAAATGAAAGCTTTTGAAGCAAACGAATACAAGCGTGATATCCTTGTAATGAACCTACGCAACCGCAAAATTATGTGCGTATTGCCCACCGGAATGAATATTAAAAACAGCACCCAAATTTTGGAAGGCAACTATGCCGATGGCAGACGAATGATCAGTTTTAAAGATTTGGACGACATCAAACTGAAAGAGCTTCAGTTGAAAGACACCATTAGAGAGTGGTTGAGTTTGGTAGAAAAATAAACGAAGAATTACCATGAAGTTATCTCTCATTTAATTCCAGCATCATCCGCACATAAACACACTAAACCAATCTGGAAAAAGATGAACGTCGCTAATTGCAATGGTTAGCCATTCACTATCTTATTGCCTTTACAACAGTTCATAAGGATAGATTTTTTTTTGAGGCAGGAACAGTCTGGAAAAATGAAAGACAATAGTGTTCTCTATCTTACTTTTTCTTTTATTCAATTCCCAAAGAAATTCAAAAATTTGATTTTCACTTCCGGCAGGAATTGTCCCGGCTGGTTTTCGATTCTTTCACAAGTACATAAAATTGATTTGTGAGGGGATGGCTTATTATCATCATTGAACAAATGCTCCTACTCTAAGCCTTCTTTTATGTATAGATAAGGCCATGATAATAGCATCCTCACCCGTATGATCCCCCACTCAAGTCCGGGTTAAGTCCGGTATATGCCGGACTTAACCCGGACTTGCATACAGTTTAAACACACGGAAATACCTTTTAGTACAAAAGAAAAAAGCTGAAAAAGTGACGATTTAATTGAAGTCTCTTACCTGAAAACAGGATTTTCTTTATTTGAACCACTCGCGCCTGACAACAAAAAAAGGGAGGAAAATTTCTTTCCTCCCTTTAGCTCTTAAAAACAGATTGCCGTTTATTTCAATCCGTATTTATACTTGTATCTTTCAGAGAGTTGGGTTTGTTTGTTGTCCAAATTGACTTTCCTTCCCTGGATGAAGGCCATCTCTACAATGCTTTGACCCATATCGAGAATATCTCCGCTGCTAATCACAAGGTTTGCATCTTTTCCTTCTTCAAGGGTGCCCGTCACGTTGTCAATTCCCAGGATTTTGGCTGCATTTGAAGTTATGGCGCTTAAGGCTTGTTCTTTGGTCAATCCGTAAGCAGCCGCGGTGCCGGCATTAAACATAAGATTTCTTCCACGGGTTGTTCCATCGTTATCGCCAATTGCATATAAAACGCCGGCCTTTTGTAACAGATACGGTGTTTTAAACGGTTGATCTATGTCGTCATCGTTAGAAACAGGAAGCGCATGAGCTTGTCCGAGGATAACCGGGATATTGTTTTGTTTTAATAAGGGCGCGATTTGCCAGCTGTCTGCACCGCCAACAATTACAACATCAAAACCAAATTCCTTTACAAAATCTATAGCCAGGAGCATTTCTTTTACTGCATTGCAATGCACAAAAAATTTCTGTTTCTTATCGAAAAGATTCCTTGTGGCTTCGTAATTCAGGTTGGTTTCTTTGTGTACCGGCTCTGCCAAATAGGCTTTTGCTTCTTTGAAAAAATCTTTTACGGTTTCGATCTGCTCCAATGCACGTTTAACGGGATCGCCCTGTGGAGCGCCGGCGCCAAAGGAAAAGCGGCCGCGTCTTGCGATCAGCGATGGCATATTGAAATGCATCTGCCCATCCACTTTATATGCTGCATCTTCCCAATTCCAGGCGTCCAGCTGAACGACAGTTGAAGTTCCGGAAATTAATTGACGCGATCCTTCTTCATCCTGAGGAATTACATTCGCCAAAAGAATCCCATTGGTGCGTAAAACATTGATGACTTTTGAATCGGTGTTATAAGCTACAATTGATCTTACAGAAGGATTCATCGATCCGATTTCTGAATAATCATTGGTGCCTCTTACCCCGCCGGATACTTCCTTTAGGCCCAGATTGGTGATTGGGCTGATTAAACCCGGATAAACCTGTTTGCCTTTCGCATCGACAATTTTCGCTCCTGCGGGAACAGCAACCGCGGAGCCGATTTTTCCAATTTTGCCTTTATTGATTTCAACCGTACCATTACTGATAATTTGTCCGTTTCCTACATGTATAGTGGCATTGGTAATGTAGAAAGTTCCGGTATTTTCGGAAGCCGGATATACCGTGGATTGACAGAATCCTGCAGGGCTCACCAGGAGAACCGCAACAAGAATTTTGAATATTTTTTTCATTTTCATTTTTTAAAATTGATTGTATGTGGTAAGATTATTGAATGGAAGATGATTGATCGTCTTCATCTTCTTCGCAATGCAGCAGCACATGTTCTGTAGGCTGGGCCGCGACCATCGGAGTTCCGGATCTTTTTTCTCCGGAAAGCTTTTGAATCAGGCGATTGCGTTCCGCCTGAACCTGTTTTCTCATTTGATTATCACGATCACGATCAAAATAAATAATACCATCTACCATAGTTTTTTGAGCTACCGCATAAATGCTCAACGGGTTGTTATTCCAGAGAACCAGATCGGCGTCTTTCCCTACTTTTATGCTGCCTGTTTTATCCTGTACATGAAGCATGGTTGCAGGATTAATAGTAACCATTTTCAGCGCATCTTCTTCGCTCACACCGTCATACTTTATGCTTTTTGCCGCTTCCTGATTTAACCTCCGGGCCATTTCTGCATCATCTGAATTGATGGCTACATTCAAACCCACTTTGTGCATAATGCTCGCATTTTGAGGAATCGCGTCAACCACTTCCATTTTATAATTCCACCAATCACTGAAAGTAGAAGCACTTGCGCCATGGGCTTTCATTTTATCTGCCACTTTATAACCTTCGAGGATATGCGTGAAAGTATTGAATCGGAAATTAAATTTTTCACCAACGCGCATCGCCGCAGTGATTTCACTTTGAACGTAAGAGTGACAGGTTATGAAACGTTTTTTATTCATGATCTCTACAAGCGCATCCAGTTCCAGATCTCTTCTAACGGGAAGCATCTTGCTGTTTTTGGGACGGCTTTCATAAAGTTTCAATGCTTTTTCATAATCCGTTGCCCGTGTAAATGCATCAGTCAAAGTTTGCTCAACGCCCATGCGGGTATCAGGGAAACGGTTGTTGTTGCTCGAGGTGGTTCTTTTTACATTTTCACCGAGGGCGAATTTGATAAAAGGATCTGCACCAGCAAATTTCAAAGCTGTGTCATTTACGCCCCAGCGAAGTTTTATCAATTGTGTTTGTCCGCCAATAGTATTGGCACTTCCATGAAGGATATGCGAAGTCGTAACCCCACCGCTTAACTGGCGGTAAATGTTTATGTCTTCCGGATTTAAATTATCAGCGATCCTTACTTCAGAAGTAACCGATTGTCCGCCTTCATTGATAGAAGCAACTGCAATATGTGAATGCTCATCGATAATGCCGGGTGTAAGATGCTTGCCGGTTCCGTCAATAACTGTAGCGGCAGAAGCATTTAAATTTTTGCCGATTGCAGCGATTTTTCCCTTCTTAACCAATACATCGGTGTTTTGTAAAACCCCTTCTTTTTCACTGGTCCATACGGTAGCGTTTTTGATTAAAATATCCTGTTGAACCGGAAGGGTTTCCGAACCAAAAGCTCCGAAAGGAAAGTTTACTTTGCCTGCAATTGAAGATTCTTTCTTTTTGGATGTATCGGGTTTTTGCGGTGTTTCGCGGATTAATGTTGCTGTCCAGTAAATGGCGTTTCCTGCTGTATCCACACCATTTCCCTGCCATACATTTCCATTACTTACTCCACTTAAGCGAATCGAAGGACCAATATTTCCTCCCGGTAAATCTCTGCCGCCTGTAACACGGTTCAGCCCCTGCTGCCGTTGATTTTCCGGCATTTGGTCGTCGGTAGATTTCACTTTAGAAGAATCCGCTCTTTGTTGATTGATGCCTGCCGGGTTCGTTGTTGCGACTGAACTATCCCTGGCCACTTCATTTTTCTTTTCGGGTGCTTTTCTTTTTGGAGGGGCGACAGGTGAAAAATTAATTTTAACCATTTTTCCATCGAAAGAAAATTTAGTGGCCAATGAATCTTTTCCTATTATAGTGGCTGAATTGGAAGATTTTACGTCAAGTGTATAATTCATTACCTGCCCATTTTCAGAAGTGATAGCCAGGTTATAAGAAGCGGCAACATTATTCCAGTTATCTTCTTTCACACCGTATTTTTCACCCTGGATCCAGTTTTGCAGGACAACAGTTTTTTCTTCAAAAACAGGTCCGTTGGTAATAATAAAATTTGCCAATTTGCCGGGTTCAATGCTTCCCACTTCATCATATATGTTTAAAAGTTTAGCCGGGTTTTGAGTAAGGGCTTCCAATGCCGCTTTCTCAGAAAGGCCTGCGTCTATTGCCTTATGAAGGTTTGTGAAAAAAGATTTAGCGTCTTTAAGTCCGTCTGCTGTCAGGCAAAAGGTAATTTTTTCTTTTTCAAAAGCCGCCGCATTGGTTGGGGCCATTTCCCAGTGTTCCATATCAGCCAGCGAAACATACCTGGCCTCATTAGGATCTTCCACATCCATTGCTTGCGGGAAGTTTAATGGAACAATAAAAGCGGTTTTTGTCGCAGCCATTTCTTTTATGCGCTGGTATTCATTTCCGCCCGCTTTTAAAATGTATTTTGTGCCAAACTCGTTGGCGATCCTGCTGGCCCGAAGACAGTTCCATTTATCATTCGCCTCAAAGATCTGAGGTAGATTTTGGGAATTATTCCATGCATCAAGACTAATGTTTTTTCCTTCTTCTTCCGGATTATTTTTATACCATGCGGCATCCAGATAGGTTTGTCTTAAAAGAGCGATTGAGCCCATAAGAGAAGAAGGGTAGGACTGTCCTGAGGTGCCTTTGCTGAATGAATAATTTGCAGAGGCTTTCTCTTTAAGGATCACAAGATTCACAGGTTGATTGGCTAGCGTTACCACGGTTCCTGTTCCGCGCGCGATCCCGTCTTTTTGGTGCGTCAGAACGGTTCCAAAACCTGCATCACGCAACGGCTTAGCTTCTTTTTCATTCGCGTCAAATAATTGAGCCGCATTCACTTCCGACTTTAAAGCCTGGTTCCATGCTACAGGGCCTTTCGTGTTTGAAGAAATCTGCGAAGGGGCGGAACGATTAAATTCTCCCATATTTCTTTGAGGCGCAGTGATGCCGTAGTCACTGTAAAGATCGATGAAAGACGGATAGATGTATTTCCCATTGCAATCGATAACAACCGCGTCTTTTGGAATGGTGATATTGCTTCCAACGGCAACGATTTTTTTATTACGAATCAGTAAAGTCGCTTTTGAAATTGTTGTTGATCCGTCTTTAACAATTGTTGCATTTGTGAAAGCATAGGCTTTTTCAGATGGATTGGCGATTCCATTTAAAGGAAAGGTCGCCTGAGCCTGGCTTTGGTTCACGAAAATCAGGCTGGAGATTCCTAAAAGGAATGCCTGAAAAAAAAGTTTGCTTTTTCTCATTGAGTTAATTTTAATAAGAGTTGAAGATATAAATAAGTTAAATTACTACCTTCATTTTTTTTATAAAAGGTTAAAAAAATGAATATAGCTCAATATATAGATCACACTTTATTAAAACCAACTGCCACCTGGCCGGAGATTGAAAATTTGTGCAAAGAGGCCTTGGAATATGGCTTTGCAGCTGTTTGTGTGCCGCCACTTTATGTGAAAAAAGCTAAAGAAACTTTAGGCGATTCAAAAGTAAAAACTGCCACAGTCATTGGTTTTCCGTTCGGATATAGCGCCATAGAAGCCAAGGTGGCCGAAATCGTTTTGGCAATTGTTGATGGAGCTGATGAACTGGACATGGTAGTTAATATTTCGGCCATTAAAAACGGGGACTGGAGTTTTATCGCCAATGAGATAAATACAGTCATGCCGATCGTAAAAAGCAAGGATAAAATTTTAAAAGTGATTATTGAAAGCGGGGTGTTAACAGATGATGAGATCATTAAATGCTGTGATATTTATGGAGCAGCCGGGGTAGATTATGTAAAAACATCCACTGGCTATGCTGAAAAGGGCGCCTCAATCCGTGCAGTAGCCCTTATTCGCGCGCACCTGTCTGATGCAGTAAAAATTAAGGCCAGCGGAGGAATTAAATCATTTGCTTTTGCCAAAGAATTGATCAATGCCGGCGCCAACAGGATTGGCTGCAGCAGCAGTGTTCAAATTGTGAAAGAAAGTTTGGAAAAAAAGCAATAGCAAAAATTAATTGCCGAAATTGAAAAATATTAATATGAAAATCACCCGACTTCCGGTTACTCTTATTTTACTTTTTTTATCCTATGCTTCTTTTGCGCAGGAAAATGATTCTGTTAAAGAGAACGGAGTTACCGTTTTTAAAGATTACCGGCTGGAGGTTCTGGCGAGGA
>CAVOLS010000013.1:0-101904 GCA_963696835.1 uncultured Chitinophagaceae bacterium | reverse complement strand
CAGGCTGAAATTTTAAATACGGCGTTTTCAATCTGAGAAAAAGCTTTTGCTTAATAAACTTTTTTAAAACCAATGCTTTGTAAAGTCATGGCATTGGTTTTTTGTTTTTATGGCAGAAAGTTTATTTCTATCAGCAAACGAACTTTTATTAAAGATTTTATTTTCACGCCGTCTATAACGGTTCCTTCAAAGAAATTTATGTCCAATTGATCATTATTGGCGTCAGCATATGGTGCAACTACGATTTAGGAGATCGTAGATTTACGATTTCAACCGTAAAAACATAATTCAAAAAAGAGGCAGTATTGCTCTTGCCGAAGGAGGTAACGTGATCTATCTTTGCTCCAGAAGTTGATTGATGTTCAACAAACATTAATCATCCCGATAAAAAGGGAACCAATCCAAATCCATTGAAAATAACTATTCCTTTAATCCAGGAAAAACCAAAAAATCCGATATCAGTCAACTTCTTTTTTTTGAATTCAATACCTTCGAAAAATATATATCCAAATGAAAATCCGGCTTTAATCCGCTTTCCATTATCCGGGAGAAAACCATTAACCCACAGGATTAAAAAATTAAAAGCTTCCGTCTCAGTAAAAAAGACGGAAGCTTTTTTATTTTCGAACAGGTGGCAGAAGGGGGATGGCAGGTATTAATCATAGCAAAAGTAAATTATGGATTTAGACAATTTGAATTTTCTGCCTGAGTGGGAAGATGATGATTTTGAGGATGATGAAGCTGAAGGATGGAAAAAACAAGAGGGGAGGCAGGCCGTCAAACTTTTATACGAACATTGGCGCGACTTTTTCGGCCTCATTATCGCTTTGGCTGATAATCTTTGCGGTGAAGAAGAGAACACGGGCAGCCATGAAGAGTTGATTCAAAAAATGATCTATGAAAACGCGATGATTATAGCACCGAAATTAATCAGCGCCGCCCATGCCGATATGTTCATGGTTCAAATGGAAAACGCCGCCATTATCCGCACAAATGCACGACAGCTAATGGAACAAATCATGTTTTCAGAAATGATGGGCTTTATTTCTTCCGATTATAAAAAAGTAATGGAAGAAGCCATGATGGAATTCAAAGCGCTTTTCAAAAACTGGGTCGCAACTTTCCAAAAAGATGAATTTGAAGATGACTGGGGATTATTTAATTAAAAATAGCTCCAATAGAAAGAAATCTAAAAAAAAGTCCGTTTCGCTGTTTAGAACCGGTTTCTTTTTATGCAGAATTCCTTCCGGCATTAATAATTCCAAAGGAACAGCGCATTACCAGTTTTTCGTAAGTCTCTTTTAATGGATCGGTTGTTGGTTCATTTTCTATTTCCCGGATGTTTGACATGGCGAATTGCTGAATAGTAACGAGCGGCAAAACTATTTTTTCCCTCATGTTGATGGAAGATTGTTCAACCGCATAATCAGCCATCAATTCTGAATTCCCCGTCAGCTTGAAAAGATATTTTTCAGTCAAAATGAATTCATCATAAATCATTCTCCAGATTTCCCCGAATTTTTTATCCTTCGATAAATATTGGGTAAGCGGAAAAAAGCATTTTTTCATTGCCATTTCGCAATTGTCGATCAGCGTCCTGAAAAATAAAGAGTTTTTATAAAGTTCCTGCAGGCGGTTTAGTTTTCCTTCTTCATCCAGTTTCTTTAAAGCCGCGCCAACCCCGTAGTAGCCGGTTACATTTTGTTTTAACTGGCTCCATGAACCAACAAAAGGGATGGCCCGAAGATCCTGCAAAGTCAATTTTCCTGAGCCCCGCTTTGTTGGCCGGCTGCCGATGTTTGTTTCGCTATAATATTTCAGAGGACTTATTTCTATTAAATAATCCATGAATTCCGGATGGTTTTTTAAACCAATGTAGGACTGATAACTTTCATCGGCGAGCTCCTGCAGCAAAGCTTCCTCTTCAGGTTCAAGTGTTATGTGGCGGTTGGAAAAAATATCGTTTGAAATTCCAGCATGAATTAGTTGCTCGATATTGAATTGCGCCGCGGCCACTGTTCCGAAATTGGAACTTACCGTTTGTCCCTGGATGGTTAATTGAATTTCCTTGCTGGCAATATTTTTTCCCATGGAAGCATAGAATTTATGGGTTTTGCCGCCTCCTCTTGCCGGAGGACCGCCGCGTCCATCAAAGAAAACCACTTCAATACCGTTTTCCTTTGAAATTTTTGTAAGCTGTTCTTTTGCTTTATAAATGCTCCAGTTGCCCATTAAATAGCCCCCGTCTTTGGTTCCATCAGAAAAACCGAGCATTATGGTTTGCGTATTGTTCCGTCTTTTTATGTGAGCGCGGTATTCGCCGTTTTCATATAAAGCGTTTAATATCGGCGCTGCGTTTTGAAGATCCTCAATGGTTTCAATCAATGGAACGATGTCAACTTTCAGCTCTTCTTTTTTCCATCCGCACAAAATGAATAATCCATACACTTCAAGCACGTTTAAGGCGCTGCTGCTATGGCTGATGATATAGCGGTTGCAGCCTGCTTCGCCATTATATTGCTGAATTTGCCGAATCGCCTTGATGCTTTGCAGCGTGTCGTTTATTACTGGATCGCCATAATCTTTTTCAGAAAGCACTCCGGAATTATGGGTCAGAAATGCAATCTTTTGCTCATCATTCAACGACATGAAATTCTTTGGAAAAATATCATTGCCTTCCGAAATTACTGTGAAAACTTTTTGATGAATGGAGCTATCCTGCCTAATGTCGAGGGAGGCAAAATGCAATCCGAAAACATGGACTTTATTGATAAGATTGTCAACCAGGTGAAGAAACAATCCATTGTGCTGGTTGATGATCGTGTCCCTTATATCATTCAGCACTTGCAAAATGTCTTTTTTATCGATCGCTGTTCTGTTTCCCGGAATGAAAATATTATTGTATAACTGTTTTTCAAGGTTTGCCAATGGAACGTCAACTCCTTTGAAAGTTAGTCTGCGCCTCAATTTGCGGATCTCCAGATAGTAGCATTTTATAATTCCGCCCCTTAATGCATCGGCAACTTTCAGGGTTGTTTCTGTGTTTACAAAAGGGTTGCCGTCTCGATCGCCGCCCGGCCAGAAACCCATTTTTATGACGGGATTATTTTCATTTACGGCGTCTGGGAACTGGGTTTTTAAAAAGGAAATAATCTTCCCAGCAGCGGTAAAGAAAACATTTTCAAGATACCACACGAGGCTCATCGCCTCATTAAAAGGCGTTGGCTTTTGTTTTTGGAAAAAAGGAGTTTTGCCAAGCTGCTGCAGAAACATGTTTACCTGGGCCGCGTTATTGTCAGAAAGTGCTTTCGACAAATCGTTGATGATCCCCAAAACCTGCCCGGGATAAAATTGCGTCGGATGTGCGGTAAGCACTATTTCAACCGAAAAATCTTCCAGTTTTCTGGCGAGGGCCTTCTCTTTTTTTTGCTGCAGCACTTCAAGTTCCAGTTGTTTCAAAGTTCCCGGGCCTCCTGTATCATGAACTTGTGTGAAAGCTGCATCCTCAAGTGCATCAAACAGTACAACCTGCCTCTCAACGTATTGCGTGAAACGAAAGAGAAGATCCAGTTTTTCCGCGCGGGAAGTGAAGGAAGTATCTTTTGAAAAGAAATCTTCAATAATTTCCGCGGGGCTTAATTTTTTGCGATATCCTTCTTCGCAGGTATTGAGAAACAAGGACAAAAGAATTCCCGTTTTTTCAATCCGTTGAAAAGGCAAAGAGGTAAACAAACTATTGTATAACTGGAATTTTAATCCGACAAGATTTCGGAAATTTTGCAAGCCGCGCGAAGCATAATTGTCCATGATGATAAAGAGTTAATTAAAAAAATTATTGGCTGGCAATCGTATTTTGGAAAAGTACTTTAAAAATTTTATTTTAAGAAAACATCCCTATTTTAATTACCTTTGATGCCTTCTACAATCATGAAAAAGTTATTACTCATATTATTTCTTTTTGCAAGTTTTTTCCTGGTGGCTTCTGACGCTGATGCGCAATGTTCTATCTGCAATAAAACCGTTCAGCAAATGGGCAAAGGTCCTGCCCAGGGATTTAACACCGGCATCATTTACCTGATGCTCATTCCTTATGCTGCTATTGGAGTAGTGGGCTACAAATGGTGGAAGAATGAAAAATCGAAATCCTAATTTTTTTTGCAGCAGACGGACTTTTTTTGAACCTCTTCTTTATATGCATTAGGATGGCATCGATCCTTTTGAATTATTTGCATTCATGAGTTTGCTCCCGCATATTCCCTGGCAAAACGATACAGGTTAAAGTTTTCGCTTTTCATCGCGTTAAATAATGCCTTTTCTAAATCTTCCCTATCAATATCTTTCATTTTTTGATCCTGAATAATTGACCAGGCTTTTTCAATGAAAAGGCTGCTTTTTTCATTTGAAGCGTCCCTGTCCCATTCTTTGATTTTTTTATATAGATCCGGTACGCCTGCTTTAGAGGAGGCAATCGTTTTTATGATGGGAATGCGCCTTGAAGTTTTGTTGAAAACGGGACCCAGCATTTGTTTCAGCGCATTATATAAAGCATCTGCACCATCCCTGTCAAATTTATTAATCACAAAAATATCCGCCACTTCCATCAGTCCTGATTTCATAGTTTGAATTACATCGCCGCCTTCCGGAACGAGCAGGACTGCAGTAATATCTGCGAGCGCAGCTATGTCAACTTCACTTTGCCCGACGCCAACCGTTTCTATAATTACATAATCGAAACCTGCGCTTTTTACCACATCGGAAATCTCAATGATTTTTGGATGCAAACCACCCAAAGAACCTTTGCTTGCCAGCGAGCGGATGAAGACATGTGGATGGTTATACCATTCGCTCATTCGGATCCTGTCGCCGAGAAGCGCGCCTTTATTGAAGGGAGAGGAAGGATCGACACATAGGACCGCCACCTTTTTTTCATCCTTTATCATTTCTGCAATCAAGGCGTCGGTTAACGAACTTTTTCCGGCTCCCGGCGCTCCGGTGATGCCAATAATTTTTGAGGAAGAAGGTTGCAGTTTCATCAACAAATCTTCATAGCCTGCTGCTTCATTTTCAATTAAGGAAATGGAGCGGGCAAGGGTTTTGAAATCGGCGATGTTTATATTTTCCACGAAAAAAAGCTGGTTGAGTTATAGGATGTACAAACCTAATAAAAATAGAACGGGTTGGCTTATTAATTCATTTTTTTAATCAGCAATTTTTTTGGCCCGGCACAGCGAATTTTTTTGGCCGTCAATTTTTATTTAGTTTCGACTGCTATTAAACCAATATTTTGAATTGATGAGTAAAAATAATGAGATTGGCGTAGGGGGTATTTATGTGGTTCATGGTATTCAAGGATATGATGAGCGTGAAAAAATGCTTTTACGGCTCTTGAAAGATGAATACAATTTTGAATTTGAATTTGTAACCGAATCAACTGATTCGTATGTAAATGATTTGTGGATTAAACAATATTTCACAGAGGATATCAGGGAAATTCTATCATCGGGCGCTCTTTTTTGCACGCTGGTTCACATTTTATGCTATGAAAGAATCCTGAAAGAGAATCACAAAAATGCTATCATTTTTGAAAATGATGTTTGCTTTTTAGGGGACTTCAGTTCTAAAATAAAACCTATAATTAAAGAAGCTGAACAACTGGAAAAAGGTTATATTATTTCCCTGGAAAACTCCACTCTAAGATTTCCTTCATGGCGAAAAACCAGGCGCGGAAAGTTTTTATATGAAGCCACTTCAGGAAGATGCGCAGGCGCCTATCTGGTTGACCGGAAAGGAGTTGAAAATATGCTTGAAGATTTAAAAATTAATAAATGCAGCAAGGTGATAGATTGGTGGCATAATGATCTTATCGATCGAAAGATTGTTAACATGTTTTGGGCTCATCCACCGATTACTGAGCAGGGCTCATTTAACGGAAGGCTTCCTTCATCAATATCGGTTCGCTCAAGAGGAAATATCCGAAGTTTTCGATGGACGGTTCAAAAATTTTATAAATCCTATTTGTTGCGATGGTTCAAATGATCATTTTAATATCCTGTAGTTTTTGAAACTAAAAGGCCGGATTCCCGTCTTTCTTTCAAACCAATATAAAAATTTGTCTTTGCCTGAAAACTTTTTCCTGGAAAGATCGATGTCAATGCTCCAGTTTTTTTTATCAAGCCGTTCCTTCATCACGGCCGGGTGAGTGCCGGAAAATTTTGCGAGAGAATCAAAATCATCGAAATTAAAATAATCGCCCTGTTCCATGTATTTTTTCCATTCATCAGAATCCTCATGCCAGAAGCGACTTACATTTTTTTGTTTTCGGAGCATTTGTTCCGGGCTTTTTACCCATCCGTAATGATAAACAAAAGCATCAACAGGCTTCACGTTCAGTTTCACTGCACTTTTTCTAAAACCCTGAGCATCCCTATAGGCTGAAATGCTTCTGTCATTGCGGATAATGCGTACTTCATGAGCATACCAGCGGCGGCTGTCACCTACATAATCATAAGTGCCGTAAAAATGGAGATAATTGAACAATAAGCCTTCTACCCTTTTATCCTCCTTGTATTTTTTACAGGCTTCCAAAATCGCAGGGTGATATTTTTCATGAACTACTTCATCTGCCTGGATGTAAAAAGCCCAATCTGACTTAGGATCAATTAATTGAAAGGCTTTATTGGTCTCAACTGCAAGCACCTCACCCCCTTTTCTCAAGGAATCGTCCCATACAGAATGATGGATTTTTATTTTCGGGTCGTTTATATTTCTAATCAACCCCTCCGTGTCATCTTCCGAACGGCCTACCAGCACAATCATTTCATCTACCGCAGGCAAAATGGAACGGATTGCCTCAACGACTGGATAATCGTTCATAATTGCATTCCTTATAATTGTAAATCCTGAAATTTTCATCTGCCCGCTTTTAATTGAAACGCAAAGAAAGGACAATTTTTTTTGGCGGAATTATTGCCTGTATGATTCAAATTTTTTAAGGAGTAACTTGCAAAATTGAAATTAAACCCATGACGAATTTCATTCCCATATTTCCCTTAAGCGTCGTTGTTTACCCTCATGAAGAATTGAATCTGCATATTTTTGAAGAAAAATACAAGCAATTAATTAAAGAGTGTTTTGAGCAAAAAAAGGCATTTGGAATGCCGGTGGTGATCAACAGTAAGATAGAAGAGTTTGGAACGCTTTTAGAAATTAGCGAGATCACAAAAACTTATCCGAACGGCGAAATGGATATTAAAACAAAAGGCAAAAAAGTATTCCGGATTTTAGAGATAATCCGCGAGGTGCCTGAGAAATTGTATAGTGGCGCGATTGTGAATTATCCACATAATCATGAACATGGCAAGCGGCTGCTGATGAACAAAGTAATCACCGCCATAAAGCAGCTGCATGAGATGCTTAAAGTGAAGCAGCCGATGCATAAAAACGAAAACGAGTTATGGAGTTATGATGTGGCTCACAAGGCGGGATTAACACTCGACCAGGAATATGAATTGCTAACGTTGATGAACGAACTGCAGCGCCAGGAATATTTGAAAAGGCATTTGGCCAAAGTGATTCCAGTGGTTGCGGAAATGGAAACGCTAAAAGAAAAAATCAAGCTGAATGGCCATTTTAAAAATATTTCGGGGTTTAATATTTCCTAAATTGAACGAGGGTTAGCAAACGAACTTTTTTCAAGGATTTTTGCTTACTCCAAATCGTTTTGAATGGCAAAAGGGTTACGGCACTTTCTCCTATAGTCATTCTCAAATAAACACTGTTTATAAGTATATTGAAAATCAGGAAAGCTATCATAAAACTGAAACTTTCCACGAAGGGTACATAAAAATTTTGAGTAAATTCAATGTGCCGTATGAACACCAGTATTTGTTCGAAGATTTGCTTTGAATTTTTTCGCTTTCGCACTTGTTGAGCTAATGCCTTTGCTTTTTTCCCTCCCTTCACCCTTTTCAAACATAAGTTTTCTTTATTTTCAAAAAGAACCTTTATTTTTCCAGCGAAAATAAAACGTTATTATTTTGAGCGATACCACACTTTGCTTTGATTTTGGAAATACGCGCCAAAAATGCGGGGTCTTTGTGATTGACCGGCTAACGGATGTTCTCACGCTGGAGAACCATGAAGAGCGAACCATGAATTCATTGCTCGATAAATATAAGCCTGAACGCACGATACTTTCTTCGGTGATCGATCACAACCGGGAAATCGAAACTTTATTAAAGCAACGGTCTTCCTTCCTGAAACTTGACGCTTCCACACCCCTTCCTTTCACCATTCCTGTTTCCAGGCCCGAAACCATGGGTGCCGACAGGCTGGCTCTGGCTGCCTTTGCCGTTAATTTTTATAAGAATCAAAATAACCTTGTTATCGCCCTCGGTTCCTGCATCACCTATAATTTCATTAATAAATACAACAGCTTCAATGGAGGCAGCATTTCTCCAGGAATGCAAATGAGGCTGAAAGCCTTGCATCATTTTACTGCAAAACTTCCATTGGTAAAGCCAGATTGGAACATTCCTCTTATTGGATATGACACCAACACTAACATTTTAAGCGGGGTTTTGCTCGGAATGGCTGCCGAAATTGATGGAATAATTAACGAATACAGAGAAAAATTCGAGAACTTTAACGTGCTTTTAACCGGAGGCGATACGGCCAATTTTGTGCAGCACCTTAAAAATAAGATATTTGCCGACCCCTATTTGATTCTTAAAGGCCTATATGCAATCAGTAATTACAACCATGACATTAAAACATAAACTAACTTCCTTACTGCTTGCTGCTTTACCGCTGTTTTGCTTTGCACAGGAAAATTCGCCTTATTCCCGATATGGAGTGGGAAATCTTGTTCCCCCCGGCAACATTGCCAATCGTGGAATGGGTGGCATTTCCGCCGGTGTTACTGATCCAGCAACTATCAATACGGTTAACCCGGCTTCCTACTCAAACCTTGTTTATACGACCCTTGATGTAGGATTGGAATATGACGGAAGGAATTTGAAAAGCAAGATTCCTTTTGGAAGTTTCAAATCCAATAATGGAATCATTTCTTACTTGCAATTCGGCTTTCCTTTATTGAACGGCAATAAAAAAGCAGTGAAGAATAATACGCAGTGGGCAATCACTTTTGGATTGAAACCTATCAGCAAGATCAATTACAAAATTCAAAGCTCATCGCGCAATTCCATTGACAGCACCGAAACGATTTTTGAAGGAAACGGGGGTGTCAACGAGGCTTTTATAGGAACCGCGCTCAGGTTGAAAAATTTCAGTATCGGCATTAATTCCGGTTATCTTTTCGCAGAAAAAGATTACAGCACAAGGCTGATCTTTAATAATGATACGCTCGATTATAAAAGCGGCGACTTTCAAACCAACTCCCGTTTCGGTGGAGTTTTCCTGCAGGCAGGTGTTCAATATGCCTTTGATTTGAAAAAGCACCGTGTTTTGAGAATCGGCGCTTATGGAAATTTGAAGCGGCAATACGGCGCTTCAAGGGATGTTTTGGCCCAAACTTTTTATTATAATGCTGATGGCGCTCCCATCACAATAGATACGGTTTTCCAAAAAAACAATGAAAAGGGCAAAGTGCAGATGCCTGCAAGTTTCGGAGCTGGTTTTTCATTTGAAAGCGATCACGTCCTGTTCGGGGCAGATTTTGAAACGACGCAATGGAACGACTACCGTTTCTTTGGTGAACAAGATCTTGTAAAAAACAACTGGACTGCCAGGGCGGGTATTCAATATTATCCCGCAACCAGCGGAGCGACCGGTTATTTCAACTATGTAAAATACCGCGGCGGGATTTCTTTCGGAAATGATTATATAAACACTGGTCAAAACCTTCCTTTATACACAATTAGTGTTGGTGGTGCTTTTCCTATGAAGTTAAAGAGAAGCTTTTATGACCTTCAATACAGTGTGATGAATCTGGCTTTCGAATATGGAAACCGGGGAAACAAGAATAATAATATCACTGAAAATATCTACAAGATTAGTGTTGGATTCTCATTAAGCGATGTTTGGTTCAGAAGGCAGAAATATCAATAATTTTGATGGCGCGAATTAAGATCCCGTCAAAAAATAAATAATGAGTCATAAAAAACATACCTTTTATTTCATTGCAACAGCTTTCCTGACAAGCTGTTTTTTTATTTCTTCCTGCGAAAACTCGCTCGATCAGTTGAACCAGTTCACGACCAAAAGAACCGGGGTTGAAGAAGCAAAGGGAGTGAAAATCATTTATGCCATCGGCGATAAAACCAGCGCCAGGATCACTGCCCCGTTAATGCTGCGTCACCAGGAAACCATTCCCTTTATTGAATTTACAAAAACCATTCATGCCGATTTTTTTAATGATAGCCTGCAGATAACAAGCAAGATGGACGCGCACTATGCGAAATATACGGAAACGGAAAGCAAGGTTTTTCTTAAAGACAGCGTCGTGGTTTTCAACAACAAGGGCGATACGCTCTATTGCACGGAATTGTATTGGGACAGGAATTTGCCCGGCCATGAATTTTATACAAATAAGCCCGTCCGCATAAGAACCAAAACGCAGATCATTGACGGGGATGGCCTCGATGCTCCGCAGGATTTTGGAAGCTGGCATATCATAAATGGCAGAGGATTTGTAAGGGTTCCCGCGTCGGAATTTCCGGAATAAAACCAGCACTGATTTCTACATTTCTCCCTTCTAAACAAAGAATCTAATCTCTACCCGTAAATCTTTTTTACCCCTCTCGTAAATTCATTTCCTTAACTTTAAATTAAAATTTAAGAATATGGAATACAGAAGGTTGGGCAAATCAGGATTGCAACTGAGCATTGTAAGTTTTGGAAGCTGGGTTAGTTTTCAAAAGCAAATTGATGATAAAATAGCGGATGAATTAATGGGGATCGCCTATGATAACGGCATCAATTTTTTTGACAACGCGGAAGCCTACGCCGGCGGCGAAAGTGAAAAAATGATGGGAAGGGTTTTGAAAAACAAAAATTGGGATCGGTCCTCATTCACCGTTTCTTCAAAAGTTTTTTGGGGTTTGCATGGAAAAGAAAATAAACCGAATCAAAAAGGATTAAGTCGCAAGCATGTGATGGAAGCGTGTAACGAAGCCTTACAGCGGTTGCAGGTAGATTATCTTGATTTATATTTTTGTCACAGGCCGGATAAAAACACCCCGATTGAAGAAACCGTATCGGGCAATGAATACCTTGATCCAGCAAGGTAAAATCTTGTACTGGGGCACGAGCGAATGGAGCGGAGTTGAAATCATGGAAGCGCATCGTGTGGCGCAGGAATACAAGCTCATCGGCCCAACCATGGAACAACCTCAATACAATTTATTTGAAAGAAAAAAGGTTGAAAAAGAATTTTTGCCTATCTACGATTTTGTCGGTTTGGGAACAACCATTTGGAGCCCTTTAGCTTCCGGCCTGCTTAGCGGAAAATACAATAGCGAAATTCCCGAAGGTTCGAGATTGGCCTTAGGAGAAATGAGCTGGTTGAAAGACAGACTAATGATGGAAGACAAAATTGATAAAGTAAAAAAATTGAGTGAGTTGGCCAAAAATTTGGGAGTGACGACTGCCGCCCTATCTATTGCCTGGTGCATTAAAAACCCCCATGTAACCACAGCGATTCTTGGTGCAACGAAAAAGCAGCAGTTGCTTGACAATTTAGAAGCGGTAAAAGTAATGGAAAAGCTGACTCCGCAAGTTTTGGAAGAAATTGAAAACATCATGCAAACAAAACCAGTCTTACCGGAATATTAAAAATCCCGGTCAAGACAAATTTGTTAACACTTTTAATCATTTATCTATAAAAATATAAAAACTATGAGCAAGTATGCAAATGCCGAATGGCAGGGAACAGGCAAAGAAGGAAAAGGTAAAATTACAACGGAAACCCGGGTGCTGGACAATGCGCCTTTTACTTTCGCGACCCGGTTTGGTGATGCCAAAGATGGCACCAATCCGGAAGAACTGATTGCCGCCGCCCATGCCGGTTGTTTCTCCATGAAACTCAGTTTCGTATTAAATGAAGCCGGCTTCACGGCTGATAAAATTGAAACCAAATGCGACATCACTTTTGGTGATGGGGTAATTTCAAAATCTCATCTTACGGTTCATGCCAAAATACCCAATATTAGCAAGGAGAAATTTGAGGAATGCGCTAATAATGCCAAAGAAAATTGTCCCATCTCTAAATCATTAAATTCTTCCATAAATATTTCTATGGAGGCTACGCTAGATTAAAACAATTGCAGATTACTTAACGTGAATGCCGGAAACAATTTATTTGATCCGGCATTTTTGTTTAACCTGTGGCAAACGAACTTTTTTCAAGGTTTTTTTTATATTAACTGTTCTGCATAAGATAGATCAACCGGTTTTTTTGTTCAAAAAAAAAGCTTATAATGATACAAGCTTTTAGCAAATGGATTTTTTTTGAAAGAATTTTTTAAAAGGCGAAAGGGTTATTTTACCAACTCACTTCCTATCGCATCGATTTCATCGTAGTTTCCTATTCCTTTTGGATTAGGGCCATATTTATTTTTTCCGACAACACTGTCAGTGCATAAAAGAACCAGGAGCCAAATAATGCCGGCGATCGGAATAAAAGACACAAGAATATACCAACCGCTTTTTCCTGAATCATGCAGGCGGCGTACAGTTACTGCAAGTCCTGGTAAAAAAACTACCAGAGCGTATAACATATAAATATAACCATAGGGTAAAGTCGTTTCACCATTAAAAGTCTTTATGGAGAAGGTAGTTCCAAAAGTGCGGTCCAGAATTGAAGCAATGATGTAGAAGATAATATTAAACAAGAAAAAATACCAGTATTCGCTACGCCTTGCCCTTCCGGAAAAAGTTGCATAATTTTTTAAAGCAGATAAGCAGTACTTCATTTGTTTTGGTTTTATGGTTTAATAATGAATGTAATATATGCAGATAATTTCATAATTATAAAATTTTCAAAAAATTTTTCTATCCTTTGGTATATAAGCCTGTTAAATCGTTTGATTTTTTTTCTTTAAACATTTGTTTAGTTTTAAACAACTGTTTAACTTTGCCGCCGCATTTAAAAATATGGACAAAAGGCAGGCAATTATAGAATCGGCAATTGAACTCTTTGGAGCAAGGGGATTTGAAGGAACGTCTGTGCGTGATATTGCCTCGGATGCCAAAGTGAATGTGGCCATGATCAATTATTACTTTGGCTCAAAAGAAAAACTTTTCGAAAGCGTTGTGGAGTATAGAGCTTCTTTTCTCAAAAGTGTCTTTGAAGAACTTATTACCAATACTTCACTGACTCCCATTGAAAAGCTGGACATTGTGGTTGATAAAACCATTGAAAGAAAGTTTTCAAGCTCTTCCTTCCATCACCTTCTTCACCGTGAATTATCACTTGAACTTCGCCCCCAAATGCGGGATGCGATCAGCGAGATTCTCCTGAAAAACATGACCACCGTAAAAGCCCTCATCCAAAATGGCATAAATGATGGGGTGTTTAACGCTGTTGATATTGAATTGACCCTCACCACCCTGCTGGGCACGATTCATTATTTGCTTACCTCAGAAACCATGTGCCGCAAGATTCTCGGCAAGGAAGAAGGGTTCAATCCCTTTGAAAATGAAAAGTTGAAGGAAAGATTAAGCGCTCATACAAAGAAATTATTAAGGGCGTATTTGTTGAAAAAATAAAAAAAATTATAAAAAATGGAGTGTGGTTTATTCAAAGTTGTCCGAAAGGCCGGTGTTATTTTTTCTGCCTTTTTATTATTTTCTCCGCAGATATTGAAGGCCCAGGAAGCCCGGCCTTTAAGCCTGCAGCAAGCGGTTGACCTGAGTGTAAAAAACAGTAACCAGTTAAAAGCTTCTTTGGCGAGGAATGAGCAGGCAGCCACCGAAGTTACCCAGGCTCTGAATAATAAGCTTCCTAATGCTTCAGTTTCAGGTTCTTACCTGCGGTTGGCCAGCCCGAATATCGCACTCAAAACCGATGCTTTTAGCAGCGGCGGATCCGGAACACCCGGAAACGAAAAAAAGGTTCCTTCTGTTAACCAGGCCATGTATGGGATCGCCAACGTTTCTTTTCCCCTTTTTTCCGGTGGCAAAATTCGCTATGGTATTGAATCAGCGAAATACCTTCAGCAGGCTGCTTCCCTTGACGTGGAAAATGACAAAGAGGGAGTGATACTCAATACTATCAATGCGTATATCAATTTATACAAAGCGGCGGCAACCGTGGATGTTGTAAAAGAAAATCTGGCCCAATCTCAACAAAGGGATTCCGTTTTTTCCCGTCTGGAACAAAATGGATTGCTGGCAAGAAATGATCTACTCAAAGCGGAACTTCAAACGTCTAATATTTCCTTGTCGCTTCTTGATGCGGAAAACAATCTGAAAATTGCCACTATCAATATGAACCTGATGATCGGCTTCCCTGAGTCAACAACCCTTAGAACGGATTCGGCCAGCTTTCAAAAAAACATGGAACTGCAAACCGTTGGAGATTATGAGCGGCTTGCCTTTCAGAACAGGAAAGATATTCTGGCTCTTTCAAACCGGCAAAAAGCCGCATCTACCGGGATTTCTTTGGCGAAAGCGGATTTATATCCTTCGCTTGCCCTGACCGGGGGTTATATCGCGGCTAATATTCCGCATTTGGTAACGATAACAAATGCGGTGAATATCGGCGTTGGCTTTCAATACAACCTTGGTTCCCTTTGGAAAACTAAAGCGAAAATTGCTCAGGCTCAGGCCCGCGAAAAAGAAATCGTGGCCAACCAGGCTCAGTTGGACGATGCGGTGAAACTGCAAGTGAACCTGAATTTCGAAAACTATTTATTGAGCCGCAAAAAAATAGACGTTTACACTAAAGCTGTTGTTCAGGCGCAGGAAAATTACAGGATCACAAAAAATAAATTTGATAACGCCCTTGTAAATACCACCGATCTTCTGGATGCAAACGTTTTGTTATTACAATCAAAAATAAATCTTGCCGTAGCAAAGGCTGACGTTCTTTTAGCTTACAGCAATTTATTGGAAACGAGCCGGAATTTTATCCGTCAACCAATAGCAAAACGCCTTTTTTTCAGAGGCGGTACTATTCAAATCAAACTCAATTCAACTTTTATTAAATAAAAATTATGGCAGACAAAGAAGAAATTCTTACCAAAAACCGGGAAGAAAAAGAAAATGAGAAACCGGCGGCTGAACCGAAAAAGCGCAGCAAAGTTTTTTTGATCATCCTTATCGTAATGATTCTGGCCGGTGGCTCTTTCGGCATCAGCAAATACACCCATTCCCTGCATCATGAAGAAACCGACGATGCGCAAATAGAGGCTGATATTCTCCCTGTAATCCCGAGAGTTTCCGGGTATGTGAAGGAAGTTAGAGTGAAAGACAATCAACAGGTAAAGGCAGGTGATACATTAATCGTGATTGATGATCGTGATTTAAAATTAAAACTTATGGAAGCCGAAGCTGCTTTGGCGACCGCGAAAAGCAATGTAGCTGCCAGCCGTGCTAATACTCACGCTGCCCGTTCAGGCATTGCCACATCTGAGGCAGGAGTTTCAACTATTGATGCCCAGATAGAATCTGCGAAGATCAGCCTTACCAGGGCGACCCAGGATTTCAACCGGTATGCCAATCTTATTAAGGACCATTCCATAACACAGCAGCAATTTGAACAAGCGCAGGCGGCGAAAGACCTTGCAGAAAATCAATTGCAGATCCTGCAGCAGCAAAAAAGACAGGCCAGTTCTCAAACAGGCGTCGTTTCTTCCCAATCTAATGCAACCGCTCAAAGCATTTCGGTTGCTGAGTCTGTTGTAAAACAAAGGGAAGTTGATGTTGAAAATGCAAAATTAAATCTTTCCTATGCTGTCATAACCGCTCCCGAAGCTGGAAAAGTTTCTAAGGTAAATGTTCAGGAAGGGCAGCTTTTGCAGGCAGGACAATCCACTTTTAATATTGTGCATAATTCCGATTTGTGGGTAGTGGCCAATTTCAAGGAAACACAATATCGCAAGATGGTTATTGGGCAAAAAGTAATTGTTCACGTCGATGCGTTTCCTGATCATGAATTTCGAAGCAGTGCTTTCTTCATTTTCGCCCGCTACCGGCGCAAAATTCTCTTTGCTGCCTCCTGACAATGCCAGCGGAAACTTCGTAAAAGTAGTTCAGCGCCTGCCGGTAAAAATTGAATTCACCAATCCCGACGATTCATTGCTGTCAACGTTGAAACCGGGCATGAATGTGAACGTGGACGTACATCTCAATAATTTTTTAAACGGATAGTTCAATGGCAACAGGATAATTCCCTCGTTGAATATGGTTCCCGGAGAGTGATCATAACGATTACCGCGTTCTTTGTGCACTGCTGGAAATCGTAGATACCACCATTGTCAATGTGGCCCTCAACGACATGAGGGGAAACCTGGGTGCGACGCTTACCGAAGTTGGCTGGGTAATTACGGCCTATGCCATCGGCAACGTGATCATCATTCCGATGACAAGCTGGCTTGTCGCAGCAGTTTGGACGCCGGAATTATTTCGCCGCTTCGGTCATGATTTTTACCGTTTTTTCTTTTCTCTGCGGAAATGCCACAGGAATCTGGGAACTCGTAGTATTTCGATTCCTGCAGGGACTTGGTGGGGGAGCCTTGCTGGTAACCTCTCAAACCATTATCACCGAAAGCTATCCGACTGAAAAACGTTCCATGGCACAGGCCATATATGGTCTGGGTGTAATTGTTGGGCCAACACTGGGTCCGCCGCTGGGTGGATACATTGTGGATCATTTCAGCTGGCCCTATATTTTTTACATCAATATTCCCATTGGCATCATTGCCACTTTGTTGACCCTTCAATTTGTGCGCAGCCCGAAATACGGCAAAAACCGCTACAAAACATATAGATTTCCTGGGAATTGCCTTACTGGCCATTTCTGTTGGCTCGCTTCAATACGTGCTTGAAAAGGGCCATGATGATGATTGGTTTAATGATAATATCATAATCCTCCTGACAGTAACCGCTGTGCTGGGTATATTCTTCTTTATCTGGCGGGAACTTACTTATAAAAATCCGATTGTGAAGTTGCGCGTTCTCAAAAACGGAAATTTGAGAGTCGGCACCATCCTTTCTTTTTTATTGGGATTCGGCCTTTATGGATCCACCTTCATTGTGCCTCTTTATACGCAGACCACTTTGGGGTGGACCGCACTTGACGCCGGCCTCCTCTTTATTCCTTCGGGAATTGCAACAGCGTTCATGATGCCCGTCATTGGGCAGCTCATTCAGCGCGGGGTAAAGCAGCAATATCTGGTGGCAGGCGGGTTACTGATTTTCTTTTTATATAGTCTTTGGTGCTATAATATTCTGACTCCCGACACGCCACCTGACTCTTTCTGGTGGCCGCTAATTGTGAGAGGACTTGGATTGAGCATGCTTTTTATTCCCGTAACCACTTTAGCGCTTTCCAGTTTGCATGGCCAGCAAATAGGCCAGGGCGCTGCATTTACGGGCATGATGAGGCAACTCGGCGGCTCCTTTGGCGTAGCCGTAATTACCACTTTTCTTTCCAGGCAAAACATGGTGCACCGCGTTGCGCTGGTAACTAAACTGGATGTTACTGACCCTGGAGTGCAGCAAAGGGTTTCAATGATGCAGCATGGTTTCATGGGCAAGGGGATGACTCCCGATCTCGCTTTAAAAACGGCTTATCAGGCTTTGGATTTTACGGTAGCCAAACAAGCAGCGGTATTATCGTACATGGATGCGTTTTTGTATATCGGAATTTTATTTTTGATCTGCATACCGTTTGTTCTGCTGGTTAAAAACCGTAAAGGAATAAAAGTGGATATGGCTGAAGCAATGCATTAGAAAATGAATGCCTTTCAGAAAAAAACGCAGAAGACACCCATAAAAGAAATTGAAAAGGCAAAGAAATTAAAAAATCAATATTATGAAGACAAAAAAAAATAATTTAGTTGACTTTGAAGAGTTCATTGATAAAGAATACGGCAACCGTGGCACGAAACGCAGAGAGAAATTTGAAGAAGGTTATGAAGCATTCAAACTTGGAGTTATGCTGCAAGAAATGCGGAAAGAGAAAAACATGACTCAGGAGCAACTTGCAGAAAAATGCGGTACAACAAAAAATTACATTTCAAGAATTGAAAATGATGCCAGTGACATACGACTTTCAACCCTTATGCGTATCGTGAGAGAAGGTTTTGGAGGACATTTGAAATTGTCAGTTAACTTTTGACAAATGCACGATCATAGCAAACGAACTTTTTTTAAACTTTTGTTCTAAAAGAAGAGCATTTGGGGCTGTCGGCTAAGTTCCTCTATTCAACGATAGTACCGGCTGTCGGTCAGTATCTTTTCCGCGCCAGCAACTTTTGATTCATTACATCTTACGGCGGAAAAGGATACTTGACCACATCCGGCAGCCTTTCCCCGATAGATTCTTTCCTCAGCAGAATAAATCAATCTCTTTGCGTTTTCATCAATCTTTTTGGTGACTATGGGCATGACAACTAAGAAACGAAGAGTATTTTTTAATCAAGTTCTTTCGGAACAGCAAACGGACTTTTTTCAAATTTTTATCTTTATTGCCGGATCGTTACAGGCGTTCCAACCGGAATGTAGCTAAAGAGATCTTTTGCTTCTGAATATTTCAGGGAAATACATCCATCTGTCCAGTTCTGGTAATAATCCACCGTCCATTCTTCCTGAGGGCGTGTCGCGTGAATGGCAATTCCGCCGCCGATTTTTGCGTTCCGCGGAATTTCGCCCCTGGCCATTCTCTCATTGAACTTGAGAATACTTTCCTGGTTGGGATAATCAAGCAGAAGCTCATATTTCCATTTCGAATTGTTTTTTTTCATGAGCACTTTAAATTGTCCTTCGGGAGTACGTTTGTCTCCTTCAACAAATTTGTCCCGCAAATCATTACTGCCGAAAACACAGGGATAAGTCGCGTACCAACCCTGGTCGTCATACACCTTCAACTCATAACTTTTTTTTGAAATGACAATATAATAAGGATTGGCCGCCGATGTTTTTTTCAGCGGCTTTTTTGCAATGGATTTGCGATGTGGATCACCATGTGCATCCTTTTTTACCGGAATGAATGAAAAGAATAAAAGAGAAAATAAAAAAGGGGTCAACAGAATTAAAATTCGGGTTTTCATTTGGCGGAGGTTAACGGTAAGGGCTACTGCAATTTATTTCAAAGCCTAACTGCTGCAAAATTATTTTGTGAACAGCAGAGTCATTTAACCTTTTGTTTTATAAGGAAATGTTACTCCCATTGCGCTTCAGCCTTCACCCTTTGTTTATCCACCCTTTTACTGATGAAAATGCTGATTTCATATAACAAAATCAAAGGCACCGCAACAATGGTTTGACTCGTCCAGTCTGGAGAAGGAGTGATTACGGCGGCGACGATCAAAATGATCACATACGCATATTTGCGATAAGTTTTCAGGAATTTGGGAGTCACCAAACCAATTTTTGAAAGCACATAAGCGAAAACCGGCAGTTCAAATGCGATTCCACAGCCAAGGATCAAAGAGGTAAGTGTGTCAATATAATCATCAAGAGTTGGAAGATATTTATACACCCCGATACTGCCCAGTTGGAAATTGGCAAGAAAATTAAAAGTGAAGGGAGCCAATAGAAAATATCCGAATGCAGCGCCTGAGAAAAAGCACAACGAAACCCAGCCGATGCTTCCTTTGGCATAACCAATTTCCTTTTTCGACAAAGCGGGTTTTACGAAACGCCAGAGTTCCCACATCAGGTAGGGGAAAGCGATGATAATGGCCCCCATAAAGGCAATGTTTATCGCCGACATGAAAGGCCCGCTAACAGTGCTTCCCAGCAATTGGATATCCACTGGCGGCATGCAAAGCGCATCGCCCAGATGTAGCTTATGTCCCAGATTGCACAAACCCGTATAGGTCACGAAATCTTTTCTCGCAGGCGCGAAGATGATATTGTCAAAAATCCAGTCAACATACACAAAAACCCCGATAGCAACCACAACCAAAACAATTGCGGAACGTACAAGATGCCAGCGCAAAACCTCCAGATGGTCAACAAAACTCATTTCTGCGCCGTCTGTCTCTTTTCCCCTTATTTTTTTAAAGAAGGCCTTTCGTTCTGTGGTAGTTGTAGCCAATTAGTAATCGCGTTTTGAGATGCAAATATACTAGTGATCTCTTATTGGTAAATCCAATTCCTATGGAATTATAAAATTCTTATGAGCATGTAAGCCATGAAAATTTATCAGCAGGGAAATATGAAATAATTAAATTCTTTATCCAACGCAAACTTTTTAATTCCTACAACACAATATTCTGCACCAATTCACTCTTGCCCGGATAATCCGTATTGTAATGCAGCCCGCGGCTTTCATGTCTGAATTGCGCGCCTTTTACAATTAAATAACCCACAGTAATCAGATTTCTTAATTCACAAAGCTGTGGCGAAACAGAAGTCGTTTTATACAATTCTTCTAGTTTCTGCATGCAGGAGATCCAATCTTTTCATCGCTCTTTCCAGCCTTACATTGGTTCTTACAATTCCCACATAATCCGTCATCAGCAATTGTAATTCTTTCAGACTTTGGGTTATCAGGATCATTTCTTTTGGCGCATTGGTTCCCTTTGCATTCCAATCGGGAATGGCATTCATTAAATTCGATGAAATTGATTTTATTAACCGAATCCAAATAACACCGATGAGCAAAAACCATCGCTTCCAAAAGAGAATTGCTCGCAAGCCTGTTGGCGCCATGAAGCCGGTGCTGGCGCATTCGCCGCAGGCATATAAATTTATTGATAGTGACTTCTGCCCCATTCATCTACTTTTATTCCGCCGCAACTATAATGTGCTGCAGGAGCCACCGGAATATATTGTTTGGCAACATCAATGCCAATTGATTTACATTTTTCATAAATGTTTGGAAAATGATGAATAAATTTTTCCATGATCCATTTGTGCTGCAATCAAGGTAAACATTTTCCGTACCGTTTATTTTCATTTCATTATCAATGGCACGTGCAACAATATCCCGTGGTGCAAGATCTTTTCGTTCATCATATTTTTCCATAAAAGCTTCGCCTTTTGTGTTTCGCAAAATTCCTCCATCGCCACGTACGGCTTCCGTGATCAAAAATGCCTGTCCGCTTTTTCCCGCTTCATACAAAGCCGTAGGATGAAATTGAATAAATTCCATATTTTCAATTCTTCCCTTTGCGCGGTAAGTCATGGCCACCCCATCGCCGGTTGCAATGGAAGGATTGGTGGTAGTGCGATACACCTGTCCATTTCCTCCGGTGGCCAAACAGTGTTATTTTTGAAAGTATTTTTTCAATCTTGTTCTTCTCCATGTTCAACACATACACGCCATAACATTCAATATCCGGGGTTGACTTGGTAACAAGATAGCCAAGATGATGCTGTGTAATAATATCAACAACAAAGCAATGACTGATTAAATGAATATTCGCTTGTTTCTGAAATGGCCTCCAGCAAAGTATCTTCCATTTCTTTACCGGTAACATCTTTATGATGAAGAATACGAAATTCGCTATGGCCACCTTCTTTTCCCAACGCATATTCGCCAGATTTATCTTTATCAAAATTGGCTCCCCAATCAATTATTTCCCTGAATCCTTTCCACGCCTTCCTTTACTACAATCTCTACAACTTCGGGATTGCATAAGCCGTCACCGGCAATCAGCGTATCTTCAATATGTTTTTCAAAGCTGTCGTTATCGAAATCAGTAACACCCGCAACGCCGCCCTGGGCATACTTGGTATTGGTTTCGTCAGCTTATTGTTTTGGTAAGAATCGTGATCGTTTTATCAGGGCAATCCTGTGCGACTTTTAAGGCATAGGTAAGTCCGGCAATGCCGCTGCCAATTACTAAAAAATCTGTTTGCAATATTTATTATTTTATCAAAAATGAGAATTGAACAAAGTCGTATAATCAACCATCTCCAAATTTTGGAGAAATTAGGAGATTTTAGGAGATCAATGTTAATGCAGGTTCTACCCATGCATTATTTTCTTTCAACAGTTGCAACGAGTTCATCCACCGCGATTTCTGCGGGTACATTTCTTTTCACTACTTCTTTGCTTTTGTACAAAGTTATTTTTCCGGGTCCGCTGCCTACATAACCAAAATCCGCATCCGCCATTTCGCCAGGGCCGTTCACAATACAACCCATGATGGCGATTTTTACGCCTTTTAAATGATTGGTAACTGCCCTGATTTTTGCGGTAGTTTCCTGGAGATCAAATAAGAGTTCTGCCACAACTCGGGCAACTGATATATTCTGTTTTTGAAATCCTGGTACGGGATGCCTGCAGAATTCCAAAGGCAATGGAATTAAGTAATTTATAATCGGGGATTTTGCTTTTATCCAGCATAATGATAACCCAAACAAACTGCCATTTCCGAAACCATCAATAAGTAAAGCGCCGGTTTCAACCGCATAATGGATAAGGGTTTCATCCATAGTTTCCTTGCTGCTATCGCAAATCATTATTGCAGGATTGCTAATATTTCTTTCGTTTCAATTCAAGAAACATTCTGCGTACACTTTGAACGGCATTTTCATTATTGGTGCTTAAACAAAGCACCGCTGTATAATCATGGCTGATTTTTTCAAAAACTTTTTCTTTGTCAAAAGAAGGATAGTCTTTCGAATAACAATCAAGCATTACAAAATTGACATAATCTCGATTTTTCAACCGTTTCATCAAGATATTGCTGATCATCAAAAATGGGAAAGCATTTGGAATTGATCTGAAATTGCTTTCCAGGTTTGATAATTATAAATCAATTTTAAAGTTCCCGGCAAAGCGAAATCAACTGATCGTGTCGCCACAAAAAATATAATCCGCCGCCATATCTCCAATGTTCCATTTATCTGTGCCGGCATCGTATTTATAGCCAATATCTTCGAGGTCAGCCGGGCTGATAGTTTCCTTTTTATGAAAATCTGCAATTACAACAGGAACATTTTTGCCGCCAATATTTTGGACTGGAAATGTTTTGCGTACATTCATGCCTGTTATGTCGTGCATCAGTGCTGAAATATTGTTCTATCGCAGGAACTGTATCATTTTTTTTGCCTGATAGAATGGCTATATCTTTTTACAATATCTCTGCACACCGGCAACTCAAATTCCGGATCTTCAGTAAGTGAAACCCGGATCGTATCGCCAATGCCATCTTCCAGCAAAGTGCCGATACCGATGGCCGATTTTATTCTTCCATCCTCACCATCGCCCGCTTCCGTAACACCAAGATGAAAGGGATAACAATGACCTAATTCGGCATACATTTTTTCTATCAAAAGCCTGTAGGCCTGCACCATCACCTGCGGATTGCTGCTCTTCATGCTCAGAACAATATTGTAATAATTTTCGCTTTCCGCAATACGCAAAAATTCCATAGCGCTTTCCACCATTCCGATGGCGGTATCGCCATAGCGGCTCATGATCCTGTCGCTCAACGAACCATGATTGGTGCCAATACGCATGGCAGTTCCATATTCTTTACAAATTTTTACCAGCGGCGTAAAACGGTTTCTGATTCTTTCAATCTCTTCTACATAGTCCGCATCGGTATATTCAATGAGTTCAAATTTTTTCTTATCCACATAATTGCCCGGATTCACTCTTACTTTTTCCACGATTCGCGCTGCAATTTCGGCAGCATTTGGCGTAAAATGAATGTCGGCCACCAAAGGAATTTTGTAACCGCGGCGGTGCAATTCATTTTTTATGTTCAGTAAATTTTCAGCTTCTTTTTTTGAAGGAGCGGTGATGCGCACCAGTTCCGCGCCCGCTTCAATACAGCGAATGCTTTCCTCAACTGTCGCCATGGTGTTCATGGTATCAGTGGTCGTCATAGTCTGAATCCGTATCGGATGAAAATTCCCCAACAGCAAATCCCCGACCTTCACTTCCAGCGTTTTTAACCTTCTGTATTCCGTTAAAGATTCGGCGTATAATTCCATAATCGCTATTATAAATTGAATTGCAAAAATACAAAAAAACGGGCAGGGGAGCGGTGTTGGATTTGAGGAAAGAACGCCGGCAAACGGACTTTTTTTTAACTTTCTTATTGGTATTCCCGCCACAAACTTTAGAGGGAAAGCGGACGTTTTTCCTGCTTTTTTTAATTCAATCGCAAATGCAAAAAGCGAAAAAAAAGAAAGGTTTTGGGGGCTGTCGGCCGAAGCACGTTATTCATCGATAGTTCCGGCTGCAAGGCAGTATCTTTTCCGTGAAAGCGTTTTCTTAGTCCATAACTTAATAAGGCGGAAAAGGATACTTGCCAGCATCCGGCAGCCGCTCATCGTTAGTTCTTTGCTCAGCAGAAAAGCGCAGTCATCATTCCTATTTGCTACCTTTCTCTAAGGCAGCAAACGGACTTTTTGCAAGGAATTTTCCTAATGAAAAGGCGTAGGCTTGATCTATATTGTAACATCGCATTTTAATCCGATGCATGCATGCCCCCTAAGCAAACGGACTTTTTTCAAAGATGTTATCAATGCAGTTGCGCCAATTCTTAATTCTTAATTCTTCATTCTTAATTTGATCACTTTTTTAATTCAATCGCAAATGCAAAAAGCGAAAAAAAAGAAAGGTTTTGGGGGCTGTCGGCCGAAGCACGTTATTCATCGATAGTTCCGGCTGCAAGGCAGTATCTTTTCCGTGAAAGCGTTTTCTTAGTCCATAACTTAATAAGGCGGAAAAGGATACTTGCCAGCATCCGGCAGCCGCTCATCGTTAGTTCTTTGCTCAGCAGAAAAGCGCAGTCATCATTCCTATTTGCTACCTTTCTCTAAGGCAGCAAACGGACTTTTTGCAAGGAATTTTCCTAATGAAAAGGCGTAGGCTTGATCTATATTGTAACATCGCATTTTAATCCGATGCATGCATGCCCCCTAAGCAAACGGACTTTTTTCAAAGACTTTATCAAAGCAGTTGCACCAATTCTTAATTCTTAATTCTTCATTCTTAATTTGATCACCTAATCACCAATCTTTTTCAGGGCTATTCGGCGCTGCAACCCCTTTCATTTTATGAAGTTTATCCTGCAAGGCTTTTTCATTTTCCAGCAGTGATTTCAATTTTTCTTCAGCGTCTTGCTTAGACAACTTTGAGGGTTGGGGTTTCGGCTCCTGGTTTTGCTGCTGCTCATTTTGCTTCTGGTCTTTCTGCTGCTTTTTGTCTTTATTGTCCTTTTGGTTTTGCTGTTGCTGTTGCTGTTCCTGCTCCTTTAATGCCCGCTGCAAATTTTGCCTTGCGTCTTCATCATTGGGATTCAGGAGCAGGGCATTTTTGTAGGCGACAATGCACTCGGGAAGCTTTTTCGCTTTTTGATAAACAACGCCTTTATTATAAAATGCCTGCTGCTTAATCGTATTGTCATTCGTGTTCTGAATTGCATTATCAAAAGCTTTTACCGCTTCTTCAGGGTTGTCTTTTCTATATAAAGTATTGCCAAGATTATAATCCGCAACAACATTTTTTTCCGAACCTTTCAGGGCGTCGCGATACTCTTTTTCAGCAGCGTCAAAATTATTTTCCTTGTAAGCTTTATTGCCTTTAATAATGGCTGATTTTGGGCTTTGAGCAAAAGAGTGGGCGGATGACATTGCAAAAAGCGCGATAGCCAACGCACTTTTTATCGCTTTTTTTCTTTTTTCAGTCATAAAGAATTCCAACATCAACAGCAGGAACGCGGCCAATAAAAAGTATTGAAAATATTGGTGGAACGCCGCGTAGGAACTGTCACTCATGGTAGTTTCTGTACCGATCTTTGATAATTGATTTTTGATATTCCGCGCAACTTCATCTGTATTGGAATATAATTGGTAAATTCCATTTCCGGCTTTTGCGATGCCGCTCAGTTCCTGTTCGTTTAATTTTGTAATAACGGTTTGACCCTTATCGTCGGTCTTATATCGGCCTGTTTCAGGATCCATAATTGGTGCTCCCTGAGGCGAGCCAATACCGATCGTGTTTACCATAATTCCCTGTTTGGCTAATTCCCTTGTCACTTTTAATGCTTCATCATCATGATCTTCACCGTCACTAATCAGCAGGACTGATTTAAAGGTTTTTTCCTTCGGATTAAAGGCGGCATTACACATTTTCAACGCCTGGCTGATTACCGTTCCCTGCGTTGGAACATCTTCCGGAGAAGCAGAAGCCAAATACATGTTGGCCGCCGCATGATCGATCGTCAGGGGCATTTGCAAATAGGCGCGCCCGGCGAAAAGCACCAGTCCGATCCTGTCTTCCGGAGAATTGTCAATGATCCTGGAAATTACCTGCTTGGCGCGTTCGAGCCTGCTGGGCTTTATGTCTTCTGCAAGCATACTCTTACTCACGTCGAGCGCGATCATGATGTCTGTTCCCTTGCGGTTTACTTTTTGAGCCGGATCCGGCTTCACCAGTCCCGCCACGCCGAAAGCGCAAAGCGCAAAAGCAATAATGAAGACCAAAAATTTAGAGAAAAATTTTCGTGGTGAATATTGTCGGGTCAGTTCTTTAACCAGGGCCGGATCCCCGATTTTGAGGGCTGCCTTTTCTTTCCATTTTATGATCCTGAAATAAAAAAAAACCAGCAATGGCAGAGCTGCCAGGGTGATTAAATATTCTATGTATTGGAAATGGATCATCGTTTCCCGCTAATTTAAGATGGGATTATAAGGAAGAAATGTTAATTGAGCATTTGTTATCATTCAAGGTTTTGAAGTTACATCTGTCCTTTAAAATAACCCAGCTCTTTCAGGATGTTTTTAGTGATATCCAAACCCGTTTTATTCATGTCCATATTTTTCTCAGAAGATTTTATCAGGGTCACAAAGAAATAAACGTGCCTGTTTTCTTCAATCCAGCCCATAACCCATCCTAAAGGATTGTTTTTTTCGTCTAATCCATTGCCCGTTTTATAGCTGAGCTTGTAAAGGGTATTGTCTTCCATGAGCATAACATTGCGAACCATTTGCTGCGCGTATTTCTGAAACGGAAGCTGATCAAAATACAGTTTGCTCATCAATCCCAGTTGCTCATCAGGAGAAATTTTTAAATTCCCATTCAGCCAGAAAGAATCGACCGGGCCGCTGATATTTTTGTTTCCATATTGGATGGAATCTATCCAGAGTTTCATCGTGTCCCTGCCCGTTCTTTTGGCGATTTCCTGGAAATATGGATCTGCAGAAATATGGAAAGCCTCCTTCATCGTAAGATCTTTGTTCCATTCCGGGTGGCTTCTTTCTGTTCCGTCCCATTTGATGATCATGTTTTCATCGGTTATTTTTCCAGCCTGAACCCCAATTAGGGAATTAACGATGTCGAAACCTGAACCTGGAGAAACTCTTTGTGTGTCAAGTTTCATATTGTAAACTGTAATCGTTCCTGCCTGGTTGTTCAGCAGGCTGAAACTTCCGTCCACGTGTGCAGAGTCGAAATATTTTTTGAGGTCGTTGTTGATTTTAGCCTTGTTCAGGGTGCAGGAGGCAAGGGTAAAAACGATAAGTGATAACGGTAAAAATTTATTCATCATAAGTTAAGTCGGTTGGTAATTGTTTATTTATTTTCCTCTAAATGACGGGCGGTAGCGCTCAGCGCGTCAAAAAAATCTTTTCCGTATTTGCGAATAATTGGTTCTTTCAAAAATTGATAGACAGGCAATTTTAATTTTTTTCCTAAGGTGCAGGCGGCGTGACAAAGATCCTCCCGCGGTTCATAATTCACCAACTCCGCGTTTTTTGTCTTTTTTATGCGAATCGGGAACAAATGGCAGCTAATGGGTTTTTTCCAGGAAATTTTTCCATCGATATAAGCTTGCTCGATTCCGCATTTTACAATTCCTTTTTTATCAATAGTTCCATAAGCGCACATTCCATTGCTAATCACAGGGGTCACCCAGCCAAATTCGCGGTCATAAACGTATTTGCCTTCCTTTTCAATTTGCATTTTGCCTTCTTCTGTCAGGTAAGGCAGCACGGTTGGATAAACCTGTTCCAGTTCTTTTAGTTCACTGTTTTCCAATGGAGCGCCGGCATCGCCGTCCACGCAGCATCCGCCCTTGCATTTGATAAGATCACAGACAAAATGTTCTTCAACCACCTGGTCGCTGATTAAAATATCGTCAATGGCAATCATGGGTGCAAAAGTAAGAAAAAGCAATCTGCTGAATAAAGGATAAAAAGTTAAGAAGCGAGGTTTTTAAAACAAGATCCTTCAGGCATTATTTACTTCCACCTCAACGTATTGATAAGATGCTTCATATCCTGCTGCAAAAAAGCATTTACCGGCTTCAGCGAATCTTCATTCGGTGTCGCGTCAAAATAAAGGGCGCCTCTTAAAAAATGGCTCGTGGTATCGGAGAGGAAGAACTGGTTGGCCGTTGCCACATTTCCGGCAAGATGGAAAAAGATGCCGCTCAGGCCGTTTGGCGTGTGCATCACACTGTCTTCGATCGAATAGGCTTTTATGTCATTTTTATAAGTGAGGTTATAGGAGTCGTTCACCATCTTTTCAAAATCGTTTTTGCCAATGGAATCCCTGTAAGTGCCGTCAGGTTTTTTCACTTTATAAACGGAGGTTCCGCCAATATTTTTATAACTGATAAAGATCTTACCGTTGAAAGAAGGAAAAACGATATTGATCCAGTAAGGGTTTAAGGAACCGCTGTCAAAATAGGTTGAATCCTTTGCTATGCGTGCATAAACCGGGTATTCGAACGTGTATGGATAACCGGGCTCATTAAAAACCGTATATTCCTTCTGCGGGAAATCAATTTTATAATATCCTTGTTTTTTTGAAGTATAGGTAGAATTGCAGCTTGCGAGCAAAACGGCAAAAATCAGGAAAACTACATTTTTCATCGCCCGGTTTATTTTCAACTTGTCAAATTTAGGATTCTTCTTTTTGTTTAATAGTGACCTTCACTTTTTCTATGCGGTTCTTGTTGATCTCAAGCGGCGTGAAAATATAATTTTGAGTAACAAACTCTTCGTTGACCTTAGGGAATTCTCCGGCGATTTCAAGCACCAATCCTCCCAACGAATCGCTTTCTCCCCGCAAGAGATCAAAGGTGTGATTAGGAATATTCAAGGCGCGGCAAACATCCTGGATCATGGTTTTGCCTTCAAAAATATAATTGAACTCGTCAATTTTTTTATTAATGCTCTGTTCATCATCAAATTCATCCTGGATGTCGCCAACAATTTCTTCCATAATATCTTCCAGGGTGATGATGCCTGAAGTTCCGCCAAATTCATCCACCACAACGGCCATGTGAATGCGTTTGTTCCTGAAATCCTGCAGGAGGTCTTCAATTAGTTTTTGCTCATGCACATAAAATACAGGCCGCATTAACGTATGCCAGTCAAAAATTTCATCCTTATTGATATGCGGCAGCAAATCTTTAGTGTGCAGTATTCCTATAATTTCATCCAGGTTGTTTTTATAAACCGGCACACGGGAATAGGACATTTCCCGAAGTTTAAAAATGAGGTCAGTAAATGAAGTTTTCACTTCAATTCCGCTCACGTCCAGCCGGGTACGCATGGTTTGCTTTACGGTGGTGTTGCCGAACTTCCTGATTCCCTTCAAAATTTGCTTCTCTTCGCTGGTTGCTTCATGTTCGGGCAAAAGATCGATCGCATCGTCTAATTGTGTGTCATCGAGCGAGGAAGATCCGGACTGAAAAGTGGATTCTATTTTGTCGCTCAGGTTTACAAGTTGCCGGCTAATCTTGAAAAAAAGGCTGTTGAAAATATCAATGATCATGGAAGAAGTGGACGCGAACCAAATTTTATGATGTGTCGCCCAAACTTTCGGAAGCACCTCGCCAAACATTACCAGCATGGCGGTGACTACGATCACTTTCAGTAAAAACTCCACCATCAGGTTGAGTCCGAGCGTGCCGACCCATTCATTCATAAGCGAATTAGAAATGAGAATGATGCCGATATTGACGAAACAATTTGCGATGAGCATTGAGGCCAGCAGGGTTTTCGGCGTTTCCAGCAAGGTGACAATTCGCCGGTAGGATGGCTGCTGGCGGGTTTTGAGCATGTTGATATCCTTCAGGGTCAGGGAGAAAAACGCCACCTCTGAGCCAGCCAGTAAAAAGGATAATAAAAACAACACTAAAAGAACGAAAATAAGGATCGTTGTCGCTGCAGGAGTAATGGTTAGAAGCGTAAGCAAATGATGATTATTTTCAATGACCGAATGGTAATCCAAAACAAGAAATTTAGTTAAAAATGCGGATAGTTTTTTTGTAAAATTTATCCGGTAAAAGTTTATTCAGGTAATTTTTCATGGCCGTCCTGCAAGTGAATGTCATGTCCTGGCACTGGGCCATGATCTTCCGTATGCATGTCCGCGCGCTTATCGAGCATGATCAGGTTGTCTGCAATGATTTCTGTGGCAACTTTTTTATTGTGATCCCTGTCTTCCCAATATCTTGTTTTCAAGCGTCCTTCAATATAAACGAGGCTGCTTTTGTGAAGGTATTTTTGAGCCAGTTCTGCCAATCCGCGCCATAAAACAATATTATGCCACTCTGTTTGAGAAATTAATTTTCCGAGCTTGTCTTTGTAATTTTCAGTTGTTGCAAGAGGAAATTTCGCTACGGGAATATTTCCTTCCAAATATTGAATCTCCGGATCCTTGCCAAGATTGCCAATTAATACGACTCTGTTTACTCCACGCATAATTTCTGATTTTCGTCAGTTAAAAAATTTTTACACCAAATTTAAAGATACATTTTTATCTTTCAAATAGGAGGCAATAAATTTCGGAAATGCCAGTTTTTGTATCGCCTCTTTAGAAACGAGCTTATATTTTTTTTCTGCGTTTTTTAAGGGTTCCTTTATCGAAACATGAAAAAATCGCCCTGTAATGGCTTGGTGAGTTAGTTTCTGGGAATATATTTTTGAAACGGCATTTATCTCAAACTGTGTCCCCTTTAAAATGGATAAAAAAAGCTCTTCTTTTAGAAGATCGGTTTCTTCCAAAAAAGAACCACTTTCTATCAAAACGAATTCATGCAGGTTTTGCCAAATGTCTTTTTCAGTCCTTTCTTTTAGGTAAAATTGGTTGCCGAATTCGATGATCAGGTAATTAAAAAATCTTTTCCGTTGCCTGATTTTTTTTTCATTGACGGGCAAAAACGAAACTTTGTTTTCCAGGAAAGCAAGGCAGTTTTTTTGAAGCGGGCATTCAGCGCACAAGGGCGCGGCGGGCTTGCAAATCACTGCTCCAAAATCCATGATGGCCTGGTTGTATTCGCCCGGATTTTTTTTATTCAGCAGTCGCTGAGATAAAGAGGCAAAATACTTTTTCCCGATGTTTGAATTAATGGCGGTTTCCACTCCGAAAAACCTGGATAGAACCCGGTACACATTACCGTCCAAAACTGCGAAAGCCTGGTTGAAGGCGAACGAGCAAATGGCGGCGGCCGTATAGGTTCCGATTCCTTTCAGGGCTAAGATCTCCTCATATTTCTCAGGAAAGCGGCCACCAAAATTTTCATGGATATGTTTTGCCGCAGCAATCAGGTTTCTGCATCTTGAATAATATCCAAGACCTTCCCAAAGTTTAAAAATTTTTTCCTGAGGCGCCAGGGCGAGTGAATTGACATCGGGGAAAGCATCAATGAAACGTTGATAATAAGCTAATCCCTGCGCCACGCGCGTTTGTTGCAAAATGATTTCACTGATCCAAATTTTATACGGATCTGTTTCTCCCTTCCACGGCATTTGGCGTATATTTTCATTTCTGTTCCAGGAAAGGAGGCCAGAAGAAAATCTTTTTTCACAATTCATTAAAACAGGTATCTTTTTTGAGGCGATTCAAGAAATTATAAAAAATCAGATGCGCAAGATATATTAGAACAAGTTTTTACAATAAAGATTATTAAATTTGCTATGCACCTGGTTAAACATCAACTTGATAGAAATTATTTTTTTCATCTCACTTTCAAAAGACACCAATGAGAAAAGCAGATCTTATTAACCGGATATCAGAAAATACAGGCATTCCCAAGGTGGATGTGCTGGTAACTCTTGAAGCACTTTTTAAAGAAGTGAAAGAATCTTTGGGCGAGGGAGAAAATATTTATATCAGGGGCTTTGGCAGTTTTATCACCAAGAAACGGGCCGCCAAAATTGGCCGCAATATTAAAAAGAATGTAGCTGTGGATATTCCTGAACATTTTATCCCCGCATTTAAGCCTTCCAAAGAATTCGTTCAGGAAATTAAGGAGAAGAATATTCAACCGAAAGAGTCGTGATCCTGGAATTAAGAATTAAAAATTAAGAATTAAAAATTAGGGTGGTGTTGGATTGTGTTATACTATTCAGCTTCTGAATTAAGAATTAAGGACAAGTTTTATTTTCAAAAATCTTCAAAAAAAGTGCGTCTGCTGCATTTGAAATTGTCCGAATTAAGCATTTTAAAAAAAAGGCCGTTGGCTAGATTGAAATTCCGAAAACCTTCTACCCGAAAAAATTATTTTTAAAAAAAAGTTCGTTTGCTATGGATGATGACTGCGAAACGAACGACGACTGCGCTTTCCTGCTGAGGGAAGGACTAAAGATGCGTGGCTGCCGGATGCTGGCAAGTATCCTTTTCCGCTTCAAAATGGAATGATCTTCTACAACGGCAATGGCGGAAAAGATACTGCCTTGCAGCCGGAACTGTAGATCAGTAAAGGATCTTCAGCCGACAGCCCCAAATTTTTTTTCTGTAAAAAGAAAATTCAGATAAATCTTTACATAAAGTCTGTTTGCCGGATCAATTCTTCACTCAACATTCACCTTCTATCTTCAACATTAAGAGGAAGAATAGCCTTACCTTTGCTGCCGGGCTAAAAAATCCCGTTCATTAGATTTGAGAAAACGTATAATATTGGCTGGCGCAGGGATTCTCCTATTGTTCACCCTGCTGATTTTTGGAAAGACGGAATCAAAAAAGACCGAAACTGTCCCGGCTGCAACCGCTGCTGTGCCGGAGTTTAATATTCAAAACGCCATCAGGGAAGAGAAGCAAAAACTTTCACCAGCGCAGCTTCTTTATGTTACCAATATTGAAAATGGAATCAGTCGTGGCGACGTGAAAAAGCAGTCTGAAAACCAGTTTGCGCTGCTTGCCGATTTCTGGAAAGACTCAGTAGCGTCCTTTGTTCCATATATTTATTATTTAAGTGAATCGGCGAAGTTGGATAATTCGGAAAAAAACCTCACCTTTGCTGCCCGTTTGATTTTAGAGAACATGAGAAGAGAGGGGAAAACGGACTTGAAAGTATGGGAAGCAGAGACGGCAGCAACACTTTTTGAAAAGGCATTACAGTTAAATCCTGATAATGACGATTTGAAAGTGGGATTGGGAAGTTGCTATGTTTACGGACAGGGAATGATCGGAGATGCGCAACAAACGATGAAAGGAATTCAGCAATTACTGCAGGTAGTTCATAAAGATTCCAATAACATGCAGGCTCAAATGGTTTTGGGAATTGGCGCTGTTATTTCGAATCAGAACGACAAGGCCATTGAAAGATTAAAGAAAGTAGTCACTTTCGATCCCCATAATCTTGAAGCGGTTTCCTGGCTTGCTGATGCTTACGCTGCGGAGGGTGATAAGCAGAACGCTATTAAATGGTATGAACAAAGCAAGCATCTGGTAAACAATCCCGCCTACAGCAAGGAAGTAGATGAAAGAATCAAATCATTGAATGATAACCATGATGGTCACGACCATTAAAGGTTTCAGGATCGCAACACCGGTAAGTTAAAAAACGATTTTTAATTTATCTTTTTTTATAAATATTATTAAAAAATACTCAGTTATGCCTTGTGGTAAAAAAAGAAAACGCCATAAAATCGCCACTCATAAGCGTAAAAAGCGTTTAAGAAAGAATCGTCATAAAAAGAGGTAATTGATTTCAATTGCTTTTTCTTTCCGCGCCGGTTAATCCCGGCTTTTATCTTTTCCTTCGTGTAGTAAAGAAATTAATTAAAAGATTTTGAGTTGAACAAGGAACTTATTATAAATGCTGCCCCAGGCGGTTGAAATAGCCTTACTTGAGGATAAAAAACTCGTGGAATTGCATAATGAAAATGCAGACGCGACTTTTGGAGTGGGCGATTTATACCTTGGAAAAGTCAAGAAATTAATTCCCGGGCTTAACGCGGCTTTTATTGATGTGGGTTTTGAAAAGGACGCGTTCCTACATTACTCGGATCTAAGCCCTTATGTGCGCTCGATTTTAAAATTTACTAAAACGGCGATGAATGACAATTCCGAGCAGGCGTTCGATTTTTCAACGTTTAAAGTAGAGCCGGAGATTGTAAAAACCGGAAAGATTGCAGAGGTACTAAGCGGCAAGCCGAATATTTTGGTTCAGATTTTAAAGGAACCGATTGCGGCAAAAGGTCCGCGGCTTAGTTGTGAACTTTCCCTGCCCGGAAGATATGTTGTTATCACTCCGTTCAATGATATTATCGCGGTTTCAAGGAAAATTCATTCTTCAGAAGAACGGAAGCGGCTTCAAAAAATTATTGAGGCAATAAAACCCAAAAACTTTGGGGTTATCGTTAGAACCGCTGCTGAAGGAAAGCATACTACTGAACTGCATGATGATTTGCTTGGATTGATCAATACCTGGAAAAATATCCAGAAAAATCTGAAAGGCGCCGTGCCTCCCGCACGCATCATGAGCGAGGAAGGCAAAACAAACAGCATCCTGCGCGATTTGCTGACTGAAGATTTTAATAAAATCGTAGTCAACGATAAAAATATTTATAACGATACGAAAACCTATCTGCAAAAGATCGCTCCTGAAAAAGCGGACATTCTTTCTTTTCATAGCAACGGAGCGCCCATTTTCGATACTTACGGTATTACCCGGCAGGTAAAAGCGTCTTTCGGAAAAACCGTCAATTTGCCAAGCGGCGCTTATCTCATTATTGAACACACCGAAGCGCTTCATGTGATTGACGTTAATAGCGGTTACAAGAGCGTTGGCAACAACCAGGAGCAGAACGCTTTCGAAACCAATTTGGAAGCGGCGGCTGAAATAGCCCGCCAGCTCAGGCTCAGGGATATTGGCGGCATCATCGTGGTGGATTTCATTGATATGAAATTACCTGAAAACAAGAAAAAGCTTGCAGAGCAAATGGAGAAATTCATGCGCTCAGACAGGGCCAAACATGCGGTGCTTGCCATCAGCAAATTTGGATTGATGCAAATTACCCGTCAGCGCATGAAGCCGGAAATGAGCATCAACACCCAGGAAGTTTGTCCCAGTTGCGAAGGCACCGGAAAAATTTCTTCCACCCTTGTGCTTGAGGATGAAATTGAAAAAAATCTTAGCTACCTGATCATGCAAAAGCATACAGGACTTACGATTGAAGTTCATCCCATACTTTATGCCTATTTAACGAAAGGTTTTCCTTCCAAACGCATGAACTGGAGCTGGAAATTCAAGCAGAAAATAAAAGTGAAATCCAATACAAACTATCACCTCACTGAGTTTCATTTTTATGATAAAAACGACGAAGAAATAAAACTGTAAGTTTTTTTTTCAAATTTTCCCACGCCTTTTACTTGTCCTTTCCCAGCCAACAAGAACATTAACAAAAATTCTGCCTTTTTGGAATTATTTTTACGTTCTTCTATTTGCTGTTTTTTGCCATCCAAATTTTTATTATTGATATAGCTCGACCTCATCTACCTTTTCATAAATGAAAAAACTTTTCATTCTCCTGTTCCTGGTTTCAGTAATTTTCGCATCCTGCGCCAGAGGAATCACCCCTTATGAAGCAGCTAACGGCAAAGCAAAATGCGGCCGTGTTCTTAAATAAAATAAGCCTGTTAAACATCCCTCAAAACGAACAGTCCTAATTGGCGTTATTATTATTGACGTATCTTTGACAACTAATTTAAACACAATGACATTTCTATTATTCAAGCCAGAATTTTTATTATCCATGCCGGGAGGTTCCGAATGGATATTGATTGTGCTGGTTATCCTATTGTTTTTCGGAGGCAAAAAAATTCCGGATCTGATGCGTGGAATCGGACGTGGAGTGCGCGAATTCAATGATGCAAAAGATCATGTAAAAAATGAACTGGATGCTGGCATGAGGGAAAAAGACAGACCAGCAACTCCCAAAGCAGAGACTACGGAAACAGAGCTTCCTAAATAATTTTTATTACCCTATTCATCCTGAAGGTTGAGGCGAGCATCTATAAGTGGATGAGCGCCTGAACCTTTTTTAATAAAATCTATTACCTTGTTTCTTTACCGGAATATAACAGATTATCAGCAACAACTTTTTGACGGAATCACAACCTGCCGGGAAGCAGTTGATTTTTATTTAGATAAAATAAAGGAAAACGAACATCTTAACGCTTTTGTGGAAGTTTATGGCACAGAAAGCAGGGAAAGGGCCGATTTTTTAGATGAAAAGAGAAAATGCGGCGCTGTATGTGGAAAGCTTCATGGCGTAGTAATAGCTTTAAAAGATGTGATCTGCTATAAAGACCATAAAGTAACTGCCGCATCCGCAATTTTAAAGGATTTTGTTTCCATTTATAATTCCACAGCCGTGGAAAGGCTTCTGGCGGAAGATGCCATCATAATTGGTAATTGCAACTGTGATGAATTTGCCATGGGCAGCACCAATGAAAATTCCGTTTATGGAAATGTGAAAAACGCCCTGGATGAAACGCGGGTAGCTGGTGGTTCTTCAGGTGGTTCTGCAGTGGCGGTTCAGGCAGATATGTGCATGGTGAGCCTTGGCAGCGATACGGGTGGATCCGTAAGGCAGCCTGCCGATTTTTGTGGCATAGTCGGACTCAAGCCTTCCTATGGAACCATTTCCCGGCATGGCTTAATCGCCTATGCTTCCTCATTTGATCAGATCGGCATTTTTTCAAAAAATATTGAAGACACGGCGAAAGTTTTGGAAGTGATGAGCGGGCCCGACGAATATGACAGTACGGTCAGCATGAAAAATCCCGGAAAAATGTCCGTTTGCTGTGAACCAAAAAAATACAAAATCGCTGTATTTAAAAACGCTCTGGATCATGAAAGCCTTGACAGCGAAATAAATAACAGTATCAGAAAGTTAGCCGTTAATTTAAAAAACGAGGGCCATGAGGTTGAAGAAATTAATTTTGACCTGATTGATTATATCGTTCCTGCCTACTATGTTCTCACAACAGCCGAGGCTTCCTCCAATCTTTCCCGATATGATGGTGTAAGATATGGCTACCGGCATAAAGGTGAGGAAGAAGACCTGAACACCTTCTACAAAAAAAATCGAGGAAGTGCTTTTGGAAAAGAGGTGAAAAAAAGGATCATGCTCGGAACTTTTGTTCTAAGTGAAGGTTTTTATGATGCCTATTTTACAAAGGCGCAGCAGGTAAGAAAACTGTTGGTTTCGCAAACAAAAGAGATCTTCAGCAACTTCGATGCACTGCTTTTGCCAACAGTTCCACAGACGGCCTTTGCCATTGGGAGCATGAAGAAAGACCCGCTTTCTATGTATTTGGCAGATATTTATACCGTTTATGCAAACCTGACTGGAATTCCGGCCATTTCTTTGCCTTTATTCAAACATAGCAATGGCATGCCCTTTGGAGTTCAGCTACTGTCTGATAAGTATAATGAGCTAACTTTAATGCAAATTTCATCTATCATCTTGAAAGAGCATAAATCTTATCAATGAAGAGAGTGTTGTTCATATTGATCCCCCTTTTCGTTTTACTGGCTGAAAAATCAGCGAATGCCCAACAAACTGGTATTCCGCCTGATTCCGCGATAACGGCAAATGAAAAACAGGAGGACAAGATGATTACTGAAGTGATTGAATCAAAGAAACCATTGAAAAAAGAAAAGGTTCAATATCTCAGCCAGGTGACCAAATATGGATTCAAAAATCTCTTCAAAAATTATTCTTATAATCCTTTGATGCCTTATTCATCGCAGGTGAATCCTTATGCAGAAAATTACATGCAGGACTACCTGCAGTCACACACAAAATATCTTCAAAATTTAAAGCAAACAGGTCTGCCTTATTTTAATTTTATTGACGGAATCCTGGAACAATATGGCCTTCCTAAAGAATTGAAATACCTGGCCGTTATAGAAAGTAATTTGAAAACGAATGCCCTATCCTCTGCGGGAGCGCGCGGCCCATGGCAGTTCATGAGCTATACCGCCAAAGACTACGGCCTGCGCGTAAACCAGTTTGAAGACGACCGCATTGATTATTACAAAAGCACCAATGCAGCCGCTAAATACTTGCTCAATCTTTACAAGGATCTCAAAGACTGGCTATTGGTAATTGCAGCCTATAACGGAGGTCCGGGACGGGTTTACACCGCTATTAAAAAAAGTGGCAGCCGCAACTTTTGGAATTTGCAATATTATCTTCCTGAAGAATCCCGCAACCACGTTAAAAAATTTATAGCCACCCACTATATTATGGAGACGGGGACTGCCTCAGGAGTGCTTGCAGAAGCGAAGTTCGATTATTCCAACTTTGGAGACAATCTCTCAAACAGCCCGTTGATTTCTGAGTCTGAAAAAAACGATTTGTCGTCAATGGAGGTTTCAGGAAGATATAAAGCGGCAGTAATTGCCAAAAACATTGAAATGAACATTAAAGATTTCAATCGGTATAACCCCGGATTTGATGAAAAACTTTCCCGGGGCGCTACATTTAATCTGGAATTGCCCAACGATAAGATGACGTTATTCATAGCCAATAAATACGAAATTCTTAACCAGTGCGTGCAGCAATTATTGGGAAATGTAAATATGGATACAAAAACAATCTATCCAAAAAAATAAGCCTTTTTAATTTCATCAAAAAATGGCTATTCCAGCACATTTTTCATCGCCTCTATTTTTAACATACATTCTTCAAATTCCTTTTCAGGATCACTTTTGATGGTTATCGCTGAGCCTGCATGAATAGAAAGATAACCGCTCCCGCGATTATAAAGCATACTTCTGATAATGACATTGAAATCAAAATTTCCTTCCGGATCAACATAGCCTACAGTGCCCGAAAACAAACCTCTTTTTGTTCTTTCATATTGTTCTATCAATTCCATCACTTTCTTTTTTGGAGCTCCTGTCATAGACCCCATAGGGAATGTGGCGCGGAAAATTTCAGCAATAGAAACCTGGTCTCGAAGATTTCCCGTTATGGTGGAGATCATTTGATGTACCTGCGGAAAAGAATAGATCTTCAAATATTCAACAACTTGTACCGAACCTTCAGTACAAATTTTTGACAGATCATTTCTTACCAAATCCACAATCATGGTATTTTCAGCACGTTCCTTTTCATCCAGTTGCAAAGCCGCTTTTTCATCCTCGTCGCTTTGGTGATGTGTCCTCTTTGAGGTGCCTTTTATAGGTTGGGAAATAATGCTGTTATTCTTCTTTTTTAAGAATCTCTCCGGGCTTGCGCAGATAAGATATTTTTCGTCAAGTTTATAAAAGGCAGAAAAAGGGTTTGGAGAATGATCACATAATTTTTGAAAAAGGGAGGCCGGATGCAGCGCTGCATTTTCTGCAAAAAACTCCTGGCAAAAACAGATCTCATAACAATCGCCATTGTGGATATGATCCTGCAGTCGCTTTACCGTTTCAATGTATTCCTGTCGGGTAAACCGGCTTTTTAAAGACACTTTTTGTGAGACATATTTATTAGCAGCCCAGGAACTTATTTCATGAAAAATTTCATCGGCACTCTTTTCTCCAAACGTACTTATTTCCACTTTTTCTTTCGATAGAATGAAGACGGTCTCCGGAACAAAAAAATGAAAATCCGGAAAACCTATGCCATCAGGATTGCTGGAAAAAAGTTCTTCAATGCAGTTTTTCAAATCATAGGAAGCATGGCCGAAAATCCAGTCTTTATTTTGGGTCTGAAAAACTGCGAGTTCCTGCAATCCTTTGTCCTTGCCGAAAGTAAGAGAAGCAAGCGCACCGGCCGCCGCAAGACATTCATGTGATTTATCAAACTCATATTCATGATTATCCAAAAAACAAAAATTGCTGAACCTTGTTCCAAAGTTCAGCAATTGAGTTTTAAAATTATAAAAGTCAGTAACCGGGTATGAAGTAAATTCTCTTTTCAAAATTATGTTTGAACCTAACAATTTCCTTAAAAATCATCATCCTCCATCAGGTCACTGTCGTCGAAAAGGTCAAGGGTTTTAAAGTCATCATCCATATCGAAATCATCGTCTTCCTTTCCTTTTTTTCCTGAAGATTTTTTTGCTTTTGATTTTGGAATATCGAACTCTTCAAAATCCGGATCATAGTCGTCATCATCGCTTTTACCCCAATCATCTTCTATTTCAACATCGTCATCATCATCGTCATCCAAATCTTTGGATTTCTTTGACGCAGAAGTCTTTCCTTTCTTTGCTGGCACCTCCTCTTCAAAATCATCATCATCGTCTTCATCAAGATCCTTTTTTTTATTCGTCGATGACTTCACTGATTCTTTAGTCGTTTTTTTAGCAGGAATTTCTTTTTCCTTATCAGATTTTGTTTTCATTTTATGCTAAGGATTTTTTTATGTAAAATTTCAATTTGATTTTTAATTATCCAAAAATAATCGATACTTTTTTTTAAAATTATTTCGGACAGAAACAAGTCGCAATCATGATGCCACAATAATCTGATCTGTGCCAGGACCATTGGAAATAAAGTTTACCGGAACTCCTAAAGCCGTGTTGATATAATTGATATATGTATTCATTTCAACAGGAAGATTTTTAAAATCCTTTATACCTGATATATCTTTTTTCCAACCTTTACATTCTTTATAAACAGGTTCCATTTCAAGGCCCTCCATCTGGAATGGCACCTGCATTGTTTCTCTTCCGTTGATCTTGTAAGCATTCGCAACTTTGAGTACGTCCAACTCATCAAGGACATCTGCTTTGGTCATTACCAGTTGAGTTACACCATTGATCATGCAGGCGAATTTTAGTGCCACAAGATCGATCCAACCGCAGCGGCGGGGCCTTCCGGTGGTGCTGCCAAATTCATTCCCGTTTTTCCTGATAAGTTCTCCTGTTGCGTCTTCCAGTTCTGTTGGAAACGGACCGCTGCCCACACGGGTGCAATAGGCTTTTGTAATTCCAATTACTTCCTTAATTTGATGCGGAGAGATTCCAAGTCCGCTTCCTACACCAGCGGTAATAGTGCTGGAAGAAGTGACATAAGGGAAAGTGCCGAAATCAACATCAAGCATACTTCCCTGCGCGCCTTCGGCAAGAATTTTTTTGCCATTTTGAATAAGATCGTTGATGAAATATTCCCCATTTACGATCTGTAAGGTTTTCAAAAATTCCAGCGCCTCAAAGAAGTCGTCTTCTGCTTCCGAGAGGTTTTCATCGAAACCAAAATTATCAAGAATCTGCTGATGCTTTGAACGTAATTTTTTATAATTAGCGCCAAAATTCTTTTGTAGTAAGTCGCCAACACGAAGTCCGTTCCTGCCGGTTTTGTCCATATAAGCAGGGCTTATCCCTTTCAATGTAGATCCGATTTTGTCTTTTCCTTTTGCCATTTCACTTGCCCGGTCTATTGCCCTGTGAGTGGGCAAAATTAAATGCGTTCTTTCGCTGATGAAAAGGCTTTTTTTATAATCGATACCGAAAGCCGCTATTGCTTCGCATTCTTTTTTCAGGGTGATCACATCGAGCACGACACCGTTGCCAATCAGGTTAATTTTGTTTTCATGAAAAATACCGGAGGGCACCTGGTGCAGCACAATTTTTTTTCCATCCACATAAAGTGTGTGGCCTGCGTTAGGTCCGCCCTGAAAGCGTGCTATGACGTCATATTTTGGAGCAAAATAATCTACGATTTTCCCTTTTCCCTCATCGCCCCACTGGAGGCCTAGAATTACATCAACCATTTAATTCGAAATTTAAAAAACTTGTTTTAAAAAAAAATTATAAGAACCGGGTAAAAGTAAAATTAAAAACAGAAACGAAGTTGAAAAGCTATAAAATTATTTGCAGACAATGGAGGCATTGAAAAGGAGGTAAATAAAAAACCGGCCTCACGTGCAGGCCGGTTCTCAAAAAATATCAAATGCCATCAGGCAACCTTAAGCAAACTCATTTTGCTGGTGGTAAATTTCCTTTCTGCGTATTCTTTTGTAACCGTAAATATTTTTACTTTTTGTGATGGCAGTTCATACATCGCATCTGTCAAAATACTTTCGCAAATGCTTCTCAAACCGCGGGCACCCAATTTATATTCCATCGCTTTTTCAACCATGAAATCATATACATCGTCCTCTATAACCAATTCAATCCCTTCGATCTCAAATAATTTTTTATATTGCTTGATAAGAGAATTTTTTGGTTCAGTTAGAATGCCTCTAAGTGTTGTAGCATCAAGAGGATTGAGAAAAGTAACAACAGGCAAACGGCCAAGCAGTTCGGGAATAAGGCCAAAGGATTTAAGGTCCTGGGCATTTACAAACTGCAGAAGATTTTTGCGTTGGTATTCCTGCATTTCTTTATTCACACTGAAGCCAATTGCATTGGTATTAATCCTTCTTCCAATCAATCTGTCCACTCCGTCGAAAGCCCCGCCGCAAATAAAGAGGATGTTGCTCGTGTTAACCTTGATCAGCTTTTGCTCAGGATGCTTGCGACCACCTTGCGGCGGAACGAGAACTTCGGTACCTTCAAGAAGTTTGAGCAACCCCTGTTGAACGCCTTCGCCGCTAACATCGCGGGTAATGCTCGGGTTATCGCTTTTGCGTGCGATTTTATCTATCTCATCTATGTAAACAATCCCTTTCTGGGCGGCATTAACATCAAAATTGCAAACCTGCAAAAGCCGGCTCAAAATGCTTTCAACATCTTCTCCAACATAACCTGCCTCAGTGAAAACTGTAGCGTCAACGATCGCGAAAGGAACGTTCAAAATCCTTGCGATTGTTTTCGCAAGCAATGTTTTTCCGGTACCGGTTTCGCCCACCATGATGATATTGCTTTTTTCAATTTCAACATCGCTGTCAATTTTCTGGTTAAGACGCTTATAATGGTTGTAAACGGCCACCGCAAGCACTTTTTTCGCATCATCCTGTCCGATAATGTATTCATCAAGGAATTTTTTTAATTCCATTGGTTTTTTAACCGATAGTTTATAATTGGATGAGCTGGAAGCTTTTTCCTGTGCGGGTAAAATTTCCTGAACGATAATTTCCTGAGCATGCTCTACGCAATTTTCGCAGATGTGGCCTTCCTGCCCGGCAATCAGAATTTTCACTTCGTCACGGTTTCTGCCGCAAAATGAGCAATGTAAAGTTTGTTGTTTCGCCATGGGTTCAGATATTTTCTTAATTGCTTTTTTTTAACTTATGCAATTTATAAGTGTAATAAACAGACAGTAAAATCTGTCGGAATGATGCTTTATAACTTTTTTAAAATAGCATCAACGATGCCATATTTTTTGCTTTCTTCAGCGTCCATCCAATAATCACGGTCAAAATCCTCCATAACCTTGTCGTAAGTCTGGCCGCAATTTTCCGCCAAGATCTTAGCACCTAATTGCTTTGCTTTTTGTATTTGAATGGCCATAATCTCCAGATCGGCACTCGTTCCCTGGCCGCCGCCGCTTGGCTGATGGATCATTACTTCACCATGTGGAAAAATATAGCGTTTCCCTTTTTCCCCACCGCTTAATAAAATACTTCCCATGCTTGCGGCCATGCCCATGCAAACCGTACTTACAGGTGAAGAGATCATTTTCATGGTGTCGTAAATCACCATTCCGCTGGTAATAACCCCTCCCGGACTGTTGATATAAAAAGTAATCTCTTTGCCCGGATCTACCGCATCAAGATAAAGAAGGCGGTTGGTAATCTCTTTTGCGCTTTTGTCATGAACCTCACCCCACAGAAAAACCTTGCGTTGCTCAATAAATTTTTTATCAAACATCCATGCGCCCATCATCTTTTCCATTGGATTATCCGGAACTGCTATTTCTGGCTCTTCTTCCTGTTCAAAGCGGGACAAATTATTGTTATAAAAATTCATAATTTTAAGTTTGAATTGGGCTTTATTTTTTTTGTTTTCTTGAATTAGTGATAAGTACTTCGTCTACAAGACCGTACTCTTTTGCCTCTTCGGCGGTCATCCAGAAGTCACGGTTACTGTCTTTAGCTACCTTTTCAATAGTTTGGCCGGTATGAGTACTTAAGATATCATAAAGTTCATGCTTGATCTTTCTCACTTCGTTTACCGTGATCTGAACGTCGGATGCCTGACCTGCTGCGCCCGCACTTGGCTGGTGCATCATAATGCGGGAATGCCTTAATGCACTTCTTTTTGTAGGAGCACCTGCAGCCATGAGAACGGCTGCCATACTTGCTGCCATGCCAGTGCAGATGGTGGCAATATCGGGTGTAACGAATTGCATGGTGTCATATAATCCTAGTCCTGCATAAACTCCTCCACCCGGGGAATTGATATACATCTGAATGTCTCTTGTCCTGTCGGTGCTCTCCAGGAACAATAATTGGGCAATGATGATATTGGCCACCTCGTCATTCACCGGATAACCCAAAAAGATGATCCTGTCCATCATCAAACGGCTGTAAACGTCCATCACAGCCACATTCATAGGCCTTTCCTCAATAATGTTTGGGGTAAGATTGGTGACGTTATGTCTTATATAGCCACTAAGCGTATTGCTGCTGATGCCGCGATGCTTGACTGCAAATTTTTCAAATTCTTTTCCTGTATTCATAAAGTGAATTTAGTGTAATTCTTTTTTAAAGCGGTGAAGTTCCAAATATTATGCTAACAAAAAAAATAAGACAGAATGTCAAATAAAGGAGGGGAGGTTTGGCAGTAGACGACACGAAGTACGTATGGGGTTGAAATAGCTTTTTAAAGTAAAGTTTCAATAATACTATAATATTCAATATTCAATACTCAATATTCAATATTCAATACTCAATACTCAATACTCAATACTTCAAATGCTCTATACAAAATATTCAAAATTCAATATTCTGCGTCTTACCACCAACCCTTAAACAATAATAAATTAACAATTAATGCTCGTGATGGTGTTGCATTTCTAAAAATGCCTCTGCAGAGCTTTCTTTTTCGGAAGGAGAAACCTGAGTTTCAAGCCAGTTGAATACTTTTTCGGTTATGATTTTCCTGTATGATTGATCAACCTGTTTTTCGTCTTTCATAACCCTGTCCACATACGAATCCAACCAGGACATATCACCACCCAATAGGTTGGCTTGTCCAAAATATCCCATCAGGTCGTTTTTGACACTGTTTCTTAATTCTTCATCAGAAACTTCGAGTTTATTATCACTGATTATTTTATCGCTGATGAGGGTCCATTTCAACTGGTTGATAAATTTTGGGAATTCAGCCTCAACTTCTTCAGCACTTTTTTTGTTTTCGCCGCCAATTTCCAGCCAGCGTTTCAGAAATGTTTCGGGAAATTGAACCGGAGTTTCAAGCAAAATATGATAAAGTTGATCATGCATTTGATTGCGGCTGGCAGCATCCCATTGTTTTTGAATCTCTTCTTCAAGTGCTTTGCGGAATTCTTCTTCATTTTTAAGATCTTTTCCGGGAAATACCTGATTAAAAAATTCCTCATTAAGTTCTTTCTTTTCAACCAAACCAATCTTGGTGATGGTCATTTTGAAAAATTTCTCAATGGAAGATTCTTCATTTTTATCAAGTCCCAAATCTGATAAGATCCATTCTCTTTCTTTTTCCCCGAATGCGTTTTTCAATTGCAGTACGAGAAATTCTCCTACTTTTTTATCCTGGAGTTGTTTTTGATATTCTTCAGAAAAATATTTTACAAGGATCGAATCATCCTGGGAAACAGCATTTTCCGCTACATTTCCTTCAGCATCTGTTTCTTCAAAAGTTACATTCAAAACGTTTTCCGGTCCGGTAACAGTTTCCGCATCTTTCATCTCACCATTTTTAGTGATGATCTTTTCAATCTCTTCATCGAGCATTTGCGGAGTAACTTTCACTTTATGCAATACCGGCTTTGCAGAAGCAATGGCATCAAGGGTTAGCTGCGGTTTTAATCCGATTTCAAATGGAAATTCATAATCGGCGGCATTATTCATATCAAGGCTGCGTAAATCATTTTCCATTGGTAAAGGCTGCGCAAAAATTTCAGGTTTTTCCTTCACGAGAAATTCCTGCAGTTCCTTTTCAACAGATTTGATCACTTCATCATAAAATATAGAAGCGCCGTACATTTTTTTTATCATTCCAGCCGGAACCATTCCTTTTCTGAAACCAGGAATGTTGGCTTTCTTGCTATAATCTTTTATGGCTTTTTCAAATGAGGGAAGGTAGTCTTCCTTTGTTACTTTTACAGTCAGCTTATCGTGAAGATTACCTATATTTTCTTTAATTACACTTGCCATTGCTCTAATTTTATGACCGTAAGGAACGGTTTTACATTTTCTTTTGCAGAAAAGGGGTTGAAGAAAGTGCGCATGGAGGGACTCGAACCCCCACACCTTGCGGCATCAGATCCTAAGTCTGACGTGTCTACCAATTTCACCACATGCGCTTTTTGGGGCGGCAAAAGTAAAGGGAAATTTTGATAAAAAGATAAAAGGATTAAAAAATATTACGCAGGTCATTTTTAAGCCCACAAATCCGGCCCCAAAAACCAATGCATTATCAGCAGATAAAAATTATCCGTTATCTTGCACCGATTTTTAAATTTACAATCCGCAATCAACTTATGCTTCCTAAGTTTAAACGAATTCTTCTCAAACTTTCCGGTGAATCTTTAATGGGTGATAAAAATTTTGGCCTCGATTCCGAAGTGCTTTCCCAATATGCGCTTGACATTAAGCTTATAACTGAATTGGGAGTGCAGGTAGCTATTGTTATCGGCGGCGGGAATATTTATCGCGGAATGAACGAAGCCGAAACAGGAATTGAAAGGGCTCAGGGAGACTATATGGGGATGCTGGCTACCGTAATAAATGGGATGGCTTTGCAAAGCGCGTTGGAACGGGTCGGGGTTTATACCAGGTTGCAAAGCGCCATTAAAATGGAACAGATCGCAGAACCTTACATTCGCCGCCGTGCCATAAGGCATCTGGAAAAAGGAAGGGTGGTGATCTTTGGTGCGGGAACGGGCAACCCTTACTTTACAACCGACACGGCGGGATCGCTGAGAGCCATTGAAATAAAAGCGGATGCGATTTTAAAAGGAACCCGCGTTGATGGCATTTATTCCGCCGATCCTGAAAAAGACAAAATGGCAAAAAAGTTTGAAACTATTTCTTTTACCGAATGCATTTCCAAAAATTTAAGGGTAATGGACATGACCGCCTTCACTTTATGCATGGAAAATGAACTTCCCATTATTGTTTTTGACATGGACACACCGGGCACTTTGCTGCGCGTTGTTACTGGTGAAAAAGTGGGAACTTTGGTAACTGGATAATTTTACTTATTTTACACGCCGCTAACATGCTTTCTATTTCCCTTGAAGAATAAGCAGGGAATAATCCTTTGAAAATCCACACAATAGCCCCCAGGTTAAACTAAAATTTGTGTTCATTATTCTTTAAAAATAATGCTTATGTGGATTTGGTGGATCATATCCCTCATTGTACTAGTTGCTGCTTTCATTTTTACCTATCACATGATCGTGAGCAGCAATGATTATCTGCCGGAAGACAAAAAGTTTTCCTTTGGCTTTAAAAAAGATTTTTCTGAAAGCGGTTCTCCGGGCCAGCAGGAAATTATCCGGAACCTGAGAAATCAGTTGAAACTCGTTGAAGAAAATGCGGCCTTTTATGAGATCCAGTTTACAAAATTTCAGCAGCGCCTTAAAGTTTTGGAAGAGTCCTGTGCCAGTCAGCAAGACTGCAGCCCTCAAGTGAAACAGGATGAAGAAGACTGGAAAGAACTCTACTACCAGGAAAACGAGGTGAAAGAGAAATTGGAAAATGAATTGGATGAAACCAGGCAAAAACTGGAAGCTGCTGAAAGCGAACTTAATTCAATTAAAGAGAATAAGAGCCAGTCGGCGGCTCTGAAAAGCGATTATGATGCAAGGCTGAATGACCTGCAATCCATGCAAAATAACATTGGTTTGATGCAAAGGCAGCTCGAAGCGGCCGCTCAACGGGAAAAGGAGCTTGAGGAAATCCTGCTTTCAGAAATCACTATCAAAAAGAAATATGCGCAGTTGGAAAGCCAGCATCTGGCCCTGCAAAGTGAAAATGATGATTTGAGAAGGCAGATTTTTGTTGCAATCCAAAAGGTAAAAGAGCTTGAGTCGCGATCCTTGCGCCTTAACGAACTAGAAAGTACCGTCTCCATTTTTAAAGAGGAAAAAGCTAAAATAATCGCCGACCTGGAAACTGTGGTCAGCAAGAACAAGATGTTCTCTTTCAAAAAAATAGTATAAGTAAAAAAAGGTTTTGTTATATTTATGTTTTGAAATAATCTGCCCTTGATGAAATAGTTGCTTGCCGTTTTAAAACCGTAATTCATTTTTTACTTTTTAAAACCTACAATCATGAATTTCCAAACAATGAGCAAACAAAGAAAATTTGTTTTGATCTCAGCGGCCGCCGGTTTCATTTCGATGTTTCTTCCCTGGGTTTCGCTTTCAATTTTTGGCTATAGCCAAAGTGTCAACGGGATGCACGATAAGGGAATTCTCGTTTTTCTCTGTTTTGTAACTGTTGGAATAATTGCATTATTGGGCGATCAGATAAAAAATTTGGATACAACTCCATGGATAGCTACACTTATAGCAGGAGCGATTGCCTTGCTTCTGGTAGTTTGGTTTTACTCGCAGGCTGCTAATTCAATTCTCGGATCTTCCGGCGTTGGCTTTGGGCTCTACATTGCCGGCCTTTCTTCAATCGGGATCCTGCTTTCCGCTTATTTTTATAGGTCGGCCACGGACAATTTAAAGGACGGTTTCAAAAGCGTGAAAAAGGACTTTGAAACCAAATTCAGCAATTCTGGAAAGTTGCCTCCCGAATCATCCAATCCTCCAACAACGCCACCTGTCATGCCGGGAACAACGGTTGTTGAGGATGACCTTACAACGCCGTAAACAGTTCATTTGAATTAATGAATTGATTTTATTTCACCACGAACTCCTGGATTTCGGTTGCATAAAAGGTATGGCCATTCAACTTCATTTTTTATCGAACAAAGCTTTGCTGCAAACATAACTTCAAATTAAAACTAAACTAAAATGAACTTAATTCAACGAGCAAAAAACATGATCACCTCGCCCAAAACGGAATGGCTTGTCGTAGAAACCGAATCGACCACGCCCGGCTCTTTATTCATCGGATACGTACTGCCAATGGCGATTATTTCTTCCATAGGATCTGTTCTTCGCGGCTTTGTTTGGGCTGGACCTTTTGGGAGCTATTTCATCTGGGCAGCAATCATGGGTTTTATTTCAATCCTCATTTCCTTTTATATTTCAATCTATGTGATCGACCTGCTGGCTCCAAGTTTTTCGTCCGAAAAAAACCTCAACAAATCAGCTCAGCTTGTTGCATATTCCTATACGCCCACCTGGATCGCAGGGTTGCTTTCTTTCATACCCGTACTCGGGATTTTACTGGTAATTGCAGGATGGATCTATTCAATTTACCTGCTTTATCTCGGCCTTGGCCCGTTGAAAAAAACACCGGAAGACAAAAAGGTAGTTTATATGATCGTCGCTTTTATCGTAATGATCGTGATCGGGTTCGTGATCGCAGCCATACTCATGGCCATTTTTGGTGGGATAATCGGCTTTGGAGCTTATGGAGTTAACGGTTTAGGGCGTTATGGAATGTAAGAGCCTGTTATGTCTTCATTAAACATACGATAAATCTGGCAAAAAAGTTCGTCTGCTTGATTTTGAAGAGAGGTTGTGGTGAGGCTTTCAAACAAAGTTTGCGTCCGTATTAGTTTAGCGTATGTCGCGAAAATCACCAGGAACACCGGGGGATACCTGCTATAAATCCTGGAAAAAAGTTCGTCTGCTGGATGCGTAAAGGATTCTCCCAAAATATTTATGAGCGGCAAGAAAATAAATAAAGATTCAGGGATATATTTACCGAAACTTTATTGCATGAAAAAACTATTGCTTCTCACATTCATTTTTGTTTTTGCTGCCCGGCAATCTTTTTCCCAAACCATCATTCATCGCGACGCGGAAATTGCGCAAATGGTATCTGAAGTTTCTCCGGATTCCCTTCGGTCATATATCAACACTTTGGTTTCTTTTGGAACAAGGAATACGTTAAGCACCCAAACCGATCCTAAAAGAGGAATTGGCGCCGCAAGAAACTGGGTGTTGAAAAAGTTCAACGAGTTTGCAAAAAGTTCCGGTGGGAGATTGACCGCTTTTATTGATACCACCACCATTCAGCCTAATGGAAAACGGGTGGATGTTCCGCTTGTTTTGGGAAATGTTATGGCAACTTTGAAAGGAACCGACCCCAACGATAACCGAATTTTCATTATCAGCGGCCATTTGGATAATATGCGCACCAGCGTGATGGACAGGACCGGCGATGCGCCGGGAGCGAATGATGACGGCAGCGGAACTTCCGCGGTTATCGAATGTGCCCGGATCATGAGCAAACATTCTTTTCCGGCGACGATAATTTTTGTGGCGGTGAGCGGCGAGGAGCAGGGTTTGCTGGGATCCACTTTTATGGCCGACAAGGCGAAAAAGCAGGACTGGAATGTTGAAGCAGTCCTCAACAATGATATCATGGGAAGCAATAACAGCAACGAAACGAATATTATCAATAACACGAAAGTGCGCGTTTTTAGTGAGGGAATTCCTGCTTTTGAAACCGAAAAAAATATTGCAAGGATAAAGTCAATGGGCCTGGAAAATGACGGCAAATCCAGGCAGCTAGCCCGCTATGTAAAGGAAATCGGCGAGCGCTATGTTGATAACCTTGAAGTGGTAATGATTTACAGGAGCGACCGCTTTTTAAGAGGCGGCGACCATTTGCCTTATTTGCAAAACGGATTTCCGGCGGTAAGAATTACGGAAATGAATGAAAACTTTACGCGCCAGCATCAGGATGTGCGTGAGGAAAATGGCATCCGCTATGGCGACCTTCCCGAGCATATCGACTTTGAATACTTAAGGAAAAACACAGCGATGAATTTGTCGAACCTGGCCAACCTGGCGAAGGCGCCTTCCGTTCCTGAAGAAGTGAAGATCGAAATAAAAAAGCTTTCCAACAACTCATCGCTTTCCTGGCTCCCGCCAAAAAGCGGAAAAGCAAAGGGCTATTATATTTTAATCAGGGAAACCACGAGCCCGGTTTGGCAAACGAAGTTTTTTTCAACAAAGAATGAAATAACACTTCCTTATTCCAAAGACAATTATTTTTTCGCGGTTCAATCGGTGAATGAAACAGGCAATGAAAGCTTGCCAGTGGTTCCGGGAATAAAAAGGGATTGAGGAAAATGAGAACGGTTTTATTTGTCGTTACGGAATTAAGGAAAAATTCCGCTAACCTTAAACTATTTTTCAAAGAATATATATTAGCAAATGAACAAATCGTTTTTCATTCGCTGTATTTGATGTTTACCGGGTAAGAAGTTTTTTTGGTGCCGCTTCACAGTAAGCGGCTGTCAGCACCTCATTAAAAAGTTCTTTATTGATTTTATTCATTTCAATAATAGTCCACCCTTGCTTTCCCCATTTATTATCAACCGGATGAATAATTGTCCGATCAATTGAGGAATACACATGCTGGTCAATTTCAGAAATCCTAACGCAGGCGCTCTTATTTTTCACATCATAAGTGGCAAAGATTTTTTTCTTTACCCTGAAGGAAATTTTCTCAAAGTGCGGTTCCTCTGTTGCTTCAGGCAACGAGAGCGCTAATTTGCGGAATGTGGTTAGTGTTACCATCTTACCAATATTTCTTTAATTAAATTTGTTCAATTTCACAAAACACTTCGCGCTATTTTTTTTCTTTTTTCAATAAAATTACATTCAGAATCAGGCCCAGAATAGCAACTCCGGTTATAAGGATATTATAAACAAGTATCTCACTTTGAATAACTTTTTTAAGGTTCATAATCAAATTTATCAAACTATAAACACCCCCTCCAATCCAAAAAGTTATTCCATATTTTAATCTTTCTTTGTTCATTTTATGTTACCTCCATTCTAACTTATTTATTGCTTTTGGAACGATAACTCATATAGGTACCAAATATCAAAGCCAGCAATGCGACTATGAATATAGTTAATCCTGGTTGAGATTGAGGATGTGCTACCATATTCAAATAGATAGCGAATCCTTCTATTATAATAATAAGAACAACTGTTAACGCAAGATTTGGTTTCTTTTTCATGATTGATTTTGCCGTTTTTATTTCTTACTCAATATTCTTCCTATTTGTTGCAGAACGTTGTAATATTATTTAAAATTACCTGAAAACGTTTCCCTGTTTAGCCCTAACAATTGTACTTCTTCCCTAAATTACCATATCCCTTTTTATTTGCCAATAATATGCCCCTTCCCATTAAGTATCGTTTTTTACTGAATTGATTCAAAGTTCAATCCTATTTTTATTATTGTTTTTCAGGCAAAAAAAAACCTCGCAGCCATTTTTACTGCGAGGTTTTCTATAATCAATTCAATTCTTTTCTATCTTACTTCAGTTGGCAAGGCAATATCCCGTTTAAGCATCTCATCACGGTTGGCCATGTCCCAGGCAGTCATGAAAACGAACCGCACCCTTTTTTCCATAACATCGAAATTGATTTTGTCAACTGTGTCGGAGGGCTTATGGTAATCTTTATGAATGCCATCAAAGAAGAAAATGATGGGAACTCCTTTTCTTGCGAAATTGTAATGGTCGCTGCGGAAATAAATCCTTTCCGGATCTTTCGGATCATTGAATTTGTAATCCAATTCCAGCTTCGTGTATTGAGCGTTCGCTGCTTTGTGAATAGGATCGAGGTCTGTACTCAGTTTGTCGTTGCCGATCACATACACATAGTTGGTGCTGTCGCCATAATTCCTGTTGGGATCCAGGCGGCCAACCATGTCTGTGTTCAGATCAACTGTGGTCTTTTCGAGCGGGAAAACCGGGTGTTCGGAATAATATTCTGAACCCCACAAGCCTTTTTCTTCACCGCTAACGGTCATGAATACAACAGTTCTTCTTGGTCCGTGGCCTTCAGCCTTGGCTTTTGCGAATGCTTCAGCCATTTCAATCACGCTTACGGTACCGCTTCCGTCATCGTCGGCGCCGTAGTAAATTACATCACCGCGTTTTCCCAAATGATCATAATGGCCGGTAAGGAAAACGTACTCGTCTTTCTTGTCCGTTCCTTCAATATATCCGATCACATTGCTCGCGTCAATCTGCGTGCTTGTTTTCTTGAAAGCAAGATTTGTTTTTACCTTTTTTTCGATCTTCAAATCATTGAGTGGGCTTTTTGCTTTCGCCGCCGCGAGAATAGCAGTGGCTTCCTTTTCAGTCAAAATCTTGTTCAGCGAAGAGGGAGTAAGCGTCGCAATGGTTAAGCGCTCATCACCCGTGCGTGGAAAATAAAGATTGGTTTTCCTTGAGTTTTGAGCCACAGCCGCAGGAATAGAATCCCAGGCGGTATTGATATACAAAACAGCTACCGCACCTTTTTGCCTGGCCACCGTTGCTTTCCTTGTAGCGCTGAATCCCCAGTTGGAACGCTTGTCTGTTCCACTAACAAGGAATTTACCATTTGCTTCAGGCTCGCCGTTCAGGATCAGGACTACTTTTCCTTTCACATCTTTTCCTGCATAGTCATCATAATTTTTGTCTTCGATGCCATAACCCGCGAAAACGATGTCGCTGGCTTTAAGTTCATCTTCCTTGCCACTGCCCGGCTGAAGAATATAGTCTTTTCCATACTCGAACTTGCTGTCGCCGATTTTAAAAGCTTTTGGAACCAGGGTGTCTTTCAGCAAGGGATACAATTGCTGGTATCCTTTTAAAGAAGCGGGGGATTTCAAACCAATCGCTTTGAATTGGCTTTCAATATAGGCCGCGGCCTTCCTTTGACCTTCGGTACCGGTTTCCCTTCCTTCCATTTCTGCGGAAGCTATGATGGTCAATTGTTTTTTAAGCCCGGCTTCTGTAATTACCTGGGCATATTTCCAGCCATCTGCAACCTGGCAAAAGGCGCTGCCGGAAATGAGCAAGAGAGAGACTAATGCAAGAAAATTTTTTTTCATTAATAAACAGTTTTTTTGATAAAAGAGTGTAAATATAAAGGCAAAGACGATAAGTTGGTTACCGTTTATGTAAGCACATCCACAACATCATTCCAGATGCTCATGCTTCAACGCTCATCCCTCTGCCACCGCTATCTTTTCAACCCGGGCACAATGCCTTCCACCTTCGAATTCTGTGTGCATGAAGATATCGATCATTTTTTCGGCCAGCCCTTCGGGAACAAAACGCGCGGGAATGCAGATAATGTTTGCATCATTATGGCGGCGGGACAGTTCGGCCAGTTCCTCGCCCCAGCAAATGGCGGCCCTGACATGCTGATGCTTGTTGGCCGTGATGGCTACTCCATTTGCACTGCCGCAAATCAAGATTCCAAAAGCTGCATTTTTGCTTTCTACTTCCCTTGCAACGGGATGAGCGAAATCAGGATAATCAACCGACTCTGCCGAGTAAGTTCCAAAATCTTTCCATGGAACATTTTTGCCATCGAGAAAAGAAATAATTGCCTGCTTGAATTCAAAGCCCGCGTGATCGCAGCCAATGGCTACAGGAAGAGATAAGTTGAAGGGAGACATGATTGACTGTTTTTTATAAGTTTTTACGCCATAAAGGTAAAGCAATGAATCAAATTGCTGAAAACGTTGGGTAAGCTTGCTTGAACGCTGAAACTCTCTGTCGCTCCTACCTCCAATTTGAAGGCTAACTCATTTTTGCGAAGCAAAAACAATCCGTGCCAATTCGGAAAAAGGCCTTGCGCCTAGTCCGGTAAACGGACTTTTTTCAACGATTTATTTCAGGCTGAACGCAGGCGCCAATTTGGTTTGTGCTGTTTAGCAAACGAACAAAATACTCGTATTTATTGATTTTCATGAGTGAGGGAAATCTAAAAATTCTTCTTCGTTTTGCCCTTCACTTTTTCAGTGAAAAAAACGAACGCTCACCAAAAAAAACCACCAAATCCCAAACATTTCCATTCCCTTGCAGTATAATTGCAAAAATCAAATAATTGAAAAGTTGAATTTTATGAAACTACTTGAAAATAAAGTTGCGATTGTGACCGGCGGAAGTCGTGGTATTGGAGAAGCCATTGCCTTAAAGCTTGCTGAAAGCGGCGCCAGCATTGCTTTTACTTATGTAAGCAGTGATGAAAAAGCAAAGGCTTTGGAAGAAAAAATTCAATCCATGGGAGTAAAAGCCAGGGCTTATAAAAGCAATGCAGCCAATTTCGCAGATTGCGAATCTATGGTGAATGAGGTGCTGAAAGAATTTGGTTCAATCGATATTTGCGTAAACAACGCGGGAATTTCCAAAGATAATTTATTGCTGAGGATGTCTCCGGACCAATGGAATGATGTGATCAATACGAATTTGACCAGCGTTTATAATATGACCAAACAGGTAATCAGGCCGATGATGAAAGCGCGCAGCGGAAGCATCATCAACATGAGTTCCATAATCGGAATAAGAGGAAACGCAGGTCAAAGCAGTTACGCGGCGAGCAAAGCGGGAATTATCGGGTTCACTAAATCCATTGCTGCTGAATTAGGAAGCCGCAATATCCGATGCAATGCCATAGCGCCGGGCTTTGTAGAAACCGACATGACCCATTACCTGAAAGAAGGCGAGGCCGCAAAGTCGTTTTTAGAAAAAATACCTTTGGGCAGATTTGGAAGCGCTGAAGAAATAGCGAACGTGACTCTCTTCCTTGCAAGTGAAATGAGTTCCTATGTAACCGGCCAGGTAATCAGTACTTGCGGTGGGTTGAACATGTAACCCTTCAATTAACATTTAAAATTAAAAGAACTTCCAGTGGATACATACAGAAAACTTTTGCAGAACAATGCTGAATGGGCCTCCGAGCAAATTCAGCAGGATCCTGAATATTTTTCGCGACTAACCGAATTGCAGGCGCCGGAAATTTTATGGATTGGTTGCAGCGACAGCCGGGTTCCTGCCGATAGGATCACAGGAACACATCCGGGGGAAATTTTTGTTCATAGGAACATCTCGAATCTTGTAGTTCATACAGATTTGAATTTGCTAAGCGTGCTCCAGTTCGCAGTTGAGATTTTAAAGGTGCGGCATATTATCGTATGCGGCCATCACAATTGTGGCGGAGTTGCGGCGGCTATGTCAAACAAAAGCTATGGACTGATGGATCAATGGATCTGGAATATCAAGAATGTTTACCGGCAGCACCGGGATGAAATAGACGCCGTTGACACTCATGAAGAAAAGCAGCACCTGCTAACTGAATTGAACGTGAAGGAACAGGTGTTAAACCTGGCCAAAACATCCATTATTCAAAATGCATGGAAGCGCGAACATTATCCGCATCTGCATGGCTGGGTATATGATCTTCGCGATGGAATTGTGAACCCCATCTTCGACATGCTTGCCGGAACCCCTGTTGATCCGATTTTCGAATACAACAATATTTAATCTGCCTCGCCAGCAAACGAACATTTTTCATGATTTTTCTGTCGTGATCTTAGACAAGGACTTGTACGCTTGATTCCGGCAGCAAACGAACTTTTTTGCAAATAGATTTGAGTCGTTTCTCCGGGATCCGGCAGCAAACGCTCATTTTTTCAATGTTTTTTTTAATTGGCGTATCTTTAAAGCCATTAAAAAAGCCTTTCTATGGTTATTCTATATAAGATTGGGAATTTTTTCCTCAGGGGATTAAAAGCCATTTTTGTAAGGGAAAAAGATTGCTGCAAGTGATTCATTCCTCCACGCCCCCGTTCGTTTCTTTACAAATCAGCAATCACTGCTGCCGGTAATTCCTCATCTTCCCCCGGTTCTTGAATTTATGTTCATGATTTTCAAATGCGCCTGCCGTCATTAAAAATTAATTCTTATTTTTCCGGTGAATTAACTGCCATTTAATTACTGAAATTAAAATGGATAAATGGAAATATACAATATTATCACCCTGGTAATCGTATTGGCGGCAGTTTTTGGATATATTAACGAACGTTTCATCAAGCTTCCGGGAACCATCGGCATTATGGTTATTTCCCTGCTTGCCTCTTTGATCATTGTTTTAATTGGAAAGCTTTCCTCTCAATTTTTTTACAAAACAATCGGCGCAATTGGGGTTTTAGATTTTCATACCATCCTGATGAAGATCATGCTCAGTTTCCTTCTTTTTGCGGCTGCCATCCGGATCGATTCAAATAAGCTGAACGCGGAAAGAGGGCCGATCCTCGCTTTTTCCACGATCGGTGTTGTCATTTCAACCTTTGTCGTCGGCTCCCTGATGTTTGCGACCACGTCACTTTTAAACCTTCCTGTAAATTATTTGTATTGCCTTCTGTTTGGCGCCCTGATTTCTCCAACAGATCCCATCGCCGTCATAGCGATTTTAAGGCAAGCGAAAATTCCTGCCTTCACTGGAGACAAAAATCAGCGGTGAAAGCCTTCTCAATGACGGCGTGGCCGTGGTTTTGTTTATCACTTTTTACCAAATCGCACAAATGGGAGTTGAAAACATTTCGGTGGGAGCCATCACATGGATTTTTTTGAGGGAAGCAGTCGGCGGAATCCTTTTTGGAACCATCTTGGGATATGCTGGTTACAAGGCGTTGAAAGCGATCAATAATTATGCTCTTGAAGTTATGATCACGTTGGCCTTGGTAATGGGTGGATATTGGCTGGCCGACCGGTTCCATGTTTCAGGACCTCTTGCAATGGTTGTCGCCGGGCTCATAACCGGAAATAAGAGTCTCGACGAAGTGGTTGAGGATGTGTCGCGCGATTACATCCGCAAATTTTGGAAAATGATCGACAAAATCATGAATGCGATCCTCTTCCTGCTCATAGGTTTCGAAATGCTGATTGTGCCTTTTAACCTTACGTTACTTTGGCTCGGTTGCATCAGCATCCTGATTGTTTTATTTGGCCGTTTTGTATCTGTTTCCGTGCCGATTCTGTTTTTAAAAGAAACTTCGTTTCCCAAAAACACCATCCCAATCCTTACGTGGGGTGCGCTGCGAGGGGGCATTTCTGTTGCCATGGCCTTGTCACTACCATCTACACATGTACGGGGCGATGTTTGTTTCGATTACCTATGTCGTTGTCCTCTTTTCAATTATAGTCCAGGGGTTAACCATCGGCAGATTTGCTAACCATCTTACGCAAAATGGTCCGGCTTCCTGAACGTTTCTCATCCTTGCCTTCTGACATACCACGATCACATCAAAGGGCTTTTTGATAAATCGTTCCTTTTGCTTTAATTTTACAGGCCATCCGGGCGGATTTGTTTATTGTTCAGCCCGGAATTATGGCAAAAGTTGCATCAACTTTAATTGAACTAATAAACGAAAACATTCTGCATTATTCTACAGGATTTTAAAATTTCGTTTAATTATTTAGTGGGAAGATTCAACTTTCGTTTTGTTTTTTTTTGAAAAGAAATTTCTCAATACTAATAAGTGTTTGAAATGAGGCTAACAAAGTTGTTCAAGATTTTTTTGAAAGCGAAAAAGGAGGCGTGCTGCTCATTGTATGCACCATCATTTCTCTTTTGCTTGCGAATTCATCTGTAAGCGATTCTTATTTGAATTTTTGGCATTTTACATTTGCCGGTTTATCTACAGAAAATTGGATTAATGAAGGATTGATGGCAATTTTCTTTTTTTTAATTGGTCTTAGAATTAAAAAGAGAAATTTTTGTTGGCGAACTTTCCAATATAAAAAATGCTATGCTGCCTGTATTTGCCGCCATTGGCGGAATGATCATTCCTGCTGCTATTTTTGCGTTTTTTAATTATGGAACTGCTACACAATCGGGAGCCGGCATTCCGATGGCAACAGATATAGCATTTGCCATCGGCATACTTTCTCTTTTGGGAAATCGTGTTCCTGCATCTTTAAAGATCTTGCTTACGGCCATCGCTGTAATAGATGATTTGGGAGCAATTGTGGTAATCGCCATTTTTTATACGAGTTCCTTATCATTGATGAACCTGTTCATTGTTTTAGTGATTTTCGCAATCCTTCTCCTCTTCAATTATCTGAAAATTAATTCTCTCATTCTTTACATTCTGGGGGGAATAGCGATGTGGTATTTCATGCTGCATTCCGGTGTTCATTCCACTTTAGCAGGAATCTTGCTGGCGTTTGCAATTCCATTTGGCAAAGGTGAAAAGACGACTCTTTCTTATAAACTGCAGGATTGGCTGCACAAGCCTGTTGCTTTGATAATTCTCCCGCTTTTTGCCCTGGCAAATACCGCTATTGTTTTTGGAAACGGATGGTACGGAGGTTTGGCTGAACCTGGAAGTTTGGGGATTTTCGCAGGATTAATTGTGGGCAAGCCATTAGGTGTTTTTTTATTCAGTTTTCTTGCAGTTTCCAGCGGCGTTTGTGCATTGCCGTTAGGCTTACAATGGAAGCAGGTTTTGGGTATTGGATTTTTAGCAGGTATTGGTTTCACCATGTCGATTTTTATCACTTTGCTTGCTTATTCAAATGAGTTGGTGATAACGGAATCAAAAATATCTATCCTGCTTGCTTCGTTGGTTTCAGGAATTTTGGGATATACATGGCTTCATTTTTTATTAAAAAAACCACAAGCAATTACATTAAGAAAAACGAAAAGTATTTATTAAAATAATTTTTTAAAATGAAAAAAACAATTCAGGAATGCCTCAATGAACGCATCTTAGTAATTGATGGCGCCATGGGAACCATGATTCAGCAATACAAGCTGGAAGAAAAAGATTATCGGGGAGATAGATTTCGCGACTGGCACAAAGACGTAAAAGGAAATAATGATTTATTAAGCCTAACGCAACCACAAATAATCCAGGCAATTCATAAGTCCTATTTAGATGCCGGAGCAGATATCATTGAAACTAATACATTCAGCAGCACGTCTATTGCGCAGGCAGACTATGATATGCAGGAGCTTGCATACGAGCTGAATGTAGCCGCCGCGCAATGCGCAAAAAAAGCCGTGGATGAATTTTTGTCTACTCATGCCGGAACTGTCAAATTTATTGCCGGAGCAATTGGTCCGCTAAATAAAACGTTGAGTCTGTCGCCGGATGTGAACAATCCCGGTTTTCGGTCGGTTACTTTTGATGAAGTAGCAGATGCCTATTATGAACAAATCCGTGGATTAGTAGATGGCGGAGTTGACCTTCTTCTAATTGAAACAATTTTTGATACGCTGAATGCAAAAGCAGCCATTTATGCAATCAAAAAATATTTTAGAGACACCTCAGAAAAGAAGAATTGCCGATTATGATCAGTGGAACCATAACAGATGCCAGCGGAAGAACATTGAGCGGCCAAACTTTGGAAGCGTTTTACATTTCTGTTTCTCATGCGAATCCTTTAAGCGTTGGATTGAATTGTGCTTTGGGCGCAAAGGAAATGCGGCCGCACATTGAAGAATTGAGTGAAATAGCCAATTGTTATACATCCGCTTACCCCAATGCCGGATTGCCAAATGCTTTTGGGGAATATGATGAGCAACCGGAAGAAACTGCTCATATTTTGGAGGAATGGGCAAAGGAAGGTTTTGTAAATATTGTTGGCGGTTGCTGTGGCACTACACCGGAACATATAAAACACATTGCGGAGCAAGTGAAAAAATTTGAACCGAGAAAATTGCCGGTGATGGAAGAGGTGATGTAAAAATGGATGTTTGTTTGAAATCACAAATTGTGATTTCAAATTATTGAACTTGATATTCCAAATTGGCATGTGAAGTTTGAATAGTATTTATTCTATCATCCCATTTGCGATATTAGACAAATAGAGAATAGAACTGAAAGTATAATAGTGAAAATTGAAGTCACAAATTGTGACTTCAAGATGGAGTTTTTGATTAGGGTGATTTATAATATTACATTTAAAGAAAATGATTATGCCAAAATCAACTTTATCATATTCAAATGTATCAGAAGAAATCATTCTTGAAAAAATTTATGTAATACGTGGACAGAAAGTAATGCTGGACAGAGATTTAGCAGAAATGTATGGTGTGGAAGTAAAGCGTTTAAATGAAGCAGTTAAAAGAAATGCGATACGATTTCCGGAAGATTTTATGTTTCAACTAGCTCAAAATGAATGGCGCGACTTGAAGTCGCAAATTGCGACTTCAAGTTGGGGCGGCGCAAGAAAAGCTCCTTACGCTTTCACCGAACAAGGCGTTGCAATGCTTTCAAGTGTTTTAAATTCTGAAACAGCCATCCAGGTAAATATTCAAATCATCCGTTTGTTTACAAAAATGAAACAACTGATTTTGGACAACAAAGACCTTTGGATGAAAATAGAAAAAATTGAACAGCATCTGCTAAAAAATGATGAAGAAATACAAACAATATTTGCTTATTTAAAAAAACTATTGATACCCGAAAATAAACCGCATTTTTTGCCACAAAGACTCAAAGGGGAAAAAGATGGAAAAAGGAAAAAACAGAATAAGAATTTAAATCAAACCTTATGGACAATGACAGCTTAAAAATACGGATGGAATATTTGGGAAAAGAGATTGTTGACATTGCTTATCATTTGCATGTTGCATTAGGCCCTGGCCTATTGGAAAGTGTTTATGAAAAATGCTTTTGCTATGAATTGTCTAAAAGGGAAATACCATTCACCGCTCAAAAAAAGCTTCCCATATTATATGATGGAATCGAATTTGAAAATGCTTTGCGTTTAGATATTCTAGTGGATAATCTAGTAATCATTGAACTAAAAGCCCAGGAGAATGTTCATCCTGTATGGATGGCCCAATTATTAAGCTATTTAAAACTTACTGATAAAAAACTTGGATACGTAATAAATTTCACAGTGCCATTAATTAAAGACGGGATTAAACGAATTGTAGTTTAAACTTTGATTTCCTTTTTTCTTAGTGGCTTTGTGGCAAACATAAATAATGATGACAGAGATTAAAACAATCAAACCTTTTTTAAGGTTATCAGGCCTGGAGCCACTGGTAGTAAGGCCTGAAAGCCTTTTTATAAATGTTGGAGAACGAACAAATGTTACCGGTTCAAAAAAATTTGCACGATTAATTACCAGCGAAAATTATGAAGAAGCTTTGTCAATAGCGCGGCAACAGGTAGAAGGCGGTGCGCAGATTCTGGATGTAAACATGGATGATGCATTGCTGGATGGAGAAAAAGCAATGATCACCTTTTTGAATCTGTTGCAGGCAGAGCCGGATATTGCCAAAATTCCGGTGATGATCGATTCTTCCAAATTCAACATCATTGAAGCAGGGTTAAAATGCGTGCAGGGAAAATGCATTGTAAATTCTATTTCTTTAAAAGAAGGGGAAGAAAAGTTTTTAAAGCAAGCGTTTATTTGCAAAAGCTTCGGAGCGGCTGTGGTCGTAATGGCTTTCGACGAAACCGGACAGGCTGATACATTGAAACGGAGAGTAGATATATGCCAGCGTGCCTATAAAATTCTCACAGAAAAAGCCGGGTATCCTCCGCAGGACATCATTTTCGATCCGAACATTTTTCCTATTGCTACCGGAATTGAAGAACATAATAATTACGCGAGTTGATTTTATTGAAGCCACCCGACAAATAAAACACCTGATGCCCCTTGCAAAAATCAGCGGTGGTGTAAGTAACGTTTCTTTTTCCTTCCGTGGTAATGAGAAGGTGCGTGAAGCAATGCACGCGGTTTTCCTGTATCATGCGATAAGCGCCGGTATAGACATGGGCATTGTAAACGCCGGTCAGCTTGAGATTTATGAAAATATTGAACCACAACTGAAAGAGTTGGTGGAAGATGTGGTGCTGAACAGAAAGCAGGATGCCACAGACAAATTGCTTGCCTATGCAGAAACCGTGAAATCAAAAGGAAAGCAAAATATCAAAGATGAATCATGGAGAAATGGGGATGTGTTCAGTCGTTTAACTCATGCACTCGTAAATGGAATTACTGACTATATCGAACAGGACACAGAAGAAGCACGGCTTCAATTTCCAAAACCGCTGGATGTGATTGAAGGTCCGTTGATGGATGGGATGAACGTGGTGGGCGATCTTTTTGGAAGTGGAAAAATGTTTTTGCCGCAGGTGGTAAAAAGCGCGCGTGTAATGAAAAAAAGCGTCAATTATTTATTTCCTTTTATTGAAGCTGAAAAAGAAAAAACAAAACAGGCCAATATTGAAGCAGGAATTTTAAACGTAGAAGGAGCAGGGCCTGCAAAAATTTTGATGGCAACTGTAAAAGGTGATGTGCATGATATTGGAAAAAATATTGTGGGAGTTGTATTGGGCTGTAATGGATATGAAGTGATTGATTTGGGTGTGATGGTTCCTGCGGATAAAATATTGCAGACAGCGAAAGAAAAAGATGTGGCAATGATAGGATTGAGCGGATTGATTACGCCGTCGCTGGATGAAATGGTGCATGTGGCTAAAGAAATGAAACGAAATAATTTTACAATTCCACTTTTGATTGGCGGCGCAACTACTTCGCGTTTACACACCGCCGTTAGAATTGCACAGGAATACGACAATGGGGTAATTCATGTTCTGGATGCTTCACGAAGTGTAACTGTTGCCGGAAATCTATTGAACAAAGAAACCAAATCCGGCTTTTTATCCGGAATAAAAACTGAGTACGATAAGCTGAAAAATGATTTCGGAAATAAAAAATCCGCAAAGGTTTTGTTGCCTTTTGAACAGGTTCAGCAAAATAAATTTCCAGTTGACTGGAAAAATTTTGCTCCGGTTAAACCAACATTCACAGGCGTAAAAGTTTTTGAAGATTATGACCTGAACGAGATTTATAAATATCTGGATTGGCAACCGTTTTTCATTGCATGGGAAATGCATGGAAAGTTTCCGCAGATTTTATCTGATGAAAAAATTGGCGCTGCCGCTACAAAATTATATGAAGAAGCACAGGAGTTTCTTAAAAAATTAATCAGGGAAAAATGGCTTACTGCCAGGGGTGTTGTTGGTTTTTGGAATGCCACTGCCATTTCGGATGATACGGTTGAAGTGAAGAATATCGATGGAGAAATTTTCAATCTTGAATTTTTGCGCCAGCAAATAAAGAAAGCACCTGGTCAACCAAATATGTCTTTAGCAGATTTTATTAAACCGGGCCTAACCCCGGATACTTTTGAGCCGCGGCAGGTTTCAACTGAAGCGCCTCCTGATCCGGACTCCCCCTTCGGGGGTCAGGGGGCCGATTATATCGGCGCGTTTGCCGTTTCCATTCATGGCCTTGAACCTCACATTGAAAGGTTCATTAAAGACCTTGATGACTATAGTAAAATTATGCTGCAAGCGCTGGCAGACAGGCTGGCAGAGGCTTTTGCCGAGTTATTGCACGAAAGAACGAGGAAGGAATTTTGGGGGTATGCAAAAGATGAAAATTTATCTTCGAAAGAATTGGTCGAAGAAAAGTATGAAGGAATCAGGCCTGCGCCAGGATATCCGGCCTGTCCTGATCATACAGAAAAATATAAGCTTTTTGAATTGTTGGACGCTACAAAAAATGCTGGCATAACTTTGACAGAGTCATTGGCGATGTATCCGGCTCCTTCGGTTTGTGGCTGGTATTTTGCCAATCCGGAAAGCAAATATTTTGGAATTGGAAAAATCGCTAAAGATCAGGTGGAGGATTATGCAAAACGAAAAAACATGTCTGTAGAAGAAGTGGAAAGATGGTTAAGGCCTCAGTTGGATTATGAAGCGTGAAAATCCTTGAAGGTCTTTGCAGACAATTTCTTTAACCAATAACAAATTGATCATGTACGAAAATATCCGGATCATTACCTACAATGTGAACGGCATTCGGGCCGCAATAAAAAAAGGATTTATTGATTGGCTGAAAACTGATCCTGCCGATATCATTTGCCTTCAGGAAATCAAAGCCAATGAAGACGACATAGATCGTACGGCGATTGAATCTGCCGGTTACCGGCCTTATTTTTTTTCAGCACAAAAAAAAGGGTACAGCGGAGTTGCTATCTTAAGCAAGTTAGAGCCGGACAATGTTGAATATGGGCATGGAAATGAGCAGAGCGATTTTGAAGGCCGGGTATTGCGGGCTGATTTTGGCGACATCACAGTTATCAGCGCCTACTTTCCCTCTGGCACAAGTGGCGAGCATCGGCAATCTTATAAATATCTCTGGCTTGATGAATTTTTAGATTATCTCAACCGGTTGAAAAAAACACGGCCTAAATTAATTGTTTGCGGTGATTACAATATTGCGCATAAAGAAATCGATATTCACAATCCGGTGTCAAATAAAAAAACTACGGGTTTCCTTCCTGAAGAAAGGGCCTGGTTTGATAAATTTTTTGAAAATGATTTTGTTGATGGATTCAGGCATCTGAATAAAGAGCCGCATCAATACTCCTGGTGGCATGCGCTGCGCCCGTCGACGCGTCTGGAAAACAAGGGCTGGCGAATAGATTACATAAATGTTACCAGCAATCTTCAAGACCAGATACAAAGTGTAAAGATCTGCCCTGAAATAAAGCACAGCGATCATTGTCCTGTTTATCTTGAAATAAAATTATAGTCATGTTCATTTATAACATCACCTTGAAAGTTGATCATGCCATTTTAAATGAATGGCTGCACTGGCAAAAGGAAATTCATATCCCTGAAATAATGGCGACCGGTCTTTTTTACGATCACCGGTTTTACCGTTTGCTTGAGCATGATGAAGAAGAAGGAAATACCTATGTAATCCAATTTCTTGCAAAAGAAAAAAACGATTACAATAGATACCTCGAAAATTTTGCGCCACGATTACGGAAAGAAAGTGATCAGAAATGGGGCGATCAGGTATTGTCTTTTCGCACGCTGCTTCAGGATTTGAAATAAGCTTTCATAATCTTTTTCCTAAAAAACTTCCGCTGGGTTTTAGCAACGGCTGGCCTTGAATGGCCTGAAAGCCGCTTCGTTGCAGGGTTTCAGCAAACGCATTTACAACGATACTCTATGCTTGTAATCCTCAATCCCTTGCCAAGTGCGGTTTTCAGCTTCATCGTGGTGAAAAAAAAATCGCGAAAAATTTAATTGGATTGAAAAACCTTCTATATTTGCCCCTGTTAAAAAATCAAATAATATATTATGAACAAAGCTGAACTAATCGCCAAGATGGCTGATGATGCAGGAGTAACCAAAACACAGGCTAACGCTGCTTTAGATTCTTTTACTACAACCGTAACCAAAACTCTTAAAGGTGGCGGAAAAGTTACACTTGTAGGCTTCGGTACTTTCTCTGTAAGCAAAAGGGCTGCACGCAATGGCCGCAATCCTCAAACAGGTGCAGTTATTAAAATTAAAGCCAAAAAAGTGGCTAAATTTAAAGCAGGTAAAGAACTGTCATCTAAAATCTGATTTTAGCAAATTTCTTTAAAGCAAGATGCAATTCATGTATCTTGCTTTTTTTATTCATTTCTTAATCAAATAAATCAATACATCTCAAATGGGACGCGGCGACAAAAAAACAAAAAAAGGCAAAATTTTCAAAGGTTCATTCGGCAAATCAAGGCCGGCAGCAACAAAAGCGAAATCTTCTTCAGCAAAAAATCCTGACGAAAGCGCTAAGTAAATCCGGCGATTCAGGGAGCCAGCCTTTCTATTTTCCAGGAATTATTTTCATCGGAAACATACAGCAGACGGTCGTGGAGCCTTCCCGGCCTTCCCTGCCAGAATTCGATACGATAAGGTTCAACAATATACCCGCCCCAAAAATCGGGGCGTGGGATATTGCCTGAACCAAATTGCGAATTATATTTTTCAACATTTCTTTCAAGAATTTCCCGGTTATTTATTACCTGGCTTTGTGGAGAACTCCATGCCCCTATGCGGCTTTCGAGTGGCCTTTGATTGAAATAAGCATCACTTTCCGAAGGATCTATCTTTTTTACTTTTCCTTCCACCCTTACCTGCCTTTCCAGTTCTCTCCAAAAAAATAAAAGCGAGGCAAATGGATTTTCTTCCATCTCTTTTCCTTTGCGGCTTTCATAATTGGTGAAAAAAACAAAGCCGTTTTTCTCAATTCCTTTTAAGAGTACAATGCGGGCAGAAGGTTTTTTCATGGCGTCACAAGTGGCTAGTGTCATGGCATTAGGCTCCTCAACTTTTGTTTCAATCGCTTGCTGCCACCAGGTTCCAAATTGTTTTACCGGATCAGGGTCAACATCTTTTTCAAAGAGGGATTCCCTTTGGTATACTTTTCTCATTGCCGCAATAGTTTCCATTCTGTTCATCTTTTTTCTTTATTGATGGAACAAATGTAACAAAGGAAATTTGATAGACTTTCCACTTGAATTAAAATAGAAAAAGTGCCTTCAGGTAAAAAAAATCAATGAGAATGAAAAGCATTTGTGACGGTACTTTAAAAAAAATAAAAAATATCGAAAAAAAGTTTGTCTGCTACCTGCCACTCACCTGCCACTTATCAAATAATTGATGCGACTGCGTATTCCAGTTGTGGGTTATTCTATATTTGCGCTATGCAAAAGATTTTAGTCGGCTGCCTGCTTGCCTGCATGGTTTTCAATGTCAACGCTCAACAAAAATGGAGCCTGCAACAATGTGTTCAATACGCAATGGATCATAATGTTTCCATTAAGCAAACTGACATACAGGCACGCGTTGCGGAAATAACTTTGAAGCAAAATAAGCTTTCCCAAATCCCCTCTTTGAATTTCAGCAATAGCGACGGCTTACAGATTCGGAAAATCGCAGAACCCCTCAACAGGAATTTTAGAAAACCAAAATTTCTTTTCAGTAGGCTTGAATCTTCAGTCGAGTGTTCAGGTATTTAATTGGTTTTCGAAAAAAAATACCATTTTGGCAAGTGAATGGTCTCTCCAGGCTGCAAACGCCGCAACCGATAAATTAAAAGACGACATAGCTCTAACGGTTGCCAATTCTTATCTGCAGGTTTTGCTGGCAGTGGAACAAATGAAAATCGCTGATGTGCAGGTGAAACAATCCATTGCTCAGTTGGATCTTGTAAGAAAGCAGGTGGATGCCGGCGCCATGCCTGAATTGAATGCAGTGGAACTTGAATCACAATTAGCCAATGACAGCGCTAATTTAATTACGGCCGCCGGAAGCGTTACACAGGCAAAATATGTTTTAAAAGCCTACATGAACCTCGACGTCGCTTCTCCTTTTGAGATCGAAGAACCACCGGTCGAATTAATTCCATTGGAACCGATTGGCGCGCTCCAGCCTGAAAGCGTTTATGCATTGGCGTTAGCCAACCTGCCGCAGCAGAAAATGAATGAATATAACATCAATGCCGCACGCAAAAACGTGCTTGCAGCCAAAGGCGCTTTATATCCAACTTTTTCGGCGTTTGGAAATCTCGGAACGAACTATGGTTATTTCAGAAGCGCCACTTATGCCCAGGTGCTTAAGGGATATTCTCCAAGCGGGTTGGTGATACCGGATGGATCCGGCGGATTTATTGATGTGCAACGGCCCATTTTTGTCAATGGCGAAAGGAATGGCTACATCACATCCGACGCGCTGCGAACACAGTTCAATAATAATTTCGGTCAATCCATCGGCATCAATATTTCTGTTCCTCTTTTCAATGGCTGGCAGGCGAAAGGCAACCTGAAAAGGGCGAATCTGAATATCAAAAACCTGGAATACCAGAAGGAACTGGATGATCAAACTTTGAAACAAAATATTTATCAGGCATATAACGCCGCAGTCGTAGCCATGCAGAAATTTGCTTCTTCGGCGAAGGCGGTAGAAAGCGCTCAAAAGAGTTATGAATTTTCGACAAAAAGATATAACGTCGGAATGCTAAGCACCCTGGAACAGATCACCAATCAAAATAATTTATTCCGTGCCAAGTTGCAGTATGTTTTAAACCGTTTTGATTATGTGTTTAAAATGAAAGTGCTGGAATATTATAAGGGACAGGGATTGAAATTGGAATAGTGGGATGGTTGAGTTGCTTAATTAAAGCGCCGTGTTTAAAAATAGCGAGATTGTGAAGAAATTTTTTAAAAAGATAAATAAAACCCTTCCGGGAGGATATAATTATGAATAAATCTTTAAAATGGGTGATTATCACTTTGTCGGTCTTGATCGTTACACTTGTGGTATTGAAGAAGACCGGAGTGCTCGGCAAAGATGAGGGCACAAAAGTTACCTCCGAAAAAGTTGGCAGGCGCACGATTATAGAAACCGTGAACGCAAGTGGAAAAATATTTCCTGAAGTGGAAGTGAAAATGAGTCCTGATATTTCAGGAGAAATCGTGGAACTGAATGTGGAAGAAGGCGATAGCGTGAAAAAAGGCCAGGTGCTTGCCCGAATTTATGGAGATATTTATGCCACCCAAAGAGACCAGGCAGCGGCTATTGTGCAGCAGCAGGAAGCGCAGGTTGCCAATGCTTCAGCAGGATTAGGCGCCTTGCAGGCACAACTTGACCAGGCAAAAAAAACTTACGACATGCAGAAGCAGTTGTTTGATGAAAAGGTGATTTCCAAAAATGAATTCAATACTGCCGACGCGGCCTACAAAACAGCTCTAGCAAATTTCAACGCAGCAAAGCAGGGTATACTTGGCAGCAGGGCAAGCGTGCAAAGCGCCCGTGCAGGACTAGAAAAAGCGAATAAGGATATCAGCAGGGCAACTCTGGTCGCGCCGATGAGCGGAGTGATTTCCCTGTTGAATGTAAAAAAAGGTGAAAGGGTTGTGGGAAGTTCCATGATGGCCGGAACCGAAATGATGCGAATTGCTGATATGGGCAAAATCGAGGTTAGGGTAGATGTTGGGGAAAATGATATTCCAAAAGTGCATGTGGGAGACAGTGCAACAATAGAGGTTGATGCTTTCAACAACAGAAAATTTAAAGGCGTAGTGACCCAGATTGCCAGCAGCAATAACGGCGCGGCCAACTCAAGCGCCTTATCAGGCGTTAGTACTGATGTGACTAATTATAAAGTGTATATCCGCCTCGATCCTGATTCTTACCAGGATTTGATTGATCCCACAAAAAAGAAAAGCTTTCCTTTCCGGCCGGGCATGAGCGCGAGCGCCGACATTCAAACCAAGACGCATTCCAATGTGCTTTCCATCCCTATCAATGCTGTTACCACACGGGAAAAGAATGATTCAACAAACAGTAAAATGAGCGCTACTAACAGTCAAACGGATGTTGCCAATTCCAATTCCAATAGCAATGATCTCGATGTTGTTGTATTTGTGCTGCAAGCCGATGGGACAGTGAAAAAACAATCGGTAAAAACATCCATCCAGGATATTAATAACATTGAAGTTGTTGATGGGTTAAAGGAAGGTGATGAAGTTGTCACCGGTCCTTATGATGTTGTATCAAAAACTTTAAAAGACAAGGACAAGGTGAAGGTTGTTCCAAAAAGCGAGTTGTTCGATAAGAAGAAGTAGCCTTTTTCAAAAAAAATATATTTGATAAAAGTGCGTTTGCTACAAGAATGCATCAGGCAAAAATCTCTGTCTGCCTGATGTTTTTACGAGAATTTTATAATGGGAGAAAGGCCAGATCCACAATCCCTCTACTATAAAGAACAATGAGAAATCTTGCAAAAAAGTCCCTTTGCTGTTCTTTTTGCAGCAAATTTTTATAAAGGACTGTGGACAAATGTGGAAGAAGAAGGTGAATTTTATTTCAACTTTTCATTCATTTTATGCCTTTCGGAATCGCGAGAATTCTTTTTTTCAAAATTCTTTTCTAAAGCAGCAGTTAGATCAACACCTGTCTGGTTGGCAAGGCAAATTAAAACCCAGAGAACATCGGCCATTTCATCAGAAATATTTTTCCCGCTTTCATTTTCCTTAAACGATTGCTCGCCAAATTTCCGCACCATAATCCTGGAAAGTTCCCCTACCTCTTCCATTAAAATCCCAAGATTTGTAAGTTCATTGAAATATCGAACGCCGGTAGTTTTGATCCATTCATCGATTTTTTCCTGAGCCTGCCTGAGAGTGATATTTTCCATGAGTTTTTGTTTTGTATTTAAAGAAATTAAGTGAAAAGTTGCAGACCTATTTATTTATTCCTTATTCTTCGTGTCGATCAAAATCGTTACGGGCCCATCATTTATCAATTCCACTTTCATATCGCCCCCAAATTGTCCGGTAAATATTTGCTTGCCTAGATCATTCGCCAATTGAATAATAAAACTTTCATATAATGGAATGGCGATTTCTGCCTTACTGGCTTTAAGGTAGGAAGGTCTGTTTCCCTTTTTTGTTGAAGCATGCAAAGTGAACTGGCTGACTGCCAAAATATCGCCGTCAAGATCTTTAACTGAAACATTCGGAATGTTCTTTTCATCATCAAAAATTCGCAAGTTCACTATCTTATTACTCAGCCATTTAAGGTCTTCATTGGTATCAGCGTCTTCAACGCCGACAAATACCAATAATCCCGAATTTATGGAAGATTTTATCTGACCATTAATTGTTACGCTCGCTCGTGAAACCCTTTGTATAACCGCTTTCATAATTTGTATCCCTTTGATGCATTTAATCTGACAATAACAAAAATATCCCTGCAAAAAATTTATTTTTATGCCCAAAATGTGCAAAAGCTGGCTAAACCACTGTCCGCCTCAATTAAAACTTTATTCACAATTCTTTTCCACACCCTGTTAATATTTTGGAATCAGTTTTATCGTTCAGAAAAAATATTTTCGTTGTCCTGCTTTCTAAAAATAAATTATTAACAAAAATACTATTAGCGCATGTCTGTAAAAAAACAATCTTCGGCCGGTCTCCGTTTCGCCCGCCATTTTACCAGAGAAGGAATCAATCCTTTTGAAATGTTTGAATACGACTACCGCACCTCTGTCATAAAAAACACTACCGGAGAAGTTGTTTTTCAAATGGATAACGTAGAGGTTCCAAAGCAATGGAGCCAGATTGCGACAGACATTCTCGCTCAAAAGTATTTTCGCAAAGCAGGTGTTCCTCAGCCAGACGGCTCAACTGGTAGGGAAACTTCCATTAAGCAGGTGGCCCACCGCATGGCTCATTGCTGGCGGGTTTGGGGCGAAAGAAATAATTATTTCGCCACCAAGGCAGACGCGCAGGTTTTTTATGAAGAATTAGTTTACGGAATATTGAATCAATCCTGCGTGCCCAATTCCCCGCAATGGTTCAATACGGGGCTGCATGAAGTTTATGGTATTTCCGGAAAACCACAGGGTCACTATTACGTTGACGAAAAGGACGGAATTTTAAAAAAATCAACTTCCGCCTATGAAAGACCGCAGCCTCATGCCTGCTTCATCCTCAGCGTTGAGGACGACCTCGTAAACGAAGGCGGCATCATGGATCTTTGGGTTCGTGAAGCACGGATTTTCAAATATGGAAGCGGCGTTGGAACTAACTTCAGCAGCATCCGCGGTGAGGGTGAAAAGTTGAGCGGTGGAGGAACGTCAAGTGGATTGATGAGCTTTCTTAAAATTGGCGACCGCGCTGCGGGAGCCATCAAAAGCGGCGGCACAACAAGGCGTGCAGCAAAAATGGTTTGCCTCGATATAGACCATCCTGAAATTGAAACTTTTGTAAACTGGAAAGTAGAAGAAGAGAAAAAAGTGGCAGCCCTGATCGCAGCCGGCTACCCAAGCGATTATGAAGGTGAAGCCTATAAAACAGTGAGCGGACAAAACAGCAATAACTCCGTGCGCATTCCCAATGAATTTTTCCACGCTCTTGAAGCAGATGGCAACTGGGATTTGAAAGCCAGGGGCGATGGACACACGATGAAAACCGTTAAAGCAAAAAAATTATGGGATCAAATTAATATGGCTGCCTGGAATTGCGCCGACCCCGGAACTCAATATAATACTACCATTAATGAATGGCACACCTGCCCGGAAGGCGGTCCGATCAGGGCGAGCAACCCGTGCAGCGAATACATGTTTCTCGACAATACGGCCTGCAATCTCGCCTCGGTAAATCTTCGTAAATTTTTCAACGAAGGCGACAACACCTTTGATGTTACAGGTTTTGAATACACTGTTCGCCTTTGGACAACCGTATTAGAAATTTCAGTACTGATGGCGCAGTTCCCAAGCAAGGAAGTTGCTCAGCTAAGTTATGACTACCGCACTTTAGGATTAGGATTCGCCAATCTTGGCAGCATGCTGATGGTGAGCGGCATCGCCTATGACAGCGATAAGGCGCGCGGAATAACCGGGGCCATAACAGCCATCATGACCGGCATTTCTTATAAAACTTCTGCCGAAATCGCCTCTCATCTTGGCACATTCAGCAAATATGAAGAAAACAGCAAGCACATGCTCAGGGTTATGCGCAATCACCGCGCGGCTGCCTATGACGCGATGGACGCTTATGAAGGACTGGAAATAAAACCTCAGGGAATCAACGCCAAATTCTGCCCCGATTATTTATTGAAAGCCGCTACCAAAGCCTGGGACGACGCGGTGATCATGGGGGAAAAATACGGCTACCGCAATGCACAAACAACAGTTATCGCCCCGACAGGCACTATCGGTCTCGTAATGGATTGCGATACAACGGGGGTAGAACCGGATTTCGCATTGGTGAAATTTAAAAAATTAAGCGGCGGTGGATACTTTAAAATAATTAATCAAAGTGTTCCGCAGGCCTTGCGCAATCTGAAATACTCAGAAACAGAAATCGAAGAAATTGTCAATTATGCAAAAGGGCATGCCTCTTTGAAAAACGCGCCCTATATCAATTTTGAATCTTTGGCAAAAAAAGGATTCAGCCCGAATGAAATTATCAAGCTGGAAGCTTCATTGCCAACTGCTTTTGAAATTGGTTTTGTGTTCAATGTATTTGTTCTTGGCGAAGAATGCTTGCAGCGCTTAGGGTTTAAAGCGGAAGACTATAACAATTTTGAATGGAGTCTGCTGGAAGCATTGGGATTTACTGATGAACAAATTGATGCAGCCAACGTTTACATCTGCGGAACCATGACGGTTGAGGGAGCTCCCTATCTGAAAGATGAACATCTGTCTGTTTTCGATTGCGCCAACAAATGTGGAGCTATTGGAAAAAGATATATTCACCATAGCGGCCACATCCGCATGATGGCAGCGGCTCAGCCTTTTCTCAGCGGCGCCATTTCAAAAACCATCAACCTGCCAAACGAAGGAACGGTGGAGGAAATATCCGACGCTTATCTTTTAAGCTGGCAGCTTGGATTAAAAGCGTGTGCGCTTTATCGTGATGGTTCCAAATTATCCCAGCCACTCAGCAACAAAAGCGATAAGAAGAAAAAAGTGGAGGAGGCCGATTCTGAAAACCATGAAACCGCGCTTCTCGACATGGGACAGTTAACAATCGATGACCTGCTGGAAGAAGTGAATAAAAGAGTGCAGAACAGCGCCGACACTTCTCTGAAGCGCCAGCTCGCTATGATCGTTGAAAGAAGATCATTGCCGGCCAAACGCAGAGGTTTCACGCAGAAAGCAAAAATTAACGGCCAGGCCTTATTCCTGAGAACCGGTGAATATAGCGATGGAACATTAGGGGAAATTTTTATAGATATGGCTAAAGAAGGCGCTACCATGCGCAGCATGCTGAACTGCTTTGCCATAGCCATTTCCATAGGATTGCAGTATGGAGTGCCCTTGGAAGAATTTGTTGAGAAGTTTGTTTTCACCCGTTTTGAACCTTCCGGCATGGTGGAGCATCCGAACATCAGGACAACCACATCCATAATTGATTTCATGTTCCGTTCACTAGCTTATGAATATTTGGGAAGAAACGACCTGGTTCATGTTTTGGACAAGCCGGAAGTGGAAAATACCGGCAATGAACCCTGGGATGAAAACACCCCCACCATTGGTGACCGAGTTCCGGAATTAAGCGAGATCAGGGTGTTGGCTTCTGCTCCTAAAATACAATCACAAAAACCTTACAGGGCTGAATATCCGAAAAAAACAAACACCGGGTTAGATGCTGTGAACACGGCAGCAAAAAACATGCAGGGCGACGCGCCGGCATGCAACACCTGCGGCCATATCACCATCCGCAGCGGCACCTGCTACAAATGTTTGAATTGCGGCAATAGCATGGGCTGCAGTTAATTTTTGTTATCAACAATCATGCAAAAGGCTGCCTGTAAAAGGGCGGCTTTTTTTAGTTTATACCGACTTTACTCCGTAAATAGTCCAACCATTTTTCTGTCGGCATTAGGGGAACATATCGAAGGAAAAACAGTTGCCAGAAAGTAGTCATTGAATGCATGCAAACTGGCACAGACATTTAATTTAATCCAGGAATTACTTACAGTTTCTGATGTTTATCCCGGTCTATTTTAATTGTTGATAATTTAATTTATAATTGTATCGGAATATAATTTTTATCGTACTAAAATAATTGCATGAAAAAATCATTATTCATCCTACTGGTGATAAATACGCTCCTTGGGTGCAAATCCAGTTTTCATTCCTATAAAGAAGAAGAGGGAAAGAGGTATGCTGTTGAAAATTTATCAGAAGAAGAATTTGCCTCTGTGAAGCAATATTTGAAAAAATATTCTGCTGGTCCGCTAAAGGACACAATTGTAATTAAATATGACTTTAACAATGATCACTGCTGGCAAATGCTCGATACTAAAAATGACGAGTATATAAATTCTGTCTTAAATACCCATCAAAAATACTGGGCCAAATACCGCGATTCAGTAACCAGCGTCTCTGCATTCGAATTTAGAGATCCGGGAAAAAATTTTAGCAAGCTTGTTAAATGGAACAGCGATATCAATATCGACAGCTCCAGGCTATTGTATAAACTGTTGATCAAGGAAAGGGCCATGTGTGGCATTTCAGTGATGATTTTACCAGACAAAAGAGTAATAAAAACGAGATCCGATCCCCACTATGAGGTTTTAGATTACAATGCGGAAAAGTTAACTCAAATGCTGGAATCAGGAAATGCAGTTAGGAAACAGAGCAGGTAAAGGTAACTTTTATGCCAGTCGCCGGGTATTCATTTCAGGTTTTAAAAAGAAGGTATTGCATTAAATATTTTATTGGTAACGAAGGGAGAATTCCTGCAAATCTTTATAAAAAGATTTGGCAGTTTCACTTTCCCGTCCCACCTTTGCGCCAGTTCTTTGTGATTCACTTATCAAGAAAGGCAGAGGGATATGGCCCGATGACGCCTTGGCAACCTAAAATGTTTTCGCAAACATTAAAAGGTGCTAACTCCATCCTGACTAACAGTCGGGAGAGATAAGACAGACTCAAGTTTTAATTTTTCATGCCTGGCACTGCCACTTAAAATATTAACTCATCTGATCTGTCAGGTGAGTTTTTTTTTGCTCTTAACAGCATGAAAAATACGCCTGATCAATGCGGCCTCCGCTCCTTTTTTGATAATGGTTTTATGAAGATTGCAATCAGCAAATTCTTTAAAATTATAAAATCGAAAAAATGAGCAACACGACACAACTCCTTCATTCCATTCCTTCAGATCCATTGACGGGCGCTATTTCGGTGCCTATTTACCAGACCTCTACTTTTGTGCAGGATGCTCCCGGAGAAAACCGCGGATATGATTATGCGCGTACCGGAAATCCCACCCGTTCCACATTGGAAACACTGATCGCGCAGCTTGAAAATGGCAGTACAGGAATTGCCTTTGGAAGTGGACTTGCCGCAATTGATGCAGTGGTAAAATTATTATCGGCCGGTGATGAAATTCTTGCAGTGGATGATATTTACGGCGGCGCTTTCAGGCTCTTTACTCATGTTTATGAAAAGTTAGGCATCAAAGTTAATTATGTGGACACTACGAGGATTGAAAATGTGGTGGATGCGGTTACCCCCAAAACAAAACTGATCTGGCTGGAAACGCCTACAAATCCCACGCTGAAGGTTTCTGACATTGCTTCCATCGGGGAAATCGCGAAAGCCAATAATTGCTTGTTTTGCGTGGACAATACTTTCGCCTCTCCTGTTTTGCAGCAACCCCTCAACCTGGGCGCGGATCTCGTTGTTCACAGCGCTACAAAATATCTTGGAGGCCATAGCGATTTGATCGCCGGGCTGGTGGTTGCAAAAACAAAAGAGCTGGGCGATAAGATAAAATTCATTCAAAACGCGAGCGGCGCCATCCTCGCTCCTTTCGATTGCTGGCTGGTGATCAGGGGGCTTGAAACCCTGCATTTAAGACTAAAGCAGCATTGCCTGAATGCTCAGCGGATCGCGGAATTCCTGGAACAGCAGCCGGAAGTTGAAAAAGTTTTCTACCCGGGCCTGCCATCGCATGTTAATCATGAAATCGCAAAAAAACAATCGACCGGCTTTGGCGGTATTGTTTCATTTTCACTGAAAGAAGATTCAATAGAAGCTGCGAAAACATTTGTGACCTCGACCCGTTATTTCAAGCTGGCTGAAAGCCTCGGCGGAGTGAAAAGCCTGTTGTGCCATCCGGCAACAATGACCCATAAATCGATTCCTTCGGAAATAAGAAAATCTTCCGGAGTATGTGATGGCTTGATACGCTTGTCTGTTGGAATTGAAGAAGTGGAAGACCTGATCGATGATTTGAAAAACGCATTGCAAAAAACTCATGCGGAAAGCAAAGAGTTGTCTAAAGTTCGAGCTAAATTAAGTTAGGCCGGGCACTGAATCTTTCTGATTTTAAAGCAGGAAAAACATTAAAAAAACAAATTAAAACAATTATAGAAAAATGGAAACTCATAAGAAATTAGTACTAGGAATTTTTGGTTTTGGCGTAGTAGGCGAAGGCCTTTATAAAGTGCTCAATCAAACACTGTCATTGAACGCGACTATAAAAAAGATCTGCATAAAAAACAGCAATAAAAAAAGAAACGCTCCTGCTGAGTTATTTACAAATGAAAAGCAGATTTTGCTAAATGATGCTGAAATAAATGTAATAGTAGAATTGATCGATGATGCCGACGCTGCTTATGAAATTGTTACCACTGCTTTTAAAAATGGAAAATCTGTAGTTAGCGCGAACAAAAAAATGATTGCCGAACATTTGCCCGAGCTGCTGAAATTGCAGCAGGAATACGGCGTTTCGTTTCTTTATGAAGCGGCTTGCTGCGCCTCTATCCCGGTTATCCGCAACCTGGAAGAATATTATGACAATGATCTTTTGCATTCCATAAGCGCGATAGTGAACGGATCGACGAATTTCATCCTCACAAAAATCTTTGAGGAAAATTTATCTTTCAAGGATTCTCTTTTGCTTGCGCAGCAATTAGGATTTGCCGAAAGCAATCCTACTCTTGACGTGGAGGGATTTGACGCACTCAACAAATGGACGTTTTTGTTGACCCACGCTTATGGGATCCTGCCCGCGAAAGGAGCGATAAGCTTCACCGGAATCCAGCATATCAGCAGTGAAGACGCCCGGCAGGCTGCAAAAAAAGACTGCGTTATCAAGCTGGTGGCTTACGCGAAAAAATTGAAAAATGGAAAAGTAGCCGCTTTTGTCCTTCCGCAATTTGTAAAGAAAAACGACCAGCTCGCTTTTGTGAGAAATGAATATAACGGAGTGGTAATTGAAAGTTCATTCGCCGATAAGCAATTTTTTTACGGCAAAGGCGCGGGAAGTTTTCCGACGGCCTCCGCGGTGTTAAGCGACATTTCCGCTTTGCGTTACGATTATAAATATGAATATAAAAAATTGTACCACCATAAGCCCAATGAATTGACCCACGATTTTTATGTAAAAGCCTATGTGGGTTTCACGGATTGGGAGCACGTTCGTAAAGATGATTTTGAAAGCATTGAAGAATGGCATTCTAATGACCAGATCAATTACCTGGTTGGCGTGATCCATTTCGAAAAGCTCCAGCAAAGCACCTGGTGGAAAGAAAACGGGGTTTCGCTGATTCTTACCGCCGATCCGATTATTGAAACTTTGGATGTCGTAAAACTCAAGAAAAGAAGCTTAGAGTTAGCGGGTTTTTCAGGCGGATTCAGTTTGACATAAAGCAGCAAATTCTCAAAAACTTAGAAAAAAAGTTCGTTTGCTGACTGACTATAGTTTTTTGATTTTAATTTTTACAAAAGCCATCCTTAAAAAGATGGCTTTTGTAATTTCATTCATCCAACGCCAACAGGAAATGCCTACGATGTATCAATAATTTTTTTAGCTTTATATCTCAAAACGATTTATGAAACCGATCCTTATCTTGCTCCTGAATCTGGCAATAACAAGTGCGTGTTTTTCCCAGCATATTGCAGCGGCTGATGCACCAAAAGATGCTAAAGTTGAAGGAACTGTTGTAGACATGCAAACACGTCAGCCTAAGAATAACGAACTGGTTATTTTCCGGAGCCATAAAAGCAATACCGATTTTCCGGTTACGAGTGATGAGCAGGGAAAATTTTCAACGCGCTTGCCTGCAGGCGATCAGTATGATATTTTTATCATGGGATTTAAAGATACCCTCAGCCAGAATGTGATGGATATTCCTGCGCTCGGTCCCAATGCATATTACAAGGATCCCTTTGTTGTTACACTTGAATTTGATCCGCCAAAGCTATTTGTGCTCAACAATGTCGAATTCGATTTTGGTAAAGCCACATTAAGGCCGCAATCCTACCAAACCCTGGACGAACTCGTTGAATATTTGAAAAGAAAACCTACTGAAAGAATTGAGATCGGCGGACATACCGATAACATTGGCACAGATAAAAAGAATTTGCTCCTCTCGCAGGAACGGGCCAAATCAATAGTAGACTACCTGGTTGCAAAAGGGGTGAGCAATGAAAGGCTGGTAGCGAAAGGATACGGAGCGGAAGAACCGATAGAAGAAAATGACACGGAAGCAGGACGCCAAAAAAATCGCCGCACGGAAGTCAAAATTCTTGACAAACCGGAATAAAGTCATTGGCCATTTTTCAAAAACCTTGCGCGGATCAATTGCAAATCCGCTTCTTTGAGGGGCGAACTTTTTCTCATCACTTTTATGAAATAATCCACCTCATCCGGCTGGCTGGGGCAGCCAATATTATTGCCTTGCTTTCCTGATGAATCAATAAGACGTGAATCGGCTATCAGCTTGCCATTTTTGTCAAGAATGAACCAATAGGGGAGCCCTTGCTCATTGCCATGATATTGGGTTCGGATCGCCTGCGCCCCGGGGTTTTCGAGATCTTTTTTATCCTTGCTTTCATCTATGGTCAGATGCTTTACGATGTAATTATTTTTGAAAAAACCCGCTATGCTTTCGTCCTGCATGGAGTTGTCCATTTTATGGCACCAGCCGCACCATGAAGCGTGGAAAATAACGAAGATGTTTTTTCCACTCTGGTCCGCTTCCTTCAGCGCTTCCTTCATAATGTCAGCCGCGGGAAGAGGTTTCGTTTGGGCATTACTGTTAGTAAAAGTAAACAGCAGAAATACCGCCGCAATTAAAAATCGAAGCTTTTTCATTTGATTGTTTTTTATTCAATAAACTTATGAAATATTCCTGTACTCTTATTAAAATTTTCATCGGCACTGTTAGCAGGAAGAAAAAATGCCAAAAAAAGTCCGTCTGCCGGCGGCCTGAAAAATTCTTCGACATAAATTGTACTTTGTACATTTGCGACCTATGACTTCAGCCTATTTTTCTTACAATAAACCGAAGGTTCTGCAGGCGCTTCGCTATCATTTTATCAGCCGCAAAGAGATAAAAGCGATGATAATACTCGTTAATCTTTTCGCGATTCTTTCCGCGGCGCTTTATTTTTTTAAAAAAGTTTCCCCGGTGGCTTTTTTACTGAGCTCCTTGCTGTGGTTTATTCTGATGATCTCATTCTGGTATATTCTTCCCGGAATTATTTATAGAAAAGCCTCAACTTTTAAGGATCGGTTTAAAGTGAGTTTTGAAGACCAGCATATGTTTCTCGAAAATGAAAGAGGCAGTAAAAGCTGGCCCTGGAGCGCATTCAGCACGATGATGGAGAGCCCGCATTTCTTCCATTTATATTTCAACAGCCGTTCTTTTTTCATCATTCCCAAAGACGCTTTTGAAACCGGACAGCTTTTGGAAATACGTAAATTCTTAAAAGAAAAAATAAAGGGTTGAAAGAGATACGCCCGAAATTTTAAAATCCCCTGATTTTTTTTTCCATAATATAATGGGGGAGGGAAATTTCCAGGAACTCTTTTCCTGAAACTTTATAACCGAGCTTTTCATAAAAGCCGGTAGCGGATTTGCGCGCATGCATAATAATTTTCCTGTACCCAAGATCGGATGCGACGTTTTCGGCAAAATTCATAAGTGAGGCGCCGATTCCTTTGCCCTGCAAGTTGTTTTGAACTGCCATCTGCCTTAACCTCACACAATTCTTGTCAACCCTTGAAAGCAGGCAGCATCCTAAAATTTTTTCTTCGTCGAAAGCGCCGATCAACACGTCATTTTTTTCCTTATCCAATTCCTCAGCTTCAAAAGTAAGGTTCAGGGGCTTGCGCAAAACCTCATGGCGCAGAGAGATCATTTGTCCATATTCTTTTGAACCGTGGTCTATTTGTTTTATTGGCATAAGTATATCTCTAAAGGGGTAAATCACACGCTAAATATACAAATTTAAATTTTTGCCCGTTATCACGTGACGGTAAATAAATTGATAAATATTGTTAAGAAGGATAAAAGGCCGCTTGGTGCATGGAAGGTTTTCTTTCTTCTCCCTTCAGGAAAAGTTATTTTATCACAAAGCATCTAAGGGCATAAAAGCGAAGGAAGGAGGCATTTGGAAAATAAAAGAACTGGTTTTTTGTTTATCTCATTTTCTGCCATTTATAAGGTTGCATTAATTTTTTAGGATCGCCGCTCTATAAGTCAGTTATACAAACATTCTCGTATTTTTTCCAGTCCGAAACGGGATGAATTAAGAAATATTGTAAAGAGTAAAAAGGTTTTATTGCGGGGCGATACTTTATTTATTTACTGCTACAGTAGGCCTGCGGAAACTGGTTGTCTTGGTAAATAAGAATGTACAAGTTTGGCAAAGAAGAATATTCAGTTTCGGTAAATAGCAATGTACAATTTCGCTGAAAACGGAGAAATAAAACAGCAGGAGGAGGTTCCGGTACTAAATGTCTTCATTTATGTGGGAAGTCTTTATGCAGGGGGTAAGTCTGTATGAAAGTCCGGGTTAAGTCCGGCATATGCCGGACTTAACCCGAACTTGATTGGGGGATGATAGGAGGTTGAGCGCTGTCAAAGTAGCTTTTGCTTTATCTAAAAAGGGGGTTAGAGCAGGGGATTTAAAGGGTACGTGCCTGTTACATCGAATGGGGACATTTGTACTCCAATAGTTGCAGAGTAAAATACTTACGAGAGTGACGAATTTAAAAAAAAATGAGAAAAAGCACGTCAATCCCCACTGACGCCGTGTCGGGTTTGGGACTATAGTTGTGTCTGAATGAGATTTCTTAAAAGTATTGTTTTGTGTCTCGTTGCAAGCTGCCGTATATTTCTTTCAGGTTTCAATATAATTTAATCTTCTTTTAATCTCCTGGCGGGTTTTCCTGGTTGAACTTTGATTGTCATATCATATTTACGGGGCTTGTAATTTTGGTTTAAGTCTGGATAAAAAATTCTTTCAGAATTTGACTTACTTGAATCCGCATTTTTCATCAGACTAATCTTGAAGTACGAAGACAGCAATGATTTTGACAAATTAGCACCCAAGGTAAGCGTGGTCGAAAACTTGTTTACAACAGAGTCGTTGGCAATGTGAAAACTGGCAGCCCAGACGACTGTTTTCTGTTCAGGATTAAATTGCCGCATAAAATTTTCGAACATTATACTATCTCTTCCCAGATTTGGATTTGTAAAGATGTAAGCAAATTGCGTTAGTTCTGTAGAATTGTCAATAACCGATTTGGGGGCATTTCTTTGCTTTATTTCATCTAAAACATTGAGAGTTGTCGAATAGGTCTTATAAGCAAGGGCTTTCCAGGCAGAATCAATGTAAATAGGCAATTGTTCCTTAGAAAATTGTTTAACCAACTCGGCTAAATCTTTCTTTATGGTTTCCAGCTTTAGATTTAATGCTTGACTTTTTTTAGAATATGATTCAAGATTGCTAATGGGTGTTTCTATGGTTTGAAAATCTATTCCGAAGATGGAAATTTTATTTTTACGGTTACTATTTTCCTTACGTAACCATCCAAGAAAATCCAGAATTTCTTTACAATCAAAAAGGCCCGATTTTTCAAAATCGTATCCTGCGTTTAATCGGGGTAAAATCTTCGCTATATTTAGATTCTGCCCTTTTATATACTGATTAAGCTTTTTTGTTTCAATAGATGATGCTTCCAGCGCAATTGCATCAATGTCGCCAGCTTTAATTAAATGCTTAAGGATTTGAATTTTTACATTGTAGTACCCTTGAAAAAAATGAACAGGTTCTCCTAAGCCAATGACCTTTTTGTTCTTAATTGAATTAGATATAATGTTTAGTTCTTCATTCGTGAGGGGTTGACTTACTGATGTTGTGTATAAAAAAACTAGGACTATGAACGATGCGAATGCTCTCATAAAAGATTTTTAAAAGATAATTATAACATAACAGGTTCCACCATACCTTCTTGTTTTCTAATCGTAGTCTGATGTTTGTCTAAATATGGCGGCTTACGAACAGGTATTGCTGCAGGTGTGGAATTCATTGCTCGTCCTGCCCGGAACTGCTGCCCAATAAAGAAATAAAAGTACAAGTTAACAACTAAAAGCCCAACAGAATTCCGTCCGCCGAAACCGCTGCTGATAGCGAACTACAGCCGAAGATTACAACGTCCAGCCACACTTGCAGCAATCGGACTTCATCGGAGGCACTTCGTGCCCGACGAAGTCTTATTTGTTGGTGGCAGTACTTTTACTTACGCAAACGAAATATTTCTGTCAAAAGTTTTGTCGCTTGCATATTTCCGTCTTTTTTATTAATGGGAAAGTCAAAGTCTGTAACTCGAACAAGACCAAACCATTCAAGAAATCTTTCAACTGCTCTTATTGAATAACACATATGGCAGCCAACTTCTGGTGTCCAATGTGCTTCTAAAGGATAGTTCTCAATAAAAGTTGGGAATGCTTCGAAATATTTTTCGGAATAAAAACTTACAGTTTTTTTGTCCTGACCAAATTTTAGAAGCAAAAAAATAGTGAATGCCCAACCTAATTGTTCAATAGGCAAATTGGGATGTCCGTCATTATATGACCAATTGAATTTTTCAGTAAAAGTTTTCAATAAAACTTTTAAAAGATTATTCCTATCTTTTTTTATTAACCATTCGTTACCTGCTTTTGTAAAAATAAGTTCACCACGATACTTTTTTATGTAATCACAAAATTTGGTTGTTATATTCAGTGTAGTGAAAAGGTCTGAATTTCTTTCTCGTTTTATTTTCCATAAACCTTGTTCAACATAATAGTCTGTAATAAATTTCTTGTCATACAATTCTTCTATGACTTTTACAGGAAGAGAGTTTGTTGTGGTGGTTAATTTTAGCTTCCCATTTTTTTCTATAATTTTAAATAGTTCTTCTGTCAAACGGAAATAAGGAATTTTATCTAAAACTATGTCGCTAAGATTTTGGTCAAGTTGAACTATGGAACTTTTACTAAATGGTCTGTGTATCAAATCGTCCATTTCGTTAGGTGTCAAACCCTGAAAGTCATTCAGTGCAGTGTCGTTATACTTGCTCCAAAGCATTTGGTGTGTTTCAGTCATTTTGATGTGTCATTTTAGAATTGCCACCAACGAAAAAGTATTGCCGATGGTGGGGTAATTGAAAAACCGTCCGCCTGGCAACCGAAGTTTATTAGAACAGCCAGCCCCACTATTGGCAATACTCTTGTTGGTGGCTGGCATTTTGTCCATTAGCTTACTTGTCATTTGGAAACGTCAAAAGGTTCTCCTGCCGGTTTCTCCTTCGCTCCCATTATTAAAAGCCACAAGCAAGAACCAATTTCCCCAAGGCTAGCAGGCAGCAAAATCATCCTGGAATTAATGAAGTCATAATAGTTTGTAAACAAGGTGCGTCCAATAGAATCAAATAGATAACTGAAGCATCCTAACATTAGCAATATACCCAGAATTTTAGGAAGAAAGTCCGACTTGAAAACCAAATAACCGAATGGAAATAACCATAATCCCCAAAATATTTGAGAAATAATTAGACCATTATCGTATGACTCAAAAGCAAACATTATTTGAGCTTGTATTTGACTTGCACTGAATGGTTTCAAATATTTAGAACTAGTCGCTAACTGCAGAATATCAAATTCCTTAAGCAGTAGACTATAAGAAATAGGAATGCCAACAAGAACTAATATAACCATAAGTAAAGCATACATTTTGTTAACTGTCTTGAGTAACTTATATAAAACCAAAGACAATAAAATAAAACTTATATGCCCCAGTATGGAAATTACAATTCCTAATCTGAATAGCATGCCAGAAGTCAATATATTATTTGCTGTAGCTGTTGGATTATCCCACACGATGACTTTGTTGGGTACATACTCTAATGTAAAGACAGAGAATATAACTACTAGTAGATAAAGAAATCCTGCAACTCTTGCGGTCTTTTTGTTTGAATTCATTTTTTTGTAGTTAATGGGCGTATGACGTTAGTTCTTTGAAATTGTTACAAGTAAAACAAATATTCGTACACTAATTAGTTTGAAAAGTATACTTTTATCAAGTTGTTTATCAGTAAGGAACGGTCTATCTGGCAGACTCAAGTTTCTAACGCAACTTTTTTAATAAAAATAAAGCTTTGTTTTTTGTTATCAAATATTCTTTTTTTGATGCCCGTTTTATGAGCGAACTACAGCTGATTGTTATTCCGTCAGCCAGCCTATTCCAAACCTATTGTTGCGTGCTTTTGTCAAGTTTCAATTATTTGATCTTTGGTTCTTGCTGCGTTGCACAATGAATACCACCGCCACCATCATAGTTTATTGGCAAAGGATTTATCTGAACAATTTTTCTATCGGGATATAATTTCGTAAATAAACTTTTTACTTCATCATCTTTTTTCTTTTCTGAAAGAGGCATTCCCAGATGCCAGTAAGCAGGAAGTAACACAGCTTTATCAGCAATGAAAAGATTAATATAGCTTACTGCTGATACGATGGTGGCGGTATCCCCATTTTTTAGAGAAGAAAAATTATAGTTTGGATTTTTTCGGGTTGAATCATCAATTATAATTTTTGAAATAAAATCAGTTTGAGTAAGGTCAGGCGAAGGAACGCGAATCACATGAAAGGGTTTCCCATTCACATCTGTTGCCTTCTTTAGTATTTCATAATTTTCTTTCAATATTTCATAATCGATTTTTGAAATTGGGTTGTTATCTTTTTCCTGCTCATCAATACTGGCGATTATAATCGTATTGGCATTTACAAATTTTGCCACTTCATCAATATGTCCGTTGGCACCTTGAACAGTAAAATAATTTCCGGCAGTGGCTCCATCAAAATAACGGTCTTGCATAGTGGCTCTTTTCAGCCAAACTATTTTTGTGCAACCTAATACACGCAGGTATTCCTTTTCAATTTCTTCAAGCGACTTTCCAGGATTTCTTTGTTTGGCTGTTTCTTCAATCGCCATCAAAACGCCTTTGCCATTTACTTCCATAGCACCGCCTTCAGTAACCATATCAGTGGGTACAGTTTCTAAAGAAAGTTTCTTTGCCATTCTTCTGTCTATTCTGCCAATTAATAACGCTCTTTCATTCATTGGCTTCTTTGTTACGAAAGATTCTCCAAACATATTCCAGCCAAAATCAGCTATGCGCACATCACCAGAACCGTTAGTAAGAAAGATAGGACCACTGTCACGCATCCAATAAAATGTGACGCTGTCTTTTACCCATTTTATTTTTGCAGTATCAATATTGAACTTAGATAAAAACCGATTACCTGAAAATCTTGCCGTATCGTCACGAAATAACATTTTTACTTTAAATGACAGTTATCATTTGCGCAGATATACTATCTCTGATTGGCTTGCCATACCAACCCATCCATACAGCAGATTGCGGTTCCCACTCGGCAGGCATATAATATTCAGTTGTATTTTTTTGGGCATAAGTAGTAAGAATGAAAAAGAGTTGACTGAGAACTAAAACAAGTATCTTTTTCATGTGGGGTAATAATTAGATTGTCAAATGAAAGTCTTAAAATGGTAACTGGGCGTGACGCACAACGGTACGGGCTTTGTGCAGGCGGGAAAATAGTATTCCTTCTGCCCCGAACCGTTGCCAAATATATAATTAGAAGTTCATTGTTATTACTATCGCTCAAAAGAGATTTTTCAGCCCGGAACTATTGCTGAAACATGCACCAATGCCCACTTTTAGCAGTTCCACCCCGCTTGCACAAAACCTCATGTTGCACTAAACCTACGGTAGTTTGTAAAGCCTCTAATAACTTCAGAGGCTTTTGCTTTGCATAAAATATTTAATCACTACAAAAAATGTAAAATGCAAAACGAACCAACTACCGGGCTGCGTCCCATGGACAAAGATTATGTAACCATCGTAAAGCAAGCCTCAGACAAAGTAACAGGATTTTCCCAACTGTACAAAGAAATGGAACGTGCCATTTCCATCACAGGCAAAAGTAAAAGTACCCTTACCAACTATTCACGGCAACTGGCACACCTGGCGCTACATTACAACAGCTTTCCGCTGGATCTGGATGCCGAACAGGTAATGGATTACCTGCACCTGATAAAAAGTCGTGGCACCACTTCAGCCACCTTTTTCAAGTTCACTGTTTATGGCTTGCGCTACGCCTGTCGCATGCGGGGGCTGGAATACAAACAGTTTTCTTTACCGGCTATAGAGAAAGACCAAAAGCTACCTGTAGTGCTCAATGGTTCAGAAGTAAAAGCATTATTAAAAGCCTGTAAACTTTTGAAGCATCGTCTTATTATTGGCCTGTGTTATGGATGTGGCCTGCGCTGTAGTGAGGTCAGGAATATAAAAATTGCCGATGCAGATCTGGAACGCGGCATGCTGCATGTGAAGCAGGGCAAAGGTTCCAAAGACCGTTGCCTTCCTTTAGGAAAAATGCTTTGCCGCGGTATTGCCCAATATCTTTCAGCAGAACATCCGCGCAACTATTTATTTGAAGGCAATGATAGTGAAGCGATGTCCCAGCGTGGAACTCAGTGGGTAGTGGGGGAAGCGGTAAAACGCGCCGGTATCCGTAAAGAAATCCACACCCATACCTTACGGCACAGCTATGCTACCCATCTTTTAGAACAAGGCGTCAACATCCTGGTCATCAAAGAACTGCTGGGCCATGCTCACATAGAAACGACGATGGTGTATTTGCACATAGCAAAACCGGATACAAAGAATGTATTCAGTCCTTTGGATACTTTATATGAGCAAAGCTAATGCAGCCGCTATATGAAGTAGCCGGTGTGCTGGATGCACACTGGCCAGCCGTACAGCAAAGTAAAAAGTTCAATACGTGGCAATTGCGTACACTTAATGCTGTTAGAAGATGCCGCAGCGCAGCCCTCGGAGCACATGTAGATGGTTGCACTTCATGTGGTCACCTGCGCATCAGCTATAATAGTTGCCGCAACAGGCATTGTCCTAAATGCCAGGGTGCACAGCGTGAGCAATGGATTCAGTCAAGAGAAACAGAACTCTTACCCGTTCCTTATTTCCATGTAGTTTTTACTTTGCCGGATACTATAAACCAGCTTTGTCTGTACAAGGATAAAGAAGTGTACAACATTCTTTTTCAGAGTGCATGGCATGTACTCAATACATTTGGTCACGATCATAAATGGTTGGGCGCCCAAACCGGAATGATTAGTATCCTGCATACGTGGGGTCAAACGATGACCCTGCATCCGCATCTTCATTGTATTGTACCCGGTGGCGGATTAACCAAACAAGCCAAATGGAAAACAGCAAAGAGTGAAGGCAAGTATCTCTTTAATGTAAAAGCGATGAGCAAAGTGTTCCGGGGAAAATTTGTTGCTTTACTCAAAGAAAGGTTGCCCGGTGAGATGAATAAACAATTTATAAATGAATTGTATAAAAATGAGTGGGTGGTGTATGCCAAACGCCCTTTTGCCGGCCCTGAAAGCGTGGTAGAATACCTTGGAAGATATACGCACAAAATCGCCATCAGCAATCACCGCATTAAAAACGTCGAAGATGGAAAAGTTACCTTCTCTTATAAAGATTACACACAAGGCGCTGTCACCAAAGAAATGAATTTGGAACCCATGGAATTTATTCGCCGTTTTGCGATGCATATTTTACCCAAAGGTTTTGTTCGCATCAGGCATTTTGGCATCCTGAGCAGTACTTCAAAAACTGCCTATGCTGCGATAATAAAAGAACAATTACCGCCATTACCCGAAGTGAAAAACACAAAACCCCAAAGGGAATTATTTAATCCGCTAAAGTGTCCTTGCTGTAAGAAAGAAACCATGCAAACGCTGGTACGTTATAATCGCAGAGGGCCACCGATAGACTGGAAGGAAATGGCTGCAAATATTCTGGGTTGCCTTGTTTAAAAAAATTGCTGCCACTGCGGCCTGGGAAAATGATGCACTCAGTAAAAAAAATGATTAAATTTTAAACATATTTCGGAATAAAAACAATGCAAAAATAAGAAGCAAAATAAGTTCGTCTCAAATCAGGTACTAAAATCGGCTTACCAAAATTCTCTGACATATAACGCCCTGCCGTAAACGAAATCTTTTCAACTCAAAACCCATAGTCCCCAATTATTCAGTCACCGGTTCCGTACAACATCGGACTTCATCGGAGGCACTTCGTGCCCGACGAAGTCTTATTTGTTGTGCGATCGTATTTTTGTCGTGTCAAATATTACAATTTCAAACCAGGGCCCAGCAGCTTCATACCATGCTTTTCAAATAGTTCATTAGCTTCTTTCTCCGTCGGTGGCTTTTTCAGGTCATTCATCTCTATAAAAAAATCTTCCAGTGTTCCTGCTGGTTGTACGGCATAAAGTAATCGTCCTTTGTCAGTGAGTTGTATCCACGTGTGTGGGATGTTGCGAGGAAGGAAAATAGTGTCGCCACTACTGAGTTCCATAGTTTCTTCGCCAGCCACAAAGCGATAACTCCCTTCAACAACATAAAAGAATTCATCCTGATGCAGATGCATATGTAGTGAAGGCCCAGTCTTATCCAGACCAGTGTAATCAAATGCGCTTAATGCGTTGTCTGTATCTTTTCGGGAAATAATCACATTATTGAGATTCAACCCTTTATATTTCATTGGATTACCAAGCCTGCTGCGACCTGAACGGACAACAAAAGGTTTGCTCGTATTTTTTCCACCTAAAGCAATTTGTGAAAATGCTAATGCGGGCATAGCAGCCAATGTGGTAAGAAGAAATTGTTTGCGTTTCATATTTTTAAATTTTAAAACACAAACCTACGTTGTCCGTGCAGGGTTATAGTGGTAAAAACCAGACGTTTTTCAGGTTTCTGCATCGCCAAAGGTCCGTTCCGGTGCACGGTCTTCTATCTCAAAAAAATGAACAGGCGTACACCCAGTGAATTCTTTAAAGTCTTTTGAAAGATGCTGGTAATCGTGGTACCCACAATGAACAGCAATAGAAAGCCAATCTTTCTGCGGAAAACGGTTTTTCATACGGAAAGCCAGGTCTAATCGTATAATCTGTAAATATTGTTTCGGTGTTATACCCACATGTTCCTTAAACTTACGGTCAAACTGCCGGTGTGAAAGGCATGCCGCTTTAATGTATTGGTCGACCCCGAACCACTCATTTTGCTGCAGCATCATTCTACTTATTGGGAAAACAGGGTGTCCATTTCTTTTGCATCTGCTGAAAACAGTAGTCAAATACACCTCAATTATGGCAACCATTACTGCATAATTTTCTGCATGATACAGCTGCTCGTTTATGTATCTTATTTGGGTACCCAAAATGTCTTCTGCATCCAGATACGCATTGGTCAGCTCAATTGATGGAATACCAGTCAGCTGGAATAAAGCACCTGGTTGAAAAACCACCTGAAAGCTCAGGAATGATTTGCCAACATGGCGATGGATAACATTTGTATGCTGACCTATAATGGTAGTCTTTTTATTTGTGACAATATGATTCGAATTCGGATACGCCACCCATTCACAATCTTTTGGATAAAATTGCAGGCAATGTTCTGGTCGGGGCGAATAAACTTTAACGGGTATGACAATTTCATCTGAAAAATGAAAATCAATAATGCGATATAGCCTGACAAATTCAGTTAAAGATGGGCTTGGTTTGATGTCATTTAACAGCATCAGTAACTAATATTTTGAGCAATGGTGTGATAACGCACAACGTTTTACGGCTTGCAGCAGGTGGGGAAATAGAATTCGTTCCGCCCGAACCGTTGCCAAATTTATAAATAAAAGTTCATGGTTTATTCTTTCGCTCAATAGAGCGTTTTCAGCGATTTGCATCAATTGCTGTCCAACCTGTACTGCCTTTTTTGCCAAATACTGCAAAATAGCCAAAACTGTCATTGCTGAAACATACATAGTATAGTGATGTGTCTAATTGCCGGATTACTTTACCTTGTTCGTCAACCAAACTGTAAATGCTTCTCCATGTATCGGTTTCTTGCACTTCAACTTTAAACTTTGTCTGTCCCGAAGTATAACTACTAAAAAAAAGCAAAAACGAAATTATAGTTATGGTGTTGAGTCGCATAGTCTTTTAGTATTACCGCTTACGTTGAGGCTTGGATGGGCTGGCATTTTATAACTTTCAAGCCGGAACTTCAGCCGATTGAAAAACTATAGCCGAAGGTAAGTACAAAAAGCTGATATTTGTTCGTCTGCTGGAATCCCGCATATGCTGGACTGATAGCGAATTACAGCCGATTGTTATTCCTTCAGCCAGCCTATTGCCAAACTTAATGTTGGTGGTTCGTGCTTCTTTGTCGAAGTAAGTTAATTTGGAATTAGTTAATAGCTACAAAAATATCTACTAACTTTTCAGGCATAGAAAAATAAGGTGAATGACTGCTCGAAAGCTTATAAATTTTTTCACAATGTACATAAGACGTGAGACTGCTTTTGTCTAAGTCTTTTGCGTGTGTGCAAAGAATATAGTATTTTTTTATAACTCCATATACGCTATCCGTTACATGTACAGGTGTCGCAAGAGTTGCAACGGATTGCCAGGAAAGATGAGCTTTGGCAAATGCAATATCTTCCGGTGAGCAATCGTGGTAAAAAACTTGTTTAACAAGTTCAGGGTTCCATTGACAAGATTTTTTATCTTCTGAAAAAATAAGTAATTCTGGTTTTTGTTTATCCGATTTTGAAGTTGAAGATGTATTGTTGCTTTCGCTTATTTTTCCTGCCAAAGAAAATACTGACTCGCCGTTTTGAGGCAGGAAAGCATCAAGATAAATTAGTTTGTCAATCTTTTCAACGCCTAACATTTCGGCTGCCTGAGAGATAACGACACCTCCACTTGAATGCCCAACCAAAATCACCTTTCCTTCGATGGCATTTGCGACATTCATTACCCTTTTTACATCATCGTCTAATGTAATATTTGAAAGTTGAGCCGTATCATTTCCACGGCTTGGCAAGTCAAGTGTTATCACTTTGTAACCCTTACTTTCTAAAATTGGAACTACTTTTTTCCAACACCATGCTCCGTGCCCGGCACCGTGTACTAAAATGTATGTTTTATCTGATGGTTGGGGAAAAATTTTTGTGGCCATAAATAGAAATATTATAATCAGGAAAAAATTAGGTTTCATAACAAATAAATTGTGACCGTAAAGTTGTCACATATTAGCCGTGAAACAGTGGTAAAAAAAGGACTTTTCAGACTAAAAATGATATAGGCTTGATTCGGCTTTTATAAAGTTCATTGGTAAGCCCAAGCCTACTTTCGGGTGAATATCGTTCAAGAATATGCAGTTCGTTCGGATTAAGACCTGTAAGATTGTGATAGTCTTTTACCAAATGTTGGTAATCATAGTAATTGCATTCAATGGCTACTTTCAACCAATCCCAATCCGGATGTGCATTCTTTGTATTGAAAGCCTTATTAAGCCGTATAATTCTTGCATAAGTTTTTGGATTAACACCTGCTCTTTCATTGAATTTCCTTTTAAATTGTTTCACGCAAAGACAGGATTCTTTTGCTAACCAATCAACGGAAACGTTTCCATCATTTTGTATCATCAGTTTACTTACGCTATCCAGCAGATGGGTTTCTTTTCGGGTGTTTCTAATAAAATCAGCTACAAACTTATCTGCAATCAAAAGCATTTCGTTATAGGTTCCTGCTTGTTGTAATTCTTCCAAAACAAAGCGAATATTTTTTGGAAACACATCTTCCGCATCAATATATTTATTAGTGAATTCATAAGAAGGAATGCCGGTAAGCCTATATATAGCAGTAGGATGAAATACAATTTGGAAGTTCAAAAAATTTTTACCTGCATATCTTTTCAATATTGAAGTCTGTTGTCCAATCAATGCAACCGATAACTCATAATCCTTTTTTCTGCAATTATTAAGTTGTATTTCTTCCCTGTCCCTTAAATAAAAAAACAGACACTCTTCAGGTTTTGGTGGATAAACTTTAAAAGGAAATTCGGCAGACTTATCAAATTCAAGATGAACGATTCTGTAACAGCTAACAAATTCTCTAAAAGCTATGTTGGGTAAAAAATCTTTCAAAATCATTTTATAAGATTTTAATAGGCTTTTAAAGTCAAAAGGTTTGTCCGATAGCATGACCACCAACGGTACGGCTTTGTACAGGCGGCGGGAAAATAGTATTCCTTCTGCCCCGAACCGTTGCCAAATATATAATAAAAAGTTCATTGTTACTACTATCGCTGAACAAAGTTTTTTCAGCCCGGAACAACTGCTGAAACATGCACCAATGCTCACTATTAGCAGTCAGCCCCGCTTGCACAAAACCGCTTGTTGGGCGTAGTGCAGTTAACTCTTTTGTATTATTTATAAAGCGAAAAGGTAGTTATTCTGTATTGAGTTAAATTTATTGAATCTCTAAAATAATAGATTAGTTTATCAGAGTTTAACTGAACGATTTTTGCCTTGTTTGTATTGTCAAAAGTTAAATTGTCACCTTCTAAAAGAAAAGTACTTGAATACAATGTGCCATTTGTTTTGCTCTCCATTGTTCCCGAATTTTTAAACTCTGCATAATCTGAAGGTTGAGAATTTTGTGTCGATGAAGATGCAAGTACTCCGTTTGTATAAAGATCATAAGTTGTTGGATGTAATGACCATTTACCAATAATTGGTGAAATACTGCTTTCGGACTTTTTGCAGCCGATTAAAAAATATATACAGATCGAAAATATTAGAATTTGCTTCATTTTTATTTCTCTTAAATTGGAACTGGCGTTGGGCGGATTCTATTTTCTAACGCAACTTTTTTAATAAAAATAAAGCTTTATTTTTTGTTATCAAATGTTTTATCCACTAGTTCATCGCTTTGCGGCTTTGGGGGCCGCACGCTTGTCCCTGTGGATAAAACTGCCTTTTTTAATACTTCACGGTAACACAACCTCCTGTTTTTTGTAATCATAAACTGCTGAGGATATATTGCTCAAAGCTCGATTTCTCCATTTATCCGGCTGATTTCAATTCCTCAATGGTTCGATTAAAAGTTTCAAAGGTGATAGCTGGCCAAGAATACGCAACGCATTTCAATTCCTCAATGGTTCGATTAAAAGTAGGCGTTGCTACGCCATCGGTTAGGCAAAAGGAGAATTTCAATTCCTCAATGGTTCGATTAAAAGTGTGCAATTTAAAGACGGTAAAGAGGTCGTAAGGTAATTTCAATTCCTCAATGGTTCGATTAAAAGAAAAAAGGATTTAGGGTGTACTGGAATTGCTGTGTAATTTCAATTCCTCAATGGTTCGATTAAAAGTTACGTTTCCCAGGTGCGCTGCTTTCTTACTCACTTATTTCAATTCCTCAATGGTTCGATTAAAAGATCCTTTGTGATGGACGTGTTTTAGAAATAAAACCATTTCAATTCCTCAATGGTTCGATTAAAAGCTTTTGGGTCTAGCTTAACCTGGTTGTTGACAACCAATTTCAATTCCTCAATGGTTCGATTAAAAGGGGAAATGAGTAATATCCCACTTCCCACACCAGAATTTCAATTCCTCAATGGTTCGATTAAAAGCGGCGCCGCAATCTGGGTACCCGCTTTCAGGTGCATTATTTCAATTCCTCAATGGTTCGATTAAAAGCTGCGGCTTTAATTTTAGTCATATCGCAATAGGCGAATTTCAATTCCTCAATGGTTCGATTAAAAGTACGATAGGTCCCAGTTATTGCCTCAATACAGCCCAATTTCAATTCCTCAATGGTTCGATTAAAAGTGGGAGAAAGATTTATCATTCTTTAATCAGGATGAATTTCAATTCCTCAATGGTTCGATTAAAAGCCAGCATGGCGAGAAAAATGTTTTTTTAATTTCCCCATTTCAATTCCTCAATGGTTCGATTAAAAGTGCCCTTACCTATCGCTATGCGGGCCTTAGCGCCTAATTTCAATTCCTCAATGGTTCGATTAAAAGTATTTATGAGCCACGATTTTCAAACTGTCGTTTACAATTTCAATTCCTCAATGGTTCGATTAAAAGCTGCAGAATGCTAATTTGAAAATAAGCAAACAGGAATTTCAATTCCTCAATGGTTCGATTAAAAGATCCGGTAGTAATAGTTTACTACCGGTATCTTAAACATTTCAATTCCTCAATGGTTCGATTAAAAGTTTTAGCGGGTTGCAACCCTTTGTGTTTTGTATTGCATTTCAATTCCTCAATGGTTCGATTAAAAGTTTGCGCCACCGGAGCATCCTGCACTACATTGTACAATTTCAATTCCTCAATGGTTCGATTAAAAGTAACACCTGCATTATCTTTGCTTTCATTTACGATAGATTTCAATTCCTCAATGGTTCGATTAAAAGCAAAGCAATGAATGAAGAGTTGATGGTGCATATCCTATTTCAATTCCTCAATGGTTCGATTAAAAGACATTTAAGATAATACCTCATTAGCCGGAATAAGTAATTTCAATTCCTCAATGGTTCGATTAAAAGCTGCCGGATGATTGGGGTTTAGGCTGGGATAATGTTATTTCAATTCCTCAATGGTTCGATTAAAAGTTTGAGGAAACCGATGTAGTACAGGGCGGTGCCGAATTTCAATTCCTCAATGGTTCGATTAAAAGAAGAATGTGGATGGGAACCGGATGAAGATAATGAAATTTCAATTCCTCAATGGTTCGATTAAAAGCCAACATTATAAACAACAACATGAATGCTGCCAAATTTCAATTCCTCAATGGTTCGATTAAAAGATCCGAAGGAAGCAAACCTTCTATTCGGTGAGGGATTTCAATTCCTCAATGGTTCGATTAAAAGTATTCCTGTTAAGCCTCTTGTATCAGTGAGTGTACAATTTCAATTCCTCAATGGTTCGATTAAAAGTGGAATGCGCCGATATCATAACCAACATTTTTCCATTTCAATTCCTCTATGGTTCAATTAAAAGAAAGCCTGGCCCCATGCCATCATCGCATCGGAGGTATATTTCAATTCCTCTATGGTTCAATTAAAAGCTACCGGCGCATGGTCCGTTGGTGATTCTCTGTATTATTTCAATTCCTCTATGGTTCAATTAAAAGGGCAGGGGCAAACGCCGCAAAGCGATGCCATTGCATAATTTCAATTCCTCTATGGTTCAATTAAAAGAGCTGCGCTCCTAAAGATGTACATGGGTAAAGTTTAATTTCAATTCCTCTATGGTTCAATTAAAAGTAGCAGTTGGTAACATGGTAACAGGTTTTAAAAGATCATTTCAATTCCTCTATGGTTCAATTAAAAGATTGTATAGGGCCGTTGAACATCGGCAACAATTAAATTTCAATTCCTCTATGGTTCAATTAAAAGTGAATACAGCAGTCTCGATAGAGTGCAGGCAAGATACGTAATTTCAATTCCTCTATGGTTCAATTAAAAGTTTGCAGTAGCAGATAATTATAGGTTGCTGTACCAGCTAAGATTTCAATTCCTCTATGGTTCAATTAAAAGTAAGAGATTCGGCACCAGAGACGTACTGCATGCATAGACTAGATTTCAATTCCTCTATGGTTCAATTAAAAGATTTAGAAGTACCGGAATCTTTAGATCCTGAGCCACTGAATTTCAATTCCTCTATGGTTCAATTAAAAGTCTGTAAGTCCAGCCATACTACCATTGAGGTTAATGATTATTTCAATTCCTCTATGGTTCAATTAAAAGTTAAATATGCGTATTTAATAACCACTACCAGCGATGATTACTCATTTCAATTCCTCTATGGTTCAATTAAAAGATGTTGAAATGCCTCGCTATTAACACGCTGTTACTGCTTATTTCAATTCCTCTATGGTTCAATTAAAAGTATCAGACCTTGACAAAGCCGCGATAGCATTGCGTGGTAATTTCAATTCCTCTATGGTTCAATTAAAAGTTAAAGCTGTACTGGATTACATACATGATTAAGCCTTATTTCAATTCCTCTATGGTTCAATTAAAAGCACTATATAAGAACCGTCTTCTGTTTCTGCAAACCTTATTTCAATTCCTCTATGGTTCAATTAAAAGCTCATTGTCATGCGTCTGTATTGGCATAACGTTTATGCATTTCAATTCCTCTATGGTTCAATTAAAAGTTAGGCATCCGATTTTGTAATAACTTCATCAGATATTTCAAATTTCAATTCCTCTATGGTTCAATTAAAAGTACAAAGTATATGCCGATTGAAAACGATCAAAATCACAATTTCAATTCCTCTATGGTTCAATTAAAAGGTATGAACCTGCATATTGCAGAATTGTTCAACTGCCTGATTTCAATTCCTCTATGGTTCAATTAAAAGTCATCCGTAGTGCTGTATATATCCATTGTCACACGGATTTCAATTCCTCTATGGTTCAATTAAAAGTGGGATAAGTTTGTCAACAAAACAGATTCTTGTCATTATTTCAATTCCTCTATGGTTCAATTAAAAGTGTAATTCCGTTTACAATTCTACTAATTGTTGCAGTACTATTTCAATTCCTCTATGGTTCAATTAAAAGTCGATAAATGTCATATCTGGCATCTCCGCTAACTACTATATTTCAATTCCTCTATGGTTCAATTAAAAGAGCTATCAATCAGCATTATCCGCATCAGTTGTATCGCATATTTCAATTCCTCTATGGTTCAATTAAAAGAAGGATCACTGCTCACCATCTGTGTGCAGTCAGCCTATATTTCAATTCCTCTATGGTTCAATTAAAAGTAAAACCACCGGCAATTCCATGCAATCCAGTATGAAATTTCAATTCCTCTATGGTTCAATTAAAAGTCTAACGTAAGCAAGGTCAGCTATAATGCAGTCATCGCATTTCAATTCCTCTATGGTTCAATTAAAAGTAAATTCTTACGCTTAAGTAAAACCCATATTGCTATTTCAATTCCTCTATGGTTCAATTAAAAGGCAGAAGACGTACTAACGGCAATAATCCTCGGCTTACAGATTTCAATTCCTCTATGGTTCAATTAAAAGAAGAGCATTATCTCATTGCCTGTCGACCTGAATTATAAATTTCAATTCCTCTATGGTTCAATTAAAAGAGCCGCAGCCCTGTATACAAAAGAACAGTTAATCAGCATATTTCAATTCCTCTATGGTTCAATTAAAAGAGTAGAAACTGAGGTGACTGAACCCATGCCCGATATTATATTTCAATTCCTCTATGGTTCAATTAAAAGTAAAACTACATGAACAGCTTCCCTAGCCAGTTTATCATATTTCAATTCCTCTATGGTTCAATTAAAAGAATAAAATGTCATAGCTCTGCCGGCGGTCAATCTTGAATTTCAATTCCTCTATGGTTCAATTAAAAGCCCCGGATGCAAGCATATAACAGCCTCACAGTGTCATTTCAATTCCTCTATGGTTCAATTAAAAGATACACTGCCCGAAGAGTGCAGGAGGGATTGTATTGTAGATTCCGGAGCATGTTGACCCACCATTCCGATTTATGTTGACCCACCATTCCGGTGATGTTGACCCACCCCTTTTGCGACATAGATTATACTATCTTCTACTGGATCTTTTAATTATTCCGGGATGTTGACCCACCTGTTTATCAGCAAATATTTTTATTCTGATTTCTGAAATTAGTGACATTCCGGCATGTTGACCCACCTGCACAGGCAATAATTGTTCGAAGCTTTTTGATGTCTTTTGCTCCTAAAAATATAAAGGAGCAATGGCACAAAGACCGATAACAATGGAACAATTAAAACAAATTTTGCAACTCAAAAGTGATGGTATTAGTATCCGTGAGATAGCACGGCGTACAGGTATGAGCCGCAACAGCGTACGCAAATATCTTTCACAGCTTGAGGGCCCAACAGATAATTTAACCAATAAAGAACTGGCTGATAAAGCGTACAACAATGAACAGCTTCAAAGTAATACTCAAAGAAAGCTGCAACTCCTTGAACACTTTAAATATGCAGAATCAGAGCTTGTCAAAACCGGTGTTACACGCCTGCTGCTTTGGAATGAATATCTTTTAAAAAATCCTGATGGATATGGTTATAGCCAATACTGTGATCAGTTTAAAAGCTATTTGAAGCATAAGGATGTATCCATGCACCTGGAATACAATGCGGCAGATATGATCATGGTGGATTTTGCCGGAAAGAAACAACACTATGTAGATTTAGCCACCGGCGAGCGTATTGGCTGTGAAGTGTTTGTAGCCATACTTCCCATTTAGCGGCCTTATCTTTTGTAAAGCAGTACTCTCTCAAAAGACACACGATTTTGCCAGTTGTATTAATGCAATGCTCCGGTTTTATGAAGGCGTGCCCGCTACTATTTTATGTGATAATTTAAAAACTGCCGTCAGCCGTTCAGATCGCTATGAACCGGTATTTACTGATTTATGTTATCAGTTGTCAGAACATTACAATACTACTTTCAGCGCTGCCAGGCCTTACAGTCCCAAAGATAAAGCAATGGTGGAGCAGGCGGTTCGTATTGTGTATGCACATGTATATGCGCCGTTACGCAACCAGGAGTTTAACAGTCTTAAAGCGCTTAATGAAGCCATGCATCAGCAACTTTTATTACTCAATAATAAGCCCTATAAAGATACCGTTTACAGCCGTCTATATTTTTATGAACAACAGGAACGTTCACTGCTAAAACCACTTCCGCCACAACCTTTTGCGCCTAAGAAAGTTACTGTGCTTACTGTTCAGCGTAATTATCATGTGCAACTTCGGGAGGATTGTCTTTACTACAGTGTACCTTATCAGTATGTAGGCAAGAAGGTAAAGGTGCTTTATGACAGCCACGTGGTAGAAGTTTATTACGACCATAGCCGTATTGCAGTTCATATCAGAAAACCTCACGGTAAAGCTTACACGACGATAGCAGAACATATGCCACCACACCACCGGCACATGCATGAAATAAAAGGTTTTAATAAGGAAGATCTTTTGAAACAGGCCGAACGTATCGGTACAAATACAATGCAGGCGGCTTCACTCATACTTGAAAACAGCATCTATATCGAACAAAATTATAAGTCCTGTTTTGGAATGCTGATGCTGCAAAAAAGGTATGGGATCCCACGGCTCGAAGCTGCCTGTGGCAGAGCATTACAGGGAACCCGGATCAATTATACCATGATAAAAAATATCCTCGAAAGAGGGCTTGACAAACAACTTCCATCTAAATGAACAGCCCATTCCAACTCACGATAATATCCGTGGGAAGGACAACTATCAATAACTAATTTTAAATTTTAAAAAACAAAAATGAACACAACAGAAACACTTCAAACAAATGCAGCAATTACGCTTACAAGGTATGTACCGGGCTTATCACTCACAACTGGAACTTCCTATGGATCAGCAACTGGAAGGCCATGATCTTATCGCTCAACTGGTGCAATCCGAACAGCTCAACAGAGCGCAGGAGAAAACAGCCATGTATCTGAAACTGGCTAAACTACGATTACCGGCTTCTATAGAGCAAATTGAGTGTTCATCGACCAGAAACTTAACCAAACAACAACTGGCAACACTTGCAGAAGGCCGTTATCTTGATAATGGAGAAAACCTGCTGATCACCGGGGCTACCGGATGTGGAAAGAGCTATCTTGCCTGCGCCTTAGGTCATCAGGCCTGCCTACAGGGATACAAAACCTCGTATCTGGGAATGAACCGCCTGATAGAAAAAATTACTTTATCCAAACTTGATGGTCTCTTACATCAAACTATTAAACTACCTGGAACGACAGGCGCTTATCATCCTTGATGATTTTGGATTACAGAATATGAACCAGGAAGTGCGGCTTACCTTACTGCAATTACTCGAAGATCGTTATGGAAAGAAAAGCATTATTGTTACCTCTCAGCTTCCGGTAGCCAAATGGTATGAATACATT
>CAVOLS010000012.1:0-175490 GCA_963696835.1 uncultured Chitinophagaceae bacterium | reverse complement strand
ACCAGCGCATTGGGATTAGCCATTGCGTAACCATATTCAAAACCCAGCACGGCATATTCACTCAAAAGAGAATTCCAAATTCTAAGTTTCCCCTGGTTTTCTGAAATATTGCTTAATCGATTGTAAAATTTGTCCGTTTTCTCGTCCCTAATAACGGCATGCCGATGACTAAAAGTTCCCCGGCGAACATCCTGGCCGCTCATGCGTACATCCTTTTCCTCCGGAACGATAGTTGCATAAGCAAGAAACTCTCCTGTGGCCCAGTCAAACTTTCCTTCTTCCTTGTATAATGTGATCTTATCCTGAAGTATTTTTTTTATTTTCCTTAATGGAGTAAAATTCATCCGGCCATTTCATGATATCCTGAAACAACTTTTCAATTTCCTCTTTTCCCACAGCGGTAACAGGCGAACTTTCAAAATCCGCCGCAGTTGCCTTTCTCAGGCTTTGCCACCATAATTCCGGCTTCTGATAACTGTAAGGCAATGGGTTTTGCTTGATTTCGTCGAGCCGTTCCTGTAAATCGCTCCAAAATTTCTTTTCCATTTCTTTTGCAAGAAGCGCTGTTGTTTCGTCGCCATGCATTTTCAGCCATTTTACATATACTTCCCGGGGATTGGGTTGCTTATCGATCATAGCATATAAACCCGGTTGTGTAAATTTTGGATCATCGCCTTCGTTATGGCCATGCTTGCGGTAACAAACCATATCAATAAAAATATCCCTATTGAATTCCTGGCGATACATCATGGCGATCTGTGAAACTTTTACAACGGCTTCCACGTCGTCTCCGTTCACATGAAACACCGGCGCCTGAATGATAGACGCAACGGAAGTGCAGTAATCAGAAGTTCGCGCATCATCAAAATCGGTCGTAAAACCAATTTGATTATTAATTACGAAATGCAACGTTCCCCCTGTATTATAACCTTCAAGGCCGCTCATCTGCAACACTTCATAAATAATGCCCTGACCAGCGAGGGAAGAATCGCCATGAATAAGAATTGGCAGAATTTTGTCGTAATTGCTGTTATAAATTACATCGGCCTTGCTCCTGGCGTAGCCAATAACCACTGGATCAACGGCTTCCAGATGCGAAGGATTGGGTGTAAGTTTCAAATGAATCGGCTTTCCGCTAAAAGTTTCCACATCGCTGCTGAAACCTTTATGATACTTCACATCGCCGCTGCCCATCGTTGAATCGATTTTCGCGTTTCCTTCAAATTCAGTAAAAATCTGTTCATAAGTTTTACCCAAGAATGTTGGCAAGGATATTTAATCTTCCACGGTGAGCCATGCCAATGACAGCTTCCTGAACGTCATTTTCTGCGGCAACATTTATAATGGCATCCAACGCTGCGATGGTGCTTTCGCCGCCCTCAAGTGAAAATCTTTTTTGTCCTATATATTTTGTATGAAGGAATTTCTCAAACATCACTCCTTCATTCAGCTTCTGGAGAATTCTTCTTTTTTGCTCCAAAGGAACCGGCTGCTGCAAAGTGTTCTCAACGGCATTTATAATCCACTGCCTTTTCTTATCGTCATTCAGGGAACTGAACTCTACGCCAACAGACCCGGTGTAGCATTTTTTTAAATGTTCCAAAATGTCTTGCAAGGTAGTTGTTCCAATTCCGGCAAATTCTCCCGCCACAAATTGGGTATCAAGATCGCTTTCATTGAGACCAAAATTAGAAAGCTCAAGATTGGCTTTTCTATCTTTTCTTTCCCTTATTGGATTTGTTTTTGCTACCAGGTGCCCTTTATTGCGGTAATCAAGAATCAATTGATAAACAGCGAATTCTTTGTCAAGATTGGAAACCGAAACTTGCCGATGAAGCCGCTCCGGAAACTTTTTCATGGCCATTTTTGCTTGAAACGGCAAAATCGAAACCTTCAAAAAATTTTCTCAAATCCACATCAACACTTTCCGGATTCTTTTTGAAATCTGAATACAAATTTTCAATGTAGGCGGGATGGGAACTAGTGATATAAGAAAAGTCTTTCATAATGAAAAGGAAATTTTACCATTTTCCGCTGGAAAACTGGATTAAAGACTGTTTTATTAATTATTCTTTGCAAATATCGTGAGTTTTTTCAAGATAAATTTGGCCAAAAACGAATATCAGGATAATTGGATCGTGAGTTAACATTTCAGCAGAAATCAAAAGTAAGTCTGGCTTCGTTTCCATCAAAACGGGCTAAAAAAAAAGAAATGAAATAAATTAAAGTTTAAAGCGCATTTTTTAAAGTTTATCCTTATCTTTGCAGCCCAAAAATTTTATTTAATGGCAAACCATTCAGCAACGAAGAAAAGTGTACGTAAAAATGCGAAAAGAAATGAGCGTAACCGCTACCAGGGTAAAACTACCCGTAACGCGATTCGTGATTTCAAAGTAATTGATAACAAAGCGGCTGCTACTGAAAAAATGCCCGATATAGCTTCAAAGATTGATAAATTGGCAAAACGTGGAATAATTCATAAAAATAAAGCTGCCAATTTAAAAAGCAAACTTACCAGGAGCATAGAGGCACTGGCAAAATAAGAATTAACTCGCTTAATCATATTTCTCACCCGTCAACAATAATTGACGGGTTTTTTGCTTTTCAAACTGCCCATGCCAGGTCGTATTTTCATTCAATTTTCGATTAAACCAATCGAAAAATTTCCAAAACGCCAAGATTCCTTTTACTTTGCTCAAACTCACTTAACTATATTATGAAAAGGATTTTGTTCCTGCCTTTAATTTTATTGTCCGTTATGGCTATTTCACAAAAAACCGTTTTTGAAAAAACAGATGGAAAGCAAACCGCCACCTATTTTGAAATAATTGATTTTTACAAGGAGCTTTCAAACCGCTCGCCACTTGTAAAATTAGAAACAAAAGGTCTCAGCGATGCTGGCTATCCGCTGAATCTGGTTTTAATATCGGCCGATAAAACCTTCGATCCTGCCACATGGAAAACCCAAAAAAAGGCGATCCTACTGATAAATAACGGAATTCATCCCGGAGAACCTGATGGCATCGACGCCAGCATGATGCTCGCACGGGATATTGCCAATAAGAAAATTATACTTCCTGATAATGTTGCCCTTGCAATTATTCCCGTATATAATATTGGCGGCTCTTTAAACCGCAACAGTTTTAGCCGGGTAAATCAGGACGGCCCGGAATCTTATGGATTCAGGGGTAACGGCCAAAACCTGGACCTGAACCGGGATTTCACAAAATGCGATTCCCGGAACGCGCGCTCTTTTACAGAAATATTTCATTATTTAAATCCGGATATTCTCGTGGATACGCATGTGAGTGATGGGGCAGACTACCAGCACACAATGACCTTGATCACCACTCAATATAATAAACAAGGAACGGATTTGGGAAACTGGGTAAAAAACACTTTTGAACCCGCCTTGTTTGAAGGAATGAAAAATAAGAAATGGGACATGGTTCATTATGTAAATGTTGAAGACAAGGACCCTTCACGCGGATTCAGCATGTTTTATGATTCTCCCAGGTATTCATCAGGCTATGCCGCTTTATTCAATACCGTTAGTTTTATGCCCGAAACCCACATGCTGAAACCGTACAAGCAAAGGGTAAGGTCAACTTACGATTTGCTGCTTACGATGATGGAACAGGCATCAAAAAACGTGAAAGAATTACATGTCCAAAGAAAAAAAGCGATTGCTAATACCATAAGCCAGGAGAATTTCCCATTAGGATGGAAATTGGATACTTCCAGGTTTACCATGATTCCCTTCAAAGGATTTGAAGCTGGCTTTAAGCAGAGTGAAGCTACAAATTTGCCCGTTTTGCATTACGACCGCAACAAACCTTTTTCAAAAGAGGTAAAGTATTTTGACACTTTTCAGCCAGAGAAAATTGTCAGGAAAGCAAAAAGCTATATTATTCCCCAGGGATGGTGGACTGTTATTGATTTGCTGAAACTCAATAATGTGAAAATGGAGAAATTGAAAAAAGATTCTCTTATTGAGGTGAACGCCTATCATATTGAAAGCTTAAAATCGTTGCCAAAAGCCTACGAAAAACATCACCGGAATTATGAGGTGATTGTTTCTCAGCAAAAAGAAAAAATACAGTTTTTGAAAGGAGATTATGTTATAAATCTGAACCAGCCAGGTAACAGGTATTTGACTGAAATGTTGGAACCAACAGGTGACGATAGTTTCTTTTCCTGGAATTTTTTTGACGCTATTTTGCAACAAAAAGAGGGTTACAGTGATTACCGCTGGAACGATATTGCTGTTGATTATTTAAACAGCCATCCGGAATTATTGAACGAAATGGAGAAAAAGAAGAAAGAAGACCCTGCATTTGGAAAAAATTCTTCGGCTCAATTAAATTTTATTTACAAAAATTCTCCTTGGTATGAACCGGCTCATCAGCGATATCCAGTTTACCGGATCGAAGAATGATGAGTATTTGAAGGTTTCAAAAAGTATTTATAAGTGAAAATGAAAGATCGAGAGTGGAAAAGTGTGTTGAATAGTGAATTTCTTTTCCTGAACCAATTAAATACCTTAATTTTGCACCCCAAATTATAATTTTTTTAAACAACTAAAAACACGATTAATGAACAATTACGAATTGATGGTGATTTTTACCCCTGTGCTTTCTGAAGAGGAATACAAAGCCGCTCAGAAAAAATTTGCTTCGTTTCGTTACTGAAAACGGAGGTGAAATAGTGCACGCCAATCCCTGGGGACTAAAATCACTGGCGTATCCCATTCCAGAAAAAGACCACTGGTCTGTACTGGGTAATGGAATATAAAGCGCCAACCGACTTCAATGAAAAGTTGAAAACTCAACTTTTACGTGACGAATCAGTAATGCGTCACATGTACACTGCACTCGACAAATACGCCGTCGAGTACAACGGCAAAAAGAGAAGTGGCGTACTTTCAGCAAACGAAAAAGCGGAGGCTAATCATGGCAAAAGCTAACGAAATCAAATACCTTACAGCGATAAAAGCTGAAAAGCGTCCGAAAAAATATTGCCGTTTTAAGAAAATGGGCATTCATTATATTGATTATAAAGATGCTGACTTTCTTAAAAAATTCCTGAACGAACAAGGTAAATTATTGCCCCGCCGTATTACCGGAAACTCATTGAAATTTCAGCGCAAGGTAGGTGAAGCAGTAAAGAAAGCCCGTCAAATGGCGATCCTTCCGTACGTTACAGATCTTTTAAAATAATTTTTTTTAACCACCCTAATCCAACCCAAAAGGAGGAGAAAGTCCCGAGTCCGGGATTGGGTAAAAATGCAAATACAATGCAGGTAATATTAATACAAGACGTCAACAATCTAGGTGGCGCGAATGAACTGGTAACAGTAAAAAATGGTTACGGTCGTAATTTTTTAATTCCTTCAAAATTAGCTGTTGAAGCAAGCCCTTCAAATTTGAAACAATTGGAAGAAAGCAAGAAGCAACTAGCGAAGAAAGAAGAGAAATTACTGGCAGAGATCAATAGCGTAATCAACGTATTGCAGCAATCCCCATTGAAGATCGGCGCTAAAACCGGTACAAGTGGCAAAATTTTCGGTAGCGTAACTTCTGTTCAGATCGCACGGGCGATCCGGGAACAAAAAGGTTATGAAATTGATCGTCGCAGGATAACCATTCTTGATGAAGTGAAAGAACTCGGAACTTACAAAGCAAAAATTGATTTCGGAAACGGCAACGAAACCGAAGTTGAATTTGAAGTTATTGCAGAATAATTTTTTTCAAATAGCTTTTATGAACCCCGCTTTTTTGGCGGGGTTTTTTATTTTTGGCCATCTGGAAAGCCAGGGTTTTGAAGTATTTATTTGATGGTAAAAATTGTCTCTTTTGTTTTCAATAATCCATTATTTTTAAAATATAAGGAGCAAATTCGGGGCTTTTTCTATTAAATCGGCCTTCAAAAGGACGAATTTCAAATTTTTATTTTTTCATAATACATTAAATGTCAGCATCTTATTATTCCCAAAAATTGATTTGCCAAAATAATCTGAAAATGTGAAAAGTTTTTTGTTAAAAATTATGAAATATCAAAGAAAAGATTACCTTTATTGTATTAATGGTTTAGTCTGTTTTTCTTTTGGCTGATGTTTCTCTCCTTTCAGGTTTCTTCAGTTCATTGTAGTAGCTACTAATTCATTAATAGTTATTTATTTTATTAAAACAAAAGTTTTTACAATGAACATCTATGTAGGCAATCTTAGTTGGTCAATGACCGATGACGATTTAAACAACTTATTCAGTCAGTATGGTACTGTTTCAAGTGCAAAAATCCTTAAAGAAAAAGAACACGGGCCGCAGTAAAGGTTTCGGTTTCGTTGAAATGGAAGATGATGAAGCAGCTAAAACTGCCATCGCAACTCTAAACGAAAGTGAAGTACAGGGTCGTAAATTAATCGTAAACGAATCTCAACCTCGTCCAGAAGGCGGTGGCTACAAGAAAAGCGGCGGCGGTGGATACGGCGGCGGCAGAAGCAGCGGCGGCGGTTACGGCGGCGGCAGAAGCAGCGGCGGCGGTTACGGCGGTGGCGGTGGCTACAAGAAAAGTGGCGGCGGTGGATACGGTGGCGGCAGCAGCAGAGGCGGCGGCGGCGGTTACAACAAAGATTATTAATATCTTCTTTATACCATCTTACAAAAAATCCTTTTCATTCAAAAATGAAAAGGATTTTTTTATGTCAGGCTCTAAGAAATGGCCGGATTTATGAAAATATCAGCAATCGCACTTTTTTCAAACATTTTGCCTGGAATTAGCAATGTGCTTTGGGTGGCAAAACCATTTGCCGTGCAAATCTTACAAGCAAACGAACTTTTTTCAAACATTTGTTATCTTATATCCTACAGCCTACTTGCAAAATAAATAAAAAAATAATAGCACGACGGCAAGAAGAAAATACCTTTCAACTTTGAACGATGCTGTGAAATAACCAGCAAACGGACTTTTTTAAACATTTTATCTTACAAATCAGCCTTCATGCCTTTATGCCTGGTGGATATTATTCTTTCCGATGCAAATTATAACCGGCCAGGTAAAAGAAACAAATGCCCCAGAAATCCCATTCCCTGGATAGATATATTTTGAAAGGACCCCGCACTTCTTTTCTTTGCTCATTTTCAAAAATAAGGTCATAGGAGATCGTGCCTTCGCTAAAACCCATTCCTGTTTGAGATTTATCTGTACCCTTTAATTCAAAGTCAACTTTATCAATGTTATAAGAGCAATTTTCAAATTCGACAGCCACTTCGTAAAGTGCATTTATCCGACTAGACAGTTGCTCCATGCTCAGGATATTTCCATCCGGTTCAATGATTTGTTGATTCATATAATACTTGTCACCGCTAAAATTCCTTTCAAGAAAATCATTCAAAAAATTTTCAGTGATCCCTGTAATATCCATTTCGTGATCAGGATGAAATTCTTCATAGGTAAAATTCTGTGTCATGCCTTCAATCGAAATATTGCTGGTTTGCGCTTCAAATAATTCTTTTGTAATGAAATCATATTGAAATCTGGCGCTCCGTTCCCTTTTAAAATGAACCACTATTTGATGATCTTTCAAAAGAGATTCAAGTCTGAGAAATTCAACCTCAAATTTCTCGTCAGAAAGATCCTTTTGATCCTCAAAATGAGGATTTTTTAGCAACCGGAAAAGTTTCACTGGCTTGACATTGGCGCTTGCTTTTTCAAACTCGATAATGTTTTTAAGAAACTGATTTTCAATCTCGGCCGGAAGACTGCTATTGCCTCCAAAGAGCGCGCCTGATTCCGCCATCATTTTCATCCTTAAAAAATCATTTTGCATCCGCAAATCTTCATCCGGATCGTCACTGAATTTTTCATCCTCTGGCAATTCATTGTTTTGGTTCATGGTCAAAGGGTTTTATACATCCAAATTAAGAAAATTTTTTATAATAAAATCATGGCCCCCTTGTTACTCAGCAGAAAATGGATGAGAGCAATTTTTCTGGAAGAAAAAGCCGGAATTCTTTTAACCTTTCTCTTATCCCTTTGCGCATTTCTCATTTTAGCTTAGGTTTGTAAAATCTTAAAAATAATTCATGGCAATAGAAATTAAAGTGCCTGCAGTTGGCGAAAGTATTAATGAAGTAACCCTTACAAAATGGCTTAAAAAAGACGGAGAATGGGTAGATCGCGATGAAGTGATCGCAGAGTTAGAAAGCGAAAAAGCAACTTTTGAGATTAACGCCGAAAAGGCCGGCATTTTACATACCATTGGCAAAGAAGACCAGGAATTGAAAATTGGTGAAGTAGTGGCAACCATTGATGATGCCGCAGAAAAGCCTGCTGGAAAAGAAGCTGCAAAAGAAGAAAAAAAGACGGAAGCGCCGAAAGAAGCCTCCAGGCCAGTGGAAAAAACAGCGTTGAAAGAAGAAAAAACAGAAACATCAAAAGATATTAAGGCTACGCCAGTGGCGGCCGCGATTTTAGCAGATAAAAAAGTTAATCCTGCAACTATCACCCCTAGCGGCTTTCATGGAAAGATCATGAAAAATGATGTGCTTGACGCATTGACGAATCCGGGAAGATCAGTAGGCATTGAGCTTTTCAGCCGGGAAGAAAAGCCGCAAAAAATGACCAATCTTCGCCGCACAATAAGCCGCCGCCTGGTGGAAGCGAAGAACAGCACCGCGATGCTGACAACTTTTAACGAAGTGGACATGAGCCGGATTATGGATTTGAGGGCGAAATATAAAGAGACCTTCAAGAAAACCCATGACGTGAACCTTGGCTTCATGAGCTTTTTCACCAAAGCGGTATGTTTTGCTTTACAGGAATGGCCGGCTGTAAATTCAAGAATCGATGGCGACAATATTATTCATCATGAATTTTGCGATATTTCCATTGCGGTATCCTCACCGAAAGGTTTGGTAGTCCCGGTTATCAGGAACGCAGAAAGCCTAAGCATGGCTGAAATCGAAAAAGAGGTTGCGCAGTTAGCGATAAAAGCAAGGGAAAGCAAACTTGACGATAGAAGAAATGACGGGAGGCACCTTTACCATCACCAATGGCGGTGTTTTTGGCTCTTTGATGAGTACGCCTATTTTAAATATTCCGCAGAGTGCCATTCTTGGAATGCATAACATCGTAGAACGCCCGATAGCAGTAAAAGGACAGGTTGTGATTAAACCAATGATGTATATCGCCCTTAGCTATGACCATCGTGTTATTGATGGAAGGGAGTCGGTAAGCTTCCTGGTTCGCGTAAAGCAAATGCTTGAAAACCCTGAACAACTTTTATTTGGAAAGGATCCTGTTAAGGCATTGCTGGAGTTGTAAGACATTAATTCAATCACTTCGCTTTTTTAAAATAAAGTACCTTTATTTATGATACCCGGCGAAGAACCGCAGGCTGAAAAAGAAAATCGCTTACATCGATATCTTGCGTATTCGGCTTCCCTTCTTGAGAAATATAAAGGAGATGAACCCTTTCATCTTTACTTAAAAAAATATTTTTCTGCAAACAGAAAGCATGGTTCCAGGGACAGGAAGCTGATCAGTTCGCTGTGCTATGATTATTTTCGTTTAGGCTTTGGTGTTAGTCCCACATTGGACATGAATGAAAAATTCTTTTTAGGAATTTTTCTATGTGAAAAAGAAGCCTCTCCCCTGCAGGATTTCCTACCGGCGCCGTGGAGAGAAAAAATTAATCTCCCTCTTGCTGAAAAAATAGAATGGGCCAAAGCGATGTTTCATCCGGAAATGATTTTCCCATTCAAAGATGAATTAAGCGATCAAATCGACGCCAATGCCTTTTGCCGTGCTTTTCTTATTCAACCCAAATTGTTTGTAAGGATCAGAGCAGGCAATAGAAATAAGGTCTTCTCGAGGCTGAAATCATCTAATGTGACATTTGAGGAAATCAATAAGTCCTGCCTCGCTTTTTCGAATTCCGAAAAAGTCAGTTCAGTATTGAACATCGACAAAGAGGCCGTAATACAGGATCTCAACTCCCAGCGTACCGGTGAATTCATGAGCATTTTTTCCGGCAGCCATCAAGGCCACCTAACTGTATGGGACTGCTGCGCAGCAAGCGGTGGGAAATCTATTCTTGCTTTCGATCTGCTAAAAAACATTGAACTAACAGTAAGCGATACACGAAAAAATATATTGAAAATCCTGCAAGAAAGATTCAGAAAAGCAGGCATCAGCGAATACCATTCATTCGTCGCAGATCTTGCTTATCCTCCAGTGAAAGAGCTCTCCTGCCAAGCCTTTGATTTCATTATCGCCGATGTGCCCTGCACGGTTCAGGAACCTGGGCAAGAACACCGGAAGCGTTACATTTTTTTTCAAAAAATGAAATTGAAAAGTATTCATCCATCCAAAAAAAGATTGTTTCTACTGCGATAGAGCATTTAGCTCCGGGCGGTCATTTCTTATACATTACCTGCTCGGTCTTCAAAAAAGAAAATGAAGAAAATCTTGACTTCATTCAAGAGAACACGAAGCTTGAACTGATTCGCGCGCAATACTTCAAGGGCTATGAAATGCAAGCTGACACTTTGTTTGCTGCGCTTTTTAAAAAGCCATTGGATTAACTGTAATTTGCAACCCTGTTTTTGCCCTCACAACAAAAATCGAAAAAAAGTCCGTTTGCTATCTTCTTTCCTGCTGATGAACAGCTTCGTCATAATTTCTGGGAAATCAAAGAATCATTTCTGCCGACGCTAATAGCAACGCTAAAATCTCTTTGAGCTGCCTGTCACTTACTTCCTGCTACTTTTTCAGTTTGTCAATAATTATAATCTCTGCGCGGGGCATTCCACCTGATGCCGATATTAAACAAGTTTGTATTTCCCGACCCCGGGCCGCTGGCCACTGAATATTTTCTATAGAGATAAGAGGCATCAATAAAAAGGTTTTCCTTTACTTCATAAGCCAGTTCCATTGAGGCGTTCAGGCATTTCGCTTTATTTCCATCGCCTACAAAATATCCATAATTTTTGGTGCGGGTTGTATAGAGTTCAAATGGATTACCTCCAAAATTTTCTCCATTCAAATCAAGTCCCTGGTAATAATAAATTGCCCTGGCATTTATATACCATTTGGGGGCAGGCTGGTATTTGAGAACACCCACAACTTCCTGAAAATTCGCGCCCAAAGGATGAGCCAGCATCTGGTTATAGTGTGTATAATTCGTAATGGAGTCATTGTGAGAATAAGTAAACGGCCTTACTCTATTGGTTTCAATTTGAAGATCAAGGTTTTTTATGGTGAAGGCATCAACATATTTCGCGCCCAACTGATATCCATATTTATTGGCCCAGAAACCGTTGTTTTTGGTGATTTCACTGGCAATAAATTCATCCAGCAGAAATTGCCCGTAAAACTGAAACTTATGTGCAACATTGGCTTTAAAATCCAGACCTACATGCGCTTTATCGGGACTTCCCACATTTCCCTCAACATATCTGAGGAAAATGATAGGATTCAGATATTCAAAATCAAAGTATTGACTCCTTCCAAACACAATGCTTTCAAACACACCCATATTCAGCCATTTGGTAACGTTCAGGCTTAGATGGTGCATGGCCGCGTATTTTCTCGCAAGCAGGTTATCCCCTTTCTTCTGAAATTGAGGCATCAGCTCCATGAAAAGATTCTCATAATTGAATTTCCAGATTCTTGTATTCAACTTTAGGAATAAATAACTGTTGGCATTGTCACTGAGCAGGAGGCTGCGATATCCATTTCCAATAAAATTTTTATCATAGCCAAACTGGATGTCAATATATTTCGTGGCATTGAAAGTAACATATCCACGGGCATCAAAATAATCAAAAGCGGTTCTTTTAAAAGATTTATAAAAACCTACGCCAGGAACGGCGCGAAACTGGTTTACACGGCTTTGAAAAAAAGAGGGACCCCGTTCCTGATTTTCTGTTATCGTCGTAGAGAATCCAATTTTATTAGCGATTCTTCCACGCGCAGTTATGCCTCTGGTATTTAAAAAAATATTTTCACTGTTTCCTGACTCAGCGCCAACCTGGAAATTAAGAATCGGATTGACCGCAAGAAAAAAATCCTTTGTTCTTACCTCATAAAAATTGGGCTTCGTAACATAAAAAATACCCAAAACCGGCTTTTTGCTTTGAAAACTTTCTTTTGAACCCGAAACCCATTCATCATTATCCATTAAAAAACTGTGCAGATTATATTTATCAACGGAAGTTAAATTATTGACACTAGCAGCGCTGTCAATTAATTCAACTGCAGGAACAATAGCTTTGCGGCTAAAGGGTTTTAAAGAAGAAAAATTCAACTCCGGATTTGTTTGCGCTTTAATTTCCAGCCGCTCGAGAAACGGATAGGCTTTCGATCCTTCAGGAATATAGGTGGTTTGCGCAAAAGTGAATACCGGACAAAAAAATGCGGTCAGGGCAAAAACGTTTTTTATAATTTGCATCGGGCTGGTAATTAATTATTTAATTTCAAGTTATGCAAAATTATCTTTTAAAACATATAAGTGTTGTCAATGAAAATAATATTTCCACAAAGGATGTTTATATAAAACATGGCCGCATAGAAAAGGTAGCAGATCATATTTCTGTAAAGGAAAATGTGGCGGAGATCAATGGTGAAGGCCTCCATCTTTTACCGGGAGCCATAGACGACCAGGTACATTTTCGCGAACCGGGACTAACCCATAAGGCGACTATTTATTCTGAAAGTAAAGCGGCAATTGCAGGCGGGGTAACGAGTTTCATGGAGATGCCAAACACCATTCCAAACGCACTGACAGGGAAATTGCTTGAAGAGAAATATGCCATTGGCAAACATACTTCTTTAGCGAATTATTCTTTCTTCATGGGCGCAAGCAACACAAATGCTGATGAGATCTTAAGAATGAACAAAAGGAAACAAGACGTGTGTGGCGTGAAAATTTTCATGGGTTCCAGTACCGGAAACATGCTTGTAGATAGTGAACCTGCGCTGCATAAAATATTTAGCGAAAGTGAATTGCTTATTGCAACGCATTGCGAAGACGAAAAAATTATCAAAGAAAATTACCAAAGAATAAAGGCTGCCAAACACGAATTATCTCCTTCCGATCACCCCCTCATCAGGAACGAAAACGCATGCTACCAGTCATCCGCATATGCAATTTCTTTGGCAAAAAAATACAATAGCAGGCTTCATGTGCTGCATATTTCTTCTGGCAAAGAACTGGAACTTTTTACGAACCAGCTACCTTTAGCAGAAAAGAAAATAACGGCAGAGGTTTGCGTGCATCATCTTCATTTCACGGCTGATGATTATGAAAAACTCGGTTATCTGATAAAATGCAACCCGGCAATCAAAGCGCCGAAAAACAAGGAAGAATTATGGAAAGCCCTCCTGGATGATCGCCTTGACGTGATTGCTACAGACCACGCACCGCATACTCTGCAGGAAAAACAAGGGCCTTATGAACATGCTCATTCAGGATTGCCACTGGTTCAGCATTCGTTATTGTTAATGCTTCAATATTATAAAGAAGGACGGATTTCCCTTGAAAAAATTGTTGAAAAAATGAGCCATTCCGTTGCCCGCTGTTTTAAAATAAAAGACCGCGGTTTTATCAGGGAAGGATATTTTGCCGATCTTGTCGTTGTTGATTTGAGCCAGGAGACAACCGTTAGTAAGGAAAACATTTTATATCAATGCGGCTGGAGCCCCTTGGAAGGGTACCGTTTTCCGGCATCGGTCATTCACACTTTTGTAAACGGAAACTGTGTATATTCCAAAGAGGGCGAAAAACTAGTTTTCAATGAATCCATAAAAGGGGAGCGCCTCAATTTTGAGTAGTTTCCTATCCCCGAAGGGGAAAAAAGATCATCTAACTACTGGCTAATAAGGTAAAAAAATTAAACCAATAACTTACGAAAATGGAAACAGATAAAACCACTTTAATTGATCTTTCAATTTTCAATCATGAGGAGGAATTTTCTGTTTTCAGCAAGTTGAACCTTACGAGAACAGTGGGAGGAAGAGAGAAACTGAGGCAAATTTTCAATAAGTCGCTACCTGATATTGATTCGATCAATAATGTGCAAAATACCTTGCGGCTGATTCTTGCCGGCGAGGAAAAATGGCCGCTAGCCATAAGCAATGGTTCGATCATGATGATCCATAAATTTTATGAAACTTCGATAGATCAGCCACCTGCCCGGCCAACAGCTACTTCCGCCCATTATTATAAATTGTTTCATGGACCAGACTATTCACTCATCAAATATTCAACAGGCCATGCTTTCGACTTCATTAAGGGAATGCAGGGGGTGATAGATAGTTTTTTAACTGCAGAAGCGCCGGTAAATCTTAAAACCCTGCTGCAAAAAGCGAAAAACATTATCGAAAAACAGCAATTTGAAATCATTCTCCGGAAACAAAAAAGCACTGACCTGTCAATTACAGAAATGCTTTCCCTTGCCTACTATATCCGGTATCATTATAAACAGCAATTATTTGAACTGATCGAGATTTATTTCCACTTAGATGCGTGGTATGGAATGGCAATGGCGGTGAAAGAATTCCATCTCTCCTTTCCAGTTTTTATCTCTTCTGACGAACCGGTTTTGCAGGCTGAGCGCCTGTTTCACATTTTGTTGGAGCAGCCGGTTTCCTATAATGTAGCCTTGAACCGGAAAAATAATTTCATTTTCCTGACAGGCGCAAATATGGCGGGTAAAAGCACTTTTATAAAAGCCGTTGGAAGCGCCGTTTTCCTGGCACATATAGGCATGGGAGTTCCTGCAAAATCGATGGAACTCTCCCTTTTTGACGGCTTGCTGAGCAATATTAACGTGGTGGATAATGTGGTTAAGGGAGAAAGTTATTTTTACAACGAAGTGCAAAGAATTAAAAATACCATTCTTAAAATAAGCGATGGCAGGAAATGGCTGATCCTGATCGATGAATTGTTTAAAGGCACAAACGTTCAGGACGCCATGAAATGCAGTACGGTCGTGATTGAAGGATTGATAAAAATAAAAGATTCGCTGTTTATTTTATCAACGCATCTTTACGAGATCAGCGAGGATTTAAAAAGCCATTCAAACATTGATTTTAAATATTTCGAAACCCACGTCTCCGATGAAAAGCTTTCTTTCAGCTATCAGCTAAAAAACGGTGTTAGCAACGACAGATTAGGATATTTAATCCTCAAAAAAGAAAAAGTGATAGAGCTGCTGGAGGGGTTGTGAAAAGAATTATTCTACTCCGAAAAATATTTTTTTAATATTTTACTTTAACTGAACTAATATGAATGGAGGAAGCAAAAAATAATTCACGAGATGAATTATTAATATTAAATTTACAGTACCTCTTTCTCGCACATTAAGCATTAATCCACCTTCCATTAATCATCTATTAAAATAATGTTTATGAACTCCAAAGCCGGAAGATTTTTCATTTTGGCAATGAGCATTTTAATGGCTCTTATTGCCTGCAATAGTGGTGGAACAAAAGAAGCAGCAGCAACTGACAGCACGACCATTGCGAAAACAGATACTGTTCAGCATGGAACACAAGGCGCTACGCTGGACGCATTAAAAACAGACCCGAATCTTTACAAATTGATAAAAGATACATTGGGTATAAGAATAATAGAATCTACCTACAAGCCTGACGATTCTTCTTCAATGCATTCATTTAATGATCATGCCGTATATGTGATTGACGGTGGTTCAATATCATTTATTGATAAAAATGGAACAAAAGATACCCGCGAATTTAAAACAGGAACATCAATAATTGAACCGGCTGTAACCCATGCCATGAAAAATGTAGGCAAGACAACTTGTAAAATATTAATTGTAGAAGTTAACCGTCCAATGGGGATAGTTCATAACGATGCGGCTATGGACCCGATAAAAGTAGCCCCGGAACTTTACAAATTAAAAATGGACACATTAGGTATAAGGATATTAGAAACCACTTACAAGCCTGGTCAATCTTCTGCCATGCATTCGCATCCCGATAATGCAATGTATGTGATTGAAGGAGGTACCTCAGAGATTACACTAAAAGATGGGACAAAACAAACCAGTGAATTAAAAAAGGGAATGTCAAGGATTAACGCTGGCGGAACGCATAGTGTGAAAAATATTGGCAAGACAACTACCAAAGTACTTCTTGTAGAAGTTGACAGGCCTGAAAAATAAGTTAGTTCGCAAAAAGTATATGGAAAATGACTTGTGATCATACCTATTCACAAGTAAGAAGATATTTCCCATCCTTGAACTCATAAATCAAAATAAAAATTTTATTGGTTTTAAAAAATCCTTTTTCTTTACTACCTAACTTTTTTTCCCTAAATTCATCTCATGTTAGTCAAAACTTTCGGCAGCGCTGTTTATGGGGTAGAAGCCATAACCATTACCGTGGAAGTGAATGTGAGCGGGGGAAAATTCACTTCGATTGTCGGGCTGGCCGATAATGCAGTCAAAGAAAGCCTCGAGCGCATGGAGAGCGCCATCAAAACCAATGGCTATCATTATCCAAGAACCAAAGTGGTAGTGAATCTTGCGCCTGCCGACATCAGGAAAAGCGGCACCGCTTTCGACCTTCCTATCGCCCTGGCGACCTTAGGCGCCAGCGAGCAGTTGGAAAACGCGGAAAAGCTTACGGACTATGTGATCATGGGTGAATTAAGTCTCGACGGAACTGTTAGGCCAATAAAAGGCGCTTTGCCCATTGCCATCCAGGCCAGAAAGGAAAATTTTAAAGGCCTGATACTTCCAAAAGAAAATGCACGGGAAGCAGCGATGGTCAACAATTTGAAAGTGTATGGCATTGGCCACATCAACGAGGTGATCGACTTTTTTATAGATGAAAATTCACTCAAACCCATAATCGTAAACACCCGCGAGGAATTCGCCAATGCGCAAAGCGATTTCGAAATCGATTTCTGCGACGTGAAAGGGCAGGAAAATATTAAGCGGGCATTGGAAATTGCGGCAGCAGGTGGTCATAATGCCATCCTGATTGGCCCGCCAGGCGCAGGTAAAACGATGCTGGCAAAGCGCCTGCCGACGATACTGCCGCCGCTCAGTTTGCAGGAAGCGCTGGAAACTACAAAAATTCATAGTGTTGCCGGAAAACTTCCCGAAAATGCCACACTCATTTCCAAGCGGCCTTTCCGTTCTCCCCACCATACGATCTCGGATGTGGCCCTTGTTGGCGGCGGCGGAATACCCCAGCCGGGGGAAATTTCCCTGGCCCATAACGGCGTTTTATTTTTAGATGAACTGCCTGAATTTAAAAGAACCGTTTTAGAAGTAATGCGCCAGCCTATGGAAGAAAGAAGAGTAACCATTTCCAGGGCGAAAGTCGCTTTAGATTTCCCTTCCAGCTTCATGTTGATAGCTTCCATGAATCCCTGCCCTTGTGGCTTTTATAATCATCCTGAAAAAGAATGCACCTGCCCTCCGGGTGGTGTCCAGAAATACCTGAACAAGATCTCTGGCCCCTTGCTGGACAGGATCGATCTTCATGTGGAAGTTACTCCGGTAGCCTTCAGCGAATTGTCTTCCTCCAAAAATTTTGAAAAAAGTGAAAGTGTCCGGGAGCGGGTAGTAAAAGCCCGGGATCGGCAGGAAGAAAGATACAAAGACAATCCGGGCGTTTATTGCAATGCCCAGATGAGCAGTAAAATGTTGAAAGAAATTTGCGTGATCACACCGGTAGGCGCTAATCTTCTGAAGATCGCGATGGAGAAACTGAACCTTTCCGCCCGCGCTTACGACCGGATCTTAAAAGTGAGCAGGACAATTGCGGATCTGGCAGGAAGTAATGAAATAAAACCGGAACATCTGGCGGAAGCCATCCAATACCGCAGCCTTGACCGGGAAGGATGGGCTGGATAGATCTCCAAGGTACAGCTACCTTTTCCTTAAAAAATGTATAAAAAAGACTGCAAGCATCATTGAAAACGCGTTTTTAGCTCTTTCTCGCAATTATTATTGCCGTCTTAAAGGCAGCCAATTTACTTTTGCAGCATGAAATTATTGATTCAATACTTGAAGCCCTACAAATGGCTCATGGCTTTGACCCTTTTGCTTGCCACCATCAACCAGGTTTTTTCAATGATGGATCCGTTGATTTTTGGTAAAATGTTTGACAAATTTGTTACTCATCCCCATGCAAACAACCGCACATCAGGTGAATACTTATCCGGAATACTGGTATATTTAGGAATGCTGATAGGGGTTGCCATGGTTTCACGAATCGCAAAAGCTTTTCAGGATTATTTCGGAAACGTTGTAATCCAAAAATTTGGCGCCAAATTATTTACAGATGGATTAAGGCATTCCCTGAAACTCCCCTACCAGGATTTTGAAGACCAACGAAGCGGGGAAACGCTTTCCATCCTTTCGAAAGTGAGGGAAGATTCACAAAAGTTCATCACTTCCTTCAATAACATTCTTTTTGGCATCGTTGTGGGCGTGGTTTTCGTAACCGTATATTCCTTTTCCCTCCATTGGTCAATAATGCCGGTATATGTAGGGGGAATCATTTTGCTTTCCTTAATGACGAGCATTCTGAGCAAAAAAATAAAGATCATACAAAAGAAAATAGTAAATGAAACCAACGCACTCGCTGGCACAACAACTGAATCATTGAGAAATATTGAGTTAGTAAAAAGTTTGGGACTCACCCAACAGGAAGTGGACCGGCTGAATAACAATACTTATAAAATTTTGGGGTTGGAGTTGAAGAAAGTAAAAAGCATCCGGACTTTAAGCTTTATCCAGGGGACGTTTGTGAACTTTCTAAGGCAGGCTATTATGTTTATTTTGCTATGGCTGATTTTCCAGGACACCATTACACCGGGCCAGTTAATGACGCTGACTTTCTATTCCTTTTTTATTTTCGGTCCACTTCAGGAAATTGGAAACATCATTATTTCCTACCGCGAAGCTGAAGCTTCTTTATATAATTTTCACACTTTGATGCATAAAGCTCCTGAAAGGAAACCTCAAAGTCCGGTTACTCTTGGCGATATCCGCGATCTTCAATTCAGGAATGTTAGGTTCAAACACCAGTCGGCGCAGCAACCCGCCCTGGCAGACATAAGCTTCCAGGTAAAAAAAGGAGAAACGATCGCATTTGTCGGCCCTTCAGGATCGGGAAAAACCACGCTGGTGAAGCTTTTGGTTGGATTATATGTTCCGCAGCAGGGGAAAATCCTGTATAACCACATCGATCGGGAGGATATTGATTTTGATGTGCTTAGAACCCAGATTGGCTTTGTTACCCAGGACACGCAATTATTTGCAGGAACTATAAAAGAGAACCTTTTATTTGTTAATCCTGAGGCCACTGACGAGGAAATTATCGCAGCCCTGAAAAAGGCGGCTTGTTTCAATATTCTGGAACGTGCCGACAAAGGAATTGAAACCGTAATAGGTGAAGGCGGCATCAAAGTTTCCGGCGGTGAGAAGCAACGTTTGTCCATTGCCCGGGCGCTTCTTCGTAATCCTCACCTGCTCATTTTTGATGAAGCCACTTCTTCCCTTGATTCGCTTACCGAAGAAGAAATCACGAACACCATTAAAGACGTTTCATCCAAAAAAGAGCAGATCACCATCTTAATCGCGCACCGGTTAAGCACCATTATGCATGCAGACAGAATTTATGTTCTTGAAAAAGGCGAGATTGTAGAAACCGGCAGTCATGAGGAACTCGTTGGCCAAATGGGTTTATATTATGCCATGTGGCGTCAGCAAATCGGCGAAAGGAAGAAATCGACAGTGCAAGCACAGTTTAATTAAATGTAGGCGTTAAGAATAAATTGAAAAGTAACGATCACGAATTAGGAAAGTCAAAAGGCAGCAAACGTACTTTTTTTTCAGATTTTTTCTAACATAAAGGCGTTTTGCAATTACAAGAGGAACAAGCGTTAATTTATGAGTTTTAGGTTTTTGAGTCGTGAATTCTACTCTATTAGTAATGGGCTGGGCTTCATGAACCCTAATAAACCCTAACTACATTAAACTCTAAACGTTTTTCTTACCTTGCATCTGCATTCTAAACAATAAAAATTCCCCCTCGGGATTAAAATATATGGATAAATTTATTGTGTCGGCGCGCAAGTACCGGCCTCAAAACTTTAGCACTGTTGTGGGACAATCGCATATCACCACAACATTAAAAAATGCGATTAAAAACAACCAGCTTGCACACGCTTTTTTATTTTGCGGCCCACGCGGCGTAGGTAAAACCACTTGCGCCAGGATCCTTGCAAAAACCATTAATTGCGAGAACCGTACTCCGGAAGGGGAATCTTGCAATGTTTGCAATTCATGCATTTCATTTGACAACGGAACATCTCTCAACATTCACGAACTTGATGCGGCAAGCAATAATTCCGTTGACGATATTCGCGCGCTCGTTGACCAGGTGCGCTTCGCTCCTCAGGCAGGAAAATACAAAGTTTACATAGTGGATGAGGTTCATATGTTAAGTACTGCGGCCTTCAATGCCTTTCTAAAAACACTTGAGGAACCGCCACCATTTGCCATCTTTATTTTAGCCACAACGGAAAAGCATAAAATTCTTCCTACCATCCTTTCCCGCTGCCAGATATTTGATTTTAAACGCATCACTAACAATGATACCGTGGAACACTTGCAGGAAATCTGCGGGAAAGAACACATCACCGCCGACAAAACTGCCCTTCACCTGATCGCACAAAAAAGCGAAGGCTGCCTTCGTGATTCTTTGAGCATTCTTGATAAAATTGTCAGCTTTACCAATGGCGAGCTTTCTTATTCCAACACACTTGAGCACCTGAACATCCTTGACGAAGATTATTATTTCCGGCTGCTGGAAGCTATGAGCAACCAAGGTTTAAGCGACTCGATATTGTTGTATGATGAAATTAACCGCAAAGGTTTTGAAGGAGATCTCGTGTTGAATGGCTTCGCTGAATTTCTGCGAAATGTGCTGGTTGCAAAAGATCCAAAAGTAGCGATGCTGCTGGAGGTTTCTGAAGGATTTAAAAAAAGATATTTCGAGGAAGGTTCGAAAGTTGATGCAGCCTGGCTGCTTAGCGCTCTAAATGTTTTAAACGAGGCGGAGATCAACTACAGGATGGCAAAAAACAAGCGCCTGCATGTCGAACTCACTTTCATAAAACTCTGTTATTTGAATCAGGCCCTCGACCTTGCAAACGACCACGGAGAATTGCATAAAAAAAAACAGCTTGACGCAGTAAAGGCGGTTTCGTTTCGCGCTATAGCGCCGATCGCCGCAAGAACCGAATCATCTGCACGCTCTTCGAAAGCAGTTCCAAAAGAAGCTAAAAATCAGGTGCCGGAAGAAAGGCCTTCCGCGGGAGCAAGGCTCGTAATTGAAGAAGAAATATTAAAGGCGAAGCAACCAAAAGCCGCAATGGATCACACTTTGGTTGTAAAACCTCAAATGAAGTTCAACAAAATGACTTCACTTGAAAAGATCAGGGAGCAAGTGGCTTTGGAAAACAAAAACAACCATACAGTTGAATTGAGCGAAGAGGAATTGCACGTAGCCTGGGGGCTTTATGTTGAAGAATTAATAAAGAATAAAAATCATCCGGCGGCATCAAATTTTAAATTGGCCACTCTTAATATTCTTGACAACAACTGCATTGAGATCATAACATCCAACAATCTCCAGCAAAAATTCATTGAGGCGGAAAGAGGCGCTTTGATCTCGCATCTGCAGACCCATTTCAACAACCGTTTTTTGACCTACAAAGTGGTGGTGATCGCTGAAGAAAAAGTTAGCGAGATCCGCGAAGAGCATTTGTCCACCAAGCAGCAATATTTAAAAATCATCGAGGAATATCCTTTGGTGAAACAATTAAAAGACCGGCTGAATATGCAGTTGGATTATTAAGCGGGGTCGATATTAAATTGAAGCGAGTACCAAAAGGCTGAAATACACCCTTATTAAGCCGCAACCAATTTTTATTTACTTTCTTTGCGCAAAATTTTATTAAACCGTTCCGGGAAAGATCGCGGCAGAGAAAAACCGCGCCATTTTCCTGCAGATAAATTATAGTAAACCATGTGGCAGCGCCTTGCGAAATTCGTTTTGAAAAACCGGTTTCTCCTTCTGATATTGTTATTGCTAACAACAGCCATCATGGCTTTTTTTGCAAGCAAAATAAAACTGAGCTATGAATTTTCAAAAGCGATCCCGGTAGATAATGGGAAATATCAGGATTATCTTTCTTTCAAGGAAAAATTTGGCGATGACGGAAATGTGCTAGTTGCAGGAGTTCAAACGGATGAATTTTTTAAGCTCGATAATTTTCTTGCATTTAGGAACCTGAATAACGAACTGAAAAAAGTTCCACACGTAGAAGATGTACTGAGTGTTTCTAACGCTGTTGACCTTTTAAAAGATACACTCAGTGAAAAGCTGACCGCACGGCCTATTTTTCCGGCATCGATCCAAAGCCAGGAAGAAATAGATAGTTTCAAAAGCATTTTTTATTCCCTTCCGTTCTATAAAACGTTATTGTATAATCCGGAAACCAATGCCTACCTGCTCGTTGTCAGGATCAATAAAGATGTTTTGAACTCAAAAGGCCGCACGAAGGTGATCAACGATATCGTTGGCCTGATCGACCAGTACTCCAGCTCAACGAAAATCGAAACACACATCAGCGGGTTGCCTTTGATCCGCACGCAGGTTGCAGACAGGATTGCAAGGGAAATGAAATGGTTCATTTTCGGCTCGCTTGCGCTTTCAGCTTTGATCCTATTGCTTATGTTCCGTTCGATTGGCACAACTGTTTTGTCATTGTTCGTAGTAATCACAGGTGTGATCTGGAGCGTTGGCATCATGCAGCTTCTCGGGTATAAAATCACTTTGCTCACCGCATTGATACCTCCACTGGTTATTGTGATTGGCATCCCGAACTGCATTTATTTTTTAAATAAATATCATTCCTCCTTCAGGAAAAGCGGCGAAAAAATGCAGTCCCTCATTGACATGGTTAGTAAAATGGGCGTCGTCACTTTGTTCTGCAACATAACAGCTGCAATAGGCCTGGCGGTTTTCGCACTCACTAAAAGCGAGATCCTTAAAGAGTTTGGCCAGGTGGCGGGTCTGAGCATCATGCTCATCTTCGTGATCTCATTCATCCTATTGCCAGCGATTTTAAGCTATATGCCTGCTCCCGGAAAGAAGGAACTGAAATACCTGGATGTGAAGTTTTTCACTGCTTTACTTTTGAAAATTGAAAGATGGGTTTTCCTTCATAAAAAAATCGTCTATACAGTAACGTTAGTTACCGTAATTTTTTCTCTGGCTGGCATCTCAAAATTAAAGACGGAAGGTTTTATTGTGGACGATCTGCCCAAGACCGACAAGATTTATAAGGATCTCAAATTCTTTGAAAGCAATTTCCATGGCGTGATGCCGCTCGAAATCGTTATCGGCACAAAAAAAAGGTATGGGCTCGCAGGGGCACGTGCATTGCCGGTTTTGGCAAAAATGGACTCGTTATCTCATTACATACATTCCCAGAAAGAAATGAGCCGTCCTCTTTCTATAGCAGAAGGAATCAAATTTGTAAAGCAAGGATTTTACGGTGGGGATTCTTCCAATTATGCGCTACCCAATTCTTTTGACGCCGCTTTTGTGGGCGATTACCTTCGTCCTCAAAATGACAGTAGCGGAAAAAATAACCTTGCGAAATTATTGACCAGCTTCATTGATACCGCCCGGGAAAGCACCCGCATGAGCATCAACATGGCCGATGTGGGAACCCAAAAGCTTCCCGTTATCCTTGCCGGAATCAAAAATGAAACCGACCGGCTCTTCGATTCTTCCAAATATAAGGTCACATTAACCGGATCTACCATAACCTTCCTTGAAGGCAGCTCTTTTATTATCAATGGCTTGAAGGAAAGCCTGCTTTGGGCATTCCTGTTTATCACTCTTTGCATGCTGTACCTGTTTAAATCTGTTCGCATCCTTATCTGCTCCCTTATACCTAATATTATTCCTCTGCTGGTAACAGCCGGCATCATGGGCTGGGCGGGTGTTCGCCTCAAACCATCGACTGTATTGATCTTCAGCCTTGCGCTGGGTATCGCAATTGATGTTACTATCCGCTTCCTCGTAAACTATAAGCAGGAGCTTCCTGCTAACAATTTCGATATTCAAAAAACCGTTTCGGAAACAATAAACCTCACAGGGCTCAGCATTCTTTACACTTCGCTGGTATTGATAGCAGGCTTTATTATTTTTTGTTTCAGCGGTTTTGGCGGAACCCAATCACTGGGATGGCTGACTTCGATTACTTTATTCACTGCGACATTGACTAATCTTATTTTGTTGCCTGTGTTGCTGCTCGACATGCGAAAAAAGAAGTGATGATAATTCAAAAAAATGACTGAATACGGTTTGACGGTGATCAAAACCGTTTGCTAAAAAATGTTCGTTTGCTACTTTGAGCCTTGGCTCCATTACGTGGAAAATTCCTGTCCTCGGGAAGCCCATTCGCCTTCAAAAAAAATAATCTAAAAAATGTTCGTTTGCTGCTTTGCGCCTTGATTCCATTACGCCTTTGCGTGTAACATTCCTTTGCTGCTTTGCCCCTCAGCGTGAAATAAAGATAAATGTTTGAAAAAAGTCCGTTTGCTGGCAAGCAATTTTCCTTCCCTTAATTGAGCGAGTGAATTTCAATTGCACCATTTTTAAGAACGTAAACCTTATGATTGCTTAACCTGATTGAACTATTATTTTGAAGCGTCGCGGGTAATTTATATTTCACAATATCGGGCAGCGGCGGCGAGTATTTATAAAGATATTCCTGATCAAACCCATAGATAGTTTTTCCGATGACCTGGATGTTTGTCCAGTTTAAAAAGGTAAGCTTGTTTTTAAAAGCGCCGTAATAATCAAATTGAAACACTCCTTTTTGCGGATCATATAAATACAGGAATCCATCCTGGTCAATTATTTTTTCAGGTGATGGAACGGAGTCAAACAGCAACCGGAAATCAACGCTTTCGGAAAGCAAATTGCCATTATCGTCAATCTTTTTCATCTTGTTATCCTGTTCATCAAAGAGCCAGATTTTATTATCATAAGAACTGGTAACGGCTTTAACCCTGAAGATATTTTTATTCCCCAAATTAATGCTGCCAACAACGTTCAGGTATTTATCGAGCAAAACAATCGTTGAGAAATTCTTGTAAAAAAGGAGCGTTTTCCATGGATTTTGCGCTTCCACGTAAGAAAGTTTTCCATACCTGGCCACCTGGTTGAAAACGCCAACGGAATCGCCGTCAGCATTCAGTTTTTTTAGCTGGTTTTCACTGTTGATGACATAGAGACTGCCGAGATTGTCAACAGAAAATGATGAAACCGGATAGTCAATTCTTTTCAAAAGCCTGAAAAGTGAATCGTCCTGTGCTTTTATTTCCTTGAGGCCATAAAGCATAGCGAAAAGCAGGAGGAAACTATATTTTTTTAAAAGCGGCATCATGATTCATAATATTTCAGATGAACGGTGTTGCCGTCAAAGACCGCAAAGCTGTTATATTTTATCCAATCGCCAAGATTAATATACCTGCTTTTTCCATTTAAATCAAAATCAATAGGTAAATGGCGGTGGCCGAAAATAAAAAAATCAAAATTCTTTTTTTCCAGCATTTCACGGCAAAAGATAATAAGCCATTCCTTTTCTTCACCCAAAAAAATCTCGTCCTCTTTTCCGGTGGCTGCGCGGCTCTTGCGGCTAAAATAATCCGCCATGCCAATTCCTGTAGAAGGATGGAGCATTCCGAAAAGGGATTGTGAAAAACGGTTCCTGAAAATCTTTTTCATGAATTTATATTTATGATCTCCCGGGCCAAGGCCGTCTCCGTGACCGATCAAAAACCTTTTCCCGTTGAATTCAAATTCCTGTGGATCATGAAAAACCGCGATGTTCAATTCTTTTTCAAAATAACCATTCATCCACATGTCATGATTGCCAACAAAAAATTTGATAACAATTCCGCTGTCGGTTAGCTCTGCAAGCTTGCCTAAAATTCTTACAAATCCCTTTGGAACTACTTTTTTGTATTCATACCAGAAATCAAACAAGTCTCCCAAGATGAAAATTACTGCTGCATCATTTTTAATTTCATCTAAAAATTTGACCACTCTTTTTTCCCTTTCAAGGCTTGAAGCATGGTCGGGAGCGCCGAGATGAAAATCAGAAATAAAATAAATTTTTTTGCCAGAGTTTAGTTGCATTGATTTATTAAAACAATTTAAAAGAGTTCGTTTGCAATTTCTTCCTTACTTTTTTTAAAGCGAATTGCAACATCGCTAATTATTCCAGATAACGTGCCTATTTTGATGGAATTATGGTTTGGTACAGTAACATAATGTTCACCTTCCAATAAAGTTAATCTGATATGTCTCCCTTTTTGACGCTCTATTTATATCCATATTTTTTTAGATTAAGAATAAATTCTTTTGCAGATATATTGGGCGGTATTCTCATGCCAAAATTACTTCTTCTTTAATCATGTGAAGCCGGATTAATTTGGGCTTTTACCCTCATCAAAATGACAATCAACAGCATCTTTAATATTCTTTTTTGTTTCCTCAAATGTTTCCCCTTCTGTAAAAATACTTTCTCCTAAGGCTCTTGCTGTATAGCCCCTTCTACCGCATCTTCGATTAAAAAAACAATTTCATTCATTTCAGGTTATTTCTTTTTATAAAGATAATACAAACTATTAGATCGCTTAAAGTGTAAATCCTTTAGATTTAGATATAGAGGAAGCATTTTAAAGCGGTGAAACTGCTAAAAATAGATTTTTTATATTTTCGCTTCGCAAAAACTCACAAAGACGGCTCATCCACTAAAAACAGATACACTTCTTTTGGCCCGTGAACCCCTACTACCAACGTTTTTTCTATATCAGCCGTGCGGCTTGGCCCGGCAGCAAACGTAATAAACGAAGGAAGGCTGTTTCCATATTTTTCTTTGATCAATTTTAGGGCATCTCGTGTATCATAAACCAGTTGGCTTACATAAGCAATGCAAATATGCACAGGAGCGTATGCACTTGCCGTGCGGCCGCTTTCCTGTCTGCTGCTCATTACGATTGCCCCGGTTCTGGCTATCAGGTATTGGCAGGAAGTGATGCTGGCATCGCAATCTGCCAAAGTAGATTGATTCAAAGGAACACTTCCCTCAAAGATTTTTTGAATGTTTCTTTCCACGCAATAAACATGATCCCACTTCTTTTCTTTGACCAAACTTTCCACTTGCATTTTCAGATCCTTTTCATTCACACAAAAGGCGAATTTTCCCATAAGTTTGGAAAACTCTTCGGCAAAAATGATTTCGAGATCTTCAGTTTGCGGCTGAAAAACAGAACCTGCGCCCTCACTTTTCGGAAAAGGCAAAGGCACTGGATTACTCAGTGCCTCTCTTATTTTTTTTAAAATTTTTTCTTTGGAAGAAGAAACTTTCATTTTTAGCTTTGTTTGGTATCAACTACGTGAATGGGTGGTTCCACAACCGCCTCTTTAGGATTATCAATGAAATCGAGCGCTTTCTTTTCTTCGTAAGGACGTTTCCCAATCAACGCTTCTACGTCGCTTTGGAAAAGCACTTCCCTTTTCAATAATTCTTTCGCCAGGATTTCCACCTCATTTCTCTTTTCAATCAGCAGTGCCTTTGTTCTTTCAAACGCCATTTCAATCAGTTTGCGAACTTCCTGGTCGATCATTTTGCCGGTCTCTTCGCTGAAAGGTTTTGTGAACGTATTTTCCTGTTGCGGATCATAAAAGCTTACGTTGCCGATCTTGTCATTCATGCCATATACCGTAACCATGGAATAGGCCATTTTGGTTATTTGCTGAAGATCGTTGCTGGCACCGGTGGAAATTTTTCCGAAGAAAATTGATTCCGAAGCCCTTCCGCCAAGCGTCATACAGATTTGATCCAGCAACTGATCGGTGTTATAAAGATATTGCTCCTTGGGAGTATATTGGGCGTAACCCAAAGCCGCGGTTCCTCTTGGAACTATCGTCACTTTTAGCAAAGGATAAGCGTGTTCTAAGAACCAGCCGCAGATGGCATGACCTGCTTCGTGGTAGGCAATAATTTCTTTCTCCTCTGGCAGAATGATTTTGTTCTTTTTCTCCAATCCGCCAATAACCCTGTCGATCGCGTCCTGAAAATCGCTCATGTCAACTGCTTCCTTGTTTTTACGCGCAGCGATGAGGGCAGCTTCGTTGCATACATTAGCGATGTCGGCACCTGCGAATCCGGGAGTTTGCTCGGCGAGCTTATGAACGTCGAGCGTTTGAGAAACCTTAATAGGTAAAAGATGCACTTTAAAAATCGCTTCACGGCCAACCAGGTCTGGTCGGTCAATGGTTATTTGGCGGTCAAATCTTCCGGGACGCAATAAAGCACTGTCCAGAACATCAGGCCTGTTGGTTGCCGCCAGAATAATGATTCCTATATCGGTTCCAAAACCATCCATTTCAACCAGTAACTGATTCAGGGTATTTTCCCTTTCATCATTGCTCATCATCATGTTTTTTCCTCTTGCACGTCCGATTGCATCTATTTCATCAATGAAAATGATGCAGGGCGCCTTTTCGCGGGCTTGCTTAAACAGGTCGCGGACGCGGCTTGCGCCAACACCCACAAACATTTCCACAAAATCACTTCCGCTTAGGCTGAAAAAAGGTACTTGCGCTTCGCCAGCCATGGCTTTGGCCAGTAAAGTTTTACCTGTTCCCGGAGGTCCAACCAGCAGCGCGCCTTTTGGAATTTTTCCGCCGAGAGCAGTATATTTTTTCGGATTTTTCAAAAAATCCACGATTTCCATCACTTCAACTTTGGCTTCATCGAGGCCGGCAACATCTCCAAAATTAATATTGACACGAGTACCCTTTTCAAAAAGAGTTGCCTTGGATTTTCCAATATTGAAAATGCCGCCCGGACCGCCAGCGCCGGCGCCACCGCCAACTTTGCGCATCATCATGATGAACACCAATGCGATTAATAGAATAGGCAAAAGCGTACTGATGATCTGCCCAAATAATTCGCCTTCATCGCCCGGCTTGTCGGGAACCGGTTTTACCTCTGGATTATCCTTATAGAACTGTGCCAGTTGGTTAGCAAAAACTTCATCTTTAATAATGCCGAAATAAGCCTGCGGCCCATCAGTAATTTTTTTGGCGGCATCATAATTTGCGCCGAAAACCTTTTGGTAAAATGCAGGATCGCCAGCCAATTTTTGAGGATTGATGGTAACCCTTACCAATTTTTTATTGCCGACAGTTTTTATCTGATCAACATCGCCCATGCGGAGCATGGAATAAAATTGGGTATTGTCAATTTCGATCCCATTATTGGAAGTTGTCCGGAAAAGATTATATCCTATAATGAGGGAGAAAATGATCGCGTAAACCCAGTAGATGCTAAGCCTCGGCCCTTTTTTCTTGGGATCCTCTTCAGGCCCGGGCATCGAATTAGGATTCAATCTCCTTTGAAATGATTTTTTTTTCTGTTCTTCAGTTGCCATAGCTGCTTGCCCTTTGATATTTTTATCTCATCCTGGTTACCTGAATGAGTTTTTCGTTTTAGGTGAATAAATTAGAGTGTAATGTAATAAATTATTGCTTTTTTGTAGTTAATGTTCCGTTATAGAAGCATCGCTCCACATTTCTTCCAGCCTGTAAAACTTCCTGGGTTCAGGCAGCATGATATGGACAACCACGTTTACATAATCTATTAAAATCCATTGTTCGCCCTGGCGGCCTTCATGCTTGTAGGGAATTTCGCCGCATTTCTTTTTCACTTCTTCTTCCACAAAGTCGGCAATGGCTTTTAATTGCGTGGGATTGGTTGCTTCACAAATGATGAAAAAATCAGTAACCGCTTCAGGGATTTTTTTTAGGTCTAGGCTAACTATTTTTTCACCTTTTTTTTCCTGGATCGCGTGCACGATGGTTTTAAATATCTTGCTGTTTCGGGTTATCCTGGTTAGGGTCGATTTCTTTCTTTTATCTAATAAGGTTAAATTGTTCAAATGTTGGTTGTTTTTCTATTTCCGCTTAAATTTTTGAATCTGCGAAAATAAATTTTATTCTGTTAGATTGCGGCTTTATCAATAAAATTTGCATCTATTTTACCAAAAATAACTATTTCTTTTATTATTCCCATATGGCTCTCCTATCAAAAAAAATAGCAGTTCTTGAAAAAGTCGATAGTACCAACAACTATGCCATGGCCCTCATTAAAAAAGGGGCTGCCGTAAGCGAAAATGCAGTACTTGCCATGGAGCAAACCCAAGGAAAAGGAAGGCGTGGCAAGCGCTGGACAAGCTCAAACGGCGAGAACCTCCTCCTTTCAATAATGCTTGAAATGCAATGGCTGCCACTATTCCGGCAATTTGAGTTCAGCGTTGCGGTAGCCTTGGGCTGCCATGATTTTATTTCAAAACGGCAGCCATTGGAAACGTTTATTAAATGGCCGAATGACATTTTCATCAATGACAGGAAGGCAGGAGGAGTGCTCATCGAATCCGTGGTTAAAGGAGCAATATGGCAGTGGGCGGTAGTTGGAATAGGAATCAACGTGAACCAGGTGAAGTTTGACGACAATATATACCCACCGACATCTTTAAAACAAATTACAGGAATACATTATAATGTGCTTATAATGGCGGAGGAACTTCATACCTTGGTTTTGAACAGGATCGCTGAAATGAAAGAAAAGGACTTTTCACTCTTACTTACTGAATACAATGAAAAGCTATTTGGCAGAAATCGGGTAATGAAATTGAAGAAAGACAATTCTGTTTTTGAAACGGAAATTATTGGTGTTTCCCAATCCGGCCAATTGATTACGCGCGACGCGCTGGAAAGGCGTTTCAATTTCGATGAGGTTGAATGGAAACTTTAGATTATTGAATAGATTCTACAAAAATAAAATCCATTAAAAAGTGCGTTTGCTGCAAAAGCCATGCAATCAATCCCTTAGTTTCAACAATGCCACGCACTCAATATGATGCGTATGGGGAAACATATCCACCGGCTGCAGTTTGACAACTTCGAATTTTTCGTTCAGCATTTGCAAATCACGAGCCTGGGTGGCGACGTTGCAGCTCACGTACACTATTTTCGGCGGAGCGATGTCGATTATTTTTTCTATAAGCTTTGCATGCAAACCGGCGCGCGGCGGATCAACAACGATCAAATCAGGCCTGCCATGGGCAGCGAAAAATGCGTCATCGCAAATTTGAATCACATCGCCTGAGTAGAAAGAAGCGTGATCCAGGTTGTTCAGCAAAGCGTTTTCCTTCGCATCATTGATGGCGTCTTCAATAACATCGACACCGATTATTTTTTTGGCAAACCGGCTCAGAAAAATGCCGATGCTTCCCGTGCCGCAATAAAGATCGTACACAATTTCATTATTGGAAAGGGCGGCGAAATCCCTCACTACTTTGTATAAAACCTCTGCCTGTTTTGTATTGGTTTGAAAAAAAGATTTTGGTGAAATTTTAAAACTGAAATTTTCAAGTTTTTCAATCACGTATCCCTTTCCAAAAACAATGCGAGGTTCAAGATCATAAATGGTGTCATTCCATTTAGAATTAATAGTGTATAATAATGTCGTGATCTGCGGCACTTTTTCCAATAAAAAGGCGCACATTTCCTCTCTTAGATTTTCATCATCAAACCCAAAAATCAGGTTCACCATGAGTTCGCCTGTTTCGCAGTTACGGATGACGATATTCCTGAGCCAGCCCTTATGCTCTTTGATGTCATAATAACTGCAATTATTGTCTTTAGCGAATTCGCGAATGTGATTCCTGATCTTATTATTTACATCATCCATCAGCCAACACTCATAAATATCTATGATCTTGTCATACAACTTTGGAACATGATAACCTAACGCTCCTCCAGGCCACTCGTCATCCCCTAGTGCTTTTAATTCTTCTGCAGGCAGAAATTTTTTGTTGCTGAAAGTAAACTCCAGCTTGTTCCGGTAATGAGTGGTCTTTTCCGAACCGATGATTGGAAAAACAGGTACATCCCCCAGCTTTCCAATCCTTTTAAATGCATCTCTCGCTTCCTGTTCTTTATATTCGAGCTGCCTTTCATAAGGAAGCATTTGCCATTTGCAGCCGCCGCAGGTTCCGAAATGAATGCAAAAAGGCGTCACCCTTTCACTTGAGAATTCTTTTATTTTTGTCACCCTTCCTTCCGCCCAATCTTTTTTGTTTCTGGTAATAAAAACATCGGCTACATCGCCGGGAACGGCCCCTTCAACAAATATTACTTTTCCTTCAATGCGCGCCAGCGCTTTTCCTTCCGCCGCATATCCTGTGACAGGCAAATCTTCTATTGTAAATTTTTTTCTTTTCACGGCGGCAAAAATAAACTTTCCAAAAGGAATTGAGTTTTTGCCCGATGACTTCTTGTTTTTTCGTTTTCAAATAGGAAGAAAAAAGAACCAGGAAAACCTCTCAGTTGAGCAATAAAAATGTTAAGTATTTTACAGCCGGCTTGTTTACAATTCAAATTGAATATTTTTGTTAGTTATACGATAAATAATGAAAAGATTTTTTACTGCTTCAGCTTTTTTTCTCGCATGCGCATCAACAAATGCGCAAAGTTTTAAGGTTACTTTGGAAACCCCGAATTACAAGAGCGGCCAGGCTTACCTAACCTATTATTACGGCAAAAACATGAATATAGAAGATTCAGCTCTTGTTAATTCCAAAGGCATTGCTGTTTTCCAGGGGAAAGAAAAATTGCAGCCGGGAGTTTATTCAATCGTCTTTCCCGGAAAGAATAAATTTTTTGATTTTCTTGTTGATAAAGAACAGGTGATTGACATAAAAGCGGATACTGCGGATTTAATCAACAAAGCATCAGTAACGGGATCAAAAGAAAATAATTTATTCGCCCAATACCAAAAAACGATCGCAACAAAAGGAGTTGTTCTTCAGAAAGAAGCCGAAGCTTTCAGGAATTCGACCAATAAAAGCGACAGCGCCATACACGAAAAAAACTATATGGTTCTAAACAAGGAACTTAATAGCTACCGCGAACAAATCATAAAGGATCATCCGGCATCAATGCTGGCTTCATTGCTTTCGAGCATGAAAGAGCCGGAAATTCCCAATCAGCATCCAATTACCCGTGAGGATTCTCTGAACAATTACCAGTATTATAAAAAGCATTATTGGGATGGCATTTCATTTATGGACAACCGAATTATACGGACTCCGTTTTTTCTTCCAAAAGTTGAAAAATATTTTCGGGAAGTTGTTTCACCCGAACCCGATTCCACCATCAAGGCCGCTGATTATCTTTTGTTATTGGCAAGATCCTCGCCCGATATGTACAAATTTTTGCTAAACTGGCTCACCGATGAGTACATCAATCCCAGGTATATGGGCCAGGATGCAGTTTTCGTTCATCTGTTTGAAAAATATCATTCCAAAGGGGTGTCTAACTGGTTGAATGAAAAGCAAAAGACCGCGATCTCGAACCGCGCCTACATGCTCATGTCGAACCTCATAGGGAACCAGGCTGCCAATCTTGAAATGACCGATATTTCAGGAAATCCCTTGTCATTATATAATATCAATGCTCCTTATATCGTTATTTGTTTTTGGGATCCAACCTGTGGCCATTGCCGCACGGAAGTGCCGCATTTGGATTCCATGTACAATGCAAAATGGAAAAAGCAAGGAGTAAAAATGTTTGGCGTACTTACTGAAACACAGGAAAAGGAAAAATGGATTTCCTTTATTAATGAACATGGAATGCAGGGATGGAACAATGCGTATCAAACCGATGCCCAGAAAAAAATTGCTGAAGACGCAAAAAGCCCATCCTACAAGCAATTATATGATGTTATGCAAACACCTACCTTATACCTGCTGGACAAAGACAAGAGAATTATCGCAAAAAAACTAACTCCATCACAAATGGACGAGGTGCTTCAGATGAAAATAAAGAACCAGTCACCAACTAATTAGTATTTACTTCTTTTTGCCCCATTAAGCCAGATAAAAATATATTGAAAATGAAAAGACCCCTGTTCCTGCTTCTGCTTGTTTTTTTTATTCCATCCGCGTATTGCCAAACCCTCTTTACTTATGGAAACCATGAAGTGAAGGCAGGTGAGTTTTTGAAGGCTTACAATAAAAATAAAACCGGCCCCGACAATCAGCAATCACTTCGCGATTATCTTGATCTGTACATCAATTTCAAATTAAAAGTACAGGCGGCAAAGGACTTACGGCTTGACACGCTGCCCGCTTTACAGGCTGACCTTCATAACTTCAGGAACCAGATCGAGGAGAATTATTTGAAGGACGATAAAATAGTCGCGGCATTGGTTGATGAAGCATTTTCGCGCAGCCAAAAAGATATTCACGTGCTTTACTATTTTGTTCCCGCTGTTGACGACACGCTTAAAAGTTCAAAAATCGCTAATGAATTATACCAGCAATTAAAATCCAATAGCAATTCTGACGAGGAAGTTTTAAAGAAAATAAATGGAAGCGGATCTTTGGTTCAAAAAAACGATTTTGGATTTATTACGGTTTTTACCTTGCCCTATAACTTTGAAAATATAGTTTATGGATTAAAGCCCGGTCAATATTCTGCTCCATTCCGCACCAAAAAAGGATGGCATATTTTTAAAAACCTTGAAGAGCGGGAAGCAGCAGGGAAAATAAAGATCGCGCAGATATTGTTTTCAGTTCCGGAAGGATTTGATGCGCAAAGAGCGCAAACAAAAAAATTGGCTGATTCTGTTTGGAATGCACTGAAAAACGGCGGAGATTTCACCATGCTTGCAAAGGAATTCAGTGACGACAGGAGCACTTTCATGAATGGCGGTGAACTTCCTGAATTCGGTGTTGCAAAATATAGCCCATTGTTTGAAAAAACGGCATTTGCCATGAAAAGCGACAATGAGATCTCTCCCGTTTTTGAATCGGAATTCGGTTACCATATTTTAAAAAGGATCGCCGCCACTCCCGTCCCTTCTGATAAGAACGATGAAAATTATGCAACAAATTTGAGGCAGGAAGTCTTACAAGACAACCGGATCAATTCAGCAAAGGAGCAATTCGTTAAAGCGATCCTTCCAAAAACAGGCTTTAAAAAGCTTCCTGTAAAAGAAAGCGATTTGTGGAACCTCACCGACAGTTCTTTATTAGGAATTTCAATAAGCAGAATTGAAAACATCACTTTATTTTCCTTCAACAATAACAGGAAAATTAATGCAAGGGATTGGATCGATTATATAAAAAATATCCCTCAGCCGGAAACCGGAAACACACATGATTTTTATAAAAAATCTTTTAACGATTACGTTGATTTTTCTATCCTGGAAAATTACAGGGAGCGACTGGAAAACTTTAATGCCGATTTTAAAAACCAACTCGATGAGTTCAGAGAAGGAAATATGCTCTTTGAGGTGATGGAAAGAAATATTTGGGGAAAAGCTGCATCGGATAGCGCGGGTTTGCATGAATATTATAAATCGCACCAGCAAAAGTACAAGTGGGAAGCAAGTGCTACGGCTGTAATATTCTCCTGTGCCAATGAAGTTGTGGCGAAGAGCTGCATGGAGGAATTGGAAAAAGGAAAATCCTGGAAAGATGTCCAAAGCGATTATTCTTCCCAGGTGCAGGCCGATTCAGCACGCTATGAGTTTGCGCAGATCCCCTTAAATGAACCAGTGCAATTGACTCCAGGAATGATTACCCAACCAGTCGTTAATAAAACGGATGGAACAGTAGTTTTCACAAAAGTCCTGAAGGTTTTTCCGGCACACGAGCAAAGAAATTTTGAGGATGCAAGAGGATTGGTGATTAATGATTATCAATCCTTCCTCGAAGAAAAATGGGTGAAAGAATTAAAATCAAAATATCCTGTAAGGGTTAACCAGAAGGCATTTCAGGCGTTGTTAAAATAATTTTGAAAATATTTATTATCAAATCCGAATGGATTGGCAAAGTTTTTGAAAATGATGTTGGAGAAATTTGAAATGCATAAAACGCAAAAGAAACAAAACGTGGAAAAACATCGAAGCAGCTGCCGAATAAATAAAATTCCTAATAGAAAAAAGATTATTCGATAAGCAATAACTTATAAAATCTCTTTGAGCAAAAAGCAGGTATAAAGCTGTCTGTATTCATTTACAGGCAGCTTTCTGTTTTTAGAGGAGTATCCTCTACATCAGTTGATTTAATTTTAATAAAAATCAAAAAAAACCGTTGCTGAAGGAACCGCCACAGAAAAAGGAGAGCTTTTTTTCCACACCTTCCTGGTTTACGTGAAACAATAAAAACCAAACCTGGAAAAAAGTCCGTTTGCTGAAAAATAATCATGCCGTCAAAATATTTTTCGTAAAAATTTAAAAATTCGTGATGATCCAGGATCGCATAAATTGCAATCCTTTCTTTGCAAAAACAGGAAAGAAACTTTTATGCATCGATCCATACTTCTAAAAGACCTTGCTACCGCTGACGTTCAAAACTTTCTGCAGCATGCCATCGCACCGAGGCCAATTTGTTTTGCTTCCACAATTGATTCCAAAGGAAATGTAAATCTGAGTCCTTTCAGTTTTTTCAATTTGTTCAGCACCAACCCGCCGATTGTTATTTTTTCGCCCTCGAGAAGGGTTAGGAATAACACGATAAAACATACTTTGGAAAACATTGTGGAAATCCCGGAAGTGGTGATCAATATTGTCACTTATGAAATGGTTCAGCAGGCGAGCCTCAGCAGTTGCGAATACCCTAAAGAAACGGACGAGTTTTTAAAATCAGGATTTACGAAAGAAACTTCCTTGCTCGTGAAGCCGCCGCGGGTGAAGGAAAGTCCTGTTCAAATGGAATGCAAAGTGCTTGAAATTAAACCAGTAGGAAAAGAAGGCGGCGCGGGAAACCTTATTATTGCCGAAGTGCTCATGATGCATGTCAATGAAAGCATTTTAGGAGAAACCGGAAAAATCGATCAGCGCAAGCTTGATCTTGTCGCTCGCCTTGGCAACAATTGGTATGCGAGAATAAACAAGGACAACCTCTTTAAAGTGGAAAAGCCGAATACCGCTTTGGGAATCGGGATCGATAACCTGCCCGAATCGATAAGAGGAAGTAAAATACTCACTGGAAATCATCTTGGCCAGCTTGCGAATGTTCATGAAATGCCTTTGGTGGATCCTGCTTTCGCAAATGAAAGGCTAAAAAGCATTTTTGAATATTATTCGCTCAATCCGGAAGAAATGGAAAAGGAACTTCACTTGCTTGCTGCGCTTTTGCTTGATAAAGGCAAAGTTACGGAAGCCTGGCAGGTGCTGCTGGCACTGAATTAAAAAGCAGATTACGATTTTGCAAAATGCCCGTTAAACTTTTCCGCAATCCTGAAGTCTATTTTTTTTTCTGGTAAAATAATTCCTTCGCAAGGTTTTAACTGATAAAATATGCAGCCCTCTAATCAATTAAAAAATCAGCATTTGCTTTGGCGCGCCGCTTTTGGCCCCATGGCGGAAAACGTGAACGAACTTGAGCGCATTTCTCAAAAAGAACTTTACCAGCTCCTTGTTAAGACTTCATCTAAAAAGCCTGTTGAAATCAATGTAGCCAGCAACGCTTTCGACGGCCTCATAAAAGGTGTCCAGGACCTTGGGAAACTGCAGCAATTAACCGCTGACCAAAAGAAGCAATTGCGCAAACAGTCTGCGGATGATATTAAAAACCTCAACCTTTCCTGGCTCAGTGAAATGATCAACAGCGAGGCGCAGTTAAGAGAAAAAATGAGCCTCTTCTGGCACGGCCATTTTGCATGCAGGGTGGTAAATATTTATTTCCAGCAACAACTGTTGAACGTCATCCGCCAAAATGCCTTAGGAAATTTCGGGGATCTTTTGCGGGAAGTAAGCAAAAGCCCGGCGATGCTTTCCTTTCTCAACAACCAGCAAAACAACAAAAAGCATCCTAACGAAAATTTCGCCCGCGAAGTGATGGAATTATTTACGATGGGACGCGGAAATTATACAGAACAGGACGTAAAAGAAGGCGCCAGGGCTTTTACCGGATGGGGCTTCAATGTGAAAGGCGAGTTCGTTGACCGCCCGCTTCTTCATGACACGGGTAAGAAAACCTTTTTGGGGAAAACAGGAAATTTCGATGGGGATGACATTATTGACATGTTGCTGGAACAAAAAGCAACTGCACATTTCATTGCTGAAAAAATCTACAAGTATTTTGTAAATGACACAGTGGATAAAAGCAAAGTCGAATATTTGGCAGAGGGTTTTTATCAAAGCAATTATAACATCGCCAAACTGATGGAATCTATTTATAGAAGTGAATGGTTTTATGATGAAAAAAATATCGGCACAAGAATAAAATCACCTGTAGAATTACTGGTGGGCATCAGGCGAATGATCCCAATGGAACTGGAAAGGCCGGAAGCGCAGTTATTGATAGAACGCACGTTGGGACAGGTTTTATTCTATCCCCCAAACGTTGCCGGATGGCCTGGAGGAACCAATTGGATCGACAGCAGCGCCCTCATGTTCAGGATGAGGATTCCGCAAATACTTACCAATGCTGATGAATTTATGATCAGACCAAAAGATGATGACGATGTAATGATGGGTATGGAAGGGGTGGATAAGAAAGCAAAAGCCAACCAGATAAAAGTTACGGTTGACTGGGAAGGCGTTATCAAAGTTTTCGACAAAACAAAGAAAGAAGATCTGATGAAAAAGGTGGGCGATATGGTTTTGCAAACCGCCAGTTCTATCCCTTCAAATATATTGAACAGGTATATCGACAATAATTCAAGAGAGAATTTTATTAAAACAACCATGGTTGAATTGATGAGTACTCCCGAATATCAATTGTGCTAAAAATATTTTTTATGCTCTTCAAACGAAAGGAATTCTTACAGATCGGCTCGCTGGCAACTGCCTCTTTAATGATGCCAAAATTTTTAAAGGCATTTGAAAAAACGGCTTCAGTCCCCCCTGGAAACAAAGTGATGGTGGTACTGCAATTTAGTGGAGGCAATGACGGTCTGAATACTGTCATCCCCGTTCGGAATGACATATATTATCAATCGCGTCCACGACTCGGCATAAAAAGAGAGCAGGCGCTTCAACTTACCGATGATGCGGGTCTAAATCCCGCTCTGCCTTTCCTTAAGGAACTTTATGATGAAGGAAACCTGGCCATCATGAATAATGTGGGCTATCCAAATCCAGATCGCTCCCATTTTCGCAGCATGGATATCTGGCAATCGGCAAGCGACAGCAACGAATATATTACCACCGGCTGGCTTGGACGTTATCTGGATGCGCAATGCAGCGGTTGTGACAAGCCTACGCAGGCGCTGGAAGTGGACGACGTATTGAGTTTGGCATTGAAAGGAAATATAAATAAAGGGCTTGCGCTTAAGGATCCTAAAAAACTGTTTAATTCAAGTCATGAACGATATTTTAAAGAGATTAATGCGGCGCATGAGCACGGGGAAGCTGCTGCAGATTATCTCTATAAAACTTTAAGCGAAACCCTGAGCAGCGCCGATTATATTTACCAGCAAAGCAGGCGGCATCCCTCTTCCCAAACCTATCCGGCCACCGAATTGGGAAAGAATCTAAAAACCATTTCCTCGCTAATCATGAGTGACATCAATACGAAAGTGTACTATGTAAGCCTTGGCAGTTTTGACACCCACGTAAACCAGGAAAACCAGCAAAAAAGATTGTTTACTGAAATGAATGATGCTGTAAGCGCCTTTGTGAGCGATTTGAAAAGCAACAACCGTTTCCAGGATGTGACGCTGATGACTTTCAGTGAATTTGGTAGAAGGGTGGCACAAAATGCCAGTGGCGGCACAGATCATGGAACCGCCAACAACATGTTTTTTATTGGCGGTGGCCTTAAACAAAAAGGTTTGATCAATGCAATGCCGGATTTGAACGATCTCAACCAGGGAGACTTAAAACATACGGTAGATTTCAAAAGCGTTTATGCGACCATGTTACATAACTGGCTCGGCGCTGATGACAAGGAAATATTAGGAAGGCAATATGAGATTATGAATTTTGTTTAAAGAGTTTTAAGAATTGGGCGGGCGTGAGGACCTGTATTTTGCTTTCGCCTTCCCTGAAATCTTTTGTATTTCTGGTAATAAAACAATCAATGCTTTCATCCTGGGATGCAGTATAATATTGAATGGCATCTTCAATGTCTGAAAACCTGGATTTGTAAGCTTTTTTAAGAAGAGTTATATCCGCCTCTTTAATCAGAAAGTAATTTAACAAATAACTTATTGCCAACCTGCATTTATCCTTTCCTATTTGTTTCTGACCTACATATTGCGCATTGATTATTATTGAAGTAGAAGTAAATAATGACACTTCACCCTTTTCAAACTGTTGAAAAATAGCGGAACTATCATCGAAAAATTCTTTACGGTTGAGCAATACATCCAAAATCACATCGGTATCGATAAATAAATTATTTAACATACTTATTGTGTAAATGTTCTGTTTTGATCTTTTTCCAATTAAAGTCTCTAGGCTCCTTCCCAAATACTCCCTTTAATTTCATGATATCAAGTTTTCCCCGATTTTTTGAAGTGATGTTGTCAATGTATTCTTCAAAAATTTTTGAAACGCTCATACCTTTCTCTTTAGAGTACTGTTTTATTTTTTTTATTTTCTCATCATGTATGCTCAAAGTAAGTTTAGTAGCCATAAAAAAAGATTTCTATAAAGGTACGTACAAAAGATATTTGTACGTACCCGAAATAACTATAACTAAATCTAAAAAAATGAATTTCCGGCTTTTTTTTATCTTTTAAAGGGGCTATTTTACGCCGATCCTGTCTTTTCCTTCACTACTCTATCGAGGAATTTTATCCTGCTGAAAATGAGAATGCCTCCAATAAAAGCGGCTATTACAAGGATAAGGAAGAACATTTTTTTATCTGTAAAACTATCCCAGAAGCTTGTCATAACCCCCGCGACTTTTCCGCCGATTGAGGTGGATAAAAACCAGCCTCCCATAAGCAATGCGGTAAGGCGGGCCGGCGCCAATTTTGACACAAGCGATAATCCTATTGGGCTTAATAATAATTCGCTCACCGTAAATACAGCGTAGGTTCCCCAAAGCCAGTAGGGCGAGGTTTTATCCGTATAAACCGAAGGAACCGACATAATCGCGAATACCATCACGAGTGCGGAAAGTCCGGAAATAAACAAGGCCATTCCAAATTTTGTGGCGGTGGAAGGTTCTTTTTTCCGTTTTCTCAAATAACTGAAAAAGAAAACCAGAATCGGTGTCAGGATGATGATGAACAACGGATTGATGGATTGGAACAATTCCGTATTGGCCAGCTTTTCGCTTCCGCTCTTTGGCCGTTCACTTTCAGGTACATTGTTGAAGTATGGATCGGGACCCATCACCTGCACGACTTTTGTGTTCTTGTCAACAATATTTCCATCCGTCAGTTTGAGATAATCGTTTCCATAAGGGGCGGCAACCGGCGCATTGTCTTTTACGTCAACGAAATACTGATCAACCTTGTCCACTAATCTTGGGGTGTCACTTACGGTTTGCAAAAAGCCGAGCGAGCCGGCGATTTTTTCCGCGGTTGGAGAAACGGTCCGGTCGGTGTGCTTTTGGGCCCATAAAGTAAGCCCGGTTGAGTTTTGATTATAAATAGTCCAAAAAATAATGGAGATACCGAAAATAAACAAAAGCGATCCTATACCTTTTTTGTCCTGACCTTTTGCACTAACATAAAGAGAGATGTAAAAAGCGATGATCGGAAGGCAGGCAAATATGAAAGCGTCATTTGATTGGCTTCCCATGATGGTTTGCCCAAAGAGAACTTTTGGCAAAAACCACCCGATAATGCCCGCCACTATCGCTGGCAAAAACACGTAGCCAAAAATTTTGCTCAACGGCATGTCCTCAGCATTTTTCACTTTTTTGATTTCCCCTTCCTTCACATGCTTCAGTGAGGATGCAAGGATAATTAAACCGATCACAAGGCCAACTCCCGCAGCGGCAAAAGCGTAACCCCAGCCATATTGATTTCTTAAATAGGCAGCAACAAAGTTACAAACCAGGGCGCCGATATTTATGCCCATGTAAAATATGTTGTAGGCATTGTCCTTTAAAGGCTTCAAATCTTCGCGGTTGTAGATGTTCCCGAGAATGGTAGAAATATTGGGTTTAAAAAATCCATTTCCGACAATGATCAAAAGGAGGGAAACATAGAGGGCGGTATTTCCGGGAAGCGCCAGGCCGAAATAGCCTAAAGCCATCAGCGATCCACCAAGAAAAATGGATTTTATGTAGCCAAGATACCTGTCAGCGAGCAAGCCGCCAATAAAGGGGGTTAAATAAACAAGGGCGATAAAGCTTCCGACTACATCGGCGCCCATCTTTTCCGTCATTCCCTTTCCGCCAATAAGGTAGAGAAATAAAATTCCCACCATCAGGTAGTAAGCGAAACGCTCCCACATTTCCGTTAGGAAAAGTACATATAGTGCCTTCGGATGTTTGCCTTTAATTTGCGGGGCAATATCGGCGGCAATTAGCTGGTCTTCCATATTGTGTTTTTTATTTAAAACAAGTTTAAAAAATATTTTTACATTGTAAAGTAAAGAGATTTTCAAAAAAACAACTGATTTTTTTAAGCGGCATACCGCTACTGGTTCTTTCAAAGAAATTTGAACGCTCTAAGCGGCGAAATAGAGTAAACTTCAATATCCGGCAAACGCACCTTTTTATACATTTCTTGTTCCTAATGCCTATACGGATAAAAATTTTTACGGAGCAAATAAAAAAACCAACCGAAAGTCAGCAGACGGACTTTTTTAAAATATTTTTTCCTTCTTCCCTTTACCTGCTTCAGGCTTCCAAGCATTTGGTTGCTGAAAACAAAAAAGCGGCCGAAGCCGCTTCTTTACTGTTACCTATTTAAATAGATGTTCAATTTAATGGATACCATGCATTTTCTTTATCAACGTCCGGTTCAAACCGTACATAATTAATCCCGCAACAACAGGAATAATCGTGAAGATCATGAAGAAAACGGAGATAGAATATTTTGCCGTTATTCCGTCAATCAGGCTTCCGGTAAGGCCAGCGAGGGTATTGGCTATGAATGTGGCCACAAACCAAATCCCGAACATCAGACCTACAATCTTTACCGGAGAGAGCTTGCTGATATAAGAAAGTCCTACCGGCGAAACACAAAGTTCCCCCAGGGTGTGGAAAAGATAAGCGAGAATAAGCCATACCATGCTAACCGACGCAGTTTGAGCCCCGCGCTCAATTGGCAATCCTCCATAAGCAAGAAGGGCGAACCCTATGCCGAGCAAAATAAGGCCGGTGCCGAACTTCACAGGGCCGGAAGGATTAAATTTACTTTCCCATATTTTAGAGAAAAGTGGGGCAAAAGTGATAATGAAAAATGAATTGAGGATTCCAAACCAGGAAGCTGGAACTTCCGCAACCGGCGCGGCGAATTCTTTCTGCAGCATCCAGAAAACAAGTCCCCAAATGATGAGGAAACTCGAACCAAGAAAAATATTGGCAAGGGCGTATTTTTTGAAAGTTTTCCTGAAAAGATTGATCAGCACAATGGTTAAAATAATCATAGGAATCACGACCAGAAGAGAATTGACCCATTTAAAAACGGAAGCGCTGTTGCCTGATAAAACCCTGTTGGTATAATCTTTCGCAAAGATGGTCATCGACCCTCCGGCCTGTTCAAATGCCATCCAGAAAAATATCGTAGAAATTGAAAATACAATAATCACCATAATCCTGTCGCGGGTAACTTTTTTGGACTGATGGCTTTCTTCAACCAGTTCTTCAGTTACCGGATTAGCATGCGGATCAATCGCAGCAAGCGCCTCTTCCTTTTTGGGCGAAAGCCCAATTGTGCCAAATATCTTTTGAGCGAAAGCAAATTGCAGCATTCCTAAAAACATAAAGATTCCGGCGAGGCCGAAACCATAACTCCAACCCACTTTTTCCCCGATATATCCGCAAAGCAGAATGCCAAGAAAAGCCCCCGCATTGATGCCCATATAAAAAATCGTATAGGCCGCATCTTTTTTAGAGCCGTTGTCGGTATATAACTGGCCTACCATTGAAGAAATATTTGGTTTAAATAAACCATTACCAATAATAAGACAAGCCAGCCCTGCATAGAAAAAAGCATGAGTTTCCGCCGCCATGCACGCATGCCCGATTGTCATGATTAATGCGCCCAGAATTACTGCTTTTCTATAGCCTGTAAACCTATCGGCAATCCAGCCCCCAATGATTGGAGTCAAATAAACAAGGCCTGTATAAACGGCATAAAGTTGAAGCGCTTCTTTTCTATCCCAACCCCATCCACCCCCGGTTAAAGAGGTAACCAAAAAAAGAACTAACAACGCTCTCATTCCATAATAACTGAATCTTTCCCACATTTCAGTAAAAAAAAGAATAAATAACGATGGTGGATGGCCCTGGTGTTCAATACTCTGTTGCATAGTCAGTTTTTCAGTTAGTTTTTAAAAATTAGTTTTTAAGGTTTGTAAAATACAGATAAATATTAAATGACAAATTCATTTTCACAAAAGAGGTTTAAAGATATGTGTATTCAAAATGTATTGAATTGGTTACAGTGGCGGGCGAATAGTGTTCGGCAAATGAAATTTTCGATTTTTTCTTATTACCACTAATAAAGTTCTTATTACCACTAATAAAGAGAGAAAACAAAAATCCAGAAAGTATGTAATCGACCACAACACCCAAGAATGTATTAAGAAAGAAAAATAAAACGCTAAGTTTCATAACTTGCCGGTTCATTTTTATCCTTAAAATCAATCAGGTTTTGAAAATTCTTATCCTCGGATCGGGTGGCAGGGAACATGCCTTTTGCTGGAAGCTCAGCCAGAGCGAGTTTTGCTCCCAATTGTTCATCGCCCCCGGAAACGCGGGAACCGCGCAACTCGGTAAAAACATCAACCTGGACATCAACGATTTCCCATCCATTGGTGATTTTTGCGTTCAGGAAAATATCGCAATGGTTTTAGTCGGACCTGAAGAACCTCTGGTAAATGGCATTTATGACTTTTTCAAAAATGATGAAGCGTTAAAAAATATCATTATCACGGGCCCCTCTGCCAAAGGCGCCCAATTGGAAGGTAGCAAGGCGTTTGCAAAAAGCTTTTTAGAAAGGCATCACATTCCAACAGCCAATTACCGCGAGTTTAATGTAGAAAATTTCAACGAGGGACTCGATTATATCCGCAGCCATCCTTTGCCAATTGTTTTGAAGGCCGACGGACTGGCCGCAGGAAAGGGAGTACTTATTTGCCAGGATCATGCAGAGGCATTGGCGGAATTCGAAGCAATGATACAGCAATCAAAATTCGGCAGCGCCGGAAAAAAAGTGGTTGTCGAGGAATTTTTGGACGGAATTGAATTAAGTGTTTTTATTCTCACTGATGGCAAAAATTATGTTTTGCTTCCTGAAGCGAAGGATTATAAAAAAATCAGCGAGGGCGATAAAGGTCTCAACACGGGTGGGATGGGCGCTATCAGCCCCGTTCCTTTTGCCACGCCCCATTTTATGAAAAAAGTTACCGACCGCATCATCGAACCAACCATAAAAGGATTAAGCCAAGAAGGGATAAACTATAAAGGATTTATATTTTTCGGGTTGATAAAAGTGAACGAGGAGCCTATGGTGATCGAATATAATTGCAGAATGGGCGATCCGGAAACGGAAGTGGTGATGATCAGGCTTAAAAACGATCTTGTAAAATTGCTGATCGATATGGACCAGCAAAAATTAAACAGGCAGGAAATTGAAGTTGAAAAGAACAATGCCGTAACCATTGTGGCTGTAAGCGGCGGTTACCCGCTGGAATACAAAAAAGGCCTGCCTATGGATTTTTTGTATATTGATAATCCGGAAGCGCGCAAGCACATTGATGAAGGCGTCGGCGCCATGGTTTTCCATGCCGGAACAAAAATGGAAAACGGCACAATAGTTACCAATGGCGGCCGCGTTCTCGCTGTTTCAGCGATGGCTCAGGGACTTGGCGATGCCATTGAGCTTTCAAAAACCATTCTTGAGCAAATTCATTATGAGGGAATGTATTACAGGGGCGATATTGGTTATGAATTTGTGGATTAAGACTGGCTTAGAAACAATACAACAGCAAACGGACTTTTTTTCTAAAAACTTTTTAGCATCTGTGCCTTGGTAGAAGTAGTCTTATTGATTCGTAATACCACTAGCACTACAAGCCCTGAAAGGCGCAATATAACAGCAATGGGCAACGCCCCATTGCGCCCGCTGTTAGAAGTTTCTGCACATTTTTACCGCTAATAAATTTTTTGCTGCTTCTTAAAGTCTTTTCATCTACATTTATCTCTAAAAAAAATTTTCAATGAAAATAAAACAAACCCTATTAATTGCATCAGCGCTCTTTGGTTTTGTAACCAGCGAAGCGCAGACTTCTAAAAAGTTTATTGATCCATCTAATTTTGACCAGACGGTGAAACCCGGCGACAATTTTTACATGTATGTGAACGGAAATTGGGTGAAGAATACGCCCGTTCCCGCTTCAAAAACCAGGTGGGGCAGTTTCGACCAGTTAGCCGATGAAAGTTCCGAAGCGTTGAAAGGATTGCTTCAGGATGCCTCAAAATACAAGGGCACAAACAGCCTGATGAAACGGGTCGGCGATTATTATGCCAGTGGGATGGACACGGTAACCATCGAAAAACTGGGATACAAACCCATCAAACCTTACCTCGATAAAATCGAGGTGATAAAAACTAAGGCCGATGTACTCAGCATGGTTGCTTATTTGCGTTCCAATGCGGTTTCATCCCCTCTGATCGGCGTTGGCGTGAGGCAAGACGCGAAAAATGTAAGCAAATATATCGTTGGCATTTCACAGGCGGGAACTTCCCTTCCCGACCGCGATTATTATTTAAAAAACGATCCGCGCAGCAAGTCCATCAGAGAAGCTTTCACGAACTATGTATCTGCCCTGTTCATGCTAACCGGGGTTGATGAAACCACTGGAAACGCAAACGCTTCAAAAATCCTTCAACTGGAAACAAGCATCGCCAATGCGCAGATGAGCCGTGTGGAAATGAGAGATCCGGTGAAGATGTATAACAAAATGTCGGTTAAAGAGCTGGATAAAAAATCACCTCATTTCAACTGGAACGTGTTTTTCAAAAATCTGGGTTACACCACACCGGTAACCGAAGTAGTGGTGAGCCAGCCGGCCTTTGTAAGTTTTGCTGATTCATTGCTGAATGTAGTACCGGTAAACGATTGGAAAACTTATTTGCAATGGCATGTGCTAAAAGATAATGCCAATAGCCTTAGCAGCGATTTCGTAAACGCGAGTTTTGAGTTCAATAAAATAATGACCGGCCAGAAAGAGCAAACGCCGCGCTGGGAACAAATGAGCCGCCTGATAGACCGCCAGTTGGGTGAACTGCTGGGCCAGTTGTACGTGCAGAAATATTTTAAACCTGAAGCAAAAAAACGCATGCAGGCGCTCGTTGCCAACATGCAAAAAACTTATGAAAGCCGTATCAATAAGCTCGACTGGATGAGCCCGGAAACCAAAGAGCGCGCCCTTGGAAAATTGCATACTTACATCAATAAGATCGGGTATCCGGACAAGTGGAAAGATTATGAAGGCGTGGTAATCAAAAGAAATGATTTCTTTGGAAATGTGCGCAGCGCCTCTAAATGGCAATACGATTATTCCCTTGCACGATTGAATAAACCGGTTGATAAAACCGAATGGGGCATGACGCCTCCAACCGTGAACGCCTATTATAATCCTCAGAAAAACGAGATCGTTTTCCCCGCGGGCATTTTGCGCGCGCCGTTTTTTGATGAAAAGGCTGATGATGCGCTCAATTATGGAGGTATCGCCGCCGTTATCGGCCATGAAATTTCTCACGGCTTCGACGACCAGGGAAGGCAGTATGACGGAGAAGGAAATTTAAAAGACTGGTGGACAAAAGCCGATGGAGATGAATTTAAAAAACGTACTGACCGGATTGTTGCCCAATACAATGCATTCACCATCCTCGATACGATCCATGTGAACGGCAGACTCACTTTAGGAGAAAATATTGCCGACCTTGGCGGACTCAGCATCGCTTACGAAGCGTTCAAAAATACGCCGGAAGGAAAGGCCAATAAAGTGATTGATGGCTTCACTGCCGACCAGCAGTTTTTCATTAACTGGGCGCAGGTTTGGCGCAATAATATCCTGCCGGAATCAGCAGCGCAGCGGATTTTGACAGACAACCATTCTCCCGGAATTTACAGAACCAACGGTCCTTTGGTCAACATTGATGCCTTCTATAAAGCTTTCGATGTGAAAGAAGGAGATAAGATGTATGTAGCTCCGGAAGACAGGATCAGGGTTTGGTAAAAATGTAAGCTGAAAGACACTATTAACAAGTGGACATTAAACAGGAAAGGTTAAGAGTTAATTTTAATAAATCAACTCTTAACCTTTTTTATTCCCTTTAACGACTTTTTTGAAATGATGTGCTGAATTAATTGCCATCCCTTACTTTCCCTATTTCCAGCAAACGGACTTTTTTTAAAGAATTAATGTAATTGAATCCGGATTATTCTTCTTTCCCAATCAGGAGTTTTGCCTTGCATTTTCAAATGCAACTGTTTCTTAAACCCTTAATTGCCGATTGCGCATAAATTCTATTACGCTCTGAGTTGGTTCACTAATTTTCTTTAATTTTAGGCTGCAATTTTATAATTAAATACAACCAGTGGCATTTTTTACCAATATCTTTCATACCAGGCAGGAAAAGGATTTCCGGAAGCAGTTGCGCAATGTGCTTGGGTTTGTTCCTAAAAAATTAAATTTATATAAAACCGCCCTAAGCCACCGCTCCGTAAGAGAGGGCGCTGACGAAAATAATGAGCGCCTCGAATTTCTTGGCGATGCCATCCTTTCTACTATCGTAGCCCATTACCTTTTCATGCGCTACCCTTACAAGGAAGAAGGTTTTTTAACCGAAATGCGCAGCAAAATGGTGAACCGGACTCAACTGAACGACATCGCCGTAAAGATCGGCTTGAAAAAAATCACCTTTTACAACCGATACGATAATTCTTTAAAGATCTCGCAGATCTTCGGTAACACATTGGAAGCATTAGTAGGCGCGGTTTACCTCGACAAAGGTTATGATGAAACCCAAAAATGGGTAACGCGCCAAATTATCAACCCGCATTTATTCATGCAGGATCTTGAAAATCTCGATATCAATCAGAAAAATAAACTGTATGGCTGGGCCAATAAAAACGGCAAGCTCCTCGAATTTGAAACGCTGGAAGAAAAAGTGGAAAATGGAAGAAGATTGTTTACTATTGCGGCTAAAATCGACGGAGTTGTAGTTGCGCAGGCGAAGGCTTACAACAAGAAAGACGCCAGCCAGGTTGCCGCGCAAATCGCCGTTGAAAAACTCAATTTGATATGAACTTTGGAATTATAGGAAGCGGTAGTTGGGGAACGGCTCTCGCGAAGATTTTAACGGATAATAAAAACACCATCAACTGGTGGCTGCGAAGCGACAGCAATATCAGCAGTTTCAAAAGCCGCAGCCATAATCCGCAATATCTGAGATCCGCGTTTTTTGACACCCGTCTCATCAACTTCTCCTCAAATGCCGAAGAGGTGATTGAAAGAAGCAACTGCATCATCATTGTTGTTCCATCCGCCTTCGCCGCAGACGCGCTCAAAGACCTGCCGAAAGATATTTTTCGTGGTAAAAAAATCGTCTCAGCGGTAAAAGGAGTTTTGCCTGAAGAAAACCTGCTGCTCAATGAATTCCTGCAGAACAAATTCGGCGTTCCTCTGAGCGATTATTTCACCGTCCTCGGACCTTGTCATGCGGAAGAGGTTGCAGCAGAAAAACTCTCTTACCTCACTTTTTCGGGCATTGACGAAGCCACTACACAGCGCATCGCACTTCATTTTAAAACTCCTTATCTAAACACGCTTCACAACACGGATATTTACGGAGTTCAATATGCAGCCATCCTGAAAAACATTTACGCTATTGGCGCCGGAATCGCCCACGGCCTTGAATATGGCGACAATTTCCTCAGCGTGCTGATTGCCAACAGCGCCGATGAAATGGCCGTTTTTTTAAGAAAAGCAGGAATCCAAAATGTAGAGGTGGGAACGATAGAACATCATCCCATTACGCATAATGCAACCCGGAACACCACCAATTACGCGGCTTCTGTGTATCTGGGCGATTTATTGGTGACCTGCTATTCACTCTATAGCCGCAACCGCACTTTTGGAAATATGATCGGCAAAGGATATTCTGTTCAATCGGCCCAACTCGAAATGAGCATGGTAGCCGAAGGATATAACGCCAGCAAATGCATGTATATCCTGAACCAGAAAGTGAAAGCAGAGATGCCGATCGCGGAAACTATTTACCGCATCTTATGGAACGAACTACCGGCGGACGAAGGATTTGAGTATATTGAAAACGAGCTGGTTTGATTTTTCCGGCGCTTAAAAACAGAAAATTGTATCATTAAACAAGTAACGCAATTGAAACGAATTCTTTTCCTTCTCATTTCAGTTTCTGCCCTCGTTTCCTGTAAAAAGGAAAGCTTTATCACCAGCGCCGATGCGAGACTTTATACCAGCGTGGACACCCTTGCTTTTGACACGGTTTTTACTACCACAGGATCCATAACCAAATCATTCAAAATTTTCAACAACAACAACCAGAAAATTCGTTTGTCGCAGGTGAAGCTTTCCGGCGGAGCGACTTCCCCTTTCCGCATCAATGTGGATGGCGTTTCCGCCAGCGAAATCAATAATATTGAAATGAATGCCAACGACAGTCTCTATGTTTTTGTGCAGGTAAACATCGATCCAAACAATTCAACCCTTCCCTTTATCGCAATTGATAGCATTTTAATCGATTTCAATGGAAATAAGAGATACGTGCAACTTCAGGCCTACGGCCAAAATGCGATCTTTTTAAAGAATATAAAACTTCAGGGAAATGTAATGTGGAACAGCACTCTTCCTTATGTGATTGTGGGTGGAATCCAGGTGGATACTACGGCTACACTCACTCTTTCCCCGGGAACCAAAATTTATCTTCACGCAGATGCGCCCTTCCTCGTAGATGGCACCCTCATAGCAAACGGCACAAAAGAGAAGAAAATTATTTTTTCCGGAGACAGGTTGGATGAGGATTACAGGGATTTGCCAGCCGGATGGCCGGGAATTTTTTTCAGAAACAACAGCAAGAATAATTCGCTTAGGCACACAATCATAAAAAACGCCTACCAGGGCATTGTCGCTCAACAGCTTCCCCTTTCTTCCAATCCTAAACTTGTCATGTCACAGTGCATCATTGACAATATTTATGACGCGGGAGTTTTGGGAATCAATACAAGAATATATGCCGACAACTGCCTAATCAGTAATTGCGGAAGCAATCTCCAGTTGCAATCAGGGGGCGATTATCGTTTTGTGAATTGCACCGTGGCCTCTTTCAGCACCCAATATATCAGCCATAAAAACCCGGTTTTGCAACTTTCCAATTCAGTATCACAAGGCGGCGTCCATCGTTACTTCCCACTTTAGTGCGTTTTTCCAAAACTGCATTTTTTGGGGCGAAGGCGGCACGCCAGAAGATGAAATAGCTGTTTCAAAACAGGGAACAGATCCATTCTCCCTAACCTTTGATCACGTGTTATACAAAGCCAAAAATGAGGTTCCCAATTCGAACTTTATTTCTTCCATAAAAAACAGGCCGCCCTTGTTCGACAGCATCAATGTTTCCAGGAAGATTTTTGATTTTCATTTCACCAAAAACCCAATGGCTCCGGCCATTCATGCCGGCACGGCAACCAGTTTTTTATATGATCTTGACAACAATCCGAGAAGCAATCAGCCCGATATCGGATGTTATGAAAGATGAATCCGGTGACCATCTTTTCCGACAAAAATCATAGGCAAGCGAACTTTTTTCGAACTTTTTTCTTTCCGGAAAGGTTGGGGAAGAAGCATTTGGGGCTGTCACCGAAGGAGTCTTGATCAGCTTTAGTTCCGGCTCTTCGCTGCTATCTTTTTTACCCTGCGAAAGCCCCCGGGCACAAAAAAAGGATATCCGCTGCGATCCGGCAGCCCCTGAGCCCCGGTTCGCTGCTGAGCAGAGATAAGGCAATCTCTTCGCCTTTTCCTTCCTCTTTTTCTGTGGCCCGAATAGGAAAACAGTAGGCAAACGAACTTTGTTTCAACTTTTTTCGTTGCTTCGTGTTACCGGTTCCTCTACTGTATGCGAAAAACAACGCCCCCATTCAGATTAATGGAATTCAAATTAGTGTAACCATATTTTTTATAGGGAGCATAATCATAGTTGGCGCCGATATTCAATCCCCAGGATTTCATTTTTCCAAAAGGAACCATCAGGCCAATGCCGCCCTGTGCCAGAAATCCAACATTGGTCGCGGAGCTTCCAAACTCGCCAAAATATTGCTTAAAGTCTATTAGGTTTAGTCCCGCGCCAAGAGAAATATACGGTTTAACTACTGAGTTTGCGGCAACGGGAAAATATTTTGCTTTTAATAAAAAGGGAGTGGTTTGAATGGAATTGCTCAAAACAGCGGAAATGTCCTGGGTTTTGCTAAGGGAGTACACTGCGCGTGGATATTTTTGATAATAATCCTGATAGCCTGATTCAATTCCTGCTGAAATTTTATTATTAAATTCATAGAGAATTGACCCGCGCATTCCTCGTGGAGAATTATCACTAATCAAATCGCTTTTAAAGCCGCTTACCGGAATGCTATAATTGTAATTCAAGTCGAAATGTATGGTTCCCTGCTGCGCCCTTGCCTGGGAAGAGAAAAATATTAGAAAGGAAATGATGCCAGGGATGGCAAACCTGTTTTTCATATCATTAATTTTAAGGAGTTTTTAAATAAGGGGATTGCTGAAATAATGCCTGTATCTGGCTGTCGGCAATAGACGCGTTAAAAATTCCTGAACCGCGGATTAACCCAGTCCAGATCACGTTTATTTTTTTGTTGGAGGCCGCGTCTTTCAGATCCAGAATATCAACTGAAATCGCCCCTTCTCTAATTTGATACACACTATATGCATAAGGCACATAATATCCATAACCCGGATAACCCCAATAATACGGATCCCAGTAGCCGCCATAATCACCCCAATAATTACCATAAGTAATCACGCCAGATGCAGTGCTGATAATATGGTTCACATTGACTCCAAGGTCAGGAGTTTGAGTTTTGGCCACCTGCACATAGCCGGCCTGGCTCATGTATTTTTTAACCGCGGCAATATAGGCCGAGTCTGTGCCATTCAATTGCATGGCCGACTGCCCGTTTTGAATAACCGCTACAGAATCAGAAATACTATAAGTTTTAAATCCGGAAAAATTTACGGAGGAATCATGATCCGTAATGTATATGCGCGATTCATTGCTATTGATATTATCAAGTGGCTCTTTTGCGCAACCTGTATAAACCGCCGAAATTCCAATCAAGGCGGCAAGCAGTGATATTATTTTCATGGGATCTATTTTTTGCTTTGTTTCTTTTTGCACAAAGTCAGTGCCTGACAAGCCGGTAAAAGTTAAAATCGAATAGGAATTTGACTGATTGCGTCGATTTTAAGAAAGCGTTATAAATGATGGAAAGAATTGTTGATCGCGGATGCGGAGAGCAGAGGTGGATTTAGAAAAAACCTGTTCTGTCAAACGTCAGCAGGCGGACTTTTTCAGGGATTTTTATCTAATACCCTGCTAAATAGACAGGGGGGAAATATCCGTAAATAATTATAAGTAGTATGTCCGCACTTCCTTTGAGTTATTAATTATCCAGAACAACTTTTTATCCAGCAAACGCACTTTTTTCAAACATTTTCTCCTTCTTGCTTTGTGCGCCTAAATCATTTGCGAAGCAGATAAAAAATTAACAGGACGAAGATGTAAAGAACTAAAGAAAATCTGTCGAAACCCTGGTACCAATACCTAATTAAAAAAACCTGCATGAAGAAAACATTCTTCTATCATGCAGGTTTTAGCTTTGTATTATTTATTGTAATTTAAGTTTTTTAAAACCAGCTTCCCGTCCATTTTTCACCTACCTTATTTCCCATTTTCCTTTTTCTGCGTGCAGCTTTCGACCTCTGAATAAACATGCTGACAAACATCAACGGAATAAAGAGGATGGTTAAAGGCGGAATGCCGAGAATAGAAATCCATTTTCCACCAAACTGCCTGCGCATGGGCCGCCTTAGCCTTTCAGCGATCAGGTACATGCCCGGAACCATGATCAGGGTCATGAAGAAAGCGAATGCCAAACCAAAGATAATGGTCCAGGCAAGCGGCTTCCAGAACCTTGCACTGTCGCCGCCGAAAAATATATGCGGATTCAGATCTGAGAACATGGTTATGAAATTGATATTGAAACCAATCCCCAGCGGAATGAGTGCGAAAATCGCAGCAAGCGCGGTTAGCAATACCGGAATAATCCTGATTTTTCCCGCCTGGATCACCGCTTCCCTCGTCTTCATTCCACGGGCGCGCAACTCATCTGCGAAATCAATCACCAGTATCGCGTTTTTAACTACAATCCCCGCAAGACCAACGATTCCTATGCCGGTCATTACAACCGAAACCTGCATTCCCGTGATCGCAAAACCAAGCAGCACTCCAATAATGCTGAATGCGATTTCAGTCAAAATAATCACCGACTTGCTGATGGAATTAAACTGCAACACCAAAATGAACAGGATAATCATAAGCGCAATGAGCAGGGCTTTGCCAAGGAAAGCGCCGGTTTCGGCCTGCTGTGCCCCTTCCCCGGTTTGAGTGATGGAAACATTGGGACCTTTTTTATTAAAGTCGCTAATGGCGTTTTTGATACGCGTGTTCACTTCCGTCGGTGTATATCCGGACAGTACGTTGGAAGCAAGGGTAATAACGCGTTTTACATTCTTCCTTTTAATGCTTCCATAAGTGCTGGTGTAATCCACATCAACCAATGAGCTAATAGGAATTTGCTTAATCTGCCCGCCGCTTCCCATGTCGCGGAAAACGATCTTCATATTTAATAATTCCGAAAGACTTTTTCGCTGGCCTTCCAGGTTTCGGAGTTGGATTTTATATTCATCTTCTCCGTCTTTTATTTTGGAAACTTCGCGGCCAAACAAGGCGGTTCTAATTTGCTGGCCGATCTGAGCGGTTGAAACGCCTTCAATCAAGGCCCGTTCCCGGTTGATACTAAGAGTGATCTCAGGGTTAGTAAGATCTACATCCATTTTCAATTCCTCAACGCCTGGAATTTGAAGGCTGTCCAGGTAGGTTTTTAATCGGGTCGCCGTTGTGGTAAGCAATTCAAAATCCTCGCTCGACACTTCAATGCTGATCGGCGGATCGGTTGGCGGGCCACTGCTTTCCTGGGCAACAGAGATCTGGGCACCCGGAATGCCTTTCACCACTTCTCTTATAGAATCGAGATAGGGTTCGGTTGAAACGCCATGGCGCTTTTCAAACTCCACAAAGGAGACCTGGACCCTGCCAAGATTGGGCTGCGTGCTCCTGTCGCCACTTTGGGGATCAGAAGCGCCCACCGCCACGTTAGAAATGATGCTTTCCACGATCGGATTGGGTTTTCCGGATGAGCCATCCAATACCCGGGTCACCTTTTTTTCAATGCTGCGGGTAATTGAATCGGTATAATCCACGCTGGTTCCAACCGGCATTTTCAAATAAACATAGATAAAGTTGGGGTCGCCTTTGGGGAAGAAAACCACCGGCACCTTTCTTAAAGCAAAAAATATAAATGAGAAAATCAGCAAGCCAAAAGTTCCCGCCAGAAGCCAAACCGGCCTCCAGCCAGCAACCGCCCACCTCAGGAGGGATTCATAATTCCTCATGATGGCAGGTAAAACGTTATTCTGAAACTTATGGATGAGGCTCTCAAACACATAGGTATTTAAAACCACGATCAGTGAAAAGAAGATAAGCAGGTTTCCCAGGAACGTAACATGCATCAGGTCAAATAAAATACCTGCAATCAGTGGGATCAGAAATGCCGGCCTTTTGAAAATAGCCGATTTTCTTCGAGCCCCATGTTCCGGGTGATTCATAAAATCCACAGCGAAAACCGGGTTCATGATAAAAGCTACTATCAAAGATGCCGTTAGTGTAAAGATCAGCATCGTTGGCAAATAGATCATGAATTTTCCGATTATTCCCGGCCAAAAAAGTAACGGGAAAAATGGCGCCAGCGTGGTGAGTGTCCCCGCTAAAACCGGAATAAAAACCTCACCTGCCGCCATTTTTGCCGACTCAATGGTGGACAACTTCCCCTTGTTATCAACAAAAATGCGGTGGGTGTTTTCAATCACCACGATCGCGTCGTCCACTATGATTCCCAGTCCAAAAAGAAGGGCAAAAAGCACTATAAAGTTTAAAGTGACCGCCGAGCCGGTGATCAATTCTGCCGCAGGCAAAAACAAAAAAGCGACAAACATGCTCAGTGGAACTGACAAGGCAACGAAGAAGGCGTTGGTAACTCCCATGAAAAACATAAGAATCAGCAATACGAGCACAAAACCTATGACGATAGAATTCACCAGGTCGTTGAAGGAGGTTCTTGTCGAACGGCTTTGGTCCCCTGTAATCACCACATCGAGGTTGGAAGGCAAAGTGGTGGCTTTCAATTCATCCACTGTTTGCTTTACATCATCTGAGGTCTGGATCAGGTTTTCGCCAGCGCGCTTGATAATATTGAGTGTTACCACATTTTTTCCATTCAGTCGCGCATAGCTCTCACTGGTTTTTACAGTATCCTTTATGACTGCAATGTCTTTCAGATAAATCGGCGCCCCGGCGGTATTTCTGACAATTACCTGTGAAATATCAAAAGCATTTTTAAACTGGCCTTTAATCTGGAGCGTCCTTTTCATATTGCCCACATCGAGCAAGCCCGCGGAGATATCAACATTTTCCCTTTGAACCGCATTGGCAATATCATCGAAGGTGATATTAGCGCTTTGCATTTTATAATTATCAACATCTATCTGAAATTCCCGTTCAGGTGCACCCACGATGTCCACACGCGTGATTTCGGGAAGCTCTTCCAGCTTGTCTTTTGTATCGTCGGCGAACTTCTTGAGGCTCATCATGTCATAATCGCCGCTCAGGTTCACGAACATAATGGGGAATTCGCTGAAGCTCACTTCCTGCACATTCGGATCCTGCGTCAGGTCAGTTGGCAAGTCCTTCTTCGCCTTATCCACTGCATCTTTAGTTTTTTGCAGTGCGACCTCCGTTTTTACATCCGTTTCAAACTCCACCGTGATCGCCGAAAAATCCTGGAGGGAAGTGCTGGAAATCTTTTTGATTTTGGCTCCTGTTATTCCCTTGATTTGCTTTTCAATCGGCCGGGTAACCAGGTTCTCGATGTCTTTTGGCGAATTGCCTACATAGAGGGTCTGCACATAAATTGTGGGAATCACGATGTCAGGAAATTGCTCTTTCGGAAGGGTTACGAATTCGAAAATGCCAATAACCGAAACAAAAATGATTAGCAGATAGATCGAGGTTTTATTCTTGATCGACCAGCTTGTTGGCCGAAATTCCTTGTATTTATTAAAATTCTCTTTAAAACTCATAAATATATTGTTGTGCTTTTAAAAAGCCAGATAGAATTTATTTAACGTCTATGCATTTGTTGTAATAGGTTGCCCATCGAACAATCCCTGGAATCCATCGGCAATTAATTCATCGCCCTGCTGCAAACCTTGTTTAATCTCGATCATGTCGCCATATAATTCACCAATGATGACCTTCCTTTTTCTGGCGATCATCCGGTCTCCCTCTTTAGCTGCCACTAAAACATATTTCCCATTTTCATCCGTCTGCAAGGTGTTCAACGGAATAGAGATGGTGTTTGGCGCTGAATAATCCAGGATCTTTACCACAGCGATTTGATTGGGCCGCAATGAATAGCCAGCAGGAACTTTTATTTCTGCAGTGAAACCACGGTTCAGGGAACCAATCGTTTCGCTGATAAATGAAACCGTGCTGTTGAAGGACTTATTCACGTCAGGAATAGAAATGATAACGGGTGTTCCTTTGGAAACTTTAGCAGCGTAGTTTTCCGGCACTATAACAGAAATTTTCAGTTCGGCGTTATTTACAACTTTAATGTAGCCGCCTGCCAGGGGATTGCCTGTGAAAGTTTCGCCTACATGTGCTGTGATCTCGTCAACTGTTCCCGTTACGTTACTGTAAACATTTGCCTGGTTGGCCTGCTCCTGAGCTGTATTCACCTGAGCCTGGATGGCGTTCAACTGATTTTCAAGCGATTCAACATTTGTTTTGCTTTGCAGCAATTGAACTTCGGTTCCAATATGCTGATCCCAAAGGTTTTTTTGGCGTGAATACACCGATTTTGCCAGGTCAAGCTGCGCCTTCACACTTCCCATTTGCTGACGAATCGCATTAACATTCTGTTCTGCAACTGCATTGTCCATTTTCAGGATCAATTGTCCTTTGCGAATTACATCTCCCTGCTTCACATAGATTGCTTTTATGATGCCCGGCTGGCCGCTTGGGGCAATATAGGAGATGTTCTTTGGATCTACCTGCCCCTGCAAGTCGAGATAATGCTTGAAATCTGCCTTTTTGAGTGTATCCAGTGAAACCAGCTTTGCTTTTTGAACAACGGCCGAAGTGTCTTTTTTGGCTATATCTTTTTCCAAAGCTATAATCTTGCCATCAAGTTTCTCCCTTTCCGTTTTCATTTTTTGCAGTTCCACTTTTTGATCATTCAAACTGCCTTCCTTTTCTTTTTTTCCGGTATCGCCGCAAGAAAAAACGAAAGTGGTTAATAGAGCGATCAAACTAATTCTGATTATTTTTTTCATTGTTGATAAGATTATTCTGGGTTTTTTGATTTTTTATCATTTAAAGTTTTCCTGTCGCTTTCAGGTAATCGATTTTCGCGATGATCGCATCATAAAGCGAACTGTAATAATTGTTCTGGGCAGTAATAAGGTCTGCCTGGGCGGTTGAAATCTCCTGGTTGCTTCCAAGGCCCTGCTCATATTTCAATTTCGTAGAATTGTAAACCTGTTCAGCGAGGGCTATGTTTTTTTTCTGAAGGTCCATGGTTATGATAGCAGATTTCATGTTGATCCTCGATTGCACCACGTCATTATCGATTGACGATTTCAGTTGTTCCAGGTTGTTAGTGGTCTTCATCAGATCGATTTTCGCAGCGGCAATCCTTGCATTTTTTGCACCTCCATCAAAAATTGGGACGGCTATTTTAAAACTGATGAATGAAGTAGTAAACCACTGATCATCTACGCCACCTTTAAAGAAATTAAAAGTTGTGCGCTGCGCATTTTGAGCAAAATTTGCTTGTGCTGAAATCGTAGGGATTTTGCTGAGTTTATATCTTTTGACATTAAAGTTCCCAAGGTCGATGGCGGTTTCCAATTGCTGGAATTCCTTCCTGTCTTCATAGTTGTAGCTTTCATCGAGGATGTTGGCTTTCAATTCTTCATCAGATAAGGTATCGGTAAGAGTCAACTCATCCTTTTGCGGAATATTCATCAGGAATTTAAGACCTTCTTTTCCTGCATCGATCTGGTTTTGAGCCTTAAGCTTTTGTGTTTCGAGATTACTGAGCTGCACCTGCACTTTGTCAACATCCAGCTTTTCAGCAAATCCGTTTTTATAGATCTCACGCGTGTCATGAAGCAGTTTCTGATAGGTGGCAATATTGGCATCTAAAGTTCCGATTTGTCTTTTGCCGACCACGAGCTGGTAGTAGATCTTGTACACGTTGGCTTTGATCTGCTCTTTGGTTATATCAGCGATAAGCTGCATATTTTTTATGGAAGCCTTACGCGCCATTAGTCCAACAAAAACCTGCCCGTCAAATAAAATCTGCTGCAAATCAGCGCCGTAGGTAGCGTTATATTTTGTTCCGAATTTAACAGGATAGTAAGTGCCGGGAGGGCCTCCAATGAATTCAGCGGGAATGAGGCTGGTAGGAATCGAGAGATAATCGGTAAATGCGACATTTCCATTGATCTGAGGAAGCGCAGTAGCAGTAATTTGTTTATTAGTTTGCCTTTGCGACTCGATGTCGAGCAAAGCGTTTTTAACCTGGACCGCGTTTTTCAAGGCGTAATCAACTGCTTCTTTGGCAGTTAAGGCGAAAGTTTCCGGAGGAGAATTTTTTTGTTGTGCACTTGTTCCGGCGACAATGCAGCTTGCCATTGCGGCTAACACTACTTGTAAGATCCTTTTTTTCATTGTTCTAGTTTTTTCATCCGATCCTTATCAGACCTTTCTTTTTGATATTTTGTCATTAATTTATAGCCCTTGGGCGTAACCATTCCGAAGAGAAAAAATTCGATCATTTCCTTGTGAACTTCCAGCATTGAGTATTGACTCTTTGGAAACAATTCTTCGTTGAAGGGCAGCATGCTCATTTCCAGGCGTACTTTCGCTATCATCTCTGTGTCCATTTCAGGCCTGTAAAGCCCTTCTTCCAATCCTCTTGCAATATTCCTTTTGAGCAGGTCAAAAAGGAAACTGTATTTATATTCAACCAGTCTCCTGAAAGTTCCTGGATAGCCCCTTTCAATGTCAAACATGATGGAAGGGTTCATGTTGTCCAGAATGTCCTGCATACTATCAATTGCTCCGTAAACTTCCTCGATTGCGTTGGATGCATTTTTTCGGGATTCCTGGCAGCATTCCTTGCTATACTCGATCATGTCCGCCATTACCGCGTCCACTAATTCATTTTTATCATTAAAAGACTGGTAAATGGTTTTTTTAGACACTCCCAATTGAGTAGCAATCTCATCCATCGTCACGGATTTTATTCCGTAACGCCGGTAAAGTTCATCCGCTTTTCGTTTTATTCTGTCCTTTATATTCATGGGGCGGCAAAACTAAAGAAACTTTTTGCGTTACCAAAGTTTCCATGAATATTTTTTTTCAGACATGATTTTTGATGGCGCTACCTTTGCGCTCAACTATTGACATTCTTATGAAATCAACAAAGCGCTACCAAAAACTCTTTCAGTATTTTTTGCAGGGACTTTTGATACTAGGTCCGGTTTCCATAACCATCTATTTCATATACATCGTTTTTGATAAGATCGACAGTATTCTGCGTCCGGCTATCAATATTCCGGGCCTTGGTTTTCTCATCATCATTGTATTCGTTGTTATTGTAGGTTATTTAAGCTCCTTTTTTTTAATGGGAAGGCTCCTGTCAATCGTCGATAAAATTTTGGAGAAAACCCCGGGCATCAAGTTGTTTTATTCTTTCATAAAGGATTTTTTTGAAGCTTTTGCAGGCAATAAAAAGAAATTCACCCATAATGTTCTGGCCTGTGTGGATGACCATGATGTTTGGCGGGTTGGTTTTATCACTCAGGAAGACATGACGATTTTCGGCATGGAAGATTATGTAGCAGTCTATCTTCCAATGGCATATTCCGTGGCGGGAAATGTTTATATTGTTCCCAAGGAAAGGATCAGGCCTCTTACCACCATTGGATCTGCCCAATCAATGAAATTTGCAGTCAGCGGTGGGGTAACGACAATCACGGATATTACTGATGAACACCTCGTTGATCCCACGATATAAGAAGCAATTATGAAAAAATATTTTCTTTTACTGGCTATGATCTGCAGCAGCTCTCAATGCTTCTGCTGGGGATTTTATGCCCACAGGAAAATAAACAATTGCTCCGTTTTTTTACTGCCGCCCCAAATGCTCGGGTTCTACAAAAAAAACATTGAATTCATAACCGAACACTCCACGGATCCTGACAAAAGAAGATACGCCGTTGCAGACGAAGGTTCAAGACACTACATTGATCTGGATAACTATGGTGAGTATCCGTTCAGAGAATTGCCGCGTAACTGGAACGAGGCTGTCGCCAAATTTGGGGAAGATTCATTAAAGTCGAATGGGATCGTTCCCTGGCATGTTCAAACCGTTTTCAACAGACTGACAAACGCATTTAAAGAAAAGAATTACGTTTCTATTCTAAAAAACAGCGCAGAACTAGGCCATTACATTTCCGATGCTCATGTTCCACTTCATGCAAGCAGCAACCACAACGGCCAAAAGACAGACCAGAAAGGGATCCACGCTTTTTGGGAAAGCCGGGTTCCGGAATTGCTGGCGGAAAAAGAATTTGATTTTTTTATCGGAAAGGCGTCATACATTAAAGATCCGCAACAATTTATTTGGGACAGGGTTTTGGAAAGCGCTTTGGCCGCCGATTCAGTACTCAAATTTGAAAAAGAATTATCGGCCCGTTTTCCCTCCGATAAAAAATACGCTTTTGAAAAGAGAAATAATACATTGATCAGGCAATACTCCTCGGATTATTCAAAGGCCTATCATAAAAAATTAGATGGAATGATTGAAAGAAGAATGCGGCAGTCTATTTTTGCCATCGCTTCTTTCTGGTATTCCGCCTGGATTAATGCCGGTCAGCCGGATCTTGGCAAACTTTCAAAAGCATCTTTTAGCGAAAACGATCAGAAGGAATTTGAAGAATTAAATGAAAAATGGCGAAAAGGCGGAATTTTGGGGAGAGAAGATGAGGGATGAGGATGTTGGTGAGAGTTGAGAGTTTAGAGAGGTTAGAAAGGTTAGGAAGGTTGAGTCGGCAACAGTAGATAAAATACAAAAAAATGATGTACAATTTTAATGCAGGTCCATCGATTCTTCCCCCGGAAGTGTTCGAAGAAGCTTCAAAGGCAATTTTAAATTTTAATGGAAGCGGCTTGTCCATACTGGAAATCGGCCATCGTACTCCTCTTTTCGAATCGGTGATGGAAGAAGCGCGCAGCCTGGTTCGTGAACTGATGAACCTGGATGAAGATCATGAAGTTTTGTATTTACACGGTGGCGCTACCGTGCAGTTCATGCAGGTTCCTATGAATCTGCTGAATGAAAATGAAACTGCTGCTTATTCGGACACGGGAGTTTGGAGTTCGAAAGCGATTAAGGAAGCACGGCTTTTTGGAAACGTAAATGTTGCATGCAGCTCGAAAGAAAACAACTATAACTGCATCCCCAGGAATTTCTCAATTCCAGCAGATTCTAAATATTTCCATATCACGAGCAACAACACAATTTATGGCACCCAATGGCATAGCATTCCTGATGTAAAAATGCCCTTGATTGCAGACATGTCGAGCGATATCTTAAGCAGGAAACTGGATTTCAATTCTTTCAGCTTAATTTATGCCGGCGTGCAAAAAAATATGGGTGCTGCGGGAACCAATCTTGTAATTGTCAATAAAAACATTTTGGGAAAAGTAGATCGCGCCATTCCATCCATTATGGATTACAGGAACCATATCAGGGAAAACAGCATGCTGAATACACCACCTGTTTTCGCCATTTATGTCAGTATGCTGACCCTTCGCTGGCTTAAAAAGATGGGAGGAATAGAGGCAATTGAAAAAATAAACAATGAAAAAGCGGAACTTCTCTATACTGCAATAGATAACAGCACGATTTTTATTCCAACTGCGGCAAAAGAAGATCGTAGTAAAATGAACGTGTGCTTTGTGATGCCAGACAAAGAAATGGAAAAGAAATTCCTGGAGTTCGCTCAAAAAAACAACATCTACGGAATTAAAGGGCATCGTTTAGTTGGAGGTTTCCGGGCATCACTCTATAACGCATTGCCCTTGAGCAGTGTGGAATTTCTTGTAGAAAAGATGGAAGAATTTGAAGGGGAAATATAAAACCTTAGGATTTCACAAAAGCTATAAGGTTTGCAGTGCTGCTTTGTGCATTCTCAAAACCCCATGTGCTTTTAGGCCGATACCAAACAAATCAGGTTTCAAAAACCAGATTTGCAGCCGACTTTTAAGCATTTGGCAAAACCTTATAGTGTTTTTGAATCAGAGTATATTTCACTAAACACTATAAGGTTTCCCCCGCTGCTTCCTTTGCTTGCAAACTGATAGGTTTACGGATTTTTTTTCCCGGCCCTTTTCTGCAACTCTTCAATAGGCATTGAGATCATCCTGCCGGTTACTTCATTTCCCCGATAAGTAATTACTTTCAACATGACAGCGTCTTTTGGAGGAACCAGCGGCGCTGTATATTTTGGATAAAAATTGTCCGGAAAGGAGTTATCAAAGCTGTAATGAATATCCAGGCCTTCAACCTCGGTACTCAACTCAATTTTCAACTGATTGTCGGCAGTTCTGCTCACATTGAAAATTGGGTCATACATGCTCGGGGCGTATTTCACTTCTGCCTCGTCAAACCTCGGAAACTGCTGTTCAACCCTTGTAACGAAATTGTTCCAATTCTTTTTGCTTTTCGGAGACCAAACCGATTCAGAAATTGCCATTGCGCGCGGCCATAGCATATATTCCATGTGGCGGGTATTATAGATTTGCTCAGTCCATAAATTTGCCTGGCCCCCCTTAATATATTTGGGATCAACTCCATCAGGAACGGGCTCAAACTGGTATGCCTTTTTTAATCTTAAAGTTGCATATACGCGAGGTTCAATCACCGGATCACCCTGCATGTAATCAAGGTATGCATAATCGGTAGGGCTCATCACCACCTCGTGTTTCATCCTGGCTGCCTCAATTCCTCCTTTCATCCCGCGCCAGCTCATTACTGCTGCGTTTGGAGCCAACCCACCCTGGAGGATCTCATCCCATCCCATAAATCTTTTGCCTTTCGATTCAACGATTTTCTCCAGCCTCTTTTCAAAATAACTTTGAACTTCATCCATATCTTTCAAGCCTTCTTTCTGCATCAGCGCTTTTATCGCATCATTTTTTTCCCAAAAATTCTTCGGGCATTCATCCCCGCCCACATGGATATATTCAAAGGGAAACAAGGCTGCCACCTGGGTCATCACTTTATCCAAAAATTCATATACTTTTTCATTAGCCGGGCAAAGCGTATTGTCGATCAAAGCCAATGGAGGCTGGCCATGAGACCAATCCATGATAGGCTCGCCAGAACGCACATGATAGGTATCAGCAGCAGGAGTGCATGATAATTCAGGATAGGAAGAGACGGCGGCGAGGCTATGGCCCGGGACATCTATTTCCGGAAGAATGTTCACAAAACGATCCAGTGCATATTTTACTATTTCCCTGATATCATCCTGGGTGTAAAATCCACCATAATCTCTTGGTTCGCCGGGGGTTGGCGGTGAAAATGTTCCAAAATATCCTACCTTCTTCACTCTCCATGCACCCACTTCTGTTAATTTCGGCAGGCCTTTAATTTCGATGCGCCAGCCTTCATCATCAGCGAGATGTAAATGCAATAAATTGAATTTAAATTTCACCATTTCGTCAATAAAGTCTTTCACTTCATCCTTGGTGAAAAAATGCCGGCTGACATCAAACATCAGTCCGCGCCAGCCAAACCTTGGCTTATCCATTACGGTGCATGCCGGAATTTTCCATTCAACAAGGCTAGCCTTCTTTCCTTCAATTTCCTTCGGCATTAACTGAAACAAGGTTTGTATTCCGTAAAAAAGTCCGGCGGGCTTGTGCGCGCTGATGGAAACCTCGTTTGAAGAGACATCCAATTTGTAGCCCTCATCTCCGAGAGCGGTATCGGTGATTAATGTAAGCTTTATGATATCGCGCGAAACCTGTTTCATCGATTGAGTAACTACAGGAACAGGCAATCCGGAAGCCGTCCGCACTTTTTTGGCAAGAAAGTCTGCAACGCGCCTTGCGTCGGCATTGGAGGTTAGAACGTGGACACTGGTTTTGCTGTTAAGGATGAAATTACCATTGCCTGAAACTACAGAAACGGGGGCCGGCATTAAAAGATCTGAAACGTTTTTCTGGCTAAAAGCCGCAATGGAAAAGAGAAACAGGAAAACAATCAAAAAGCTTTTTCTCATAAAATCAATTTAGGGATTATAAACGATCGATGAAGATATTAATAATACCGCAAGTTGCTGCAAAGAAGGAAAGGTTTGAAAAGTTTACACAAGGAATAAACAATAGGCCAAGGCACGAAGTCACAAAGAAAAAGCTCTTTAAACATTAAAATCCAAGTATGAAAAAAGTGCAGCAAACCGACTTTTTCTGAAGATTTCTTTTCAAAAAAAATCAGGCAGTACTTGTTGGTGCAGCCTTAGTGGTTTGGGCCTTGCACTAAGCGGTTAAAGCTTTTTAATCCGGATATTCCTGAACCACACGTCGCCCCCATGATCTTGCAAGGCGATTTTTCCTTTTTTAAATTTTGCAAAGTCAGGCAGCTTTTTAAATTTGCTGATTTCTACCATTTTGTTCCAGTTGTCATCCCATAAAACAGTTTTAAGAACATGCTGGCCATTCATGTAAAAATCAAGCCGGCCATTTTCGCATTTTATTTCTACCCGATTCCATTCTCCCTGCGGATGAACCGCTTCTTTAGATGCCAGCAGGTCATACAGGTCGCCTGCGCGATGTGTATAAATTTTTGCGTCGGGATGTCCCGGGCTCGTTGGTGTGCCATTGTCAAGAATTTGCATTTCTATTCCAGTCTCATAAGTATCCGGATACTTTGGGGGATCATCCTGCACGTAAAAAATGATTCCGCTGTTCCCTTTTTCCGAAATTTTCCAATCCAGTTGCAAATCGAAATTTTCAAATTCCTCATCAGTAACGAGGTCGCCCTTTTCGGCATGGGTCGTTTTTGAGTCGAGGTGAAGCACCCCGTCTTCCACCTTCCATTGATTACCGGCTTTCGCCATGCCATATGTGTGCCAGCCGCTGGTTGTTTTCCCATCAAATAAGGATTTCCATCCAGCGCTTTTTTCATTTTTTGAGGCCGTATTTTTCGAATCCATGCCAGTTGTTTTTGAGGATTTGCAGCAAACGAAAATTGCCAGCAAGACAAGAAGGGTGAATTTGTTCATCAGCAGATAATTTTTTAAAAATAGTACTTACAATTAAAAACAATCGATCTTGTTTTCATGATCATAACCCCAAAACCACTCGGTTCAGGTTCTCATCAGGAGCGGTTCCGGCAAAATCATCAAAGGCTTTATCTGTAACCCTAATGATATTTCTTTTAATGAATTCTGCGCCTTCCCTTGCTCCATCCTCTGAATTTTTCAGGCAGCATTCCCACTCCAGCACCGCCCAACCAGGATAATCATATGCGGCGAGTTTGCTGAAGATCCTCTTGAAATCAACCTGACCATCGCCAAGCGACCGGAAGCGGCCGGCACGGTTCAGCCAGCTTTGATAGCCGCCATAAACCCCTTGCTTTCCGGTCGGATTAAATTCAGCATCTTTCACATGAAAAGCTTTTATCCGATCATGGTAAAAATCTATGTATTCCAAATAATCCAGGCATTGAAGAATAAAGTGGGAAGGATCATAAAGCAGGCAGGCCCTTTTATGAAAATTGACTTTCTCCAGAAACATTTCATAGGAAACGCCATCATGCAAATCTTCGCCGGGATGGATTTCATAGCAAAGATCCACGCCGCATTCATCAAAAATATTTAAAATCGGAATCCACCTTTTAGCCAGCTCGTTAAAACCTTCCTCTACAATACCGACAGGCCTTTGGGGCCACGGATAGACTGTGGGCCATAATAAGGCGCCGCTGAAAGTAGCATGGGCATTCAATCCCAAATTTTCTGAAGCTTTTGCTGCATATTGTAATTGCTCCACCGCCCATTCCTGTCTTGCCTTCGGATTTCCACGAATTTGCTCGGGGGCAAAACTATCGAAAAGCGCATCGTAAGCAGGATGAACGGCAACCAACTGCCCCTGCAAATGAGTAGAAAGTTCAGTAATCTCCAAACCGAAACTATTTACCAGGCCTTTCAACTCTTCAGCATAGGTTTTACTTTCAGCAGCCTTCTGAAGATCAATGAAACGTTCATCAAGGGTGGGAATTTGAAGCCCAACAAAACCTTTTTCTTTTGCCCAGCCGCAGATATTTTCAAGATTGTTAAAAGGCGCTTCCCGGCCAATAAACTGTGCGATAAAAATACCGGGACCTTTAATTGTTTTCATCAGTTTGCTGAATGGTTTTAATCCTGAATGTTTTCAAGCGACCTGCGCCAACAGATATTCTATACATCTAAGATAAGTATTTATTTAGGCTGACAGAATTTATGCACTTTGAAAGTTGCAGGCGCTTGTAGCTTTATAGGATGGCAAAAACGAGTGGATGGCAAAAAACCTGAGCGCTAAAGCAATTTCATTCCAGCAAACGGACTTTTTTCCAACAATTATTTAAGAATATTTATCACCAATAATTCTTAATTTTTAATTCTTAATTTTTGATTATCAGCCCGCATTCAGCTTTTGGATCTTTTTTCTTTCACCCACAATCCAGACAATATCGTTCCATTCAAAAGTTTCGTTCGAATCTGGGTTCAATACCCTTTCCTTATTTCTTTCTATGCCAACTACCAAACCGTTGGTCCTTTCTCGAATATGCGAATTCCTGATTGTAAGTCCTTTTAACTTGTTATGTTCATCTACTACAATTTTTTGAAGAATAATATCCTCTAAGTTATGATCCGCGGGATCTATGCTTTCCATCGCATCGAATATGGGTTTAAAACCGTGCATCTGATCGTCAGTGGCGATAATGCCCACATGGTCGAAAGGCAGGAGCCTGTTGTTTCGCCCCGGAGCATAGATCAATTTGCCGCCTCTTTTTATGTAGGCGATATTGATTCCAAATGTTTCCCGCCATGCCAGTTCTCCAAGAGTTTTTCCTATGTATTCTGCATGAGGATTGACTTCAAGATCAACCATATGCGCATCCCAGGGAGAAAGATCGGTTTGAGGATTGAACTCTTTACGAAGATCTTTTTCAACCTTTTCCTTTGCTATTCTTTCCCGGGCGTTCAGGTTGCTTAAAAATCTCCCCTCAATTCGTTGGTAAAATCTTTGTATGCTCTTTGAAAAAAGAATCATCACAACAATAATGATCGGTACCGCAACCAGCACAGCCACTTTCGCTGAGAACAGCCTGTCAACCCAAAAGGCAATCAGTGCAACGCCAATAATATTGCGGATAATTTCCAAAACTAATAATGGCCCACGGTTGTATCTCTTGTTTAACCACAACTCCTTATAAGCAATGGAATCAGGCTTTTTAGTCATGAGCGCCCATAAAAAAGGCGCTGAAATCCCAAGGGAAATCGCAAGCCCGAGAATGCTTTTCAGAATCCCGTTATCAATATGTTCATTGAGGAAAGGAAGAAGAAATTTTATGGTAATGAGCACCAGTGCCAGCAGGACAATCGCGTTCGTGAGTATGATGGTCGCATATGCCTTAAAAACCATTTTCCAACTATTTTCTGCCTGGATCTTCTGTGTGCTTGAGGAATAATTATGCAAAGCCGCCACCCATTTAGCAGGCATCACTTTAAGGATCAGGTTGTAAAAAGGTTCAGAAAACCTGATCATGTATGGAGTCGTAAAAGTGGTTATAGCTGATGCACCAACCGCAACGGGGAAAAGGAAGGGGCTGATCACACCCAAAGAAAGACCAAGCGTGGCGACAATGAAAGCAAACTCTCCAATTTGGGCCATGCTCATTCCAACCTGAACAGATTGCTTCAAGGGCTGACCGGATAATAAAGCGCCGATAGTTGTGCTAAATAATTTTCCAAACAATGTGAGTAATGTGATCCATAAAACCGGCCAGCGATATTCCACGATCGCCACGGGATCAATCATCATTCCTACAGAAACGAAAAACACGGCTCCGAAAAGATCTTTCACTGGCTTTATGATATGTTCCACTTTTTCAGCAGAAGTTGTTTCCGCCATGATCGATCCCATAATGAATGCGCCCAATTCCGCAGAAAAACCCACTTGCGTCGCAACCACTACCATCCCAAGGCAAAGCCCCATCGATAAGATGAGCAGGGCTTCTTCATCCAATAATTTTTTGGCCCTTTTAAGGAATGTGGGCAAAAGAAAAATCCCCGCAAGAAACCATAAGGCTAAAAAGAACAATAACTTGGTTACGGTGAATAATAACTCCATGCCTTGGAATTGCTTGCTCACCGCCATGGTTGACAATAAAACCATAAGGAGGATTACCACGATATCTTCAACTATGAGGATACCGAAAACCACCCGGGCATATTGCTTTGTTTTGACTCCCAATTCATCAAAAGCACGGATTATAATCGTTGTGGAAGAACTGGCCAGCATACCGCCAAGGAAAAGGCTATCCATGACCGACCAGTTCATCCAGCGGCCTACGAAATAACCGGTAATAGTTATGAAAAGTATCTCTGTAAATGCTGTAATAGAAGCGGCCCCTCCAACACGCAGCAGTTTTTTGAAGCTGAATTCAAGCCCAAGGCTAAACAGGAGAAAGATAACTCCAATTTCTGCAAGCGTTTTTATATTGTCATTGTCTGCAACGGTTGGCGTAATGGATAAATGGGGACCGACTAAAAAGCCGGCGATAATATAACCCAATACCAATGGTTGCCTTATCCTTCTAAATAAAAGCGTTGTTATAGCACCCGTAATTAAAATCAGTGCAAGATCTTCAATAAGTTTCGGCAAGTGACCCATTCAGTAATTTTAAAAAATTAGTATAATTCCAATTTGCTACAGGAATTAATTTTTTTGATGTTTAAATGAAAAGATAAAATTTACAAAGTATGCAGCCCTTTTGCAGCGGCTTCATCTAAAAACCAGTGAAGCTCACCTCCCTCCGGTTTTATGATTTGAGCAGGAAGTTTTGCCGGCACATATTCCCCCTCCAAAACGTTTTGCAAAACTTTGGCCTTTTTTTCGCCATCCACCATGAATGCGATGCGCGCTGCGCGGTTGACCAGCAATGGCATCAAAGTGATGCGATACATTTCCTGCTTTTTGCTAAAGACCGCGTTTACCCAATGTTCATTCTCTTGGATAATGGGGGAGTCTGGAAATAAGGAGAGCGTATGGCCGTCATCGCCCATGCCAAGGAGCACAAGGTCGAAGCTTTGGGAGGTATGATCAAAAAATGTGTGTAGCAACTTCCTGTACTCGTCAACGGCAAAATTCGGTTCTATATCCGTCCTGATAATATGAACTTGTGTCACCGGAATATCAATATGGTCTATTAGGATTTCGAAGGCCATGCGCGCATTATTACGCTCGTCAGAAAAGGGAACCACTCTTTCATCTCCCCAAAAAATATGGATTCGCTTCCAGTTGATCCTGTTCCTGAATTCATCGGAAGCCAGTTTTTTAAAAAGAAGCTTTGGCGTTTCTCCACCCGAAAGCACAAGGGTAAAATATTCCTGGTTTTTTAAGGAATTTTCAATTGCATCGCACATCCACAAAGCGAGCTGGTCACTCATTTCTTCCCTGTCTTTGAAAATATGTAGTTTCATATTTGAAAATTTTACTGTTTTAACCAGCCGGCTAAAAATATTCATTTAGAAGAAATAGAATATTTTTTTGCCAAATCATTTTGCGTGCTGCTTTGCCGGCAGCGTGATCCAGTTGTGGCCATCCCGTGCAATCAGCGCCTCAGCGTCCTCAGGGCCCCAGGAGTCAGGTGAATAATTTGGAAAATCCATTGGTTTGCGCGTTTCCCATATTTCTAATATGGGCATCACCACTTCCCAGGCGGCTTCCACCTGATCGGCACGCATGAAAAGCGTGGCATCGCCATCCATCACATCATACAAAAGGGTTTCATATGCCTCCGGTTCCTCACCTTTATAAGAATCTTTGTAATTAAAAACCATGTCAACCGGATTCAGAATCATCGCCTGCCCGGGCCGCTTCGACTGGAATCTCAGGCAGATATCCATTTCTGGAGAAATGCCTATGGAAAGCCGGTTTGGGCGCCAGGTTTCTGTCGCCTCTTTAGGAAAGGCGAAGTCTGGAGCCCGTTTAAATTGTATCGTTAATTCCGTTGACTTATCATGCATCCGTTTTCCGGTCCTTACATAAAAAGGAACGCCTTCCCATCTCCAGTTGTCAATATAAAATTTTACAGCGGCGAAGGTTTCGGTGTTGGAATTTGGATCAACTCCTTCTTCCTCACGATAGCCGGGAACTTTATCCCCCTGCATCCAACCGCTTCCGTATTGTCCCCTGGCGGCATAATACTGCACCTCGTCTTTAGGGATCCTGCGAATAGCTTTCAGCACATCCACTTTCTTGTTCCTTATTTCATTCGCGTCAAAGGAAACCGGCGCTTCCATCCCAATCATGCAAAGCAATTGCAGGATATGGTTTTGAATCATGTCCCTCAATGCCCCCGAGGTTTCATAATACCCTCCGCGTCCTTCGAGGCCAACGGTTTCCGCCGCCGTGATTTGCACATGATCGATATAATGCCTGCTCCATAAAGGTTCGAACAAAGAATTGGCGAACCTAAGGGCGAGAATATTTTGGACGGTTTCCTTCCCAAGATAATGATCAATGCGGTAAATCTGATCCTCTTCAAAATATTCCGAGAGCATGTGGTTCATTTCCCTTGCGCTTTTCAAATCGTGACCAAAGGGCTTTTCAACAACAATCCTCGTGCATCTTGTATCGTGACAAATGTTGAGGTTCCCTAAATTATTTACAATTACCGGAACCAGTTGAGGCGCAACAGCCATATAAAAAATTACTGCCGGATGAACGCCCCATTCAGCTTCTTTGCGGCGCGCGAGTTCCACTATCTGTTCATAATGGCTTTTGTCGGAAACATCAAGTTGCATATAACTGATGTTTTTTGAAAATTCATCCCATTTGCCATTACTGTCTTTGTTTCTCGAAAAACTTGCTATTCCTTCCTTCAAATGCTTTTTATAATCCTCGTCTGAATATTTGCTTCGGGAAAGCCCTATGATGCCAAATTGGTCGGGCATCGCATTATCTAAAAAAAGGTTGAAAAGCGCCGGATTCAATTTCCGGTAATTCAAATCCCCACTGCCACCAAAAATAAAGAGCAGGGTTGGTGACAATTTTTTATAATCTAACATTTTAAAAACTTTTTCTTAATTGAACTTAAATCCTGATTCTTACTTTCTCTTTTTTAATCACTCCCATTCAGTATGAAATATTCCCGGTTCGTCAACCCTTTGATAGGTGTGGGCACCAAATAAATCCCTTTGCGCCTGGATTAAATTGGTGGGCAAAAGCCGTCTGCGATAAGCGTTGTAATAATTGAGTGAAGCCATAAGTCCTGTTGCCGGATAATTGTTTCCGGCGGCAAGCGAAACAATTTTTTGCAGTGCTCCTTCCTTCTGCTTCAGCAAATGCGCGATATTTTGATCAAGTAATAAGTTTTTCAGATCCGGATTTTTATAGGCTTCTTTAAATTGATCCAGCAGGGCGGAACGGATGATGCAACCGCCACGCCACACACTTACCACTTCAGGAAGGGGAATCTCCATTTTCATTTCCGCAGAAGCGGTTGTAAGCATGGCAAGACCCTGGGCATAGCTGATCAGCGTAGCGAAATATAAGGCGTCATGAAGAATCGCTAAAAATTCTTCTTTTTCCATTTCAATTTTTTCTGAAGAAGTGGAATATAAATGATCGGCCTCTTCCCTTTCTGAAATAAGGGAAGAAAGATTGCGCATCATCACCGCCGCATCAATGGTTGGAACGGGCATGGGCAGATTCAAACCTTCTTCTGAAGTCCATTTCCCTGTTCCTTTCGCACCCGCTTTATCAAGAATCATATCAACGAGGTAATTTCCTGTTTTATCGTCTTTCTTTTGAAAGATAACCGAGGTAATCTCCAACAAAAAAGATTTCATTTCACCACTGTCCCAGCTTTTAAAGACCTCGTGAAGCTCCTCGTTGGAGAGTCCCATTCCCCTATGCATAAGGTCATAACATTCACTGATCAGTTCCATGATTGCATATTCAATGCCGTTATGCACCATCTTTACATAATGGCCAGCTGCTTTTTCTCCAAGATAGGCCACACATGGCTCCCCGCCTACTTTTGCGGCTACGGCTTTTAAAATAGGAGCTACTTCGTTATAAGCTTCCAAATCTCCGCCAGGCATGATACTGGGGCCTTTTCGCGCACCTTCCTCGCCGCCTGAAATGCCGATTCCCATAAAATGAAAACCAATATCTTTTAATTCATTGATCCTTCTCAAGGTATCTGTATAATGCGAATTGCCTCCGTCAATAATAATGTCGCCCCTTTCCAGTAAAGGATTCAATTCATTAATAACGCTATCAACAGCGCTTCCGGCAGGAACGAGCATCATCAATTTGCGGGGCTTTTTTAATCCGGAAATCAATTCATCAAGGGTGTTCACCCCTTTTACCACTCTTCCTTCACCGCCTTCCAATTCAAACGCTTTTGTTTTTTCGGGATTGGTATCGAATCCAATAACCGAGAAACCATGATCCGCCATATTCAACAAAAGATTGCTCCCCATCACTCCGAGGCCGATCATTCCAAAGTCATATTTTATTTCCTGCATAAAAATTTATTGAATGGTAAAATTAACGAAATCGGTTCGAAGCGCCTTGAAAATTGAAAAATGGAAACAGGAGTTTTAATTAAAAAAGTTCAGGTAAAGGTTATTCTCATAAATTTTCATACCCCGCCTTCTCTGGTTTGTATAGGAAATTCATATCAATTCTAAAAAGATGCTCAAATGGAGGAACAACGGAGCAACCTTTCCTTAAAAATGCTTTTCAGGAAAGGATTTGAGCGCTTTTCAATACCTTTGCGGCCATGAAAAAGAAATTGATTTTACTGAGTGGTTTCGCTGTTGTTTTGGTAAGCCTGTTCTGGTTTTTACTTAGCTTCCAGAAAGGCTTTTTTGATGTAAAATTACCGGTCATGAGCTATGTGCAGGATTTTTCTTTTACCGATCAGGACGGGCAAAATGTAACGGGACAGACGGTTGATGGAAAAGTATATGTAACGGAATATTTTTTTACTACCTGCAAAGGCATTTGCCCAAAAATGAATGCCAACATGCAAAAAGTTTTTGAAAAATTCAAGGACGACAAAGGCTTCGCGATCATATCGCATACTTCCATGCCGGAAACAGATTCCATTCCTTTAATGAAAGCCTACGAGGCGAAGATGATTGGGAAAGATCCACATTTCCCGGCCAAATGGTATTTTGTAACGGGATCAAAAGATTCCCTATACAAGATGGCACGCCAGAGCTATTTGCTGGACAATGACAAAAATAATTCTGTGAACATCGAAGATCATTTCATCCATACGCAGTTTTTCGCCCTTGTGGATAAACAAAAAAGGGTGCGCGGTATTTATGACGGACTGAAACCTGATGAAATCACCAGGCTGGATACGGACATCCAGGACTTGCTGAAAGAAAAGGGGACGCCTTGATTGCGTTTATAGATAACTGTTAATAGACGAATCACTTTGGTGCCATTTTAAAATTTTTCTACGAGCGGAACATAAAGTACTAAAGTGATCGAAAAGGGGAAAGCATGCTGTATAGAATTATAAAAAATCAAATTGCAGGCGATTCGGAACAATTCAGAAATCAGCGTTTATTCATAACCGTTAATCAATTCTTTATTGTTTTTCAAGAAAGAAGAAAAAGCTTTCTTTCCATAACTTTTTTTAGCAAACGAACTTTTTTTGAACAAATAGTATAACGGCCAGGAGGAGCAGCTGCTTACTTTGCGTTGATAAACCCTACAATATCTTTTACAAGCTTGTAATTTAATGGCAACTTATTATCTGTATAGGTTTCCTGCTGGCCTTCACAATTTTTTCCCGCGTTTTTGAGCGTGTGCGTCATCATTGGAATTATGTCCAAAGTGCTTTTGAGGGCCGCACTATGAAGGTTATTGGCGTCCTGAGATCTCACCTGGATGTCGCAGGTGCCGTTGATAATCAAAACCGGGCATTTCAATTTTTTTATTTCCTTTTGCGGTGAATAGGCAAGCCAGGAGATCATATAAGGTTGAATCGTTTTTTGGAAAAGCGGAAGTAGAGGTTGGGGGATTTCAGTATCCTTCACGAATTTACCTTGTTTGAGCAAATTGAAAATATAGTGTGCTTTGCTTTGCAGCGAATCTGGCAGGCTCTGCTCTTTGAGTTGCTGCTCAATCACCACGTCGATCGGCCTTCCCGCGCCGGCAAGAGAAATAAAGCCTTTTACATTTTTGTTTTGAGCAGCGACCATCCCTATCAAAGAACCTTCGCTATGGCCAATAATATAAACATTTTTAAAGCCGATAGAATCATGCAGGTAGGAGATTATTCTATCCGCGTCTTTTATATAATCTTCAAAGACCAAATTGTTTTGATCAAAATCTGGCGGCATGCTTTTGGCAATCCCAAATTTATCAAACCTGAAGGAAGCGATGTTTTGTGAATCAAGAGCATCTGCGAGCATTTTATATGAATCCGCATCAACGCCAAGGGGATTATTTCCATTTCTGTCCGTTGGACCTGATCCGGCGATGATAAGAGCCATTTTCTGCTGTGTGTTTTTTGAAAGAAGGGTTCCAAAAATTTTGCTTCCATGAGTTGAGGTAATGGATATTTCTTTTTCATTAGGCCTCAGAATATTTTGCACTTCCTCTTTTTCATTCGTCCTTGAAACATTGAGCGCGATCGCACCACCGCCCTGGTGCCACATGCCTTCAATGGAATCATTGCCCCTAAATTTTCCTTCATAAGAGCCCCCAATCAACTTGATCGTTAGGTGAACGCTATCTCCATCAACGTTTACTCCACTGAATGGAAGATTCATAGCTTTTTGATTGGGGCTGTCCCACTTTCCATCCAGCTTTCCGGAACTGTCTTTATAAAAATGAAATACGATTGGCAAATCGTTTCCGTTCACGCTGATGCTTCCTCTCCAGTTTCCGAGAATGTTTTGAGAAAATAAAGGGGCAGTGCAAAAGAGGAGGTAGAAAAAAAGGAAATGTCGCATTATTTTTTTTCAAAAATACCGGTAATCGCGCAAAAAGTTTCAAGGAATTACTTCCCCTGGTTGCCGAAAACATTTTTGAGAATGTCTGTAACGCGATCGGCCGGATTTTTTCTGATGTTCACTTCTTCCTGTGCCACATAATGAAATAAGCCATTGAGCGCCTTAGTGGTTACATAGCTGTTGATATCCGTGTCAACAGGGTTGGAAGAAAAACGGTTGTAGGCGGTAAAAATATCGGTCCAGTATTTTGTAGCGTCCACTTTTTTCAAAGACTCTTCAATAACAGGCATGAATGCAGCAGTAAGTTCAGGAGTGGTGGACTTTCTAAGATATCCTGTAGCGGCGGTATCAGTTCCTCTTAAAATTTGAAGCGCATCAGTAACTGTCATTTTTTTTATGGCTGATAAAAAAATGGGCGCGGCCGCTTTTGAAGCGTCTTCAGCGGCGCGATTCATGCTCAGAACTGCATTGTCAACCAGTTTGCCCATGCCCAGCATTCTCATTTTGCTTTCAATATCCTGGACTTGTTTTGGCAGCAAGATCTTCACTGCGGCATCTTTAAAAAAACCGTCTGGTTTTGAAAGCTGGCCAGCGCTTTTTTCTGCTCCTAACTCAAGCGCCTGCTTCAATCCTGAAACAATTTCATCGGTTGACAAGCCAGAAGAAGAAGTAGAATTTTTTGAAAGAACAGAGCTTGCCTTTTTGAAAAGGCCGTTTAATTTATTTGAAGAATCCTTTTGTGCATAAAGGGAAAAAGAAAAGAAGACGAGCGCAGAAAATGCAAAAATTTTTTTCATGAGGATATTTTTTAAACAAGATCAAATGTAGAAACAATTGATGGTTTCCTTTAATGAGGGATTGTTAAAATCGCTGCCACCGTCCCAACGACAAATCAAGAACCAAGGAAAAAAATGTTGAAAAAGAGTTCGTTTGCTGCAAATTTTTTTTTAAAAACTTTTATTCTTTTCGACTTTGTCACATTTGAAATTTATAACCAACACCTTTGACTGTCGCAATGCAATCATCTCCTAATTTTTGCCTGATTTTTCTTATATGCACATCGATGGTACGGTCGCCAACAATCACTTCAGTGCCCCAAACTTTCTCAAGGATCTCATTCCTTAAAAACACTTTGGCAGGCTTGGAAGCAAGTAGCGCAAGCAATTCAAATTCTTTGCGGGCAAGAATAATTTCTTCGTTGTTGGCCGTAACAAGATATTTTTCCCTGTCGATCAGCAAGTCGCCGATCTGCAGAACACTACCGGTTTCTTTTATGATCCTTCTGAACAGAGCGTTCACGCGACTCAATAAAACTTTCGGGCTAATCGGCTTTGTAATGTAATCGTCGCCTCCGGTTTCGAGTCCCTTAATCTCAGTTGCCTCGTCATTGAGGGCGGTGAGAAAAATGATAACTGTTTTTTTAAATTGAGCCAAATTGCGCAGGATCCGGCAAACTTCAAACCCGGTTTTCCCGGGCATCATCACATCCAAAATAACCAGGTCCGGATTATGTGATTTTGCCATTTCAATGGCTTCATTCCCGTTCTTTGCTGTTATTACATGGTAACCTTCAGCAGCCAGGTTGTAACTGATAATTTCCAGAATATCCGGTTCATCATCGGCAATTAAAATCGTTCTTGATTGAGGATCCGTTTTCATTGAGTGCAAACCTATTGAAAATACTGAACGGGTTTGCTTGTTTACAATTTTTTAATATGGGCAGGTTGTTTCAAGATCAGTTAGTGATATTAAAATTCATAAACTGAAGCGTTTGTATTCTTCCTAACGAAAGGTTAATAACCACTTAAGGAGCAGCCATTTAATTCGATAACGGCTCTAATCAATATGTAAAAAGTAAATTTGCAACTATTGGACGCATTTTTGATTCCTTCATTCTTATTTTAATATATGAGACCCTTATTTTATTTTTTTATACTGTACTTTTTTATTCCGAATTTTTCATTTGCCGCTGGCGACACCTTAAATATTCCACTCAGCAGGCAGGTGTTTCATGACAAAATAAAAGCCGAACAGAAACGTGCCGACAAAGCCGACGGGCATCTTGACGGCCTGATAAAAGTCGGAACGAATAACGAAATAAATCTACAGGTGACTGACGCCCTTATCAGGAAAGTAAATGTCATCAGGAATGATATTGAAAACAATGCCGCTTTGCCTACAAACAATGATAAAGTCAGGTATCTGCGCTATGTGGAATACCTCGTGAGGGATTTCACAAATAACTGGAAATCTCATGCGCTGAATCCCTCACTCGCTCCGCAGCTTGTGGATAATTTCAATGAAATCATGAAGGCCAATATCAAAGGCGTGAACATGGCCCCTCTCATTCAAAAAGTTCCTTATGAAGTCGGGTTGATCAACGCTAATATTTTTCAGGAAAACCCCGGATATAAAGAAAGCAAGGTGGCCTTATTCAGAAAATTTTGTGTGATCAATCCGGATAAAATCCTCGCAAATATCGGCCCATATGCTGATGAGCCTTTTGCCGACACGCTGATCATCGATGCGTTCAACAACAGCCCGAGCCAGTTATACTCCTATGCCCAATCAACCAACAGCAGGCAGGGGAAATTGATTCGCAAAATTGAAGATCCTCGCATCCGGGCGGTTGTTCAATTAAGCACACAAAACCGCGCCCTTTTTTATTTTCCTTTCCTTGACGATCTCATTAGCGGTAAGCAAACCATAGAAGGCATATCGAAAGTCGCTGGCACGAACGAAAAAAATTATGACAGCGTCGGGTATTATAAATTGCTGGTGAAAACCGAGATCCAATATTATTCAAGGATGGTAAAAGGAGACACGCCTATCGCGATGCTTGGGGCAAACGGGCTTCTGGACATGCTCCAGCAAAAAGCGATTCAGCATTTCATTACTCCAATCAACACCCTTCATGAAAGCCCCAACGCTATTCGCTTTCGGGCCATAGAACCATTGAGCGCTCAGGAATTGTATTACATGATGATTCTCGGGGAAAACGAGATCTACACCTCAAGTTACAAATACAGTTTCGACAGGATGATCCAAAAAATGGGTCCGGTTCCTCACGGCGATTCTTTGTTATTATCGGTAAATTTTGACAGGTTCAAAAAGTTCATAAAAATGGCCGCCGGATATAACAAGCTGGATGAATTTCTAAAAACAATGCCTGAAAATTCTGAAAAGCTAATGCAGGCATTTGTATCGAGGCTTGAAACGACGGGAACACTTGAGGACGCGGTTGATGTTGCAGATTCCTACGGCAGCATCACTAATCCGCAACTACAACAATCTATGCTGCAGAATGTGCAGTGGAATGAGCAAAGATGCATTAAGGAAAACAATGAAAAAGGCCGCAAAATCTATGGCCTCCTTAAAACAATTTTTCTTTCCGCAAATCCACAAAACGGCATTGACCTTTCAAAAGAAATTGGCATTCCTCCGATCTACACTATGGCATATAATTACCTCGCCGACGATAGTGGCCGCGTGATAGAGCAGGTATTTTTTTATGGCGACAAGGACGGAAAAGAATCTTATGCGAACTACCTGACTTCATTTCCAAAAAGCGATTGGAACATAACCTACAAAAAAGAATGGACTGAAATTAAATCGATAAAAGGCAAGCCGATCTGGATCTTTGCTAACCTCCCTTTGGATAATGAATCCGACAAAGATGCTGCAGCTCAAAAGGATTTGATCGACTATCTTGACGCAAACAGTTTAAAACCCTCTGTTGTAATACATCGCGGGCATAGCTACCATTTGCCCTACACGATTCAGCAACTTTCAGAAAACGCCAAAATAATTATGCTGGGTTCGTGCGGAGGTTATCAAAACCTGAAAAACATTCTCAACTATGCTCCTGAAGCACATATCATTTCTACGAAGCAAACGGGCACCAAAAACGTAAACAAACCGATTATTGAAGCCCTTGATAATACGCTCCGCGCAGGGAACAATATCGACTGGAGGCAAATGTGGGCAGGCTTGCAAACCTCTTTTAGCAAAGCGCCAAAAGAAGTAAGGGAAACTTTTGAGGATTATATTCCACCGCAAAAAAACCTTGGAGCATTGTTTATCAAAGCTTTTCATAAAGAAAACGGAGGCGACGAAGACTAACCTCTATCTAAGCAAACGTACTTTTTTTGACTTTTTCTGGTACTAAGGGGGGATTGGGGGTTATGCTAAAGATGCTTTAAAGATTTCCTGCAATCCGGGCGAAGGTTTTGGATTCATTTTTTCGTCATTTTTATTTTAATTTTTTCGTGCACTACGCGGGCGTTTTCGTCCTCTGAAAGGATTCGTCGCCCAGTTCTTATACCCATGAATACCACTACTCACCAATAAAAAGACGGATACTGCAATGGCCGTTATAACGATAGATTGTATCACATTCCAATTGGCCACCCCAATCGCCACCAGAGCCCAAACCCCAACTAAAGCGAACTCACGCATATTACGTTTCCAGGTTATCCATAAATTCAAAATGCCTGCCATGCAAATCATGATGATCGTCCAGGTTACTGAAGAAATACCGAAACCATTCCAATTGATTTTTGTTAGCCAGGCAGCGACATCAGCAATGAGAGCAACACTGATCCATCCGGAATAAATACAAAACGGCCACCAAACAAAAGCAATCTTTTTAAGAGGAAGATCGTCCAACTCCATATGGGTATTCCAAATTATTTTTATCATAGAGATTATTATTACGATCATGATCAATACCGTAAGTCCTGTATATTCATAAACCCAGGCAATGATCCAAAGGGAATTAGCAATACAGGAAATAACAAACCACCAACCGATTTCCAGGACTGGCCATTCATCTTCATTTTTTTTAAAAAGTCCACTCCCTGTGTAGATTACAAAGGCCAACAATCCGATATAGATCAGTCCCCAAATAGAAAACGCGTATGCTGCAGGAGTGAAATAATTTTGATACTTACCGGATATTTCAGCAACCGTTTTTCCATTAAAGATGCCGGTATTGGAAAGATAATTTATAATAATGGTGGCCACGATTGCGATAGCGTTGGCAATTTGTAGCGTCTTTTTCATGTTAATATTTAAAGTGGATGAACATTCATTTCGAAGCAGATTTTACCAGAGCCGTACACCAACGCACCAACAGGTAAACGGCTTTTTAAAGTTGTTTCAGCACGCGTACGGATGAACCGGGAAAAGATGATGTTATGCCTTTTCTGACCTCTCTTTTTTTCAACAATTGCAGATAGATCAATAGATTCAAAAGAATCAATTCAAATCCATAAAAAACATCTTCAACAGGAATCGTAAACAACCTGATATTCAAGTTTTCCAATTCATTGTAGCGAACAACAGGCTCATCTAACCCGGTGCCGGTAAGAACTCCATTCACTATAAAAAACGGTATCAATAAAATAAAATACACAGTGGTGGCTTTTCCAAACCAGGTGACTTTTAAGACAAATTTCAAAAAGAGACAAACAAAAGCCGTAGTAAAAAAAGTTGCTGAAGTGTACAGCCTGTCTTTAAAGATAAAGGCGACAATCAACAAGGATACAGACAAGACAAAACAAAATACGTTTTCAACTTTTGGGTTCCAGGCAAGGTCATAAAATTTATTGAGACAATAGTAAGTGAATACACAGGAAAACGGGATACAGATAAAAAACAGGATCTCTTCTATTGGCAATTTAAAAACATGCATCCCGGTAATGTATCTGGGATTAAAATTCCAGACACCCAGGTGAGTAAAAAGAGCATCCCACATTATGAAGAGTATCGCCACCGGAATGGTAGCCATAAGAAATGTTCCCCACCTTTTATAGAATTTTATTTTCGGATGAAAAGAAAATAGCAAAGGAACAATTACGGTAAAAAAATCAACAAGAAGGTATAACCATTTCATATATTCACTTCTGTTTTCTGCACATTCTTACTTTTTAAACTGCGGAAATATTTTAAAGGAACCCAAAGCATCCCGAAGCATTCTCCATCTTCTTTCGTAAGGTGTTTATGGTGGATCTTATGAGCTCTTCTCAGCGCTTTAAAATACACACTGTTGGAATTTCTAAACAGTTTAAACCGTTGATGGATAAAAATATCATGAATTAAAAAATAGGCCATTCCATAAAGCGTGATTCCCGTTCCTATCCAGAAAAGAAAATTGTAATCATTTATTCTTCCAAATAAAAGCGCGAGTATGCCCGGTATGGCGAAAAGTAAAAAAAAGAAATCGTTATGTTCTATGAACCCTTCTGATTCCTTTTTGTGGTGGTCCTTATGCAGGCGCCAAAGCAATCCATGCATGATATATTTGTGAGCGAGCCACGCCACGCCTTCCATGCCGATGAACGCGGCAGCCACGATTAATGAGTTAACGATGAAGGTTTCCATTGTCTATAAATATTTTTTGCAAGGTTTCTTTTCTGAATTTAAAAATGTGCTCAATTTTTTTTCTTACGATCAACTTGTGGACAATCTGACCAATGATTCCGAAGGGCAGTTGGTATTTCACTTCATCTTTCATAAGAACGCCATTCTCTTTTTCAATAAAAACATGGGTATGCTCCCAAATCCTGTACGGGCCTTTCAATTGGCGGTCAACGAAGGTTGCCGGCTTTATGACTTTCCAGATTTCCGTTCGCCAATACACCGGAATATGGAAAAGCGGCCTAACAGTGTACTCAATAATCATTCCCTCCGCTATCTCCTTATTGTCAAGATCAGTTAAAATTTTAAAATCAAGTTCAGGGGGCGTAATAAGGGCAAGATTTTTTGCAGAGGAGAAAAAATCCCACGCCTTTTGAATTCCGATGGGTAAAAATTGTTCCGTTTTATAATAGTTAATTTTCATTCTGTTATTCCGCTATTTGTTTCAAAAGTCTCTACCACTCCTGGCAAACAGATCTTTAACCACGACGAATAGTTTTGGGGATTGGAGGAAATATCCTGCGCCAGCTTTTGCAGACTTATATATTTCCATTCCCTTACCTCGTTCCGGTTGGGTTGGGGCAATTCATCGCTCTTCCCAAAATATACATGATCAAATTCGTGTTCGGTCAATCCGTTTTCAAACTCCATCCTGTAAATAAAACTAAACTTAAAATGGGTGTCACATTGCAATCCCATTTCATCCTGCAGTCTTCTGCTGATGGCATCTTCCATGCGTTCACCGCTGTTGGGATGACTGCAACAGGTATTGCTCCACAATCCTCCTGAATGATATTTTTCATCGGCTCTTTGTTGCAATAACAACTCTCCTTTCTTATTAAAAATAAAAACAGAAAACGCGCGATGGAGCAATCCCTTTTGGTGTGTCGCAAGTTTGTCCATCGCGCCAATTTCACGGTCCATTTCATCCACCAGAATTAATTGTTCCTTGTTCATTTTATGTTCTGTTTTTCTCTAACTGTGACATAATCTGAGTCGTTTAAACAAGCTACAATCATTTGCCTTAATGAGGCATCCTGCAGCGTCCTGAGAGATTGCAGCAGGAAATTTTTATCCCCGGAAATGCTGTCATGATATCCTAAGAAAGAAGGAATATTGGTTTGAACGGCAAATCTTAAAAATCTCAATTCGACATTTTCCTGATCAGCCCCAATTGCGCTTTCCAGCATTTTTCGCCCCTTTTTAAACCATGATAATTTCGTAAATGGGTTAAACACATGTTTTGCCATCATCATTGTGCCGCTCGCCCGGTAACCCAAAAACAAAGGATGGTTTTTTTCATCGAAAGGTGCCAAAATATCGATTAGCTTTTGGCATGAAGTCTCTTTTGCTGCCGCCTGCTGATAGAGAGATCTGACGGCTTGAAGAGAAGGATTTTCCCCAAAGCAAATCGTGCTGCAAACCAGTAACACACAAAATATCAGGCTTTTCATATCCAATTTAATTTATTTACGACGAGGCTGTTTAACATCAGTCCGACCTTTTTCCCATTATTGATCCGAACCCGTTCATTTAATATTTTATGGGCGGGTGTCTTTTTTATTTTATTAAACAAGGAACGGTAGTATACATATGCAAGGTAAACACCGCCTTTTGAGGAGCGGGGTAGCCGCTTTATTCCTGCAAGTGCAATCCTGAAATCCTGTTCAATATCTTCCTCAATTTGTTCCTTTGCATAAAGGTTAAATTCACACATATCCACGTTTGGAAAATAAGTCCTTCCGAGCAATTGATAATCGTCCTTCATATCACGTAAAAAATTTACTTTCTGGAATGCGGCACCGAGTTTCATCGCAAAAGGTTTTAGCTCCTCATACATTTTTGAGTCTCCGTCCGTAAATATATGAAGGCACATTAAACCGACCACCTCAGCTGATCCCAGTATATATTTTTGATATTTTTCGTTGGTATAATCGACCTTCTCCAAATCCATCGCCATACTTTCCAAAAACGTTTCTATTAAAGCCGGATCAATTGAATGTTGATGAACCGCTTGTTGAAAGGAATTTAAAATAGGATTAACAGAGACTCCGCTCCTCAAAGCTTCAAAGGTGTCTTCCCTGAATTTTTTTAATAGGTGTGCTTTGTCAAACCCCTCAAAACTGTCCACTATTTCATCGGCAAGCCGAACAAAACCGTAAACAGAATAGACCGCATTTCGCAGACGGCTATTCAAAAAATGAATTCCTATTGAAAAGCTTGTACTATAGGTTTGCGTGGTCATTTTGCTTACCCCCAACGACAAACTATCAAATAAGTGTTTCATCTTTTTTATTTTTTAAATATTTATGTAATTGCTCCGCCACGATCTTTCCGGAAATCAGCGAAGGTGGAACGCCAGGACCAGGCACGGTAAGCTGACCCGTATAGAAAAGATTACCGATCTTTTTATTCGTGATCTTTGGTTTCAAAATGGCGGTTTGCATCAGCGTGTTGGCAAGACCATAAGCATTGCCTTTATAAGAATTGTAATCGGCTACAAAATCGTTGACACAATAACTTCTTTTAAAGTCGATATAGCCTGTAATATCTTCCTTGATGTGTTTTTGCAATCTGTCCATCATTATGCCAAAATACTTTTCCCGTAGCGTTTCATGGTCTTCCAGACCCGGCGCGATGGGCATCAATAGAAATAGATTCTCATGTCCTCCGGGAGCAACTGTCCCGTCTGTTTTTGACGGACAGCATACATAAAAGAGAGGTTTTGATGGCCATTGAGGATCCTTATATATTTCCCTGGAATGTTGAAGTAAATCTTCCTCAAAAAATAAAGTATGATGCTCCAATGATTTTATTTTCTTGCTTATGCCAACATAATAGATCAGGCAGGAGGGAGCGAAGGTTTTCTTTTCCCAATAATCTTCGGTGTAGTTTCTTAAATTTTTCGACAATAACTGCTCCTCCACATGATGGTAGTCGGCTGATGCGACAACGGCATCAAAAGAAATTTCCTGACCATCCACCACGATCCCGGTTGCCTTTTTGTTGGCGGCAATAATTTTCTCAACCGGCGAATTAAAATTAAAAACAACTCCTTTAGTTCGGGCCAGTTCCACCATGGCTTCAATTACCTTCCCAAAACCACCCGTCGGATGCCAGGTTCCTAATTGCAAACCGGCATAATTCATCAAACTGTATAACGCAGGCGTATCCTGAGGCACGGCTCCCAGAAACAGGATCGGGAATTCCATGATCGAAATAAGTTTGGGATGCGAAAAATATTTTCGAACATGTTTACTAAAGGAAGAAAATAACTGCAGCCGCATTGCGCCTTTTATCAGATCGATGTCGACAAATTCAGAAATAGAGATCCCGGGCATATTTACCAGGTTTTTCATACCCGTTTCATATTTGTATTTCGCCTCTGCCATGAATCTTTTCAGTTGCTCTGCAGCGCCTTTTTCAACTGATTCAAAGAGAGCACATAGCTGTGAAAAATCGGCAGGAACACTTATTTTTTGCTGATTTTCGAAGACCACCTCAAAGCCCGGATCCAACAACTTTAGTTCATAGAAATCAGCAACTTCAAATCCAAAATCGTTAAAGAAACTTTCAAACACGTCAGGCATCCAATACCAGCTCGGGCCCATATCGAACGCATACCCATTATCTGTTTTCAATTGCCTGGCACGTCCACCGGCAGAACTGTTCTTTTCGTAAACATATACCTCATGTCCGGCCGCCGACAGGTACGCTGCGGCGCTCAATCCTGAAAACCCTGACCCTATGACGGCGATTTTAGACATTTTACTTGTTTATAAATTACATGAAATACTTAAACAACTTTTGCGGCATTTAAGTGATATTCCAGTTCTCCAACAGACTGTAAAAACTGGATCTTTTTGCTCTTTATCACAGAAAGATCAAGTCCGCTACCTGCTACAAAAATATTTTTCCCGGCAAAATGATGATTCAAAGCCTTGAGGTATTTGCTCATATTTTCCGGGAAATCATTCCGCACAAAAAACAAAAGCAAGTTGGAAGGCCGAACACATTTAAGAGCTTCTTTAAGTGAATCAATGGGCAGGTTCGCACCCAAATAAATCGCTTTTCCTCCCAAAACCCGAATCAGGTAACAGGCAAATAATAAACCAATCTCATGCAGTTCGTTTTCCGGCAAACAAAGCATCCATGTCTGAGCGTCCGGTTTTGGCGGTGGTAATAATCCAATAGCCGTATATAGCTTTTGCCGAACCAGATTACTAATGAAATGTTCATGTGCCGGAGGTATCGAATCACTTGACCACATTAGCCCAACGCGAACCATCATTGGATAGATTACCTTCAAATAAGTATCTTTCATTCCATATTTGAGGAGGCTGAGAGACAACGTTTTTTCAAAATAAAGTTCGTTATAACTCATTCCTGCAACTATTAGCTGAGAGACGAAAAACTCATCGCTATCAATCATCGCTGTCGCCTGCATTTCTTCAATCAAGGTAAACAGCTTTTTATCGGTCATGGCACATAATGCCGAGACTTTATGTTCACCCTTTGACAAACTTACGATGTTGAGCAACCGGCGCAACTGATTGTTGTCGTAATGGCGGGTATTCCCTTGGGAGCGGGTGGGCTTCAACCCATTATAACGCTGCTCCCACATTCGGATTGTATGTGGTTTGACGCCTGCAAACTGAGCTAATTGAGAAATAGAAAATGAATTCATTTGTTTAACTTATTTCAAAATTATTTAAACAAATTGAGGGAGCAAAATCTATTTTAGGACCCCTCTCTTATGTGACGATCAAAAATAGCTTTCTTAGTAAGTGCCTTAACCATACATGCAAGAGCATTTACTCCAATTTTCGGTTTAAGAAGCAAATACCCTGGAATACGTTTGGGTTAGTTCCAAAATCGCCAAATGATCTGCGGCACACACAATTATTAAAATTCCACCCATCTAATTTTCCCTTTGTTATTTTGTAATTTTACAAATTGAAAACTGTGTAATAAAAAAGAAAATGTTGGATAATAAAAATCATAAAGTAAGGATCGTAACTGCGGCTTCATTATTTGATGGCCATGACGCGGCTATTAATATAATGCGAAGGATCATGCAAAGCAAGGGGGCGGAAATCATTCATTTGGGCCACAACCGCGGGGTGCATGAAATTGTAGAATGCGCCATAGAAGAAGATGCGCAGGGAATCGCCATCACCAGTTATCAGGGCGGCCATGTGGAATATTTCAAATACATGAAAGATCTGCTTGATGAAAACGGCTATGGCCATGTCAAAATTTTCGGAGGCGGTGGTGGCACTATCCTGCCGGCTGAGATTGATGAATTGCATGCATATGGGATCACAAAAATTTATTCCCCTGACGATGGAAGGCAAATGGGTTTGGAGGGAATGATTGAGGATGTGGTGAAAAAATGCAACCCAGTAACCCCGGAAGTGGGGATAGGAAAGGCAAGTTCTAATGGGAAGTTTGCCTTGAATGAATGGCGCGATATAAAATGGGTTGCTACATCAATTACAAAGGCTGAGAATGGAGAAGAAGTAGAGATTTTGGAAAATGGAAATGGCAAATTAAAACCCAAACCACATGCTAGTATTGCAACGCCCGTTCTCGGAATTACAGGAACCGGCGGAGCAGGAAAATCTTCGGTCACTGATGAAATTGTGCGGCGTTTTTTAATGACTTATCCGGAAAAAACCATTGCCGTTATTTCTGTTGATCCTTCACGGAAAAAAACCGGTGGCGCATTGCTCGGCGATCGGATTCGCATGAATTCCATACATCACCCGCGGGCATACATGCGCTCTCTTGCAACCCGGGAGAATGATAAAGCGTTGAGCAATTACGTGCAGGAAGCCCTTGATATTTGCAAAGCAGCCAGCTACGACTTTATAATTTTAGAAAGTGCCGGCGTTGGTCAAAGCGACGCCTCCATCCTGGATTTTTGCGACGTGAGCATGTATGTGATGACGCCTGAGTATGGGGCCGCCTCACAATTGGAAAAGATAAACATGCTCGACTATGCCGATATTGTCTGCATCAATAAATTTGATAAAGCCGGAGCCTTGGATGCCTTGCATGATGTTAAAAAACAGTACAAGCGCAATCATGGATTGTGGACTGCAAAAGATAATGAACTGCCCGTAATTGGAACTGTTGCTTCTACATTTAATGATCCGGGATGCAATGAATTGTTCAATAAAATTATTGAGGAAGTAAACAAAAAAACCGGGCGTGATTGGGGGAAATATCACGCGCCTTTGAGAAGCGAAAGTCATGGGGCCGCTATCATTCCGGCCAGCCGCGTTCGTTATCTGGCGGAGATAGCGGAAGAAATTTCACAATACAACAAGCTCGCTGAAGAGCAGGCTGCTATTGCCACAAAGCTTTACCAACTTACCGGAACGGTTGAAACTTTCAAAAATAGTTCTTCAGAAAATGAAGGAAAGAACGCCGCGCTCATAAAAGAACTTGAGGAAAGGAAATCTGCAATTGAAAAAAAGCTGTTACCCATTTCGAAAAAACTACTGGACGAATGGGAGGAAATGAAAGGGCTTTATCAAAAAGAATTTTTTGAATATCATGTAAGAGGAAAGGTGATCAGGCAGCCTTTATTTGTTGAATCTCTTTCTCATACAAAAATCCCTAAGATCGCCGTTCCGAAATTTAAAGATTGGGGTGATATTTTATTATGGCGCTTCCAGGAAAATTTCCCGGGGAAATTTCCATACACAGCGGGTGTGTTCCCATTGAAACGCGCGGAAGAAGATCCTACCAGAATGTTCGCCGGGGAAGGCGGCCCGGAGCGAACCAACAGGAGGTTTCATTATGTAAGTGTTGGTCAGCCTGCAAAGCGCCTCAGTACAGCCTTTGACAGTGTTACGCTTTATGGTGAAGATCCTGCCATTCGTCCGGACATTTACGGAAAAGTGGGAAATAGCGGCGTGAGCATCGCAACGGTTGACGATGCGAAAAAATTATACAGCGGTTTTGATCTATGCGATCCTAAAACTTCTGTCAGCATGACGATCAACGGCCCAGCCCCCATGCTTCTTGCTTTTTTCTTAAATGCCGCCATTGACCAGCAATGTGAAAAATACATTATTGAGCATGACTTACGGGAACGTGTAAACGCAATTATCGAATCCAGATACAATATTGACTCTCTCCCTAAATATATCGGCATAAATGGTGAACCTGTTTTTCCGCAAAAAGGAAAACTAGCTGGCCATTTGCCAAAGGGAAATGACGGATTGGGCTTAAGATTATTGGGCTTATCAGGCGAAGACGTTTTGGATAAGGATATTTATGAAGAAATAAAAGCGAAAGCGTTGTCCTCTGTTCGTGGAACAGTCCAGGCAGATATTTTGAAAGAAGATCAGGCCCAAAACACTTGTATTTTTTCTACAGAATTCGCTTTGAAATTAATGGGCGACGTGCAGGAATATTTTATTGAAAACAAAGTAAGAAATTTTTATTCTGTCTCTATCAGCGGCTATCATATTGCGGAAGCTGGCGCCAATCCTATAACTCAGCTGGCTTTCACGCTTTCCAACGGTTTTACTTATGTGGAATATTACATGAGCCGCGGAATGAAGATCGATGATTTCGCTCCTAACCTTTCCTTCTTTTTCAGCAACGGAATGGATCCCGAATACAGCGTTATCGGACGTGTGGCAAGAAGAATCTGGGCGAAGGCCATGAAGTATAAATACAAGGCTAATCCGCGTTCTCAAATGCTGAAATATCACATCCAGACCAGCGGCAGAAGCTTGCACGCACAGGAAATAGATTTCAATGATATCCGCACAACCTTGCAGGCTTTATATGCCATCTACGATAATTGCAACAGCCTTCATACCAATGCGTATGACGAAGCGATAACAACACCTACGGAAGAAAGTGTGAGGCGCGCGATGGCGATTCAATTGATCATTAACCGCGAACTCGGAACCGCAAAAAATGAAAACCCCAACCAGGGAAGCTTTTTGATTGAGGAATTGACGGATCTGGTTGAAGAAGCCGTAATGGAAGAATTTAACAGGATCTCCGAAAGGGGCGGAGTGCTGGGCGCGATGGAAAGAATGTATCAAAGAAATAAAATCCAGGAAGAGAGCTTGTATTATGAATCACTGAAAAATAATGGCGAACTTCCGATCGTTGGTGTAAACACTTTTTTAAACAAGGAAGGTTCGCCAACCATACTTCCCGCAGAAGTGATCAGAAGCACCAAAGAAGAAAAGGATCTGCAGATACAAAATGTTCAATCTTTTCACGAGCTGCATAAAGATAAAAGTGAAGAAATGCTGAAGCGTTTGCAGGAAGTGGCAATCCATAATAGAAACTTGTTTGCTGAATTAATGGAGACAGTAAAATATTGCTCTCTTGGCCAGATTACCCATGCGCTTTATGAAGTGGGTGGGCAATACAGGAGGAATATGTAGGAGTAATGAAGCATTAATCCAATTCGTCATTCACAATTCCCAAAAAGAAAGCACCGGTTTTTCCGGTGCTTTCTTTTTGGGAGCCAGTCCTATTCCTATAATTTTCTTGTGAATTCTGACATGTAAGCTATTTTGCCGTCTTTGATTCTAAAGTCATTCACTATTCCCGTGGAATCTTTTTTGCCGTCTTTAAATTCAAGGAATTCTTTATACCAAACGGTAACAAATTCCTGCTTTTTATTCTTGGAAACAACGGATTCCCAGTCATCGATTTTGAAGTTCATGCTTTTTAAATTTTCCCAGTTTTTCGACATTATGTTTTTAAAAGTCTCCCTGGAAAACGTTGTATCCAAATGATCAAATTGCACATGAACCGAATCAGCAAAATAAGATAAACTTTTATCTATCCTGCCTTCCTCATAAGCTTTCATAGATTTAAGGACAATGAGTGTGTTTTCTTTGTTGCCTTTGTCCCAATTGTCTGGCTCCTCAATTGTGTAAGGATAATCTGTTTTTACGACGGGAATTTGCGCTGGCTGATTGTTTTCGGTTTCTTTGGAAAAGTTTCCACTGCAGGCATGTAAAATAAGTCCTGCGCAAAAAATTGCAATCCATTGTTTCATGATTAAAAAGTTTTTTTGATGAATAAGTAAATAGGCGTTTTCTAAGGCGGCAGACTTTCCAGGTCAAATTAATTCAATTTTAGCAGTGTTCGCGATTTTTTCCTGCAGTATTTTCATGTGACTTTAGGAACCGCTTCATAATCTGGCAAGAAGAAAAATCTTTCTCGTCACTAAGGCACAAAGAAACGAAGGTTCACAAAGACGTTTTTACAGAACTATTTTCCTTTTTTAAATGCCTCCTTCTTGCACCTTTGCGCCCTTTGGTGCTTATTGCAAAAAAACTTTTCCGCTGAGAAGAAAAATCTTTCTCGCCACTAAGGCAAAAAAAATACGAAAGTTTACAAAGACGTTTTTACAGGAGTACTTTCGTTTTCTAAATTCTAACTTCGAGTCCTAGATGCTTAGTACAAATAAACTTTTACAGAACGAAGGAAGATTCAAAAAGCGCACCATTTCGCATCGCAATTTTTTCATAAAAAAAATTTTTGCCAATAAAATATTCCTTTAGAGTTGCTTATCTATCTTTACCCGCAAAAAAAATATGAAGGTCAGAATCTATTACATTTTCTTTTTTATTTTAATAGTCGCATCGTGCTCTTCCAATAAATATGCGGCGACAAACAAGTCGTATAAGAAACAGGTAAAGGAATTTGCAAAAGAAATCCGCAAATATCCTCTTGAAGGTAATAAATCAACCTGGGTTGGCACAACAAACCTGGGAATGCGCAAACCGAATTTTGTAATTATTCATCACACCGCACAAAACAGCTGTGAGCAAACACTTAAAACCTTCACCCTGCCCCGAACCCAAGTGAGCGCGCATTACGTGATTTGCAAAGACGGGACGGTCCATCACATGCTGAACGACTATTTGCGTGCGTGGCATGCGGGTAATGGATCATGGGGAAATGACAAGGACATTAATTCCAGTTCAATTGGCATTGAACTCGACAATAACGGGTTCGATTCTTTTCCCGCAGCTCAGATAAAAAGCCTGCTAACGGTGCTGGATACACTAAAAAACAAATACCGAATTCCCTCTGCTAACTTTATTGGCCACGCAGATATTGCTCCTACCCGGAAAAACGATCCCAATTCGAAATTCCCGTGGCAGTATCTCTCGCAAAATGGTTACGGGCTCTGGTATGGCGACACCACACAAACTATTGTTCCTGCCAGCTTCAACAGCCTTCAAGCGCTCCGGATTATTGGCTATTCTGTAAAAGATTCTTCCGCGGCCATACAGGCGTTTAAGCGCCATTTTGAAATGCAGGACACAAGCCGCGCCCTTAATGAAGGAGATAAAAAAATCCTTTATGATTTGATGAAGAAATATCAATAGAGGAGGGTGCTACTTTTAGTGAGAAAAAAGCTTTAAATAAGTGCGCCTGCTGGTGCAATTTTCCTTTAAAAAAAATCTTCCGCTGTAAAAAGCGGAAGATTTTTTTTGCATGCAAGAAATATTTTTAATCATGCGTGTTGATGCACGCCTTCCCTTATTTCTTCCAATAATTTTTTATTGAATGCTTCAAGATCTTTTGGACTCCGGCTTGTAACCAATCCATGATCAACAACCACTTCCTTGTCAACCCAGTTAGCACCTGCATTTTTAAGGTCAGTTTTAATGGACGGATAGGAAGTCATTTTCTTGCCGTCGAGAAGGCCGGTTTCAATGAGCAATTGTGGGCCATGGCAAATTGCTGCTACCGGTTTTCCCGATTCCATAAATTCTTTAGCGAAATTTACATACGCTTCGTTCAGGCGCATTTTGTCCGGATTAATCACTCCGCCGGGAATCATCAAGGCGTCATAATTATCAATATCGGCATCAGAGATATTTACATCAACTGGCAATTCTATCGACCAGTGATCCTGGTTCCACGCTTTTACTTTTCCTGTTTCTGAAGAAATAATATCCACTTTGATGCCTGCGTCTTCCATTGCTTTTTTAGGGCTTGTCAATTCAACTTCTTCAAAGCCGTTTTCTGTTATGATGGCTACTCTTTTTTGATTTGTGCTTGGCATAATAAAAATTTTTTTAAATGAAAAAATATGAGAAAGGTCACACAATAAATATGCCTTGAAAACAAGCCGGGACATGTAGTGCTTCAAAAAATAACATATTAAAAGGCATCACTTTCATTAGTGTTTCTGTATGAACTGAAAAGAAATCTGGCTCAACAAATTATTTTATCGCTACTTTAACCCATCATTTTCTGCACTATTATTCCGTTTGCATAAATCCGTATCTTCAAATTTCTAACCCACTTCATGACTAACACCAAACCTTTTCATTTATGCTGTTTCAAATAAAACTTGCTGAATGGCAAAAGCATTTCATATTCACGTTTGGAAGCGGGCTCCGTTTATAAGACTAGCACTGCCTTTAATCATTGGAATTATTTGTCAGTTTTATTTACAATTATTTATTGCCCAAATTATCTGGCTTACTGTTATTTTCATCCTTGCTTTTCTTGCATTTAATGCCCTACCCCAATACCTGAGGTTTCATTACAAATTTGTTCAGGGAATTATTATCTCGCTCTTCATGATGGTCCTCGGATTTTTCGTTACCTGGCAGAGAGACGTTCGAAATAATTCAGGCTGGTATGGAAACCATTACGGTGATTCTTCTTTCATGATGGTTACTATTGATGAACCTCTTGTTGAAAAAGCTAAATCTTTCAAAGCGCTGGTGTCGGCGGATTTCGTCATCACAAATGCGACTACTCAAAAAGTATGCGGGAAAATGGTGTTATACCTTGGAAAAGAATCTGGCTCAGAAACCCTTCAATATGGCGACAAAATTCTTTTCAAAAAAAGAATTGAACCGATAAGAAATTCAGGAAATCCCGGCGCATTTGATTATGCTCAATATTCCGCCTTCCGGCAATTATATCATCAATGCTTTTTGCGTAAAAATGAATATGTTTTATTAAAAGAAAAAAATAAAAGTGCCTGGTCCTCCTTCTTGTTTGCAACCCGTAAAAGAGTGGTGAACATTATTGATGAATACGTAACGGGAGTTGATGAAGCGGCTATTGCGAAAGCGCTACTGATTGGATACAAAGTCGATCTTGACAGGGATCTTGTTCAGGCATACAGTAATGCCGGCGTCGTTCATCTGATCGCTATTTCCGGACTGCACATGGGAATCATTTACGGGGTGCTTCTATGGGTCTTTTCAACTATTCCTGTGCTAAAAAACCTGAAATTTATCAGGTTGTTTTTGATCCTTGTTTTTTTATGGCTTTTTGCATTCCTAACCGGGGCCGCACCTTCTGTTATGCGCGCCGCAGTCATGTTTTCATTTATTCTTGCCGGAGGAGCGTTTAATAAATCGGGATCGGTATATAATTCATTGGCCGGGTCAGCATTTTTTCTTCTTTGCTTTAACCCGTATATCTTGTGGGATGTAGGTTTTCAACTTTCCTATCTGGCAGTTTTAGGAATCGTGATCGGACAAAAATTTATATCTAAATGGTTCTATTTCCAAAACAAAATTCTTCAATACGCATGGCAGCTCGCAGCAGTTTCCCTTGCTGCCCAATTGTTCACCTTTCCTGTTTGCCTGTATTATTTTCATCAGCTGCCGATGTTGTTTTTGCTCGCCAATATTATCGCTATTCCACTCGCAACCCTGATTCTCTGGAGCTGCCTCTTGCTTGTTTTGATATCTCCAATTGAATTCGCTGCTTTTTATTTCGGAAAATTCATTAATGCTTTATTATGGCTTTTAAATAAAACGGTTGTTACTGTAAACTCAATTCCTTTTTCACTTTGGGAAGGCTTTTCGATTTCTGTTTTAGAAACATGCTTTTTATATGTGATCGCCTGCTGCATAGCGCATGCCTTTATGATTAAAAGCAAATTAACTTTTAAATTGGCTATTTACTGTTCCTTAATTTTGGCTACATCAACTTTTTTCGAAAAATGGAATACAAGTCACCAGCAAAAAATGGTTGTCTATAATGTGCCTGGCTTTAAGGCGATTGATTTCATCACAGGCGAAAATTTCACGTTTGCAGGCGACGCGCAATTAGGCGCCAACAAGGGCCTTGAAACTTTTCAGTTAAAACCCACCCGGATTTATTTCATGGCCAACTCGCCTTTGCTTTCCGGAAAATCTTTTTATCAAAGCAGAAACTTTTTCACCTTGAATAATAAACGGATCCAGGTTATAGACTCAGCGATTCATTATGCCATTCACACAGAAAAAATAAAAAGAGATTACATCATTATTTCAAAAAACCCAGCGGTTTCAATAAAGGATCTGGCAAAGAAATTTGAATGCAATCATTATATTTCAGACGCTACCAACAGCCTCTGGAAAATTGAAAAATGGAAAAAAGAATGTGAAGAATTACATTTGCAGTTTCATTCTGTCGTCGAGCAGGGTGCATTTGTAACCGATCTTTAACGAATTTCCCCCAACCTTACCATGCAAAAAAAAATAAAGTCCGCGCTCATTTCAGTCTATAACAAAGAAGGATTATCCAATGTTGTTTCGTTGCTCCAAAAGCATGAAATCACCATTTACAGCACTGGAGGAACTCAAAAATTTATTGAAGAAAATGGAGGCAAATGCATTTCAGTTGAATCACTTACCGGCTACCCTTCGATTTTAGGCGGAAGGGTTAAAACCCTTCACCCTGTTGTGTTTGGCGGATTTCTTGCCAGGCGCGATGTAGAAAGCGACCTAAAGGAAATGGAACAATATCACATACCTGAAATTGATTTGGTGATGGTTGATTTGTATCCTTTTGAAGAAACCGTAAAATCGACAACAGATGAAACAGCAGTCATCGAAAAAATTGATATTGGCGGCCCGTCGATGATTCGTGCGGCGGCAAAAAATTTTAAAGACGTCCTGGTGATCGCCGATAAGAAAGAATATGCTCAACTGGAAAATATCCTGTCTGAAAAAAATGCGACGACATCTCTGGAAGAAAGAAAGGATTTTGCAAGAAAAGCCTTCGATGTTTGTGCAGGATATGACATCGCCATCTCGAACTATTTTAATAATACCAGTTTCATCAATCCGTTTCAATTGCAAAAAAAAGCGTTGCGTTATGGAGAAAACCCACATCAAGCCGGTTCTTTCATAGGCAACCTGAATGACATTTTCGAACAGAAAAATGGCAAGGAGCTTTCCTACAATAATCTTGTTGATGTTGACGCCGCATTGCAATTAATACATGAGTTTGAAGAAAGTAAAAACAATGAAAAAAGTACGTTTGCTATCATTAAGCACACGAATGTTTGCGGAATCGCGCAGAGGGCAAATGTTTCTGAAGCGTTTGCTGCCGCACTTGCCGGCGATCCTGAGAGCGCCTTTGGAGGCGTTCTGATTTCAAATCACAGAGTGGAAAAAGTCACAGCCGGTTTATTGAAAGACCTCTTTTTTGAAGTATTGATAGCGCCGGATTTTGATGAAGACGCTCTTGAAACATTAAAGGCGAAAAAGAACCGCATTATTTTAAAGTTGAAAGAATTTCCCAAAAATTCAGGTCAGGCAAAAACTTGCCTAAACGGATTGTTGGTGCAGGATACTGACCAGGGAAATTTTGCTGAATGGAAAGAAGAAGGGGGCAGAAATTCAACTGAAGAAGAAAAAGAAGATTTAATTTTTGCCAACATAGTTTGCAAGCATTTAAAAAGCAATGCCATTGCCATCGTAAAAAACAAGCAACTTTTGGGAAAAGGATGTGGCCAGACCTCGAGGATCGACGCGTTAAAGCATGCCATTGAAAAAGCCGGTCAATTTGAATTTGATCTCATGAATTCCGTAGTTGCCAGCGATGCTTTTTTCCCATTCGACGATTGTGTAAAAATCGCTCATGGCGCAGGTGTTACAGCTTTTATTCAGCCGGGAGGATCGATAAGGGACAAGGATTCTATCGAATATTGCAAGCAAAATAATTTGGCAATGGTAATGACCGGATTGCGCCATTTCAAGCATTGATTCAAATCGATAAGGTTTGCTCCGAAGAATAGTAGCAAACCTTACAGGTTATGAAGCGCACAAAAAGTCTGGCTAAATCTTAAAGATTTTGCTATTTTTTTTCAAAAAGAAAAACAAGGAATTACTTTTCGACGTGCTTGATGGTTAACTGGAACTTAGTATTTAGGCTCACTTCGTAATTATTCTCATTAAGAATAACGCGCGCAGCTTCATCTTCCATAATTACCTGGGCAAGGTGCATCGCAAGAGGCGATCCGCTGATAACATTTCCGACTTTGCCGTCAGTGAATTCAATGGTGAATTTGTAACCTGCCTTCCTGCCTGTTCCGGCGCGTTCAAAGTCAACGCGGTTTAGAGCTAGTACCTGCTCGCCGGCATTCGATTTTTTCATTAGGATTTTGACAATGGGCAAATATTTTTTCCAGATGTGATTATACATGTAAGAAATAAATTTTAAAATTTTGTTTGAGGTTCGTAAAGCACATCCCGAATGAAAAAACCGGAAAAGTGTTAATTATCAGATCGTTGATATTTTGGATAAAATTACAGCAAATTTTATTAATGGAGAATAATTGGATTTTTTGACTCAAAAATCAATGCATAATTTTTCAAAAAGGGGGGGGTTTGTGAGTGGGAAAATAATCAAAATAAGGTCTTTCATAAGACTGCTGAGCGGTAAAAATTGACTTCAATTGGAAATCGAAGGCCGGCTGCAAAAAGAAAAAAAGCCGTTTTAAGTCGGCACATAAGAGGAAACCGAATAAATCAGGAATCAAGAAGATTAATATATTTCCCTATTGCCTTTTCTTTTTAATTGCTCTTTGAGCTTTCATTTTTGATTTTTTTTCTCTTTACCCAAGAATTTGCAAATTATTCCTCCATCTACTTAACTATTATTAAATTTGTTGCATTACCAACTTAAGCAAGGAATGGCATTTATAGATATAAAACTTCCCAAATCACTTTCCAAGGCATTGAATATTCCTGTCAGTTCGCCGAAAAGACAGCAATTGAAGGTTCTTGGGAAGCTCCTAAAAAAAGCCCGTTTCACGGAATTTGGGCAAAAATATCTTTTTGACCAGATTTTGCTGAGCAGGCACCCTGGCAAAAATTTTCAGCGGATTGTACCAACCTTTAATTATGATTCACTCTTCAGGGAATGGTGGTTCAGGGCGCTCGACGGGAGGCCTGATGTTTGCTGGCCGGGAACGATCAAGTTTTTCGCCCTCAGCAGCGGCACCAGTGAATCCTCAAGTAAATATATTCCCATTACCAAAGACCTGATTCGCTCCAACACGCTCACCAGTTTTCGCCAACTGATCAGTTTGGCTTCTTATAATAATGTTCCGAAAAAATATGTAGGAAAGGGATGGCTCATGCTGGGCGGAAGTACAGCGCTGCAAAAAAGCGCCACTTATTATGCAGGCGACCTGAGCGGTATCCAGGCAAAGAATATTCCTTTCTGGTTCCAGGGAATGTATAAGCCCGGAAGAAAAATAGCCCGTGAAAAGGACTGGTCCAAAAAACTGGATGAAATTGTTGAAAAAGCACCGGAATGGGATATCGCTTTTTTGGTAGGAGTTCCGGCATGGGTACAGCTTTGCATGGAAAAAGTGATCGAACGCTACAAGTTGAAAAACATTCATGAAATTTGGCCTAATCTCGCGTTTTATGTTCATGGCGGCGTTGCTTTAGAGCCTTACAAAAAAGGTTTCAACCGGTTGCTGGGCAAACCAATAACCTATATTGAAACTTACCTTGCCAGCGAGGGTTTCCTGGCCTACCAAAACCGGCAGGACGCAAAGGGTATGAAACTGGCGCTGAACAACAACATCTTTTTTGAATTTGTTCCTTTTGATCAAAATAATTTTGATTTGGATGGCAACATGGTCCCCAATCCCGAAACGCTGATGATCCACGAAGTGGAAAAAAATAAGAATTATGCGATTTTGATAAGCACTAATGCCGGTACCTGGCGCTATCTGATTGGCGACACCATTCAATTTGTAGATATAGAAAAAAGCGAGATCATCATCACCGGCCGCACGCGTCATTTTCTAAGCCTTGTTGGCGAGCACCTTAGTGTTGACAATATGAACAAAGCCATCAATCTTGTAAGCGAAGAATTGAATATTTCAATCGGGGAATTCACCGTCGCCGGCATTCCTTATGGCAATTTCTTCGCCCATCACTGGTTTATAGCGACCGACGATAATGTAAATTCTGAAACGCTGAAAGTGATGATCGACGAAAAATTAAAAGAATTAAACGACGATTACGAAGTGGAGCGAAAGCATGCCCTCAGGGAAATTTTCGTTGATGTTTTAAGCGAAGACACCTTCATGAATTTCATGAAATCAAAAGGGAAGGTGGGCGGTCAGCACAAGTTTCCACGCGTTTTGAAAGGCAAAATGCTGGAGGATTGGCAAAAATTCCTTCAGCAGGAACGGGTATGAGCCGCTCCTCTTCATTCATTAAAAAACTAAAATTTTTTCCTTTACATGATTGATGCTTTTGAAGCAATACTTAAAGGCCTTGCGATGGGATTGTTGTTGGCCTTGTCTGTAGGGCCCGTTATATTCACTATCGTTAAGCAAAGTATAAACAACGGGCGTTCCGGAGGTTTCAGCTTTGTGATTGGAGTTTGGATCAGCGATTTCCTGCTGGTGATTCTAAGCAATGCCTTTTCGGAACTTGTTACCCGGGTGCTCGATTACAAAATGCAGATAGGCATTGTAGGCAGTGCTTTTCTTATCGGAATGGGAATTTTTTACCTTTTCTTCAAGAAGGTCCATCTGCACCCGGAGGACATTTCCATGCCCCCGCTAAAAGGCAGCGATCATGTAAAAATCTCCATCCAGGGATTTTTGCTGAATACACTCAACCCGGCAGTCATGGCTTTCTGGCTTACCGCGGCCACGGCTATCGCCATAACGCATTCTATAAGAGATCGTATCATTATTTTCACCACGGCCCTGGTTTTGAATATGGGGGCGGACATTGTCAAAATCACTCTTGCCGGCAAACTTAGAAAAAAATTAACTGTTAAAAATATCCGACTGATTAATAAAATATCCGGCCTCATTTTATTCGTGTTTGGAGCCGTACTTTTGGCGGGAGTATTGCTTTTTGTAAAAAAAATATAATTATGCGATTTTACATTCTTGCTGCTTTGCTTTGTTTTACCGCCAGATGCGCGGCACAATCCGATCTGCTGATTCTTAAAAAGAAAAATCGCACCGAAAAAACCTTTTTCCCCGGTAGCGAAATCAACTTCTCAACATCTACAGGAACCTATAACGCTTATATCACCTCCATTGAAAGGGATTCTGTTTTTCTGATCCAGTATGATATCCGTCAGGTACCAACAAATCTTGGCGTTTATGTGCTCGATACAGTTGGCCGCTACCGGTTTGGTATCAATTACCGGGACATAACCGGATTCGGAAAAACAAATAACAAGTTCGATTGGACGGCATCTGGTGGCGCTTTGTTTGGTGGGGGCGTTTTGCTGACCACCGTTGGTTTAGGCACATGGATCTTCGCTAAGCCCAATACCCGTTATTACGCCCGCCCCTTTTTAGTGATAGGTGCTGCGGCCCTTGCCGCGGTCGGATATGTGATGCTCAAATCGCATGGCAAAGGCAAGCCCATCGGGAAAAAATACAAACTGCAATACATAAAAGTGAAATAAAAACTATTTGGGCTTGAGCAATAAAAAAAAGGCGAAAAGGGGATGGGCGCGAAGATTTTCCCGGATGGTTTTTAAAGTTTTCCTATATGGATTCCTCCTTTCGGTTTTCTATATTTTTTTATGCAAATGGGTCAATCCACCCATCACCATCACCCAACTCGAAAGCATCTTCAGCGGACATGGGCTGCACAGGCAATACAAGAAAATGGATCAGATTAGCCCAAACATGAAACTCGCTGTGCTTGCTAGTGAAGACCAGTTGTTTCCAGACCACAATGGATTCGATTTCAAAAGCATGCAAAAGGCCATGAAACACAACCAGAAAAGCAAGTCGCTGCGAGGGGCGAGCACGATCAGTCAGCAAGTAGCGAAAAATGTTTTTTTATGGCAGCACGGAGGTTATTTCCGCAAAGCACTGGAAGTCTATTTCACTTTCATGATCGAACAAGTTTGGGGCAAGAAACGCATTTTTGAAATGTACCTGAACGTGGCAGAAACCGGTGAAGGAATCTTTGGTGTTGAGGCAGCATCCCAAAGTTATTTTAAAAAAGGGGCCAAAGATCTTTCTGCTAAACAAGCCGCCTTAATTGCAGCCTGCCTCCCCAATCCGAAGGGATACACCATTATTCCTATGTCCAAAAGAGTGGCAAGCCGCTACCCGTGGATACTGCGGCAAATGACCAATCTTCAGGGCGACCCGGATATACAGCAACTGATAAAGTAATCGTTTTTGCAGTAAATACTTTTTGCCACTATGACTCGCAGACATAAAGGTTTACAGAAACGAACCATGTCATCAATCATTCAAAAAGAAATCTTCTAAAAAAGTATGTTTGCTAAATTTTTTCTCCCTGAGCCTTTATTGCTATTGCTTTTCTTGGTGCGTTAGCGCCTGATGTGGCGACCATCAAAGTGGATTAATTTTTGTACGACAAAATTACCTTCTACCTTCTTTTTCTTGCCAATAAATGTTGAAAGACCTTCTCCAAAATATTGCCTGAGCATAAAATTTAAAATCAAACTTATGAAAAGGATCCTTTCATTTTTATTGCTAATAGGTGCAATTTTTTTCTACATCCCATCCCAGGCGCAAACCGTTACTTTAGGCGCCAGGGGCGGAATAAGCATCCCCAACCTGACTACAGGCGGCTCAGAAAAAAACCCGTTGAATTCAGGATATAGTTCCCGGCTGGGACCCGACTTCGCAGTATTTGCTGATTTTGCGCTCTCCCCCCGCTTTTCTATAGAACCGATGGTTGAATATTCTTCCCAGGGCGGGAAAAAAAATGGATTCCAGGCCATGAGCGTTCCCAATGCGATGGTTCCCTTGTTTCCTCCGGGGCAGGTTCCTCCCTATTTATACGCAGATTATAAAAGCGAAGCAAAGTTGAACTACCTGATGGTGCCCATCCTTGCCAAAGTTGGCTGGCAACTGAGCAGAAATCAATACGGGCTCAGGCTTTATATCGATGCCGGACCTTTCGCCGGATTTTTGCTTTCCGCCAAGCAAGTCACAAGCGGTTCCAGCATCATCTATGCGGATGCCCAAAAGCAGCAGCCATTAACCGCTAGCGCACAATCGTTCGACAGCACAACCAACATCAAAGACCAGTTGAATACCTTCAACTTCGGCGTTTCCGGGAATATTGGCCTTGCCTATCGCTTCAGCAGAAGCAGCATTTTTATTGAGGGGGGCGGTAACTATGGCTTCCTGAATATCCAGAAAGGAACCGCCAATGGCAAAAATCAAACAGGCGCCGCAACAGTAAGCATAGGCTATGGATACGAGATTGGAAAATAAGGAAAAGTTTCTCCTCAACTTAGTTTCTTTAGGAACCCTGTCATGATCGGAAAAACAAAATAAATCATCGAAAAAAGTGCGCCTACTAACTTTCAGTTTCTAACACTAATCGGAAGTATCGAATCAATTTCGAAAGTTATTTTTCGCCCATTTTTTAGCATTAAGGCGTTCAAATCTACTAGCGAAGGCGTCTTGCGATACATCTTCAAAAAAAGTACGTCTGCTGAAAGTTTCTTCGGGACATTTATTTCTCACAGAACCTATTACGCCCCTCCCCGTTATCATCTTTTTTTGCGATCATCTTTGATAAAACATATAAAAATCTTTTTTTTCCGCCAACAATTTTGGAACTGAAGAGTTAAAGAGCTATATTCGTTTTTAATGCCAATCCCTTAAAGACTCAACCGGGGTTCCCTGGTTCTCAAAAAATCCATTGTTATTATAAAGTTTGATCCTGTTATTTTTTGTGCAAGATTTCAAAATCAGTTCAGCAACCTAAAAATGCACGCCTTTCTATTTCCTTATCCTTATTAAGACACGATTGCCTTTAAAGTCATTGTCCATTTATCTTAAGAAAGATTAGCTATTGTTTGGCATGGCCTACTCTGGACAGAAAAGCATTTATGATTATTTGTTATATTAAATTTCTTAACCCCTTTTTTGAATAAAAGAAGATGAAAGTACTTTTCGTAACCAACATGTATCCTCGACCTGGATCTCTTTTTGGCATTTTTGTGAAAGAGCAAATTGAAGAGATTGAAAAGATCAGCAATGTTGAAACGGATCTATATTTTATCAATGGCCGTGAAAAAGGTAATTTGAAATATGTAACCTCCATTTTTCTAATCCCCTTGAAAATCATTAGAGGTAAATATGATATTGTTCACGTTCATTATGGCCTTTCTGGATTGTTCCTCTTGTTCTTTAAACCAAAGGTGAAGACCTTTCTAACCTTGCACGGAGCCGATATTTTAGAAAAGCAAGGTAAGACGATTCAGGTGAGGCTCACGAAAAGGATACTTAGAAAAGTAAACAAGGTTTTCATCCTTAGCAAAGAGATGGAGGAAGTCGTAAGGCCTCTAAAAGCGCGCTACCAAATCCTGCCATGCGGAGTTGATATTGATTTTTTTAAACCCGGCAATATAAAAGCCCGGGAAGAATCCCGCAAGCTTATTATTTTCCCCGGCAACCCTTTAGTGGCTGTGAAAAACTATTCATTATTTGAAAAAGTGATTGAGTATGCAAAGCGAAACTCTTCCTATCATATTGAAACCGCGTTTGTCCACAATTTGTCACGGGAGCAGGTAAGGGATTTATTGTGCAGTGCCGATTGCCTGCTGATGACTTCCTTTAGTGAAGGATCGCCACAAGTTGTAAAAGAAGCGCTTTCCTGCGGACTGCCTGTTGTATCGGTGAGTGTAGGTGATATAAAAGAGATGATCAGATCCGTACCTGCCTGCTTTGCATCAGAAACCTACGAGGTGGAAGAACTGGCTTGCCTGGTTTTACAAACATTGAAGGCCGACAGGAGCATGGTAAGAACAGCGTTTATAGGCAAGAAGTTATATGATCAGCATTCGGTAATTAAGCGGCTGATGGAAAACTACAAAGCCTGTAATTCTTAATCCCTTTCCCTTTATATATATATTTTACCATTTAAAAAAAATTATATGTGTGGAATATTAGGTAGCGTAAATATAAATGATACCGCATCTTATTTAGATGAAATTAAACACCGGGGGCCAGATGGTTCGGGAGCAGCATCTTTCCTGATTAACGAAAATCAAATTCACTTGCTGCATCGGCGATTATCAATAATAGAATTAGGTGAAGCGGGACTTCAGCCAATGTTTTCTTCAGATAATAAAGCCTGTATCACTTTTAATGGTGAAATATATAACCATCTGCAGTTGCGCGAAAAACTCCAAGGGGTGGATTTCAAAGGTCATTCAGATACGGAAACAATTGCTAACTATTTCTGCAAATTCGGCATAGAAAAATCGCTAATGGAATTAAACGGCATCTTTTCTTTTGCTTTCCTGGATATTGAAAAGAAACTTCTTTATCTGGCAAGGGATCGTTTTGGAGTAAAACCACTTTATTACTGGTTTCAGAATAACCAATTATTATTCTCTTCTGAAATCAGGCCCTTCCGAATGCGTTTGCATCCTAAAATTGATGTGGCCGTCTTGGCCCATAGTCTTATTATGAGATACACCCCATCGCCTTCCACTGTTTATGAGGGTATTTACAAAGTTGAACCCGGCCAACTTCTAAAGTTTGATTTGGCATCAGGAATCACTTTAGAAAAGAGTTATTTTGTTCCCATAACCCGATCGTTAGGAACCAAAAAAGGAGAATTTAAAAAGCTTGTGAAAGAGTACGGCGATCTGTTCGAAAAAGCAGTGGAAAGGCAATTGATGTCTGATGTTGAAGTTGGTATATTATTGAGCAGTGGGGTGGATTCCGCATTGGTTGCCGCCATTGCCAAACAAAAATCTAAAAGCGCGCTGAAAACGTTTACGGTAGGTTTTGAGGGAGTTCACCATGGAATTGATGAAATTACGCTGGCTAAGCATACAGCTCACATTTTAGGCCTTGAAAACTATTCCAGGAAAACAGATTCCTCCCACCTATTAAGTTCGATTAAGGAAATTGTAGAAATCGTGGAAGAGCCAATTGGAACCACCTCTATTCTTCCCATGTACTACCTTTCACAACTGGCCTCCTCCCAGGTTAAAGTAGTTTTGAGCGGGCAGGGAGCAGATGAGCCACTTGGGGGTTATCACAAATACAGGAGCTTGCCACTGCTTGAGTATTCGCGCAATTTTAAATCTCTTATGAATTTTACTAAAAGTGCAAAATACTTTTATAATAAAAAAGAAAACATACGGCGCTTGGCTTCTGCTATGCAGTGCTCAGATGACATTGATTCTCTGATCGAGTTAAATGCGATTTCCGGAATAAATGAAGTTGCGAATTTGATGGTTCCCTCTATGCGGAAGCATTATAAAGAAGTGCTTAGAGCGCAGCAACGTTTTATTAATGAGACATGGAAAAAAAGGATGCCGGGTAAAAACACAAGCATCAAAAACCTGTTTTTATATTATGATACGCGAACGTCTTTGGCAGATGACTTGTTAATGTACACGGACAAAGTTACGATGCACTTTGGCCTTGAATGCAGAGTGCCTATTCTTGACAATGAGTTAATTGAATTTATAGAATCTTTAAAGCCACAGTATAAATTCAATTCCAGGGAAGGAAAAATTATTCACAAAAAGTTTGCAAAGGAATATTTGCCGTCTTCAATTATTGAAAGGAAAAAACTCGACTTCAAATCGCCAACCGAAGCCTGGTTCAGGAGCCATTATAAGCAAATCATGGAAATCTTTTCTGCCTTCCATTCAAGCTATAAACATATAGATGTGGATGCCGTGAAAGGGTTATTGAGCCGGCACTATAATGGGAAAAATTTGGAAAAGCATATATTCCTGCTGTTAAGCATGCACTACCTTGCCTTGGAAAATGAACCCGTGAAACAATTATCCTAAAGTTTTTTTTTGAAAAAAATCCGACAGCCAAAGTCTGTTTCACTACACTTTTTTTAACCGTAAGCGATAAGATTAATAAGGATCACCAAGAAACTTTATAATTTTTCTTCTAAAAAGATTCGTTTGCTTATTCACCCTTTGCATCCTAGACCTTCTCCACCCAAACGGAAACTGAACCGGCGTTTACAAGGAAGGTGCCGCGGCCTTCCGCATTGATTTCAATTTCCTCCTCCTTTTTTTTCAGCAAATCGACAAATTTCCTGCCTGAATATCGCTTGCCGATTTCCATTTCTTTGAACCCGTCGTCGCCGCTGGATAAAAGCACCGCGCAGCCGCTGTGGTTCTCGTCGCCTTCCCTGGTCCAGCCGATGCAATTGACATGATCAAAATAATCACGCTGCGTTCCGTAAGCGTGGTCGCGGCGTACCTGAAGAAGCTGCTCAATGCTATCGACTTTCGCCAGCCAAATTTCGTGTTCCTTGCCGTCGTTTCCCGTGCCTATATAATGGGCTCCATAGAGATCGGGATAAAAAACACAGGGATACCCTTCCTGGCGCAGCAAGATGATCGCGTAGGCCAATGGCTTGAACCACTCTTCCACAGGGGATTCCAGCGATTCCAGGGGCTGTGTGTCATGATTGTCAACAACGGTGACGGCTTTTTCGGGTATGGCTTTTAAAAGAGTTACATCTAGAATTTTTCTCAAGTCATATTTGTTCTTATTAATCGAAGCCTGGTGAAAATTTTGGTGCAGGGGCGCATCGAATAAGCTCATTTCACCACCGGTGGCCTCTATGTACTTTAATAGCAAATCCAAAAATCCGGGCGCCCAATATTCTCCTACCGCGAATATTTCACAACCGGTGTTTTCACGCAACTTTTTGAGCCAATCAAGATAAAAACCGGGGGCGATATGTTTGACAGCATCCAGCCTTACGGAATCGAATTGCGTTACCTCCCAATACCATTTGCCCCAGCGATCCAATTCTTCGCAAACCGCTGGGTTCCTGAAATCAATATCGTTATACATCAGGAAATCATAATTACCTTTTTCCTCGCCAATGATTTCCTGCCACGAATCCCCGTATCCGTTCAGAATCCTGAAAATCCCTTTTTCGTCGCTGTTTTGGGCAGTGTCAACGCCCGAAAAACACATGTAGTTCCATTCAAAATCTGAATATTTTTTATTCCTTCCCGGGAAGGTAAATTTTGTGAAAGCCTCAATTTCAAAAGGGACGGAAATGACATGATCCCGGTCTTCGGGATTCACTTTAACAACCTTTATTTTTTCCAGTTCATCACCTCCGGCTTTATGGTTCAGGACAATGTCAGCCATCACCTGCATTCCCTGGTCATGAACAGCTTTAATGGTCGCCAGGTATTCTGCGCACGTTCCATATTTCGTTCGAACTGAATTCTTCTGATCAAATTCCCCAAGGTCATAAAGATCGTAAATGTCGTAACCCTCACTTGTTTCCCCCTTCGCCCCTTTGAATGCCGGTGGCAACCAGATGGTGGTGAAACCCAGCGATTTTAGCCGCGGCGCTTCTGCTTTTAACTGGTTCCACAAGTTTCCATCTGATGGCAAATACCAGTGGAAAAATTGCATCATCGTCCCATTCATAAAATGATTTTTCCCAGAACACTTCAAATGCCGTACCTAATACATTTGAAATATCTATAAAGCTCAAGGAACACAATATCAAACAGGAATTTCTGCCTTTTTCTTTGTACCTTCTTGCCGTGCCTGACAAGTAGATTATTGTCATAAACCCGAAGGCATGAAGAAAATAAATGTTCTAAAAAAGTCCTTTTGCTGGTTTTTCTTCTAATGGGCAAGAAGGAAAGAAATGTTTTTAAAAACTTTGGTTACTGTTTTTTTTCAAATCTTCAGGCTTGAAAGAAAAAAAATCGATTTGTACTGCAGAACTAATTAGGTAATGCCCAATTAATCTCTCTAATACAATCTCACTTTAAATCGGTACCTGCCATTATAAAATTCCTTCATTTTTACGACTTCCTTTGATTTTTCGGTTAACCAGAACAAGGAGTAATTTCCGTTCCCGGAATCGCTTTTCAGAAGCCAGCAGCTCGCTTTTGTGTCAGCATTCATTTCTAGAATCTCTTTACCCACAACCTCATATCGATGGTAAGTTGGCGCTTTTTCATTCGGGTCAAAAAATGCAATGTCGAATTTTTGGCCAATCTTTTTTATGGGAAGCAGCGGGTATGTTTCCAGGTCTTGCTCCCAACTGATTATTGGGATGTCCATTTTAACTTTGGAACGAGCCATTGCGGCATTGTTTTCAATCGATTGGGAAGGAACCATATAGCCACCTGCATAATCATAAGCGATCGTTCCCCTTTTTGAAACGGCTTTATGAAAAAGCGGCGCGAGGGTTTGTCGATCCATATAGTTGGTAACATGCGCCAGAAGTGAATCCCCGTGATACCATTTCCAATCAAACTCTACAATCTTACGGTCGTTTTGAACAGAAAATCGGGTCGTCCTTTCCCAAATATCTCCGGCTCCTTTAAAATTAAAAGCACTGTCTGTGAAATAAACGCTGTAAGCTACTTTGCCTTCTTTTAATTTTGCAATGTTAAGAGTATTATTCACGGCATTTATGGTATCAATTTGCCCATAGGCCATTATGTTTCCAAAAAAGATTGCTAAAGCAATCGTGGTGATAGACTTCATTTTATATATTTTTTTTGCAAAAATATTAGTTTGGCGAAGCCAGCATTTACCGTTTAAAAAAAATGTTTCGTTTTGCCACACGAAGGAACAAACGAGCCACAAAGGAAAAAGGGAATAAGGCAGGAAGGAAAAGAAATGTTTAAAAAAGTCCGTTTGCTGGCTTTGTAAAAGTTTTAGGCTCGATGTGCTTTCTCTTTCTGTCTATATGGAAAGAATTCAACTTCCAATTCTGCCAAATATTTTTCTTCAAAAAATGCACTTCCATCTATCTTGCAGAATCCTTTCGGGTTTAATTAATTATTTTTAAGGTTTTTTATAAATTTCATTAATGTTCAGCATCATTACCGGCAGTATTATTTTAAGTCTTTTACACGCGACGATTCCAAATCACTGGCTGCCCGTAATTGCTATTGGAAGAAAGGAAAAGTGGTCAGTAAATGAAGTGACCCAGGTAACATTCATTTCGGCGGTGGCCCATGGTTTGAGCACGATCATCATTGGTTTTGTTCTTGGTTTTTTGGGCGCGCAAATGGCAGAAAATATTGACCACTTCACACATTTCATAGCGCCGGTGATCCTGATCGTTTTAGGCATCGTTTTCATTTACCGTCATCATACGCATAAGCATTTTCACCTGGATGACAGCATCAAAAAGAAACACTCAAAAAAGAAAATTATAGTTGCTTTGGTACTGGCAATGTTTTTGTCGCCGTGCATGGAAATTGAAGCCTATTTCCTGCTGGCCGGAACCCAGGCTCCGTGGCTGATCTGGTTTATCGCAGCCTTGTACCTTGTTATCACAACGGCGGGGATGGTCCTTTTAGTAAGGCTTGCCTACATTGGCGTGTTAAAATTAAACTGGCACTCATTAGAACATAATGCGGGGATTATAACCGGTGTTACCTTAGTAGCCACCGGGATTCTCGCGTTTTTTATTCAGTAAAATATGGAGGAACAACTAAAAATAGAAGAAGGAAAGGATGTGCATCATGACGGGAAGCCCATGAAAAATGCCAATCTTGCATGCAGGCACTGCGACGATGATGATGGGCATTCGCATGGGGCAACTCCTGAACCGGATGGCTGGAAAGCCCACTGGAACCTCCTTTTAGCCTTTTCCATCCTGGTGGCGATGCTAGTGTTGAAATATGGATTTGATTTCGTTCCAGCAAAAGAGATTGATTTCTCCATCCATGCGGCAGCTTTTCTTCTGGCCGGTTATCACGTTCTGGATCTTGCTTTCCGCAATATAAAACGTGGGAGCATTTTTAATGAATTTGTTTTGATGAGCGTGGCCACCCTTGGTGCTTTTTATGTCGGTGCTTATAGCGAGGGTGTTGCCGTAATGGTTTTTTATTGCATAGGGGAATGGTTCCAGGACTCAGCCGTGAACAAAGCGAAAAAAAACATAAAGGCGCTGCTGGACATCAGGCCGGATGAGGCTACTGTTATAAGAAACGGCCGGCAAATCGTAGTTCATCCTTCGGAGGTTCAATTGGGTGAAACCATATTGATCCGTCATGGCGAAAAGTCCGCTTTGGACGGAGAGTTGCTTTCTGAAAAAGCTACTTTTAATACTTCTGCCCTGACCGGAGAAAGCAGGCCGGCAACTAAAATTAAATCAGAAACCATTTATGCGGGGATGATCAACCTGAATAATGTGGCGGAAATAAAGGTGACAGCATCCTTCAGGAATAGCGCGCTTAGTAGGATCCTCCAAATGGTACAGGAAGCTACGGCCCGGAAATCCCCAACCCAATTGTTCATTTCCCGTTTTGCCAAAGTATATACGCCCATCGTTTTTTTCCTGGCCGTTGCGCTGTGCTTCCTACCCTATTTTTTCACATCTCCCTATCATTTTGATGAATGGTTTTACAGGGCGCTGGTTTTTCTTGTTATCAGTTGCCCATGCGCCTTGGTAGTGTCCATTCCCCTCGGATATTTTGGAGGAATTGGCCTTGCATCGCGCAATGGAATTTTGTTCAAGGGCGGCAATTTCCTTGATGCCATGACTAAAGTGGACACGGTTGTGATGGACAAGACCGGAACCCTTACCAAAGGAGTTTTCAAGGTTCAAAATATTTTCGCCGAAACAATTGCTGAGGAAGAAATGATCGGATTGGCAGCCAGCCTGGAAAAGCATTCAACACATCCGATTGCAAAGGCAATCACTGCTTTTGCCGGAGAAGTTGCTGCCAGTCTCAATGTTTCTGCAGTAGAAGAGATTTCCGGTTTTGGCTTAAAAGGGATAGTAGCTGGAAAAGAGGTGATTGCGGGAAATTTGAAATTGCTGGAAAACAACCATATCCAATTCCCACGCCACTTGAAGGGCCTAGCAGATACGATCGTAGCGGTTGCCGTTGACAAGATTTATGCTGGCTATATTGTTATTGCTGACGAGATAAAAGAAGATGCACCGGAAACGATCCGGTTATTGCACCAATTGAACATTAAGACCATCATGCTTTCAGGAGACAAGGAAAGCATTGTGGAAAAAGTAGCGAACAAGCTTGGCATTAAAGAGTTTTTCGGCAACCTTTTGCCGAAAGAAAAACTTGAAAAAGTGGCGCAGCTTAAAAAACAAAACAGGAAGATTGCTTTTGTGGGTGATGGGGTTAATGATGCGCCTGTGATCGCTCTGGCGGATGTTGGCATCGCCATGGGGGCATTGGGAAGCCATGCGACCATTGAAACAGCCGATGTAGTGATCCAAAACGACCGGCCATCAAAAATTGTGTCAGCTATAAAAGCGGGAAAGATCACCAGTAATATTGTTTGGCAGAATATCATTCTGGCCATGACGGTAAAAATGATCGTCCTGATCCTGGGAGCGGGAGGCATCGCCAATTTATGGGAAGCAGTGATCGCGGATGTGGGAGTCGCTTTGCTCGCGATTTTGAATGCCGTGCGCATACAAAGAAAACAACTTTGAGTACATAGTTCTACAATTTTTTGCATTTATTTCATTACCGCTTATGTTTGCATCCATTAATAAAAAATGAAAGTAACCGAACACATAGAACAGTCGCCTGAAACTGCTATTTCTTTTGAAATTCTTCCCCATTAAAAGGGAAAACGATAGAATCTATTTACAATCATTTGGATCCCCTTATGGAATTCAAACCAGCATTTATCAATGTTACCTATCATAGGAGCGAACAGGTTTTTAAAAAGCGCGCGGACGGTACTTTTGAAAAGATTGAAGTGCGCAAACGTCCTGGAACAGTGGGAATTTGCGCGGCCATTATGAACCATTACAAAGTGGATGCAGTGCCGCATTTAATCTGTGGTGGATTCAATTTGCAGGAAACCGAAAATGCCTTGATAGACCTGGCTTTTCTCGGCATCGACAACGTGTTGGTGCTTCGGGGAGACGCGGCAAAAAACGAAACGTTATTCGAGCCGGAGCCGAACGGACACTCTTACGCGATAGATCTTTTGAAACAGGCGGTGAACCTTAATCATGGAATTTACCTTGAAGACGATATCCGTGATGGATATAAAACCAAATTCTGCATTGGCGTTGCCGGATATCCGGAAAAACATTTCGAGGCGCCGAATCTTCAAAGCGACATGCGCTATTTGAAAATGAAGGTTGATGCAGGGGCGGATTATATCACTACCCAAATGTTTTTTGACAACAATAAATATTTTGAATTCGTTAAAAGCTGCAGGGCAGCAGGAATTGAAGTTCCTATTATTCCCGGCCTGAAACCCATAACCACCAAAAAACAATTGTCGGTTCTTCCCCGCACTTTTCATGTGGACATCCCTACTGAATTAAGCAACGAGATCATAAAGTGCAAAACCGACGCCGAGGTCGAAATCGTGGGCCAGGAATGGCTGTTGCAACAATCGCGGGAATTAAAAAAAGCCGGCGCCCCGGTATTGCATTATTACACTTTGGGCAAACCGCATGTGGTGGCAAATGTTGTGAAGGAAATTGTGTAGATCGGTAAGATTTCGGTCCATGGCAAATCATCGGATTAAAATTCGATGTTACCGTATAGATCATGCCTACGGCTTTTGCTGTAAAAATCCTTGAAAAAATTCCGTTTGCTAACCTTGGCCGATTTTGTAACAATGGATTTCAAACCATCGGACTATTAAGGTATTATATAAATCAACTACCTCTGTCCCAATAATCCCATCTTATATTCTGCAAGCCTTCGCAACTATTTTGTACATAAAGTTGCATCTACTTCTTCAAAGCCAAAATAGAAAAATCACTTTCATCTCTTACGATCGTGTTTTTCAATTTCCCTAATCCTTCAATTTCCATTTCAACTTGATCGCCTTCCTGCAGCCACTGTTCTTTATAATCCGGATCATTTAATTTGCCTGTACCATTGAGTTCCAGGAAACAGCCGGTGCCAACCGTGCCACTTCCAATCACATCGCCTGGAAACAATTGAACGCCATAGCTGCACCGCTCAATTATTTCTGCAAAAGTCCAATCCATATCTCCAAAATTTCCTTCACTAACCTTCACTGCCATTTACGCTGCATGTCATTGTAAGGTTGTAAGTATTTCCAGTTTGGTTTTCTTTTGGCAAAAGGATTTTATATTCCTCCAACTCATCTGGCGTAACGAGGATAGGGCCGATTACCGTTGCAAAATCCTTTCCTTTCGCAGGGCCGAGGTTTAGTTTCATTTCGTCCATTTGCAACGTGCGCGCGCTCAGGTCGTTCATGATCATGTAGCCGCCAATATATTCATCGGCCTCAGAAGCTTTTATGTTTTTTCCTGGCTTGCAAATTACAATGGCCACTTCCAGTTCAAAGTCGAGTTTATTAAAATGGTCAGGCATGCAAACTATTTCTCCGGGGCCTGTAATACTATTGTGGTTCGTGAAATAAAAAACAGGGAACTGGTCAAACTCAGGGATCATTTCTACCTTTCTGTTTCTACGGGCTGTGGCTACGTGCTGGCGGAAGGCATAAGCGTCACGGCAACTCGTTGGATTAGGAACCGGCGCGAGGAGTTCAACCTCCTCAACAGGAATTCCGCGAAACCGGGAAGAGCCTTCGAGCAAAATTTTATTAATCGAATGAGCGATGGGAAAAACATCGTCCCAGTAATTCAAAAACATCGTCATCGTTACCGGTAAATTGGGATGGAGCATGTCTGTATCGTACACAAATCCATTAACTAAAAGCGCCAGTTGGGCGTGATCTTCTTTTAAATAAGAAACTAATTTCATCAAATAATTTTTTACGTTGTGCAAGATAATGATTCGCAAACAAGAAGTGCCCCCTTCAGCTCTGCCCATCTCTGCCGACATGGTCAAAAATTAGAACTTGTATCCATTGCGTTGTGTAAAATCCACAAAGCGGATTTCTTTTAGCAAACGAATAAATTTCAACAAATTATTTTTACATACTGCTGGCGTGCCTTGAATAAACTTGGAACACTTTTGGTTTTAATTTTGCTCACAGAAGTAAAAAGTTAAGAACTAATGGCTATGCAATTTGACAAAATTCATAATAAAGGACAGGCCCAAATCTTCCAAAATCGCTACCTTGAATACCTCACTAAAACAAATCCGCTGGTTATTTGGGGATTATATTTGCCGGTAATTATCCTATTGCCTTACCTTGCTTTTTATAAATACGATTTTTCCCTGGCGAAGGTGCTGTCCCTTTTTTTTGGTGGTGTAATTTTCTGGACATTTTTTGAATACATGATTCACCGGTTTGTTTTTCATTGGGTTAGTGACAATCCGCGAATTCAAAGGATTTCTTATGTGCTGCACGGTAACCATCATGAATTTCCAAGAGACAGGCAAAGGTTGTTCATGCCACCGGTTCCCAGCATTATAATTTCCTCAATCGTCTTTTTTTTGATGCATGCCGCGTTAGGGAATAATGTATTGGTTTTCTTCCCGGGATTCATTTTCGGTTATCTTCTTTATGGCAGCATGCACTATGCAATCCATGCCTGGAATCCACCTTTTAAATGGATGAAACCCATTTGGCGCAATCATCATTTACACCATTACAAAAACGATGACAAAGGATTCGGCGTCAGCTCTCATCTTTGGGATATGATCTTTGGAACTGGCTTTGATCTTAGCAAAACAAAAGAGGATAAAAAAGAAGTGCAAAAGCTCATGTTTGAAAAGAAATAACTAAAGTTTGCAATCACCATCTCTCTTCATTACCTGAGTCTTTATTTGGGGAAAAATGTTTCCTGCTTTCTAATTTTTGAATTTGCCTTTCTATGATCAAATCTGCAATCAGCGGCGCAGAATCCTCCTGACGATTGCTTTTTAAAACTTCGTTTATTTTCTTTTCACTTACATCTACCTGGTAAAGCAAGCGAACCAAGGAAGTAAAATTTTTGTTCATCAACTCGTTTAGTAAGAAAATGAGCCGGTTCCTTATTTCTTCACGATTTTGAATCTGGAGCTGGTTAATTGCCGTGATAATTTCTTCACTCATTGTTTACTGAATTTACCCAATTATTTAGTGATAATGAAACATAATAAAAATTAATCCAAAAAATAACCAGTATTAATATCGTTCCAAAATTCCCATTCCAAACAATGCGAAATCATATTTGACAGGATCGTTTCTGTCCAGGGTTCTCAACTTTTCCGTTAATTCTAGCGCCGTCAGCCAATCTACCTGTTTTCTCGTGATTAACCCGAATTGCCTTGACACCCGTGCCACATGCACATCTACCGGGCAAATCAATTTGGAAGGTGAAACTTTTTTCCATAATCCAAAATCAACTCCTTTATGATCGTCGCGAACCATCCATCTCAGGAACATATTCAATCGCTTGCAGCTTGAATTCTTTTGAGGAGAAGCAATATGTTTTTTAGTTCTATGCGGCACATCTTCCAAAGAAAAAAAATACTGGTAAAAATGATTCAAAGAAGCTTCAATAATTTCACTTTGGGATCGTAGTGTCTCTTGGTTAAAGAAAGCATTTTCCAACGATTCGTTTTTTGAATAATGGAATTTTAGGAAAGAAATAAAATACAGGAGGTCGGTGTCGTTAAAAGTTCGGTGACAAAACCCCAGTAACCTTTTCAGATCTTGTTCGCTATGGCCAATACAAAAATCATAAGGTGAATTATCCATCAGTTCCATAAGCGTTCTGCATTTGGCGATGATGGTTTTGCGGATTCCCCAGGCGAAAATGGCCGCGAAAAAACCGGCGATCTCAATATCCTGCTTTTTTGAAAAAAGATGCGGAATACAAACCGGATCGTCCTTTATGAAGGCCGGATTATTAAATTGAATGACTTTTTTGTCAAGGATTTTTTTCAGCTGAGGGCTATTCGTTTTTTCCACAAAAGAGTATTTCCTGAAAATTGTTTGCTTTAATGCTACATTTTCTTTAACCGGTTTTTTACAAAAGCCTTGCTTCTTTTAGCATGTATAATACCGATTATAAAAATTGTATTCCCCTCGATTGTATAAAATATTTTATAGGGGTATTTCTTAATAATTGCTCTTCTTATTTCTGGAGCTATTTCTAAAAAGGCATTAGGGATTTTGTTAATTCTTTCCACCAGAGAATGGCTTCTTCCAAATCGATCTGAGCTGATGGTTTGACTATAATATCAAAATCCATATTTGTCTGTTATTAGCTTCTTTAATTCATCCACACTAATTCGTTCAGACGGATTTTGGCGATGCAATTTTAAGCGCACTTTTGCAAACTGAATTTCTTCTTCACTTACATCTAACAAGTCTTTCTCAATTTGATCCCACAAGTCCATTACAAGTTCATATTTTTCGGCAACAGGCAAATTGAAAAGATCTTCTTTATTGTATGCCATAATTTTATTTTAAAAATCAGGTTTAAATGCCTTTTTAAAATTACAAAATTAAATGTAAGTTTTACCCAATTGCCTGGTTCAGATCCTCAATCAAATCGCCGGCATCCTCAATTCCAACGCTTAACCTGATCAATGAATCTACCAACCCGTTTTTTAATCTTTCTTCTGTTGGTATGCTGGCGTGAGTCATTGTTGCCGGATGGCCAATAAGGCTTTCCACACCGCCCAGGCTTTCAGCAAGTGAAAAAAGCCGAGTGGAAGAAAGAACTTTGTTGGCAGCTTCAATACTGTCGTCTTTTAAAGTAAAACTCATCATTCCTCCGAATCCACGCATTTGCTTTTTGGCAATGTTGTGGTTAGGATGGTCTTCAAATCCGCACCAGTACACTTTATCAACTTTGGGATTCTCCCTGAGCCAGCGGGCAATCTTTTCTCCATTTTCACAATGTCGCTGCATGCGTACATGAAGGGTTTTTAGTCCACGTAAAATTAAAAAGCAATCCTGTGGGCCAGGAACCGCCCCGCAACTATTTTGAATGAAAGCAAGCTTGTCTTTTAATTCCGGATCATTAACGATCAGGCATCCATGAACAGAATCGCTGTGGCCGCCAATGTATTTTGTGGCTGAATGCAAGACAATATCGGCGCCCAGATCCAATGGGTTTTGGAGATAAGGAGAAGCAAAAGTATTATCCACGCAAAGCAGGAGATTATTCTTTTTGGCGATGTCCGCAACTGCGCTGATATCCGTGATATTCATCATCGGATTGGTGGGCGTTTCCAACCAGATGAGCCTGGTGTTGGCATTCACATATTTTGAAACTTCATTGGCATCCTGCATATTGATGAAGTGAAATTTCAATCCATATTTTTCAAAAATCTTTGTAAAAAGGCGATACGTCCCGCCATACATATCATTTGCCGCAATCACCTCATCGCCGGGATTCAAGAGTTTCATTACAGCATCCGACGCCGCTGAACCACTCGAAAAGCACAAGCCAAATTTTCCATTTTCAGCGGCAGCCAGTGCTTCCTGCAAAGCATGACGGGTAGGGTTTTGCGTCCTGGCATATTCATATCCTTTATGCACACCGGGGCTTTCCTGAACAAAGGTGGAAGTTTGATAAATTGGAGTCATGATAGCGCCGGTAGAGGGATCGGGAACAGCGCCCGCGTGTATGAATTTGGTTTCCTGTTTCAAAATGTATTTATTTAAATGATCGACATTTCATATTCAGCCGTTGATGATAATTTGCGGCTTCCGCTAATATACTTACTTTTAATCTATCCGGTGATTCCCGGAATGGATTCGCTAAAATGAGATGGGCAATGTGGTTCGTACATCTTCCCAATACATATTCATATCCGCTCCAGTGGCCGTTTTTTCAAAAACGATAGAGAAGTCTTCGGTCATTTCATTTTTATTTACCGGCAAGTCAATGCGCAACACATCTTTCCCGGAATCATAGGCGAAACTTCCCCAGATATCAGTTTCCTTGTTCAGGATCAAGGTCCATTTGTCCGGAAAAGGAATGGCATACATTGTATATCTGCCTTTCTTTACTTTTTTGTTGCTGATCTTTACATCTTTAAAGAATTCAATTTCTGTGGCTTCATTCGCGCCGAGTCTCCAAACTTCTCCATATTCCTGCAATCCACCGAAAATCTTTCTGCCATTGAGCTGCGGCCTTCCATAAATCACTCTCACCGTCAAAGGCTCTGTCACTTTGTTTTGAATTTGTAAGATCGGATAATTGACGGGATAATAACTCATATCCATTGGCGACTTGTCGAGCGGGGGAATTTTGCTGTTCGTTTGAGCAGAAGCAGAAAAGACCACCATCCATAAAATTATTGCAATAAAGCGTTTCATATTTTTTTTTGAGTTGCAAATATAGAGGGATTTATACAGTCAAAAGCTTGCTTAAACCATGAAAAGCATATTCCTTTAGTTCGGGGAAAAAATCAGCGTAATATCTCTCCAACTCCTTATAATGGGTCTTGAAAATTTCGAAAGCTAAATGGTATTCCTTCAAATAAGCAGCGCGATGAACAAGGCCACCAAAGCTTTTTTGAATGCCATCCGTGAAGCGATAATGATAAAGCCAGTCCTGAGATTTCATGTAAGGAAACATGCGCTGGAAGCCTTCCGGGAAAAACATCTTGTTTTGCTCAAGCAGCCGGTAGGTTTGCCGGCTGAAATTTTCAAGTCCCTTATATTCCTCAAATTGTTTTTCATCACAAGCTAAAAAGTGGTCATAAACAATATCAACAAAAGCTCCGGAATATAAACGATAATTAGGCCGAAAAAGCTCTTTCGCCCGTGCGGTAACTGAGTGAAAATCCGTGAAATTGTCAATCATGCGGTGTAACTCAATTCCTTTTTGAATATTCTGGGGATAATCGAATTTCCTTTTTCCCTTAACAAAATCGCTGATCATGTTACCGGTTAAAATTTCAGGATTATTAAAAGAAAGGAAGGCATGAGCCAGGTAATTCATGTTGTAAAATAAAGAATTTTTGGCTTACTGTTTCAATTATAGAAACCAGAGGGCAGGTGTTTTGAAAACAAAAAAAAGCTGGAAAAAGTTGGTTTGCTGGAAAATATCAGCCAAATTTCTTGAATGAAAATTTACAAACAATAAAGCCCAGGAGCAATGCTGCGCAAAAATAAATAAAGAGATCCGGGTAGGAAGAGGAGGTGGTTTTAGCATTATTGGGTTGCAAAGAAACCATACTAATAAAGGACTTGTCGCTGCTTTCCTGCTGTTTGATTTCGCCCGACGCTTTTATTAATCCCGAATAGCCATTGCTGCAATTTATGACAAGATCTTTACGGGCTTGAACGGCACACAAGCGTGCATAAAAGAAATGCGACCTAACCAGATACGTGTCATTGAACCATCCGTTATTGCTCATATTCAAGAGGAATTCGGCACCTTTATTGGCAAGAGAGGCTGCGGCTGCGGGAACGGTAACTTCATTGCAAATTAAAATACCCGCATTGCCATAGGGAGTAGAAAGGGGATCAGCATGGCGGACATCCTTTTCAACCGAATATCCATTACTGGAAAAAAAAGGAATGATCCATCCCTTAATTGGTTTTTCTATAAAGGTCAATAAAAATTGCTTGTCATACCTTCCGCTTGCGTTGCCATCAGGCAAAAGAGCGTAGGCGGAATTCAAAACAACCCCGCTTTTACTTTCAGTATTGATGCCCAAAATGTGGGTTATTTCTGAGGGTTTTGTAATAGCAAGAATCTCTTTTACCAGGTCGTCGTCTTTTTTGTAGGTCCAAGGAATTGCGGATTCAGACCACAAAGCGAGATCAGGTTTTGCAACAGCCGCTGAACGTGCCAGACCTAAAATCTTTTGAACCAAAAAATTGCCGGTATTGTCATTCCATTTTGTTTCTGACGGAATGTTCTCGGCAAGAATCGCCACTTTTACAAACGGTCGATTGTTTGAAACTTTTTCAAAATCTGTCAATAAAATAAACCCGAATAACATATATAAACCGATTACGGAAAAGGGGATTACAATCCGCTTCCATTGCCCAGTTGAAAAGCACCATGCAAATAAGAAGTTAACCGCAACACCGATAAAAGTCAGGATATGAAGGCCGAAGAGGGATGCTGCCTGAATGGAATACACATTATCCACCAAGCCCGCCCCGGAATGAAACTGAAACCACGGAAAGCCTGTAGTTAAGGTTGAAAGCCCCCATTCGCCAACAGTGAAAACAGATGCCATCAAAACCGTATTAAAAAATGGCGTTATTTTTTTCTTCGGGGAATGTTTCAATAGTGCAAAAATGTAAAGCAGGATGGCGCAAAAAAGCGCCATCAGGAGGGCAGAAAGCAGGAAAACCACTATTCCATAAAAAATGCTGTTTCCGGTAAAGCGTTTCGCGCCGGGAATCATCCAATAAAAAGAGGGAATGGAAAAAAGCAAACCAAAAAAGAAACCTGTTTTAAAAACTTCTTTTGGCTTTTTGTTCATGATCTCAATAAACAAAGGGACATAACAAATCCAGGTAGCTAGAAAATCAAGCTTCACAATAGCAGCAAAGCAAAGAAGCGCGGAAAGGACAAAGGCGAGCCGGTATTTAGAAAAAAGGGATGTCATTTAAATAATAAAAAAGGGAAAGAAAACGTGCATCTTCTTTCCCTTTTGTAAAGAAGATGAGTAATTATTGAACGATTACTTTTATGCTTTTGGCAAATTGCTTACAGGTAAGGGTCAAAAAATAAAATCCGGGAGCTAATGTTTTAGAAGGCTTTAATTTATAAAACTCGCCGGGGTTTAAGTTTTTTATTGCTTCGCTATGAACCGTATTTCCACTTCCATCGGTAAGAAGAACCAAAATATTTTCCACTTTTCTGTTGCCAATTTTAAACTGAATGGCACCTTTTGCCGGATTGGGGAAAACGATAATGTTTACATCAGCAACCTGATCAAAATTCACCGGTTTTATAATGGAAAGGGTTGAGTTTCCATCAAAATCATATTGTCTGAAACGATAATAATTATTTCCTTTCAATGGATTTCTATCTTCAAAAGAATAGGTACTGCTAAGGTTAGTTGTTCCTTTTCCTTTAACTCTTCCAATAGATTTCCAGTTTTTTGCATCATTGCTTCTTTCAATTTCGAAAAAATCGTTGTTGTGTTCAGAAGAAGTTTCCCAATTTAATTTGACTCCTTGATTGGCAACTTTTGCTGTAAAATCCTTTAATGTTACACCTAAAACAGATGTCCCGGTTGCCAGGGATGATGAAACAAAATTATCTGAACCTGTGCGGATGTGAAAGAAATAGGTAGTATTGGGCGAAATTTTTGCCGTTGGTGTAATCCCTATTTCATATTCAGTTCCCACGAATGGAGCTAGCATATCCGAAGGGAAACTTTCTGATGAAACAATTACTTTTCCTGGTTGAAAGAGATAATCTGAGGAAGAGGATAATTGTTGGGTTGTAGCTTCAAGATCGTTTACGAAGGGACTGGTGCCTGATAATTTAAACGGATCATTTTCTTTCGGTATAAAGCGAACAGTATCCCAGACTATTTTGTCTGTTGAATACATTAAGTTGGCACCCGCAAGATCACGTGGAGTCGCATCGGAATACAGTTCAATTCTTAATCGCAGAGGTTCATTAGTGATAATCATAGGTTCTGTTTTTTCTGCGGCTAACCAGGTAGCGTTTGTTTCTGAACCGTCATCCTTGCGCCAACGCCAGTTGTGTTGGTTTATAAACGCAAAAATCTGCTGGGAAGCGGCTAGTAAAAATCCTAATAGTACATATTTCTTCATTCAATCTGCTTATAAGTTAAAAATTCCGCAAATATAAGGGAGGTTAGCCTCTTTCTTTGGCATCAATTTTTCATGCAGTTTCATTATTAATCTTAATATTAAAAATCATGGCGGAAAAAGAGATCATAACCAATCCAACAATGGGCAGCAACGAGTTAGGCACGGAAACCAATGAGGATGTGCCCACCGGAGTTTCTGCCGGAACGGACACCCAGCTTCATATGGCAGCATTGAGTACCGAAAAAAATGCGAAAAAAGAGGAAAATAAGAAAAACATTAATGATGATGAAATTGTAATAAGGAATGCCGAAGGTGAATCTAAGTTCCTGGAAGCTAATGAAACCGATGAGTAAACGGGCATGGTCATTAATGTTTATAGGCAGGCAAATCGCCTGCCTTTTTTAGATAATTCTTTGTAGAATTAATTACTCAACCATTTTTAATATAGAGCTATGCAAAAAAGTAAAACCAAATCAGAAGAAAAATCTCCACAGGAACATCCGGGAAGTGAAAAGGAAATGCAACACCATCCAGATACGAATCCCGTGAAACAAACGGGGAAGATGGAAAACAAGATTTTATTTATAACGGGGGCCGATAGCGGAATTGGTAAAGCAACCGCGCTGCTGTTTGCAAAGGAAGGAGCGGATGTAGCCATCGTTTATTTGAACGAACATGATGACGCAAATGATACAAAGAAAAAAATTGAAGAATTTGGAAGAAAATGTTTGCTGATCCCTGGCGATTTGAAAAACGAAGATTTTTGCAAGGATGCGGTAAATAAAGCCATTCGGGAATTCGGGCGCATTGACGTTTTAATCAACAACGCCGCCACTCAAGTTGAAAGCGACACCTTTGAAGAAATCACGACGGAGAACATGATCACCACTTTCCAAACCAACATTTTCTCCATGTTTTGGATCACCAAAGCAGCCTTGCCACATATGGCAAAAGGAAGCGCGATCGTGAACACTACTTCAATAACCGCATATAAAGGCCATCCACAATTAATAGATTATGCCGCCACGAAAGGCGCGATTGTTTCATTTACACGAAGCTTGAGCCAGGCTTTGATCGGCCGGGGAATACGGGTGAACGCGGTGGCTCCCGGACCTATCTGGACTCCCTTGATTCCGGCATCCTATCCTCCTGAAAAGGTTAAGGAACACGGAAAGGGAACTCCGATGCAGCGAGCGGGCGAACCTTCTGAGGTGGCACCTTGCTATTTATTTCTTGCGAGCAATGCCGACTCCAGTTACATGGCCGGGCAGGTGCTGCATCCAAACGGCGGAGAGGTGATCAATGGATAAAAAAAATAAAAAACTATGACAGGCGTTGTGGAGGAACTTCCCAAAATTTCCAAAAAACAATTGCGGAGCATCGTAAATGATGAAGAAAAAACCGCAAGGGCGGCGCATCTCATCTATGTAACCGATAAAGAGGCCGGCATTGAGAGAAGGCGCGAAGCCGGCGGGTTCGAATATTATTTTAATAAGGAAAGGATAAAGGACGATGAGGTACTGCTGAGGATAAAACATTTGGTAATTCCGCCCGCGTGGGAAAATGTATGGATCTGCAAAAATGAAAATGGCCATTTGCAAGCCACCGGCTTTGATCAAAAAAAGCGCAAACAATACCGGTATCATCCCCACTGGAATGCGTTAAGAAATGAGACGAAGTTCTATCGCCTTCATGATTTTGGAAAAGCATTGCCCGGAATCCGCCTGCAATTGGAAAAGGATCTTGCCCTTGGCGAATTGACAGAAAGAAAAGTTTTGGCGGCGGTAGTAAGCCTGATGGAAAGAACCAATATCAGGATCGGCAATGCTTTCTACGAAAAAGAATATGGGTCATTTGGCCTTACAACCTTAAAAGACAAGCATGTGAAGTTTAATGGAAACGCAGTTACTTTTTCATTTAAAGGCAAGAAGGGAGTCGATCATAAAATCACTTTAAAAAGTAAAAGGCTGGCAAGAATCATAAAAAAATGCAGGGACATTCCCGGCAAAGAGCTTTTTCAATTTTATGACGACCAGGGGAATCATCATTCCATTGATTCCGGCCTTGTAAATAACTATATCCGTGAAATAAGCCACGCAGATTTTACCGCTAAGGATTTCAGGACATGGGCCGGAACCGTACACGCTTTTCTTGCTTTGAAAGCTACAGGCTGCTGCGAAACGGTTACTGAAGCAAAAAGGAAGATAGTTGAAGCGCTTGACATTGTTTCCGGGCATTTGGGAAACACCAGAACGGTTTGCAAAAAGTATTATGTTCATCCGCTGATTCTTTCGCTCTATGAAAGCAATAACCTGGAAAAATATATGGAACAACTGGAAAAGATTGAAAAGGACGACGGCAAAAGCGGCCTTTCTGCAGAAGAAAAGATCGTCATGAAGATTTTAGAATCAAATTAAAATAATATTTTCTGTAAATTAGAGTCTATGTTTTCAATTCAGAAAAAAAAAGAATCCGGGTTTGACAAAGTAATTTTAAAAAATGACGTTACCGGAAATTACGCCACAATTCTCCCGGAATGCAGCGCCATGCTCCATGAATTTGTTATTGAACAAGATGGAGCAACCCTCAATGTTATAGACAGTTATGAGTCTTATGAGCAATTTAAAAAGCGGGTGGTGGAGGAAGGATTTTTGGGATGCAAACTTTCCCCTTTTGTTTGCCGCGTTGCCAACTCAAAATATACTTTTGGCGAAAAGGAATATTTTATCCAAAAGTCATTACCTGCAAAGAATGCTTTGCACGGCGAATTATATGATAAAGCTTTCACCATAACCTCCGAAACGGCCAATGAACTCAATGCTTCCGTTACCATGAAATATGAATATCGGGGCGAAGATCCGGGTTATCCTTTTGATTATGATTGCATCGTTACCTGGAAACTGGAACCTGAAAACCGGCTGACGGTAATTACTGAAAGCGTAAACAAAGATGAAGGACTTATTCCTATGCAGGACGGCTGGCATCCGTATTTCACTTTAGGAGCTCCGATAGATGAACTGCACCTTGAGTTCCAGGCCAAAAACATCCTTGAATTCGACAAGGAGCTTATTCCCACAAAAAAACTGCTTGATTACAGCCGGTTTACAACACTTGAAAAGTTCGGCGATACACAGCTAGACAATTGCTTCACCCTGGATTTACAGGAATGTCAGCCGCTTTGCGTGTTGAGGAATGTAGAAAAAAATATTGAGGTTCAGTTGATGCCCGATGCTTCTTACCCTTTTCTTCAAATTTATACACCAACCCATCGTCGCAGCATCGCCCTTGAAAACATCAGCGGACCACCTGACGCTTTTAATAATGGAATGGGTTTTATTACTCTTGAACCCGGTCAATCGGCTTTGTTCCAAACCTCCTATAAAATTTTGTCACTAAATAAAATGTCATGAATGAGATCGCTCTGCATGTGAAAAACATCTTTAATGAAAAGTTCAAAGGGGAGCCCAATCTTTTCTATTCACCGGGGCGGATTAATCTAATTGGAGAACATGTTGATTATAATGACGGTTTTGTTATGCCTGCCGCAATCAATAAAGGGATTTATTTTGCCATCGCCCTCAATAATTCCGGCAAGATCAACTGCTATTCAATAGATTTTGATGAAAGCATTTCTTTACCACTATCTAAAGTAAAAAAAATGGATAGCTGGAAAAATTATGTTCTTGGGGTAGTGAACGAATTTCAGAAAGGCGATTTTCATTTAACTGGTTTTGATTGCGCCTTCGGCGGAAATATTCCTATCGGCGGCGGGCTTTCCTCTTCTGCGGCGCTGGAGGGCGGAATTTCTTTCGGGCTAAATCAGCTAAACCATTTTGAGATAAGCAGGAAAGATCTTGCCTTGCTGGGGCAAAGAGCCGAACATAATTTTCCCGCGGTGATGTCTGGTATTATGGATCAATATGCAAACATGATGGGCAAGGCCGACATGGTGATGTTGCTTGACTGCAGGAGCATCACAAGCAAATATATTCCTCTGGACATTGAAGGCTATGACATTGTCCTTATCAATTCAAAAGTGCAACATTCGCTCGAAGCTTCAGATTATAACCAGCGAAGGCAGGAGTGTGAAAAAGGATTATCGATCCTCAGGGAAGAATGCGGGATCTCTTCATTCCGCGACATCAGCGATCCTTCTGATCTGCTGCCGCTGAAAGAGAAAATGGGCGATGTTGTTTATATGCGCTGTTTATATGTTGTTGAAGAAATTAAGCGCACAGAAAAAGCTGCTATACTCCTGGAAGAAAACGATCTTTCCGGCTTTGGACAATTGATGTTTGAAACCCATGAAGGATTAAAAAATCTTTTCCAGGTCAGTTGTAAAGAACTGGATTTTTTGGTGGAAAAAGCGGCGGAAAGCGAAGACGTTATCGGTTCAAGGCTTATGGGAGGCGGATTTGGAGGCTGCACCATCAATTTAATAAAGCAGGAAGGCGTTCAAACTTTTTTGTCAAAAATATTACCCGAATATAAAAATCAATTTCATATCGATCCTGAAGTATACGACGTGAGAGTCGTTGACGGAACGGGGGAAATATTTTTATAACTTTTTTCCAGCAAACTGACTTTTTTATGCTTTTTTCTCTCGAACCTGTTTTTTCAAAAGGACTTTTTTCCAATTACACATTCCACCCAAAGCCGCAAGCAAGCAAAGTCGCAGAGCCACTTGAGGATTTCACGAAAAGCCGACGGGAGTCAAAGTCGCAAACTTGGCAAACGGACTTTTTTTAAAGAATTATTTACTCAGGTGCATGCTTCTTTCCCGGTACAGTTGCCGGAAGTAAGGATCCCGAAGATCTTTGATAAAGCGAATGGCCTCGCCTGTGCTCTTCATTTCCGGACCGAGCTCCTTATTCACTCCTGGAAATTTATTGAAAGAAAATACAGGTTCTTTTATCGCAAATCCATTCAGTTTTTTCTCGAAGGTGAAGTCCTTTAGGGTTGCAGCGCCGAGCATCACTTTTGTGGCGATATTAAGATAGGGAATTTGATACGCTTTCGCAATGAAAGGAGTCGTTCTTGAAGCACGGGGATTCGCTTCAATAACGTATACAGCGCCGTCTTTTATGGCAAATTGAATATTGATAAGTCCTTTGATATGCAAAGCGCGGGCAATTTTCTCCGCATATTCTTCCATTGTTTGCACGATCAATGGAGATAAATTAAACTGAGGTAAAACGGCATTGCTATCGCCGCTATGAATTCCGGCCGGTTCAATGTGTTCCATTACGCCCATTACATGAAAGGTTTCGCCGTCGAAGATGGCATCAATTTCCGCTTCCTGGCAGCGATCCAAAAATTGGTCGATCAAAATCTTATTTCCCGGCAAGTGTTTCAATAAGCTTAAAACGCCGTTTTCCAGCTCTTCATCATTGAGAACAATTCTCATCCTTTGTCCGCCCAGCACATAACTTGGTCTCACCAAAACGGGGTATCCAACCTGCCGTGCAATTTCAATCGCTTCATCAGCATCATGAGCCGTTCCATATCTTGGATAAGGAATTTCCAGTTCTTTCAGCATGTCACTGAAACGGCCACGATCTTCGGCGATGTCCATACTATCAAAAGAGGTTCCGATAATTTTAATTCCTTTTTCATGCAAACGCTTAGCTAGTTTCAAAGCTGTTTGCCCGCCCAGTTGAACGATTACGCCTTCAGGTTTTTCCAGTTCAATAATTTCCCAGATATGTTCCCAGAAAACGGGTTCGAAATATAATTTATCGGCAATGTCGAAATCAGTAGAAACCGTTTCCGGATTGCAATTGATCATGATGGCTTCAAGGCCGCATTCTTTAATGGCAAGCAAGCCATGAACGCAGCAATAATCAAATTCAATTCCCTGGCCAATGCGGTTTGGGCCGCTGCCAAGCACGACAATTTTTTTCTTTTTCGATGGAATAGATTCGTTGTAGATAATGTTAGAGTTCATTGGCTTGTTGCAAGATGTCAGTTTATAAAGTTTTGTTTATTCTAAATGTCGTACTTGTCGTTAATTCTTTTAAAACAGGTTGAACGAATGGGATAATTTTTTTTCCTTTGGATAATAGCAAAACTCCTAAAAGTCCAATTGTTTTTATTCCCATAGAACGTGCAAGTTCAGTTCCCTTACGTTCATCAATTAACAATAAATCGGCATGTATTTCTTTTGCCAATACAATTGCTTCCGATTCTCCTTCATCTACTTTGTTTAATAATTCATTGAATAGCTCATTATTTGAAATGGTATTGACAGTTATCCAGTTAGAGTGAAGATATTTTCTTAAATCATATTGCGCAGAAAGCTCAAGTATTTCTTTGTGTACTGTCTGAGGTATAATAATCTCTGAAAAATTGTCCTTCAATAAATAAAGTTTATCAATAATTATTAAATATCCGATGCAAGAAGTATCGCTGATTACAATCATCTCAGTAAACTATTAACCGTCCTTATTTCTGTTTTAAACTCTTCGTGCGTCATTTTTACGGTTGGTATATTTCTTTCGCATAAAATCTCACTAAAAGCGAGCCATGGCAAACCGACAATTTTTGCTGCCTTTCTTAATGAAATTTGATCCTTCTTGTAAAGTAATATTACGATTTCCAGTTTCAATTCCGGATCAGTTATTCCTTCAATCTTTTCCAAATCATTTTCAAGAACTTCCATGATCTATCTTTTTGCAAATTTACCAAAATTATCAGTGGGAGGGGAAATAGCTGTTACAGATTGACCTCCGGATTTTTCTACCATTTTAATATCATATACATACTCTGTTCCTCAGCTACTTCCCTTTCCTTTCATAAATTAGCTTTTTCATCATTTCCACCTTATTCCTTTTTTCTGTTTGAAGTTTTACCTTTCCACTCTAATACAACCAAATTATCAGGTTTAATTGGAGAATAATCCTTACTCGAAGGTACTATAAAAATAAGGCGTCTTCGCTTCAAACTCCGCGCTGCACGTATCTACCATTTTATAAACTCTTGTGATTCCTAAAGCTTTTCTCTTTTCATAAACGTCTTCATCGGTGCTTCCGTCTTTCATGATCCTGGCAATCTGTTCATCCCCAAAACCAAGATGCTTGGCTTCTTTCAAAAGTTCGGGTGAAAGGGTTTCCAGCGTTACTTCTCCAAGCACTTTTTCGAGGTTGCAGATTTTTTGAATCTGGTAAATGAACCAACGATCAATTCCGGTCGATTCGCAAATGCGCTTAACGCTAACACCGATCATTAGCGCATCTTTGATCCTGAAGATCCGGTCCCATTTTGGAATTTTTATATATTCAATAATTTCTTCGGCATACATGAGGCTTTTCCCATAATAACCGAGACCAACCGCTTCATTCTCCAGGCTTTGACAAGCCTTTTGAACGGCTTCGGCAAAACTTCTTCCAATAGCCATTACCTCTCCCACTGATTTCATTTGAAAACCGAGCGTATCGTCAGCACCCTTGAATTTATCGAAATTCCACCGCGGAATCTTCACAATCACATAATCTAGTGCGGGTTCGAAGTATGCCGATGTGGTTTTGGTGATCTGGTTTTTTAATTCGTCCAAAGTGAATCCAACCGCGAGTTTCGCGGCGATTTTCGCGATCGGATAACCCGTTGCTTTGCTGGCTAAAGCTGAAGAACGGCTTACGCGCGGATTGATTTCTATGGCTATGATTTCTTCGGTATGAGGATTTAAAGCAAACTGCACGTTGCAACCTCCGGCAAAATTGCCAAGATTCCGCATCATCGAGATAGCTGTATTCCTCATTTTCTGATAGGCAGTATCGCTCAAGGTCATGGCCGGGGCTACCGTGATCGAATCACCGGTGTGAACGCCCATGGGATCAAAATTTTCAACAGTGCAGATTATTACCACATTATCGTTATCGTCGCGCAGCAATTCCAGTTCAAACTCTTTCCAGCCCATCATTGCTTTTTCTACCAAAACCTCATGAATCGGCGAAGCCGTTAAGCCCCGGTTTAATGCTTCGTCCAAATCGGCTTTATGAAAAACCACGCTTCCGCCTGTTCCCCCCAGGGTGAATGAAGGGCGAAGCACCAGCGGGAAGCCGATTTCCTGTGCATATTCTTTTCCTTCAAGGAAGGAGTTAGCGATTTTGGCAGGAGCTACAGGGATATTCATTTCAACCATCCATTCCCTGAATTTTTCACGATCTTCCGCTTTGTCAATTGCTTTGATGTCAACCCCAATCAGCCGGATGCCGTTTTTCTCCCACACACCCATTTCATCGGCCTCTTTGCACAGATTGAGTGCTGTTTGGCCGCCCATAGTTGGCAAAACTGCATCAATTTGATTTTCTTCAAGGATCTGTTCAATGCTTTCTACCGTCAGGGGAAGGAGGTAAACTTTATCGGCCATCATGGGATCTGTCATGATTGTGGCGGGGTTGCTGTTGATCAGTATCACTTTGATCCCTTCCTCCCGCAGGCTTCTCGCGGCCTGCGTTCCGGAATAATCAAATTCGCAGGCCTGACCAATAACGATGGGGCCTGAACCTATAATCAATACTGTTTTAAGGGAAGTGTCTAATGGCATGGAAGTAAAATGTGTGGCCGCCAAAAATAAATGAAAGTGCGCAATTAAGAGTAAGAAAAAATGTTATTAACAAAAGCTGAAAGGATGATGGTGAAATTTAAAAGTGATGATTAAAAATTTGAACGCCGCCAGCAGACGGCCTTTTTATAGCTTTTATTTTTCTTAAAACTAAGCAAAGTGAATACGTAAAAAAACAGGCCTTTCCCCAAAAGCCTGCTTTTTACATTCCTACGAAGTAGAAATTATTTTATAAAAGATAATGTCTGTCTGAACCGTAAAGGCTCTTGAACATTTTCTTTAGTATGTATAATTTATCAATCCATTCATCTTCCCCTTTTTCTTTAAATTCATCCATAAAATGTTCAACTTTTTCCACAGTATCCTCGGCGTTGTCCAATAGCCTGTGCGTCGTATTTTTAAGATGAGCATAAAACTCTTCTCTTTTATATTTCGGCATGCTTAAAAATTTCACAAGAGCAACGCCTGCGGCAGCTCCGAGGATCATTGCCCCAACTTTATTTGATTTTGCCATAGAGGTAACTTTTTTAGTCCTTAGCTTTGCTGTGTTATGATGAACATTTCTTTCAAATCCGATACATTACATAAATCGTTCCTGTTTTTATTTTCGCTTTTTCTTTTTCTTGTTGCCGGAGCGCAATACTTTCCTGTCAAAAATTATCCGAAAGGTTATTTTATGTATCCGGTGGAGGCAAGAATCGGGCTTGCTGCCAACTTTGGCGAGTTGCGACCGAATCATTATCACATGGGATTGGATTGCAGAACCGACCAGACTGAAAATAAAATTGTAAAGGCGGCGGCTGAGGGATATATAGCGCGTATAAGCATCGCACCCTTTGGTTTCGGCAGGGCTATTTATATCAATCATCCCAATGGCATGACCACTCTTTATGGCCACCTGAATAACTTTTATCCGGAACTTGAAAAATATCTGAAGGAGAAACAATACCAATTACAATCCTGGGAAGTTTCACTTGAAATCCCTGCCGGCTTATTTCCGGTTAAAAAAGGCCAGTTCATTGCCTACAGCGGAAACACTGGTGGCTCGCAAGGGCCTCATTGCCATTTTGAAATACGGGAAACTAAAACCGACAAGGTTTTGAACCCACTTCTGTTCGGATTTCCAATTCCGGATAATGTTCCCCCAACTATTGTCCGTCTTGCAATGTATGACCGGTGCAAAAGCACCTATAGTCAATCTCCAAAATTGTTTAGCCTCAAAAAGGTAAATGGCAACTATACAACCATAGAAAATATAATCAGCGTTCACACCGACAAAATTAGTTTCGGTATTTCTGCCGATGATAAAGTTTCTGGCAGCAACAATCCCAATGGCATTTATGAAGCCGTAATTTATCTTGATGGCACTCCTTTATCCGGCTTTCAGCTCGATCGCATCAGCTATGACGAAACGCGGTACATGAACGCGCATATTGATTATAAGACCCGTGCAGCAGGCGGATCCTATATTGAACATCTTTCGCGGTTGCCTGGTTATCCTGAAGGCGTTTATAAAGATATTAACGGAAACGGAATCATTGAATTGACGGATGATGCGGTTCACCAGGTGAAAATTGTAGTGAAGGATCCATCCGCCAATACTTCTGTTCTTGAATTCAGGATTAAGAAAGGCCTCATAGTGGAAAAGGGCCTCGGAAAACCTGTTTCATATTATGACCGGCAGGAATTCCATCCGGGTTTTGTGAATGTTTATGAGAATGAAGATTTACAGGTGGTGTTAGGTCCGCAAACTTTATATGATTCCGTAGAATTTGCCTGGTCAAAAAAACCTTCCGCTTCCCTAAATTCTTATTCAGGAATTTTTAGCGTCCTTTCAGGATTGGTTCCTGCTCAGGATTTTTTTACCGTTAAAATTAAAGCCAACAAACCTGTTGAGGAAGATGCTGCAGGAAAAATATTGATGAAACGCTCCTGGGCTGGGAAAACGGAGTTTGTTAAAACGAGGCGCGAAGGCGACTGGTTTGTTGGCAGGTTCAGGACTTTCGGCGATTTTGAATTGATTTCGGACGAGGAACCGCCCCTTATTACGGGTGGTTTTGCACAAAATGCGAATTTGTCCCAAACTTCAAGAATCGTTTTTGTTCCTAAAGATAATAATGATGAGACCCTCAATTTCCGGGCGGAACTCGATGGCAAATGGCTAAGGTTCACTAATGACAAAGGCCGATCTTTTATTTATATTTTCGATGAAATGTGTTCTCCCGGCAAACATGAATTAAAAGTTTCGGTTGAAGACCTGGCTGGAAACAAAACCGTTAAGACTTATTCATTCACCCGATAAAAATATACAATGACTCAGTTGACAGAAGGCGAAAAAGCTCCTGATTTTACTGCAAAAGATCAAAATGGCGACAAGGTTTCCCTGAAAGATTTTCTAGGTAAAAAAGTGGTACTCTATTTCTATCCTGAAGATGATACGCCCACTTGCACCATTGAAGCCTGCAACCTCAGAGACAATTTTGACGATCTGAAAAATGCCGGTTTTGCGGTTGTTGGTGTAAGCCCTGACGATAAAAACAAGCATAAAAAATTTGAACAAAAATTTGACCTGCCTTTTACTTTGCTTGAAGATCCTGAGAAAAAGATCATCAACAAATATGGGGTTTGGGGCGAAAAAAACATGTACGGGAGAAAATACATGGGCCTTCTTAGAACGACTTTTCTGATTGATGAAAAAGGGGTGATTTACAAAATTTTTAAAAAGCCGAAATCAAAAATTCACAGCCAAGAAATTCTGAAAGTATCATAAAAGCTTTGAAATAATGACTGATAAAATTGATTATAGAATCTTGACGAAGAATGACATTGACGATATGGCAATTCTTGGTCAACAACTAAATCCTAACCTAACATTAGAACAAATAAAAACATATTTGTTGCAAATGTTTGAATTTGAAACCTATACTTGCTTTGGTATGTTTCTAAACGATAAACTTGCAGGTATGTCAAGTGCCTGGACAACCGTAAGACTCTATTCGGGTAAACAATTAGAAGTTGACAATGTGATTATTGACAATTCCCTGCAATCCAAAGGACTTGGTAAAATGTTTTTTGAATATATAGAAAATTGGGCAAAGAAAAATGAATACAAAACGATAGAATTAAACACCTATGTTCAAAATTCAAAATCTCACAAATTTTATTACAATTTGGGTTTCTCCATCTTAGGATTTCACTTTTGGAAACAGATTTGAAAATAACTCAGCAACAAAACATACAAACCGCTTACATTCCGGGTTTCCTTGTAGCCAACGAACTTTTTTTCCACATTTTTCTTTAAGGTCCTTGACGGCGGTATAAAATTTTCAATCAGTATCCTGATTATAAAAGCGAATTTTATCTTTGCGAAATGATTTTTTCTTCCTCCCTTTTGGAAAATGCGGTAAATGAATTTGCAAAATTGCCCGGCATTGGTAAAAAAACGGCTTTGCGCCTTGTGCTTCACCTGTTGAAGAAAGACGTTTTGGAAGTAAAAACTTTCAGTGATGCCATCTTAAAATTGAGGCAGGAGATTCACTTTTGCAGCCGTTGCCACAATATATCAGACAAGCCTTTATGTAACATTTGCTCTGATCACGCAAGGAAGCAATACATGATCTGTGTCGTTGAGAATATTCGCGACGTAATTGCTATTGAAAGTACCCAGCAATTCAACGGCATTTATCATGTGTTAGGTGGCATTATTTCCCCACTTGACGGAATCGGGCCTGACAAATTGGAGATTGATTCCCTGGTCGCCAGGGTAGATGAAGAAAAAACTGAAGAATTGATTTTCGCCCTAAGCCCAAATATTCAGGGCGACACCACCATCTATTATATTAGTAAAAAATTAAAGGATTCTCCTGTAAAAATCACTACAATCGCCCGTGGGATTGCGTTTGGGGGCGAGCTTGAATATGCAGATGAAATGACCCTCGCCCGCAGCATCTCTAACCGGATGCCGGTTGAAAATTATGTGGGCAATAATAGATTGTAATAATTCCATCATATCTAATGGCCAAAACCTTAATAGAATATTGTTGAGAAAACAATATTTATTAACTTGCATCACTATGTTAACTGAAAGCATTTGAGTAATATTATAACAGATAAAAAACCCCTAATCGGATTTACTTGTGGCGATATCAATGGTATCGGCCCGGAATTAATCATTAAATCCCTTTCAGACAACCGCATCCTTGATTTCTGCACTCCGGTTGTTTTTGCCAGTAATAAAGTCATTAATTTTTATAGAAAAAGCATTCCCGAAAGCAACTTTAATTTCAGCAGTGTCAAGGATTTTGATAAAATCAATCCAAAGCAGGTAAATATATTTAATTGCTGGGAAGAGGAAATAGCCGTTCATCCGGGAGAGCTGAATGAAACCGGCGGACAATATGCCGTAAAAAGCCTGCTAGCCGCGACTGAAGCGCTAAAGGCGGGAAATATCCAGGCCATGGTTACGGCGCCCCTGCACAAAAAAAATGTTCATGGAAACGACTTCGCCTATACCGGCCACACTCCTTTTCTGAAAGATTTTTTCGGCGTCAAAGACGTTCTGATGCTCATGACTGCCGGGGATTTCCGGGTTGCCCTTGTTACGGAACATCTTCCGGTTAAAGATGTGGCTGCCCATATTTCCAAAGACAGTATTTTATCGAAAATCAAGATCCTGAACGAATCGCTAAAAAAGGATTTCAATATTGACAAGCCGAAGATCGCAGTACTTGCCCTGAACCCGCATGCGGGAGACGAAGGACTCATTGGAACCGAAGAAATAGAAATAATAAAGCCCGCCATTAAAGAAGCCAGGCATCAGAACATGATGGTGATGGGGCCTTACAGTGCTGATGCTTTTTTTGCCCGCGGATTGCAAAACCGGTTTGATGCGGTGCTGGCAATGTATCATGACCAGGGATTGATACCCTTTAAATCATTGGCACTCACAGATGGAGTGAATTTTACTGCCGGATTAAATTTTATTCGAACCAGTCCGGATCATGGAACAGCTTTTGATATATCTGGAAAAAATATGGCCGATCCCTCCTCTTTTACGGCGGCGTTGTTCGCAGCTCTGGAAATTTTGGACAACCGGAAAACGTATGAAGAGAACAGGAAAAATCCCATCAGGAAGTTGGGAGCGGCAGTTGTCGGGAGTGTAGATGAAAGAATTTCTGAATAAAACAAATAAGCGGAAATAAAATAAGTCGGGACAAAAGACGTTATCTTACTTCTAAGTTTCTTTTGAATCAAAGCCTTTTTGATAAAACTGATTTTGCTTTAAACAGTAGATTCTTGCTTGAAGAGCTCTTCACATTTAAAAAAATAGATTTTGACACTCGAATTTATATTTTTGTAAAAGTTATTATATTATTAATACTTACGCATGGACAACATCTTATTAAGCGGCGCCCTGGCTTTTTTGATTACTTTCTTTTCTATTCCGGTAATCATTGAAGTCGCCAAAGATAAAAAGCTCTTTGATGAGCCCGATGAAAGAAAAGTTCATAAAGCAGTTATCCCTACTTTAGGCGGGCTAGGAATTTTTGCCGGATTTATTATCGCAACATTAATGGGAGCCCCGGTAGGCGCTGCGGAGCTTCAGTATTTTATGGCGGCAGTAATGGTAATTTTTTTTCTGGGTATTAAAGACGACATTTTAATCCTTTCGGCCTCAAAGAAATTTATTGGCCAGCTCGTTGCCGCAGGAATAGTGATAAAATTTGGAGGCATCGAGATAACCAATATGTACGGATTTATGGGAATCCATGAATTGCCGCATACCGTAAGCGTCCTGCTTACTTTGTTCACTATTGTGGTAATCACTAACTCCTTCAACCTGATAGACGGTGTTGATGGACTCGCGGGAAGCCTCGGTTTGTTAACTTCATTGATTTTCGGGATCTATTTCTATCAAACGCATCAGGTTTTATACTCCGTTATGGCCTTGTCGCTTGCGGGAAGCCTTATCGCCTTTTTGATCTATAATTTCAATCCTGCAAAAATTTTTATGGGAGATACGGGTTCCTTGCTTATCGGCCTTTTGAATTCGATTTTCGTAATCAAATTCATGGCGGTAGCAGACAATCCTGCTCTTGGATTTCCATTAGAATCGGCTCCTGCCATAGGGTTTGCAATTTTGATTGTTCCTCTTTTCGATACATTGCGGGTTGTTGGCCTCCGCATTTTAAACCGCCGCTCCCCCTTCAGCCCTGATAGGAACCACATTCATCATTTCCTGCTTGAATTGGGTTTAAGCCATAAAATGATTTCATTTACCTGTGTGGGCGCCAACATTTTATTCATTGCGCTCGCCTATTTTTTAAGCTTTTCAGGCACCACCATGGTGATCCTCGCTCTTTCTGGAGTTTCGCTTTTGGGAGTTAGCATTGTTTATTATAATCGCCCCAAAGAAAACTTCTCTGCTTCCAACGGCCACGGTGAAAAACAAGCCATCATTAAATCGCATAAGATCCTGACTCTTGCAGGAGAAACTGTTGAGCAGGATTAGCAAAACCCGAATTTTTTCCTTTTTCATTTTATTGTCAGGCGTTTTCTTAAATTTGTACACTTTTAGAAAGCCCTCGCTTGCAAAGCATGCTTATTCAAAAAATTACAGATAATGACAGAAGAACTTTCAAAAATATTAGCTGAAACTCCGGTTTCGATGAAAAAAGCCATGGGGCATTTTGAATCTGAATTGATGAAAATTCGCGCCGGAAAGGCTAATCCCACAATGCTTGATGGAATTGTTGTAGATTATTATGGAAATCCAACACCCATCTCTCAGGTAGGCAACATCAGCGCTATGGACGCAAGAACCCTCACCATTCAGCCCTGGGAAAAAAATATGCTTCAACCTATTGAAAGAGCCATTATCGCTTCCAACATCGGGATCAACCCTCAAAATGATGGAGTTATTATTCGCTTGTTCCTGCCTCCTTTAACAGAAGAGCGAAGAAAAGAATTGGTGAAAAGAAGCAATGGAGAGGGCGAACAGGCCAAAATCGCCGTTCGTAATATCCGCCGCGATATGATCGAGCAAATTAAAAAACTTCAAAAAGAAGGGTTGAGCGAAGATGCGGCAAAGGATGGCGAAAAAGAAGTTCAGGACGTGACAAACTCCTATATTTTAATGATTGAAAAGCACCTTGAAACAAAGGAAAAAGAGATCATGTCGGTGTAAATCTTCCACTCATGCTAATTGAACAATTTCTGCTTTTAATAACTACTCCGTTATATTTAATTGTAATTGGTTTTGAAATTGTTTTAAGCAACCTTCAAGTGAAAAAATACTATTCCCTCAAAGAAACTTTGATGAATGTGTATTTATGCTTACTTAATGGAGGAATCGACCTGCTGTTCCGCGCCGTATATGTTGTGATCCTTGTAGCCATCTACCATTTTCATTTTGTTGATTTTTCTTATAACTCTGCACTGTATTGGTTTCTGCTTTTTATTTTCGAGGATCTGGCTTTTTATTTTGAACACCGAGTGGATCATTTTTGTCGCATTTTCTGGGCAGTACATGTAACCCACCATTCCTCAGAAGAATTTAATCTCACAACGGGATTCCGATCATCAGTCTTGCAACCCCTTTACCGGTTCATTTATTTTATTCCACTGGTACTTCTCGGTTTTAAACCTATCGATATCGTTTTTATGTATTCGCTTACCCAGATCTATGGAATTTTAGTTCATACACAATACATTGATAAAATGCCGCGCTGGTTTGAATCCGTTTTCGTGAGTCCATCGCATCACCGGGTGCATCATGCAAGCAATGTCCGTTACCTTGACAGAAATATGGGAATGGTTTTAATTATTTGGGATAAATTGTTCGGCACCTTTCAGGAAGAAGTTAAAACAGATCCTGTAAAATACGGACTTGTCACTCAATTGGATAAACCATTTCATTTGACAAATATAATTTTCCATGAGTGGAAGAATATTTCTCATGATTTTCAGAAAAAAATCCCCTTCGCCACAAAGCTGAAATATTTATTCATGCCACCCGGCTGGAGCCATGACGGAAGCACAAAAACGGCCAAAGAATTGCGTCAAGAATTATTCGACTCCGAAAAGCAGCCCGTTTAGATTTATGCCGATAAAAAAGTTTAAAAAAAGTGTGTTTGCTGGCTTGGATTTTTCAAAGGCGCATGTTTTCCATTTCAAAAATGGTGTCGCATGAAGCATGAGCCAGTAACACCAAGAATATAATAAATCTTGGAAAAAGGTTCGTTTGCTATCACCAATTCATCCACTAAAGGTTATAGAAACACTTAAATTCTTCATGAAAATTTTTTTCCATAAATCACGCACTTATGATTAATTTTAATTTATATTCAGAAACGCCGTCAATCAATAATCATGAGTCGTATTGAATTAAAAAATATCAGCACGCGGGCTCCAAAAGATTTCGACAAAACGGAGACCAAGGAACGCCTTGAAAAGATTTTATTCGATTTGGACGATTTGCAAAATCTTTTATTCGCCGAAAACAAGCATTCCCTTTTGGTTATTTTGCAAGGTATGGATGCGAGCGGAAAAGACGGAGTGATAAGGAATGTTTTTACATCCATGAATCCGCAGGGAGTAAAAGTTAAAAGTTTTAAAGTTCCAACCGCTGAGGAGCTAAGTCACGACTTTTTATGGCGTATTCACTTAAATGCACCTTCTACCGGAATGATACGCATCTTTAACCGGAGCCAATATGAAGATATTTTAACCACCAGGGTTCACAAGCTCATTGATGATGAAACGGCTCATAAAAGAATGGACGCAATTAATAACTGGGAAAAATTAATAACGGTGCATAACAACACCACGATCCTGAAATTTTATTTGCACGTTTCCCCAGAGGAGCAAAAAGAAAGGCTGGACGAGCGTACAAGTGACCCTTCAAAAATGTGGAAATACAATGCCAACGATTATGAAGAAGCGCGTTTGTGGGATGTCTACATGAGGATGTATGAAGATTGTTTCGAGTTTTGCAACGAGATCCCCTGGATCATTGTCCCAAGCGACCAAAATTGGTATAAGGAATTTATTATTGCCTCAAAAGTGAAGGAAACTCTCGAAAGCTTTAAAATGAAATATCCCGGACTTAAAAAATAAATGCATTCATCATCTAAAAATTAATACCATGAGTTTTATTAAAGATTTTAAAGCTTTTGCCATGAAAGGCAACGTTATGGATCTTGCCGTAGCCGTAATTATTGGGGCCGCCTTCGGAGCTATTGTTGCCTCGCTTGTCGCCGACATCATCACACCTTTACTGCTGTCGCCGGCCCTTAAAATGGCCCATCTTTCAGATATTAAAGATCTTAAATGGGGAGAAGTAAAATACGGAAGTTTCCTTGCGGCGGTAATCAATTTTCTCGTTATCGCGCTTGTGATCTTTTTGCTGATCCAGGGAATAAGCAAGCTGCAAAGAAAAAAAGCTGAGCCGACTGTTTCAACAACCGACAAGTTGCTGGCCGAAATCAGGGACGAATTGCGGAAAAGGTAAACGATAATAATTCAATAAATTTGCACTCCCGGCGAGGATCTCTCCGGGTTTTTTTTATACCTTGATCCATTGAAAAAACGGATTAAACCCATTTAAATGTCATCAGAAATTTATCAGATAAAATTACCGCAATTTGAAGGCCCCTTCGACCTGCTTTTATTTTTTATTGAAAGGGATGAACTTGATATTTATAACATTCCCATTACCCGGATCACCAACGAATTTTTGGATTATATCCACAAAAGCGAAGCGCTCAACATAGAACTTAGCAGCGAATTCATTTTATTTATTAGCACCCTGATGCGCATCAAAGCTAAAATGCTCCTGCCAAGAAAGGAACTCGATCCACAGGGAAATGAAATAGATCCGCGGCAGGAACTGATCGATAAAATTCTGGAATACAAGAAATTCAAGGAAGCTTCTGCCCTAATGAGCGAAATGGAAGCGCTGAGAATGTTGATGGCGAAGAGAGGAAATATCCAGGACGAACTTTCTAAAATTGGCGAAGAAGCGGGAGAAGGAACCGAAATCCATACTGTGACTTTGTTCAAACTGATGAAAGCTTTTGAAAAAGTCGCCCAACGACTGCATGAAAAAAGGAATCAACCAGTTCATACGGTGATCAGTTATCATTATACAATGGAAGGCACAAGAAAATATATGGTTGATCTTGTGAAAACCCAGCAAACACTTTCCTTCGAAAAGATTTTCGATGTTTGCGAAGACCGCATTCATGCGCTTTTCCTTTTTTTGAATATGCTTGAACTGGTTCAGTCCAAATACATGACGATCATAATGGGTGAAGGCTTCAATAACTTTATTGTAGAATATAATGAGGAATATCAGGAAGAAAATGTTCCCGTTCCCGATCCCGAAACCGACCCTTCCTTGAATTAATTTAAAAAAACTTTTTGTTCATCATTTCATAAAACCGTTGACTTTTCCCCAAATCTGCGGGGCTGAAATTATTTCAGTTTCTGCTTATCCTTCCACATTTCATTAAAGGTTTTTTTGGTAAACCGAAGCGGTTCATGGTGCTTGTTCCAATCTTTGAATAACACGTTCACCACCTTTGATTTGAGACCACCGCTGCCCATATTCATCATGCCTCTTTTTAATGAAGCTGTCTTCCAGATTTTCCATGCCATCTTTTCTGAAAAGGTTGTCATTCCCTGTTCAACACTTTGTTTCCTGTTGTCGAGCAGTAACTCATGGAGGTTTATTTTTACCGGACAAACTTCCGTACATGCACCGCATAAGGAAGAAGCGTAGCTAAGGTGCTTGTATTCCTGAAGCCCATTTAAATTCGGAGTAATCACGCTGCCAATCGGCCCACTGTAAGTAGTGCCATAACTGTGGCCGCCAATGTTCTTATAAACAGGGCAAACATTCAGGCACGCCCCGCAGCGAATGCAATAAAGGCTTTCGCGCTGCACAGGATTGGCTAAAATATTGGTTCGGTTATTATCCAGCAAGATTACATACATTTCTTCTGGCCCATCAGGTTTCTCCCGGCTGTCTCGGACCGCAAATAATACTGTTGTAAACGGTTACTTTTTGCCCGGTTCCATAAGTGGAAAGAAGAGGCCACATCAATGCCAAATCAGTCAAGGAAGGAATCATTTTTTCAATTCCTACAATGGCAATGTGGGTTTTTGGCCATGCCGTGCTTAGTCTCCCATTGCCTTCGTTTTCTGTGAGGGCGATGCCGCCAATATCGCTGATTAAAAAATTAGCACCCGTAATGCCTATTTCGGCCTGAACGTATTTTTCCCTTAATTTTTTTCGAGCGACCAACGTCAATTCCTCGGGTGAAAGTTTGGAAGAAGTGCCGAGCTTTTCTGAAAAAAGCCTGGCGACGTCCTCTTTGCTTTTATGCATTGCCGGTGTAACAATATGATAAGGAGGCTCGCCGTCCAATTGTTGAATGTATTCACCAAGGTCGGTCTCAACGCTTTCAATTCCGTTCTCTTCAAGAAAACCGTTTAAATGAATTTCTTCCGTAACCATGCTCTTGCTCTTCACAATTGTCCTGCAATTTTTTTCTTTGCAAATTGCCAGAATTTCGTCTAATGCTTCCTGTGAGTTCTGCGCCCAGATTACCTTCCCGCCCCTCTTTGAGAAGTGCATTTCAAATTCCTCTAATTGCTGGTCGAGCGTTTCCAGGGCGCGCCACTTAATGTTCTTCGCTCTTTCCTTCACCAGGTTGTTGTCATGGAATTGAAGTTTTCCTTGCGGCACAACAGCATTGTAGCGGCCAATATTGAAATTGATTTTTTGCCGGTGTTCAAGGTCGCGGCTTTTTATGGTTGCTTTTGCTTTAAAAGTTGACTGGTTTTCTGTCATGGTTAATTATGTTGTCATCAATTCCCAAAATTCCTTTGGTGAAACAATTTTTGTGTTCTTGTATTCCCGCATAGGAAAATGTCTCAGATTGCCTGTAATTAAATAATCAGCGTTACAAGTTTCTGCAAGTTCAAGAAATTTATTGTCTGATTTATCCTGACTAAGATTTATTTTGATTGTGGGTGAAAATTTAGAACCAAAGTTGGTAATATTTGAGAGCAATATTTTCGACTTTATATCATAATCCGTATATCTAAAAAACCTAATCCTGTTTAAAACTTCAGCATATTCATTTTGTAACTCATCTGAAATACAATGCTCAATAACCTTACGTTCTTTAAATATATAATCAACTACTAAAAAAGGATAATTGTGCTGAATAAGGGAAGAAACAAAAACATTTGTATCAACTATAACTTTTACCATTTGTTCTTATTTCATTTATCTCTTTATCTATTTCTTCCATTGTTGTATTGGAAAATCCATACTTTTCACCAAGTTCAACAGCCTCTCTTAAATTTTTACGGGCTAATTCTCTTTCAAGAATATTAAGTAATTCAGAGAAAGAAAGGTTTTCTTCTTGTAAACCAAACTTCTCATATTCTAATTCGGAAACAGATATATTAAGTGTACGCATTTTTATTAATTTTATTAAAGTTATTAATCCATACCTCTTCGATTTATCAAATGATAGTTGCTGCATAAACCAAACAAGCTTTTATATCATCTTCTTCAAAAAAGGATACTCGAGTATGTTCTCATAAAGTAAGTTGATTGTCAGGCCGTCCGCGACATATATTTTATTTGGATACCTAAAGATACAATAATTAAAAGGAGTATTTTATTTCAGCACTCCCAATTCCTTTCCAACTTTCACAAACGCCGTAATCGCTTTATCCAGATGTTCTTGTTCATGAGCGGCGCTTAATTGTACGCGTATTCTTGCCTGTCCTTTTGCGACAACAGGAAAGAAAAATCCAATCACATAAATTCCTTCATCTAATAATTTAGCTGCAAAATCCTGCGCGAGCACCGCATCATACAACATAATCGGAACAATCGGATGATGTCCCGGCTTAATATCAAAACCAGCTCCAGTCATTTTCTCACGGAAATATTTTGTATTGCTTTCTAATTTATCTCTTAGATCAGTGGTTTCACTGAGCATGTCAAACACAGCGATGGAAGCGCCTACGATAGCTGGAGCAACTGTATTGCTGAACAAATAAGGCCGGCTTCTTTGACGAAGCATTTCAATGATTTCTTTTTTGCCTGAAGTAAATCCACCATTCGCGCCGCCGAGCGCTTTTCCTAAAGTCCCTGTGATGATGTCAATCTTTCCCATCACTCCGCAATATTCGTGAACGCCCCTTCCGGTTTTTCCGATAAATCCCGTGGAATGGGAGTCATCGACCATGATGGCCGCATCATATTTTTCAGCCAGTTCAACAATTTTATCCAGTTGCGCAATGGTGCCATCCATACTGAAAGATCCGTCAGTAACAATAATTCTGCTTCTTAACTCTTTCGCTTCCTTCAACTTATTTTCTAAATCTTCCATGTTATTGTGCTCATACCGGTAACGTTGCGCTTTACACAAACGCACACCGTCAATGATGCTGGCATGATTCAAAGCATCAGAAATGATCGCATCATTTTCTCCAAATAACGGTTCAAAAACTCCGCCATTCGCATCAAAGCATGCAGCATATAAAATGGTGTCTTCTGTTCCGAGAAAATCTGAAATCTTCTGTTCCAATTCTTTATGAATATCCTGCGTTCCGCAAATGAAACGCACGCTGCTCAGTCCATATCCCCTCTCGTCAATCGCTTTTTTTGCCGCTTCCATTACTTTTGGATGAGAAGCTAATCCGAGATAATTATTTGCGCAAAAGTTTAAAACTGTTTTGCCCGCAACTTGTATTTCAGCGTCCTGATCGCTGGTAATGATCCTTTCTTTTTTATAGAGGCCGGCTGCTTTTATATCTTCTAATTCGCTGCCAATCCGTTTTGAAAAATTTTCATTCATAACTTGTTTATTTTTGAGCCCACAAACGTACAAGGATTCAATCAAATTTCACTTCTGAAATTCTTTTCAGGGAATTGTAACTTTTAAACGGTGAAATCGTATCATATGAAAACCAGGCGGATGTAATTTAAAAATTACCTTGATTGTATGACTGAGAAAGAATATAATGATTGCGTGAATTTGTACGCAGATAATGTTTACAGGTTTATATTGAAAAACTTAAGGCACGAGGATGATGCAAAAGATGTTGTACAGTCGTCGTTCGAGAAACTTTGGATCAATCGCGAAAAAATTGAAAATGAAAGAAGTAAGTCGTATTTGTTTACGGTCGCTTATCATCAAATGATTGACCTGATTCGCAAGAATAAAAGAGTAACGATCCAGGATGATTTTTCTTTTTCAAAAGCAACAACAACGGAACCGCAACAGAATGTAAAAAAAATACTGAATCAGGCCTTGTACCGTTTGAGCGAAACTCAACGGAGTCTTGTTCTCCTGAAGGATTATGAAGGTTATAGTTATGATGAAATAGCCACCATAACCACTTTGAGCATAAGTCAGGTGAAAGTGTATTTGCATCGCGCCAGGATCCAATTGAAAAATTATTTAGTGAAACCCGAAAACGTGATTTAGCCATGAGCATTAATAGAAACAATTACGAGGAATATTTCTTAATGTACGCGGATAATGAATTGTCTCAAACTGAAAAAATTGAAGTGGAAGAATTTGCAAGAGTGAATGCGGATCTAACGGAAGAGTTTGAGATGATACAGCTCACTATTAATATTCCTGATGAAAACCAAGGGCTTGGAGACAAATCATTTTTAAAGAAAAAAGAAGCGCCTTCTTTTATTAACGAAGCAAATTGCAGTGAAATTTTTGTACTGTATCATGACAATGAACTTCACAGGGAAGAAAAAAAACTTGTCAATGATTTCCTTAAACACAATCCTAAATACCATGTGGAATTTGAACTGATCGGAAAATCAAAATTAACTTCTGACGAGCAAATTGTTTTCCCTGAAAAAGAGTCGTTATACAGGAAAGGGAAATCTGGAAAAGTGATTCCTGCACTGCTTTTCAGATCTTTGGCAGCAGCGGTTTTGGCCGGTTTTGGGATCTGGGTCGTTGCTTCTTACTTCAGCGATAAGCAGGCAATGCGCGCCCTGGTTATTGGAGATAATAGTGTTCCTTTTAGCACTTCCACACTAAAAAGCGATTTAAAGAATGGATTCGATCCGGCAACGGAATCTTCCACATCTGCTGAAATTGAAATTGCCGCACACTATACAAAAAAAGAAAACGTGAACGATGAACAGCAGGGCACGAAAGCGATTGCCATCAGGGCGGTAAAAAAAGAAATCTTTCTTCCTCAACAAAAAGTAATGCCAGCCACAAGAGAGGAGACGGCTATTTTTGGATCGGACGATTTAATAAAAGAAAAACCTGACCATCTCAATGCAACCTTAGCCTCCAACAACTCAAACGAGCACATAGATAAAATAGTCACATTTGCAGAACCGGAAACTTACGCCAAAAACGCTTCTTATATTGACAATAACAGCAACGATGAAAACTATGTCTTCTACAACGTGAAAGCAAGTGAATTTAATAAATCCAAAGTCGGCGGATTCCTTAAAAAAGTGAAACGGGTGGTGGAAAGAACCAATCCCATAGGCCGCTTGCTTTCAGGCGAAGAGGTCACTTCAAAATAATAAAATATTTTTACCCTTACCACATAAATAATAAAATGAAAAAGACAATTCTAATTCTTGGATCTATTTTTATATCCGCTGCTTCCTTTGCGCAAACTGATTCTGTGCAAGTGGAAAGAAAAGATGACACCATCCGCATTGGTGGAATGATCATTCTGAAAAAAGGAACGCCGAATGATGAAAAAAAGCGTGTAACCGTAACCGTTGGAAACAAGCGCAAGCAAAAGCAAAATTCAAATGTGAGCACTTCTTCTTTCATTGTTGATCTTGGTTTTGCAAATTGGGTTGATAAAACAAATTATGTCAATGCACTCGCGAACGGGTCAATAGTTAACAAACCTGGGTCTCCCGACCACCTGATCGCTAATGATTTCAAATTAAAGACTGTTAAATCGGTGAATGTGAATATTTGGTTTTTTATGCAAAGGGTGAATCTGGTGAAGCATTATGTGAACCTGAAATACGGCTTGGGGATTGAACTGAATAATTACCGTTTCAAATCAAACGTAAGCTTTAATGAAGGCGGATTTAACCCCTATAATCCCTCAGTGTCCATTCCGCACGCCTTTGCGTTCAGAGATTCAGTTTCTTTCTCAAAAGATAAGCTGGCTGCCGATTATGTTACCCTGCCTTTAATGGTAAATTTCCGCACTAATAAAAGCTCATCTGATAAAGGGTTAAACTTTTCAGCAGGGGTAAGCGCGGGTTATTTATATAGCAGCCGCAATAAACAAATAAGCAGTGAACGTGGAAAACAAAAAAATCGCGGCGATTATGATCTTGACAAATGGAAATTCTCTTACATCGGTGAATTGGGTCTAGGCCCTGTCCGCCTGTATGGATCTTACAGCCCAAAATCGATTTTTCAAAATGGACTTGATTTCCGTCCTTATAATATCGGAATCCGTTTAAGCAACTGGTAAAATTCTTCTTAGTTTTGATTTAATAAGGCCCGCTTGAAAGAGCGGGTTTTTTCATGAAGAGGCATATCTTTTCCCGATGATTTACGGTGATTTTTCCAGCTGATTTACGTAGATTTTCTAAGTTCAAAACTTCGAGAATCTGCGGTTCAAATTTGCGAGAATCTGTTGGCATACTATCTTATTTTTCCACTGATCTTCTCAGTTCGATTCCTCGAAAATCTGCGGGCATATTCAACATTGCTACACTTTCACATATATCTTTTTCTTGTCCATCCAGTAAACAATAAGCCAATAAAAGACGATGGTAACGAGTGCATAAAACAAGGAACCATTATTTAGGTTGTCGCCAAAAAGCGGCTTGCAGACCTGTTCATAGAACCATGCAAAAGGAGTTGTATATAATTGCTTGCCCTGTGGCGAAATGGTAGTAGGGATCCTGATGAGTCCCTGCAGCCGTGGCAAGATTCCTGACAACACAAAAATGAAAAGTGGGTTTTTCCCAAACACATCGAAGAATTTGCTAAGCCAGCCGCGATGATTTTTCAATTCAATCAGATAGATCATGACGCCAATAATCACCATCGCCATTCCCGTTGTGTAAACCGTATAGGAACTCGTCCAGATTTTTTTGTTAATGGGAAAAAGCATATCCCAGGCGTAGCCTGCAAAAAGAAATACGGCTCCCGCAACAAACAAGCCATTTACCATGTCGGCGGTTTTGCCTTTTTTGACAATATAATCCCCAACAAGATACCCAAAAATAACCTGGGCAACCGATCCGAATAAACTCATGAATCCTTCGGGATCGAAGGCGATGGGATGCCCGTCTCTCCATTCTCCATGATACATGTGCGCTTCTCCCAAAATCGCTTTGTCAACACTAGTTCCAAACCAGCCAAAGAAACTGTATGGATCAGCAGGATTTGCCGCAAGGCATAAAAACCAATAGCCGAGCAAAATCACGCAGCCAGCCAAAAAAGCGCCTCTTACTTTGAAATAATAAATAATGACAGAGCCGAAAAAATAAGCCAGAGCGATCCTTTGTAAAACGCCCATGATGCGGATCCCCGCTGGTTTTCCGGAAGCGTCAATGTAACTCCACGGTTTGAAGACAAGGCTATCATTAGCCCATTTCACAAACGGCATCCAGTTCAGGATCAGGCCGATAATGAAAATGAGCAACGTTCTCCGGATTACTTTTTTCCAAAAAACAGAAGGGCCGGCGATTTCGAGCCTTGGCATAACGAACGCCAAAGCGTTTCCTACAGCAAAAAGGAAAAAAGGAAAAACAAGATCGGTAGGCGTAACTCCATGCCATTCAGCATGATCAAGAGGCGCGTAAATATGCGACCAACTTCCGGGATTGTTTACCAGGATCATCAGGCAAACGGTGGCTCCCCGAAAAACATCAAGGGAATAGAATCGCTGCTTCATAGAATTTGTTTCAGCATTAATATTTGCGAACCAGCAGGACGCAAAAAAATTATTTTACTGACGAATGTAATGATGTTTGCACAAAACGAGAATAAGTTTTTTCCCTGGTGTTTTTAGTCTTACTTTTAAAATTCCCCGCTTGCTCCTGTACCTTTTGGAAAAATCCGCTGTGATTTTGGTGAAATAATTGCTGCTATTGAGAATTGGATTTGTAATGGTTTCCATCTTCATTATAAACAAAAAATTGTATCAATTATGGCAAAAAAAAGCAATCTGCCGGAAGGAGACAGTAAAAAAACCGAAGACCTTTCCAAAAATATGGAAGACAGCACCAGCCAGTTCCTTACAACCAACCAGGGAGTAAAAATAAATGACAATCAAAACTCTTTGAAAGCCGGAGAGAGGGGAGGAACGCTTTTGGAGGACTTTATCCTTAGGGAAAAAATCACCCACTTCGATCATGAGCGCATACCAGAACGGATCGTTCACGCCCGGGGAGCCGGCGCTCATGGATTTTTCCAGGTTTATGAATCTATGTCGAAGTATACGAAAGCCGCATTTCTTCAGGACCCTTCAGCAAAAACTCCCGTTTTTGTACGATTTTCAACAGTTGCGGGCAACAGGGGTTCTTCAGATCTTGCACGCGATGTCCGTGGCTTTGCCACCAAGTTTTATACACAGGAAGGCATTTATGACCTTGTAGGGAACAACATTCCTGTTTTTTTCATTCAGGATGCGATAAAATTTCCCGATCTCATTCATGCTGTCAAGCCGGAACCCAATAATGAAATGCCTCAAGCGGCAACGGCTCATGATAATTTTTGGGATTTTGTTTCGCTCATGCCTGAATCCATTCACATGATCATGTGGGCGATGAGTGACCGCGGAATCCCACGCAGTTACCGGATGATGGAAGGATTTGGTGTCCACACTTTCCGTTTTATCAACTCTTCCGAAAAGGGTTGTTTTGTAAAATTTCATTGGAAACCGGTGCTCGGAGTTCATTCGGTTGCCTGGGATGAGGCATTGAAAATTTCTGGCAATAATCCCGACTTCCACCGTCAGGATCTCTGGGAGGCTATTGAAAACGGAAATTTTCCGGAATATGAATTGGGCGTGCAGATCGTTGCTGAAAAAGACGAGGAGAAGTTTGATTTCGATTTGTTGGATCCAACAAAAATAATTCCTGAAGAAGTTGTGCCGGTAAAGCTTATAGGCAAAATGACGCTCAACAAAAATCCCGATAATTTCTTCGCAGAAACCGAACAGGTAGCTTTCCATCCAGGCCATCTTGTGCCAGGAATTGATTTCACCAATGACCCCTTGTTGCAGGGACGTTTATTTTCTTATACTGATACCCAGCTTTCAAGGCTCGGGAACGCCAACTTTCATGAAATTCCCATAAACCGTTCCCTGAATACCATTCATAATAATCAGCGCGACGGGCATGGAAGGCAACAGATCAATAAAGGAAGAGTTAACTATGACCCTAACAGCCTGGCAGGAGGATGCCCATTTCAGGCAAAAGCATCTGAAGGCGGATTCACTTCTTATGCAGAAAAAATTGACGGCAAAAAAATCCGTGCCAGGAGCGAAAGTTTTCATGATCACTTCAGCCAGGCCCGATTGTTTTACTTGAGCCAGGCTCCTTACGAACAAGCGCACATGATAAATGCGCTGCGCTTTGAATTGGGAAAAGTGATCAATGGACGTGTTACAACAAGGATATTGGGTTTGCTGAACGAAGTAGATGAAAACCTGGCGGCTGAAGTAGCTGCAGGCTTAGGAATGGAGGTTCCTAAAAAACCGGTTCAACCGATAAATGCGAGCTATGGCGCCGACACAAATCCAAAAAAAGTTCAGCCTAAATTCGTTAAGCAAGCGGTGCAGCAATCAAAGGCGCTCAGCATGGCCAACTCACGGAAAGATACTATTGAATCGAGGATGATAGCGATCCTCGCCGCTGATGGTGTGGATGAAAACTCTGTAACTATCATGAGGAATGCATTAAAAGCGAAAGGCGCAGTTTCGAAAATAATCGCTCCGAAAGGAAATTCTATAAAAAGTTCAAAAGGAAATAGCATCGGCGTGGATCATAGTTTTCTTACCAGCGCATCTGTTCTTTTCGATGCGGTTTATATCCCCGGAGGATCTAAAAGCATTGCTGAATTAATGAATAATTCAGACGCGATCCATTTTGTGAATGAAGCGTACAAGCATTGCAAAGCAATCGCCGCAAACGGCGAAGGAATTGATTTTATAAAATCAACTTTGGTGGGGAAAAAACTCGATCTGAGTAACCATCCGGCAACTAAAGCGGGGGTTATAATTAATAGCAGGGATGATGTTTTAAAAACATCGAATGATTTTATTAAAGCCATCGCCCAGCACCGGTTTTGGGAAAGAGAAGCGATAAGTGATTTGCCGGCGTAGCAGATCCTATACAATAAATCTTCAAAAAAAGTGTGCTTGTCTGACGAGAGTGGCAAGAAAAGCTGAAACTTTTTCTCCATGATTCTTCTTGAGTCTACGCATGCCATCGCTGCGCAATGAAACTCCTTTTGTTACAGAAACTCAAACAGACAAAATTATCCTAAAAATAAATCATTATAAAAAAGCTCGTTTGCTATCCCTTGTTTTTCTTTTTTCAAAGGCAGGCAACGAACTTCGGCACTTTTCATTAAAAAAATTAATGCCTGAAAAAAGTCCGTTTGCTATCGGTTGATTTTCTTCTTATAAATGATATGGCAACAAAACATTGAAACTTAATTCGTATTTTTCAACCTTCAACATTAACCATATAGCACTAAACATTAGCATTCAACATTAATACTCAAATCCATGTCTTTCAAAAACAGAACCGTCTTCATCACCGGCGCATCACGTGGAATCGGAAAAGCAATTGCCATAAGGCTTGCAGCCGAAGGAGCGAACATTGTTGTTGTTGCGAAATCGGTAGAAGAAAATCCAAAATTGGGTGGGACGATTTTTAGCGCGGCAAAAGAAATTGAGGATGCCGGAGGAAAATCTTTAGCAGTTCAATGTGACATTCGTTTTGAGGACCAGGTGAAAGCCGCGGTGGCAAAGGCAGTGGAAACTTTTGGAGGCATCGATATCCTTATCAACAACGCATCAGCAATTTCATTAACGCCAGTTGAACAGACGGAGCAAAAAGAATTCGCCCTCATGTATGATATTAACGTGAAGGGAACTTTTTTCGTGAGCAAATCCTGCATTCCCCATTTAAAAAAAGGAACCAACCCGCACATTTTGAATTTGTCGCCTCCTATCAATTTGGATCAAAAATGGTTTTCCCATCATGTTGCCTACACCATGAGCAAATACAACATGACCATGATCGCGCTGGGCCTGTCGGGCGAACTGAGAAAATATCATATCGCTGCAAATTCTTTATGGCCAAAAACCACTATTGCCACGGCGGCAGTTCGGAATTTATTAGGCGGTGAAATGCTGATGCAAATGAGTCGCACTCCTGAAATAATCGCCGACAGTGCTTATTATATTTTGAAGCGCCCCTCTGATGAATGCACCGGGAATTCTTTTATTGACGAAGAGGTTCTTGCTGAAGAAGCGATTAGCGATCTTGATAAATATGCGGTTAACCCCGGCGGCAAACTTTATCCTGATTTGTTTTTATAATAATTATTCAAGAAAAGTTCGTTTGCTGAATTCTATTTCCTGCGTGCAAGCACAACTGTATTTTTAAACTGCTTTTTCTTTCCGTCCTTATTAAAAACTTCCGTGTAAATAATATAAATCCCCTGAGGCAATTGCCGGCTTTTATCATCAAGCCCATCCCAGCGGTAAGAACCTTTTATCCCACTTAAAGAATTTTTTTGCAGGAGGCGGATAATGCGGCCTGAAGCATCAAAAACGGTGATGTTCGTTACATAGCCTGCTGTTGGAAAGTTATAATCAATGGTGACAAAATCGTCTATACCGTCATTGTCGGGCGAAAAAATGGCTGGTGTAACAGTAATGTCCCCACGCAATTGTTCGTCGATCCGGAATTGCGAGTTTTTATAACCAGGCGTTCCGTAACCAACGGAGGTCGCTGCGGAATGGAAATTGCTTTGCGTTGAAGTTCCTTCATAATCGATTCTTTCAAGAGAAACTCCTTTTGGATTATGGATAAGCGGGAAATGCCATTTTTCCGAATATCTCACCTCATCAATAATATCGCCCTGGCCGTTCAGGATGATCGCCGTCCCCTTGTCATTAGGAAGGGAAGGCATTGAAGCCAATTGTAAAAACGCTTCCGGCGCTAAAGTTATATATTGGGATTTCACCGTTGCGGGATCAGATGTCAACACCATAAACTCTTTAGGAAATAAAAGTTTGCTTTCGGTTGTAAGAGTTTTTATGTTGCTGATTGCATTGGCACTGTTTCGATTGGCAATCGAGATTTTACTCAAATCAATAACTTTTGAGGAGCGGTTATAAATTTCTACAAATTCTGCGCCCTGCGGGAAAGGATTGAATAAAATTTCATTAATAACAAGATCAAGGCTATCGGCATCTTGTGAAATTGCGAACCGGGCAGTATTTTTTTGGGCAATGGGATTTCCGCTGCAATCCAAAAGTTCTTTTGCCGTTACTGAATAAATGATTTCGGGATCCATGGATTTATTCAATGTAAGGTTCACTCTATTATAAAAAGGCGAAAGCACTTCAGCGCTAATGGCGGAAAGATGGTTGTCAAAGGTGTAATTAGCTGCAGAAGCAGCTTTCAGGCTGTCAAGAGATTTGTCAAACAGTAGCCTGACCAAATTGGGACTAACCGCAAAAGCGCCGACCAGATTTGGGGGAGCCTCATCTTTTTTAATTCCATCTACTGAATTTTTTCTTCCGGGCGTTCCGCCCGAAGGATCAACGCTGGCTTTCCAATTGTCAAACCCGATGCAGGGTTTTTTTGTGTCGATCATTTCAAGCGACCAGCCACCCTCTTTCTTTAATTGATTTTTATAAAAAGACAAATCATATTGAACGGCATGAATAGTTTTGCCCGTGCTTGATTTCAAAACAATTGTCGCACCGCCAATATTCATGGAAGGGAAATTAGTTACCCCGATAACGGGGCCGAAAGCAGTATAGAAGGAAACTGAATTTGTTGCGCAAACAATTACAAAACTATCTGGTTTAAGATTATAGGAAGGCAATGTTGCCGTTGATGCTCCGTCAATTAATTTCCAGCCTGACAAATTGATTTGAAATGAAGAAACATTTTTCAATTCCAAAAATTTAAAAAGCGGCAAACCTATTTGCGGGTTAGGATCCGGAAAGAGTTCATCAATAACTATGTCATATTGCTGCGGCGTATAAAAGCTGAAGGATGCGGCCTCATTATCCATTGCGTTTCCTGCAAGGTCTTTTACATTGCTGCAAGTTAGCGTATATGCGTATCCGTTAGCAAAGGGAGCGCTGAAAGTAAGATGAGCCAGGGCGGGATTGCGCGAATCAAGAATCGCGCTTACCGGCATGCCAAGGCCATTATTGGCAGAATAATTTGAGGCTTCCTGGCTGCTCACAGGATCAACCGGCTCATTAAAAAGTACATCCACCGTGGTAGCTGTAATTGCAAAGGCTGAAAGAATTTTTGGAGGAGAAATATCAGGCTCATAAGAGCTAACTTCTATATCGTCAAAAAAATGCCGCTGAAAAAAACTTGCGGTACTTTGTTTTATCAAAAAGCCAAAATAAGCCGAGGTCTTAAAAGTAGAGTCAATAACTTTTCCTTCTGAAACATAATTATTTCCTGTGCCGCTGAGGTCGCGGAAAAGTGTCCATTCGTCATTGACGTTACGGATCACTTTTATTTTCATAACATTATTACTGGTGTTTAAAATGCCGTTGACTCCATCGATGATCTTTGTCACAGAGCCGTTAGACTGCTTTCGGTATAAGCAGATTTCATCATCAGTATTTCCGATTCTAACAAAATATCCGGAGGTGGATGCCGATGATAAATTAGCGGAAGAAGCAGTGAGGTAGGCGTCCACGTAATTAGCGGAAGAAGGATTAAAAGCGAGGCGAACCCAAAATTCCCATTGGGTAGCGTTAGCCAGTTGATTGGCGGTGCTTAAATAAAATGTGCTGTTGGCTACCGTGTTATTGCTTTGCAATTGCAAGGCTGCATTAACGATAAAATCCGTTGTGCTGCCAACCCATGCAGGATCATTTGTAAAGTCGCCGTCGCTGAAGGATTCCCTGATCTGCCCATATCCGAATATGCTTGAAAATAGCGACAGATAAAAGAAAAAGATTATTTTTTTTCTCATACACGGCTAAGTTTATCTTAAAGATAGGCACTTTATTTTATCACAAAAAGTGAATGTCTTAAATTGCAAACTCACAAAAAACACAAATACTTTAAAAAATGAAAATTGCTGTTGTTGGTGCGACGGGCCTCGTAGGCAGTAAAATGTTGCAGATCCTTGAAGAAAGAAATTTTCCGGTAACGGAATTGATTCCTGTGGCCTCTGAAAAATCAATAGGCAAAGAAATAACTTTCAAAAATAAAAAATATAAAATCGTTTCAGCCGAAACTGCGATTTCGTTAAAACCTGATATAGCCTTGTTTTCAGCCGGAGGCTCAACTTCATTGGCCTTGGCGCCAAAATTTGCTGAAGCTGGAATAACCGTTATTGATAATTCTTCCGCGTGGAGAATGGATCCCTCCAGGAAATTAGTTGTTCCGGAAGTGAATGCAAAAACATTGACAACCGATGATAAAATAATAGCCAATCCCAACTGCTCAACCATTCAAATGGTGTTGGTTTTAAATCCGCTTCATAAAAAATATGGCATTAAAAGGGTGGTGGTTTCCACTTATCAAAGTGTGACCGGAACGGGCGTAAAGGCGGTTCAGCAAATGGAAAATGAAAGAAACAACGTGGAAGGGGAAATGGCGTACAAATACCGGATAGACAAAAACGCGCTTCCACACATCGATGTTTTTCTTGAGAATGGTTATACAAAAGAAGAAATGAAAATGGTGAACGAAACAAGAAAAATATTAGGCGACGAGGAGATACAATTAACCGCTACCTGCGTTCGGATACCTGTTATAGGCGGCCATAGCGAAAGCCTTAACATAGAGTTTGAAAATGATTTCCAGCTTGATGAAGTGAGGGAGATTCTATCGAATGCACCTGGAGTAATTGTTCAGGACGATTTGGATAATTTCGTCTATCCCATGCCGTTAACTGCGCATGAAAAAGATGAAACATTTGTTGGAAGAATACGCAGGGACGAGTCGCAGGCCAATACGCTGAACTGTTGGGTTGTTAGCGATAATCTTAGAAAAGGTGCAGCAACCAACGCGGTGCAGATTGCGGAATATTTGCTGGCCAATCAATTGATAACATCAGCTTCTTCGTTAGCAACAGTGGAAGGATAAGCGCGAAAGGCATTACAATAAAAATTAAAAAACCTCCATCTTTTATCTTTCAAGATGGAGGTTTTTTTATTATTTAAAAATAGATTATTGCAATTTTTCCAACGCTTCTTTCAGTTGCGTCAGCATTGCCGGTATTTCCTCTTTCCTGCATGTACCAACGCTTAACCTGTACCAGTCGGAATCTTTTGGCGCTCCGAAAGCGTAAAAGGGAACGACGGCTAATTTCGCTTCGTTTAGTATATAATCAGTAACCTCTGATTGAGTGGACAATATTTCGCCGTTATTTGTGCGTTTGCCAGCAAGATTGAATTGAATCGTAAGGTAAATGGCAGCTTGAGGCGCACAGGCATCAACCGAAAAACCTTCTGATTTCAACTGCTGGAATCCGCGGAAAATGAGATCCAGCCTTTCTTCCAATTCTTTTTTGTAATGAGAAAAATAATCGTCGATCACGTTTTTTTCAAGAAGAAATTTTGCAGTCGCATGTTGTTCAGCCATCGGGCTCCAGGCACCAACATGGCTATTGATCGCTTTCATTTTTCCAAGCACGTGCTCTGGTCCCAGCGCCCATCCAACCCGCACTCCTGTTGCTGCAAATGATTTGCTTATGCCGTCAATAAAGATGGTGTAATCTTTCATTTCCGGGCGAAGGCTCACAGGGTTATAATGGATAGTATCACCAAAAGTAAGCGTCCAATACATCTGATCATACATCACATATAGCTTCTTCTCTTCATCGCCACGGCGCAGATTTTCTTCAATCACCATGTCGCAAATCTTTTCCAATTCCTCCTTTTTGAAAACGGTTCCAGTTGGGTTCAAAGGCGAGCACAATGCAAGAAGAACCGCATCCTGTATATGAGGTTTTATATCTTCTGCCGAAGGCATAAAATTATTTTCTCTTCTTGCTTCAATAACCTGGTGGCGGCCTTCCACAAAATGGACATAATGATTATTATTCCAGCTTGGCACTGCATAAATCACTTTATCGTCCCGGTCAACCAGGGCGCGATATAAAGAATAGATCAATGGCCGACCTCCGGCAGCGATCAAAATTTCATTAACATTAAAATCCAGCCCTTCTCTTTCTTTTATGAAAGTTGAAACAGATTCACGCAACGAAAGGATTCCGTCCGCGGGGGGATAAGTTGTGAATTTCTGGCGGTATGCTTCTACGATTTCATTTTCCAGCTTTTTGGGAATCGGAAAAATAGAGGAATCAAAATCACCAATTGTGAAATTGTAGATTTTTTCACCTTTCTGGATTTTCGCTTTGATGTCGGCGCCCAAGCGCACTATTTCGCTGCCTATTAAAGTTTCAGCTAAATGGCTAAGCTTGCCGAAAGCTTTTCTTATAGTAGTATAAATATTAATGGCACTAAATTTTAAAGATGAATTGTAAAATTACTGAAAATATTTTTTGCCTGTTTTGTATGCATATTCACATATGGAATCCGTTTAGGAATTCATCCATTTTATTATTTAGCCATTCTTTTTTTTTCATAGCCTTCCAGCAAACGGGCTTTTTTAAATGTTTTATGTTTTTCCAATTGCTGATGCCACCAAAGCAGAAATTTTAGCCATAGTTGAAAACCATAGATGTTACAAGTTCTTTAGAAACTCTTCGATTCCTGCCACTATTTTAGCTGCCACTTCTTTGTGAAACTTTGGATCGAGAATCTTTTTTTCATCCTCCTTGTTGCTTAAAAAGGCTACTTCCACCAAACAATTGGGATATTCTGTCGGACCACTGAGAGAAAAATTAAAGGCGCCCACATTGCCAAAATTATTTAGCGGAAGCTGCAACATTTTCTTTAGAATATCCTGGGTTAACGGCCTGAAACCAATGTAGCGATAGTAGGTGCTGACTCCACTAACGCTTTCATTAGATGAGGAGTTTAAATGGATGCTGATCAATAAATCCGGATTCTGCTGATCCAGAAAACTAATGCGTTCAAACATGCTCAGCGTCGTATCTTTTTCACGCGTCATCACTACTTTAGCGTTCTTGCTTTTGAGCTTCTTTTCCAATTCTTTGGCAAGCATAAGGGTATAATCCTTTTCTTTTATGTTGGTTGTAAGTCCCTCCGCTCCTGCGTTTTCACCGCCATGTCCCGCGTCCACGGCAATAGTAAAATTTCTTAATTTTAATTTTTCCGGCTGGCGTTTAACCCTTACCGTTAGCCGGTTTCCGTTATAATAAATCTTATGGCCCCAATGTTGCTGGTGCTTTAATTCAATGATGATGCGCATCACATCGTCTTCCGGCTGTTCATACCATGCATTTTTTATTTCCTTTACCGACTCAAGCTGCGTGATCCAGTTGGTGTTGCTTGTAGCGCCAAAAATATCAACCACAATTCTTGAAGGATTAATTTCCATCATGCTTCTGTAGGGAAGTTTTTCGTCGAGTTGAATAGACACATAATCGTAAAGAGAATCACCCCGAACGCTCCAGCTACCTGTGAGATGTTCCTGGTTTTTTATCAAAGGAACCATTTTCACGTTCTTTTTAGAGATGAATGCTGAATGGTATTTTGATAACTGAACTTTGTAATTGCGCTTAACGCTATCGACTACTTTGAGCACGACATTGCTATCGAGAAAGCCCATTTTGGCCCCACCCAGCCTGTCTTCACCCAGGCCGTAATCCAGAAACGGCATTGAATCCTTTGTCCTGACATAAAAATAATCCGAGGATGCATTTTGAGAAAAAGAATGCAACGAGCACAATGCTAATAGAACAGTTAGTATTTTTTTCATGCAGGCGAAGGTAAAAAAATGTTTTGTGGATTAAAGGTTCAGAAAATCATAGATAACCTTTGTGATTAAAGCCAAGTAATCTTGCCTGCAAATCCTTAGGAAAGGGCTTCAAATCCTCAGCAGAAATAAAGCCGTCGCGAAGCTGCTGAGTAATGATCCAAAGATAATTGGATCCTGTCATCCGATCATACCTGTCGGATATATGGTTATCAAATTCATCCACATGTTTAAATAAGGCGTGATAAGAAGCCTTATTATCCGATGGATTTTTTTTCCATTCACTTAAAATTTCATACGCTTCAGATAATCCTTTTGCAAATTCTTTTTCCAATCCCATTTCTATTATTTGCCGGGCTGTTTTTTTCTCGCTTTTGGTAAGTTCCATAAAGGCTTTGTTTGAATTTTAATCACGCAAATATCCAAATTTACCAGTATTGAATTCTTGAAATGCTTCCATAAGTTCTTCTTTTGTATTCATTACAAACGGTCCGTGAGAAGCAATAGGTTCGTTGATCGGTTCCCCGCTCAAAATCAATACCACAGCATCTTCCAAAGCTTCTATAAAAAACTCTTCGCCATCATTTTTAAATAAAGCCGCATGATCAATCGGCACGCGTTCGTTGCCATTCACTATCACACTTCCTTCAATAACCAATAAGGCGGTATTGAAATTTGAAGGAAAAGAAAATTCTGCTTTTGCGCCCTTATTTAATCTCGTGTTAAGCAGGTTTACCGGCGTAAAAGTAGATGCGGCGCCTTTTACTCCTTCATATTCGCCCGCGATCACTTCAACAACACCGCCATTATCAGGAAGCTTGTATTTGCTCACTTTTTCATGGCTGATTTCCTGGTATTTAGGTTTGGTTTTTTTTGCTTCTGCAGGCAGGTTTACCCAAAGCTGCACCATTTGAAAATCACCGCCTTTTTTTGCGAAATTTTCTTCATGGTATTCTTTATGCAAGATGCCGGAAGCGGCTGTCATCCATTGCACATCGCCTTCACCAATTACGCCGCTGTTTCCGCTGCTGTCATGGTGAGCCACTTTTCCTTTGTAAGCAATAGTAACAGTTTCAAATCCCTTGTGAGGATGAACGCCAACGCCTCTGGGAACAATGGTAGGAGAAAAATAGAATTTGGAATTGTAATCCATCATGATAAAAGGATTCATTCTCTGCATGCTCATCCTGGGATTTCCGGGAATAAAATTATGTACCCTGAAACCGTCTCCAACCATATGGGGAGCTGCAGGCACTGCTACAATTTCAACGTTTTTTGTATTCATGGTTTGTATTTTTTTTCGTTACAAAATTACTTAATGGGAACGCTGCCGCTATTGATATAGAGCAAGAAATGACATTGATATAAGATAATGAAAACCTTTTATTCAATTTCTTCAACAAAAATAAACCCGGTATTATCAAAAAAGCTTTGAGTTATCACAACTCAAAGCTTTTCAAAAGAATATAAAATATAATTTTAGAATGGATACTTCCCTTCATCAATCAACTTTGCCGCAACCAATCTCCTTGCATCTTTCGCATTGAAAGGAGCGGTTTTTGTAAATCGTTTCAAACCGAGCAGCATCATTTTTTGCTCGTCGCCTTCGGCAAATGAATTGACAGCTTCCTTGCCATTTTTGGCCACATCATCCACCGCATCATTTAGATAGACCTGCATCATGGCTGTCTGCACTTTATTATTTTCTTCGCCTGATTTTTCAACAGATTTGATCACGCGCAGCAGCATGCTTTCGGCAACAAAAGTTTTGATGGCCATGTCGGCAATGTTCATGATAATTTCCTGTTCTTTGCTCAGCGTCATCATCAGTTTTTGAACCGCCGCACCTGCTACCATCAGGATGCTTTTTTTCATATTTGCAATTGTCTTTAATTCGGCTGCGAAAGGAGTTTCGGCGCTGTCACCAAATTCCGGGATGCTCATCAATTCTTTTTGAACCGCCATTGCCGGACCCATTAAATCCAACTCACCTTTCATCGCGCGCTTCAGCATCATGTCAACAGAAAGCAGCCGGTTAATTTCATTTGTGCCTTCAAAAATCCTGTTGATCCGGCTGTCGCGGTAAGCGCGGCTAATGCTGTATTCATCGCTGAACCCGTTTCCGCCATGAATTTGCACGCCTTCATCAACGACGTAATCTAGCACCTCGCTGCCATGCACTTTTAATATCGCGCACTCAATGGCAAATTCTTCCGCTGCTCCCAAAAGCGCTTCATTGAAAGGCTTTCCGGCAGCCAATAATTCATTTTCCTTTTCATCGATCCATTTTGCTGTGCGATACAAGGCACTTTCATCGGCATAAATGCGGATGGCCATTTCAGCAAGCTTGTATTTTATTGCCCCAAACTTCGCGATGGGCAATTTAAACTGCTCGCGGGTTTTGGCGTATTCAATTGAATCATTCAATGCCATTTTTGCACCTCCAACTGCGGCGGCATCCAATTTCAATCTTCCGATATTTAGAATATTGAAAGCGATGATGTGACCTCGTCCGATTTCACCCAAAACATTTTCAACCGGCACTTTACAATCCTGGAAATACAACTGCACCGTGGAAGAACCTTTTATTCCCATTTTATGTTCTTCGTGACCTTGCGTAAATCCTTCCATGCCACGCTCTACAATAAATGCCGTGAATTTATCGCCGTCAATCTTTGCAAAAACTGTGAAAACATCGGCAAAGCCGCCATTGGTTATCCAGCATTTCTGGCCATTCAACAAATAATATTTTCCATCAGCAGAAAGGGTTGCTGTTGTCTTCGCACCTAAAGCGTCGCTGCCGCTTCCCGGTTCTGTTAATCCATAAGATCCCTTCCATTCGCCGGAAGCAAGTTTGGGTATATATTTTTTCTTTTGCTCTTCTGTGCCAAAATATAAAATCGGCAGAGTACCAATTCCCGCGTGTGCACTCATCGCCACGCTGAAAGAATAACCTCCGCCGAGGGCTTCGCTAACAAGGGTTGACGTCACAAAATCTTTACCCATTCCGCCCAATTCTTCAGGAACGGATGCGCTCAAAAGTCCTTGCTGGCCAGCTTTTTCCATCAGTGCCGGCATCAGGCCCGGCTCCGCCTTGTCGATCCTGTCCATTACCGGGAGCACTTCTGTTTCCAGAAACTGGCGACACATGTCCCGGATCATCAACTGCTCTTCAGTAAAATCTTCAGGAGCAAAAATTTCATCGGCAATCCCTGGTTTTATCAACCATTCTCCGCCTTTTAATTGAGAAGCTGCTACTGTTTCCATGGCATTTATTTTTTTGAATGAATTTATTTATTTGAGAGGTTGTCATAAACAATTTGCAATACTTTTTTGGCGATCTCCACCTGCTGGTTGGTTACACCTTCCAGCGCTTCATTAAGCGTTCTGGCAGCAACTTCCATTGTTTCTTGCTCCAAAGCCTTTCCTTCTCTGGTAAGAAATATCAAATTGCTTCTGCGATCATTCTTTGAAGCCACCCTTTTCACCAGTTTGGATTTTTCAAGGTTATCGACAAGTCTTGTAATGCTCGGCTTGTCGCGGAAAGTAGCCTCACACAATTGCTGCTGGCTTTGACCTTCCTCCTTCCATAAATGATACAACACACTCCATTGCTCGATCGTGATTTCTATTTCCGCATCCTTAAAATTCTTCTGCAATCTCCTTGCGATCGCTGTTGAAGCTTTTCCCGTAATGAAACTATAAAGCTCGCCCTTCCTAAATTGGTTGTTTAACATATAGTTGTTTATGCAACTATACAAATCTAATGATTCCTTTTGACATCAAAAAATTAAATTTGCCCCGATAATTGATATTTAATCGTAAACTGCACCTTTCAACTTCCCGCATGATTTTTTTACTGATCACTATTCTTCTTTTGATTGCATATGCTGTATTGATACTGTATTACAGGAAGAGTTGGGTGGGCCTGAAAAACTATGTTCCGCAAAAAACTGCGGAAAGCGAATTGCCTTATGTTTCAATCATTATCTGCGCCCGAAATGAGGAACTGAATATTGGGAATTGTCTCCAGTCCCTTATTGATCAAACTTATCCGCAAAGCAGGTTCCAAATAATTGTTACTAACGACCATTCAACCGACGCAACGGCATCGATTGTGAAGTCTTTTAAAAAAGAAAATATTCAACTGATACACCTTGCTGATTTTACTGAAAACCGGATTTTAAATTCCTACAAAAAAAAATCAATTGAAACCGCATTGCAATTTACCAAAGGCGATTTAATTGTAACTACTGATGCCGATTGCGTAGCGCTTCCAAAATGGCTGGAAACGCTGGTTCAATTTTATGTTGAAAAAAAACCAGTATTTATTGCTATGCCGGTTGCTTTTGAAGACCCTTTGCCCGGAGCTTCTTTTCTAAAAAAATTTTTCCTGATTTTTCAATCACTGGATTTCATGACACTGCAGGGAATCACCGGCGCTTCGGTTTATAAGCAGTTTCATGGCATGTGCAATGGCGCTAATCTCGCTTATGAAAAAAAGGTTTTTTTCGAAGTGGGTGGATTTAATGGAATTGATGAAATAGCGAGCGGCGACGACATGTTGCTGATGCATAAGATTCAAAAAGCAAATCCCGCAAAAGTTATGTTCCTGAAGTCGCCGGAAGTAATCATGGAAACTAAAGCGATGAATGGTTTGAAAGATTTCATGAACCAAAGAATTCGGTGGGCGAGCAAATCGGATAAATACAACGACAAAAAAATCACCGGGGTTTTGGTGCTCGTTTATTTCTTCAACGCATGGATTTTCATTCTTGCCCTGTCTTCCTTCTTTTTTTTGCACGCGTTTTATTTATTTGCCGTTTCGATTTTTATTAAAACCGTTGTGGAATTAATTTTCCTTTACCCTGTTTCTAAATTTTTCGGGAAAAAAAAATTACTTTGGTGGTTTATTCCCGCGCAGCCGTTTCACATCACCTACACTTTAATCGCAGGCTGGCTGGGAAAATTCGGAACTTATTCCTGGAAGGGAAGGAAGGTCAGGTAAACCATTACATTCGTTGTTAGAAGAATTTCATTCCGGCAAAAAACAATTACACTTCAACTTTTCCTATTTTCACTGAAACTTCCCTATTTTTATTTTGATGCAGCAATCGTTTTCTTTTTCTCAAAATGCCTGGAACCGGCTCAGAAAAAACAAAGGCGCCGTGGTCGGCCTGATCATTATTTTCCTTTCAGTTCTGGCAGGCGTTTTCGCTTATTACCTGGGCGTTGACTCTACACCTAATGCAGACAGGCAGGTAGTGGAAATCATGGCCAGCAAACCCGGCCGCAGCCAATTATTTCTGTTGGTAAAAAAAGAAAAACAAATTACGGCCACACCTTTCTTTAAGCGATTACTATTCGGTGCGGAAGACAAATATTTGTATGTCCCAATTAACAGCTACACAGCAAGTGCGGATTCTATTACTGTAGAAAAATTTATCGATGAAGGCATGCAGGAAAAACAGGTGTATGCAAGAAAAGATCTGGCAGAAAAAAATTTCATCGAATCAAAAACTTTCTGGCTCGGAACCGACACCTTCGGGCGGGATATTCTCAGCCGTTTACTGGTGGGAGTTCGCGTGAGTTTGGCGGTAGGGTTAATAACTGTTTTGATTTCGCTTTCCATAGGAATCATACTCGGCGCCATGGCAGGCTATTATGGTGGAAAGGCGGATAATATCATCATGTGGTTTATCAATGTGATTTGGAGCATGCCCACTTTGCTGCTGGTTTTTGGAATCACATTGACCCTCGGGAAAGGTTTCTGGCAAATATTTATTGCAGTAGGTTTAACGATGTGGGTGAGCGTCGCTCGCCTGGTTCGCGGCCAGGTTTTGGCATTAAGAGAACTTGAGTATATACAGGCGGCAAAAGCGCTCGGATTAAAAAACATGCGCATTATCATCCGCCACATTCTTCCCAATGTTCTCGGGCCGGTAATGGTTATCGCGGCCTCGAATTTCGCAAGCGCGATTATTATTGAAGCGGGCTTAAGTTTTTTAGGGGTGGGCATTCAACCTCCAACGCCAAGCTGGGGCTTGATGATAAAAGAGAATTACAATTTTATCATTACGCATAATCCGGCCCTGGCGCTTGTTCCGGGCATTGCGATTATGATTTTGGTTCTGGCTTTTAATCTTTTAGGAAATGGTTTGAGGGACGCGCTCGACGTGAGGGCATAGGAAAAGTTTTGGGAAGTGGAACGGGAAGCATAAAAAAAGCCCTTGTTCACACAAAGGCTTTAAAGCTGTAAGCTGTAGGGGAAGGGTTCGAACCTTCACGAGGCGGTTAGCCTTAGCACAAAGTTCAGTGGTCGACCCTGGTCGCCCCGATTTTCACCGGAGCGGCTCTATGCTACGTTTATCCTGTTATCCTCACCCCCGAGACAAGAGGGCATGTCTGCCAAAAATTTCATCACCCCACAATGTTTTAAGAACTATTTCTGATGCAAATCTAACGATCAAACCAATATTAAAAAATATTTTTAATAAAAATGTTTTATTTTTAGAAATACTTTTAAATAATATTGTATTCTATAAAACCTGTTTAAAATCAAAACTAAAATGGCTGCAAAATTTAATATTGACAAATTGGATTTAAGCATCATTCAGGAAATGCTTGAAAATGCTGAGATCCCCTACGCAGAATTAGGCAAAAAATTGTTCGTCAGCGGTGGAACCATCCATGTGCGCATCAAAAAGCTCGAGGAACTGGGCATTGTTAAAGGTAAAAGGTTAAAGGTGAACCTGAAACAGCTTGGTTATGACATTACTGCCTTTGTGGGCATATTTTTGGAAAAAAGTTCTCTTTATGATATTGTCGCGAAGGAAATGGAGAAGATCCCTGAGATCGTGCGCTTAAACTACACAACCGGCAATTACAGCATGTATATCGAAATTGTTTGCAAAGACATTGGACAATTAAAATATGTGCTCCACGACCAGCTTCAAAAAATCAAAGGAATTGAAAGGACTGAAACGCTAATTTCGCTGCAGGAAAGTTTTAACCGCAGCGTAAGGGTTAAAGAGGACGACTAAACGATTGAAGAGAACAAAATGTCAAATATTAATCACTTCAATTTAATAGCTCAATCTTTTAATTTTTCTGCCTGCTTCGCTGTCTTTTATTAATTCTAAAAGGCGCTTTTCCCGGGTCGCTTCGCGTTTGGCATCCATAACGCAATGGATGGCTGTCTTTTGATAGGAAGGCGGCATCGATTTAAAAAACTCAAATGCCTTAGGATTCGACTTGAATTTTTCTAAATATTCATTCGGCAAACTGGTTGCCTCTTTTTCATAGGAATAGATGGCTGATTTGTTTTCTTTTCGTTTGGAAAAAGCCAGTATTCCTGCTTCCTGCATCTTGTTTCTTCTTGAAAGTTCTTCCACTTTTTTTATGTTCACGGCGCTCCAGATGCTTCCGGGTTTTCTTGGAGTGAAGCGGATGCAATAACGTTCATCATCAATTGATTTTCTCACTCCGTCGATCCAGCCAAAACAAATGGCTTCATCAACAGATTGGCTCCACGTTATTCCCTTTTTCCCACTGGATGACTTGTAATATCCGACGATGAGTTCCTTTGCTTTTTCGTGGTTTTTCATAAGCCATTTTCTAAAGTCGGAAGGGGTTTCAAAAAAGATCGGTTCCAAAAGATTTTTCATAAAAATGATTCTCTTAAAAAAAATTTATTTTCAAATTTAATGAGAAAGCACCTTTCGGTGTAATGCATCGTACAATTGTTTAAAAAAGGTGCGTTTGCTGAAACGATTTTTTAATTCTACTATTTCCACACAAGCAAACGCACTTTTTTTGAAGTTTTATTTTTTTTGCTCCTATCAACAATAGAATCAAGCCATAATAAAACATGGTTTAAATTTTGAAGAAGTACGGAAAAAGAATTTATGCCTGAAGGTCCGTCGATAATTATTTTAAAAGAAGAAGTTCAGCCATTTAAGGGAAAGAAGATTATACAAGTGGAAGGCAACAGCAAACAGGATATTCAACGGCTTGCTGGTCGCAAGATCATCGATTTTAAAAGCTGGGGAAAGCATTTTTTAATTTGTTTCACGGATTTTACTGTACGTATACATTTCATGCTTTTCGGCAGTTACAGGATCAATGAACAAAAAGAATCGGTGCCAAGATTGAGATTGATTTTTAAAAACGGCGAGATGAATTTTTACGCCTGCTCAGTAAAATTTATTGAAGAAGATTTGGAAGAAGCGTATAAGTGGACGGCTGATGTAATGAGTGATTCATGGGATCCACAGGCGGCAAAGGAAAAACTTCTCGCTGAGCCTGGAATGCTCGTTTGTGATGCCTTGTTGAATCAAAACATTTTCGCCGGTGTCGGAAATATCATCAAGAACGAAGTGTTGTTCAGAATTTTCCTGCATCCGGAAAATCCGATTGGAAATTTGCCGGATGAGAAAATTAACGAGCTGATCTCGGAAGCGCGGAAGTACAGTTTTGACTTTTTAAAATGGAAGAAAGAATACGTTTTAAAAAAACATTGGCTTGCGCACACAAAGAAAATTTGCCCTCGCTGCAATATTCCCTTCATTAAAAAACATTGTGGAAAAACCAACCGCAGAAGTTTTTTTTGTGTCAATTGCCAGCAGTTATGGCCAGATTTGAAATAGCATGAATTAGTAACTGCCTTCAGCAAAAGTATTTCCCTGGCTCAGATCTCCGGTATCGTAACCTTTTTTGAACCAATACATCCGTTGAGCGGAAGTTCCATGAGTAAACGAATCGGGAGTTACGGTTCCCTGGTATTCCTTCTGGAGCCGGTCATCGCCAATTGCATTGGCTGCGGCAAGCGCTTCCTGAATATCCTGCGGATCGATCACGTTTTTCATCTTCTGATCATAATGAGCCCAGATGCCGGCATAAAAATCCGCCTGCAATTCCAGCCGCACCGAATATTTATTGTAATCCGTTTCGCTTAAGGAGCTCTGAAGCTGCTGCATTTTTTTTGTTACACCCAAAAGGTCCTGGACGTGGTGCCCAACTTCATGGGCCACAACATAAGCCATGGCAAAATCTCCTTTTGCCCCAAACTGATCTTTTAGCTGCTGTGCGAAAGAAAGGTCAATATATACATCCTGGTCGGCAGGGCAATAGAAAGGGCCTGTGGCGGCTGTGGCGTTTCCGCAAGCGGAAGTAGTGGCATTGGTGAATAAAACGAGTGTCGGGTCCGTATAGGTTCTTCCCATGTCACTGAATAATTTGGACCAAACATCTTCGGTATCTTTCAGAACCACTTTTACAAAAGCCGCTTCTTTATCTTCAGCCGCTTTTTGCTCTGCTGTCATTTCCTGTTGTTGTTGCGGAACGAGTTGCTGCAGATCATTGATATCTCCATCGCCAAGTAAAAATTTGGCGAGTAAAAAAATCACGCCAATCACGCCGCCACCCACCGCAAGTCCGCCTCCTGAAAGGCCACGGCGATCTTCAACATTTGAACTTCCGGTTCTTCCCAGCCATTGCATAATTTAACGTTTTAAGGTTGCAAAATGATTTGAATTTAAAGATTTTCCAGCTGATGAAGCATGATTCCGCATCCGGTATAAACCTCACCCTCATGGGTTACGACAACTTTGTAGCGATACAAATCATCGCTATTCCCAACCATGCAAAATTCGGGAAAAATGATAACCGACCAGCTGACTTGATCTGAAGTCAAATGATAAACAATGCTGTCGCTGTTTTCAACAATGCTTTCTAAAGGCGCCACTATATCCTCTTTCCGGTTTTCCAGCTTAAACCGCACACTTTTCCCATTCACGATCTCAATAGTCCATGCTGGTTCATTTCCCATGCCAAAGAAATCAATCCCCTGAGATCTTTTCTTATTCCAAACAGGATCTACTGAAGCAAGTTTTCTTTTAATCAGTGAATATTTCGATGAATCATTCAAAGCGACGTTGCTGATATTCACAGCGAACAAAGTATCGCTGCTTATGCGAAACACGATTTCAGATTTCCCATTTTGAATCAATTCAATTTTATCGCCCTCTATCCGCCAGCTTCCATAACTTTTTTGCAACGGTTTGTTTTTTCCAGCGATTGACTGTTCCTGTAAATAGGTGTTATCCTTCCTGAACAAAATCGTTTGCCAAATTCCCGCACAATCCCGGCATGGAAACCTTCCCCGGTAAACAATAGAATTGGCGCTGTCCATGAACGCTTTTGCAGCCATGGAATCGGCGCCTTGCAAAAGCAGATTCGAAACCTTTGGCGGTTCAGTACTTATTTCCGGTTTCCGCTCTTGGGTTTTTTCGGTGCATGAAAAAAACATAATGGCTAAAAAAAGTTGGAACAAAAATGTTTTCACTGATTTTTTTTGTGAAATATAAAAACAATATTCGAAAGATGATTGAAAATCAGAACCGCGTTCATGGCCTTGTGAAACAATCGAACAACATTATTCTTACACTTTTTTTACCAGGCCATCAACAAGGTTCTGCCATTGCAGTTTGGAAAAAATACCGATTGCGCCAACGCCAACCGCAACGTGCCGGACCTTATCGATTACGGATGCAGGCTCGTCATTTGGTACAAGATTGCGATCAAGAATAACGGCGGTTACCGTGTTATTTTCACGCGTTACGATGAAGTTGCTGGTGGCGCCTTCTTTATAAAAATGGGCTATTTCTTTTTTTCCGGACACCGGATTGTGCGATGGCCTAACCCTGAAACCCACACTTTGAAGATCTGCTTCTTTTATTTCCCCAAGGTCTTCAACAAAAACCCAATCGTAACCACCTCCTTCAGCACTTCCAGGTCCGGGAATGTCGATTTTTATATAATCGCCTGCCTGAACATTTCGTTCAAGATCTTCACCAACCGAATTAGTAAGTTGAAATTTGCCGCTAATAATTCCGGAAATGAAATGCCAGTTATTAACGCTTAACAACCTCGCCTTTGCTACTTCAAAATAAAGTTTTGCTTCATTCTCGTCCTCCAAATCTAATATCGCCTCAGTTTCAATGGATTTACCTTCATGCTGGGCAGGAACAATACCCAGAACATCTTTTTGCTTCATAAAAAATGATTTACATAAAGATTCGAAAACAGCATAAATTAAACCAGTTTCTTATTTGCTCCCCTAACTCTTCCAGCAAACGGACCATTTTTAAAGAATTAGGAAAAAGTTTTAAGCAATTAGCGATGTCCCCGTAATGGCATTGTTGATTCGCTGTCAGGCAAATGACTATATAAATTCAAATCCAAATAAATTAAACCCAGTATTATAATCACCCTTATTCTTTGCAGATAACGAACATTTTTCAAAGATTTTTAAAGAAAAGTTTATGAAGGCACTTCTGTTAGCAGATCATTAAACCTTTTCAAAATGAACGGTTCTATTAACAGTTTCTCTATTTTTGTCGCAGATAAATTATTATGATTCAACATCCTGACGATTTGGAACTTTTAAGCGACTTCAAAGATCCTCTTAAAAAAGAGAGGGCCTTCACGGCGATCATCAAAAAATACCAGGAACGGCTTTATTGGCACATTCGCAGAATGGTGGTAGATCATGAAGACGCCAACGACGTTTTGCAAAATATGTTCATAAAAGTTTGGAAAGGTTTAGAGAATTTCCGGGAAGATAGCCAGCTATATACCTGGCTCTACAGGATCGCCACTAATGAATCGCTCACTTTTTTGAACTAGCCAGAAAAAAAGGAGTTCCATTTCTTTAAGTGATGATGAAAACGGCCTGAGCAATAAATTGAGAAGTGATTCAAATTTCGATGCAAATAAGCTGGAATGGAAACTTCAACTGGGCATCCAAAAATTGCCTGAAAAGCAAAGGCTTGTATTCAATTTAAGGTATTATGACGAAATGCCTTATGAAGAAATGAGCCGGGTTCTTCAAACCAGCGAAGGCGCCCTGAAAGCCAGTTATCACCATGCGGCTAAAAAAATTGAGGAATTTATATTGAATAATTAAACTTAACTCTTTACAATCAGTCTGACAGGTGCAATGAATGAATTAAATGAAATATCGGTAGAATTGCAGCAAATTAGCCCTTTCCTGGCTTCAATGGAAAAGGTGAATGTGTTCACAGTTCCTGAAGGATATTTTATCGGCCTTGCAGAAAAGATAACGGTTTACAGTTTTATGAATGTTGGGAAATCTGATCAGCGACATGCAGGTCCACAGGAAATTCCAACAGGTTATTTTGACAATCTTAGCTCGCAAATCCTTAACAGAATTAAGGCGGAAACTCAAAACGACGAAGAAGAATTACAGCAAATTTCTCCCGTTTTATATTCCCTGAAAGGAAAAAATCCTTTTACCGTCCCTGAGGATTATTTTGAAAAGTTAAGCGGTAAGGTGATGCGAAAATTGAAGCCAGAACCTGCTAAAATTATTCCATTCAATAAAGTGAAGGCTTATTGGAGATACGCCGCAGCCGCGGTAATTACAGGAGGCATCGCTGTCAGTTCGTTGCAGATCTTTAACAGTTCCCCTGACATGAGAAAAAGCAATTCAGTGGTTACCGAATCAAGCGGTTTACCTCCTTATATGCAGTCCGCGATGCAATATAAAACCGCGGAACAGGTTCAGCAGGGAATTTCTTCCTTAAGTGATGACGAAATCGCAAAATATCTTGAAAAGCATGGTAATATGCTGGATAATGATGCGCTTGTAAAAGATATTAACACAAAAAGCCTTCCCGCTGCAACCGATTATTTAACAGATGATGATGCGCTTGATAATTATTTAAACACTATTGATCAGGCAACGATACAAAAACCCATTAATATGAAAAAATATTTACTCATACTGCTCGCTTTTATTGGAAGTTTTACGGTTGCCATGGCGCAGGATCCAACAGGAAGCCACGCTGAAAAAGTGCAGGCGCTTAAAATCGCTTTTATAACTCAAAAGTTGCAGCTCACCTCTGCTGAAGCGGAGAAATTCTGGCCTGTTTATAATCAATATGAAAATGAGATAAAGGCATTGAGAGCGGATAAGAAAAATGCCGATGTTTTGGATAATGAAGAAAAATTATTGAATATCCGCAAAAAATACAAGCCATCTTTTGAAAAAATTCTTGGCCCGGCAAAGCTAAATGAGCTTTACACCGCGGAAAAAGAATTCAGGAATGTCTTGATAAAACAGCTAAAAAACCGAAACCAGTAACGATTTAAGTAGTCCCTTACACTTATTATGGAATTTTCAAATTAAAAAATTGGAGAAATTAAAATTTCTCCTATTTTTGTAACTAGGTGTTTTTCATAGGTTAGCAACGGCCAGCTCTTTTTAGGGCAGGCCTTTTTTATGCTTTTGAAAATTGAAAAGTTGGATAGGCAATGTCATGATAAAAAAGAAAAGTCCAGTTTTCTTCTTCCCCCTGTTTGCGCCATTGCTGCCTTAACTCCATGGATTTTGCCCCGTCATAATCATATTTTGCTTAAACCGGTTTTTCATTTGATGCAACTGCGGTGCAACATCGCCGCCAAAGAAAACGGTTTCACCATCTTCGATTATCTTAAAAACCTGATGATATAGGCAATGTCCACCTGTCATCTCATAATGAATATAATCATCAATAAGATTTTCACCTTCCGTAAAAATAACTTTTCCGCTTTTTTCCAATAAAATGAAATCGTCTTTCCTGTAGGAAGAGCCGTTTTTCTCCAACGCATAATTCCATTCATTCCCATTTATATAATAAGTGGCGTTTTCAAATGCGGCGATTTTTTTATTGGGAAAGGCAATGCCTCCAGAATGATCCTTATGAAGATGAGAAATGAGGACTTTTGTTACATCTGCTGCATTTATTCCGGCTGCCGCCAGATTTTGGTGGAATTTGCATTTGATCATGTTCATCTGCAAAACCAAGTCCAGTGTCCAAAAGAAGAATGTCACGGGATGAAATCACCGCAAATGGCTGAATTTCAACCAGAAGGCTTCCTTTATTCCTTGCCTGCAAATCGTCTGAATCCTTTTGAAAAGGGATGAATTTTTTAGTCTGATCAACCGTAAAAGCGCCTTCGCTTAATGGAATTATTTTCATGGATTTTTATGTAAAAGCGGCTCTCCTGTTTAAGATTTTTCTCTTCAAAAATACTTTAAAAGATCCGAAGTTTATCTCAATACCATATGCCGGTCGGCATCAAGGCGCACCATAATAAATATCAGAATCGTGAAAGTGAGCAGTGAAGAGCCCCCATAACTCATAAGAGGCAGGGTAATTCCAATAACCGGCGCAAGCCCTACGGTCATGCAAATATTAATGGTGACATGAAAAAACATGATCGCAGCAACGCTGTAGGCGTACACCCTGCTAAATACTTCTCTGTCTTTCGGCGAGGAAATACCATCCGCAACATGAATAGTACATAGAGAATAATTACCAGGCGCTTCCCCAGAATCCAAAATTCTCGCCCACGGAAGTAAAAATAAAATCCGTATGCTGTTCCGGGACAAAATCACCTTGGGTCTGGTTCCTTTCAAAAAGCCTTTGCCCCACATTCCTCCTGAACCAATGGCGATCTTCGACTGCTTTACATTATAATTTTCGGCTGCCTTCTTGGTTTTCTTTTGTTTTGCCATTTCCAGTTTTTCTTCCTTGCTCAACTCGGCAGTTTGTGCGTCGGGAAGGTAATCAACTCCAAAAGTGTTCATGATCCGTTCGACCTGGTAAGGCTGCAAAACGTGTTTGAAAATATAAGGGACTGGCGAACCGCTGCACACTTACGCAAAGGATCCATATGCGAACGATCAACACCAAGATGGCCTTGTCCCGCCGGATAGTGCGTCTCAAAACAAAAGCTGAGAGTGCGGCGATGGCGGTCAGCACCAGTGCCAGCGTGTTTTTCTCAACCAAAATAGTTGCAACCACAAGAACCGCGAAGGAAAAACCAATAATCAGGTAAATTGGCGGAAGGCCCTCCCGGTACATGGGCAAGAGGAAAGCGAAATATACCAATGCCAGTCCGGTTTCGTTTTGCAATATGGAAAAAACGGCGGGGTGAGGGCGATGACCGCGGCAATCAATTGAGAGCGCGCATTTTGGAAATTGGTTTCCGTCCTGGAAAGATATTTTGAAAGCGCAAGGGCGGTGAAAATTTTACAGGTTTCAACCGGCTGCAGATTAAAAAACCCCAGCGGTATCCAGGATCTTGAACCGTTAATGTTTTTACCGAGAACAAAGGTCGCCATCATCAGCAAAATGCCGAAGGCATAACTTATATTGGCGGTGGCAGTAAAGAACTTGCTATCGGTTAATAGAATGAATATGGCAATGATGGCGGAAATCCCCATGAAGAGCAACTGGCGCGCGTAATTTTTTTTGAGGCCGGAAATGTTTTGGAGTATGTTTTCGCTGTGATGATATTCCACAGAAAAAATGCACAGAATACCAATGGAAACAAAAATTAG
>CAVOLS010000011.1:0-46847 GCA_963696835.1 uncultured Chitinophagaceae bacterium | reverse complement strand
AGCCGAGTGTTTTAGGTGCAGGTTTGTAGGTGCAGGTGCAGGTGCAGGTTGCAGGTGCAGGTTGCAGGTGCAGGTTTGTTACAGGTGCAGGTACAAAATAAATAAAAATGTACAAAAATAAATAAATAAATAAATAAATAAATAAATAAATAAATAAATAAATAAATAAATAAATAAATAAAAAAAAAAAAAAATTTAAAAAAAAAAAAACCACCACCCCAAAAAAAAAAAAAAAAAAAAAAAAAAACAATAGCCAGAGAGCAAAATTAAAAAAAAAAAAAAAAAAAAATAAAAAAAAATGCAAAAATAAAACCTTTAAGCCAAGCCCAACACCACTTATAAATAAAAATAATTCACAATTCCAAAATTTTCAGCTATAGAACTAAACAGAATATCAAAATACTATAAAAATCATACACCTGCGATAATATTGGTTTTCCCATTGAGTATCAGTTGCTTCTGCGCAAACAAATACCAGGAATTCATTTCCTTCAGCGAACTGTAGCGTGATGAATTTACCGTTTCAAAATTATAGCCCGCACCTGTGACAAACAGAGAAGCCGGATTTTTTCCCACGTTAACCTGTAATTCTGGTTTTAAAAGAAACTGATCTAAAGTGATCTTTTCATAAAGCGAATCGTTCGATTTCAAAAAGGCATTCGCGTTGTTGGAATAATTGGTAGAATATAAGGAGGCAATATAATTAACCTTGTCATTTACAACATGCTGAAGCCGCGCAAAAACGCTTTTGTCACTTTCAATAGTAGTTCCGTTAATAATTTGGGGTTCATTATTAGGATAAATCTGGTAATCATTAAATTGCTTGTCTGTGAAATAGCGAGCTGAAACAGTGAACTTGTTTTCGGATTTATGTCGAGGGCGTATTTCACATTAATGGAATAATCAATAAACGGATCAACGGTTTTGCCATAAATGGTTTTATCGAGGTCGTAGCCGTCGCTGCTGTAGCGGTTTATGAAAAATTGCAGGGATGATTTGTTTTTCTTCAACGAGGAAGCTGCCGTTAAACCTAAGGTATTGTTGGTAGCATAATGCGCCTGAAGTTTAAGCGAATTTTTCTTTGGATCCTGGGTAATGATATTGATAACCCCGGCTAAAGCATCTGAGCCATATAGGCTGGTAGCAGGCCCTTTTATGATCTCTATTTGCTTGATATTTCCAATGGCGATCCTTCCAAGATTAATGATTCCTGCATTTCTGCCCGTTAAAGGTTCGCCATCAATCATGATCAAAGTATAAGCAGGATCAAGTCCTTGCAGTTGTATCCCGTCTCCAAAAGGGTTTGGATAGCCCTGCAAAGCAGTTCCTAAGGATTGTTGGCAATTACAAGGCCCGTTTGCATCTGCAAAATGTCAATCAGTTTCTGAGAACCCGAAAGCTGTATACTCTTAGAAGTAATGACCTGGATGGGCAAGGGGATATTCGAAACTTTATTTTCTGTTCTCGTAGCCGTTACAACCACTTCCTCAAGCACTTTCCCTGAGGAATCTGTTGTATTTTTTTGAGCGTGGGCGAACGAAAAAACAGATAAAAGCGAAATCGTATATAATATTTTTAGCAGCATAGAAAGTTGTGCAAATGTGCTTTAGATAATTTTAACAATTATCACGGGATTGTCAAAAGCACGAATGAGTTTACTCACAATAAAATATGACGAAAATCATGTAAAATTTTTCCAATAAAAAAGAGAAGTAATTAATCAGATAGCAAATGGACTTTTTTAAGTCTTTTAATAAATCTAACCGTGTCAGGGGTACAAGTTCTCCAGCAGACGCACTTTTTTGCCGATTTTTTTCAAACCTGACCCCGATACCGAAACCTGGAACCCATTCCAGCAAACGCACTTTTTTCAGATTTTTTCATCAAAACTCATATTTCCTGTCCATCATAAAATCATTTAAGATCTTGATTCGAGAGAGTAATCCAAAAATGATTCATCAAATCATTAGCGGAAAAGTAGTTCGCAGGGTTTTAAACCCGTATGCTTTTTAAAAGCCGTCGAAAAATGAGAGATGGAAGAATAACCTAGGATGCGGAAACATCGGTAACTGTCAGTCCTTTTTCATAGAGTAAGATATTTAGCATGTTCCATGCGCTGGCTTTGAAAAAAATCGAAAATGGTAGTTCCATACATTTCTTTAAAGCCTTTCTTCAGGTAGCATTCGTTAATAGCAGCTTTCCTGCTTAACTCCTTAATAGTGAGCGGTTCGCCGATATGCTGCAAGAGAATTTTGCGGGCCAGTGAAATTTTTTCCCGGTCGGCTTCATTCGCCAGAAACTTACATGAAAAAACCTCTTCACCTTCCCCTGCCATGCAATCCATGCTGTATAATAAAAGCATTTGAGTTTGAGCGTTTATGAAAATGTTTTCCATACTTTCTGTGTAAGCATGGTTCATCAGGGAGTCCAATACCGTTCTTGTGCGGCTGCAAAGCGGCAATATCTTGGAAAAAGAAGTAGTATAATTGAAATTTAATATGTCTTCAGAAAATGTGGTGGTTTTCAAACCTTTCACAAACTGCGTCAAATGACTGGAATTGAATCTGAAACAAGCGACATCGATGGTATCAATCAATTCGCCACAATTATGCGAGTTGGAATGCTTGCAAAAACTGCATTCCTCGTCTTTCTGTTTGCAATACCGGTTTCCGGAAAGGCAAAAAACCAATTCAAGATGTCCCTTTTTGTCCTCCTTTCCTTCGGGAGAATGATATACCATCATTCCCATATCTTCCAGGGAAACATTAGGCATTTTGCGATAGCGGTTGATCACATAATGAACAGAGCCCGGAATGGTTTGCGATTTGTGCTGCACCAGCTCCATTTCCTCCTGCATAACAGGATGATTTAAGGCCAGAGACAATATATTTTGAGCAGATTCCATAAAAGTGCTGCAAAGATACGGCTTATAAGCCTTCAGGCCAATGAAAACGGGATCATCAATCTGTAATGCTATTTGATTTAAAGCTCATGCCTTGCACAAAACTTTGCCGAAAAGGATCAAAAAAAACTTTGTGAAAACCTGTCGTCAGTAATCTCCTTTGCAAGTTCCCAAAACCCGCAATGCATTAAAAACGTGCATAAAATGTCTGAAACATTAGCCTTATTTTATTAGGCATTAAGCCGCTTTTTGAGTATATTTGCAACTCATAAGTTTTTACAAACTAAACCGTTTTTACCTCTCTTATATGGCAGAAGAAATAGCAGAATTAATTACCCCCGCAGTAGATACATATGGAGCAGACAGTATCCAGGTTCTTGAAGGACTGGAAGCAGTTCGAAAACGTCCTGCAATGTATATCGGCGATGTTGGCGTAAAAGGACTTCATCACCTGGTGTATGAAGTAGTAGATAACTCCATTGATGAAGCGCTGGCAGGCTATTGCAAAAACATTACATGTTACTATTAATGAAGATAATTCCATAACTGTTCAGGATGATGGCCGCGGTATTCCTACCGGCATCATGACAAAAGAAGACCGCAGTGCCCTTGAAGTCGTAATGACGGTTTTGCACGCCGGTGGAAAATTTGATAAAAACACTTACAAGGTGAGCGGCGGCTTGCATGGTGTGGGTGTAAGTTGCGTAAATGCATTGAGCACCAAATTGCAGGTTACGGTTAACCGTGATGGAAAAATATTTGAGCAGGAATATGGTAAAGGAATTCCACAATATCCTGTAAGTGAAATTGGTACAAGTGATAACTACTGGCACTACGCATCCAGTTTTGGCCCGATACTTCCATTTTCATCGTTTCCGATTACAACCGGGAAATTCTTGAAGGACGGTTGAGAGAACTGGCTTATTTGAATAAAAAAATCAGCATCATCCTGAATGATCTTCGCGAAAAAGATGAAGATGGACAAACCTATTCCAAAACATTTTACAGTGAAGGTGGAATTGTTGAATTTGTTGAAATGATCGATAAAAATGCAAACCGTCAGCCTTTGCTTCCGACAGTGATTTATTGCGACGGCCATGATGCAGCAAGCAATGTGACGGTAGAAGTGGCCATGATCTACAATACCGGCTACCAGGAGCATATTGTTCAGCTATGTAAATAATATCAATACCATTGAAGGCGGTACGCACGTTGCCGGTTTTCGTCGTTCCATAACCCGGGTTTTTAAAAGTTATGGCGAAAAAGAAGGCATGTTTGAAAAAGCCAAAGTAGAAATTGAAGGTGATGATTTCCGTGAAGGACTTAGCGCCATTATTTCGGTAAAAGTTCCTGAACCACAATTTGAAGGACAAACCAAAACCAAACTGGGTAACAACGAAGTGATGGGTGTGGTGGATACTACTTTAAGCAAGGTTTTGACGGCTTATCTGGAAGAAAATCCCAAGGATGCCAAAACTATCATTCAAAAAGTAATTTTAGCCGCACAGGCCAGAGCTGCTGCAAAAAAAGCGCGTGAAATGGTTCAACGCAAAAGCGTACTAACCGGTGGTGGACTTGCCAGGTAAACTTGCAGATTGCAGCGATAAAGATCCATTTCGTTGTGAATTATTCCTGGTGGAAGGAGATTCGGCTGGTGGTACTGCAAAGCAGGGCCGTGACAGAAGCTATCCAGGCAATTCTTCCATTGCGTGGTAAAATCCTGAATGTTGAAAAAGCAATGGAGCATAAGATTTATGATAATGAGGAAATCAGGAATATGTTTACTGCACTGGGCGTAAAAATTGGAACTCCTGAAGATCCCAAAGCACTGGACATCAGTAAGCTCCGCTATCATAAGCTGATCATCATGACGGATGCCGATGTGGATGGAAGCCATATCGCAACGCTGATACTTACCTTCATTTTCCGGTACATGAAAGAACTGGTTGAACAGGGATATGTATATATCGCCCAGCCGCCGCTCTATCTTGTTGAAAAAAGGAAAAGAGCAACATTATGCCTGGATGATGAAGAACGCAAAGCCTGGATCCAAAAGGTTGCCGCAGGAAATGAATGTTCCGTTAACATCCAGCGATATAAAGGTTTGGGAGAAATGAACAGCGAACAGCTTTGGGAAACTACAATGAATCCCGCTACCCGTACTCTTAAACAGGTAACAATTGAAAGCGCAGCAGAAGCAGACAGGGTATTCAGCATGTTGATGGGCGATGAAGTTCCGCCAAGGAGAGAATTTATTGAAACTCATGCCAAATATGCAAAATTAGACGTGTAAGAATGCCAATCTTATTCAAAAAGCTTTTTCAGAAATGGAGAAGCTTTTTTTTTGCAATGATTTTATTCGGATGAATGTACAAGGATAGTGAAGCTCAGACTGCTTATAAATAAACAAAATTTTTTTTTGCGAAAGCAAACGGACTTTTTTTTTAAAATTTCTCCCCGAAAAGGCCAGTAATCAATTTTTTCCCCGCTTCAAAAGGTGACATAGTCACTGAAATTACAGTTTTAAAAACGGAGGCCGTAATATTGCATTCTAATGTAACTAAAACATCCTGCAATGAAACGTGTTTTTGGGATTTTCGCCCTAATGCTATTGTTTGTCACAGCCAGCCAGGCACAAGTTGATTATCCGACTTTTAAAAGTAAGACCGAAATAAACCCAGCCGACAGCCAGTTGCTTTCTTTCAATCTTTATAATTTAAACTATTTGAATAACTCCGAATGGTTTGGAAATATTCCATTAAGTGGAACGCTTTTCGGCTACCAGATCATTCCGGAACTTGAATACCAGATCTCTCCCAAACTGATCATTAAAGGAGGCATTTACCTTCAAAAAGAATTCGGAAGAACTGAATATACAACCGTGGCGCCAACATTTTCAGTGAAATACCGCGCCAAACATTCTTCCTACATTATTGGAACCCTTGAAGGAAATATCAACCATGGCTTTATAGAGCCGATTTATGATTATAAACTCATCATTAATGAAAGGCTTGAAAACGGTTTTCAGTTTCTTGTAGATACCAAACCTTACCATCATGATTTTTATATCAACTGGAGAAAGGCAATTCATCCCGGCGATAATTTTAAGGAAGAATTTGATATTGGTTATTCCGCCAATCTGAATGTGCTAACCAAAAAGAATTTCAACCTTTCAGTCCCGCTTCAAATGCTTTATTCTCATAAAGGTGGACAAGTGGATGTTGCCAATACGCCTTTGCAGTCTTTGGTCAATTCTGCCATCGGCGCTTCCATGACTTATAATTTTAATCAACGGCTTTTCCAGAAGGTTGTTTTTGATAATTACTATGTCAATTATAAAGATATTTCCGGCGACAAAAGACAGGCATTCAATGAAGGAAACGGTTTCCTGTCGCACCTTTTATTGCAATGGAAAAACCTAGGCCTGGACTTACGCTATTGGAACGGACACGGATATATCGGGCCGCGTGGAATGGCATTGTTCCAATCGGTTTCTGAAAAATATCCGGGACTTACTGAAAGGCACCGCGAACTTTTAATAGCCAGCATTATTTATGATAAGGAGATTTTCAAGAATGTGAATTTTGACTTCAGAATCATTCCTTACAAAGATTTTTTGGAGAAAATATCAAGCGGAACGGGACTGGAATATTCCTATGAGCTTTACCTTAAATATGCGTTGAAGGTTAAGATTAAAAAAATAAAGAATTCCCTTCAAAATTAAATGCAAAGGCATTTTAAGAAAAATATACGTTGAATACGTATAAATTACTAAATTTGAAAATCCACGGTCAAATGACTTTGGGCTTCATCACTATTATAAACAATAAACCCAATTCAAAATGTCGAAAATGTTAACAGCTTATTGCATGAAAACTAAAGAAAAGAATGTTCCAATGCAGGACGCCGTAATTACCAAAACTGCCCGTGGCGGATATATGGCTCAAGGTCATGACGGAAAAGGAAATAAAATGACCACAATGTTAAGTGAAGCTAACGCGCTACAGGCCGTTAAAGATGGTGTTGCCAAAAAAAGCTGGTAATGCACTCCTGCTAAAATTATTGAAGCGATACGTGATTGTATCGCTTTTTTAATTTTAATACCCTGCTAATAACACCTGCCATAGTTTCCAACAATAAATTTCGAAAAAAAGTCCGTTTCCTGGGAATCGACTCGTGTGAGCTTGAAAATCCTGTTGGTTTTTTATTCTTTTTTTTTCTTCTTTCCAAGTTTTGAAAAATCCTGGAATCTTTTATAAAGTTTTGTTTCTACAGGCACGTCAGTATTGTCGCCCATCAGCATGCCCCACGGTTTCAGGCCTTCTACATGGTCACAGATGATCTTGATGAAGGCTATTGCCGGAACAGACAAAAACAATCCGGATATGCCTGTAAGCGCCCCTCCGATAACGATGCCCAAAATTGAAATCAGTGCGTTTATGCGTAACCGTGATGCTACCACACGCGGCACCAAAAAGTTTGTGTCAATTATATGAATGCCGTAAAAAATCACAATGATCCAAATAATGTCGCTGGTGCTTTCTGAGGTGGTGAGGGTTACCAGTACGGTAAACAGCGTTGCAGTGAACATGCCGAGATAGGGAATCAGGTTTAAGACTGCTGCAAGCACTCCAAAAAAGATGGCGTATTTGACGCCGAGAATAACGAGACCTATTGAATTTGCGGAAGCAACAATGATCATTTCAATCAGCAGGCCAACCACATAGCTGTGGATCATCAACTTCGATTTGATAATTACGTTTTGAACGTCTTCCCTGTGTTCTTTTTTAAAAACAATAAAGAGAAAATTTCTGATGTGGAGCCGGTAATATAAAAGCAGGAATGTATAGATTGGCATGAGGAATAACAACAGCACCGCTTCCGTTATGGAAAAGAAAGTGGTTTTCAAATAACCTGTTCCTGTAGATCGTAATTTCTCAGCCTGTTCATTCAGGTATTCGTCCTGCTGCTCTATTGAAATGTGAAGGTTATGTGCGATCCAGTTTTGAATGGCTTTGAAGTGTTCGTTTAAATGCTGCTTTATGGAAGGCACATCCTGGATGAAGCTGGCGATCTGGCTGCTTAAAAAATAAATGAGTGCAGCGATAAATCCTATCGCTATGAGGATAGCGATCGTTATGGAAAGTATTTTGCCAAATCCTTTTGATTCCAGGAAGCGCACGATAGGTAAAAGAAGTATGGTGAGCAAGCAGGAAAAGGCAAAAGGAATCAGAATATTCTGCGATACGGTAATGAAGAAGCAAATAAAAAAAATGACAAGGAACTGAAAGCCCAGTTTTGCATAAATTGGTAACTCCTTATTAAAGATCATTTTTAAATTTTAAGATATAGAAAAACCTCATGCGCAATGTATGAGGTTTTTTGATTTTCAACTTTTGTAAATTATCAAAGGCTTTGAATCCAATTAATGACTTCGTCTTTTGACTTTCCGAGTTTTTGCTGAAGGCGTCCGACAAATTCATTGTCCTTTCCCTTCCTCGCGTTTTAAATCGTCATCAGTAAGATCGCCATATGCCTGTTTCATTTTGCCTTTGACTTCATTCCAGTTTCCTTTTAATTTTAATTGCCAATTTTCCATAGTTTTCGATTTAACGGTTAAAAAATTTAAGTTGCCCTGTTGATCACTTTGAGGAGGATGGCTATGATGGCAATTACCAGGAGTATGTGAATAATGCCACCGGTGTAGTATCCGCCCAAAAAGCTGATTGCCCATACTATTACAAGAATTACAGCAATCAAATACAAGAGATTTCCCATAGTTACAAGGTTTTAAGGTTAAGTAAGAAGTTGCGCGTTTATATTTCTGAATGCCCTCAGTTTTTTTCTCTAGCCTTAAAGAAATAGCACTTAAAGAGCATGGCGCAATTTTAAAATGAAACAAATGATGGCCAGCAGTAACAGCACATGCACAAACCAGCCTGTATAATATCCGCCAAAGAAAGTTACTGCCCAAATGGCAACCAGGATGATTGAAATCGCTAACAATAAGTTGTTCATTTTATTTAGATTTGAGTTAAATGAAAAAATCCCTTTTTGTTTTTCTTAGAAAAGAATTTCATTGAATTCATTTTTCAAAATCTGTAAAAGCGGTTGTTTTTCCTGAACATTTCTTTAGAATTTATCCGTTTGCCAGCTTATGCCCTTCTAATAATTCCAAGGATGATCGCTATCACTGCGATTACCAGAAGTATATGAATCAGGCCGCCGGAAACATGATAAACCAAAAAAGAAATAACCCAGATTATTACCAGGATAACTGCAATGATGTACAATAAACTTCTCATTGTTTTTAATTTAAAAGTTTGAAAAAAAAGTCACTGTTTCTTTTATATTCAAAACTTTGCCAAATATTTTTTGACCGGTGGTAAAGGTGGTGCTATTAAGTATTTAATTAAAGCGAATTTATAAATAGTTGAAATTTGCGTTTTTAATGGGGAATTACATCCACGATATGAGTATTATTTTATTATAATCATATCCTCTTCCCAGGAATCAACATGCCAATTGTGCGGCTGATGGTCCTGGAGTTAAAGGGTTTGCTGATAAAACAATCAGCGCCATTTTGTAGCGCTGATTCAATGTCTTTTTTTGAATCATGAGCGGTTATCATTACAATTTTTGTTGCTGGATGATCGTGCTTTACTTTGGTTATGAAATCAATGCCGTATCCATCAGGAAGCCGGTTGTCTAAAAATAAAACAGAGGGATCAATGGTGTCAATTAATTTTTTCGCATCGGCGATGCAATTAGCGCAGGAAGGATTTAAATTATGCTGTATCAATACCAAAGAAAGCAGGAAGCAAAGATCCTGCTCGTCTTCTACAATCATGGCGTTTAAAACTTTGGAGCCTTCTTCGTTCATGGGTATTAATTTTTCTTCCTCACAACCGCTTTTTTCAAATAGATCATCGGTTATTGAAACCTTGGCAATTTATTTGCCAGTTAATTTTACCGCCTGTTTTTCTGAGCAGTAAAAAAAAAGAAAATCGGCATTTTTTTACCCGCATGACTGCATTTTTTTTAATTACAATATTGGTTATCAATTAAATGGCGTTGCAGTGTAGAAAAATGGTTGTCCCGGAAGTTGGTATAAAATTGGAAACAACAACTAAGCAGACGTACTTTTTTTGAAGAAAAATTAAAAAAATAATCCTTTCGTGCGATAGCATGAATGAAAAGGCTCTGCATAACGATGAAAACAATTGGCTTTATCGCTAAACTGCTTTAATTTGCTGCAAATGAAGATTAAAAAAATTGTTGGCAAAATAATTTTAATAACCACGCAGGTTTTTAAAGAATTTTCGGCCGATAATATTTTAAAATACAGCGCTTCCCTCGCTTATTACACGGTTTTCTCAATCGCTCCCCTGCTTGTGGTTATTTCTACACTCTTTGGTTTGTTTTTCGGAAAAGAAGCAGTTGAAGGGCAGATTTATGCACAGTTAAACAGCATGATTGGAAGCAAGGCTGCCTTGCAAATTCAGGAAATGATAAAAAGCATTCATCTTGCAGGAAATAATTTTTTCGCGACTGTTACCAGCATTATTATTTTGCTGATCGGAGCAACAACCATTTTTGGCGAGGTCCAGGATTCTATTAACAAGATTTGGGGCTTGCGGTTAAAGCCCAGGAAAGCCTGGTGGAAACTGGTTCTAACCCGGCTGCTGTCTTTTTCTCTCATTCTTAGTATTGGTTTTATCATGATCGTAACTCTGATCCTGAATGCTTTGGTTTCGGCTTTCGGAAAATTTATCGGAAAGTTTATTCAGAATTATAGCGTCTATTTTATTCAGGTTACCAATTCAATCCTTTCTTTTTTAGTAACTACTTTTTTATTTTCGCTCATTTTTAAAATATTGCCTGATGCCAGGGTGAAATGGAGGGATGTTTTGTTTGGCGGACTGATCACCGCGATTTTCTTTACGATAGGAAAATTGGGAATTGGGTATTATCTGGGCCAAAGCAATATTACATCGTTATATGGAGCAGCCGGTTCCATAATTTTTTTAATGGTTTGGGTTTATTACAGTTCAATTATTTTATATTTAGGTGCTGAATTTACAAAAGTTTATGCTAAATTGTATGGTGAAAAAATTGTACCAAATGAATATGCTGAATGGGTGAAAATTGAAGAAAAACCTGCTACAACTCCGCAGCTAAAAAACAAAGATTTAAGTTAACTTTGAAAACCCAAAATAGTAATCGAAAGCTATGAAGAAGAAAATACTGATTATTGATGATGACTTTGATATGTGCACATTGTTGAGTCGCTTTCTTGACAAAAAGGGGTACCAGACAGAAGTCGCCCACAACGCTGCCAAAGGGATTGCCAAATTCAACGAAGATCATTTTGACATTGTGCTTTGCGACTTCCGCCTTGGAGACAAAGACGGCAAAGACGTATTGTTGAAAATTAAAGAACTGAAGCCTAAAACCATTGTGATTATCATCACCGGTTATTCAGACATTAAGACTGCGGTAGATGTAATTAAGCTCGGCGCTTTTGATTATATCACAAAACCACTCATCCCCGATGAGGTGATTAACGTGATCGAGAAATCGATGGCTGTTCCTGCCGAGAAAGGCGCGGCCCAACCAGCGACTGTTGAGCCTCCAAAAAATAAAAAGTCCTATGTGATCTCAGCGAACAAAGAATTTTTAATTGGCCAGGATGGCGCTACGGCAAAGGTTTATAAGCAGATTGAAATTATTGCCCCAACCAACTACAGTGTCATTCTGTATGGAGAAAGCGGAACGGGAAAAGAGGTTATAGCCAAAACAATACACGAGTCGAGCAATCGTCGCAACAAGCCATTCATTGCAATGGATTGTGGAACCCTTTCAAAAGAACTTTCCGGGAGCGAGCTTTTCGGTCATGTAAAAGGGGCGTTTACGGGCGCCATAACTGACAAGGAAGGTCATTTTGAAATGGCGAATGGTGGCACTTTGTTTTTGGATGAAGTCTCCAATCTTGCCAAAGATGTACAGGCTTCGCTTTTGAGAGTGATTCAGGAAAGGAAATTCAAAAGAGTAGGGGGAACTAAAGAAATGGATGTGGATGTCAGGATAATTGTTGCATCGAACGAGAACCTCCAGGAAGCATATCAAAAAGGTAAATTCCGCGAAGATCTGTATCACCGCTTCAATGAGTTTTCAATCAATCTTCCCGCCCTGCGCGACAGGAAAGACGATATTCCGCTGTTTGCCGATTTTTTCCTCGATAAAACCAATGAAGAGCTTCAGAAAAATGTGGAAGGATATGAGGAAGAAGTGAAGCAGATGTTTTTGAATTACTCCTGGCCGGGAAATTTAAGGGAATTCCGGAACGTGGTAAGGCGTGCGGTTTTGCTAACGCCCTCCGGACTTATAAATGCAAAAGTTCTTCCTTGGGAAATAACTCAGTCGCTACAAAACGAATTTCACCAAAACGGCCATGATGAATTTTCTGATAATATGGATTTGACTTACAAGCCGGTAGATCTTAAAGATGCCGCTGCTAAAGCTGAATATGAAACCATCATGAATGTGTTGAAGGAAGTGAATTTCAATAAGACAAAAGCCGCAGAAATCTTAAAAATTGACCGGAAAACTCTTTATAATAAAATCAAGATCTATCAGTCCATGTAGCCCCTTTTAATTCGATGCTCAGGCTTTCGGTATATAATTTGCCTGTTGTCATAAACTGAGCTTAAATTCTTGTTATGACATCAGACATAAAAATTGAAATGATGACCCTGAGTTCGATAACCGAAAAATTGCGCCTCAAAAGGCAGGATAATGAATTCCGTTTTTCTAATGAGGATTTCTCAAGCGGCAATAAAAAAAATTATCAATTTGAGGATCTGCAAATCATCCGCCCCTATCGCTTTGAAGGAGAATCAGATCCGGAAGACATTATTTATTTAATTGAGGCAAATGACGGCCTTATTGGATTTAGCATCGCCGCCTATGGTGCCTATACCGATTATACCGGGGATGAATATCATAATTTCATAAGGAAAATCCCGGTTGCTGAAAAAAGGATTTTACGCTCTTAAGAACTTTTCAGGGCGTTATATCCTTCTCTTTTCCTTTCACCAAATAAATTCTTTTTATGACAACAGATCAGAAAGTTGAAATGACTACAGTAAGTTCAATCCTTGAAAAGCTCCGGCTTAAAAAATATGATAACGAATACCGGATAACTCCCGAAGGATTTACCGCGGGAAATAATAAATTTTATCAACCGGAGGATTTAAAAATTATCCGGACTTACCGGTTTGAAGGGGAGTCGGATCCGGGTGACAATGCGATAATTTATCTCATCGAAGCCAATGATGGCCTTGTGGGTTATAGTCTTGACGCCTACGGTGTTTACAGCGACCACAACAATGATGGTTTTGATGATTTTATAAGAAGGGTTCCTGTTGAAGAAAGAGAGGAGCAACACATTTTTGGCTAGAGCACCATCGAACAAGTTTTTTTACATCACAAAGCAAGTGATGCTGAAAATTATTTTTATCACTTTTCTTTACAAATCGGTTGTGATTGAGGGGCTTTCACCCATTTTTCAACCACATTTAGTAATTCCTTCATCTGGAAAGGCTTTTCGATAAAATCATCAGCACCGGCTTCTTTTGCCAGCTTTCCGATTCCCGGAGTTGCCGAAACAATGATAACTGGAATGTCCCTCGTAGAAGGCTGGCTTTTCAAAAACTGGCAAACCTTTAATCCGTCCTGCCCGCTTAATTGCCGGTCAAGAAGGAATATATCAGGATGGGTGAAATGATTTTCAAGAATGGATAGTGCTTCGCTAAAGATCGTGACATCATAACCAGCGCGTTCAAAAATAAGTTTAAAAATATCCTGAACCCCTTCATCGTCGTCTGTAATAAGTATTTTTTTCTTCATGCCAATCTAAGGTTGTTCTTTAGTTCATAAATATATACAACATAAGTTTAACAAACAATATACCCTGAAAAAAATACCTGAGGATTGTCACCAAGCGTGAAATAGTTTCTATAAAGGCAGCGTAAAGGAGAAGGTGGAACCCTCTTTCGGGGTGCTTTCTACCCAAATTCGGCCCTTTTGTTTTTTAATAATTTCAGTAGAAATGAACAGGCCAAGGCCAAGGCCAGGAAAGGTGCTGCTGGTTTCATCCGTTACCCTGAAAAAGCGTCTGAATAATTTTTTTTGCATTTCTTTTGAAATTCCAATACCAAAATCCTGGATGGAAACCACCACTTCTTCATCAACTACTGATGTTTTTATAATTACTTTGTCGGCATGTGGCGAATATTTGATCGCATTGGAAAGAAGGTTCACAATTACCTGCGCGGTTCGCTCCCTGTCGCCCTTAATAGGTTTCAGTTCCTGCAGTTCTTTTAAAATCGTCTGTTTTTTGGTGGTGAGTTGCATATCCTGAACCACTTCATCAATGAGTTCGTTCAGGTCAAACTTCTCATGCCTGATGTCGAGCCGGCCTTCGCTGATCTTTGTAACGTCGAGCAGGTCTTTTATAAGGGTCGTCAGCCTGTCAATCTGATGATCCATTTTGAGCAGCAGATCGGCAGAGTAATGATCATCTTTTTCTTTCAGCGTTTCGTATAAAATTTGTGTGTAAGCTTTGATACTTGTAACGGGTGTTTTCAATTCATGGCTGGCAATGCCGATAAATTCCTCCTTTTGTTTTTCCTCCATGCGCCTTTCAGTAATGTCGCGGAAGTTTTGGATGATTCCATGAATACTGGAATTGTTCGCAAGGTTGATACATCCCACTTCCATAATGCGGTATCCGCCATTCTTATGGAGCATTCGAAACTCGCCCTGTATGTAGGCATAAGGCTTTTCAACGCACTCCTCGAACATCCTTTTTTCAATCTGCCGGTCCTCGTGATGAACAAGATCCTCCTGGTATATATTTTTCCCAAGGCGTTCTGCTACAGTATAGCCCAATATCCTTTCAATCGAATCACTTTGATAGGTAATCGTTCCATCATAATTAAAAACAGTGATTACATCAAAGGAATTTTGAACAAGAGCGCGGAAACGTTCTTCATTTTCCTGGATCAGTTGTTCCTTGAATTTTCGCTCGCTGATCTCGATATTGATGCCCGACATTTCTACCGCCTTACCATCGTTGTCAAAAAAAGTATTTGCCCTTGTTAAAATCCAGTGAACTGACTTGTCGGGCCAGATGGTGCGGAATTCAACCGATAATTCCTTTTGCTCCATGAGGCTTTGTTCGATGGCTTTCCTGGTCGGTTCAACGTCTTCAGGATGGATGAACTGCAGCCAGTCTTCCAGGGTTCCGTTGAAGGAATATTCCTCCAGCCCATAAAGCGATTCCTGCACTTTTGTCCAATGAATTTTGTTCGTTTTGAAATCCCAGATAAAAGTGCCCACAGAGCCCGCGGCAAGCAGGAAATTGAGCTGGTTCCTTGTTTTGATCAGGTTCTGCTGTGCAAGTTTTTGCTGCGTGATGTCGCGTTGGGTTCCCCAGATCCGGATAATTTTTCCATCCCGGATAATGCCGATAAAGTTGCAGAGGAAATAGATCTTTTTGTAATTTTTAATTACCGTGGTTTCGGTATCCGCCAGGTGGTAATTGGCGTCAATAAACTGAAGCAATGAATTGTCATTCTGTTCATTTCTGCTTAATACATCCCCGATACCGACGCCTCTCATTTCATCAGCGTCCTTGTAATTATAAATTTTAGCCATCGCATCGTTGCTTTCGGCTACATAAGCGTTTTTATACAGTTCCTCAAGTTGTTTTTCTTTTGGAAGATTAGTGGAAATCGGTTCTTTCAACTCCAATCGCCAAATTCCTTCTGTGGATTCAGAAATGAAAGTTTCATACCGTTCCTTGCTTTGAAGAATCAGTTCGCGGGAAACTTTTTGTTCAGTGATCCGGTTGGCATAAATAGAAAGTTGTTCTTCCGAAGGGTAAACACGGAAATGATACCAATCCTTCGTTCGCTGATCATAAAATTCGAATTGAGCGAAATTCTTTTCCTCCATTGCGAAGGTGAGTTTCCGGTAAAATTCGGTTTCCTTAAATTGAGAACAAATCTCCCACAAATTTTTCCCTATCAAATCAACAGTGCCGGCGCCAAGAAATTTTTTACCCTGCTCATTGATGAATGCAATATTCCAGTTGTTATTAACGGATATGAAAGTATCGCTGATGCTGTTTAAAATGGACGTGTTTATTTTTAAGGCATGCTTCAGGTCATCCTCTGCCTTGCGGCCCTGGGTAATGTCTTCTATCACCAAAAGAATGCGGTTTTTCTGGACATCGTCAAAGATCATCCTAATGGCGTTAAACAAAATGACGCGCTCGCCTAGTTCGGGTAAAACATGCCTTGCCTCGAAGTTTTCGAAGCTTTTGCTTTTTGAAATCATTTCCAGCAGCCGGTTCTTTAAACCGGTGATGTTCCATTGCCTGTTTGCCATTTCATAAATGAAATAGCCCTCAATGTCTTGCTGCTTTTGCTGAAAGATTTTGTAAAAAGCCTTGTTAGCCGTCTTTACACGCAATTCGGTGTTTAAAACAAGGAGCGGTTCACTGATTGTTTCCACGATCGCTTCAGTATATTCAAAAGCTTCTTTCAGATCCTTGTTTCTGTGTTGCAGCTCGTCGTTTATAGTGGTTAACTCTTCGTTGGTTGATTGCAATTCTTCTTTTGAGGTTTCCAGTTCTTCGTTAATACTTTGCAATTCTTCGTTTGAAGACAACACTTCCTCATTGGCGCTTTGCAATTCTTCCCGGTTGGCTTCAAATTCCTCGCCTAAAATTTTCAGGTGTTCTCTTAGCTCGCGCAACTCCAGCTCCAGTTCAACGATCCGTTGATCTTTTAGATGGTTATCTCCCGAAACTTTCGCTATTTTTTTTTCGTGAACCGGATTGTCGGGTGCATCCCTGAACAAAATCAAAAAGAAGGGTTCAGACGATGAGGGCCTCAAAGGAACAACTTCTATCGTTGCTTTTCCTGCAATGCCATCTCTGTTGATATGCACTCCTTCCTTCCTGACGGCAGAGCCTTCTTTCTTTGCTTTGTTAATTAATTTTTTTACCTCAAAAACAAGATCCTCCCTAACCATCTTCAATAGATCAAGACTTGCCTTCCCGAATGCCGGTTGAAGGAACTGCGAAGTAGGGCCATGAAAACGCAGAATCTGCAATTCCGAATTAATGACTACGCTTGCCGGAACATAATCAGAAAGTAACAACTTGTCCGTTTCCTTTTCAATGTCCGTTTCGTTTCTTTTTTCGCTGTTCAGTTTGTCGGTTTCCGGCCGTGCTTCCGGTAAAACACGCATTGCAGGATATAAAAAGTCAAAATCAAAATTTCGCGAATTTTCCTTTTTTGTATAGATCCGCACTTCTTTTTCAGTTTGAGAAAAAAGATTCGCAGAACTTCCTACGGTTTCCGACTTCCCCAGAAATAAAAACCCTTTTGGCTTTAAGGCATAATTGAAAGACTTGAGTATTTTTTTCTGCGCGTTAGGTTCAAAATAGATCATTACATTTTGGCAACTCACAATATCGATCCTTGAAAACGGAGGATCCGTAAGCAGGTTGTGAGTTGCGAAAACGCAGGAGTCCCGAATAGATTTATTTACCTGGTAGTGCCCGTCGATCCTGATAAAATATTTTTGCAGGTACTGTTGGGGAACATTTTCCAAATTAGCAGAATGGTAAATGCCGGTCCTTGCTTTTTCTATTGCTGCTTCATTGAGGTCGGTGGCGAAAATCTGGAATGGAATCGTTAATCCTCTTTCGCTGAAGAATTCGAAAAGAGTAATGGCGAATGAGCAAGCTTCCTCTCCCGTGGCACAGGCAGGAATCCAAATTCTTACCGGATCCGTTAGTTTCCGGCCTTTTAGAAGGGCGGGCAGAACTTTTTGGGTCAAAGCGGTAAAAAGCGCCGGTTCCCGGAAAAAGCTTGTCACGTTGATTAAAAGATCCTGGTAGAGCTGGTTAATCTCCGCCAGATCTTCCCGCAGCATCTGAGAATATGCTTCAAGACTTTCCTTGCGGTTAAGCGCCATTCTTCTAAGGATGCGCCGGTTTATCGTTGTATGCTTGTATAAAGAAAAATCAACGCCTTTTTTGTGGTGAAGGATGATCAAAATGCGGCGGAGTTCATTTTCGTTATCGGGATTGATCTCATTATGCGAAAGAGATGTGTAAGGAAGCTTTAAAATATCGTGCAGTTCCCTGGCAATAAGTTTTGGAGGAAGAATAAAATCGACAAAACCCGCGTCAATAGCGCTTTTAGGCATGCCTATAAACTGAGCCGATGCGTCCTGGGCAAAGGTGATTCCTCCCTCAGCTTTAATGTCTTCAAAACCCGAGGTTCCGTCCGATGCTGTTCCCGACAACAAAATGCCAATGGCCTTGTTTTGATAAACCTGTGCAATTCCTTTAAAGAAAAAATCAATGGGAAGAAAATGACCGCCCTTTTGATCCCGCGGGTATAAGGCAAGATGCCCATCAACAATACTCATGTAGGTATCAGGCGGAATCACATACACATGATTCATTTCCACCTTCATGCCGTCTTCCACCTTATGAACCGGCATTGGACTCTTTTTAGCCAACAGGTCAGGCAAAATACTTTCATGTTCGGAGGATAAATGCATAATGACAACATAAGCGATTCCAGTATCGCCGGGAAGATTTTCGAGAAGGGAGATGATCGCTTCCACGCCTCCGGCAGAAGCGCCGATTCCTGCCACAGGAAAGGAGGCAGAAAACCTTTCTGCTTCTGGTTCCTCTTCTGAATTTTTTTCCTTTATTGAAGTTGGGTCATTACTAGCAGAATTCATAGACGGGGTATTCTGTTATATGGAAAGTAAGATACTGTAATTTGAGTGATTTATTTTAGAATAAAAAATATTTATTTTTCAAAAAATGTCAAAGAGGAGAGGGGTTGAAGAATTGGTTGAATAAAAAGAAAGTCAAAGGTTACCTTATTTAAATCTTCTACCCAGATAGGGGTTTCCGCAAGTTTTTTTTAATTAATAATCTCAAAGCGGAAACCCGGCTGATACACTCACTGATTGTTCAACCCGGTTTTTCTCCTTTGGAAAATTTAAACTAACCCCAACATCCTTTCTTTAATTATCATTGGCAATGATGAAACTATCCACGTAATTTTATGAAACCGATAATGAATGTTATCCCTTCATACTAATGTTGTTCATAAAGTCGCAACATTAAAAAACAATATCAGCGTAAAATATGAGAAAAGTAATCGCAGCAATCAACATGACAATTGACGGATTTTGCGACCATACAGCAACAATTCCGGATGAAGAAATCGTTCAACATTACGCTGACCTGTTAAGTCATGGAGATACTATTCTATATGGAAGGATAACCTATCAACTTATGGAATATTGGCGAAATGTGCTGGAAAATCCTACTGGTGACAAAGCCGAGAACGAATTTGCCGTTGCAATCGACAAAATTCCCAAAATTGTGTTTTCCCATACGCTGAAAAATATGGATTGGGCGAGTGCAAAGTTGGCAAACCATGAGCCTGAAGAAGTAGTTTTAGAACTTAAGACAACAACCGGGTAAGGACATTTTTATTGGGAGCCCGGGTATAATTGTAGCCCTATCGAAACTTAATTTGATAGATGAATACCAACTTTGTGTTCATTCTGTTATAGCAGGTAGTGGTTTGCCGTTATTCAAGAACATAAATGAAAAAATTGCGCTTAAACTTGTAAAGACAAAAGTGTTTGATGTTGGGGCGATAATTCTTTACTATGAACGGGCAAACCGCAAAACAACGAACCCTTGACCACGGATATTTGCCTTTTTTATATGAACATCCAGGAACAAATCAAAAATTATATTGACATCCAGTCTGAACCAAAAAGCAGTGATATACAAGCGTTGCACACACTTATGCAAGTAATGTATGGTTCCCGGATACTAAAAAACCTGGGGTTCATATTACCTCCTTTGAGAGCTGAGACATTCCTGCCTTCAAGGCTACATGGGATGTTTGCATGAAAAAACTTTGAAAAAAGTCCGTTTGCTGAACTTGTTCTCATCATCCAAGAGCAGTAAATCCAAGAGGATTTAGCATTCAATATTCCACAAGCGATCAACTTCAAAGGAAAGCCGGCCGAAGATCTCATCTACCGATCCTTCTCCTTTAACCATAACTACTTTATTCGCCTTTTGATAATGGTCGGCAACGGTGGCTGTTTTTTTATGGTATTCGACGATGCGCGCGCGGATAATTTGTTCGTTGATATCGTCTGAGCGGCCGCTGGTTTCGCCGCGTTTAGATAACCGTTTCACCAATTCTTCTTCGGAAACGTCAAGGGCAAGCATCACATCAATGCAGGTATTTTTTTTCTGAAGCAAATTATCAAGTTCTTCAGCCTGGATAGCGGTTCGGGGAAAGCCGTCGAATAAAAATCCTTGTACGCCGGGATTGTTGTCGAGCGCATCGTTGATCATTCCAATCACCACTTCATCGGGAACAAGATTGCCTTTATCCATGAACTTTTTAGCTTCCAGGCCCAGGGGAGTTTCCCTGGAAATTTCGCTGCGTAAAAGATCTCCGGTTGAAAGATGCTTTAAATTATATTTCGCAATCAGTTTTTCTGATTGCGTTCCTTTTCCACTGCCGGGAGGCCCAAATAAAATGAGGTTGAACATTTTCGTAAAATCTGTGTGAGCATCAAATATAATGGATGGATTTTAAAAATCGGTAACGAAATGGAAAATATCTCCCTTTTTTACGTGAGGGAAAGGAAAATGAAAATGGTTTTTTCACGATTATAGCCCGCCGGCAAACCGAGGTTTTTGCGATATTTCTTTTATTTATAGTAAGGCATGTGGTTGTCTCTAAAGTTTTTTTCAGCTTCGTTCCAATTGTTCAAAAGATAGCTTCTGGTTTCGTTAATGCTTTTGTTGACCTTATTATAAGCATTGGAGGCGCTGTTAATTTCATTCACCCATTTATTAAAAGCCTCAACGTCTTCCCTGGTCCGCTCATTTTTGGATTTGCTTTAATGAAGGCCTGGCGAACACTTGACACTACAATAAACTTTGCCAGCGAGAAGAAAATGGCCGAAGAAGATCTTCCATAACAGAAAAAGTGTTTGAAAGCATACCTGTAAAAAAAATTTACAGGTGAGCTTTCCTTTGTTCATTGCTTTTATGATTTCTCCAACATCCCTTTTATCATAAGATGGCTATTATTTTTGGCAATGCAACAAGATAATTAAAATTATCTCCTTCCTGTAAAAGCCCTTCTCAAAAGAGCAACGATGAATGTGAATATGGCGGAGCCGATAACTGCCCAGATCACCGGGAAAGGCTTGCCATCAACGCTCACTTCAAAGAAGCGGGGCAGGCCTAATTTCCCCGCTACCCACAAACCAATGTAGGCGCCTATGAAACCAACAACAATGGAAACCAGGCAGCCGCCAAGATCATAGCCGGCAAGGGATTGGCCAATACCGCCACAAATTGCGGCTATCAATAGAAGGATGAGGAAACCGATAAGTGTCATAGTTGCAAATTTTTACTGAATATAAAGTGATTTTTTTTATTCATCAACTTTTAAACACGAGTCGCGCAGCAACTGCATATAAGCGTAGCCCTTATCCCGGGCAAAACGGATATTGTTTTCCGGAATTTTTTCCGGGTTAGGATATCGCTCCAGTACTTTTTCGATGCTTTCTTCCCGAAGGATGTGAAGCATGGGATAGGGCGAACGGTTGGTGAAATTTGCCGGATCATCGGCGGCCGATCCGGCAAAACAATATTGCGGATGAAAGCTGGCCACCTGGTAGATCCCTTCATACCCTTTCTTCTTCAATAAGTTTTCAGCACGGGAAACCAGATCGAGATATTTGTCAAACCTTTGAAACGATTGGGAAAATATTAAAAGTGTAGTTTCAATATCTTTATTTTCATCAAGGCGGATGCATTCCTGCAAAAAAGAATCCAGGCAATCGGCTGCCAGCTTCCGGTTTTCCACCTGGAAATGAACGGCATTTCGTTTTATTTCCCGGGCGGCGAATGGGCAAAAATTACAGCCGATAACCATATCTGTTATCCATTTTTTTGTCTGGGCCTTCACTAATTCATTTTCAGTCATTTTATCTTCTTTGGTTTTTGTACCCTTCTGCTTTATCAGATTGGCCAACCGTTCAAATTTAATTTACTTTATTTTAATTTCTTGGTGTCATCTTTGCATTGGGTGCCTTTTAAATTGTGGAAGCATTCTGGGAAGACACGAACCGGGTATCTCACCGTTGGGTGATCAATTTAAATGGTATTCCTTTAAAGCACATTTGAAAATGGCAATTTAAAAGAGAAATTGAAAAGCATATGAATCCTAAAGCGTCCGAAAAAGCGTTGATCACAAAAAAAATAGATGGTTTTTTTGAGGATATTACTTCGGCTTTTCAATTTATCCTTCGATTTTTCAGGGAAGTTTTCAAGCCGCCTTATGAAGTGAAGGAAATCATCAGGCAATGCTATGAGGTGGGTTACAGATCTCTGGCCCTCATTACGCTTACCGGCTTTATCACCGGGATCGTTTTCACCAAGCAATCGCGTCCTTCCTTGTCCGAATTCGGCGCCAGTTCATGGTTGCCATCCCTTGTTGCTATTGCCATTATCAGGGCTTTGGCCCCTTTAGTCACCGCCCTGATCTGCGCGGGAAAAGTGGGCTCCAATATGGGTGCCGAGCTTGGATCCATGCGGGTTACAGAGCAAATCGATGCGATGGAAGTTTCTGCCACCAACCCTTTCAAATATTTGGTCGTGAGCCGCGTGTTGGCTACAACCATCATGATTCCCTTGTTGATGAGCTACATGGGCGGGGTCGCTATGCTCGGTGCCTATGTGAACGTCCATCAAAACGAAATGACCAGCTTTGTCACTTTCTTTCAGCAGGCATTCGAAAAGATTTCCTTCCTTGATCTCTTTTCATCTTTGTTCAAAAGCTTCGTTTATGGGTTTACAATAGGGATAGTGGGATGCTATAAAGGATATCATGCAACAAACGGAACAGAAGGCGTTGGCAGGGCGGCCAATTCATCAGTGGTGCTTTCTATGTTCCTTGTCTTTATAGAAGAGATCCTTATTGTGCAGTTAACCAATAGTTTCAGATCATGAGGGAAATGGAAAATAAAAATATGGATTCAAAAGAACCGGTGATTTCTATACGTGATTTGTATAAGTCTTTTGGGGATAATCATGTGCTCCGTGGAGTTAACCTCGATGTGTACCGCAAAGAGAATGTCGTGGTTCTTGGAAGGTCGGGGACAGGGAAATCGGTTCTGATAAAAATCATTATAGGCCTGTTGAAGGCAGATAGCGGCACGGTAACTGTTTTGGGAAAAGAGGTCGAAAAATTAAATGATAAGGAATTGCAGGATCTTCGCTTACAAATTGGGTTTTCTTTTCAGGGCAGTGCTCTTTACGACAGCATGACCGTGAGGGAAAACCTTGCTTTTCCGCTTGTTAGAAACGAGAGGCGGTTGTCAAAAAAGGAGGTACAAAGTCAGATTGAAGAGGTGCTTGAGGACGTGGGCCTGTTGCAAACAATCAACCAGATGCCGGCGGAACTTTCAGGAGGACAGAGAAAAAGAATAGGCATAGCGCGAACGCTGATCCTGCGCCCTCAGATCATGCTGTATGATGAACCGACTTCAGGGCTCGATCCGATAACCTGCATTGAGATCAATAACCTGATCAACATGGTAAAACAGAAATTCAATACAACTTCCATCATCATCACCCATGATCTTACCTGTGCGAAAAGTACCGGCGATTCGGTGGCCATGCTCAATGATGGAAAGTTTCTCAAAAAGGGAACCTTTGATGAAGTGTTTAATTCAACAGATGAAAGGATACAAAATTTTTATAAATATAACTTTATTAAATAGAGATGAAATCGAATCCAAACAGAAGAGCGGTCATCCTTGGGATCTTTATTTTCCTCGGGCTGGCCATTTTTATTATTGCCGTCCTGACGCTCGGATCCCAAAAGAAAACCTTTGAAAAGACCATCACGGTAAAATCATTTTTCGATGATGTAAACGGATTGCAAAAAGGAAATAATATCTGGTTTTCGGGAGTGAAGATCGGCACGATCAAAAGGGTGACACTCACAGGAAAAGGCCAGGTCGAAGTTGATATGAATATCGAATCCCATTCCCGTCAATTCATACGCAAAGACGCGATGGCAAGAATAAGTACAGATGGATTAATCGGGAATAAAATAGTTGAAATTTATGGTGGCACTACTAAGGCGGGGGAAATTGAATCCGGGGATTTGCTCGGCAACCAAAAAATTTTAAGCACGGACGAAATGATGAATACACTTTCCAAAAACAATGATAATCTTCTTCAAATTACCAACGACTTCAAGCTCATCAGCGGGCGGCTCGTAGAAGGAAAAGGTTCGATTGGAAAATTGCTCAGTGATGAAACGCTGGCCGATCAGATAAATACCACTTCCCAAACACTGCAACGAGCCTCTCTGAACCTTGAACGGCTTTCCGCCAATGTGTCTTCTTATACAGCCAAACTCAATCAGAAAGGTAGCCTTGCCAATGATCTGGTTACTGATACCGTTGTTTTTAATTCACTCAGGACCACCATTTCCCAGTTACAGCAGGTGGCGGCCAAATCGAAGGAGGTAATGGACAGCCTGAGCATAGCCGGCAATTCTCTTAAAGAAGGGATGAATACGGTGAATAACGGATTGAACAATAAAAACACGCCCCTCGGCATTTTGGTCGGAGATGAAAAATCAGGTACAGACATCAGGGGAATCCTGAAAAACCTCAACAATAGCAGCAAAAAATTGGATGAAGATCTTGAAGCGCTTCAACACAATTTTTTATTGCGTGGTTTTTTTAAAAAGAAAGCTAAAAATGATAAGGATGTAAGAATTGTGGTCGATACCACTTTGTGATCAGGTGTTTGAAGAATCAGAAAATTTTATTTTCCGGCTTATATCGCCGATAATTTTTTCGGCGTGTTCTCTTGAATTTTCAATAAAAAGCCGGTGGGTGTTCATCCCGCCGCAGATAACTCCGGCGAGGTAAATTCCTTTCACATTCGTTTCGTAGTTCTCTTCGCTATAGGAAGGCTTGCAAACCTCATCATTCGAAATTTCAATTCCGAGGCTTTTTAAGAAGTTGAGATCAGGCTGATATCCCGTCATCGCCAACACCCAATCATTTTCAATCGTTATAATTCCTTCCGGTGTTGAAATGTCAACTTCTTTCTCCCGGATCTCTTTCAATTCGGAATGAAAATAAGCCTTGATCGATCCCTCCCTGATGCGGTTTTCTATATCAGGTTTCACCCAATATTTCACCCGCTCACTAATTTCCCCACTTCGGATCACCATCGTGACTTTCGCTCCTTTTCGCCAGGTTTCCAAGGCCGCGTCAATAGCAGAATTTGCCGCGCCAACAACCAATACATTCTGGAAGGCATAAAAATGAGGGTCGTCATAATAATGCTTCACTTTTGGCAGATCTTCACCCTTGATATGGAGGAGATAAGGAATGTCATAAAAGCCTGTGGCAATAATAATATTGCCGGCTTGATATTGTGATTTTGATGTCGTGATTGAAAAGCTGTGCTCATTCTTTTTTACGCGAAATACTTTCTCAAACAAATGAACGGGAAGATGGAAAGAGGTGACGATGCGACGGTAATATTCAAGCGCTTCCGCGCGCGTCGGCTTGCTGTTATTGCTTACAAAAGGAACGCCGCCAATTTCCAGTCTTTCGCTCGTGCTGAAAAAAGTCATGTTCACTGGATAGTTATACAATGAATTCACCAGCGCGCCTTTTTCAAGAATCAGGAAACGCAAACCCGCTTTTTTTGCTTCAATTCCCCCTGCAAGCCCAATCGGGCCTCCCCCGATAATGACAACGTCGTAAAAATTATTTTGCATAAGCTTTTATTAAATTATTTTGAGCCATCTCATTTCAACATTCCCGCATCAGTTCCATACTTTGACAAAAAAGCTGCTAAAAAAGCCCGTTTGCCGGAACATTTCATTTTCAGTTTTTGGCATTTCTGCTTAACGCTTCATTAAAAATCTTCTAAAAAAGTCCGTTTGCTAAAAGATTTCATTTTTGAGTTTTTGGCATTTCTGCTTACTCCAGCTTCATCAATAAATCTCTTGAAAAAGTTCGTTTGCCAGAAGATTTCATTTTCAGTTTTTAGTATTTCTGCTTAACGCTTCATTAATAAATCTTCTAAAAAAGTCCGTTTGCTAAAAGATTTCATTTTCAGTTTTTGGCATTTCTGCTTAACGCTATCTTCTTAATAAATCTTTTAAAAGTCTGTTTGCTTGCATTAAAGCTTGCTTCTAGAACATTCATTTTACAAAATCTTTTAAAAAAGTCCGTTTGCTCACAATCAATTGCTCACCACGCTCAATTCTGTCCTGCGGTTCAAAGCCCGTCCTTGTTCTGTGTTGTTATCTGCTACAGGATGGGTTTCGCCTTCTCCTTTAAAGGAAAGTTTGTCATTACTAACTCCCTTGCTCAATAAATAATTTACTACAGAAACTGCTCGTCCTTTTGAGAGAACCAGATTATCCGCTGGTTTACCGACATTATCCGTGTAACCCGTGATCATTATTTTCATGTTGGGATTTTCGGTCATCAGCCTCACAACATTGTCAAGTTCCGTTATCGATTCTGGCTTCAAATCCGTTTTCTTTGTGTCGAAAAAAACGTTTTTCAAAATGATATGCGCATTCGCTTCAATGGGTTGCAAGGGAATGTTGGCAGTGTAGGATGAGTCTGCAGAAATATGGCTCATGTTGTAATTCTCTGAATAAAACAGGTAGCCCTTCCGGTGAACATTGAACGCGTAATCTTTTCCAATCGGAAGCGTTACAAGGTAATTGCCCTCTTCATCTGTTTGCAGCTTGCTGACCAACTGCCCTGTTTTCAAGTCGGTTAATTCAACCGTTGAAGGCAAACCGGCATTTGTTTTTTTATCGAAAACCTTTCCTTTTACCCAAAGCGTTTTAAGCGGCTGAATATCCGGACGCAATTCGAACTGGAAAATATCAAGGCCGCCTTTTGTATCGCCACGGTCACTGGAAAAATAAGCCGTTTTTCCATCCGCTGCAACCACCATGGATCCTTCATCATCAATGGTATTGATGGGATAACCTAAGTTCTCCGGCTTACTCCATTTGCCGTCAGGCAATTTCCTGGTAACAAAAAGATCCGGTTTTTCGCTGTAACCGGGTAGGCCGGTGGAATTAAAATACAAAGTTTGATTATCTGCATGAATAAAAGGAGTGCTTTCATCGCCGGCGGTATTGATTTCCGGACCAAGGTTATAAGGCTCGCTCCATCTTCCATTATCATCCCGGTGGCAAACCCATAGATCTTTTCCTCCAAATCCGCCGGGCATGTTGCCACTGAAATACAAATCTCTTTTATCGGGAGAAAGCGAGGGCGTTGATTCCCAGAATTCAGAGTTCACATTTGGCCCTAAATTTTGCGGCTCGCTCCAGCCATCTTTTGTGAGGTAAGAAATATAGAGGTCGCAGCTTCCCAGGCCTTTAGGAAAATTACAGCCGGTGAAGATCATCCACTTTCCGTCCTGAGAAACGTTGGAAGCGCCCTCATTGAAAGAAGTTGAATTGATTCTTCCCGGCAACCGGAAGGCGCTTCCCCATTTGCCATTTTCGAGAACACTTTCGTAAATGTCTTCATTCCCCCCGATCCTTCTTGTGAAAAAAAGCTGCTTGCCATCGATGGTCAGTGAGGGGAAGTATTCAAGATTGGCGGTATTCACACTATCGCCTAAATTAACCGGAGCGAAAACATAATTTTTAACAGGATGCGTATTGGCGTATTCAATGGCGAATTCATAAGTTTTCTTTCTGAATTCCCCGGATTTTTTACTTCTGTCATTCAGGCCAGGAATAGCAAGAAATTTATTGACTGCCTGGAGCGATTCTGTAAAACGGCCGCAGCCCGCAAGTGAGATCGAGTAGGGAAGGAGGTAGTAATTGGTGTAAATAGAATCAAGCGACATCGCTTTTTCAAAGTTGGAAACCGAACCGGGATAGTTTTTCATATTTGCGTCTATGCCTGCCAGTGACAGATAGGCGTCAACAAATTTAGAATCGATTTTCAGGGCTTCATTGATCATCTTTATTGCTGAGGAATAATCTTCGTTCTGCGCTTTGTTGATGGCCAGCGAATAAATAGTGTTCGCTTTGTGATCCACCTTTTCGGGATCGTACCATTGGGATTTTGAGGTCAAAAAGCCAAAAGAAAAGAAGAGGAAAAATAGGATCTTTTGCATAGAATAGATTTGATGCCGAATTTATTAAGATGTACCCAAATTATTTTCTGCCATGGATCAAGATAGTCTTTTCAGAATTATTTCTATCTGTTCACCTGTTATTTACTGACTATAATTTCCTTGCGCAACTTAGGGAACATTGATGTATTTATGTATCTGCAACGATAATTGCCACTTTGGATTTGCCTTGATATAATCGACAATCATCGGCGTTATCTTTTCTGACTTGCTCCATTCAGGTTGCAGATACAGCCTGCATGAAGGAGCAACCTGCGCCGCATATTTTTCCGCCCATTCGAAATCGGATTTATTAAAAATAATGATTTTAAGTTCGTTGGCCTTCAAAAGGATTTCGGGCAAAGGCGCTTTGAATTTTTTTGGGGAAAGGCAGATCCAGTTCCAGCTTCCTGATAAAGGTGATGATCCCGAAGTTTCAATATTCGTTTCAAAACCTTCTGCCTGTAAGGCTTGGGTTAAGGGATCGAGGTTGTATAAAGTGGGTTCTCCGCCGGTAATCACAATTAATTTCGGGGCATATTTTTTAGCACCCTGAACGATTTCGCTTATGCTTTGATAAGGATAAAGATCTTTGTCCCAGCTCTCCTTCACATCGCACCACACGCAACCCACGTCACAGCCGGCAAGCCGGATGAAATAGGCGGCCCGGCCCTGGTGAAATCCTTCACCCTGCAGGGTATAAAAGGCTTCCATTACGGGTAAGTCGCTGGTTATTATTGTTTCATCAGATATAGTTTCCAAAAGGATGTTGATTTTTAATTGTTTAAATTTTAAGCCAGGTGCTTATATTCTTTGCCTGAAGCGAGTGTGGCAGCCTTAAAGGTATTCATCAGCAAAGCCGCGATGGTCATCAAACCAACTCCGCCCGGCACAGGAGTTATATAACTTGCTTTCGGCGCCACATTTTCGAAATCCACATCGCCCTTCAAAGCGAAGCCGCTCTTCTTGCTTTCATCTTTTACCCGGTTGATACCTACATCAATCACCACCGCATTTTCTTTTACCATGTCGGCCGTAATGAATTTAGGTTTTCCAATGGCCGCGATTAAAATATCAGCCTGGCGGCAGATGGAAGCGAGGTCCTTCGTTCTTGAATGAGCCAGCGTTACGGTCGCATTTCCATATTTATTATTCCGGCTTAGCAAAATACTGAGCGGTGTTCCAACCGTATTACTTCTGCCTATGATCACCACATGCTTGCCTTCCGTTTCAATTTTGTAATGTTCTAGCATCAGGATAATTCCAAAAGGAGTAGCGGAAATAAAGGAAGGGAAACCCAGCACCATGTTTCCGATATTTACGGGATGAAAGCCGTCAACATCTTTTTGAGGCACGATCCTGTTTATTACTTTTTTCTCTGAAATGTGCCGGGGCAAAGGAACCTGCACTAATATCCCGTCAATTTCGGGGTCATGATTCAACTCATCTATTTTTTCCAAAAGAGCAGATTCAGAAATAGAGCTTTCGTAAGTAAACAGCGAAGAAGCGATGCCGGTTTCTTTGCAATTTTTGACTTTGGAAGCTACATAGGTTTCACTTGCGGGATCGTTTCCAACAAGTATGGCCGCAAGGTGAGGTATTTTATTGCCATCGGCTGCCAGGTTGGAAATCTTCTTTTTTAAATCGTCTTTGATAGCCGACGAAGCGACTTTTCCTTCTAATAACTGCATGGGCGCAAAATTAACCCTGTGAAACCGTTTTTTATAGCTTTTAATTTTTTTAAACGGAAATTTTAAGATTAATTTTTATATTTATTTATCAGAAACTTCCGCTATGAGAAAAATATTTATATTTTATTTATCTCTGTTGCTACATGAAAGCGTTGCCGCGCAATCATTAAGAAGCCCAATTGCCGCACCATACCTTGGGATTGGGGCATATAGCCTTCATCATGTGGATGTTTTTTCCTTCTCCTCCAACCAGGCTTCACTTGCACAGATGAAAGGGGACGCCTTCGGAGTTTACGGGGAAAGAAGATTCCTCATGGCAGAATTGAATATGTTTTCGGCAGTGGTAGCCATGCCGACTACCAAGGGCAATTTTGGATTCCAGGCGGACTATTTTGGCTACAAAAATTTCAATGAATCGCAATTGGGTTTGGCTTATGCAGGAAGCGTTGGTTCAAGGCTTGATCTTGGAATTAAGTTCAATTATTATTCTTTCCGGATTCCCGGATATGGGAATTCCGCCGCAGTGAATTTTGAGATCGGATCCATTGCACATCTCACCGAAAAGTTTCATGCGGGAATTCATTTTTATAATCCGGTTGGAGCAACTTTTTCTAAGGGGCAAAATGAAAAATTAAGAGCTATTTATAAGATGGGTGTGGGTTATGAAGCGTCAGAAAATTTTTTAATAAGTGGAGAAATCATAAAGCGCGAAGATCTTCCTGTAAATGTGAACGTAGGAATCCAATACGATTTTGCAAAACAGTTTTTTGCAAGATTTGGCATTGCATCGGAAAACGGATCGCCATTCGGGGCCGCTGGAATTAGCTGGAACAATTTGAGGCTGGATGTCAGTGCAGCCTATCATCCGCAATTAGGAATAAGTCCGGGGATAATGCTGATTGTGAATTTTAAACCTATGCAGCTTGAAAATGATTAATTGCATAAAACCCCTTTCAACGCTTGCTTTCGGCTGTCTGGTCCTCTTTAATGAAGCCGCTGCACAGGAAGTGCCATCGCAGCCAATAGAACCGCCGGAAGAAATAGCCCGGCAATTGGAAGACATGACAGAATCCCGAGATGACATGGAACCGGAAGATGATTCTTATGTACAGGAATTGCAGCAGTTCCTCAAAGAGCCCATAAATTTAAATTATGCCGATGCAGGCCTGCTTCAGCAACTCATTTTTTTGTCGCCGATCCACATCAGTAATCTTATTTCTTACCGCAAAATCTTTGGCCCTTTCATAAGCCTTTATGAACTGCAAGCGGTCCCTGGCTGGGATGCCGTCCTCATCAGAAAATTGCGTCCATACATAACTGTTACCCAGAAGGTTGAATTGTTCAATTCGCTAAAAAGCAGGTTTAAAAATGGTTCGCATTCCTTATTGTTCAGGACATCAATGGTTCTGGAAAAATCAAAAGGATATCTTTTAGACAGCAGCGTTGCAAAAAACTTTTATCCGGGCAGCCGGCAGAAAATTTTTCTCCGGTATAAGTATGTTTTCAAAAATTCAATGCAATATGGATTCACGGCGGAAAAAGATGCGGGTGAAGAATTTTTTAAGGGCAGCCAAAAGAAGGGGTTTGATTTTTATTCGGCTCATTTCTTTGCCAGAAACATGGGAGTCATAAAATCAATTGCCATCGGCGATTTTGCAGTGAACCTCGGGCAAGGATTGACTCAATGGCAAAGCCTTGCGTTCAATAAAGGAGCAGACATCGTTACTGTAAAAAGGCAGTCAGATGTTTTGCGGCCTTATAATTCTGCCGGTGAAATCGCCTTTCATCGGGGTGCTGGCATTACCTTGAAAAAAAGAAATTGGGAAACAACCGGTTTCTTTAGCTTAAGGAGAATTGATGCAGGTTTTGAAACCGCCGGCGATGGCAAAGAAGAAGTGGTTACTTCCTTCCATACGTCCGGTTATCACAGGACTGCAAATGAAATCTCCGGAAAAAATTTCCTGGGCCAGCAAGCTTTTGGCGGAAACGTCGGTTATTCGGATGAAAGATTTCATGCCGGAATAAACGGCGTTCATTATGAATTCGATCATACCATCCAAAAGCCTGACTACCTCTACAATAAATACGCAATCTCCGGAAAACGGGCGGGGAATTACAGTGTTGATTACAGTTATACTTATAAGAATTTTCACTTTTTTGGAGAAGCCGCCAGCGATGAAAATTCCGCTAAGGCATTTGTGAACGGCCTGGTCGTCAGCACGGATTCCAAGGTCGGCATGAGCTTTTTTTACCGCAACATTTCTAAAGAGTACCAATCCTTGTACACAAGCTCCTTCACAGAAAGCTCAACACCAACGAATGAAAGCGGCTTTTATTCCGGAATAACTATTAATCCTTCTGATTATTGGCGATTTGATGCCTATGCAGATTTTTTTCATTTTCATTGGCTGAAATACCGGATTGATGCGCCTGCATCAGGCAATGATTTTATGATCCAGGCCACTTATAAACCTGGCAGCCAAACCGAATTTTCATCCCGCTACAGAATCAAGAAAAAGCCAATTAATGATAACCCCGACGGTACGCCCTTACATCCTGTCATGATAAAATCAAAGCAGGAATTAAGAACACAATTCAGTTACAAGCCCGATAACAGATTCACTTTTCGTTCACGTGCTGAATTGTGCTGGTTCGATAAAAAAGGCGATGATTTCGAAAACGGTTTTTTAATCTATTGCGACATGATTTATAAACCGCTGTCCAATCCATTTTCCGGAAATATTCGCTTCTGCTACTTTGAAACTGATGGCTACAACAGCCGGCTTTATGCTTTTGAAAACGATGTTTTATATGCCTATTCCATCCCGGCATTTTTTGACAAGGGATGCCGGTTTTATTTGAATGTGAATTATGACGTGTCAAAAAAAATTGCACTGTGGGCAAAATTTTCAAGAACATTCTACCCTGGTAAAAGCAGCATGGGGAGCGGGCTTGATATGATTTCCGGCAATAAAAAAAGCGAAGTAAAGTTTCAGGCCATTTGGCGCTTTTAAATCTGCGAATGGAACGGAGGGTTTTCAGCAAACGCACTTTTTGTAAAGAAATATTTTGAATGCTGAATCTGATTCTTTCGGGCTTTTTTTTACAGGCTCTTCTTCTTTATCCTCGCAGCAGACGTACTTTTTTGAATGATATTTTTAATTAGGCACAAAGGCAGAGTGCACGAAAAAATAACTGATGAAAATTTATTGTCTATGGCTATCCCTGCAAATCGTTGAAGCCTCGGCTGCAATATTAAAATGGTAGGATCCCGGGCAACTATTTATTCAATCAGTTAAATTCCGCAGCTTAAAATTCTCCTGATGCGCCACCACCGCCACCGCTGCCACCGGCCATCAGCTGATCGTGGGCCGTTGCTGTTTGTCCGCCACTCATTGTCTCAGCAATGACCAGGGCTTCTATGTTTTTCCAGGCAGGATTTGTATCGTTGACTTCCGAAGTATAGCCGTATCGGGATGGTCGAAGCCATTTTATTAAAAAATAACTCAGACCCACCAGTAGAATTCCTGCCAGCAACATTTCAACTTCCATTGGCAGAAAAGTAAAATAATATTTATAAGTAAGTATCGTGATCGCCACCAAAAAAAGTCCGGTGCGGATATGAAGCAGGTCCTTTTTCACCACTCCGAAAACGATATAAAATATGGGTATTAAGAAGGTGAAAATCCAGAATATCCATCCAAAGGAAACCGGGCGGGGCTCACTTACTAAAGAGTTTTGCAATTCACTGATTACCCAATAATTTCCCGCTCCATAGAATGCCATTAATAAAAATATCCTCAACACAGCCAAAATTTTTTCATATAAAAATTTTACCCGCTTTTGAATTTTACTGACCAAAAAATAAAGCAAAGCAATAACCGCCATCATCACAAACGGCACGAAAGCCAACGCAGCATTACCCAATTTTAAAATTATCAAAAAAATACCAATCAGCAAAAAAGCGCAGGACAACACCGCCATAAAGGCGTCATTAAATCGAAGGCAAAGCCATGCGGCAACTAACATCAGCATCCCGCTAAATAATACCCAGGAAGTATTTTCAAAATTACTGAGGAAGATGCCGGCCGAAAAAGCCAGTATAAAAAACATCAATACATTGTCAACGCCGGCGCTATAATACTTTTTGCTTTTTACCATTAGCTCCAGCAAAACATAACACAGAGCGCTCATGAAAACGCACAAGGCGGCAAATCCGCCGGATGATTCCGTAGAGGTAAGGAGCCAGGCAAGAAAGCCTGCGAAAATGATGGCAATCGTCGTTAACAGGCCCAAAGCGAAAGCTATAAAAAAATGTGGTGTATAGAGTTTGCAGGGATAAGCTATTTCAATTTTATGTAAACTTTCCTTACTGATCTCAGAAGTATCAAAGGCCTTATGCGCCTGGGATCTCACATCACCATTAAAGAGTTCGTCTTCCGGATAAGCGGTCATTGGATCTTTATTTTATTTTGTAACCTTTTAAAAACCATGATGAGGCCGATCCCTGAAAAAATAAAATAAAGTGGGATACCATAGAGGCCGGCCGATGAATCCAGGGACAACATGCGGATCACGACATAGCTCAAGCCGGTATAGAAATATAAAAGGGTGACGACTAAAAAATAAAACGATTTTTCTTTGACTGCATTTTTGTATAATAAATAAGCCGCCAGTGATAACGTCAAAAAGAGGAGTAAATAAAACTTATCATAGTAAAACAGGATAGCGAGCATGGAAATGAAAAAGAGATGAATACCGAAGTTTTTATAGGTAAAAGAAAAATGCGCTTTAATTTTTTTATAACTACTGAACACTGATAAGGCCACAAGGAAAACTCCTAAGACCAGTCCGGTAAACATTACCTTTTCTTCATTAAAATCATTTTGCTGCAATAGGGTAGTGGGTGTGATGGCAATACCCGCCCAGGCAGCCAGGTTGGTAATGGCGAGACTGAGCGCCCCCTTATGATCAAAATAATAAGCCGCCATGAATAACAAAATCATCGGAATAAAAAGCGCCAGTCCCCATTTATCTCCGAAAAAATGATATTGAAATTGCGCATAGCCGACCAGCGTCAGCAACAACAGGCAACCCAATAAAAGAACATAGTCAGTCCATAGGGTAGTGGCATTTGTTTTCGTGTAGCCAAAGCTGTTAGTATGCTTAAAGCAATACACAAAACACGCAAGCATCATAGCAAAAATGATCACCAGCATCACGTTGTGGCCTATCGTGTCAATATTTTTATAAACCAAAATGCCGGTTGAAGTAGTAACGAGCAAGATTCCCAGGTATAACAATGACCGGAGATCCCAATGAACAGAAAGGGGTTTATGCTCCCGGAGATTTTCCCGTTCTGACGGGGTTATACAATCTTGTTTTAGGAGAATGTCCGCTAATGCAATTTTCAAATTTGGTAATTTATAAATCCGAATGTAATGGATTTTCAGGATCTTTTACAAAAAAACGGCTGACGGGCGACAGTAGAACTACAGCCAAAATCAAAAAAATTATTTATGGAAAAGCAACTTTCAGACTTAATTAAAAAAGCGTATGCTGCTTTCAATGCAAGAGACATTGATACAGCGCTTTCGACAATGCATCCGGATGTGGAATGGCCAAAAGCATTTGAAGGAGGATATGTAAGTGGACACCATGAAATAAGAGCATACTGGACAAGACAATGGAAAGAAATAAATCCCCACGTTGAGCCCGTTGGGTTTAATGAAAGGCGGGATGGAACTTTAGAAATTACGGTTCAGCAATTAGTGAAGGATTTACAGGATAATCAGTTGTTTGATGGAATAGTAAAGCATATTTACACAGTACAGGACGGTTTGTTACGAAGGATGGATATTGAGTTTGTGTAGCATCTAAATGTTTGTCGTATTCAGCCATTAAAATTGTCGCATTAGTACTGCCGCAACACGATAATTATTGGCGAGATTTGTATCTTAAAAAATCATTTTGAATATCTTTTAAAAATCAAAATTACAAGGAGGTAAAATAACATGAGAAAAATAATCGTCAGCTCATTTATTACGCTAGATGCTGTAATGCAGGCACCGGGCGGCCCTGAGGAAGATACATCAGGCGGTTTCCGATATGGCGGATGGTCCGCGCCTTTTTCTGATGAAGTTTCCGGTGAGATTATGCAAAAACAGATGAAAGCTGCAGACCTTCTTTTAGGCAGAAAAACGTTTGATATTTTTGCCGCCTACTGGCCTGAACATGCAGACGTCTGGCCGGGAATCAATGATGTAACAAAATATGTGCTGTCCAACACTATGGATAAATCAGACTGGGAAAACTGCGTATTCCTGAAAAGCGTGGATGATATAAAAAACCTGAAAAATTCGGAAGGTGGTGAAATTAAAGTTTGGGGTAGCGGGGAACTCGTGCAACTGCTACTGAAGAATGATCTGGTTGACGAGCTCTGGCTCAAAATTTATCCGCTGACGCTGGGTAAAGGAAAAAAATTGTTTGCAGATGGCCCTATTCCCGCAGCATTTACATTAATAGAAAGTACGGTTGCACCAGGTGGGGTAATCTTTGCCAATTACAAGCGCGCCGGAAATGTTGAAACGGGCACTATCGGATCTTAAAAGAAAAGGATCATTGCGCCACGGCGCAGCAGCGAAACCTAACGTTGCCTGCCACATTGTTTACGTTATTAATTTTCATTTCACGCATCATCTTACTTAGTTTTAAACAATGGTTATAAGAAGAATTGTTCCAAATATTAGCTCAAATAAGCTGGACGAAAGCAAAGAATTTTATATGAACTTTCTCGGTTTAACATTAGCGATGGATATGCAATGGATTTTGACTTTTGCATCCGATTCAAATCCGGCTGCTCAAATTTCTATTGTGAAAGATGACAAATCAGATCATTCAAACTCAGAAGTCACCATATCAATTGAAGTTTCCGACGTTGATGAATTATACGAAAAAGCTCAATCACTCAACTACGAAATAACCTATGAGATCACAAACGAACCCTGGGGTGTGCGACGTTTTTTTGTGAAAGATCCCAATGGTGTTACAATCAATTTATTGAGTCATATTAAATGATGATTGCAAATAAGTGAACGCAGAAAAGCTATTTTATAAATTTTCCGCTGTACGTTTTGAGAAACAAAAAAATACTTGCTGGTAACATTTCAGAAAAGCGATATTATATATTTTATCATTTTTCTAAAGGCAGATAAAGAAAGTTCTTCATGAAAATATTTTCGTTTGTTTTGAGAAAAAAGAAATTTTACTTTTTTTCAGAAAGTTGAAGAAGTTGCTGTAGTTCGCTGCGTGCAATGCTTCCGGCAGACGAACAAAATTCAGGTTTTTGTTATTATCTTCATCTGCTGTTTTTTAATTGGTTTTGCTGCCGGGCTGAAAATGATAAAATGCCAGCTCATCAAGCCAATTGTTAAACGTAAGCGTCAATATTATCACGCGGGATTATCTACAACACAAATTCAGACAAAATGAAGAAAACAGCATTCATAGTTTTAGTAGTTGCGACCTCATTCTGTTTGGGTTTCGCCTTTAAAACGATTACAACAAAACAATCCAAACAGATACAAATGAAAAAAGTAACAGGTATTGGTGGCATTTTCTTTAAATGCAAAGACCCCAAAAAAATGAGAGAGTGGTATCAAACTCATCTTGGACTTAATACCAACCAATACGGAGCGGTGTTTGAATGGCGGCAAGGCGCTGACTCCACAAAAAAAGGTTTTACAACGTGGAGCCCATTTGCAGAGACAACAAAATATTTTGAACCTTCCACAAAGGACTTCATGATAAACTACCGCGTAGAAAATTTAGAAGAACTTGTAGAACAACTAAAAAAAGAAGGTGTAACCATTACAGACAAAATCGAAACAGTTGAATACGGAAAGTTTGTTCACATAGTTGATGTTGAAGGAAACAAAATAGAATTATGGGAACCAAACGATATCGAATACGAAAAATTAGGCGAACAAATGGGAAGCAAGACAACAAAATAGCCAACAATAAAAAGCCGCCTCTAACAAGCATTTTGTCCACTTTAGCAAAAGAATTTTACGACAAATCAATTGCGTTTAGCCATGATTGTGATATAGTATGTGGAAGAAATGTTGGCAGAGAGAAAAGCGCCGGATCACTCCTTATTATAGTTGCACATACTTATTTAAGGTCTGCAGGTTTTCAACAGCAGCGCCTACCGTATTATTAAAGTAAGCATACACAGTCTTTTTTTCATTGATCCATGTCTTATATACCCAGCATACCGTCTTAAAAATTCATCGCTGTAATCGCCGCGGTACCTTGGTTCAGGTCCATGAAATCGCAGGTAGATAAAGTCTCCTTTTGCATAGCTCAATGGCGTGGCAGATTTGGGTATATCCTGTATAACCATTGCAGCATTATACTCCTCCAGCAATTCCTGTACTTCCCGTTCGTACCAGGATGGATCGCGAAATTCTACAGCGAGCTTCCAGCCGCTGTTATGTGTTGCTTCGCCCAGTGTTTCTAAAAGCCTTTGTAACTGGTCCAGCTTTTCAATCTTTAATGACGGTGGAAACTGTGCCAGCAGGCAGCCTTTCTTTTCACCAATATTTTCAACGGCCTTCATAAAATCATCCACATCTTTCACGGCAAACTGCAACCCCTTTACATGGGTTATTGTTTTGGAAACTTTACATGTAAACCGGAAATTAGCGGGAACACTTTCCGCCCAGTTAACAACCGTGGAGCTCCTGGGAAGTTTATAAAAAATGCTGTTTATCTCGAGGCTGTTAAATAACGAAGCATAATAGTGTAGCCTGCTCTTTCCCTGGAACTCAGCAGGGTACTGCGACCTGGGAACGGGAAGATCCAGGCCACTGGTACCGGAATAAAATAGCTCGTTGTTCGATGGCATTTGCCGTAAAGATACAGGTTGTATGGACCGGCCGAATGCATGCCTATCCCCGGAAAGAAAAATAGATAAAACAAAGGCTAAACTATTTTTTTGGCAGCCCCCATTTTTCAACTAATTCAGCATTAAGCCCACCTTCTGCAGCGTTTGGTTTCCCTTTTCCGGTAGTAATCAAACTTTGCAAACTTCCCTGTATATAGCCTGTCCAGGCATCCTGGCAAATGTTGTAACATTCGTAATCAGGAACCAACCCCTTATGGGTGAATTGCACTTTGGTTTTTCCGCCTTCATTCGAAATATCAAAAATCAGTTGGGTATTTATCCATTCGCTTTTGTCTTTAGTAAAATTAAATTGGTTGTCAACTACCTGGTAAACCAATTTCTTGTCGGGAATAATTTCAATTAGTTTTATTTTACACAAATGCACATCCTTGTAATGGTAGAAGAAGGTTTCGTTGAGCTGATCGGTGTTGCCTTCAATCTGTTCTGACCACCATGCACGGAAATTGGTAATGGCATTAAAAACGGTAGCAGGGCTCTTTATCTACTATAAAGCTTGTTGCATAATCTTGCTCTTTCATATTGGTATTTGTTTTTGAATTTTGATTAATGATTGTGTTCCGTTGCAGCTACATGCAATGAAAATCAACAGTATTGATAAAAATGATATTGTTTTCATTAAAGGCGTATCAGTTGTGGCGTTGGTTTTCAATCAATGGTAATAATCTGTTCTGCAGGTATTGTGTCCAGGCAGGTACACATGATTCATAACATTCTATTTCGGGAATCAGCCCTTTATGAGTGAATACCAGTTCGGTTTTTCCGCCTTTTTCTGAAATGTCAAATATCACTTTGGTGCCTGTCCACTCATCCGCCTTTTTAAGATAACCAAATTTACTTTCTGTAATTAGCCAGGCTATTTTTTTGTTGGGTATTACTTCCACTAATTTTTGTTTGGAATAATGGGCGCCATTTGCTGCACTAAAAGTAAATTCATCATTGAGTTTTTCCGTGCCCCCATTAATTTCTTCCGAATAATAACCCGTCCACCAGGCACGTACCTTATTAATGGCGTTAAATACTTCCTGCGGTGATTGCCCTGTCAATAACGTAAGCGTAAAATTGGTGTTTCCATTTTTTATCCTTTTTAAAGATTGAAATCTCTTTTACAAAGCTATTGTCTAAAATTAACTTGCATAGGGTGTTAAATAGACTATTTAACGGGTTGATTTGGACAGCTTAATTTTCTAATTTTGTCAAATAAATTCAATGAAATGAAACATATTACCATAATAGTTCCTGACGGGGAGAACAACTTAAGCAGTATCGTTGGCGCCTACAAGATTTTCACAAGGGCCAATGCCTATTGGAAAGAAAACGGCAAAAAGAAATTGTATAAAATAGAGCTGGCGGGCATTTCAACAAAAGTAGATTTTCATGGCGGTTTGTTTACCGTAACGCCGCATACTCATATTTCAGCCATTGCAAAAACCAACCTTATTATCATTCCGTCATTAAACCATAATTATCAAAAAGCGGTAAAAGGAAATCAACCCATCATTGATTGGATTGAACAGCAATATAAAAACGGTGCGGAAATAGCAAGCATCTGTACAGGCGCTTTTTTGCTTGCCGCATCAGGTTTGTTGAACCACAAAACCTGCTCTACGCATTGGGCGTTTGCAGATTCGTTCAGAACGATGTTTCCTGATGTCAATTTGCAAACCGACCGGTTGATTACAGACGAAAGCGGTATTTACACAAATGGCGGCGCCTATTCTTTCCTGAACCTGGTTATTTATTTGGTAGAAAAATATTTTGACCGGCAAACAGCCATCTTTTGTTCCAAAGTATTCCAGATTGAAATGGACAGGCAGAGCCAATCAGCATTCATCATATTCACCGGGCAAAAGACACACGGTGACGAGATGGTGAAGCAGGCACAAGCCTTTATTGAAAGCAGCCCCCACGAAAAAATATCCATTGAAGATTTATCGTCCAGGTTTGCTGTTGGCCGGCGGAATTTTGACAGAAGATTCATTAAGGCAACAGGCAATACACCTGTGGAATATGCACAAAGAGTAAAAATTGAAGCGGCAAAAAAGGCGTTTGAAACAAGCCGCAAAAATATCAACGAGGTAATGTATGAAGTGGGCTATTCAGATGTAAAAGCATTTCGGGAAGTGTTCAGGAAAATAACAGGAATGTCGCCTTTGGAATACAGAAACAGGTATAATAAGGAAGCAATGAATTAAACATGGCAAAATGCAGCCAGCAGAAAACGCTGCCCGCCCGCTGCTACAAGCGAATCGGTCACTTTGGCCAAATCATATTAAATAATCACCAGCGAGATACTCGCTCGAATGCGGGATCGAAAACAAAAATTGATAATATCTGGGAAGACCTATAAGGTTTTGGAAACCTTATAGGTCTGTGAAAATAATTTGGGTATGATTGAAATGTAGGGGTTATAAAACTCAGGACAACGCTACCTTTTAATTTAATGGGAACTACAGAGAGCTGGAGACGCTTATGCCAATTGAGATTAACCAAACCCACATAACACATTGTAAGCGAGTTGAACAAATTAGGATTTGATGAGAAACTTCAATTAATTTCTGAATACTGTGATTTTTTAACCCTTCTGTACACTAATTAAGCAACTCCTGCAAAGAAGCCGATTCTTTAATCATCATTAAAACTTTAAAATGCAAAAAGCAATAATTCTACTTTTCAGTGCCCTGTTTTCTATCTCAGGTTTTTCTCAAAATATTTCTGGTAAATGGAGCGGTATAATAGAGGCCGGTAAAAAAGATCCTGTCGTTTTTAATTTCACTATTGAAAAAAACGAAGAAAATTATACAACAATAATCGATATTCCTGCCATGAGAGTAGCTGCCCTTAAACCTAAGCTAACTACTTTTACAAATGGAGCTTTATTAGTGGATGGTTCTAATTTAGGATTCAAATACGAAGGAACATTTGTACAAAAAAATGAGCAGATTGAGGGCACTTTTACAGAAGGAGTAAATGCTTTGAAACTAATTCTAAAAAGATCAGAAATCAAAATAGAGAATACGGTAAAAAGGCCACAGGAGCCGGTAAAGCCCTATGCATACAAAGAAGAAGAAGTAGCGTTCAATAATCAGAAAGCTGGTATCAGTTTAGCAGGAACACTTTCACTTCCCAACAAACCTGGTAAATTCCAGGTTGTAATTCTAATTAGTGGTAGTGGGCCACAGGATAGGGATGAAACCTTTTACGGGCATAAACCATTTCTTGTATTGGCTGATTACCTGACAAGGCAAGGGATAGCAGTACTGCGTTATGATGACAGAGGTGCAGGAAAATCAACAGGCGACCATAGCGTTGCCACCACAAAAGACTTAGCTTCTGATGTAATGAGTGCGATTGAATATTTACAATCAAGAAAAGATATTGATGTAAATAAAATCGGATTGATTGGGCATAGCGAAGGTGCAATTATAGCACCAATGGTTGCCAACCTCAGTAAAAAAGTTGCCTTTATTGTAATGCTTGGTGGTACCGGGATTCCGGGGGATGAAGTGTCGCTTCATCTTGCTATCATTAACAGAGGGTTTCCCGTAGCTGATGAAAATGCTTACAAAACAGCCATAAGAAAAGCAATTAAAATAGCGGCTGCCAATAAAGAAGTAACTACAATAAAAAAAGAGTTAAGGATACACTATAACGAAGCTATAGTGCCGATGTTAAAACCCATAATTAATTCTGATGCTAAGATGGAAGAAATTATTACCAACTTAATTGAAATAAGAACATCAGCCTGGAACAGGTATTTTTACAATTATAACCCTGCAGATGAATTAAAGAAAATAACCTGTCCGGTGCTTGCATTGAATGGAAGCAAAGACACACAGGTTCAAGCAAAAATTAATCAGGAGGCCATCAGCAATGCGCTGGCGAAAGGAAATAATAAGGATTATCTTGTACAGGAACTTCCTGGCCTGAATCATTTATTTCAGGAATGTAAAACCGGAGATATGAACGAGTATAGCAAAATAGAACAAACAATAGCTCCATTTGTATTGGCACAAATATCAGAATGGATTTTGGTACATACTAAATAATTTCACAAAAACATTTTGATAATAGCTTAATGAACACAAAAGAAACATTTATAACTGCAATAAAAGCAAACGAAGGGATCATCTACAAAATAGCATCTGTTTATACAAACGGTACAGAAGACAGGAAAGATTTGATCCAGGAAATTATTTACAACCTCTGGAAATCATTCGGATCGTTTAATCAAAAATCGAGTTTAAGTACCTGGATGTATAGGGTGGCGTTGAACGTTGCAATATATCATCTCAAAATTACCAAAAGAAAAGTTTCGACTGTTTCCATTGATGAACAGGATTTAGATTTTCATGAAGCAGAAAGTTGCGATTATGAAGAGAAAATGAACACATTCAGGCGGCACTTAGATAATTTGAACCTGCTCGATAAAGGAATTGTGATGCTCTATTTAGAAAACAAAAGCTATGAAGAAATTGCCGAAATCATTGGCATTTCAGAAAGTAATGTTGGAACAAAAATATCACGGATTAAAGAAAAATTAAAAAAACAAATTGCTAAACAATAATAATTATGGAACTCGATGATTTAAAAAATACGTGGGAAGATATAAATGGCCCGGCCAAAAAACAGCAAAGCTTAAGCCTTACAATGATTGATCAGATGGCCCGTAGTAAATATAATTCAAGTTTGAAGAAAGTAATCTACCCTGAGATGGCAGGCATAATTATTTGTATTGCTGCTGCTGCCTACATTGTATTAAATTTTAGTAAATTAGGCACACCTACTTTGAAAGGTGCAGGCATCGTATCAATATTGCTTTTATTTACGCTATCGGCCATCAGCCTTATAAGCATCCGGCAGCTCCGCATGACGAGAGATTTGAACAAAACTTATGCGGAAACACTCAAAGCGTTTGCCAGGCAAAAAATACGCTTTCACCAATTGCAACGGATAAATGTTACCCTAAGCTATCTGCTGTTGGTGGCTACCATTATTTTATTCTCAAAGTTCTTTAGGGGAAACTGATATTACCGGCAGTAAATATTTTTGGATATTCTCATTTACTTTCGGTTATATATTTTTGATGTTCTACTCAAAATGGGTGTCCAAATCTTACAAAAAAACATTAAACCAGGCAGAAGAATTATTACAGGAATTAGCATCATAATTGAAAACTACTAAACGCAATATTCTGGCAGGTAATGGCCCTGCAAATCGTTGAGCTCATTGACAGCAATTTTAAAATCGTAAGATTCAGGGAAACTATTTATTCAATCTGGTAAATTCAGCAGCTTAAAATTCCCCTGATGCGCCACCGCCACCACTGCTGGTTGAGCCCGTTGGGTTTAATGAAAGGCAGGATGGAACTTTAGAAATTTCTGTTCAACAGTTAGTGAAGGATTTACAGGGTAATCAGTTGTTTGATGGAATAGTAAAGCACATTTACACAGTACAGGACGGTTTGTTACGAAGAATGGATATTGAGCTTGTGTAGCATCTAAATGTTTGTCGTATTCAGCCATTAAGATTGTCGCATTTGTGCAGCAACACGATAATTATTGAGAGATTTGTATCTTAAAAAATCATTTTGAATATCTTTTAAAAATCAAAATTACAAGGAGGTAAAATAACATGAGAAAAATAATCGTCATCTCATTTATTACGCTAGATGCTGTAATGCAGGCACCGGGCGGCCCTGAAGAAGATACATCAGGTGGTTTCGAATATGGCGGATGGTCCGCGCCTTTTGCTGATGAAGTTTCCGGCGAGGTTATGCAAAAACAGATGAAAGCCGCAGACCTTCTTTTGGGCAGAAAAACGTTTGATATTTTTGATGGCTACTGGCCTGAACATGCAGATGTCTGGCCGGGAATCAATGATGTAACAAAATACGTGCTATCCAACACTATAGATAAATCAGACTGGGAAAACTGCGTATTCCTCAAAAGCGTGGATGATATAAAAAACCTGAAAAATTCAGAAGGCGGTGAAATTAAAGTTTGGGGTAGCGGGGAACTCGTTCAACTGTTGCTCAAGAATGATCTGGTGGACGAACTCTGGCTCAAAATTTATCCGCTGACGCTGGGTAAAGGAAAAAAATTGTTTGCAGATGGCCCTATTCCCGCAGCATTTACATTAATAGAAAGTACGGTTACACCAGGTGGGGTAATCTTTGCCAATTACAAGCGCGCCGGAAATGTTGAAACGGGCACTATCGGATCTTAAAAGAAAAGGATCATTGCACCACGGCACAGCAGCGAAACCTAACACTTCCTTGTAACATTTCAGAAAAGTGATTTTATAGATTTTATCATTTTTCTCGGATAAAGAAAGTTCTTAAAGAAAAGCCTGAAAATATTTTCGTTTGTTTGAGAAAAAACAAATTTACTTTTTTTCAGAAAGTTGAAGAAGTCGCTGTAGTTAGCTGCCAGCAATACTTCCGGCAGACGAACAAAATTCATGTTTTTGTTATTATCTTCATCTGCTGTTTTTTAATCGGTTTTGGTGCCAGGCAGAAAATGATAAAATCCGATATTTCGTGTGCCATGAACCTGGGCGGAGCAATTAGTTATCAGTATTTTTTGGAAGCTTATCCGCGCAATGTTAAAAGTAAATTCACAATCTTTAGTAATTTAATATTTCGTGTCCTACAGAGCAGAACATTAAATTAATAAAATGAAACATCGCAAACCCAACAGATTAAAAGGCTACGATTATTCTCAGGATAATTTGTATTTCGTAACGTCATGTGTTCATGATATGATTTGTTGTTTTGGGGATGTCGTTGTAGGGACAGGTCGCGACCTGTCCCTACATAAAGGTCGCGACCTGTCCCTACATAAAGGTCGCGACCTGTCCCTACATAAAGGTCGCGACCTGTCCCTACATGAGGGTGTTCAACTTAAATAACATATAACAGTGATCTAGGCAAAAATAATACAGGACCGATTACGACCTGTCCCTACGGGGAACCGCAAATGATTCTTAATGATCATGGATAAAATTGTAGAAAACCTGGTATTGGTTGGCGGAACAATAGACTTTGTTGTTTGGCATGAATTTATTGTGATGCCAAATCATATGCATGGTATTATTGGAATAAACCGAGAATGTCAGTGGGACAGGCGGGACCTGTCCAAACGTCAAGGTGCCATTGTAGGGACAGGTCGGGACCTGTCGGGAATAATTGAATAACGATCACGTTTGGATTGGTTACCACCTTCCGAGAATGCTGGTAACAATCACAAAAGGACAAGTCACGACCTGTCCCTACCCATAAAATAAAATCGCTGTCTGAATTGATGGGCGCCTATAAAACAACTTATCAAAACAAATTCATCTGGCAGGATATATGGAGTTTGCATGGCAACGGTCATTTCACGATCATATAATCCGTGATGAAAAATCATACGAGAGAATTTCTAACTATATAATTGATAATCCCAAAACGTGGGATAAGGATGACAGTTTTTAATGTAGGGACAGGTCGCGACCTGTCCAGGTCATGACCTGTCGGCAAAAAGGCAAAAAGATAATAATCACAATGTAGGGACAGGTCGCAACCTGCCCGGCAATATAATAATCACAATGTAGGGACAGGTTGCGACCTGCCCGGCAATAGAATAATGACAATGTAGGGACAGGTTGCGACCTGTCGGCAAATAGATAATAATCAAAAATGTAGGGACAGGTCGTGACCTATCGGCAATATAATAATCACAATGTAGGGACAGGTCGCAATCTGTCGGCAAATGGATAATGATCACAAGGTAGGGACAGGTCGCGACCTGTCCAGGTCATGACCTGGTCGGCAAAAAGGCAGATAGATAATGATCACAATGTAGGGACAGGTCGCGACCTGTCGCAAATAGATAATTAAAAAAAAATGTAGGGACAGGTCGTGACCTATCGGCAATATAATAATCACAATGA
>CAVOLS010000010.1:0-227306 GCA_963696835.1 uncultured Chitinophagaceae bacterium | reverse complement strand
ATTTTTTAATGCCGGTATCCAGGATATACAGGGTGAAAGTGTTTTTTTCCGCTGGCGCAGGCCTCCCGGCCTGTGACTGCACGTTACTTATTCACTGATTCCAGGTGATAAGTGAGCTCCGATCCCCGGACCTGCGTTAGAAAAGACCAACCAACTCCTCTCTTCAAACTACCTTTTCGATACAATTGCGAAGGATCTTTTTACATGTTCATCAGGCGATATATGATCGGTATTCGATGAAAAGACCGCTACAATTTTAACCGCTGGCGCAGGCCTCCCGGCCTGTGACTGCACGTTACTTATTAGCTGATTCCAGGTGATAAGTGAGCTCGGATCCCCGGACCTGCGTTAGAAAAGACCAAACCAACTCCTCTCTTCAAACTACATTTTCGATACAATTGCCAATGATCTTTTTACATGTTCATCAGGCGATATATGATCGGTGTTCGAGGAAAAGACAGCTACAATTTTATCATTTTTATCAATAACAAATGTTGTCCGTGGGATGAAGCCGTGCGTAACCTGCTGGCCGGTTACATCTTTCACACCCGCTTGCGGAGGCGTCAGCTTCAGGCCATAAGTTGCTGCAATTTTACCTCCGGGGTCTGAAGCCACCGGGAATTTTCCTGCACAATAATCCGGACTGGATGAGAACGACTTCAATCGCTGAATATCATCTGCTGATACACCGATAATAGTGGCTCCCGCTGCTGTAAATTGATCCTTCATTTCCGCGAAAGTATGTGCTTCCAAATCGCAGCCACCTGTGTAAGCAGCAGGGTAGAAGTATAATACCACCGGTCCTTTGGCAAGGGCGTTTTTTAATGCAAAATCAAATTCATTGCCCGCCAGGCTGGCTTTCGTGGTGAACATAGGTGCTACCGACCCCTTAGACAAAACCCCAGATTGGGCAAAGCTATTGTGGCTAATAAACAGCAAAAAACCTAAAATTAAAAGGAGGCGGGAATAATTTCTCTTTGACATGGCGAATCGTTTTTGAAGGCAATTAAATTACTCACAAATTACAACAATTTTAAACCACAGACAGCGGGCGAATGCTTAGAAGGGAGAGAAGCGAAAATGTAGTTTTTGTATGTTTTGGCTTGTTTCAGACCTGTAAGGTTTTGAAATCTTTTAGGTCTTATGAAAAGTAACATGCTTCAAATGCTGTATTTATCACAAAATTACCCGTCTGATATTTTTTACCGGAGTAATAAGTTGCAAACCCAGGACAACGCTACTTTTTAATTTAATGGAAACTACGGGAGACCGGGAAAAATGAGTATAAATTCTGATTTTTTTGTACTATTGCGCCAGATATTATAAGAATAACTACTAACCGGAATTGCTTATGAAGAGGATGTTCATCTTAATTGTTATTACAATACCACTCCTCAGCTTTTACCTGGTACCGCTTGTATATGTTAGGAGTGATATTAAAATAGATTCTTTGCTGGTGTTGCCTCCCGTTACCAAAATATCTGTAATCAGTAAGGGGAGTAAATCACAAATTGATGAGGAACTTTCTAAAAAAACATTTGATAATACGGCAAACTATTTACAAAACGGCTTTCCCAATTCTGTAAAAACGAAATATTTTTCCGCAGATTCTAGAACCCGGGCCAAACTTGATAATTTTGTTAGCATAATAACCAGTCAAATAAATAGCGAAAAGCAGGCAAGAAAATATCAGTTGCCCGATTCTATTTTGAACCTGTTTGACACTGCGAAAGTTAATTTTGTTTTTTGTACATCCAACATAGGTTTTAACCGGACAAGGAAAAATTTGGTTAATAACTACCAGGCAAGCGAAATTCTAAATTTTTTTATAGTACCCGTCGGCCGACCATTGGAATCATCTGCATCAATGACTTGTATGATACTGGATCTCCGGCAAAAAAATATTTTGTATTTTGAAAGAGTTATCTGGAACGATAAAGATCCTGCGGATATTAAAGTAATTAAACTCCAGCTCACTAAGATGATTAATCACTGTTTTATGTAGTAGTTACCAACCCAACGCTATTTTTTGATTTAATGGAGGGAGAGGAGGAATGCTCAGAAGGGAGAGAAGCGAAAAAGTAGTTTTTCTATATTAGCCAGTAACGTCATTGCGAGGAATTCCGGGGTTTTTTGGCGGATTCCGTGGCAATCTATTCATCAGGATTAACGCCTTTTTTCGCAACAGGGGATTGCCGCGGCGAACAAAGCTCTTTTCATTTTAAGTGTCCCTCCGTTCGCCTCGCAAAGACGTACCAATCAGTAACGTCATTGCGAGGAATTCCGGGGTTTTTTGCCGGATTCCGTGGCAATCTATTCATTAGCATTACCTATAATCTTCCAATAAGTTTGGGAGCAGGCCTCCTGGCCTTTGATAGATCGTTACTTGAGTTTATGTTTCAGCATCGGGCAATTAATCCGAAAAATAATTAAAAGTGTAATAATTGATTAATTTATTTCATACTTTGTGAGATAACTAATTTGCAAGGGCCGGAACACTGTTTATGATTATGATGATAACGGTTCTGTAAATTTTCTTTTATACACACACTTATTTTTTGAATGCGGAATCAAAATCCTGAACAGATTGCACGTGACAAAATTGATGCTATGCTGATAGCATCAGGATGGATTGTGCAATCAAAAAAAGACCTGAACCTTAATGCAGGCCTGGGTGTTGCCATCAGGGAATATCAAACCAATGTTGGCCCTGCCGATTATGTGTTGTTTGTAAATAAAAAGCCGGTTGGCATTATTGAAGCCAAAAGAAAAGAAGAAGCGATCCACTTTAGCGAACATGAAGATCAATCCGAAGGATATGCCTCAGCCAAACTTAAATATTTAAATAATGATAAGCTTCCCTTCGTTTATGAAAGCACCGGCGAAGTAACGAAGTTCACCGATTATCGCGATCCGAAACCAAGATCAAGAGAAGTGTTTTCTTTCTTTCGTCCGGAAACTTTGCTGGAATGGATAAAACAGGAAAAATCACTTAGATCACGATTACATAATATTCCTGCTTTGCCGGAAGAGGGATTAAGAGATTGCCAGGTAACCGCTATCAATAACCTTGAAAAGTCTTTTAAAGAGTATCAGCCAAGAGCCTTGATACAAATGGCTACCGGTTCCGGTAAAACCTATACAGCGATTACTTTTATTTACCGGTTATTAAAATATGCAAAGGCAAAACGCATTTTGTTTTTGGTAGATACAAAGAATCTAGGCGAACAGGCAGAGCAGGAATTGATGGCTTTTGTGCCGAATGATGATAACCGGAAGTTTACAGAATTGTATGGAGTTACCAGATTGAAAAGCAGTTTTATTCCTGATGACAACCAGGTGTATATTTCCACCATTCAGCGAATGTATTCCATTTTAAAAGGAAAAGAAATGGATGAAAGCGCAGAGGAAATGAATCCGAATGAAGTAGGTCGCGTAGGGACAGGTCGCGACCTGTCCGTCCATTACAATGAAAAAGTACCGATAGAATTTTTTGATTTTATCGTCATCGATGAATGCCACCGCAGCATTTATAATTTATGGAAACAGGTACTCGATTATTTTGATGTATTCCAGGTGGGTTTAACGGCCACTCCCGATAACAGGACGTTTGGCTATTTCAATAAAAATATTGTGAGTGATTATGGCTATGAAAAAGCAGTGATAGATGGTGTGCTGGTTCCTTACAATGTATTTACCATTGAAACAAAAATCACGAAAGAAGGCGGCAAGATTCCATTGGGTGAAAAAGTGGATAAAAGGGAAAGGCAAACAAGAATTAAGTTTTGGGAAGCTGTAGATGAAGATATTGAATACAGCGGCAAGCAATTAGACAGGGATATTGTAAACCTGAGAACAATCAGAACGATCATTCGTGGCATTAAAGAAAATATGCCGTCAATGTTTCCTGACAGGTTTTCTTCCCCCTCTCCCGGGGGAGAAGGACGGGTGAGGCTTTCGAAGTGCCCAAAACACTCATCTTCGCCAAAACAGATTCTCATGCAGAAGACATTATCGAAATCGTAAGAGAAGAATTTGCAGAAGAAAATAAGTTCTGCAAAAAGATCACCTACAAAAGTGAGGAAGATCCAAAGACAGTACTCAGCCAGTTTCGCAATGATTATTATCCGCGCATAGCCGTTACCGTTGACATGATTGCCACAGGCACCGATATTCGTCCGCTGGAAGTATTGGTATTTATGCGGGATGTAAAAAGCCGCAGTTATTACGAGCAGATGAAAGGCCGCGGCACCCGTACCTGCACGCTGGAACAATTAAAAGCTACCGGTACGCCGTCTGCAAAATTTACCAAAGATCATTTTGTAATTATTGATGCCATTGGTGTAGAGAGTTCGCAGAAAACAGACAGCCGCCCATTGGAGAAAAAGCCCGGAATGAGTTTGAAAGACCTTTTGCAAAATGTAGCGATGGGCAACAGGCAGGAAGACATTCTCAGTTCACTGGCCAACCGCTTGATACGCCTCGATAAACAAATCAATGAAAAGGAAAAAGACAATTTTGAAGAAAGAGCGAATGGAAATACGATTCCCCAGGTGGTGAAACAATTGCTGAATGCTTATGACCCGGATACAATTGATAATTTAAAATTGAAAATTGAAAATGAAAAGCAGGGTGCGTCACCTAATGAAATTGCAGCGGCAATTAATGAGCAACATTCACAATTAATAGAAGAAGCGGTTGCTGTTTTTCACAATCCCGATTTGCGCAATTATATTATTGATGTACGCAAAAAATACGACCAGGTAATTGATGGAATTAATATAGATGAGGTAATTAATATCGGCTGGGTAAAAGACCAGGAAGCTGCGGCATCCGATACCATCAGCAATTTTACGAACTGGATAGAAGCGCATAAAGATGAAATAACCGCCCTGCAGATTTTTTACGGACAGCCCTACCGCGGCGGGAACTGACTTTCAAAATGATCAAAGACCTGTACGAAAAAATAAAAACCGAACAACCCTTTGCTTGCGCCAATGCATGTATGGCACACTTATGAGCAATTGAAAGAGGTAAACGGCTCTCCAAAAAACGAACTGATTGCATTGGTAAGTTTGATACGGAAAGTAACCGGCATTGATGACACATTGATGCCTTACGATAAAACGGTTGACAAAAATTTTCAGACCTGGGTATTTAAAAAACAGGCAGGCACCACGATTAAATTTACCGAAGAACAAATGCAATGGCTGCGCATGATAAAAGATTATGTAGCCAGCAGTTTTCATGTGGACAAAGAAGATTTTGAACTGGATCCTTTTAATAAAAACGGCGGCCTGGGAAAGATGTGGCAATTGTTTGGAGAGAAGACGGATGAAATTATTGAGGAATTGAATGAAGTATTAGCGGCGTAAAAAAGAAATGCAACCTTTTTGGGTTGCATCGGTCCTGAGATGCGATCTCAGGAGCTGTTCTTGTAGGACAAAAATAGTATCATAAAAGATACAAAACAAATAATACTTTGTAAAAATTGATAAGCTTTAAAAATGATTTATGGAAAGGGTACTTGCATATATTGACGGCTTTAATCTTTATTTCGGAATGAAACAAAATCAATGGAATGATTTACTATGGCTCAATGTAAATGATTTAGCAATGAAATTGCTTAAACCAAATCAGCAATTGATTGAAACGAAATATTTTACATCACGAGTTCGCAATAATCCTGATAAAGAGAAAAGGCAGACAACATATATTGAAGCCTTACAATGTTATTCGGGGATCAAAATTTATTATGGCCATTATCAATCACATATTGAAACATGTAGAAGATGTGGGCATTCCTACCCTTACTCAAATGAAAAAATGACGGATGTAAATATTGCTACAGAGTTACTTTCTGATGCATTTAATGATAAGTATGATACTGCTTTGCTCATAACTGGTGATAGTGATCTTGTTCCTCCAATGAGATCTGTACATAAAAACTTTCCTAATAAAAGAGTGATGGTTGGATTTCCTCCAAATAGATTTAATGTGAATGTAAAAAATTTTGCAAAAGGATCTTTTATGATTGGACGAAAAACACTGAAAGATTCACAATTACCAAAACAGGTAGTAAAATCAAATGGATATATTTTGGAAAGACCGGATACATGGATGTAGCATAACCAGACTTTATAAAATGCTTGTCTAGATTGTAGTTTATTTGTTGGGTTTCAGACGTCATTCTTAGACGAGATTTAGATATGTAAATTATATAATTAGCTGATAATTATATCCTTAAGCTGTAAAGCTCAAAAAAGAATTAGACGATTAATTGCAAAAATGAACCAAATTAAAATGACGGAAAATGATCATACTTTGAATCAATTACCTAACGACTGGAAGTGGGTGAAGCTGGGGGAAGTAGTCAATGTTTTGGATAATCTAAGAAAGCCCATAAACTCATCGGAAAGGCAAAGACGGATTTCAGGCAAAAGCCAAGAGGAATTATTTCCTTACTTTGGAGCCACAGGACAAGTGGGATGGATTGATGGTTTTCTTACCGATGGCAAATATGTTTTAGTTGGCGAAGACGGGGCTCCTTTTTTAGATATTTTTAAAGAAAAAGCGTATAAGATAAAGGGAAAAACGTGGGTTAATAATCATGCTCACATTCTAAAAGAACTTTCGGGAGTTACCATAAATGACTTCATACTCCATTACTTGAATTCTATTAATTTTAGGCATTATGTAAATGGAACAACAAGATTAAAATTAACAAAAGGAAATTTGGTTGAAATACCATTTCCACTTCCATCAATTAATACCCAGCAAGCCATTGTTTCCAAAATAGAAGAACTCTTTAGCGAAATAGAAAATGGCATTAAAAGTTTGTTTACTGCACAGCAGCAATTAAAAACTTACCGGCAAAGTGTGTTGAAATGGGCGTTTGAGGGAAAGCTGACGAATAAAAATGTGAAGGAGGGAGAATTGCCGGACGGATGGAGAAGCATAGAATTAGGAAGTGTATGTTCATTAATTACAGATGGAAAACATGGTGATTGCGAAAACGATGAAAATTCAGGATACTATTTTTTGAGTGCAAAAGATGTAAGGAATAATACGCTTTTTTATGAAAATGCGAGACAAATAACACAAGCGGGATTTAATGAAACTCACAGAAGAACAAATTTAAAACCGGGGGATATTTGTCTTGTAAACACGGGAGCAACAATAGGCAGAATTTCTATTGCGCCAAACACTATCGGGAGTTTTTTTTGTAACCTATTTTCTAAAGTAGAGTGGAGGGAATCCAAAATGTTTTTTAAAGATTCCGGAAAAATGAGCATAAGAGTATCCAAGGATATGGGCTATTTCAGAGATGGGCAAATCAGTATTCATCAGATGCTCCATAGCTTTTTGCATTCTTTTATTTTCCAGGAAATTGAAAATGGTACTGCCGAATAATTGTTTAAACCCCTTCTTTAATTTATAATCATTGATGCAGGCAAAGCGGGCCAGTTGTTTAATCGAAATGGGTGTGTCCAAATGAGCAAGGAGGTAATCCCTGGCAAGAATTATTTTTTCAATGTCCTGCCTGCTTAGCCTTATCTGGCTTTGGTGATGCTCCTCGCCATGTATTTTATGGAGGGCTTGTAACAATACTTTTACCTGGGCCTCGGTAAACAACTGGCGGTATTTGCCCTCAAAAGGGTTTTTTAAAATGCTCGGGATAACGGCGTTCATTGGGGCCGTTTCAAAATGCGGTGAGGTGGTAATTGTACAGGCTTTCTTTTCCTCTTTTTGATTTCGTTGAGGAAAAAATTGAGCCTTTTAAATCCATTGGTAATTTAGCCTCCGCGGGTGATCCTTCTTTATCTTCCGAAGCCATTAATCCCCGTGGGTCTCCGCCCTCTGGTCTCCTGACCAACGGCAGAAAATGCGGCTACAGGATTAGGTGACAAGTCAGAAGATTATTATTATTCATCTGTAAGATCTTATTTCTATGGACTGGACAATATTGGAATGCTAACACATTCTTCAGGCATTCAAGGTTGCCAACCTTGAAGTCCATTGATGCCTTTATAAGATAAAGAAGGGGCAATCAACAGCTAAAAATTAATAAATCTATTTTATATAAAATTCTTTTTCTTTGCACACCGTGAAATTATACCACACATAACCCAATACTTGCTCTATGAAAAAAATTTTACTCCTGTCGCTGATATTTTCAGCAACTTTCCTGCATGCTGCTACAACAACCGCAGTAATTAATAACGGCAATTGGTTTACGCCTTCTACCTGGTCCGGTAACGCGGTGCCTGCCGCATCAGATATAGCAATAATTCCCGCAGGTATAACAGTAGTATTGAATCTGCCTAGTGCCGGAGTTGAATATACACCCTGGAATAATCCCGCTTCGATCCAGGTAAAAGGAAAATTGGAACTGCAGGGCACGGACCCTTTGTTTAGCAATCCCACTACCATCGTAGTTTTTGCCGGCGGCCATCTTTTTGATAATACAGACTTTGGCGAGTATTATATGAGCCAGGTTTCAAAATTAATTGTACATAGCGGTGCCACTTACAGCTGTGGCTGGGGTGATACCAATTTTTTGATTGCAGGTTCTGGTGTAAATTATATGCCTTCTGAACTGAGCGCCCCCTTTACTATTACATTCAGTGGAAACGAAATAACCTATTCTGATATTGCCTTGCCATTACATCTCATTAGCTTTTCTGCCCATGAATTACGTGCCGGAATTCAGCTCAACTGGAAAACAGCTAACGAAAAAAATACTGCAGGCTTTGAAATTGAACGAAGCGCTGATGGTGAATATTTTCAGCCAATTGGAAATATTCCGGCCAAAAGTTTTGCTGCTAATGAATATGCTTTCATTGACCGGTCGCCTTTACCGGGCTATAATTTTTACCGGTTAAAAATGAGTGATATCGACAACAAATATACTTACAGTGAAGTGGTAAAAGCAAGCAACAGGCTGGTTTCAAATAAATTAAGCATCTACCCGGTGCCGGCTCATAATTCAATCGATATAACTACCGATGGAAAAGGGGTGGCCTTTGTTTTTTCTTCAAATGGGCGGCTCGTAAAAATAATAACTTTAGCTGCTGGCAATACTAAGGCCGATATATCCACCCTTAGTAATGGCCTATATTATTGCGAATTCAACGGAAATAAAGTAGCATTTATAAAATCTGCCGGCAAATAGGCAATTAAGAATTACGAATTCAATTCTTACGAATCGACTGTGAGACACAAAGGTTAGGAAATCTGCGCGAGAGCGGGGATAATAAATAAATCAGTCAATCTGAGGTTCACACTTTGTGCCTTCCTGTCTTTGTGGCCCACCTATTTGCGAAGCAAATAAAATGCCTTCGGCTTGTTTAGTTATTGCTACAAAAGACACAATTCTCCTTTAATCCATTTAACCCACGGTTAAAAATACTTCGCATTAACCATTCCCGCAGGCATAAAAGCTTTATTGGCTATTTTTTGCGGCTGGCCATTTTTTGCAGAATAATATTCCAACAAAATAGCTGTTACAGCGAGGCTTCCTGCGGGCGTAGGCAAGGGGAGGGATACCATTTGCTCCGGAACTTCTTCCTCGTTATAATTAAATTCCAATGAGGTAGAAAAGCCGCCGGTAGCAATACCGTTCTTAACATCACAAGCTGCGGCCGCTATAATGCATTTTACAAAAACAGTACCTGCCGGTGCGGATATGGATTTTACGGGCGCAAAGGCCGGGATCCTTAATTCCAACAAATCCGGTTCCGGATTGGTAACCTGCAAAGCCACGCGCCATCTTTCTGTTAGGGAGTAGCGTTCGGTGAACTGAAAGCTATTGACAAACGGTACCGGATCGCATGGCTGCGCCGGATCATAACCCGATCGCAGCCATTGAAAAAGGGCAGATACCAGCCTTGTCTGCATAGAATTATCCGCCGGGAACGGAATAACCGGAAACAGTTGCTGCCGCAGGCATTTTCCCATCCTGGAAGCGGTGCCAAATTCAGTTGCCCGCTTTTTAGTAGCCTTCGTTTGTTTCACTTTACCGGGAACGGAACGCGCATAATACTTATCGCCCCGTTTATAAAACACAAGGTTTTGTATTTTTCCCGTGATCTGTACATTAATTTGTGATGGCATAGTGGTATGTTTATCTGTAAATAAAATAGGCCTGCTATGGGTTAAAAGAGCAGATACTCTATATCAAAGCTATCTTCTCTCCCTGCCAAAGCCATATCAAGTCCGGCATAAGTCCGGCATATGCCGGACTTAACCCGCTGGCATATCCTTACAGTGCCCCTGTAATAACGTATGAGGCCAGGGATTTAGTCTATTGTAAAGATTGAACTGCCATGAATCGTGGCCCCTAGCTGACCTATGCTCACAAAGCAAATACTTTCCCGGTAAAGCAGAACGCATATCACGGACTTAAGACGCTGGCATAAACCATCTATGCTGTAAAAAATCACTACCGACTAAGCGGATTGGAGGGGCAACCGATTGTTTATCAACAAAGAATGGGCGCATAGAAAATTAAAATGTAATAACATTACGTATATAAACTACTTTTAACAAGGAATCTTTAGTTGATTTATTAATTTAATAAACACTTTACATGAAAAAAAACTTTACTCAAACCTTTTTGGCGATTGTATTACTAATTTGCAGTACAACTGCAACAGCCCAAACAATTTTTATAGAAACCTTTGATAATATTGCCGGCCCAACGGCAGGAGGCCCGGGCAGTTACGCGTTTCCAAACGGATGGCTGCTGGCAAACGTTGATAATAAAACTCCGGATGCGACTGTTTCTTATGTTAAACATGCCTGGGAGCGCAGGGAAGATTTTAATTTTAATGTTGCGGATAGCGTTGCCTTTTCCACTTCATATTATAGCCCCACAGGTCAAGCCGATGACTGGATGTGGACTCCTCCAATTAATTTAGACGGCGTTTTTCTGAAATCTTTAAGCTGGAGTGCAGTTTCTTATGATCCTGCATATCCGGATGGTTATGAGGTTCGAATTATGACCGTGCCTCCAACCGGCTCTAACGGCAACGTGGGAAATATGGTAAGTGAATCTTTGATATTATTTAGTACGACGGCAGAAAACTCAAATTGGACAAACAGAAAGGTGGACATTTCTGCCTTTAATGGAAAAACCGTTTACATAGGATTTAGAAATAATTCAAATGATAAATTCATCCTGGCCATCGACAATATTAAGGTGGAGCGATTATTAGGTTATGATGCAGAAACAAGCGCCATAGCCGGGTATGAATATCAACAAACACCTGCGAACCAGGCACCGTCAATTCCTCTCAGTGCAACAATTAAAAATCTGGGATCTCAGAATCTCACAAATTTAAATCTGAAAGCCGAGGTGTATAACAGCCTAAACACATTAGTGTATGCCGCATCCGGCAGTTCCGTTGCCACTGTGGCCCCGGGAGTTTCCCAACAATTCACCATTACATCATGGGTGCCTTCGGAGCCTGGAAATTATACTATTAAATATTTTCCTGTTTTTGCTGAAATAGAACAAAATCCTGCTAATGATACCCTTACAAAAACAATAAACATCACAGATTCTGTTTTTGCAAGGGACAACGGTTCCATTATTGGAAGTTTAGGTATTGGCGCTGGCGAGGTAGGATACATAGGGCAGGCATTTACCATAACCAGAGAGGTTTATCTCACCTCTGTAACTGCTAATTATACAAGAGGGTACACAGGCAAAAAGTATGCATTTGTATTATGGAATACAACTGTTAGCGGAATTCCCCAAACCATTATTGCTTCTACTGATACTCTTTTATACCCATCTGATAATACACTCCTTACGACAGTGCCTGTTTACGGCGGAAAATTTTTTTTAACACCGGGAACTTATGTAGTCACAGCTGTTGAATTTGATTCAACTCTTGCACTTGCCACAACAGATCAATTTTTTTCTCCAGGCACCCAATGGGTAAACTGGCCATCAAATCCACTTGGGGGTTGGGCCAATGTGGAAGCTTTTGGAAGTAGTTTTAAAAAAACATTTTATTTGAGATTGAATGTAAGTACAGCGGCGGCCCTTCCTGTAAGAATCATCACTTTTACCGGAACAGCAACTTCGGCGGGCAATAAATTGCAATGGAAAGTGGGAGAGCAATCCGGCATTCAAAAATATGTTATAGAACGCAGCAGCGATGGAATCTATTTTAAAAGTATTGGTTCCGTAGATGCAAATAATCAAATAACTTATTCTTACCAATTTAATGATAAAGATGTTTTTGAAGGGATTAATTTTTACCGGATAAAAATAATAGAAATCAGCAAAGAAAATTACAGCAATATTATTCGCATTGATAACAAAAAGAAGTATGAAACTACCTTGTCCCCAATGCCAGCCAAAAATTTTGTTATACTGCAAAGCGGCAATTCAAAGTTATTGAACACTTATGCAATACTTCAAACGATTGATGGAAAGGTAATGAGACACTTTCGCATTGATCAGCTTCCTTTTACCATAGATCTGAGCAATTTTGCCAAAGGAATGTATTTCCTGCAGCTTAATGATAAAAGCGTTTTAAAAATAATTAAGGAATAAGTTTTAAAAATAATTAAGGAATAAATTGATAGAGGTATTCATCATAAGAACCGGTATCCTAACAGGGTGCCGGTTTTTTTGCAAATAAAGAATCGGCTTTTTCCAAACAGCAAACGGACTTTATTTGTTGATTTATTTAATGAATAAGTATTGGATGTTTTACTTACAGCCCCTACTTCGGTTGTTAGCAAACGAACTTTTTGCGGGTAATTTATTATTTCCAGGGTTCCTTCTATCCGGTTGGATTTTGTTTTGACCTGGCATATTTCTGTAGCAAGCCCGGAAGCGCTCCTGCAATGGCACCTGTGACGGACGGTGGCAGGCCAAACCTGGAAGCGAGACTGCTCACCAATCCACCTTCTATGGCGCTGGGAATAGTGCCTCCGGAGGCAACACTGTTTTGCAGTTTGGAAAGCATGCCGCCACCCTCGCCTTCAGCATTCGACTGGTTTTGCAAACTGTTCGTCACATGGGTGGCAATTTCTTTGTGAACTGCATCGGCCTGTCCCTCGGGAATTGCTGATGCTATGGCGGGATTATTGCCCAAATGCTCCTTTACTAAACTGAGGATTTCATCAAACATATGGTGTGGATTTAAAAATTTGAAAAAAACAGACCGGGTCTGGAGGTGCCAGCCACTTCTATTCATCCATAAAAATCATGCTAAAAAGAGAAAGGTTCCTGTTTTGGCTAACGACACACCCGAATTGAAAAATTGCTACTGGAATCATTAATGGTAATGGGAGATGATTTGCCTCAACTGGGCCAGCAAACGCACTTTATCTCTGTTTTTTTCCCCAGGACGGATCAGCATTTGAAGGTCAGATTTGCACTTTTCGCCTGCACCAACATATTTCCGTCATTTTATTTTTACATGAATGCAGCGAACGAAAGCAATTTCTTGCCTATCCCTTATGGTTTGTTAAATTTTTTAACAAATTTGGGTTCCTACTGAAAAAAAAAATCTTTTAAACCTACCCTCTCTTTCTGCTTTTGGAGATAATACCTGCTTCTGCTTTTGGGAAATAATTGAGTAAAACTTAATTAAGCTACCATTTCTGTCTCTTTTGAGAATTCCTCGCGTATTCTTAAATTAAAAACATATATATATGAGACGATTTCTAACAGTATTTATAGTGCTTATGCTTTCCGGAGTATTGGCATTTTCCCAAACCCGTAATATTACAGGGACAGTTCGGGATGAAACCGGGGCGCCGGTTCCTTTTGCAACCATTACTGAAAGCGGCACACGCAACGCTACGACCGCCGACGGAAATGGAAATTTCACTTTTAAAATAAAAGAAAAAGGTTCGATCCTGATTACCGCTACGGGCTTTGAAGCGGCAAAAATAACTCCTGAAGGAAATGTGGTTACAGCCGCTTTGAAAAGAAATAATACCGAGCTGGCAACAGTAACTGTAACTACGGCATTGGGCATTCAGCGCAGCAAAAATACATTGCCTTATGCTGCGCAGCAGGTGAATGGGGATGAGGTGAGCAAAACACGCAATGACAACTTCATTAGTGGCCTTTCCGGCAAGGTTTCGGGTTTGCAAGTGAATCAGAATAATTCCCTCGGCGCTTCCACAAATGTGGTCATCCGTGGTTTTAAATCACTTACCGGAAGTAACCAGGCACTTTTTGTTGTTGATGGAACTCCCATAGACAATTCAAATACCAATACCACCGACCAGGTCACCGGACGAGGCGGATATGATTATGGGAATGCCGCTGCGGATATCAATCCAGACGATATTCAATCCATTGATGTTTTGAAAGGAGCGGCGGCAACCGCCCTTTATGGCTCCCGCGCCGCGAATGGAGTGATCTTAATCACCACCAAAAAAGGTAAAAAGGGATTTGGACTTACCCTTAATACCGGCGTTACGTTTGGAGCGATTGACAAAAACACCTTCGTAAAATATCAGCACGAATATGGCGGTGGCTACGGCGCGGCCAATGAATACGGCTCGCCGGACGGGAATTTCTTTTACTTTGACGTTAATGGAGATGGCATACCTGACCTTGTTGATCCAACAACAGAAGATGCTTCCTGGGGCGCAAAATTTGATCCGAAGTTGATGGTGTATCAATGGAACGCTTTCGATTCAACCTCCCGGTTCTATAAAAAAGCGACTCCATGGGTTGCGGCAAAAAATGATCCGACCACCTTTTTTGAAAAACCGGTTTCTACCAACAACAGCATCCTGTTGGACGGAGGGGATGATAAGTTTACTTATAAATTGGGATATACTCACACCAGCGATGGGGGCATACTCCCCAACAGCCATATCAACAAGGATCTTGTGAATTTTGGCGGCTCTTATAAGATTTCTGACAGGGTTATTGTGAATTCATCGATCAACTATACAGAAATTAATGGAAAAGGAAGGTATGGTACTGGTTATGATGCCCTCAACCCGATGCAGGGTTTCAGGCAATGGTGGCAGATGAACAACGATATAAAGGAATTAAAAGACGCTTATTTCAGAACCAAAAGAAATGTAACCTGGAACTGGGCCGATCCTTCTTCCCCTGATGGTCTCGTACCGATCTATTGGGATAATCCCTATTGGGATCGCTATGAAAATTATGAAACTGACAACAGGAGCCGTTATTTCGGAAATGTTGGGATTAACTATAAAGTTACAGACTGGTTAAGCGCACAGGGCAGAATTTCTCTCGATTCCTATGATGAAATTCAGGAAGAAAGGCTGGCCATTGGAAGCCTTCCCCTTACCATTGCAGGAGGAACCGGAAATGATGCCTCTGGCTATTCAAGATTCAACCGGAGTTTCAGGGAGTATAACTATTCAGGGATTTTAAACGTAAATAAAAATATTAACGACAACCTTAATTTTAAGGCTTTATTGGGAGCGGACAGGAGGCAAACTAATGTTAAGTCCATTTTAGCCGTAACGAATGGAGGCTTGGTTGTTCCCCGCCTGTATTCACTATTGGTTTCGAAATATCCCATTTCAGCCCCGGTGGAAAACGTTACGACCGTGCAGGTGGATGGCTTGTTTGCCGGTGCCACATTAACATGGAAAGAAATGTTGATTCTGGATGGAACGATCCGGAGAGATAATTCTTCTACTTTGCCAAAAGATAATAGCTCCTATTATTACCCATCTGTTTCCGGAGGCTTTGTTTTCAGCAAGTTGATGGAAAATGCATCCTGGCTGTCCTATGGAAAACTGAGAGCCAATTATGCGGAACTTGGAAATAGTGCGCCTGCATTAAGTTTACAGGATGTGTATAATAAGCCGACTCCATTCGGAACCGCAACTTTGTTTTCCGTTCCGGGAACAAAGAACAATGCCAAGCTGGTTCCCGAAAAAACCAAAAGTTATGAAATCGGACTGGAGGCAAACTTTCTTAAAAACCGCCTTGGTTTAGATTTGACTTATTATAACGCCAAATCTGTCAATCAAATCCTGCCTGTGGCCGTTTCGACAGCAACAGGATATGATTTTGAATATGTAAATGCCGGAGCGATTTTGAACAAAGGGTGGGAACTTACTTTGAATGGCACTCCCTTTAAAACCCGCAATTTCCAATGGGATATAAGAGTTAACTGGTCAAAGAACATCAGTAAGGTGCTTTATCTGTTTGGCCCTGATTCTTCTTCTGTCTTGCAGCTTGGTTCCTTCCAGGGCGGAGTTTCTGTAAACGCCGTTCCCGGTCAGCCTTATGGTCAGATAAGAGGAAGCGATTTTATTTATACTGATGGACAAAGAACCGTTAAGGCCAACGGATATTATGCAATGACTTCCACTTCAAACTCTGTTATCGGAAACGCTTATCCCGATTGGCTGGGAGGGATCTCAAACAGTTTCCGGTACAAAAATCTCTCGCTTAGCTTTTTGATCGATATACGGAAGGGAGGCGATGTTTTTTCCCTCGACACCTACTATGGAATGGCTACAGGGCTGTATGATGTTACAGCAGGGTTGAATGATCTGGGAAAAGATAAGAGAGATCATGTGGCCAACGGGGGCGGAGTAATCCTGCCGGGAGTTACCGCTGATGGCAAACCAAACACTATCCGGGTGAACGGCGATGCCGGAGGAGAAACCCTTTTTGGATTGTTTGGATATTACAGGAATCCTGCCAAAGCATTTGTTTACGATGCAAGTTTTGTCAAATTAAGAGAAGCCGTTCTAACCTACTCCCTTCCTTCAAACCTGCTTGATAAAACTAAATTCATAAAAGGGATAGACGTGAGTGTTTTTGGCCGCAATCTATGGATCATACATAAAAATCTCCCTTATTCCGATCCTGAAGAACTATTAAGTTCCGGAAACATTCAGGGATATCAAAGCGGCGCCTTCCCTGCAACCCGTTCGATTGGTGTGAATTTAAAGTTTAAATTTTAAAATTATCAGCTATGAAAAGATTATTAATAATACCGGCAATCCTGTTTCTGTTTAGTGCATGCAGGAAAGATTTAAGCAGTTTGAATGTAGATACCAAGCGTCCGAAAGATGTACCTTCTTATACCTTGTTTTCAAATGGAGTCAGGAATCTTTCAGACCTTTTGGCTACGCCAAATGTGAATACCAACATCTTCATGCTCATTACCCAGCAGTGGACAGAAGTTACCTATGTTGATGAAAGCAATTATGATTTGGGAACACGTAAAATTACCGACAACTGGTGGCGGATCCTGTATAAAAACGTTTTGGTAAATTTTGAAGCCGCAAGAACCTATCTCGCCACAGACGTTCCCGATCAGGGACAAAAAGCCAATGAACTGGCACAGTTGGACATTATGGAAGTTTATACCTACTATATTTTGGTTAACACCTTTGGCAATGTTCCTTACAAGGAAGCGCTCGATCCGTCCAATTTTTTTCCGAAATATGAAGATGCGAAGACCATTTATTATGACTTGTTAACACGCCTCGATGCCGATATAGCTGCCTTAAATCCTGCCAACCCGGGTTTTGATCGCAACCAGGATCTGATTTATGCGGGCAATGTAGCGGCCTGGAAAAAGTTTGCTAATTCTTTAAAGCTCAGGATGGGAATTACCATTGCGGATTTCGACAATGCAAAAGCGAAAACAGTTATTGAGTCCGCTGCTCCGGGAGCCTTCACTTCGAATGCCGATAACGCGCAGTTCACTTATTTTGCAAGCACACCCAATACCAATCCGGTTTGGGTTAATTTAGTTGCCAGTGGTCGCAACGATTATGTACCAGCCAATTCCATCATTGGTTTGATGAATTCTTTGAATGACCCGCGTAGAGCCTTCTATTTTTCAAAGCCGCAGGATAGCGCCTATAAAGGCGGGGTTCCGGGCAAAGGAAATGCGTTTTCCACTCTGTCTCATCCCGGTGATCTTGTAGAGAAGCCGGATTTTCCTTATGTTTTCATGGGTTATTGGGAAGTGGAATTTATTTTGGCCGAGGCTGTAGAGCGCGGATACGCAGTAGGAGGAACTGCAGCGAGTCACTACAATGCAGCAATCACCGCTTCTTTAACCTGGTGGGGAGTTTCGCCCGCCGATATTGCTGCTTACCTGGCCCAGCCTTCCGTTGCCTATGCCACTGCCACCGGCACCTATAAACAAAAAATAGGTACTCAAAAATATCTTGCATTTTACATGGATGGTTTCGACGCATGGACGGAACAGCGCCGACTCGATTATCCTGTAGCTCCGGCTCCTGCCATCCCAAAATCAGGATATCCGGTTCGCTATAGCTATCCCGTAAACGAACAAAACCTGAATTCCGGCAACTGGCGTGCAGCCGCAACCGCCATTGGGGGGGATAAAGTAGAAACAAAATTATTTTGGGATAAATTTTAAAGCAGGAACCACGTATTCGCTTCCTGTTAATATTTTACAACCGCCGCAGGCGGTTGTTTTTTTTATAAACTTTATTTTGGAATAATGCAGCGGAAGTAATAATAGCGATGTCATGATTAAGTCAGAAACCATTCAAATAATTTAACAAATAATTTTGGTGGTTTCTACAGGAAGGTTATATTTGTTAATCATTAAAATCAAAACTAAACACATGAGAAGAATTCTTGCACTATTTACAGTGCTAATGCTTTGCGGAGTGTTAGCCTTCGCGCAAAACCGGACAGTATCCGGAACAGTGAAAGATGATACAGGATCCCCTGTGCCTTTTGCTACCATTACAGAAACCGGCACTAAAAATGCCACAACTGCTAACGCAAATGGTCTTTATTCCATTTCAATTAAGCCAGGAGGCAAACTGGCAATTACCGCAGTTGGCTTTCAGGAGCTTACAGTTTCTCCTTCCGGAGCTACTCAAGCCATCATTTTGAAAAAAGGTGAAACCACCCTTGAAGAAGTTGTAGTAACAACAGCCGGTGGTATCCGTTTGCAGAAAAAGGCACTTGGATATAACACCACGAACATTACAAGCGAATCCCTTACTGCTGCAAAACCATTGAGCATTGCTTCCGGCCTTACAGGAAAAGTAGCTGGATTGCAAATCAATTCTACAAGCAGCGGTGTGAATCCAAACTACAGGATAGTGCTTAGAGGTATGCGCTCTTTAACAGGAAATAATGAAGCATTGGTGGTTTTGGACAACGTTGTTGTGCCAAATTCAATTTTGGGCAACCTTAATCCGGATGATATCTCCGAAGTGGTAGTTTTGAATGGAGCAGGAGCGGCAGCGCTTTATGGATCAGAAGCCTCAAACGGCGCTTTGATCATAACTACAAAAAAAGGCACTAAAGGAAAAACTACGATCAAGGCTTCAAACACAACTACAGTGGAGCAGGTCGCGTTTTATCCTAAAATTCAAAAAGAATTCGGTTCTGGATCAAACAACGATGTACAGGTTTATTCTGCTTGGGAAAACCAGCAATATGGACCACGTTTTGATGGTGTAGTGAGAGAAATAGGTATGCCTTTAGCTGATGGAACTATCCAAAAGGTACCGTATTCTGCAACTAATGATAAAGAAAAATTCTGGCAAAACGGTTTGGCAAACCAAACTGATATCGCGGTTTCTTCCGGAGATGAAAAATCAACTTTGTATTTTTCAGGTCAATATACAGACATTAAAGGCACTACTCCTAAAGATGCCTACAACAGAGCAGCATTTCGTTTAAGTGGCACAAGGAAAATAACGAATCAGCTTGACATGTCTTATGGTGCTGCTTATACTCAAAACAGGTATAATACAACGACTCAAACTGCAACTATTTATGATAATCTGTTGCAAACTCCAGCCCAGGCGCCATTGACTTCTTATAGTGATTGGAAAAATAATCCATTCGCCAATCCGAACGGATATTATAACGATTATTATAATAATCCCTATTTCTTAATTGACAATTATCGTTCAAAAAACAGGAATGACTATTTTGTTGGAAACTCAGAACTGAAGTTTGCTCCCGTTAGATGGTTAGACTTCACATACAGATTCGGCATCACCACAAGAAACCAGTCAAATAAAAATACTTCTGATAAATTCTCCTTCAGTGATTATACCAAAAGCACAACTACGGGCAGTTACAAAAAAGCTGATATCGTAGGCTCAAATACTGATGCTAGTTCTTTTACTACCAGGCTGAGCTCTGATTTCATGGTAGGCGTGAGGCAAAATGTGCAGGATTTCAATATTAGATTGACTGCCGGCGCCAGTGTTCGCCAGGATCAATCCAAATCCATGAGTGCTTCAGTTAACGGATTAGTTGTACCGGGTCTATTCAATCTTGGTAACAGTACAAATACCCCAACTGCTTCAGAATCCAACTACATGGCAAGGCAGTTAGGTGCCTATGGTGACTTGAATATTGGTTACAAAAGTTATTTGTTTCTTCATGTAACAGGTCGCAACGACTGGGTATCTACGCTTGCACCTGAAAACCGTTCCTTTTTCTACCCATCTGTTGACGTTTCATTCATTCCAACAGATGCGATTCCTGCTTTAAAGGATATAAAAGGACTGGACTTTGTAAAGCTTAGGGGTGGTTGGTCCAAAGTGGGTCAGGTTAACCTTGGAAGCAACTTTGGCGCATACAGATTGAAATCTACCTTCAGTCAGGGCTCCGGATACCCTTATAATGGTAACGGTGGTTTTACAATGGATAACACATTGGTTTCAGCTAACCTTAAGCCTGAAATTACAACCGGTTATGAAGGCGGGTTTGACATAAACATGTTTAAAGAGAGAATCGTTGCCAACTTTACCTATTTTAGTACAAAAACAAAAGATCAGACTGTATCAACAGGTGTTTCTTCAACAACAGGTTTTTCTGCTTATTTAGTAAATACAGGTTTAACCAGCAGTAAAGGCGAAGAGGTTTCCTTGAATGTTGTTCCTTACAAAAATAAGGACTGGAAAGTTACTGTTGGAGGTAGATTCACTCATTATGATAATAAAGTAGAATCAATCAGTGCCGATTTAACACGCCTTACATTGGGAGCTTATTCAAGCGGAGCGGGTTCTTATGCTGTTGCTGGTCAGTCGTTCCCGGTTCTTATGGGCTTGGCACATAAAAAAGATCCTCAAGGCAGAATTATCGTGAACCCAATTACAGGTTACCCATCAGCCAGTGATACCATCTCAATTTTCGGTGGTGCATCACCAAAAAATACTTTGGGAGTGGACTTGAAAGTAAGTTATAAAAACTTCACCTTTTCTGCCTTAGCTGAATATCGCGGTGGTTATTATATCTATAACGCAGGCGGTTCAAGCTTTGATTTTAATGGTTCTGGTATCAATACAGTGGCATACAATCGCCAAAGATTTGTGATTCCAAATTCATCATATGCTGATCCAGCTAATCCTGGGAAATACATAGCGAATACTAATGTTACTGTTCGTGACGGTGGACCAGCCTACTGGACGATTGCAGGACCACGCAGGGGCATTGACGAGAACTATGTAACTTCTGCTGATTTTTGGAAATTAAGAGAAGTTGCTTTAACCTATAATGTGCCCGCATCATTTTTAAAGAATCAAAAGGTAATTAAGTCTGCGACTATCAGTCTTCAGGGCCGCAACTTATTAATTTTATTACCTCCATCTAACGTGTACACGGATCCTGAATATAGCGATGGGGATAATACAAGCAGTGGTAATGCGATTGGTCTTACTAATTTAGGCCAAACTCCTCCTTCGCGTTACTATGGAGCAACCATCTCTTTAACTTTTTAAATTTTTAGATTATGAAAAATAAACTCAATAAAATTACTATGGCTTTGTTATGTTTGATCGTAACAAGCACTTCCTGCAAAAAGTTTTTGGATATTAATGAGAACCCTAATACTGCTACCAATTCTACACCCGAATTAGTATTGCCACAAGCGATAGTTACCACGGCGAGCAATTTGGTAAATTACAATATCTATGGTGGTCAAATCATGGGATATTTTGCAAACGCAGGTGGAGTAAGCGGCTGGGGTGCTATCATTACGTATGATTATACTTCTGCTGATTTCAAAGGCCTGTGGTCTAGCACTTATGATAATTTGAATGACTATCAATATGTTTTGAACAATACTAAGGGAAGTACTCTTTATGCTTATTATAATGCTGCAGCAAGGATCATGAAAGTTTTTAACTTTCAAATGCTTGTAGATACTTATGGTGATATTCCTTATCATGATGCATTTAAAGGCAATGCTATGTTACAACCTAAGTATGAAAAAGGTGAAGATATATATAAAGAGCTGGCTGCCGAACTAGATAGCGCAATTAATATTATTAAGACTGCGCAAGCTCAAACGGATCCATCATTAAAGCCTAAATTACTCACCAATGCAAGTGATGTCCTTTTTGCTGCCGATGTAACAAAATGGAAGCAACTAGCCAATACGCTTAAATTGAAATTAATATTGCGCGCAAGTGGAAAAGTAACTTTTGCAAATACTGCTTTTGACGCATCAGGTTTCCTTACTACTGATGCCATCGTTAATCCCGGTTATGCTAAAGTATCTGGCAAGCAAAACCCGTTTTGGGACTATTTTGCTTACAATTCCGCCGGAACTGTTCAAACAAGAGGCGGACAATATATCCCAACTCCATGGATATTGTCATTCTATAATGATTCAAAGCTTCTCGATGTAAAACGTGGAACAGTAGTATTTAAAACTTGGGCAGGCACCAATGGAAGTACAACACCTACAAATCAATTAGGTTATGTTGAGGCAGACGCAAAATTAGGTGACAAGAATGCCAATTCATGGTATAAGGGCACAAGTTCTACTGTATATACAAAAGAAGGAATATTCAAAGGGTTTGATGCAGGCCAGCCTCTCTTATTAGCAACTGAAAGCTATTTTCTTCAAGCTGAGGCTAATGTCCGCGGTATTACCGGTGCTCCAACAGATGCCAAAGCTAATTTTAATAAAGGAATTGAGAACTCCTTCCGTTATTTGTACAAGGATAATACTAACGCAGTTCCAGCTGGTAAAGATCCAGTTGTTGATGCCGCTGCTTATATTACCGCTAATACTGACAGGTACCTTGCTAACTTTGATCTTGCACTAACTACAGATCAAAAAGTTGAAGCAATTATCGATCAAAAATATATAGCCTTAAACATGATACAAGGAAATGAATCCTATAATGAATTCAGAAGAACAGGATATCCTAAAGTAGTTCCTGGTTCTAGCAATCCGGTATTATCATTTGCATCTTTAACCTCGTCAGCTACTACAGCCAATAAACTTCCTAACAGAATTTTATACCCTGATACTGAGTTTAAATACAACCAGAACAATGTACCAAAGGGCATTAGTCCTTTTACATCAAAAATCTTCTGGGCACTATAATCTTACAATTTAAAATTATCAGAATATGAAAAAAAATATTAAACAACTTATTGCAGTCTGGATTCTGGCAATAGGTTTCAGTTCTTGCCTTAAAGAGAAAGGCTTTATGGATCCATCCAAAACACATAATGTTGTGGAATTAGCTGCAACAGGTACTTTAGCATCGACCAATACCAGTCCTATCGCTATGTACACTAACGCCTTTGATGTTCAACCTGAAGTTGATTTCGGACTTATCATCAGTTATTCTGGAGCAGATGTGGCACCGCAGGATATTACGGTAAAATTGGTTGTTGATCCAACTTTGATTGATGCCTATAACACTGCCAATCCTACGGCAACGCCAAAAATGAACCTTTTGCCGGAAGCAAATTATACCCTTCCAAATATGACTGTAGTGATACCAAAAGGACAACAACAGGTAGTGGCTCATGTAAAATTGAAAACTACACTTTTCGACTTTTCTAAGCCTTATGGATTGCCGATTAAAATTCAATCTGCAAGCACTGGTGTGATTAGTGGTAATTTTGGCCAGGTTATTTATAAAACAGTTCCAAAAAATAAATATGAAGCTAAGTACACACATACTTATACTTCAACATTAGGTAATGGAACAAATAATGTAACCATGACAACAACAGGGGCAAACTCAAATACTTTCCCGTTAATTGGTGTATATACTGGAAACCCAGCTTATATAACGATTGATCCGGCTACTAATAAAGTTACCGTTGATGTACCTTCATTGTCTCCTACTGTTACAGATCCTATTAGTAATTATGATCCTGCAACAAAAACCTTTCGTTTAAAGTATACCACTCCCGGTCGTACTTTTGATGAAACGTTTGTTCGGCAATAAAATAAGTTTATATTAATGATGAAAAAAGCGGCTTGAAAAAGCCGCTTTTTTTTTGCCCCTGCATGGATACCCACTAATTCTAATCCAAAATTCCAAAAAAAAATCGTTGTTTTCCTCTTTTTCCGCTTATCACATAAAAATAATTTTATTTTCTGTGCAGCATATTTATTTTACCGGTTGCCTTATATAATCAATCGCCGTTTAAATAAATTAACAAAATTTTGCAAAATTGTTTAAATTTCGATATATTTGTTATCAACTTAAATCAAAAACTAACACACATGAGAAAAATTCTTGCGCTTTTTACAGTGCTAATGCTAACAGGAGTCTTGGCATTTTCCCAAAACCGGATGGTTAGCGGGAAAGTAACTGATGACTCAGGAAATCCCCTCAGTAACGTATCTGTTGTCGTTAAGGGAACGAAAACCGGAACTACCACTTTAAACGATGGTACTTATTCGTTATCAATTCCGGCAAACGCTAAAAATTTAATATTTTCAGCTGTTGATAAAGAAGCAACTGAAATTGCTGTCGGATCTCATTCAGCTATAAATGTTACTCTTAAAGCGAGTGATAAATCTTTGCAAGAGGTGGTGGTGGTAGGTTATGGAACGCAGAAGAAAAAAGAAACTACCGGAAGCCTTACTTCAGTAAAAGGAGATGTTATTGCACAAAAACCTGTTCAAAGCTTTGAATCAGCGTTAGCCGGCAGGGCAGCAGGTGTGCAAATCACCGTACCTAACGGCGTCTTGAACAATCCGCCGGTTTTTAGAATTAGAGGTGTAAATTCCATCTCCTTAAGTTCCTACCCGCTTATTGTTGTGGATGGTGTAGCTACTTATACCGGAGATCAGGGAGGGACCAATGCACCAACTAATCCCTTGGCAAGTATCAACCCGAACGATATAGAAAGTATAGATATTGCCAAGGATGCTGCCGCTACGTCTATTTATGGCAGTCGTGCTGCTAATGGTGTTGTTTTTGTTACAACCAAAAAAGGAAAGAGTGGGAAAGCTAAAGTAAATTATGATGGCTGGGTAGCTTCAACCAAAGCCACAAGACTCCCTAAACTGCTTGACGCATTTCAATATACAGACATAAAGAATCAAGCTGTTAATAATAATCCATCTCAATTAGCTAGCCTTGGAGTGAACCCCTTTAAATTGACTAATGATGCTAATGGAAAGCCATTTAATACAAATTGGTATGACTATATATACCGTACTGGTTTTTCTCATAGTCATGCTATAAGTGTTTCAGGTGGCAATGATGCGACTACCTATTACTTAGGAATGGGTTTTACTGATCAGGAGGGCATTGTTAAGACAAATGAATTTATCAGAAAAAATATGTTATTTAATATTGATAGCCGGGTAAATAAAGCTTTGTCTATTGGTGGTAAGATCTCTTTTTCCAATGAACAAAATCGTATTGCCGCGTCTTCCGGTTCCCTTAATGGTGAGGCCTTTGGGACAGGAGGGCTAGGAAGGCTTGCATTAGTAAATGCGCCTAATGTGGGAGCGTATAAAGCCGATGGAAGTTATAATATAACAGTCAGAGCTACACCTCCTTCCTCTCCAGATTACCTGGGGGTGATGAATAATGCATTGCCACAAGTTGGTTTTTTTAATCCGGCTGTTATCCTGGATAAAAATCGCTCTAATACAGAAAATAACCATATACAGGCTAACACTTACGTGCAGCTAAGACCTGTGAATTGGCTTACCTTAAGAAGTTCTTATGGGATTGATTATCTTAATGTGGATAATGATCTTTTTTGGAATCCCATACATGGTGACGGTCAGACTTATGGCGGATATGCCACATCCTCTCTCTATAAATATAAAACCTGGATATGGACAAATACAGCCCAATTTGATTACAATTTTCGTCAACTGCATAATGTGACATTGTTGGCCGGTGGCGAACAGCAAAGACGCACCGAGGTGGATTTTGGAATAAACAGACAAACGCTATCTGATCCGGTTTATACATTAATACAGGGCGGATGGACTACAAATAATTCTTCCGGGATGGGATTTGGCGAGAACTACCTTCTATCCTATTTCGGTCGATTGAATTATGACTTCAATAAGAAATACTTTTTAAATGGAAGTTTGCGTCAGGATGAGTATTCAGGACTTGGCGTAAAAAGAGGTATTTTTTGGGGTACGTCCTTAGGCTGGGAAATTACCAAAGAAAACTTTTGGCAACAAGCGGGTCTTGATAAAATATTTCAGTCTTTTAAAGTAAGGGGTAGCTATGGTACAGTAGGTAATGTAGCGGGTATTGGCAACTATTCTGCTTTTTCAACTTATGGTTCAGGGCTTTATGGTGGCCTGCCTACACTTCCTTTTTCCAGCGTAGGTAATCCGGTCTTGAAATGGGAAACCAGTAAAAAAATGGATGTAGGAATTAATTTCAGCCTCTTAAAAAATAGGTTAAGTGCAGAAATCGCTTATTACAAAACTAATATAGACAACCTGATTCTTAATGTGCCGCAAGCCTCTTCAACAGGAATTTCATCTGTTGCAGCGAATGTAGGAAGCATGTATAATAAAGGATTGGAATTTACATTAAACGCATTACCCGTTCAATCACGTGATTTCAGTTGGAACACTTCTTTTAATGTGACGTTTAATAAAAATTTGGTTACTGCTTTAGCGCCAGGCCTTGATGAAATTGCTTATTCAACCTCAGGCAATGAACTAACTAATAAAACGAAAGTGGGATATCCGGTAGGCTATCTTTTTGTTGTTCTTACACCAGGTGTAGATCCTGCTTCTGGAAGAAGAATATTAATTAACTCCGAAGGTAAACAAGTATTCTACCAAAACTATGCACCTGCAGGACAATTCCAGTACTCTTTTGCGGATGGCACTAAATATCAGGGTCCAACAGGAGGAAGCACTATTACCCAGGCTGCAGATGGTGTAATGTTCGGCAGTACCCAACCGAAACATTATGGTGGTTGGGATAACACCTTTCGTTATAAAAACTTTGAGTTAAATGGACTGTTCACTTTCCAGGGAGGCTTTTATGTCTACTATGGTACAGGTGCCGGATTATTGGATCAGCGATACTGGAATAATTCGACTGATGTACTAAAAAGTTGGAAAAAATCCGGCGACATAACAACAGTTCCAAAAATAGTATATGGTGATAATGTTTCAAACGGAAGTGCATTGCCAATGAGTGCAAATGTATATAAAGGCGATTTTGTAAAACTTAAGAGCGTGACTTTGAGTTATAATCTTCCTGAAGAAATACTCAAAAAAGCAAAAATTGTAAGAGCCAGATTTTATGTATCGGGCCAGAACCTTGCAATAAGTACAAAATATCCCGGACCAGATCCTGAGGTTTCCTCAAATGGAAATAGCACGCAAGGACAAGGTGTTGACAGAAACACAGTTGGTAATGGCAGGGTGGTTACTTTCGGATTTAACCTTGGCTTTTAATAATTACTATATTTTAAAACGCAACACAATTAAGATAATTATGAAAAATAAAATATTTATATCGTCGGTATTTGCACTGGCAATTAGTTTAGCTTCCTGCAAAAAAAACCAGTATCTCAATCCCATCCCACAAACTTCCATAACGGATGCAACAGCTTTCGATACTCCTGACAGGGTTTTGAATCAGGTGCGATCTATGTATTCAGCATTGAAAGGAGGTGATTTTTATGGTGGCCGCTTTATCGCCTATGGCGATATTAGAGGAGAAGACTTCTTAAATGTTACTGCTAATGGCATAACCGGTTACGATGTTTGGCGCTTTATTCCTACCAATACCGACAGGTGCATTGAGGGTTTTTGGCCCAGGGCTTATTCCACTATAAATTTTTGTAACTTGTTTTTAGACGGAATGACTGCAAAGGGTAATTCTGTTGTAGGTGATGCTTTAGCCAAAAATTATAATGGGGAAGCCAGATTGATTAGAGCACTCTCTTATTATAGTCTTCTTCAATTTTATGCTCAGCCTTATTTAAATAGTACTGGTACTAAACCTGGGGTTCCTCTTCGCTTAGTAGGAGTAAAAGGGCCAGGGCAATCAAAGCTTGTAAGAAGTTCTGTTGCCGATGTTTATAAGCAAATACTGGATGACCTTAATTTTGCTGAAACCAATCTTCCATTGGACTATGGAACGGGAGCATCCAGCGCATTAACAAGAACTACACGAGCCCACAGGAATACGGCTATTGCCTTAAAAACAAGGGTTTATTTGAGTATGCAAAATTATCCGGCAGTACTTACTGAAGCTAATAAAATTGTATCTTCAGGTGCTCCCTTTAAGGCAGCTACCGGCGTTGCGCATGAATTAAGTTCGGATATAGTGTCAGTATTTAAAACACCTTATACCGCTTTGGAATCTATTTTTTCTATGCCATTCACCAACAATTCAGCTGACGTGGCAGGAACACAGAATCAGGCTGGAGGATACTTTGGAGGAGAATATTCATTAAATCCAGCTGGAATCATTGCTGATGCAGGTTGGTTAGCCGCCGATAAGCGTAGAAGTTTTATAACTGTTTCCGCAGGCAAAACTTTCCTGGGAGCAAAATATCCTTTACCCTCTCCTTTTCTGGATTACATGCCGGTTATAAGGTATTCTGAAGTATTGTTAAACCTTGCAGAAGCAACAGTGCGGACTACAAATTCAGTTGACAGCCGTGCGGTGGCATTATTAAATGCAGTAAGGAACAGGTCAGATGCTACTACTACTTATACAGTGGCTAGCTTCGCTAATTCACCCGCATTATTAAATACTATTCTAAATGAAAGAAGAATTGAATTTTTAGGTGAAGGTTTAAGGAACAATGACATTATGCGTCTTGGCCTTAGCCTCCCAGCCAGAAGTGGTGCAACATCTCCGATTGCCCCAGGCGGTCAAGGCTATATCTGGCCTTTACCTTCTAGTGAGTTATCCTATAATAGCTTAGCAACCGATAATTAGAATCGCCAAATAATAAAAAAGGGCTGTCTCAATGTAGGCAGCCTTTTTTATTTAAAAGCGCATTATCTATTTTTAATCCTCCTCTCTTTCCTTTAATTTTGTCAAATAAACATCATATTATGTCCGATCAACCCCCGCCCCAACCAACTCAACATCGAAATTTCTGAAGAAGTTTCCGAAGGGAATTATGCCAATCTTGCTATCATCACTCATAGCCATGCAGAATTTGTGGTTGATTTTGTGAATGTAATGCCCGGTACTCCAAAAAGTAAAGTGAAAAGCAGAATCATACTTACTCCTACTCATGCTAAACGCTTCATGAAGGCCATGATAGAAAATGTCAAAAAAGTTTGAAGCGGTCAATGGCACCATTCAGGATATTGAAGCAGTTGAACTGCCATTAAATTTTGGTGGACCAACTGCTCAGGCATAACCAGTCTTTTGTGGTCATTTAATTTTTCCAGCAAACGGATCTTTTTTGAATGTTTTCTGCAAAGGCCTTTTCCTTTGAAAAGGCATGAAAGAATTGCAGTGAGCCTCATATCCATTTTTTAATTTTCAAAATTTAATAAGATCGTTCAAAAAATCTTTCTACGCGCGGTAGTTGAATGCCTGGCTATCGTCTATTGAATTTTGTCCTTAAAAAAATATCTTTTTTTTCCCTCCTACACATTGAGTTAAATTTGCGATTCTATTTTAGTCATTAAATAAGATAATAATCATGCAGTACAGAATTGAAAAAGATACCATGGGCGAAGTGAAAGTTCCTGCTGAGGCCTATTATGGCGCACAAACCCAAAGAAGCGTTGAGAATTTTAAGATCGCGCAGGATATCAACAAAATGCCCAAAGAAATTATCCAGGCATTTGCTTACCTGAAAAAAGCCGCGGCAATTACCAATTTTGATGCAGGATTATTATCAAAGGAAAAAATGGATTTGATCAGCAAGGTTTGTGATGAAATCCTTGCCGGTAAATTGAATGACCAGTTTCCACTGGTTGTGTGGCAGACCGGAAGCGGAACGCAGAGCAACATGAACGTAAATGAAGTAATTGCCTATCGTGGCCATGTTTTAAATGGCGGCAAACTTGACTGATAAAGAAAAAGCACTTCATCCTAACGACGATGTAAACAAATCCCAGTCGAGTAACGACACTTTTCCTACGGCTATGCATATTGCGGCTTATAAAATTCTCAACGATCTTACCCTTGCCTGCACTGGAAAATCTGAAAAGCACTTTTGAAAAAAAGTCAAGGGATTTTATGCATATCGTAAAGATCGGTCGCACCCATTTTATGGATGCCACTCCCTTAACCCTTGGGCAGGAATTTAGTGGCTATGCTTCTCAATTAGAGCATGGAATTAAGGCAATAAAAAATACTTTCGCCCATCTCAGTGAATTGGCCCTTGGCGGCACCGCAGTTGGCACCGGCATCAATACGCCTCCAGGATATTCAGTAAATGTTGCTGAAACCATTGCTGAACTCACAGGGCTTCCTTTTGTGACTGCAAAAAATAAATTTGAATCGCTTGCCGCTCACGATGCAATTGTGGAAACCCATGGCGCCTTAAAAACGGTTGCTGTTAGCCTAATGAAGATTGCCAATGATATCCGCATGTTGTCATCGGGGCCAAGAAGCGGAATTGGTGAAATTCATATTCCGGATAATGAACCCGGATCTTCCATTATGCCCGGTAAAGTGAATCCTACCCAATGCGAAGCGCTCACAATGATTTCCGCCCAGGTTATGGGCAATGACGTGGCCATCAGTATTGGCGGCGCCACCGGACATTTTGAATTGAATGTATTTAAGCCAGTGATGATTTATAATTTCTTGCACAGCGCCAGGTTAATTGGCGATGGTTGCAATAGCTTTAACGAAAAATGCGCGAAAGGAATTGAACCCATAGAAGCAAATATTAAGAAGCATGTTGATAATTCTTTAATGCTGGTCACTGCGCTTAAATACAAAAATTGGTTATTATAAATCCGCTGAAATTGCTCAAAAAGCTCATAAGGAAAATACCACCTTAAAGGAAATGGCTGTGAAATTAGGTTATGTTACTGCTGAAGAGTTTGATGAATGGGTGGATCCAAAAGATATGGTGGGAACTTTGCCGATGTAATCCAAAATCTTTATTGCAAAATAGATTTGTCATCACTCTATTTTCAAAAAAAAACCGTTTTCAAAAACGGTTTTCAAAAAGCATTTTTGAACAATCCTTTTTATAACATATTTTCTTAAATTTTAGTAGATGCCGCTTTTTAACTTAAGCGGCTTTTGCTTCGTATAGCCATATCATACTGAAATCATGCAGAAAAACGCACTTTTTTTTAGAATTTCCTTTTATCAATGGTAAAAATTAAAAATAAGATAATGAGCCGCTAAAAAAAGCGGTTCTTTTAGAAAATTCTAAGCAGAAATAAATGTGTTGATCGAACTTCTATATTAAACTGGAAGCTCTTTTCGGCCTTTTCTTCCATAGCTGTTCAAGCCTTTATTAAATAGCTCTTCGGAATTTTAAAATAAAATCATCGTTCCTGCGTTATATATAATTAGGGACGTTATAAATTGTTTTATAAATCCGATTTTATGAAGAAATTCTATCCTCTGTCAAACTATTTCTCCTTTAATAAGGGGTTTTTGTTCATAAAACGCGCGATTGCGATTTTCATCCTTTTTTCGTTTTCCATCCCTCTTTCAGCGCAGGTAACCTTCAGCTACAGTTATTTAAATGTTACCAGGAGCAATGGCGGTGGCACCTTGGAGAAAGGCGATATCATTGAGGTGCGTGCCTTGGCGAAAATAGACTCTAAGATAAGTAATTTTTATTATATAGATACCATTCGTCCCGGAACACAGTACATCAATAATTCCCTAAAAATAGTTACCAATGAAGGATTATTATTCCGGGGTCCATATACAAATACAAGCGGGGATGATCTGGGCGTTTACGATATTTCCGGAAGCACACCAAGAATTCGAATCAATGTTGGCACCGGAGCCGCTAACCCTGTTTCAGGAACCGGAGCAGCGCAGTTTGGTTCAACTTCCGGAGGCGGAACAGTTAGTCCGGGCGATAAGCCCAAGTTTTATGGTACCACATTGATCATCGTTGCATATCAATTATTGGTTACAGCGAATTTTGACGATCAAATTTATCTCACGGGGAATTATTTTTATGATTCCACTACAAGCAAAGGGATAACTGTCCCGGGTAAAAAATACCGCTTCGATTATGCTCCTATAAAAATCGTCCATAACCAGGCCTTGTGCAATAATTTCTCAAGCGCCACTTTTACGGCTGAAAGTGATTTTGGTAGTGGAAAAACTCAAAACCGCCCCTTGGCGGCTAATGTTCCGGGCTACATAAAAACCAATATGGGAGCCAATGCGCCAAATGATAATTATTATGCCATTGCCAATAATACAAGTTCCAACGGAACAACAGGGCAAGTATTTGGAGCGTGGGATATTATTGGAGATCACACCGGAGCCGTAAATGCGGCAATTGGAAACGCCCCGGCAAAAGTTGGCGTTGAAGGTGGTTACATGTTGGTGGTGAATGCCGCTTATGCAACGGGCGAGGCTTACAGAGATGTAATAAAAAATGTTTGCCCCAATACCTACTATGAATTTTCAGCATGGATCAGGAATATTTGCGGAAAATGCAGTGCCGATTCCAACGGAACCAGTAAAAACTTGCCAGGAGCCTTGCCCAATCTTGCCTTCACCATTAATGACATTGATTATTATACCACAGGAAATATCGATTATACTCAAACCTGGGTAAAAAGAGGGTTTATTTATAAGACTGGCCCAGCCGAAACTCAATTCACGATCACCATAAAAAATAATGCGGCTGGTGGAGGAGGAAATGATTGGGTGCTCGATGATATTAAGCTCGCAACCTGCTATCCTAATTTGATCATGAACCCAAATGATACAGCGCGAGCCTGCACGGGTGGTGATTACATGCTTCTCAGCGATACGGTGAAAAGCTATTTCAACAACTATGGGAATTATTGCTGGGAAAAAAGCATGGACGGCATCAACTGGACTTCCACCGGTGTTTGCGGAAAGAAAGATCCGGTATTGATCGATGGATTGTACGTTTATTATGTGGATACAGCCTTCGTTCCTACAAAAGCCGACAGCGGTACTTTCTATCGTCTCAAAGTTGGAACAACAGAACCTAATTTAGGAAATCCAAATTGCGCTGTTAATGGAAGTCAAAGAGTATTTTTAAAAGTAAATGGCGTAGGATGCAAACCCGTGGAAGCAAAAATCCTCGCTTTTTCTGCAATAATAGAAAATAGCGGGAGTAAGCTCAAGTGGGTTACTGAAAACGAGATCAACCTAAAGGAATATATAATTGAAAGAAGCTTTGATGGCATTCATTTTTCTAAAGTGGGAACAGTAGCGGCTTTAAGTAATGCTAAAGGAGGGACTTATGTGTTTGAAGATCCGCAAAACATTTCCAATATTGTCTATTACCGGTTGCAACTCATGAATGCGGATAGAGACAGTTACAAGAGTTCAAAAACAATTGTGCTTTATAACAGGAGCGCTCCTTTTAAGATATCTACCGTAAATCCATTCAGGAATAATTTGAAAATCGATGTTTTTGTACCTGAAAATGGCCTTGCGGAAGTTGCCCTTTATGATATTTATGGAAATGCGGTAATTAAAAGGACATACCAGATGAATAAAGGAAATTCCACAAAAGAGATCACCAATGCCCGTGCATTGCCTTCCGGAATTTACATTTTACGCGCTTTATATAATGGAATCAGTATTCAGCAGAAACTAATAAAAACCAATTAACCCGCGATCAATTATAATCATGGATCAATTTTACCCTAAAAAAAATATCACTTCTTTTTTAAGTTATTCACATCGGCGGTCGTTGAGAAGAAAAATTATTTCCGGAATGGCTATCGTGTTCCTTTTAGGCTTCTCCGGATCGTCACTTATTGCTCAAAGCTTCAGCTACAGCTATTTCAATCTTTCGCGCAATAACGGCGGCGGGACGCTTGAAAAAGGAGATACGATTGAAGTACATGCACTCGCCTACATCAGTAAGGGAAAAACGGTTACCAACCACTATTATATTGATACCATTAGAACCGGAACTCAATATATTCCAGGCACCCTGCGCGTTATTACAAATGAAGGATTTACATTTAAAGCTTTTAGTGACAATCAAATAACGATGCGGGTGTTTTTGATGCAACAGAAATAGATTAAGAATCAATCTGGGACCTCCACGCGTCGAAAGCGCAAACGGGTGCTGCTTTTTACTCAAACACAGGTGGAGGTAAATATTAATGGAGAGCGATGCTCCAGCGGCCGGTAATGGCACTTTAGGCATCGTTGCTTATCAATTGCTCATTACCGCTAATTTTGATGATGTAATTAAGCTTGGCGGTAATTTCTATTATACAATCAATAACAAAGACGAGCAGTTATCATTTCGAATATCCGGGGATCAAGGTGATTAAAAATCAGGGATTGTGCAACAATTTCTCGAGCGTAAGTTTCAGCGCGGAAAGCTCTTTTGGAAGTGGAAAAACACAAAACAGGCCCGCAGGAATCACGGCTCCTGGTTATACAAAAGTCAACATTAACGCCAATGGCCCGGATGATAATTTTTATGCCATTGTAAATAATACAAGTGCCGATGGAGGCACCACAAAAGTATTTGGCGCCTGGGATATTATTGGTGATCATACGGGAGCCATTGATCCTAAAAAAGGAAACGATCCTGCCAAGCCCGGAACCGAATGGTGGATATATGCTGCTTGTTAATGCCGACTATGGAACGGGGGAAGCGTATAGCGATAATATTAAAAACTTATGTCCTAACACTTATTACGAGTTCTCGGCCTGGATTCGCAATATTTGCGGCCTGTGTTCAGGAGCAGATCATGGGGTGAAGCCCAATCTTACCTATACGATCAATAATATTGATTATTACACAACGGGGAATATTCAATATACCGGTGAATGGGTGAAACGTGGCTTTATCTATAAAACAGGTCCTACGGAAACTAGCATTGTCATCACAATTAAAAACAATGCTTCCGGTGGAAACGGCAATGACTGGGTATTGGATGATATCAATCTAACCACCTGCTATCCTGATTTGATCATGAATCCGAACGATACTGCACGGGCGTGTACCGGTGGCGATTATATGATTCTAAGCGATACAGTTAAAAGCTATTTCAACAACTATGGAAACTGGTGCTGGGAGAAAAGTGTGGATGGCATTAACTGGACAGGTACCGGCGTTTGCGGAACACGCACCCCGGTTTTGATGAATGGTTTTTATCAATATTATGTGGACACGGCGTTTATTCCATCAAAAGCCGACAGCGGAACCTATTACCGGCTAAAAGTAGGAACGACAGAGGAAAACCTGAGTAACTCCTCCTGCTCGGTCAATGGAAGTCAACGTGTATTTTTAAAAGTGAATGGAGTGGGGTGCAAGCCGGTGAATGCAAACATTTTGTCCTTTGCCGGTGCAATAGAAAATAGCAGGAGCCGGCTCAAATGGATTTCTGAAAATGAAATCAACCTGAAAGAATATATTGTTGAAAAAAGCCTGGACGGGATTCATTTTTATAAGGCAGGAAGTGTCAAGGCAACGAATGTCAACAACGGAGGATATGTTTTTGACGACCCTGAAAATATTTCAATGGTTGCTTATTATCGCCTGCAATTGATAAACGCTGACAGGGACAGTTATAAAAAATCAAAAACAATTGTCCTTTATAACAGAAACGCACCTTTCAAAATTTCTACAATAAATCCATTTAAAAACAATTTAAAAGTGGAAATCTTTGTTCCTGAAAATGGAATAGGCGAGTTGACACTTTTCGATATGTACGGAAAAGCAGTCAGCAGTAAAAAGACAGAGTTAAACAAAGGCAATTCTTCAATAGAAATGAACAACGTGAACGGCTTGCCTTCAGGAATATACATTCTTCAGGCCTTTTATAAAGGTATCAGCATCCAGCAGAAATTAATAAAAACGAATTAAGGAGTTATCAACAATCAATCAGAAAAAGAAGAACCACCCCAGGGTGGTTTTTTTTACGACTATATTAGATGTTTTGAGTAAAATCTTCCAAAAAAGTTAGCCTGCTGCACTTCCACTTGCTCGGAAGCCGGCAAGAGATTTAAAATATTTTCCTGAAAAAAGTTTGCCTGCTGCCTGGAAAATCGATTTTAGTACCGTTCGCGTTTGCGTAGAACAGTTGCTGCGGAAAGGCATAAAACAGGCAAAAAAGTACGTCTGCTGCCTTCCCTTCCTATAGCAAGAAGCTTTTTTCTTAATTAACCTGGTATCTTCCAATTTGTACGATATCGTCGGGTAAGCCGCTAAATGTAGTTTTGCTATAGATTTGCCCTACATTTTTGGCATACCAAATTTCAACAGATCCTAAAACCACCCCGCCCATATACATATCATTTTTCACCTTGATCACGTCTTGAAAAGGAAGACTTCCCACGGTTACCGGAACCGCTTTATCGAGAATAGTTGATTTTATATAGGATGAAACAGGCATGCCGCCAACGGTTGCATTTACTGTCACTGATTGCCACGTTGTTCCCTTGGCAACGTTATCTTTTAAGAAAACCAGATCGATGAAGTAGGACTTGTCAAATATGGATGCAAATCCAAGAAAGGAGCTATAATCAACGTAGGTATAATAATCGCCCCCGGGTTTTCTTACATAATTTGTATCAGTAGCCACCGAAGCGGTTACAGGCCTAAAAGTGCCGATCGCCTGGTAAGATTTGCCATTGAAAGCGGTGGTGTAATTCAGTACTTTTAAAGAAAAAGAATCGGAAACATTATCTCCATACGTCCAGTTCGAATTTTGAGTGGTTGGAAAATAGTCGCCCGCAACGGTTGTACCTGCTAAGTAAGTGATCGTAAAACCGCATTGGCTGGTTCCATACGTTACAATATAGCTTTGATCACCGGGGAAAGCCGGGGTTCCGCTTGCCACGAGAGTAACATTTTGAACGCCTGCATTTACAAAAGTGCCTTTCGCTGAAAAGGTGACTCCATTTACAGAATTGCTGCTGATGGAATAAGAGCCCGGGATCGCTACAGTAACTTCCATTTGGACCGTATTGGCTGAAGTTGTGGCAGCACCTTGTTTATAGACACCGCTGATCACCGCCGGTTTGCAAACCCCTGCAGTTTCGCCAAGAATTCCCGAAGAAGGAGAACCGGTGATCTGGCCCCCAAAAGTGGCTTTGAATTTTCCGTTTTTCAGGGTTCTGGGAACGTTGGTGGAATCGGCCGCAGTGCCCGAGAACGTTCCAATAATCATGCTGTTGTTTATAGTGGTTATGTTGACAATAAATTCGCCGTTTAATTGATTCGCATCATAAATTGTCTTGGCTGTTGTAGAATAATTAAAGCTTGATTGGAACAAGGAAGCTTTGTAGGTTCCAAGGTCAAAGGAATTTCCATATAAAACCATTCTAAAATTCTGACTGCCGTCGTTTGATTTTCCGTCCAGGTGCAATTCTTTTGCTGTAGCCGTGGTAAGGATGTATGCAGAATCAATGTTTCCGGCATAACCTTTCAGGCTATCTGCAAATTCCCAATTTCCAACCGGCAGGTTTGTTCCGCCTTCTTCAACACTAAATTCTTTTGAGCAGGAATGCAAAAGCAGGATCATTGCGAAGAGGGCCGGAATGAGTTTGAAAATTTTCATGGGGTGGAATTTAAGGTTATTTATTTTTTTAACTATGAAACCTGCATTTCATCATTTACAACAGTTCCTTTTTCCAGGTTTTGATTTGAATTAACGGGATTTGTCTTAAAGAAACGTTTTTGAAACAAAAGTATTGCGATAATTCCTGTAGAGATGGAAGCATCCGCTAGATTAAATATAGGCCTGAAAAATTCAAAATCCTCGCCGCCCCAAATCGGTATCCAGGTTGGAAATGTTGCATTTCTTACAATAGGGAAATAAAGCATGTCAACCACATTTCCATGAAGAAAGCCCGCATAGCCATGAGGCGGAAAAATTTTAGCGACATTAAAAGTTTCCATGCTGCTGTTTTCAAAGATGAGTCCGTAAAACATGCTGTCGATTAGATTGCCAAGAGCCCCGGCAAAAATCAAGGCCACGCAAATGACAAATCCCCGGTTATACTTTTTCTCAATAATTTGTTTGATATAAAAGACGCCGAAAATAACCGCGCCGAGGCGGAACAAAGTTAGGAGCATTTTTCCCCACTCGCCGCCAAACTTCCAGCCATAAGCCATTCCTTCATTTTCAATAAAATATAAGCGGAACCAATGCCCGAATATCGCATGGGATTCGCCAACATGAAAATGTGTTTTCACATAGATTTTCAACACCTGGTCAGCAAGAACAATCAGGCAAATGATCAAAAAAACATTTCTTCCTTTCACTTATTGAATTTAAGAAGCAAAGATAAGAGTTTAGAGAGTTTGGTGTTCAGAGTTTACAGAGTTTAGTTGAGAGGGTTTAGAGAGTTGAGTTTAGAGAGTTGAGAGAGTTTAGAGAGTTGAGTTTAGAGAGTTTAGATCGTTTAGAGAGTATCTCTTATAACCAGCCCTGAAAGGGGGAAATATCCCAGCAATGGGCAGCAACGCCCATTGTCTTTGGAATGCGAAAATCCAATGCACAATCCCAATCCAAAATCCCCAAGCCCCATCCATCAACCAAACCAATCATTCATCAAAATATACCCTTTTCACCCTTTGGGAAATGCCGGTCATGATTTCATAAGGAATGGTTCCCGCCCAGGACGCGAGCGTTTGCAAGGAAAGCGCCTCACCAAAAACAATTACTTCATCTCCTTCTTTTACACCTTTTAGGCCGGTTATATCCAGCATCGTCATGTCCATGCAAACATTGCCGATCACAGGAACGGCCTTGCCTTTAATGATCATTTTACCGATTCCGTTGCCAATATTTCTGGGATAGCCGTCCGCATAACCGATTCTAACGGTGGCGATCACACTGTCCTTTTCCAGTTTTCCATGGCGGCCATATCCAACCGTTTCCCCGGATTTTAATTTTTTGATTTGGGAAATAGTGGTGGTTAATGTTGAAACATTTTTCAGTTCTTTTTGCATCTTTTTATCATTGTCGATCCCATAAAGCCCAATGCCGAGGCGAACCATGTCCATCTGTAGTTCCGGATGCCTGCTAATTGCTGAAGTGTTGGAAATATGCTTGTCAAATGCGTAACCCAACCCTTGTTCCAGTTTTTTACAGCATCTTTTAAAAATAGCGAATTGCTGAAAGGTAAAAGCATCCTGCTTCCTGTCATCGCTCGCCGCAAGATGGGTGAATGCACTCTTCACTTTTATCGAACGATTGCCAGCAATCACTCTAATCAATTCTTCCATTTCATCTTCTAAAAAACCCAGGCGGTGCATGCCTGTGTCAATTTTAATATGAACCGGCAAACGAACTTTTTTTGAAGATTTTAAATAATTTAAAAGGTCACTCAACAAATTGAAAGAAAAAATTTCGGGCTCCAGTGCAAAGTTCACCAATGAATCAAAAGTGCTGCTATCGGTATTCATTACCATTATCGGCAGGCTGCTGCCGGCTTTACGAAGTTCTACTCCTTCATCGGCATAAGCGACAGCGAGGTAATCCAATTTGTTGTATTCCAGTACCGAAGCGATTTCATGGCTTCCGCTGCCATAACTAAAAGCCTTTACCATTGCCATTATTTTTGTACCTGGCAATAATTTTTCTTTATATTTTTTTAGATTAAAAACAAGGGCGTTCAGATCGACAGACAAAACCGTCTGGTGAACTTTTTGTTCCAGGGCATGGCTTATTTTTTCAAATTCAAATTGCCGCGCTCCCTTGATAAGTATGGTTTCATCACGAAAATTTTCGAACGCCAGGTTTTTTAAAAAATCATCGGTATTCCTGTAAAAGGATTTATTTTTTAAAAAATAAAATTGATTTTTTTTTGAAAAAATATCAGGGCCGATGGCGAAAAGCCGGCCTATTTTATTTTGCTGAAGAAGCAGTGCAACCCGTTGATACAATTCCTCCGGCCTTAAGCCTGATTGCAAAATATCTGAAAGAATGAGTGTATGAGCCTTGTGTTGTTTTTGCTGGTTTAAAAAGCCAAGTGCAATGCTCAAAGAATGCAGATCGTTGCTGTAGGAGTCATTAATGATTGTGCTGTGGTTCACACCCTGCTTTAGTTCCAGCCTCATTTCAACTGGATAAAGGGAATGAAACCGATCGAATACTTCATCATTCGCTTTGCCTAAAATAAATATCGCGCAAAGGCAAGTGATAGCGTTTTCTATAGAGGCATCATCAATGAATGGAATGGTAATGGAAATATTTTTTCTCTTATATGCCCCTTCAATAAGGGTGGCGGAATCGGTTTTTTTCTGAGACAAGATTCGTAAAGAATCTGTTTTTTTTTCGCCCCAGGAAAACAAGCGGACTTCGGTAAACTTGCTGCTAAAAGATTTTATTTCGTTGACAACCTCTTCGTTTTGGGAATTAAAAATTAATTGTTCAGCATGTTGAAATAAAACCAATTTCTCCCTGATTTTTTCGCGCCTGGTTTTAAATCCTTCATCATGGGCATTGCCGATATTGGTAAAAATGCCAATCCTGGGTTGAATGATTTTTTCAAGTTTTTTCATTTCGCCGGGAAGAGAAATTCCCGCTTCAAAAATGGCAAGATCATTTGCCGGCCGGATGCCTAAAACACTGAGCGGAACGCCAATTTGCGAATTGAAACTCTTCGGACTTCTTGCGATCGAAAATTCTTTTTCAAGTAACTGGTTTAGCCATTCTTTAACCACTGTTTTCCCATTGCTTCCGGTGATTCCTATTACAGCAAGATTTTTAAATTTTCGCCGATGATGAATGGCTAATTTTTGCAAAGCGGAAACCGTATTTTCAACGAGGATAACATTTGCCTGCGGAATTTCACCTATGCTCAGATCGTGTTCATCCGTAACAAAATTTTTTACTCCCTTTTTGTAAAGTTCTTTGATAAAGGAATTCGCATCATGATGAGTACTTTTTATTGCAAAAAAAATCGTCTCTTGCGGGAAAATGATTTTGCGGCTGTCTAAGGAAAGGTAGGAGAGGGGCTGGTTTTCATCTGTTTTGATTGCATATTCCCCCCGTGTGATTTTTCTAATCTCTTCTATCGTATAGTGGATGCTTGCGTTCATCTTCAGTCGTTATTTTTTTTTGCTTCGAGATGATTTTTATACATTGAAAACAAAACCGATCCGCCGAGGCAGGCTACAATAACGAGCAGCGAAACTAAAATAGGAATATGAATTCCGAAGTAAGAAATCAGCATTTTAACACCAATGAAAATAAGAACAATCGCGATTCCTTCTTTCAGGTATTTGAATTTTTCCACGGCGCTTCTCAACAAAAAGAATAAGGAGCGCAGCCCCAAAACGGCGAAAATATTGGAGGTGTAAACAACCATTTTATGCTGCGTGATCGCGAAAACCGCTGGAATCGAATCAAGTGCAAAAACAATATCTGTGGCAGCGAGCATGATCATCACCACAAAAAGCATTGTGTAATATTTTTTCCCGTTGATGGTGATACGGAATTTGCCGCTGCTGTTATCGTGAGTTAATGGAACAATTTTTTTTAATAATTTATAAACCGCGTTTTCCTGTGCATTAAATTCTTCTTCCGTATTTACTATAAACATTTTAAAACCTGTGTAAACCAGGAAAGCTCCGAAAATGTAGAGGATCCAGTAAAACCGGTCAATCAAAGCGATTCCGATAGTTATAAAAATGATCCTCAGAATTATAGCCATGAGGATTCCCAAAAGCAGGACGCGGTTCGCATGCCGTTCAGGAATTTGGAAATAGGAAAAGATAAGGATGAATACAAAAATATTGTCAATGCTTAATCCCCATTCCATGAGGTAGGCGCTCAGATATTCCAACGCAAGGGTTTGACCGTCTTCAAACCATACAAAAACAAAAAAGCCAAGTCCAAGACTTACCCAGAACATTGTTTGAAAAAAAGCCTGCCGGATCGAAATGGTATGCGATTTTTTGCTCAGCAGTCCCAGATCGAAAATGATAGCGATTACCAATACGATTCCAAAAACCAGGTAACTGAATTCTGTTGCGGTCATGATGAGATTTTAATCCGCCTGCGGCGAAAGAAATAAAATAATTGTAAAGTAAAGAATAAGAATTGAAATGGGAGAAGATGCAATTCAAACAGGCGAGAAATAAAAAATATTGCCTGCAAATGTTCGCAGATATTGCCCGCAGATGTTTGGAGAATAGAAGATCAGCGGTTATCTGCGGTAAAAATCTCCGTGAATCAGCGGGAAAAATGCGCGTATTTTCTTTTTCTCCACCATTGATAAACTAATCCAAAAATGATAATTAATAGCGTGGGCAAGACAAGGTTTAATATTTGCCAGAATGTTTTTTGCTCATTTGTTTTTTTCGGATCGAGCAGCCTTAATTTGTAATCTTTCGATTTTGCTTCGCTGAGGCCTGCATCATTTATTAAATACTCCAGGCAATTTTCAACAAACTGCTTATTGGCAAACTGGTATTCGTATTGCGTTCCGATCGTGTAGGGATTGACCCCCATCGGCAAGGGCTGGCCCTGGTACACTCCGTTCAAAACAATGTCGCCATCGCCAGCAATGATCATTTTATTTTCCTGGATATTAGCGGCTAAAAAAGGCGTTCCATAATCCGCCATTGAATCCATGGTTGCCTGGTTCACCCGGTTTTTATACAAAGAAGTAAATTTCCCTTCCAGTAAAACAGCGGCTGGAATGTCTTTTTTATTATAGGCCGCATCAACAGGAGTGTTCCTGTTTTCATTTCCACTAATAAGGGCGGGAGTTTCAATGGTGCGGGCATTATTAGAAGAACTGAGCAAGATGGTTTTTGTAATCCCGGGAGCGCTCACCGTATCCATCGAATTCACAAATCTTCCTGCCACCAATCCCAGATTTTTGTTGATCACACTGTTTTGTTTTGATTCGAACAAGGGGAAATAATTCCAATGCAGAAATTCAAATTGGTTTTTTCCGCTCTGGTCGGTGTTGACGCTGAAAGGCAAAAAATCGCATTGCAAATCCATGATCAAATCAGGATTGATCCTTGTTCCATATTTGAAAAACAGATCTTCGAGGCGAAGGTTCCGGTCATAAGCCACCACCTGGTTTTTTATTTGCAGACTATCCATTTCGGCTTCCAGCCGGTCAATGAAACAAAGCAGCTTTCCGCCGCGCATGACATATTGATCGATTTTTAATTTCTCGTTATCCGTGAAGCCGATCGTGGGTTTGACGATCATGAGCAAGTTTGAAAGTGTCGGGAATCACCGGTTCTTTTTCCAGGTTGAGCGTGAAAAGATTGTAATTTTTCCGCAAAACATTTTCAATCAAATCATAGGTATTGGCTCCTGTTGGCTCGCCATTCCCAACTGCGTAAGCAATCATCGGCTTGTGATCCTGGATAATTTTATGCAGTGCATCTGCAAAGTTGAATTCCAGCAAAGCTTCGGCGCTATTAAGTTCCGGGGGAGTAATGATATTTTTTGTGCCGGGATAAAGATTTACCGGTTGAATTTTATTTTTATAATGAACTAGAGCCGCCGGATAAATATATTGCGATTGTTCGCCAGCCTTCAACTGAACTTTTAAATTGATGGGAACGAGCCCGAGTGCAGAAAGCGTATCGGCGTAAGTCCTTTCAGTTCCAGGCATTTTATCATCGGCGGAAATTATTTTGTAATGAATGTTTCCGTTTGAATATTCCTTAAATTCCTGTAAAAGCTCCTGCGCGGATGTTGACAGTTTCCTGAATCCCGCCGGAATGTCGCCTTTCAAAAAAATTTCTACTTCAACAGGCGCGTCAAGATCCTTTAAAATTTTTTTTACCGGTGAAGAAATGGTGAATCTTTTTTCATTGGTAAGATCCATTCGCTTGTGGAACAGCGAGGCGAGGAAGTTTGCGGCAATGAGCAAAAGCAGAATAATAAGCCACCACCAGTTTTTATGTAAAGAAGATTTCATTGTTGATGGAGCTATTTTTTAGATAAATTTTTTTGCGTGGCAAAAAGAAAAAGAAAAATAACGCTTAAAAAATAAACAAGATCACGGGTGTCCACTACGCCGCGGCTGATGCTTCGATAATGAAAGTCAATTCCGAGCATTTCAATATAATAATCGGCGTTGCCTGAAAAAACAGGAAGCTTGCTAACGGCGCTAAAACCAAAATATAAAATGAGGCATGCAAAAGCACTCAGTAAAAAGGAGATGACCGGGTTGGCCGTAAGACTGGAACACCAAATGCTGATGGCTGCAAAAACAGATGCCAGCAAAAATAGTCCTATGTAAGATCCTGCAATGCCGCCACCGTCGATACCACCTTCGGCAGAAAGGGAATGAATGGTAAGAACATAAAGCAAAGTCGGAATCATGGCGATCACGACGACTAATACAACCGCCAGGTATTTTCCCAATACAATTTGCCATTTAGTAAGCGGGCGGGTTTGCAAAGTTTCGAAAGTTCCGCTCTTGAATTCATCGGAAAAACTGCGCATGGCCAATGCCGGAATCAGGAAAATGAACACCCACGGAGCAAGATCAAAAAAGTTAATAAGGGTTGCATAGCCAAAGTCAAAAATATTACTGTCTTTTAAAATAAAAAGATAAAGAGCATTTACGACCAGGAATAAAATAATAGTAATGTAGCCGGTGAGGCTGCTGAAAAACTGGTGTAACTCCTTTTTTGCTATTGAAATCATGATGCTAAAAGCTGCAATTTAAGTGATGGAAAATTATTAAATGTTTTTTGATATAAAGCAGGGAATGTTTTATTCAGGACGTATGAATTTTTTATAATATCACTGCAATGCCAGAGTATCAAATCTTTTGGCTTTTAGCCTCAAAGAGAGCGGGAATTCCGGTTAGAAAAAAAAATTGAAAAGTTGTGGTTGAAAGCAGCGTTTTAATTTAAGTGCATGTCTTAAAGGGTATTGTAACGATTGCATTCACCTTATTTATCATCCGATTTTAAGTTTACTGCTTAATTTAATTTGAAAAGCGATCTTTCATTTAGAGAACTTTTATGGAAAAAGTTTACCGAAACAAACTGCAAAAGACCTCTGAATAAGGGGTTTTTTTATTTTTTATTTGTCTAATCACAACAGCATTTGCATGGCACTATTTTCTGTCTAAGCAATTACAACTTTGAAGAATCTTTGAAAATAGTGCGTCTGCTGGATTTTTTTTGTCTGAATCTGGATTGTGCCGATTTGAGGATTACAGGATTAAGATGTAATCAATATTGAAAAAAAGTGCGTTTGCTGAATTTTTTTGCTTTCCAAATAACAGAAACCACCAACACAAACTTTGCTCTTACTTCTTACTTAAGCAATCTCAATGAGGTTTGGTCGATAATATATTTGCTCGAAGAAATGACTTGGGAAATAATCTTCAAAAAAGATTCGTCTGCTGGAAAAACGAGGACAAGTGTTTCCTGTTTTTCCCGCAATTTAAACGTGCTTCACCTCTTAGCGTTGGTTTTGTCTGCGAGCCTGAAATATTTGAGCAGTTCCTTCTAAAGCAATTTCTTTTACCCGCACAGGTTTCAAAAAACTTTTGAAAAAAAATAAAACTTTTTATTGTCACACCACCGTAATTAATTTTCCGATAAAACGATTTTTTAATGCACGTCATGCCTAGCTTTTATTTGTTTGCCTTTTGTAAAAAAAAGACACCGAAATCAGTTTTTTTAGGTTTGAGAAGCGCCCCTGAAAAAGAATTCGAGCCCTGAAACCTAATAACAGAGCCGGTTTTCCTTTATGACTTTTTGAGTTCTAAGATTTTTATTAAGTTTTTCACTAGCCAAAAGATGCAAGACAGGCAAAGGGAGGTTTTAGTTAAAAAACGCCAAAAAATACATTATGTCATCCGACGGTAAATAAAAAAAAGTTTGCAGCGTGTAAAAAAAAACAATTGCCTTTTGATTGTAATTCTACACCTATCCATCTCTTTTTAAAATAAAATCTATGAAACGTTCCTTCCTATTATTTATGGCGCTTATGTTTTTTGAAACATTCGCTTTTGCCCAAACTCATGTAGTTTCTGGCACCGTAAAAGATGAAACGGGAGCGCCGGTTCCCTTTGCAACTGTGGCCGAAACAGGAACAAAAAACGCGACAACCGCTGACGCAAACGGAGTCTATACCATCAAAATAAAGCCAAACGGAACATTGCACTTTACCGCGACCGGATTTGCAGCAGTAAACGTTACTCCCGTGGGCAATTCCGCCGACGCTACCATGCAGAGGAGCAATGCTGAATTGGCAACTGTTGTTGTTACTACCGCTCTCGGCCAAAGACGCGAAGAAAAGGATTTGGGTTATGCGGTTTCGACAATAAATAATAAAACTTTGACCCAGGCGAAATCTGTCAACGTAGCGCAGGCCTTGAATGGTAAAGTTTCCGGACTCGATATTTCAACAGTTAACAGTGGCGTATTTGAAAATGCGAAAATCAATATCAGGGGCATCAGATCCCTTACAGGAAATAACCAGCCAATGTTAGTTGTTGATGGCGCGCCAACTCCATTAAGTTACCTGTCTTCTATTCCTCCTGATGATGTGCAGGATTTAACGATTTTAAAAAGCGCCGCCTCCGCGGCTATTTATGGCCCTGACGCCGTTAACGGGGTAATCATCATTACTACTAAAAGAGGAGGCCGGAAGCCAACCGTTACTTTGAACTCCACAGTTCAATTGTCGAGGGTTTCTTTTTTCCCAAAACTGCAAAAGGAATTTGGTGCCGGCGGCGGTGAAATTACCGATCCGTTTGGTTTTTTTGGATACGTTCCCTATGAAAACCAGCAATTTGGGCCCGCTTTTGATAATTCAATTCAACCGATTGGCAAACCGCTCGAAGATGGTTCTCAACAAATGGGACCTTATAACAATAGCCATTACAAAGACAAGATTAAATTTTTTAATACCGGCCTCACTTTCCAGAATTCTGCGTCAATCGCAGGAGAGGATTTCTATGTAAGCATTGAGGATGCTAAAATACAAGGATTGGTTCCCAATGATATCAATCACAGGACAAGTTTCCGCTTCAATGGGTCTAAAACATACGGGAAATTTTCTCTGAACTATAATCTGAACTATATTCTTTCCAATTCGAGCGTGGTTAATGAAGCTGCTTTTCAAAGCACTTTTCCCTCTGCTTATAATGGTGGATTGTTTTTCCTGATTGAACAAATTGGCAATAATGTTCCTTTCCTTCAATACAAGGATCAAAACAGCAAGTTTGGCCAGTTTTCAAATTATTACAATGAATTCGCGGTGAACCCATACTGGCTCATTCAAAATATCAGGTCAAAAGCAAATGAAAATGATTTGCTGGGAAGTGTTGAGGCCAATTATCAGCTTTTTCCCTGGTTGAAAGCAAGCGCCAGGTTAAGTTCCAATCTTTCTTTTGTGAATACAATTAACACGAACGCGCCGGTAATTGTTTCAGATTTTGCGGCAGCTACAAGGAGCCCGACACAATATTCCAATAAACTGGGCATAGTGACTACTGATGCCTATCAAACTTCACGCATCAACCTCGATTATTTTTTAAGCGGCAATTATAAACCTACAGAGGATTTCACCCTCAAATATCTTGTTGGGGGAACCGCACGCGATGACCGCTCCAAGGATGTAGCTGTTGGAGGAAACAACCTGGTAGTTCCTTATTTGTTCAATGTGGCAGTGAGAAGTGGGGATGCGATTGTTGGCTTATATCCCAACAATAATTATCAAATCGAATCCACTTTGATTTCTGCTTATGGAACTATCGGAGTCAACTACAAAGGTTGGGCGAATGCTGAGGTGACCGGCAGGAATGACTGGGATAGCAGATTACTTGCCCAAAACAGGTCGTTCTTCTATCCTGCCGCTAATGTGGCTTTCGTATTGTCTGATGCTATTGATGCCTTGCATAACAGCGCCCTGTTTTCTTATGTGAAAGTAAGAGCAGCAATTTCAAAATCAGGAAACGTGAACCTGGCGCCCTACTCTTTGTCTGCTACCTATTCACAACCTAACAGCACAACTTCCCTGTTAGGCTTCCCTTACGGAAATGTTGTTGGCTTTACCGCCAACAATACAATTCCAAGCGCTAATTTAAAACCCGAATTCGTGAACACAAAAGAAGCGGGCATTGAATTAGGATTTTTGAAAAACAGGATAAATTTTCAGGCTACCTACTTTTTCCAAAAGAATACCAACCAGATTTTGCAGGTTACCCAATCCGCAACAACCGGTTACACAAGTGCGCTTGCTAACGCCGCAGACTTTAATAATTATGGCGTCGAAATGGACCTGGGCTTGACTCCTTTAGTAAAGATTAATAAGGGAAGGATTGATCTGAGGATCAATGCCACCTATAATAACAATAAAGTAATAAGCACACTTGGAAATGTTCCGGTTGTGATTGGTGGAAACAATGGATTCATTCAAAATGCCGTTGGCTATCCAACAGTTAACAACATTGCCGTTCCCGGATCACCGGCATTTCAGTTCCAGCTAACCGATTATCTGCGTGATTCCGCAACAGGGAAAGTTATTATCGATCCTGTAACCGGCGAACCCACACAGGCTCCGGGATTGGTGATCAAAGGCCGCACCCTTCCTTTATGGATTGTTGGGGTAACCCCTTCCTATTCGATAGGTGGTTTCTCTTTCAGCATGACCTGGGAATTTAAAGGAGGCGCTGATTTTTATTCCGGCCTTGGCCCCGATATGGATTTTGCCGGCATTTCAGCTGCAAGCGCTCAGTATGGCCGCCAAAGATTTGTATTTCCCAATTCTGTAATTCCGGATCCAAACAATCCCGGAAAATATATTCCCAACACCAATATTACTACTCAGGACGGGAACTCGAATTTTTGGACAGGAGCTAATACAAGAACCAGCATAGCGACCAATTATTATGCAAGTGCTGATGCCATTCGACTGCGGGAAGTGAATATCTCCTATGCTTTCCCAAAGAAATGGTTTGGAAACGGCAACATCATCAAAGGGATTACGTTCAGCCTGGTGGGTAAAAATCTTTTCCTCTTCGTTCCAAAATCCAATCAATGGGGCGATCCTGAATTCAATTACTCCACCACAGGAAACACTTTCGGCCTCGCCAGCGGATTTCAAAGCCCGGCATCCAGGTTGTTCGGCGCATCTTTAACTGTAACTTTTTAAACTCCTAAAAAAAGACCCAATGAAACATATCAATAATAAATGGCTTTTCGCTGGCGTTATTCTCGCCGCCACGCTGGCTATTGACGGTTGCAAAAAAGGATTTCTGGATGTCAATAATGACCCAAACCGGGTTACAGACGCGAATGTTACCGCCGAATTGATCTTTCCGCAGGCAGAAGCGGCAATGGGGGTAAGAGCTGCAAGCGCTGATTTTTTAACTTTTGACCAGTGGGTGGGCTATGTCGCCCAAAACGGAACCTTTGCCCAGCAGCAGGACCTGATTACCTATAATATTAGTTTTGCTACCGGCAATACCTTGTTCGTGAATGATTATGATGTTCTTTTTGATCTTCATCAGTCGGAAGTTAAAGGAATTGCTGAGGGCGATACCTCTTTGGCAGGAGCCTCCGTTATTTTGGAAGCAAAACTTTGGCAGGAACTCGTAGATCTCTTCGGAGATATTCCCTATTCCCAGGCTTTTCAACCCAATACTTTTCCAAAGCCCAAATATGACAAGGCTCAGGACATTTATAACTCTTTGCTCGGACGCCTGGACACAGCGATCGCCTACATGCAACTTTCTCCCAAAAAAGCATTTGTAAACGCCGATATTATCAATCATGGAAATACTACTTTATGGACTCATTTTGCGAATACCTTAAAGTTAAGATTGCTCATACGCCAGTCTGAAATTCCCGGTTTTAATCCTTCGGCCGAAATCGCGAAAATAATAAGCAGCGGAGGTCCTTTGATGCATGGGGAATCGATAAGCGTAAATCCGGGTTATGTAAACGATGTGAATAAGCAAAATCCTTTTTATGCCAATTTTGGCTGGGATCCTACGGGTGTGGTAGCCTTGCCTTCGAATAATGCGAATGCCTATATCGTAAACATTTTAAAAAGCACCAATGATCCCCGGCTTTCCCGGTTCTTTTATCCTGTAGGCTTTACAGGAACCACGTTTGCAGGTGCGGTTTTCGGTGCCGCCCTTTCCACCATTCCAACCGCCTCCAGCCTTTCTTATTTCGGGCCGGCTTTGGTGGGCGGCATTAATTCAAGCAATGCGGGAAATGGCACAGGCGCTGTGCAAAATCAGTGGATCTACCCCTCTTACGAAAGCATGTTTTTATATGCTGAAGCGGTGGCGCGAGGATGGATTCCCGGTAGCGCGCAGGCTGCATACATGGCAGCAGTTACAGAATCTTTTGAATGGCTTGGCGTTCCCAATGCGGATGCGGCAGCGGCCACCTACATGGCAAACACACCTTCTGCTAATTGGGCAAACGCCGGAACAACCGTTTTGGCCCAGGCAAGGTTCATCGCCTTCCAGAAATATATTGCCAACACCACAATTGATCCTTTGGAATCATATGCGGATATCCGCAGGCTGCATTTTTTAACGGATAATGGTTATATTTCTGCTGCTCCCGGCAAATTGTCCACTACGCTTCCGCTGCGATTGTTGTATCCTCAAAGTGAATATACTTCAAATGGGGGCAATGTGCCTAAGCAGACTGGAGGCGCCAGCGGAAACGCATTTACTGATAAATTATTCTGGGAACCATAATCGTGCGTTCAAGGCCATTTCTATTCCTAAAGTAAAAAACTGAAAATATGAAATTACATCTTAAAAAATCACCGGTCATGTTTGGAGCGCTCTTTTCCATTCTTGCATCAGGTTGCCTCAAAGACAAAGCGTACGATAATGGGGAAATACAATCAGGACAAGGCTCTACTGTAAAAGTTATTGCCATTGGGGCGAATGTGAGCAGCGCGACTAATTTTTTAAACCTGTCGTTGAATACATCGCCCAATGACACCACTTTAAAAATTCTTGCCGTAACACTGGGAGCAACCCAGCCAGCTCAACAGGATATTCACGTCACCCTGGTGCAAAACAACCAATTGATTACTGATTATAATGCGGCTCATACAGACACCACCGTAACTCCAACCAATCCCAATCCGACTGGCGAAATCACCGATTATTCTGTTCCTTCCGCCGCCATGATCAGCTTTGTTAATCCAGGCCTTGTCGTGGTGATTCCAAAAGGTTCTTATGTGGGTTACCTCCAGGCCAAATTCGTACCCAACGATTTCATTAATGGCGCACCCTACGCCATGGGCTTTACCATAAAAAGCATTGCAGAAAGCGGATATACCATTAGCGGGAATCTGAACAATGGAATTGTTGCCATTGGGATTAAAAATAAGTATGACGGGAATTATAATTTGGTAATCAATACAATTGGATGGGCCGCCTATGGAATTTCAGATAATATGCCTGGAACATGGCCTTCTAATTCTGACGGTACAAGCATTGGCATGGTGACTGCGGGAGCTAATAGTGTATTAATGTATGATTTTTATGCATTTGGAACTGACATCCAGGTAGCATTTACCACAGGAAATGCGGGTGCTACCGGTTTTGGCGCGACTGCTCCTAAATTCACATTTGATCCTGTAACCAATATCCTGACAGACGTAACAAATTCGGCCGCCCCGGATCCCAGAAACAGGGCGTTCAGAATTAATTCCGGACCAGGGATTAATAATCATTATGATCCGGTTTCAAAGACAATTTACGCGGCTTATTTTATGAGCCAAAGCGGAAGGCCCGACATGCAGATCTATGATACTTTAACTTATAAAAGTGTAAGACCTTAATCTACACTACGGGTAAATTGAATTGGTTTTTCATTTTTTTAACGTCAGCCGTTTCATCTTTTTGAAGCGGCTGTTTTATGAGCGGGATGATGGTTACGAATAATGGATATTGAATACCGGATGCTGGATACAGGAAACCCGATAGTATATTTACAAACTAAAACTTTCCCCACAAGCACAACTTCTGGCGGCGTTCGGGTTATTAAAATAAAATCCTTTTCCGTTGAGTCCATCACTGAATTCAAGGGTGGTATTTACGAGGTATAAAAAACTTTTGAGGTCGGTAACTACTTTAATCCCGTTGTCCTCAAACTCCTGATCCATAGGTTTTTTCTGGTTGTCAAAATCCATTTTGTAGGTGAGGCCGGAGCAGCCGCCGCTTTCAACAGTTACTCTCACGAAGTATTCTTTATCCGAAAACTCTTTTTCCTCCATGATATTTTTTACCCTGATTTTAGCTTTTTCACTTACGTATATCATAATTGTGCGGATTTTGCAACAGCAAATTTACAAAAATAAAAGTTAGCGGTTTCTGAATTAACGGCGTTCAACGATCTAGCGTTGCTGCTTTTCGTCGGCCGGTTCTCCAATTTCCCTCATTTTCAAAAGAGTTTCCTTAACCACGTCGATCGCATAATCTATTTCTTCTTCTGTCGTAAACCTGCCGAGGCTGAACCTGATTGAGGAGTGAGCCCAATCATCAGGTAAACCCATTGCTTTCAAAACATGAGAAGGTTCGGGAGTCGCGGAAGTACAGGCAGAACCCGTACTCAGGGCGATGTTTTTATTGATTGCGGCAAGAAGGCTATCGCTTTTTGCATTCCTGAAACTGATATTGGAGACATTGTCCAAACGGTGTTCCCGATTTCCATTTACGTAGGTTTCTCCCAGCGATAGCATAGCAGATTCCAACTTATCGCGCAGCTTTTTTATCCGTACGCTTTCCTGTTTCATACTTATCCGGCACAATTCGGCGGCTTTTCCAAATCCCACAATACCAGGCACATTAAGCGTTCCGCTGCGGAATCCCCGTTCCTGTCCGCCTCCATCTAATTGCGCGGTTACTTTCACCCTTGGGTTTTTTCTTCTTACATATAACGCCCCCACGCCTTTTGGCCCATACATCTTATGGGCGGAAAACGCCATTAAATCAATTGCATCCTCATTTACATTGACCCTGATTTTTCCCGCCGCCTGCGTGGCATCTGAAAACAATAACGCGCCATGTTTCCTTGCGAGCGCACTGATTTCCTTTACCGGCTGAATAACCCCGGTTTCATTATTGGCAAGCATGACACTTACAAGAATGGTTTCAGGCAGTATGGCTTTGTCCAATTCTTCTAAATTAATAAGCCCATCTTCCTTAACGTCAAGATAAGTGATTTTCCCGCCTAATTTTTCAATATGACTGCAGGAATCTAAAACCGCTTTATGTTCTGTTTTTAGGGTGATGATATGATCGCCTTTAGTGGCATACATTTCAAAGACGCCTTTCAGGGCGAGATTGTCGGATTCTGTAGCGCCGGAAGTGAAAATGATTTCTTTGGGTTCTGCTCCTACAAGTTGAGCTACCTGCTCCCTGGCAAAATTAACCGCTTCTTCGGCCGCCCATCCATAAGCATGATTCCTGCTTCCGGCATTGCCGAAATGTTCTGAGAAAAAAGGAAGCATTTCTTCCAGAACCCTTGGATCAACAGGGGTTGTAGCGTTGTTGTCAAGATAGACCGGTAGTTTCAACATTTCTTAATAATTTGTTCGTTTGCTGCACAAATTTACAATGGAAAAAGGGGTTGTAAATTAGAAGGCAAATTGCCGGCCATTAATTTTGTGAAACATACAATCTTTACAGTGATTATCGGCTTAATTTTGAAAAAACGAATCAATGAAAAAAATTGAACATATTGGCATTGCCGTGAAAAAATTATCGGTGTCCATTCCGCTTTTTGAAAAGATTTTGAACGCACCTTGTTATAAAACTGAAGCTGTTGAAAGTGAACAGGTCAATACCGCTTTTTTCCAAAAAGGGGAAAGTAAAATCGAACTCATTGAAGCTTATGCGCCGGGAAGCGTCATCAATAAATTTATTGAGAAAAAGGGGGAGGGCCTTCATCATATCGCGTTTGAAGTGGAAGATATGGATTCGGAAATCAAGAGGTTGACAAATGAAGGATTTACTCTCATCAATGAAAAGCCAAAAGCCGGCGCTGATAATAAAATGGTATGTTTTCTTCATCCAAAGGATACCAATGGCGTTTTGATCGAATTGGTAATGGATAGACCGTAATAATTAGCCTAAAATTTTTTTGACAATCCCCGGGCCTTCATAGATAAATCCGGTCCAAACCTGGATCAGACTTGCGCCGGAATTGATCTTTTGTTTTGCGTCGGTTTTGGTGAAAATGCCGCCGCTGCCGATAACAGGAATGCTTGTGCGGGAACAAATATGATTGATCACCTGAGTGGATCGCTCTTTCAATGGCTTGCCGCTGAGTCCACCGGTGCCGATTTTTTCAAGTTCTTTGCCTGAGGTGTTTAAATGTTCCCTGCTGATAGTCGTATTGGAGGCGACCAACCCATCGAGCTGAATTTCATTGGCAAGATCAATAATGTCATCGAGTTCTTCAATTGATAAGTCTGGAGAGATTTTCAGCAGTATAGGCCTTTGGATTGTTTTTGATTTATTGATCGTTTGAAGATGAGAGAGAATCTTTTTAAGTGAAGCTTTCTGCTGCAAATCCCTTAATCCCGGCGTGTTCGGGGAACTTACATTCACTGCAAAATAATCTACCGTATCATGCAGTTCATGAAAACAAGTTTCATAATCCTTCCATGCGTCTTCATTGGGAGTTAGCTTGTTCTTGCCAATATTTCCACCGATGATCAGGCGGCTTTCCGGGTGACTCAATTTAAATTCCCTTACTCTTTGCGCGGCTTTTTTTACTCCTTCATTATTAAAACCCATCCTGTTGATCAATGCCCCGTCTTTTGGCAGCCGGAACAAGCGCGGCTTGTCATTTCCATCCTGCGGCAGGGGCGTTACCGTCCCTATTTCAACAAAACCGAAACCTAACGTTTCCAGCTCATCAAGGTATTTTGCGTTTTTATCGAAACCAGCAGCGAGGCCAACGGGATTTAAAAATGGTAAACCAAAAATTTCTTTTGAATGATCTCCTGATGGGGTAAACTTTTTTTTCAAAAACTTTTTCATCCAGGAAAAACGGCAGAAAAAAGCAAGAATTCCCATAGAAAAATAATGCACTTTTTCGGGGTCGAACCAAAATAAAATTGTGCGGAGCAGCTTATACATGATGGCGGCGAAGATAGCGATTGAAATTTTTTAGTTTGTTGCAAGCAAACGGACTTTTTTACGAAAAATATTCAAGGCCACGTATTTATTCCGTGTCATACCGCTCTACGCTTTCAATTCCAGGCAAGTCTTTTAAATTCTTCACCAGTTCTTCCAGTTCGTCTTTATCATGAACATACACCTTTACGTTTCCTTCAAATAATCCTTCTTTTGCTTCAATGGTAAGTGCGTTGATGTTTATTTTTAAGGTGCCGCTTATCAGGTTGGTGATTTTGTTAATAACACCAACATCGTCCAGGCCGATAATTTTTATGCCCGTCAGGAAAGAGATTTCCTTGTTTTTCACCCATTTGGTTTTCACAACCCTGTGTCCGTAATTGGAAAGCAGTCGCGCCGCATTCGGGCAATTGGTGCGGTGGATTTTCAATCCTTCACCCTGAGTTACAAATCCAAACACGTCGTCGCCGGGAATAGGCTTGCAGCAATTGGCAAGCGAATACATGATCTTGTCGCTGCTTTCTCCGAAAATGATCAGTTCCGTATCTTTTTTATTAAGCTGCTTCTGCGCATTTTCAATTTTTTCCTCAATTGGCGGCTTGATAACTTTTGGCGCAGAGATCTTGTCGCCCAGAACCTGGAATTCTTTAAGTTCTTTCAGATCAATCTTTTTTACAGCGATGTCATAAAGAAGATCCAGCGGTGAATTCACTTTGTAATATAGCACCATTTCGTCCATGTTGGACTGGCTTGCCGGAACGCCCATTCCCTCCAGCTTGCGTTGAAGAATAATTTTTCCTTCTTCAGCAATAGTTCTTTTTTCCTCCTTGAGCGAATCCTTGATTTTTGATTTGGCCTTCGTCGTCACAACCAGTTTCAGCCATTCACTTTTCGGCTTTTGTTTTCCGGAGGTGATGATTTCAACCTGGTCGCCGCTTCGCAAAACATGGCCTATGGGAACCAGTTTATGATTCACTTTGGCGCCAATGCATTTTTCGCCAACTGCCGTGTGAACTGCAAAAGCAAAATCCAGCGCACTGGCTCCGCTGGGAAGCATTTTCACATCCCCCTTCGGGGTATAAACATAGATCTCCTCAGCCAAAAAAGACACTTTGAAATCCTGAAGAAAATCGACAGAGTTGGTATCCTGGTTGGCCAGCATGTCCCGGATTTGCTGAAACCATTTATCGAAGCGGTTTTCTTCGCTGGCGCCCTCTTTATATTTCCAGTGCGCTGCCAATCCCTTTTCGGCTATGTCGTTCATTCTTTTGGTGCGTATCTGCACTTCCACCCATTTTCCCTGTGGGCCCATCACCGTGGTGTGCAGGGCCTCGTACCCATTATTTTTGGGATTGCTTAACCAATCGCGAAGCCGGGCGGGAGAAGGATTGTACTCATCCGTTACAAGGCTATAGACCTTCCAGCAGTCTTCCTTTTCTCTTTCAGGTGGCGATTTTAAAATGATCCGGATGGCAAAAAGGTCATAAACCTCATCAAAGGAAACGCCCTTTTTTTTCATTTTATTCCAAATGGAATGAATGCTTTTTGGGCGCCCATAAATTTCAAAGTCGAAATTTCCGCTGATGAGCTTTTCCTTTACCGGCCTTATAAAATCATTGATATAGCGCGCCCGCTCCCTTTTGGTATTATCCAGCTTTTGCGCGATATAACGATAACTGTCGGGCTCCATGTATTTCATGGAAAGATCCTCCAGTTCTGTTTTGATATTGTAAAGACCCATGCGATGGGCGAGCGGCGCATAAACGTAAACGGTTTCCGATGCGATCTTGAGTTTCTTCTCACGCTTCATGCTCTCGAGTGTCCTCATGTTATGAAGCCGGTCGGCCAGCTTGATCAGGATCACACGTGGATCATCAGTGAGCGTTAAAAGGATCTTTTTAAAATTTTCCGCCTGCTGGGAAGAATTGGCATCCAGGACGTTGGAGATTTTTGTGAGGCCGTCAACGATCTTCGCTATTTCTGTACCGAATTCCCTTTGAACGGCTTCGATGGTGATGTCAGTATCTTCAACTGTATCGTGAAGAAGGGCGCAAATTGTGCTTCGAACGCCAAGGCCTATTTCTTCAATACAAATCATGGCCACTGCGATGGGATGAAGAATATAGGGCTCGCCGCTTTTGCGCCGCATGTTTTTGTGTGCTTCCACTGCCATTTCAAATGCCACGCGAACATGTTCCTTGTCGCCGGGCTTTAACTTTGGCTTTAAAGCCCTTAGCATGGCACGGTATTTACGAAGAATCTCTTTCTTTTCTTCCTCTTCGTTCATTGTGTATTTCGGGATATTGAGGGTGCTTTCCATTCGCTACGAATTTACAGCAGAAACTGTAAATTTTAAATTATGAGTTTTTCAATTAAAAATTAAAAATGAAGAATGAAGAATTAGGGAACTGATTGCCATGAAACTTTCCAACTTTTTTAAGCACCCTAACCTTTCTAAATTCCATTTTTTTCCCAAAAATCTTTCTGCTCCTTTGCCTTGGCTGCAAGGTCGTCAAGTTTTTTTCCTATATCGCCGGTATCCATCTGCAAAGCTGCCTTGGAATTTTTAATCTGCGCCAGTATTTTCTTTGCGGCAGTAATTTTTTCATCTATGCTTCTAAAAATTCCCTGAACCTCCTCTTTACCTTTGGGCGGCTGGAATCGGTTATTGCGATAAATGAGAAAAGAATTGAAAACAGCAATCGCGCTGTTATACATCTCTGCTGCCGAATTGTATCCGCCAGTGTCGCTGTCCTGAAAGATTAATTCAACCTCGAGCCGGAGCTGTTTTAGTTTCGTATCAATGAGCGCTGCTGGCCAGCCATTTTTTTCTATTCTTGAAATCGCTGACAAATACCTGGAAAGTGAATCCGAGGATTCGTAGCTGTTGATTGAGTCTTTATAATCAAAAGGATTGTCTGTCCCAAAAGAGGATTTATGAAGTCTGTTAAATGAAACAGGATACTTTGAAAACTGGAACAAAGGGTCATAGGGGATATGGGTTTCTATGAACTCTTCCGGCCTGATCATATAATAATTCATTCTTCCTGATGCATCCCAGGTTGGATCAAAAAGAAACCAATCATTATTCGTAAAGACAGCGCACCATGCATGGGGTGACTTTTGGAGCATTCCATTTTCCTTCGTCAGGCCTTCAACAACAAAGGAGCGAATGCCGCTTTTTACGCAGATATCAGTAAATATGGCCGCGAAATTCTCGCAAACTCCCTTTCTCCTTGCTAAAGCGTAAGTCACTTTTTCTTCCCGGTTTTCATCCAGAATTACACGGTGAATGCTGTCTTTGTCGTACCTGATATTTGCGGTAACCCAACTATAAGCAGCCCGGATCCTTTCATTTTCAGAAGTGTAATGCTGCATGATGAATCTGGCAATGTCACTTGTAGTTTTTGTTTCGCTACCTGGAATTTGTATCGAGAAATTGTCAACATAAACGGATCCCGTTGCCGGCTGCGCAGTTGCCGCCTTGGCGAGAAGAACCAGGTATAAAGTGAAAAAGCGGAGCATGTCCTAAAGTTAGAATTTCCTCCTGGAATGTTTTTATAAAATCACAAGTTGAGGGAAAGCGAAAGAAGCCTTTAACAAAATCTTGCCAACTGGTTATTAATCTTCTACAAAAAATTTCTTTCTCAGGAATGCGAACGGCTTTAAAATCCGGATCCAAAAAACATATGAAAAAGAAAATTCTACTTATTGTTTCCCTCATTGTTTCTTCTATCGGTTTCGCCCAGGTGCAGCCTTCCTTCGGAGTGAGGGCCGGAGTTTCTTCTTTTGGCATGCGCGGCGATGCAGTCGATAATTTCAAAAATCTGCTGGATTTTTCAAAAGGGAACATAACTGCAAGGGATCACACTGGTTTTTTCGCTGGCATCTATGCCAATATTCCCATGAGCGAAAATTTTTCCATAGAGCCCGGACTGAATTATTCGTTGAAGGGTTATGAATTGAATGGCGCGTTGAATATTAAAGGATTAGACTTTTTGGGCGCCAGCGCGAAAGCAGTACTGCAATCTCAGTATATCGACATTCCCGTATTGCTGAAAGGAAATTTCAATGGGTTGCAAATTATTGCCGGCCCCCAGGTTTCCTATTTAGCCCAAGCCGATTTAAAAACCACCGCAGGCGTTTTGGGAATCAATTTATTGAACAAAACAATGGACGCTACTTCTCAGTTCAATCGTTGGGATGTGGGCTTGACAGGGGGAATCGGATACCAATTTGCCAATGGACTGAATATTTCCGCATCTTATGATTATGGATTGTCAAAATTGGATGCTAATAATAATGTAAACGCCCATTATGAAGGGATTAAATTGGGCCTGGGAATCACTTTCTAAGTTTTAATGATGAAAACCCGGTTTAGAACAGCCGGGTTTTTTTTATGGTTCCTTTACCCTAAAACAGATTTTCTTTTAGTAAAAATCACAGCAAACGGACTTTTTTTGTAACTCTTTTTTTTGAAATATTGGGGTAGCAAAAGATGCTTGTTCGTCCTTACTGACTTTTCAGCAAATGGACTTTTTTCACGGATTTCTTTTTTGTTTGCCCAATATTTTATTGGAAAAAAAAAGATTGCCGAAGAATTCCGCAATCAGGTATAGGATTGAGGATTGATTCTTTATTCAAGTACTTCAGGCATCATTTATGAAATTCACTAATTCAAAAATTCTAATAATTGAAAGTCGAATTTCCCATTAAAATATTTTCAAACAATTCATTTCCAGACATTTTTATTTACCTTCGTTTATTCGCATTTTTCAAAGAAATTTGTAAATAATAAGTGGAATAAAGATTATGAACCGTAAAAAATCATTAAAAAACAATGGAACAACTTCTCCCGATAATAATTGGTGCTGTAGCTTTAGTCGCGGGCATCATCCTGGGTAAAATTCTTTTTGCAAAAAACACAAAACAACTATTAGAAACTGCTGAACAACAAGCTCAAAAAACTATTTCCGATGCCCAGTTGCAGGCTGAAACTATTAAAAAAGAAAAGCAACTGGAAGCAAAAGAGCGCTTCGTTCAGTTAAAATCCGAGCATGACAAGGAGGTTTTTCAGCGCAATCAAAAAATTGCTGATGCTGAAAACCGCATCAAGCAAAAAGAGCAATCGATCAATCAGAAAGATCAGAACGTTGAGCGCCAGATAAAAGAAAACGAGGTGATCAAGCAAAATCTGAACCGCCAGATTGAAGTAGTGAACATCAAGCGCACCGAACTGGAGAAACACCAGGAAGAGCATATCAAGAGGCTTGAGAAAGTCGCTGGCCTTTCGGCTGAGGAAGCCAAGGCGCAGTTGATCGAAACCTTGAAAAATGAGGCCAACTCACAGGCGCTCATTATTCAGCAGGAAATTGTTGACGATGCGAAACTGCGAGCCAACAAAGAAGCGAGAAAAATTATTATTCAAACCATTCAGCGCACTGCCGCCGAAATTGCCATCGAGAATGCCATTACGGTTTTCAACCTGGAAAGTGATGAGATCAAAGGTTCCATCATCGGCCGCGAAGGAAGAAACATCAGGGCCCTTGAAGCTGCTACAGGTGTTGATTTGATTGTAGATGATACTCCCGAAGCTATCATCCTTTCCTCATTCGATCCTTTACGGCGTGAAATAGCCAGACTCTCTTTGCAGAGATTAGTAGCAGATGGTCGCATTCATCCGGCCCGCATTGAAGAAGTTGTGGAAAAGACCCGCAAGCAGATCGAAGAACAAATAATGGAAATTGGTGAAAGAACCGTTATTGAGCTGGGAATTCACGGACTACATAAAGAACTGGTAAGGATGGTGGGCAAAATGCGTTTTCGCTCTTCTTATGGTCAAAATTTGCTGATGCATAGCCGGGAAGTAGCGAATTTGTGCGGCATTATGGCTGCCGAATTGGGCATGAACGCCAAACTGGCGAAACGCGCCGGATTGCTTCATGACATTGGAAAAGTTCCTGATGAAGAAACAGAATTGAGCCATGCGCTTCTTGGAATGAAGCTGGCGGAAAAATATGGAGAAAATCCAGCCGTCTGCAATGCTATCGGCGCTCATCATGACGAGGTGGAAATGCAATATGTAATTTCTCCTGTTGTTCAGGCTTGTGACTCCATGAGTGGTGCAAGGCCAGGTGCAAGAAGGGAAATTATGCAGCAATATCTTCAGAGGATCAAGGATCTTGAAAATATCGCGCTTGCCTACCAGGGTGTTGAAAAAGCTTATGCTATTCAGGCAGGCCGGGAATTGCGCGTGATCGTAGAGGCCGAAAAAGTAACAGATGGCGACAGCGACAAGTTAAGTTTTGAAATCGCCCAGAAGATACAAACGGAAATGACCTATCCCGGACAGATTAAGGTTACTGTTATCAGGGAAAAGAGGGCTGTGAATGTCGCAAGGTAAGAGACTTATTCAGAGTCCCTCAACCAGACTTGCCTGTGTGTTTGAGGAAAACTTTTTTCAACTAATCACAAAATGATTTCTATTTTAAAAAAATTACTTTACCTTCGCACTCCAAAAATAAAAAGTCATGAATGCAATTGCTTTTGTACACGATCAGCTGACTACAAAAAATGAAATCCCGAAGTTTAAGGCGGGTGATAATATAACAGTGAATTATAAGATATTGGAAGGCGGAAAAGAACGTATCCAGAGTTTTAAAGGAGATGTTATCAAACGTCAGGGTGAAGGCGGAACCGCGACTTTCACTGTTCGTAAAATCAGTAACGGAGTTGGCGTTGAACGCTTGTTCCCGGTGTTTTCACCAAATATTGAAAGCATTAAATTGCATAAAGTGGGTAAGGTGCGCAGGGCGAAATTATATTTCCTTCGTGACAGGAGCGGAAAAAGTGCTCGTATTAAAGAAAAAAGAGTTAAATAATTTAAAAGAAATAATAAAAAAACCGGTAAGCTTTAGTTTACCGGTTTTTTTATGCCTGTTTTTTTGTCTGAGTCAGGATTTATGTGATTTTAGGATTAACACGATTATTAGCGCTTGGTTTAGGTAAAAGTTGAAAAAAAGTGCGTCTGCTGTTTGTACCTTTATTTTATTGCCTCTGTCTGAACTAGAGTTTATAGGATTTTAAGATTAACAGGATTACTGGCGCTTGGTTTATTATTTAAAAGTTTGAAATAAAGTCCGTCTGCTGTTTGCGCCTTTGCTTCCTTGCCTCTTTGCCTGAAAAAAATCTTTTACCTCGTAAAATCTTTTTCTCCTGCTTTGCCTGCATTTTTGTTGAAATAAAAAGGCGGCAAAACTTTTGGTTTTACCGCCTCATCTTTAACTTAATTAAAATTATTGTGGTCTAACCTGAGGCAATTCCTTTCTCGGAATTTTCTGATCTCTCATGGCAGCGTTGTAAACAAATGCTGCCACGATAGTAGCCGCCTGTTTCATGTCATCAGAGATTAAATGATCATAGGAGTCCATATTGCTATGATGCGTTCTGGAATCATATTCAATTGGATCCTGAATAAACTGAAAGCCCGGAAGTCCTACAGCGTCAAAAGAAAGGTGGTCGGTGCCGCCAGTATTTTGCAAAGTAACAGTTTTAGCGCCCAGGTCATTGAAAGGAGTGAACCATTGCGTGAAAATATTCTTCGCTGCTTCATTTCCCTGCAAATAAATGCCACGGATTTTCCCTGTTCCATTGTCTAAATTAAAATAAGTGGAAAATTTTTGATGTGCCGGAAGCAACTGCATGGTTGCCGGATCGCCAAAAGTTTTCTTTACATATCCTCTTGAGCCAAACAAGCCTTGTTCTTCACCACTCCAAAGAGCGATGCGGATAGTCCTGCGAGGTTTGATGTTTAGCGCTTTTAAAATCCTTACCGCCTCCATCATAATGGCCGATCCCGCAGCATTGTCTGTCGCTCCGGTTGCTCCATGCCATGAATCCAGATGTCCGCCCAGCATTACCACTTCATCTTTTAAATTTTTGTCGGTTCCCGGAATTTCAGCGATCACGTTATAACCTTTTGTGTCAGTGGACTGAAATTTTGTTTTTACATCCACATCCATTTTTACCGGCAGGTTGTTTTGCAGCATGCGGACGATTGTGTTATAATCCTCGAGTCCGAGAGCGATATCTAAAAAGTTTTCAGGATCTGAAACCTTGAAAGATCCTGCCTGTTGAACAAAAGTAGTTCCATCATGGTTCCTGGCTCCTGAAGTCAAGATGGCCACTGCGCCTTCTTTTTCAGCCAAAGTTTTTAAAGCCGCCATAACATTCTGGCCGCCTCCTCTTCTGAATTGCTCGCGCCTTCTGCGCATGGCAGCAGTATCAACTGGTTGAGGAGTGAAGTTTTGCATTGCTTCCAATTCTGGGTCTGTGTAGCGAACTGCATCAGCTTTAAAACTATGCTGATACGCTTGCAGCATATCCAGCACAACGATTTTACCAGCTAGTTTTCCACGGTAAGCATCCAAGCCTGCAGAATCTTTTGCTGAAATAAGGATTACCTCAGCACTGCGAGATCCATTGGTTCCCGCAGTCCATGTTTTCGGATAAGCGGAAAGTGATTTGTACCACGGTGAGGTAATTGCTACATATGATTTTTCAAGTTCCCAGCCTTTTCCAAAATCTCCCCATGAATCAATGGCCGCATTTGACAAGCCCCATTGTGTTAACTGGTTTTTTGCATAAGTGGCGGCTTTCATGAATCCCGGCGATGCCGTAACGCGTGGGCCGTTGGCGTCTGTTAGCTGGAATGCAATTTCCATGACTTTAGAATTTTGCAAGCCCTCAGTCCTTATTTTGCTCATTACATTCTGGTCGATGTTTTCAGTTTGAGCGAATAAAAAAGCCGGTAGCAGGAATAAGAAAAGAAATGCGGATGATTTGATCATTGATTGATTGTTAAGGGTTAATTATTATGGTTTAGAAAGTTTAGAAAGGTTTAGCAAGTTTAGCAAGTTTAGAAAAGAAGTTTAGAATTTTAGAGCTTTAGTTCCTTTAGAAGTTTAGAAAGTTTAGAAACTTTCAAAGTCCTGATTCGTTAATGAAGATATGCGTTTTTGAATTATGAGTCTGATTTTCGTAATATTTAATTCAAACAATCAGCAGTAAGCAATCAGCAATGAGCATCAATTCTTAATTCTTAATTTTTAATTTTTAATTCCTCCCAGGAAATTATTTCTCCTTCAACCTATATTTCTTATTCACCTTTGGATTGTTGAAATATTCTTCTAGGTCCTTGGAACTTGTAGCATCTTCCACAACAGGAACATCAATGAGTTGGAGTTGAACCTGTTTCAACTCGTCTTTCAGCCGGTTTGTTTTCTTAACGATGTCCGGATCTTTATCGCCGATAAGCATGTTGTCGCTTTGCAGATATTGCAGTCTTTTGATATTGCTTCTGACAAGTGACGCTGAGTTTTGTTCGTAATTTTTCGTGGGAGCCACTGCTTCCTTTACCGGAACGAGCGCTACTCCCACACTTGGAAGAATTTTTCCTGTAGCTTGATTCTGACCTGGCAATGAAGAAAAAACAGTTCCGCCCAACGCTGTTGAAGCCGACGTAAGGTCAAAAGTTGTCCTTGTGTTTTTTGTCTGCTTGATCTTCTTGTCAAGAATGCGGAAAGTGCTTTTTAGTTGCAGGATATAAGCATCAATATTTCCCGAAAGTTTATTGTATTCCAGCAGGCGCTGAGGATAATTGGTAGCCTGATTTACCGTGACATTTACGGTTACCGTATCACGGTTAAAAAATTTATCAATCCCGATAAATTTCAACACAAGTTTCCTTTGTTTGATATTTTCTTCATCTTTAATAAAATCATAAGGAGCTACCCATGTAAAATTATCACCGCAATGAGCCACTGAAGTAATGGAGCGAATAGGGTAATTGCTGAAATAGGTGATCGATTCCACAGGAAAAGTGCCTTCCTCGCATTGCAGTTTGAAAGTTAAGGTGTCGCCTTCATCCATCGTCAGATCACTGGCCACAGTGGGTTTTATGCGGGACGCAATGATGTCCGTATTATAAAAAACAAGCGTGAAAACTGTATCTACCTTTTCATTTGCATTATTGAGGTTCTGGACTCCGAGGCGCACTTTATATTCCGAATCGTACTTTAGTTTTCCGGACAAGAAATAGGATTTTTCAGCCTTGAAACGCAAATCGCCATTGTCTTTATTAATCTTCAGGCCGACAGGAGAATTCCTCAAATACCAATAATACTGGTGCGGATCCTTGTTGATTTCAAAATGATAATCTAAAGTTGAATCAACATGCAAAGTGAAATAAGGGCTGAAATTTTTGATGCGCAAAGAAGTATCCGGTTGCTGCAAATAAACGGTATCATTGTGTTTGCTTACAATGCTATCCGTAATGATTTGAGCCTTCAGGCAAAAAGAGGAGGCCAGAAAAAACAGGATCAGTTGAATTGATTTTGCGGCACGCTTTATTTCCATGTTCGCAAATGTATAAAACTATGCACTCATAGAAAAGATGTTGTGAAGAGGAAGGCTTGTCTTTCATTGAGTTGCGTCTTATTTATTTTTCACCAAACGATCTTTTTTTGAATTTTTTTCCAAAAAAAACTTCATCGAATCAGTTAATTTAAAGCCGGCTCTTGCCGGTTCCATTCCAACTTCTTCCCGAAAACGTTGCTGCTGTCCGTCATTTTTATTTTCATAAGCTTCACAGTAAATACTTTGCCGGGAATAGCTAAGGCAAGCGGATATTTATTATGGTATTTTTTTTCCGCGTCGGCTGCCAATTCATCGTTGCCCGTTACAACAATCCCTGAAAATTGGATTCCTTTTACAGCAAGGACATTTGATTTATCGGGCAAAATGGTTCCCGCGATCTGAGGGTTATAAGACAAGATTTTTGAATGAAAACTTTCGGGGGAAGTTTTGAAATATAAGAGGCCTTTTTCATCATCGAAATAAAAATAGCAATTGAAGCAATAAGGATGGTTCATTGAATCCACGCAGCAAATCGTTGCTGCTTTCTGAGCCTCGGCAAAGACGATAATTCTTTTATCCATTTTTGAATACAATAGTAAAAGATAATTTGATCCTTAATTATGATGCAAATCATATTTGTCGCTGACACCGCTTAGTACCTCTATAATTTCTGTGATGGAAATTTGCACCTGCATTTTTTAAAACTATAATTATGAAAACATCATCTTTCCTTTCCATCATATTTTGTCTCTTTACCGCTTTTTCTTCTTCTCATGCTTTTGCCCAGGATGAACCGCGGGAAGAATTAAAAATAAATCTGCAATTCCGTCCACGCGCTGAGTTCAGGAATGGGTTGTTTACACCGATTCTGGAAGGGCAGAAGCCTGCTTCTTTTATTGCTCAGAGAACCCGCATTGGATTCACTTACTCTAAAAATCAGAAGCTGAAAATGGGCATAAGCACCCAGGTAGTGAATACGTGGGGTAATGATCCGCAAGTGCAACTCACCGCCAATAATGTTTCCCTTTACGAGGCCTGGGCGCAACTTTATTTTTCTCCGGAATGGAATATAAAACTGGGAAGACAGGTTTTATCGTATGACGATGAAAGAATTCTTGGGGCTTTAGATTGGAACAATGCGGGCCGCAAACATGACGCCGCTCTGCTGTCTTTTGAAAAGAATAAATTCAGATCAGATGTGGGTTTCGCCTTCAATCAAAACGCTGAAAAAGTTACTGGTGATTTCTTCAATTCGTTATTCAGCCAGCCTTATAAAAGCATGCAGTTTTTATGGATGAAATATAAATTTACTGATGCGCTTGCCGTTTCCGCCCTAACTATGAACCTGGATTTTCAAAACCCTCTTGATTCTTCTTTGTCGCATTTACAAACGTTAGGCGGGAATTTATTTTACAAAAAAGGACGTTGGAACGCGATGGCAACTTATTACTATCAAACAGGAAATAATCCGCAAAAAAGTACGCCTGCTATAAAAACCAATGCATGGATGGCTTCAGCAAAAGTGGATTACGGTTTCAGTAATAAAATAAGTCTGGGAATAGGAAGCGATTTTTTAAGCGGTCGCGACATGAATTCAACTTCCCCAACCATTTCCTACTTCAATCCATTGTATGGAACTCATCATAAGTTCTATGGGTTTATGGATTATTTTTATGTTTCCAGCTCTCATAATAATGTTGGCCTTTGGGATTCTTATCTGAACTTCAATTATAAAGCTTCTGCAGATTTAGGCTTGCAGTTGGCGCTTCATCATTTTAATGCCGGCGCGAAAGTGATGGATTACACAGGTGCAAAAACAAGCCCGTCATTGGGAAATGAAGCGGATCTCACTTTCACCTGGAAGATCATGAAAGAGGCGAGCTTGTTGGGTGGGTATTCACAAATGTTCACCAATAATTCAATGAAATATGTAAAAAATATTGCCGCAACGCAAACCATGAAACCCGTGCAAAACTGGATCTGGCTTTCTTTGAATATTACTCCTGAAATTCTTATTTCAAAAACAAATAAGTAAGCAAAGGGATTGTATTGGGCCCGATTGGGCGCTGTCCCCTCCTTTAGAGAAACTCCCACATACCGCTCTTTTTTCAACGATTCTTCATAAATCTAATAGGATTCTGCCTCCTGATTCCAAAAACCCTAACCTCCTTTCAATTGAGTAAAATCCTTTATCTTAATTTTGAAGCAGTAATTCAAAACCAAATATGACGAGACTCATGTTTATAGTTGACAATCGTTCTTTTTTAAAATGGTCGCAGGTGCGAAGTTTGCATTCAGGATTAAAACAAAAAAACACCTTTATAAATTAAACATAACAAAACAATGATGTTACACATTTCAAAGAAAGACGCATTCCTGAGTATGGGTTTGCTTTTGTTCGCTTTAACGATTTTCTTGTTTTCATGCAAAACGAATTCCGGAACTTCCACTTCAGATGCAAAAATTGATACCGTTCTGACCGGAACCGTTACCGCCACACTTACCGATGCGCCGGAAGTTCCAAAGCCGCTCACTTATACCTCTCCAAAAAGGGTAATGGTTGAATTGGAAACCATAGAAAAAGTAATGAAGATTTCTGACAGCACTGAATACACTTTCTGGACTTTTGGCGGGCAAGTTCCCGGAAAATTCATAAGGGTAAGGCAAGGAGATCTTGTTGATTTTACCTTGAAAAACGCGCCTGACAGCAAAGTTTCCCACAGCATTGACCTTCATGCAGTAACTGGCCCTGGCGGCGGTGCGGAAGCAACTGCAACGGCTCCCGGACAGTCAACCCGCTTTCAGTTCCGTGCGCTTCAACCGGGCTTATATGTGTACCATTGCGCTACAGGCCCTGTAGGAATGCATATTGCCAATGGAATGTATGGTTTGATCCTCGTTGAACCTCAGGGCGGAATGCCAAAAGTTGATAGGGAATACTACTTAATGCAGGGAGATTTCTATACAACAGGAAAACATGATGCTCCTGGTCTGCAAGAATTTGACCAGCAAAAAGCCATTAATGAACAGCCTGATTATGTATTGTTCAACGGACGCGTGCGTTCAACAACAGGCCCTAATGCTTTGCAGGCAAATGTTGGCGAAACTGTAAGACTTTATGTTGGAAACGGGGGTCCGAATTTGGTTTCTTCCTTCCACGTGATTGGTGAAATTTTTGACAAAGTGTACATGGAAGGCGGAAAGGCAATCAATGAGCACATTCAAACCACGCTGATTCCCGCAGGCGGTTCTACCATGGTTGAAATGAAGATGGAAGTTCCCGGAATGCTGAATGTGGTGGATCACTCTATTTTCCGCGCGTTCCACAAAGGCGCTATCGCGCAGATAAAAGTTTCCGGACCGGAAAACCCTGCCGTTTTCAAAAAATTAAAACCGTAAACATCCCGCTTTACCATATCCAACAAAAGTGAAATACTTCTTAATTCCTTTACTGATAACCGTTTTCTTCGGGGCTACTAATGCCCAGAAGAAAACGGTTATTTTCGAAAAGAAAATGATTACAGTTCCCCGTGGGAACTACAAGCCTTTCTTTGTGACTAAAAGTGACAAGCCGATACCTGTTGCTGCTTTTAAAATGGATGAAACCGCAGTTACCAACGCAGAATTTCTTGAGTTTGTTACAGCCAATCCTGAATGGCGCAGATCAAAGGTAAACCGGCTTTTTGCCGACACGAATTATTTACACTACTGGGAGAGCGATCTCTCCATTGGTAAAGCCAACGAACAACTATATAATTCGCCTGTAGTCAATGTTTCCTGGTTTGCAGCACAAGCTTATTGCCGTTGGAAAAATAAAAGATTGCCTACCATAGTTGAATGGGAACTGGCGGCCCAGGCAGCGCCAAAAAATATAAAATTCGCCACGCTCACAGACTATATTTTGAACTGGTATAAAAGACCCAATCCGCCTGCGCTACCCAATATAAAAAGCACCTATCAAAACGCGCTGGGCTTATACGATATGCATGGATTGGTTTGGGAATGGACCTTTAATTTCAATAGCTTCATCGCCTCCACAGATTCCCGCGGAAGCAATGCTGATGAAGAAAAATTATTCTGTGCGGCAGGTTCGGTAAACGTGGTGGACAAAACGGATTATGCAGGCTTTTTACGATTCAGTTACCGGGGCAGTTTGAAAGGCAATTATTGCATCAACAACCTGGGATTCCGGTGTGCGAAAGATTTAAATTAAATAGAAATGAAGACTCTTCTGGCAACGATATTTTTGGCATTTTTATTAAGCAGTTGTGGCAATACAGCCACCCAATCCGCTTTTGAAGGCAATGCTCCCCAACACGAAACCGCGCCCGTGGGAACCATTTCTTCAGAAAGTATTTACATGCTGGCTGATACGTTTCAAACCCAGGATAACAGGAAGCTTACCCTCGCTTCTTTTGCCGGAAAACCAACCGTTGTGGGCATGATATTCACTAACTGCACGTATGCTTGCCCGCGCCTTACCGCAGACATGAAAAACCTGCAGGAAAAGCTGAAGGATGAGAATGGAAAGATCAATTTTCTCCTCATTAGTTTCGATGCTGAAAGAGATGTTCCGGAGCAGTTGAAAAAATTTGGTGACAATTTGAAATTAGACCCAAACTGGACCCTGCTTCATGGAAGCGATCAGGCAGTAAGAACGCTTTCCGTTTTGCTGAATGTGCAGTTTGAAAAAGATGCCGAAGGGAATTTCTCCCACAGTAATATTATTTCCGTTCTTGATAAACAAGGCGTTTTGCGGTTTCAAAAAGAAGGACTGAACGCCGAGCAAACCGAAACCTTAAACAACATTAAGAAATTGTTGCACTAGAACTTTTCACACAAAAAGTAAGGTTAAGTTTAAAAACTCCATAATAAAAGATAAATTTGTCCGCAATTATTACCGATATGTTTTCCGATAAATACAAACTTGCTATTATGCTGCTGTTGCTGGGCGGTTTTCTTTATTATTCCTACAACCTGTACACTTCACTTCCTGTTGAAAAACCTGTAATTAATGCTGAGGGCGCAAAGGGTAAATTATTATGGCAACAATATAATTGTAACTCCTGTCACCAGGTTTATGGACTTGGTGGATATCTAGGCCCTGATTTAACGAATGTATATTCAAAAAAAGGGACGGGCTATATAACTGCTTTTTTAAAAAACGGAACTGCTACGATGCCCAATTTCCATTTGAATCAGGAAAAAATCAATTCTTTGCTTGCGTACCTGAAGGATGTTGATGCATCCGGAAAATCTGATCCACGAACATTTACAATTCAAAAAGATGGCACTATTACCCAGCAAAAAAATTGAACCATCAAAAACCCTGGTTGTTGGCGGCCTTTTTTTGCTCGCCATTGGTATGATATTCGGACTCACCGGTGGACTTCAATATTTGATTCCCGGTTTTTTGAAACAACATTTTTCTTTTGAAAAAGTGCGGCCGCTGCACGTTTCCTCCGTGGTTTTTTGGATAATCACTGCCGCTACCGGCGGGGTTTTAACCTATATCCAGGAGCATAGTGGAAAAAAAATCCGGTTCCCGGCTTTATTAAAACTTCAAATGTTGTTGCTCTTTGTTTCCGTTATGTTGATATTGATTTCCTATTGTCTTGGAATTTTTGGTGGAAGGGAATATTGGGAATTTCCGCCCGTGCTTTCCCTGCCCATCATCGCGGCCTGGATTCTTTTTATCATCAATTTTTTTGGAACGATTGGTTCTCTCAAAAAGCAACCGGTTTATGTATGGATGTGGCTTACGGGGATCATCTTCTTTTTGTTCACTTTTCTTGAATCCTATTTATGGATATTTCCCTATTTCAGGAATAACGTAGTGAACGATATGACCATTCAATGGAAATCTTACGGCTCGCTCGTTGGAAGTTGGAATTTGCTGATCAACGGCTGCGTCCTTTTTCTCATGGATAAAATTAGCGCTGATAAAAAATACGGCCATTCGGCCATTGCCTTCGCGCTCTACTTTACGGGATTGTTCAACCTGATGTTTAATTGGGGACATCATATTTATACTCTTCCAACTCACAGCTATATCAAGTATGTCAGTTACATCGTAAGTATGACTGAGTTACTGATCCTAGCACGTATTATTTTTCTATGGCGCTCATCGCTCGCTTCTGCAAAAAAATACTTTTTTGATACATCCTACCGCTTTATCGCTGCTGCTGATGTGTGGATTTTTTTAACGCTCAGCCTTGCTATTCTCATGTCAATTCCGGCTGTAAACCTTTATACACATGGCACCCATATTACCGTGGCCCACACGATGGGCGCAACGATTGGAATTAATACCATGCTGCTTCTGGCAATTGCTTTCGACATTCTTGGCAACACCTGTCAATCTTTTGAACCTTATAAAAAAGTAATCGGCCGCGGCTTTTGGCTGGCGAATGGTTCCCTCCTGGTTTTTTGGCTTTCCCTGATCATAGCAGGCATATTGAAGTCTAAATGGCAAATGAGCGAACATCAAATTGCATTCAGTTCCATGATGGCGCAACTACGGCCTTACTTAATCGCCTTTGTAGTTTCCGGAACTTTTCTGGCAACAGGACTGCTGATGGTTATCTATCCTTTGATCCGTAATCAGCTTGCTTGTTATTTCAATCCTGTTGAAATAAAGAAAGTTGAAAAGGAAATGAAGTTAAAAGCAACGCTGTCGGTTGCCTGAAAAAATTCTATTGATATGATTCAAATAACAAAAATCTTTCGTTTTGAAATGGCACATGCTATTGCCGGCTATGATGGAAAATGTAAAAATATTCATGGTCATTCCTATGTGCTGTATGTAACTGTTTCTTCCGCTGAAGAGCAGGCGGCTTATATTCCTTCTACCGGCTTTGTGTTTGATTTTAAAGATTTGAAAAAGATCGTAAACGAAACTGTGATCGGGAAACTCGACCATCAGCTCGTGCTTTCCCGACAGTATTTGAACCTTCATCCTGGCTTTCAATCAGCGGAAAATCTTTTGGAATGGGAGATGGAGCCTTCGGCAGAAAATATTGTTTTTTATGTGGCGCAAATTCTGCAAAAAGCATTTCCAGCGCATATAGGCCTGGTGAAACTACAGCTTTATGAAACGGCAGATTCCTATGCAGAATGGATAGCCACAGGAATGAATAGATAGTACAACTTCTGGAAAAAAAACGAAAAAAAGTTGGTTTGCTTGTAAAAATATTTTTCCTTTTTCATGAAGCGGCACGGTAGCTTAAAGAGATCATAGAAATGAGTTGTTTGGATCGTAATGAAAAAAACCATGGAATTATACCGACTTTACACTGTAAATAGTCCAACGATTTTTCTGTCGGCATAATACCATCTAATATTCACACATAGTCCTTCGGACTATTTAGTAAATAAAGATGGTATTAATTATGATGGCTGAAAAATTTTAGAGTAAATTACAACCCTTTTTAAAGAATCAATTATAATCTCTGTACATGTTTTCTAAAACAGCGGAATATGCATTAAGGGCCACAATTTTTATTGCACAGAAAGGAACGGAAGAGCATAAATTAGGCATAGATGAAATTGCGAAAGCTATTGATTCGCCCCAATCGTTCACAGCGAAAATTCTACAAATGCTCACCAGGGACAATAAAGTAGTAAGTTCTGCAAGAGGCCCACATGGAGGATTTTATGTCGCAAAGGAATCTAAAAAGCTTCCCGCCCGGGCCATCCTTGAAGCAGTTGATGAAGACGATGTATTGAAAAAATGCGTGCTGGGCTTGCATCAATGCTCAGAGATTAAACCTTGCCCCATGCATGCGGAATATAAAATCATCAAGCAGCAACTCATACAATTATTTGAGAAAAAGACCATTCAAAACCTTGCTGATGAGGTTGGAAAAGAGAATATTTATATTAACAACGCAGGGAGTGAGCGTAGTTGAAGTTAAGAACCGGGGGGCTTCAATTTTTATACACTTTTTAAAATATTTCGTATAATAATTAAATAGAGCGAGAGAAGCAGGAGCATGCGAAAAAAAAGAAAAGACAAAAATAGAACGGTGTGTGCCAACGCTTAAAACAGAATGAAAGAATCATTTGTTCCAATCACGATTTATCCCTCCTCATATAATCTATTAACTTCTGACCGCGAACCAGCATCTTCAGCCCATGCCTTTTCAGGGAAATCATAGGTTGTTTCTTTATGTGTTCGTCAATGTCTTTTTTGTAGGCCGATATGATGTCCTTGTATGTAAGTATGCCGATAATGTTGTTTTCCCGTGAAACCACCGGCAGGATGTCGATATTTTCGCGCGCCATCATTTCCACCGCTGTGCGCAAACTGTTTTCAATTCCTATGGAAACATTGTTGCGCTTGATCAAATTACCAATCAGGATATCAGGCTGATGATGATTGCTGAATAAATTAGAGGAGCTTATAATGCCCCGGAATTCATTGTTGGCGCTCACGATTATGAAATAATTGCTATTGTAGTCCGCCTCTTTTTCCAGCCAATCGCGCACCTCGGCGATTGTATTGTCTTCGCTGAGTACCAATCCGTTTTCGTTCACCACCGCTTCTACCGGGATGGTTTCCAGAATATCAGGTTCATAAGAATCCGGCGTTTTCACGCCGCGGCGGGTTATTTTTTCTGTCATGATGGTGCTTTCCATCAGGAAAAAGGATACAAAATAGGAAGCGGTGCAGGCTGCCAGAAGTGGAAGCAAAGCATTCGACTGCCCTGTAACCTCAAGGGCGAAAATGATGGAGGTAAGCAAAGCCCTCGAAGCGCCGGCAAACATCGCCGACATGCCAACGAGCGCGGCAAGAGAAAATGTAATGCCCGAAGCAGGAAAAAAATAAAGAATCACGCTCGCCAATAAAACCCCTGCTGCTCCGCCAATGGTTAATAAAGGCGCAAGCGTTCCGCCCGAAGTGCCGCTGCCCAAAGCGATTGCCCAGGAAATGAATTTGAATATGCACAAAGACAAAACAATGGTAAGCGGCATGTTTCCCGATAAAATATCAGTGATATTATCATAGCCAACTCCGAGTGTTCTGGGGGCAATATATCCGATTATGCCCACCACTAATCCACCTATGGCGGGCCACCACATCCAATGAACCGGCAATTTTTCAAACACATCTTCAATAAAATAAACAATTTTGGTAACCCCTACTGAAAGCACACCGGTAACAATTCCGAGGATGCTGTAAACAAAGAGGGCGGTGTTGGAAGGAATTTCTATGAGATGCGCGATAGGGAAAACCGGCCCGGGAGAAAACAGGAAATGATGGCCTGCTGCTCCTGTGATGCAGGCGAGGGCGACGGGAATGATGGAACGGGGAGAAAATTCAAACAATAATAATTCTATGGCTAAAAATATTCCTGCGATAGGCGTTCCAAAAATGGCCGCCATGCCTGCTGTGGCTCCCGAAGCCAGCAGGATCTTTCTTTCGTTGTGCGAAATTTTCAGCAACTGACCTAAAGTGGAACCTAAGGCGCCGCCGGTGGCGATGATAGGCCCCTCAGCTCCAAAAGGACCGCCGGTGCCAATGGCTATGGCGGAAGAGATGGGTTTCAGATAAGTGATCGTGGGTTTTATCTTGCTTTGATTGGTCAGGATCTGTTCCATAGCCTCTGGAATTCCGTGACCGCGAATGGCTTTTGATCCGTACAAAGCCATGAGTCCAACAATAATTCCGCCGATAGCAGGAATAAGGATTACCCATAATCCCAACCCATTTTCAGCAGGGGTGACATGCGAAACAGAGACTTTACCATAAAATGAAAGATGGGTAATTAGATATATCAGGTAAACCAGGAATTTTGCAATAAAACTGATGCAAATGGCAATAATAACAGCCAGGGAAGCAATAGTGAAGAGCCTTTTTTTGTTTTGGGTGATTTGCGGCCTGATGTTTTCTGCCTCTAAGGTGGGGTTTAAAGAAATGGATATGGGAATCCCACTGTTTAGAAGGTTCTTTTTTGCCATTCAGTTGTTGAAGTTGTGATTTGCATAATCGGAGTCAGGTAAAATTAAACGCTGTGGGAGTAAATGCCAAAAGGAATTTTAGGAAACTGAACTTTTTTGAAGCTGAATATTTCCGGGCTGCCGATTGTACATCAAACTGCCAGCATAGTGCAAAAAAGTTCGTTGTGCCTTAGGCGTATCGCGCTTTGAAACGTAACGGTACCTCTTCAGTCGCTAATTAAAAAAGTTTTTGAGTCTTCGGTTGCAGGCAACCAAATCTCCGCTATCGCTAGAAATAGAACTAAGCAGCAGATCCTTCTACCGAAGTAGTCACCGTATAATCTAACACTTCACAGTACTGAATTCAATTTTTGCAATGCTGACTCACTAGGCGAATCAGTACTGTCAATTCAATTTTCTTTGCGAGAAAATATAGCTTATCTAACTTTTAACAATAATAATAAAGAGTCTATTGCCCACAAAAGCTGTCCAATGTAGATCGCCGAACTTACAAAAAACCTTTAATGGTGGAAGGTTTAAAGTCCGATAAACAAAACTGCATCCCTAAGACAGTTATTACGTCGGCTGTAAAGAGCTATAGGTTCAATGGGTTCAAACCTAATTCTGTAATGCGATTCTTGTCTCGTAAACACAAACGGCCTAAATCCAAAGATTACAATTCACTACAGCTAACACGCATTGATATTTTCTTCTTCACAACAATAATTGGTGATCCCCATGATTTATCTCTACATTATGCAAGACCGACTGAGAATCAGTTGCCAAGTTTCCAAGAAAGCAATTCTTTCATTTTGCTTTCAAGTTATAGGTTGTCTGCGCTTCTGCACAACAATTTTATCGCCGATGTTTTTATAATGAAATCATCCGATGGGAAAAATCTTGCTAATATTAAAGTAATATTCAACGATAAGACGCTTGTTGACGGGGAATATTTTTTTAAAAGGATTTTCATACGAAACAAATAATGTCAACATTACGTTGAACCTTGAATTAAATGCAATTGACTAATCCCAACTATCCTTAGAATCAGTTAAGCATAAACAGAAGGGCTGTCCGAACTTTTTGTAATCATGAAAACCATTAACGCCAAAAAAAAATAAAAAACCAAAAAGGTTCGTTTGCCGCTCTTCGATCTAGGGTCTCCAATTATTTCTCCCGCATCCTGAAACCTTTTCTACAAAAGGCTTTTAGAGGAATTATTTTTAAAATGTTCAATTTTGTATTCAAACATTTCAGCCATCTTATCGGCGCGCCACAGCGCTTCCTTTGCTTTTTCCCCGGTAAATAATTCCCTAAGCGTATCTGAAAACAAGGATAGCCATCTTTGAAAATGATGATGTTCAACAGGAAGTTGGGCATGGGGTGGAAAAGGGCTTCCATAATAAGTGTGTTCACCAAGCAAAACGGTTTGCCAGAAAGTGTACATTTTTGCCAGGTGCTCAGGCCAGCGATCCTGGATTCTTTCATTAAAGACCGGACCAATCAATTGATCGTCCCGCACTTTGTCGTAAAAACTGTTGACCAATAATTTTATGTCATCCAAGGTCAGGATATCGGCTTTCTCGGTGCTCAATGTGAAAACAATTGTGTGATTAAATAATAAATGGCCCAGCCTCCAAATAAAATGTGTCCGATCCAGACCCATCCGGGAATACTCCTTGGCACTTCACTTCCTTCAATTAAGAACACTTTTTGATCGCCCTTGCCATAAGCGTTGATCATGACAGGGATCACTCCATCCACCACCTGGTTTTCCTTTAAACCTTCAATAGAAATATCGGGGCCGTTGCGAACGGTGAAAGGAATTTTCCTGATCCCTTCCTTTCCTTGCGGATCCTTGCTTACGATGCGCAAAAAATGTTCCCCATCAACCAGTTTCCGGGTATCGAGTTCAAAATTTATCGGCGATTTAAAAGATCCGATCGGTTGCGGATCGTCATCTATAAAGATAATGATAGAACTTCTGTCTTCCATTTTAAAATGAATTTAATACGGTTCTTTTGATATGGTTAGCATTTTTTTCACCTGGTTTCACGATCCATTTCATGGCATAGTAAAAAGTTATTCCGGTAATGACCACTGCCGCGGCAACAATCACATAATCCCAGTTTCCCGAAGGACCGGCTCCATGAGCAATTCCCCGCAAAATTTTAGGCTGTTGCTTTTCACAGGCAGGACAGGCGAAAGTAGATATTGCGGGCAAAGCCAACGCGATAAAAATTAATAGTCTTTTCATGGTCAGATTTGTTTTAAAGATTATTTTCCTTTGGTTTTAACAGCGTCCATTAATTGTTGAATTTGTTCGGGCGTAACTTTTTTGGCTTTGTTTCCCCAACTTGTTTTCTCATGATTCATGATGGCTGAAATTTCTTCTGCAGTGAGATTATTGGTAGTGCCGATGGGTGGCATTGGTCCGAAACCTTCATTAGCCCTCGCAGAATAACCATTCATGATGATGTCCACCATAATCTCCGGATTGTCGTCCAACACTACTTTACTTCCTTTTAAAGGCGGAAAAGCGCCTTTCAGGCCTTCGCCGTTTTCCTGGTGGCATGCCTGGCAGTTTGCAGTGTATAAGCTGGCGCCATCAAGTTCAACAGTCGCCCCGGGAGTTGCTGCCTGCTTCAGTTCTTTTTTATATAAAAATTCCTTCGGTGCTGTGCCATCGGGAAGTTTTATTTGTTTTAAAGTCAAGAGGTAAGCTACCAACTGCATAGCTTCCGGTTTGGCAACGATCTTTCCTTTCCTCCCATTCATGTATTCGTCCGGAACATTTACAACCTTATCAGATTTTGCGGGATTTTCTTTGTATTCGAACATCCATTGGTAAGCAGGCATAATGGATTGCTTAACGACCGCACGGGGTTGATACAAGTGCAAAAGTTGCCAGTCAACACTTGGCTGGCGCGCCCCAATGTTGGTAAGGTCCGGGCCGGTTCTTTCAGTTCCCATCAGGGTTGCCGTATTTCTCCAAACATCTGTTCTGCGGTTTGCCGCATAATCTGCCGCAATACCGGGCCTTTCGCCCCAAACTTTATCCATATCGATATTGCGCACCTGCTGGGTATGGCAACCTACACAACCGTTGGCAACATATAACGCCTTTCCTTTAAGCGCGTCGCCGCTCAATTGTTCTGCTCCGGGCAACGGCGCATTATTGTCCTGGTTATAGATGGCGGGAATGATAGCCACCAAAAGGGTTAAGGAAAGAAACAATCCTAGAGCCGTAAGAAAAAGTTTTTTATGATTATTAAAATATTCCATTGATTCAAATTTTTACCTGTTACGCATTTTACATTGTTTTCAAATTTACCCCTGCACATCAATCAGGTCGCTTTCACTTTCAAGGCGTGAAATAGCTTCCTCGTTGATGTTGATTGTTTTTGAAGGACGGATCATTTTATACATATTATAGGCGAAAACGAGATGGGAAACCCACATTAAAGTGCCGCCAATTGCGCGCCAAAGCCAGTAAGGCGCCATTGCTATCACGGAATCTATAAATGGTTTTTTGTCCATCCACATAAGGCCTTTCATTGTTCCGCCGATCATTAAGGGTATGCTATAGAAAAGAAGGCCAAGAAAAGCCATCCAAAAATGAATGCCGACAGTTATCTGCGGAGGTTCCTGTCTTGTAATTCTTGGAATGATGGCATAAATGAAGCCCCAAAGGAAGAACGCAATAATGCCATACATTGTGAGGTGTGAATGCGCCGTTGTGAAGTCGGTGAAATGCCAGAAAAGATTGGTTGTACGGAAAGCTTCCGCCGTTCCCTGCATCGACCCTGTGAAATAAAATATGATTCCAATTAAAAAGAAGGGTAGGGTATAGCTTCCGGAAAGTTTATGCCAGGATCCCTTAAAGGTTAAAATGAAATTCGTTGATCCGGACACTACAGGAATGATCATACCCACACTTCCCACAATGGCAACTGTTTGAAGCGACCATGGAATAGCACTGAAAACGAAATGATGCGTGCCGATTACGGTATAAAAAAATATTTGGGACCAAAAGGCGAGGATTCCTAAACTATAAGAATAAATAGGTTTGTTAAGCTGTTGGGGCAAAAAATAATAAACAAGTCCTAAAACAAACATCATGAACCACATGCCCACGCCCTGGTGCATATAATAACCCTGTGTGATCGTTTCGCCAAGGCCGTTTTGCCAATAAGGCACATAGGCAACGATGGAGATCACAATAACAAACATCAGCGCAGCAACTATATACCAGTTGGATACATAGATTTCTTTTGTTTTGCGGCGGGCGATGGTTTTAATAAAGTTAGCCAACGTTAACACTACGCCAATGGCGAATAAAAGTTGAATAGGCCAGATATATTCACGGTATTCTCCGCCGCCGTTATTGATGCCCGCCATCAATGATATACTACCTAAAAGAACGGAAGCATTGATGAGCCATAAGGTCCACCAGCCCCATTTTAAATTGTAGATCTCATTATTCCCCACGCGGGGAACTACATAATATCCTAGGCCGACCATGGCAAGCGAGGACCATCCCCAGAAAACCGCATTGGTGTGAACCGGTCTTAATCTTCCAAAGCTGAGCCAGCTCAGATGATCAGCGTCCGGAGCCACAAACTTGATTCCTACATATTCGCCTACGGTGGTTCCAAAAATCAGCCAGACAGTAGCGGAAACCAAAAACCAGATCACGAGTTTGGAAAGTTGTGGATTTACCCCCGGCCGGTGAATCGCTTTACGTTTTTGTTCGATAAAACGAATGTTCGCATGTTCATCAACGTTTTTCAACAACCCTTTTTTGTCTGCCACCTCAAGGTTTCCGGAAAGTTCACTTTGGGAAATCTTGTAATCGAGTACTTCTTTTCTTTTTAGTAAAATAGGAGTAATTTCCTCTTCCGGAAGGCTTTTGAGGTAATCGCTGATGCGCGCCGCTTCTTCCATATTCTTCTTCAATTTATACTTCCTGGAAAGATTGCTTACTTTAATGATCATGAGTATAACGCCTGCAAGAATGGGAGTTAAGATCAGGATCAAAGTGATGATAACCCCTCCTTCGGAAAAAACAGAACCTATGCTCGGGGCGCCTTGTGCAAAAACTTTTGGACTAGCGAGCATGGCGATAAGTCCCAAAATAAGGGACATCGTTCCTTTGTTCTTATTTTTATTTGCTGCATTTTTCATCCTTCTAAAATTTAAGAATCTTTCAACTTCGCTCTGGCCAAGGTTATTAATGATTTTGTCGAGGTTTATGGGCGTAGTCTTTTTTTTATCTTTTTTAATTGAATTTCTGAAACTCACAGTTTTAAAGGCAAGGTAAATTACGCTAAAAAGAGTAGTTACCAGGAGCAAAATCATGAGAATGACCGCTCCAACTCCTTCACCATTTGGAGCTGCAGACTGTGCAAAGGTTGAAGCGGGAAGTAGGGAGCCGATTGCAAAAGCGGCAGTCTTTCGGTTTGTCATCATAAAATGTTCATTTAAGTAGTCCGAAAATGAAAAAAGCCTGATTCATTCCTTCCAGGAAAATTTTCATCATATTGGAAGGGGAGCAATGAGGCGTAAACGCTCCATTTCCGGATAAAATATCCAGTTTTTGCTGACCCGCAAAATTAAGGCTAATGTACGTGCAAAAAAAGGAGTTAAATGTCCTTTTATAGGGAAAAGCACTTTTTTTCCAAGAAATTCCCGAATATGTAAATAAATTCATAATTAGATAACATAAACAGGGAATATGGTACGGTTAATTATATTTGTTATTTCTTTGGAATGTGTAAATCGAAAAAGGCTATTCAAAAGGTAAAGTATAAGTTTATCTATCAAGTAATTAAAGACGATTAACAAATGAAAATTAAGAATTTCAGTCTTGCTGCTGCCCTGCTTGTGATTTCGGGAAGCGGTGTTCCGGTAAGTGAAAACACATCTTCCAGGGATGGGAAAAAAATATATGTTTATACCACCGCAGATAGCACTGACTGGCGATTGAAACCTTCTGACACCCTTGAGTTTAAGGAGTTTGGCCAGCCTTTGGAAACACAGGTTTGTATTTTTGTTGATCCTTCAAAAAGGTTTCAAACGTTTTTGGGTGTAGGTGGTGCACTAACTGATGCATCTGCCGAAACCTTTTCTAAATTGCCATCCGGAAAACAAAAGGAATTTTTACAAGCTTATTTTGATAAGGAAAAAGGAATTGGATATACCATTGCGAGAACGAATATAAACAGTTGCGATTTTTCCAGCAGTTCTTATACCTATATCCAAAATGGTGATTCTGCCTTAAAGACCTTTGATATTTCCCCAGACAGAAAATATAAAATTCCTTTTATAAAAAAGGCCATGGAGGCCGCCGGAGGTAAACTTACCTTTTATGCTACACCCTGGAGCCCGCCGGCCTTTATGAAAACCAATAATGATTTGTTGCATGGAGGCAAATTGTTACCCGGTTATTATTCCACCTGGGCAAATTATTATATTAAGTTCATTCAAGCTTATGAGAAAGAAGGAATACCAGTTTGGGGCCTTTCGACACAGAACGAACCGATGGCAACACAACGTTGGGAATCCTGCATTTATACGGCTGAAGAAGAAAGGGATTTTATAAAAAATCATCTTGGGTCCGGCTTTACATAAAGCCGGTTATGGCGATAAAAAAATTATCGGTTGGGACCACAACCGGGATTTATTGTATCAAAGGGCTTCCACTTTGCTAAATGATCCCGAAGCGGCGAAATACATTTGGGGAATAGGTTTTCATTGGTATGAACCATGGAGCGGCGGCAAACAGATGTTTGATAATGTCAGACTCGTTCATGAAGCATTTCCAAAAACCAATCTCATGTTCACTGAGGGATGCCTGGAATCATTTGATATGAATAAAATCCATGACTGGAAACTGGGTGAAAAATACGGAGAATCCATGATCCATGATTTCAATAATGGAACCGTTGGCTGGACCGACTGGAATATTCTTTTAGATGAAAAGGGCGGCCCGAATCATGTTGGTAATTTTTGCTTCGCGCCTGTTCATGCAGATACAAAAACCGGGAATCTCCTCTACACAAATGCGTTTTATTACATTGGTCATTTTTCCAAATTCATTCAGCCCGGAGCGAGAAGAATTATTAGTTCTGCCAGTCGAAGCTCTTTACTGACAACCTCATTTCTAAATCCGGACGGCAAAATAGCAACAGTGGTAATGAATGCGGGAGATAAAAACATCAATTATTTTATTTGGATGAATGGGAAAGCGGCCGAAGTAATGTCAAAGCCACATTCGATACAGACGCTGGTTTATTAGGAAAGTCGTTTCTTATAAAATCTCTCTGCCGAAATTTTTTGAAAAATATAACCAATTGAGTAAAATCTAATTTCAATTATCCTTCAAAAATCTGCCGGGTGGAAATTGCAATCCTGTTCCAGGAATTGATAATAATAACCTGCATGATTATTTGAGCCACTTCCTTTTCCCCATAAAAATTGAGCACTTTTTGGTAGGTTTCATCACTTAAACCCTCGTTCGAAATAAGCGTCACTTCTTCAGTTAATTGCAAAACCGCCCGTTCTTCCTCAGTAAACAAAGGCGATTCCTTCCATGCTGAAAGTGCGAAGATTCTTCGTTCCGTTTCACCGATCTTAAGCGCTTCCTGGGTATGCATATCTATGCAATAAGCGCAGCCGTTTATTTGTGATGCCCTGATTTTTATCAATTCACGCAGCATTGGCGTGAGGCTTGAACCCCTGATATATTCTTCCATTCCGAGCATCGCTTTATAAGCTTTCGGTTCAACTTCCTTGATTTGAATTCTTTCCATAAATCATTTATTTATTAAGGTTTTTAAATAATCGCTTGAGATCGGGTTTGTGGTCACTTCATCCATTCCTTCATATTGCAATAGCTTCTCCGCCACGTTCTTCATGGCATTCATCGCCGTTTTTAAAAATCCCGGACCAAGGCTTAGCCTCGCAACTTTCATTTCCTGTAATTCACTGAAAGACGGAATCCCCGGAAGCAATAAAATATTGACCGGTAAAGAGACCTCCCGCATAATTCTTTCAATCGATTCTTTGTCTTTCAGGAAAATGGGATAAAAACAATGGGCTCCCGCGTTTTTGTAAGCTATTCCTCTTTGAATCGCTTCTTCTAATTTTTTTGCCTCCGGCAAATGACGAGATTTTATAAAGACATCGGTTCTCGCATTGATAAAAAGGGAACTATTCATTTCGTCGGCGGTTTTTCGGATCAGCTCTATTTTTTCCGCCTGCTCGCTTAATGAAAACAAGGAATCTTCCTCATGCCGGCTATCTTCAAAATTGATTCCCGCTATTCCAATATTGATCAATTTTTTGATGTTTTCTTTAAGCGTTTTGTTGTCAACTGCATAACCGCTTTCAATGTCTGCGGAAACAGGAATCTGCACCGATTTCACGATATTTTTCAGGATGAATAGAAGATCCTTGAAAGGGATTTTTTCTCCGTCGGGATAGCCGTTGCTAAAAGCTATCGAAGCACTGGCTGTAGCTACGGCCCCGTAACGCATGCTCTCAAGAAGCCGCGCTCCCAGGGGGTCCCAGATGTTGGGTAAAACCAAAAGGCGGTCATTGTGGTGGAGCGCATGGAGTTGTTTTTCTTTCGGTGATAGAATTGCATTTTCCATTTTTTTATCTGGGTTTACATAACTGACAAGCCAAAACCGGTAATTACAAATGTAACCCACAATGCCTTGAGTGATTCTCTAAATGAGGAAGCAATACTTTCTTTCAGCAAACCAACTTTTCTTGAATTTTTTTGTGAATGCCCTATATGCCCTCAGCAATTGTTCCTCCTTTTGCTTTGATTGATGCCATTGCTTTTTCAAAAACATGCTGATTGATCGGGCGTGTGGCGGAGTTAATAATTGTTGTTTCAAAACCAAGCTGCAAACCATCTTGCGCGGTGAAATTCACACAAAAATCTCCTGCTAATCCCACCACATAAATAGCAGTTACTCCTCTTCCTCTTAAATAATCGCCCATGCCGGTTGATTTCTTTTTCCCGTTATCATAAAATCCGCTGTAGCTGTCAATGTTCCTGTCCATTCCTTTCCTGAAAATCGCTTCAATTTTGTTTTGATTTAAAAGAGAAGAAAGTTCCGCCCCGGCTGATCCCTGTACGCAGTGGTCAGGCCATAAAACCTGGGGTAAACCTTCAAGCATAATTTCGTCAAACACATTTTTGCCTGCATGGGCAGAAGCGAAACTTTTGTGATCGGCGGGATGCCAGTCCTGCGTCGCAACCACAAGATTAAATTGTTCCTGCAAACGGTTGATTTCAGGAATTACAAGGTCGCCCTCCGGAACTGCCAAAGCGCCTCCCTGCAAAAAATCATTTTGTACATCAACAATTATCAATGCTTTCATCGTTATTTTTTAAACCGTTTTCTCAAATTATTTCTTATTTCATTCAAAGGTTCGCTAATGCCCACTTTGTAGATGTGGGGATTTTTGAAACGCTTATGCTCTTCCGGTAGTTGTTGCAATCTTTCTTTTGCATAGGCAGCTACCTGCAAGGGATTTTTATCCTCAATTGTCCTTTTTCCATTCTCCATTACTTTGGCCAGCAAAGGTCTTGCTTTGCTTACATCGAGTTGCATGGTTTTTTCAGGATCAAAGGGATGGATTATTTTGTCGGGTATAGGATCATTTGCAAAAGCAACCGCATCTGCCATAAAGCAGCCATTTTCATCTGTATAGCGATAAACCTGTTTGATTCCCGGCAGCGTTACTTTTTGTATGTTTTCCGATAGCTTAATGCGTGGCTGACCGTTTATTTCTGCTAATTTATACACTCCGTCAAGTGCCGCATTGGGCTGACCGGTTGCAATGCTTGTTCCCACGCCAAAAATATCAATAGGTGCATTTTGGTCAAGCAAACTTTTAATCAGATGTTCATCGAGTTGATTGGAAACGACAATCTTTACATGACGCAGGTCAGCTGTATCGAGCATTTGCCGGGCTTTTTTTGACAGGTAAGCCAGATCGCCACTGTCCAGCCTGATTCCCTGAAGGCGTTTCCCGTTTGCTTCCATTTCTTTTGCAACCGTGATGGCATTTGGAACACCACTTTCGAGGGTATTGTAAGTGTCAACAAGCAAAGTGCAATTCGATGGATGCGCTTTGGCGAATTTGCGAAAAGCCGTTAGTTCATCAGGATAACTTTGTACAAAGGAATGGGCCATTGTTCCAACAGCCTGCATGTCATAAATCCTGGCGGAATAGGAATTGGATGTGCTGTTAAATCCTCCGGCTATGGCGGCTTTGCTTGCATGAATGCCGCCCAGTCCCTGGGCTCTTCTCAGGCCGAATTCGCTCAAATGAAGATGACCGGCAACAAAGCGCATGCGGGCGGCTTTAGTGGCGATTAATGACTGGAAATTAAGGTAATTCAGCAGAAGCGTTTCTATCAACTGGATCTCAATCATATTTCCTTCAACTCTTAGCAGGGGCTCTCCCGGAAAAACTACTTCCCCTTCATTCATGGCATAAATGGAACCTTGAAACCTGAAACCCTGCAACCATGAAAGAAAGGATTTCTCAAAACCTTGATTTTGCAGCCAAAGAATATCTTCATCAGAAAAATTAAGATTTTCAATCACATTCAAAAGATCGCCAATTCCGCATAAAATCACATAGCCCCCCTCGAAAGGAAGTGTCCGGAAAAAATAATCGAAGCAAGCAGAAGCCTTGTGACCATCTTCATCATAATAGGCCTGTGCCATGGTCAGCTCATACATATCTGTATATAATCCTGAAATCGGACTGTAAGAACAATGGGTTGGAGTATTCATTTGATAAAAGTAATATTTTATTTGCCATGCCTGTTGAACATACCCCTTATCCTGTCTGGAGCCACTATTCCGGCACAATTCTTTATTCTTCTGTTTTAATAAAATTCACCCTAAAAAAACATCAACATGAAAAAAGCATTTTTATTCACTTTTTGTTTCGCATTGTTAAGTATTTCTTATGCTCAGGAAGTTAAGGTTGGAGCCGATAATTCCTTCACCACCTCGTTAAACGGTTATAAGACCTTTGGCTGGACAACCGATATTAATCAAATCCCCCGCGGCGCAATCTTTATCGGAGCAAATGGAGTTTATATCTTTAACAATGAATCTACCCGCAATAAAATAAAGAACGCGATAAAATACGAACTGAACGCAAAGGGCTACCAGGAGGATGAGACCAATCCTGATATTCTCGTACTTTTCAGGGTAACTGAACAGCCGGCAAAATTGCAAACCTACAATGGGTATGAGATGATCGACCAGGGACTTGATTCTGTACGCACGCCTGAAAATATTGAAAGGGTAAATGTGGATCCCGGCACTTTATTGATCAATCTTTTGGACCGGAGATCCGGAAAGGTTGCCTGGCAGGGATATGCATCGGGGATTTTGAAACCTGACATGGTTAATGATGATGTCAAAGTCAGGGAAGCGGTTTCTTCCATGTTCAGGCAGTTCAATTTCACTGCAAAGAAATGACACCTTTGCTAAATAATTTATATACCCCGCTTTTGCAAGTGTTTATTTAATTACACTTTTTTTTCAGGAATTGTATAAAATTATGAACAAGTCAAACAATACGTTGGTGAGAATTGCATTGACCTCAAGCGGATCTTTATTTTATGAAGTGGGCAAAGGAATCACAAATTTTCCTGGATGGCGCATGTAGTTTCAACACCAATTTGTTCAATCTATACCTGGCCAAAAGGGCATAGTGTTTGAGGTCGCTTGCACAGAGATAGCTTTTCTTCAACAAGAGATTTCCCCCCTTAAATAAATCGCTCTTGTTGCATTGATTTCTTTTAACCTTCTCTCTAAATATTCAATATGGCCAAATTAGTTAGTGACTTTTTAATTGAACGATTGCGGGAATGGGGAATCAACCGGATTTTCGGTTTCCCCGGCGATGGTATTAACGGAATTATGGGCGCTTTGGAACGAGCGGAGGGGAAGATGGATTTCATTCAGGTGAGGCATGAAGAAAATGCCGCTTTTATGGCTTGTGCACATTCCAAATTTACGGGAGAAGTAGGAGTGTGCCTGGCGACTTCAGGGCCCGGAGCCATTCATTTACTGAACGGTTTGTATGACGCAAAAATGGATCATCAATCCGTGGTGGCAATTGTAGGTCAATCGGCGAGAATGTCGATGGGCGGTGATTTTCAGCAGGAAGTAGATTTGAATTGCCTGTTTAAAGACGTTGCAAAAGAATATGTGAACACAGTCACCTCTCCGCTGCAAATGAAGCACATAATCGATCGTTCAATAAGAATCGCAAAAACCGAAAGAACAGTCACCTGTATTATCATTCCCAATGATGTACAGGAGTTGGACGCCGAAGATCCTCCACGTAAACATGGCGCGATCCATACAGGGATTGGATTTCCTAATGAACGCATCGTTCCCGGAGAGGCCGATCTGAGAGAAGCCGCCGCTGTATTGAATGAAGGAAAGAAAGTGGCGATGCTGATAGGGGCCGGTGCTTTGCATGCCGCTGAAGAGGTGAAAGAAGTTGCAGAACTTTTGGGAGCGGGGGTAGCAAAAGCTTTATTGGGTAGAGCCGCTTTGCCGGACGATCTTCCTTATGTAACCGGCGCTATTGGTTTATTAGGCACCAAACCGAGCTGGGAGTTAATGACCGAATGCGATACACTTTTAATGGTTGGAAGCAATTTTCCCTACTCAGAATTTCTCCCTAAAGTAGGGCATGCGAGGGGGGTACAAATTGATATTGACGGAAAATTATTAAGCCTGCGCTATCCAATGGAAATTAACTTATTAGGTGACAGCAAGGAAACGCTCCGGGCGCTGATTCCCTTTTTGAAACGAAAAGAGGACCGCTCGTGGCGGGAATCGATTGAAAAGGAAATCGTTGATTGGTGGAAAGTGATCGACGCAAGGGCGAAGGATACCGCAAAGCCAATCAATCCACAGCGGGTTTTTTCCGAATTGTCACCCAGGCTTCCAAATAATTGCATTATTTCTTCCGATTCAGGTTCGTCTGCCAACTGGTTTGCCCGCAACCTGAAGATCAGGGAAGGGATGATGGCTTCGCTGTCGGGAAACCTCGCTACCATGTGTCCAGGCGTTCCTTATGCTATAGCAGCGAAGTTTGCTTATCCCGACCGGATTCCCATCGCTCTTGTAGGCGACGGAGCCATGCAGATGTTGGGCAATAATGGATTGATTACAATTAAGAAATATTGGAAACGATGGAAAGACCCGCGCCTGGTGATCATGGTGCTTCATAATAATGATCTCAACCAGGTGAGCTGGGAGCAGCGGGTTATGAATGGGGATCCGAAATTTTCGGCTTCACAGGATCTTCCTGATTTCCCATTTGCAGAATACGCAAAACTTTTGGGCCTGAAAGGGGTTTGCATAGATGATCCCGATTTTATCGGAGAAGGATGGGATGAGGTTTTGTCTGCCGACAGGCCCGCGGTTCTGGAAGTGATAACTGACCCGAATGTACCTACGGTTCCGCCCCATATTTCCTTTCAGCAGATGGTGAATTTCAGTAAAACCTTAATGAAAGGTGATCCCGATGAGGCGGGAATTATCAGGCAAACCTGGAAGGATGTTGTTCAGGGAATATTGCATTAGCATGGAGAGTGAAAACATAAACATAGAAAAGGTAAAAACCTCAGCCTACATTATTCCGACAGATGGCCCCGAATCTGACGGAACAATTGAATGGGATAACACGACAATGGTTTTAGTTGAAGTTGTCGCCGGTGGGCAAAGAGGAATGGGTTATAGCTATGCCGACGTTTCTTCCGCTTTTTACATTGAGAAAAACCTGCAGAAAGTAGTCATTGGAAAAAATGCCATGGATATTCCCTGGATTCTTAAATCAATGAAAGACAGTGTTAGGAACAATGGGGATTGCGGCATTACGGCCATGGCAATTTCTGCAATTGATAATGCCTTATGGGATTTAAAGGCAAAAATTATGCGTTTGCCATTGGCTTTTTTGCTTGGTAAAGTTCGGGACGATTTTCCCATTTATGGAAGCGGTGGTTTCACCTCTTATACCATCGACAAATTGCAGGATCAGTTATCCGGGTGGACGCACCAGGGAATAAGGCAGGTAAAAATGAAAATAGGTCGCCAACCAGAAAAAGATGTGGAAAGAGTGGAAAAAGCGCGGGAAGCCATTGGGAAAGATTGCGCTTTGTTTGTAGATGCAAACGGCGCCTATAATGCACGTCAGGCACTTGAAAAAGCGGAAAAGTTCTCAGCGCTCGGAGTAATCTGGTTTGAAGAACCAGTTCCAGCCAGTGATTTGAAGGGACTTCGTTTTATTCGAAAACATTCGCCTGCCGGAATGAAAATCGCCGCAGGAGAATATGGATACAATCTGCCCTACTTTGAACAGATGCTTGATGCGGAAGCGGTAGATGTTTTACAGGCGGATGCGACCCGATGCGGAGGGATTTCGGTGTTTCTTAAAGCGGGAAATACCTGTGAGGCGCACCAGTTGCTATTTTCTTCTCATTGCGCTCCGGCGCTTCATCTGCATGCAGGATTAACCTTGCCTTCTTTTTTTACCGCGGAATATTTTTATGATCATGCGAGAATAGAAAATATGCTTTTTGACGGAACCCAGCGACCCAAAGATGGAGCCTTGCACATTGATGCAAGCAGGCCGGGCTTAGGTTTGGAATTTAAATATAAAGACGCGGAAAAGTATAAAGTGTAGCTACGCAATCGGAAAGGCGAATAGAATATCAAAATTATTGCATTGGGAGATGATCTTAAAACCAATTATTATGGCTAATGATACAAATACATTCGATCTCCGGTATGAAACAAAATATTCCAAAGGAATTCGAGCCAGATCGCTTGAAAAAAAGCTTCGATCCAAAATAGAGGGTGAAGTGCGTTTCGACAAAGGAAGCAAAGCTCTTTACGCCACCGATGCTTCTAATTACCGGCAGGTTCCTATCGGGGTTGTTCTTCCTAAAACCGAAGAGGATATTATCAATACCGTAGCCATTTGCAGGAAATATCATGCGCCCGTTTTATCGCGCGGCGGCGGCACAAGCCTCACGGGCGCCTGTTGCAATGTTGCCGTAGTTATGGATATGACCAAATATTATAACAAGGTTCTGCAAATTGATAAAGATAAAAAGACGGTTCGGGTTCAGCCTGGGATCGTATTGGACGAGATGCGCGGAACTACAACGCGTGAGGCCAATTTAACCTTTGGCCCGGATCCTGCAACGCACAGCCATTGCGCAATTGGAGGAATGTTGGGAAATAATTCCTGTGGCGTACATTCCGTAATGGCGCAGTTTTATGGCTATGGCGCCCGCATGTCAGACAACACCGAATCCCTTACGATCCTCACTTATGATGGACTGAAAATGAAAGTGGGGCCAACATCCGAACCTGAACTGGAAAGCATTATAAAGGAAGGCGGAAGAAAAGGAGATATCTATCGAAAATTGAAAGAGTTGAGGGATAAATACGGCGATGAAATCCGCAAGAAATTTCCCAACATTCCACGACGTGTTTCGGGTTACGACCTTCCTGCTTTATTGCCTGAAAATGGTTTCAATGTCGCTCAGGCTATCGTAGGTTCAGAGGGAACCTGTGCGATAATTCTGGAAGCAGAAATGAAATTAATGCCCGATCCCGGCGCCCGCTCTTTACTGGTTCTGGGCTTTCCTGATATTTATGCCGCCGGCCGTGCCTGTCCCCTGGTAATGAGGCATAAACCGATAGGCCTGGAAGGATTTGATGATATGCTGATTCAATTCATGCAAAAAAAAGGGTTGAACCTTAATGATCTGCCTCTGCTTCCTAAAGGCGGTGGCTGGCTTTTGGCCGAGTTTGGCGGAAAGGATAAAACTGATTCCGATAATAAGTGCAAAGCGCTCATGGAAGAATTTAAAAAAGAGAAAGATCCTCCGGATATGTCTTTATTCGATGATCTGCGCCAGGAGAAAATGCTTTGGGAAATCAGGGAATCCGGTCTGGGAGCAACTGCTTTTGTTCCCGGTGAGCCTGATGGAGCGCCGGGTTGGGAAGATTCTGCCGTTCCGCCCGATAAAGTAGGCGATTACCTGAAAGATTTAAGGGAGCTATTCAGCAAATACGGATATCATCCTTCCCTGTATGGTCATCTTGGACAAGGTTGCGTTCATTGCCGTGTGGGATTTGATCTGGTTACTGAATCAGGAATCGAGAATTATAAAAAATTTACTGTGGAGGCATCGCATCTCGTTGTAAGCTATGGTGGTTCACTTTCCGGCGAGCATGGCGATGGACAAACAAGGGGCGATCTCCTGGAGATCATGTTTGGAAAAGAAATCATGCAGGCATTTCATGAATTCAAATCCATTTGGGATCCTCAATGGCTTATGAACCCGGGGAAAATTATTGATACCTATGGGCAGTTATCCGATTTCCGCCTTGGAACTTCATATGATCCTCCCGCGTTAAAAACTCATTTTCATTTTCTCAATGATGATAATAAAGGAAGTTTTTCCCGTGCCGTGCTTCGCTGCGTAGGTGTGGGAAACTGCCGCCGCCATGAAGGAGGAACCATGTGCCCCAGCTACATGGCAACCCGTGAGGAAAAGCACAGCACGCGTGGGCGTGCGCATCTCCTTTTTGAAATGCTGCAAGGCGACGTGCTCACTCATGGATGGAAAGAAAAGGAGGTTAAAGAATCTTTGGATCTTTGCCTGGCATGCAAAGGCTGCAAGGGCGATTGCCCGGTCAATGTGGACATGGCAACATTGAAGTCGGAATTTCTTTCTCATTATTATAAAAGAAGGTTTAGGGGCAGGGATGCCTACGCTTTCGGCTTGATCTATTGGTGGGCGCGACTGGCATCTTTGATGCCCGGACTTGTCAATTTGCTCACTCATGCGCCCCTGCTAAGCCGGCTTTCTAAAACGATGGCCGGTGTCACTCAAAAAAGAAAGATCCCAAAGTTCGCCCAGCAAACTTTCAGGAACTGGTATGCCGGCAAGAGGAGGAAAAGAAACAAGGATTCGGAGAAAAAGCCCAGAGTGATTTTATGGGTAGATACCTTCAATAATTTTTTTAAACCGGAAACCCTTGTGGCCGGTATGGAGGTGCTCGAAGCGGCCGGATACAAGGTGTTAATCTCGCAAAGATCCATTTGTTGCGGGCGGCCTTTATACGATTTTGGCATGTTGGATACCGCTAAAAAGATGCTGCTGCAGATCCTGGATGTTTTAAAAGAAGAAATCAGGAGCGGAACACCGGTAGTTGGCCTTGAACCTAGTTGCGTCGCAGTTTTCAGGGATGAAATGTGTGACCTGCTTCCTGCAAATGAAGACGCCAGGCGCCTGAAACAGCAAACTTATACGCTTGCTGAATTTTTGGAGGAGAAAGCAAAAGATTTTCATTTTCCCCAATTGACCAGGAAAGCCATTGTTCATGCCCATTGCCATCAAAAGGCGATCATGAAAACCAAATGCGATGAAAAAGTTTACGAAGCGATGGGTATGGATTACCAAATGCTGGACTCCGGCTGCTGCGGAATGGCAGGATATTTTGGATATGAAAAAGGAGATCATTATGATGTTTCTGTCAGAGTCGGGGAAATGGTGCTTTTGCCTGCGGCAAGGAAGGCTGATAAAAAGACAATCATCATTTCTGATGGCTTTAGTTGCCGGGAACAGATAGAGCAGCTCACGAACCGAAAAGCCCTGCACTCCGCCCAGGTTTTGCAGATGGCGCTGCGAGAAAAGGAGTCTCCTGACAATATGGATTATCCCGAAAAAAAATACGTGGACGGAATGAAACTGAAATCTACAAGGTTGATAGTGAAACGGGCGGCAGTCCTTTTGGCCGTCGCAGCGATCTGCTGCTAGCTGGTATTATGGTAAAAGAAAAATGCGTGAAAAAAGTGCGTTTGCTGTGAGCTGAGTTTTGTTTTTTCCCTTTTAAAACTGGTGAAAAAGTAAAAATTGAATTCTTAACCTTAAAAATAGTTTATGAAAGTTTACAAAAGATCAACAACACTCTCTCATGTGGGCACCGCAATTGGGATAGGACTTATGGCAGGATTCGCAGGCACCATAGCTATGACCCTTTCTCAAATGATAGAAATGAAAATCAGCGGCCGCAAAAGCAGTGACACCCCGGCAAATGCTGTAAGGGAAGTATTCGATATTAAGCCCGTAACGGAAAGTAAATCAAAAGAAGTATCGGAAGAAATTCACTGGATGTATGGAACGAGCCTGGGAGTAGTTCGGGGGGCAATAAGTTTATTTGGCCTCAAAGGCTTGATGGCGAATTCCATGCATTTTACTATCATTTGGGTTGGCCAGTTAATCATGCTTCCTTCATTGAGAGTGGCCACGCCCGTCACAAGAGAAAAGCCTTCAGCAGTTCTCATTGATGCAATGCATCACATGGTTTATGCCATTACTGCCGGTTGTGTTTTCGATGCTATCAACAGGAAAAAGAACAATAAAATTACAAAAGAATAGTTCCTTTCAACTAACAAAAGAGTCTGGCTTTGGGAAAGTACAAAAGATAGGATCTTTTCTATTTCAATTCGATTGGCGCTTTCAGCTATTAAAAATATAAAGCTATGGCAGATAAATCTACACCACCCGGAGCGCCCGGAATCGATGCCCGCTGGACCTCCAGCGCAAAAGCGGGTCTTGGTAAGTCGGTGAGCGCCTACTCAAACGTAATCTTTACCCTGAGCCATGGAATTCTCAATGAAGTTTATTATCCGCGGGAAGATCTGGCCTGCATCCGCGACATGGAACTGATCGTTACGGACGGGAAGGATTTTTTTTCAGAAGAAAAAAGGGATACCAGCCATCAAACGAAATGGCTGAAGGAAGGGGTACCTGCTTTTAAAATCATTAATACCTGCCGCAAAAAAAGATATGTGATTGAAAAGGAAGTTATAACCGATCCTTACCGCGATACTTTGCTGCAAAAGATAAAATTTAAACCGCTGCAAAAAAGCGATGCTACAGCATATAAAATGCATGTGTTGCTCGCTCCTCATATCAATAACCGTGGCTCTGGAAATAATGGCTGGCTTGGCGATTATAAGGGAATCCCAATGATTTACGCCCAGCGTGACGGCATCACTCTGGCCTTGGCAATTTTTTACTCAAATTTTATAAAAAGATCGGTTGGTTATGTCGGTTTTTCTGATGGCTATACGGATTTGAAAAAGCATTACCAGATGGAATGGGAATATGAAAGAGCGTACGACGGCAACATTGCGCTAACCGCTGAAATTGATATTACCAAAACTGGTGAATTTGTTCTTGCACTTGGTTTTGGAACAAAAGCTGATGATGCGGGAAACCGTGCATGGGCCAGCCTCACAGATGGATTCGGAACTGCAAAAGAAAGATATGTTTCCGAATGGGATGGGTTTCAGAATAAATTGAAAAGCGTGAAAACAGACAGGAATACCATTGGGAAACACTTTAGGACAAGCGCCACTGTATTGAACCTGCACCAGTCGAAAAAATTTCCCGGCGGGATAGTCGCCAGTCTTTCCATCCCCTGGGGGGAAACAAAAGGAGATTATGACTTAGGCGGTTATCATCTTGTATGGCCGCGGGATTTAGTGGAAAGTTCAGGGGGCTTTCTCGCGCTTCACTCAAAAGATGAAGTGCTTAAAATCCTCAATTACCTGGTGTCAACCCAGGAAAATGATGGGAAATGGAATCAGAATATGTGGCTCGAAGGGATTCCCTGGTGGACCGGGCTTCAAATGGATGAAATAGCGCTGCCGATAATGCTTGTTGATCAGTGTCAGCAGAATTATAAACTGGATGAGGAAAGAATGAAAAGATATTGGCCAGCGGTAAAAAAGGCCATTTCTTTTTTGATCATGAATGGGCCTTCCACCCAACAGGATCGCTGGGAGGAGGAATCAGGGCTATCGGCTTTCACGCTCGCGGCGGAAATAACCGGCTTGCTGAGCGCTGCCAGTCTTGCGGAGATCAATCATGATAGGGAGATCGCACGATACTGCCGGGAAACAGCCGATTATTGGAACGGCCAGATTGAAACGTGGACCTATGTTACCGGCACTCCACTAGCCAAAGAGTGTGCGGTTGACGGTTATTACATACGCATTAATCCTTACCTGCAGGCAGCAGAGGAGGTGAAGGATCGTTTCATTTATATAAAAAACAGGACGCCAGAAAATGGCAAAATGCAGTTGTGGGAACTGATCTGCGTGGATGCGCTGGCTTTGGTTCGCTTTGGTTTAAGAGCGGCGGACGATCCTAAAATTCTCAATACCATAAAGGTGATTGATGAAAAATTGAAAGTGGAAACACCCAACGGCATTTGCTGGCACCGTTATGTCAACGATGGTTACGGCGAGGAGGAAAATGGCGCCAGTTACTCAAACAATGGCTATGGAATTGGAAGGGCATGGCCACTTTTGACTGGGGAGCGCGCCCATTATGAAATAGCTGCCGGAAACATCGAAGGAGCAAAAAAACTGCTGAAAGCTATGGATGCGTTTTCGAATAATGGCCTGATCCCTGAACAGATCTGGGATACTGAGGATATCCCTGTCAGGGGATTGTGTTTTGGTGAGCATTCCGGTTCTGCCATGCCTTTAACCTGGGCTCATGCGGAATACATCAAGCTCTGCTATTCAATTAAGGCGAAAAAGATTTTCGATATGTCGCCCCATACACGCGACAGGTATCTGAAAAATAAACATCCGTCTCCTTTTAGCGTTTGGCGGTTTTCCTGGCCTTGCCTGTCTGTTTCATCAAAAAAAATCCTGCGGATTGAAGTAAAGGCAGCGGCGATTGTTCACTGGACTTTGGACAATTGGAAAACTGTAACGGATACCAATACCCGTGATACAAAAGTTGGAATTCATTTAGCGGACATTGAACTGGGGAATACTTCTTCAGGAGAAATTAAATTTACTTTTTTCTGGATTGAAGCAAACCATTGGGAGAATAAGGATTTCCAGGTGGTCATAAAAAAATGATTGACATTGCCTAAGCAATAGCCATTCTTTCTTGTTTACTTAAATCCACGAAAATGCTTCTTTTTTCTCAATCCTGTATCTGCCCCGATGAGTTTCCCAACTCATGCAAACTATCGCGATAACGATTTTCACCGATTTTAATTTCCTGCAACAGAATCAGCAAAACATCAGCAAAAAAAATATTAACAGAAATAAAAAACGAGGCCGGGTCAGCAAGTATGTATGGCATGAAATTCTTTTGACTTCACATGAATTATATTTCTTTAACAATAAAAAATAGTATTATGACACCAAACACAGTGAATACGGGAAACAACGACTCCGGCACGAATATGAACACGAACCGTGATTCGGGAATGAACAACCCAGGCAATACGGGCAGAATGGATGATTCGAAATTAAAAGAATTTTTTCTCGAGGAATTAAAGGACGTTTACTGGGCTGAAAAAAAGCTCGTTAAAACCCTTCCAAAGTTAGAGGAAGCGGCTACCACCCAGGAGTTGAAAAACGCATTTTCAAAACATCTTGAACAAACCAAAGAGCATGTGAGCCGGCTGGAACATGTTTTTACCCTGATGGGGCATGAAGCGGAGGCTAAAAAATGCCCTGCCATGGCAGGGATCGCTGAAGAAGGGAGAGATATTATCAGCGATACAGATGCCGGAACTGCTCAAAGAGATGTGGGTTTGATTTTTGCCGGTCAGAAAGCCGAGCATTATGAAATAGCGACTTATGGCGGCCTTTGCCAACTCTCAGAAACCTTAGGATATGACGACATCAAAAATATTTTAGGTCAAACACTGGCGGAAGAAAAGGAAACAGACGCCTTGCTTTCGCAAATCGCTGAAAAGAATGTGAATTACAAAGCCAGCATGGAGCCTGCCTATTAACATGAAGGACGGATTTGCAAAATTTTAAATGAGGTTATTAATAAATAGCCTCATTTTTTAATACAGCCCGCAGATGATTGCAGATTTGAACCGCAGATTTCGGGGAATAGAACAGGAAGTTCAGCGTGTATCTGCGGTAAAAATCAGCGTGAATCAGCGGGGAAAATAAAAGATATAGCCTGCAGATGATGGTAGATTTGAACCGCAGATTTTCGGGGAATAGAACAGGAAGTTCAGCGTGTATCTGCGGTAAAAATCACCGTGAATCAGCGGGGGAAAAAAGATATAGTCCACAGATGATCGGTTTTACCGCAGATTTTCGGAAAAAATAACCGTGAATCAGCGGGGAAAATAAAAGATATAGTCCACAGATGTTTTCGTGAGTTCAGCGTTCTGTGGCCAAATCACCGGAATTCGTGTGTTTACCAAGAAGCAGGAGTGAATCAATAAATCTTAAAAAAAAGTCTGTTTGCTGATAACGAGCCTTCACAATAAAGTGCCTTTCAAAATGATCGCAGCGATGCTGAAGTAAATGATCAAACCAGTCACATCAACGAGTGTGGCTACAAAAGGCGCTGATGAGGTTGCCGGATCCAGTTTCATCCGCTTCAGTAAGATGGGAATCATCGAACCGCTCAGTGTTCCCCACATCACGATTCCAATGAGTGAAAAAAAGACCGTTGCCGCCATCAGGATCCAATGCTCGCCGTAATCGTACCAATGCAAGAGCTGCCAGATCGAGATGCGCAGAAACCCAATGGATCCGAGGATGACACCCAGACACAAGCCTGAAAATACTTCACGACGCATCACGTACCACCAGTCTTTTAATTTCAATTCTTTGATGGCCATCGCACGGATGATGAGCGTTGCGGCCTGCGAGCCACTGTTGCCGCCGCTTGAGATAACCAAAGGAACAAAAAGTGCTAAAACCACAGCGGTTGCTATTTCTTTCTCAAAATATCCCATCGCGGTAGCCGTGAGCATTTCTCCTAAAAACAAAAGGACGAGCCATCCGGCGCGCTTTTTAATGAGCGACCAGATGCTGGTATTCATGTATGGATATTCGAGCGATTCAATTCCCCCAAACTTTTGCATCTGTCGCGTGTCGCGGTTCTCAGCGGCGTCGATCACGTCATCGATTTCCACCACACCCAGCAGCAAGTCCTGTTCATTGGTGACAGGCAGGATCGTGCGATCATAGATCTTGAATTTTTCAATCGCTTCGTCGGCGCTTTCACTGATTCGCAATTTCAGGCAAACGCCGTCCATCAAATCGCTGATTTTTTTTGCCGGATCGTTCAGGATCAGCCGCCTGATAGGCAAATCATCAAGCAATTTACCTTTTTCATCCACTACATAGATCACATTCATCGAATCAGTGTCCTTTTGGTTTTTGCGCAAGGATTGTGTTGCTTCCGCCACCGTCATTTCGGGTTTAACCGTCGCGAATTCAGTTCCCACGATCCGAGCTACACTATGCTTTGGATAACCCAGCATGGTTTGCGTGGATTTTTTATGAGCATCATCAAGGTAATCGAGGAAGCGGGTCCGATAAATAGGCGAAAGGGATATAAAAAAAAGATTCCGCGCCGTGGAGTTCAGATTATTCAAAATTGCCGTTGCTTGTTTTTTGGACAGCTTTTGGATAATCTTTTTTTGAAGATAACGATTAACGAAGGGGAACAACCTGATCTGCTCTTCCTCAGCGAAACCCTTGAAGGTATTAACGGCAGTCTTCGTTGGCAGCGTGCTTAAAGAAATTGCCTCATCATAAGAGTTGATCCCGTTATGAATCATGGATCTTGCGTTAGCATTCACTTTTTTCTCCTGTACGATCATAAAAACGGGGTTATGATTGGATAATAATTAGTTACCTTAATAAAAGCAAAGGAAATTTTGCGCCAATTTTTTTCCGTGTTTTCACTGGGGAAAGAGGCCATTTACTTATAGCCGTGAATGCTTTGAAATTCCCGATTTGTAGAACTTTTCCCCAATCTTGAATTTTTGCAGTGGCTAAAGCAAGAATTCTTTGAAATTATGGGAATCGCCCAATGAGCGACTTTATTTTTTTTGGTATGTTTTTTCATGTTTAAAAAACATCAACGCTCTTTTTATGGCGCACCGCTATCCATCAACTCCTTCTACCCAACGTTTCGATTTGATGCTGCTGTTATTGGCAGGTGTCGCGGGAAGCATTGACGTGATGAGTTATTTCAGGCTCCAACACGTTTTTACGGCCAACATGACGGGCAACACCATTTTATTGGGACTATCAATCGGCCAGGGGAAACTTGCTTCTTCTCTTCATTCCATGGCTGCACTTTTAGGATTTATAATTGGCGCTTTGCTTGGCTCTCTTATTGTTGAAAATAAAAAGAGAAATTGGCGGTTTTATATCAGATTGAGTTTTGGCATAGAAAGCGGAATCATAGCCATCTTAACGATTTTGTGGTTCAGGCACCGGGAGCCATTAACAGATGCTGCCCTTTTTATTTCAATCGGGCTTTCTGCTATTGCCATGGGCATGCAAAGCGCGACAGTAAGGAATTTGAAGATTCCAGGTGTAGTTACCACTTTTATCACTGGAACGATAACGAGCATCGCCATGAGCCTTGTGCAAGGTGCAAGGCAAGGCTTCAAAAAGCAGGAAAAAACCAGCGGGATGGTGCCGATTTCAAATCTTGAACAGCGTTTCGAATTGCAATTAATGGTGTTCTTCGCTTATGGGCTAACCGCAGTTTTTACCGGATGGGTGGAATTTCATGGCCCTCAGTTTCTGCCGGTTCTGCCATTACTCCTGATTTTGATTGTGGTGGGAATAGTTGGGAGCTGAGAGTTTTGAGTTTAGCAGGTTTAGGAAGGTTTTGGGCAGGGTTGAAAGATGCAAGTGTTAGAGTGAGACTAGGCCGTTATTTTTACTTATTTAATTTTTAATTTCAACGACAATGAAAACAATCTGGACAATTGGCCATTCCACCCGAAGTTTCGGCGAACTGCTTGCAATGCTACATTCGTTTCAAATTGCAATAGTGGTTGATATTCGCAGCTTTCCGGGATCACGCCATTATCCGCAATTCAATAAGGAAACGTTGGAAAAAACGTTGCCTGAAAACGGGATCCAATATTTTCATCTTCCCAATCTGGGAGGAAGAAGAAAAGCCGATCCTGAATCAAAAAATCAGGCGTGGCGTCATCTTGCATTCAGGGGGTATGCAGATTACATGGAAACAGATGCATTCCGGGAAGCCATCAAGAGGCTTGAACTGATGGCCAGTGAAACCAGAACCGCCTACATGTGTTCGGAAGCTGTTTGGTGGCGCTGCCACCGCTCCATGGTTTCCGATTATTTAAAAATTCACGGTTGGACGGTAATGCATATAATGGATATTGGAAAAGAGGAAGAACATCCCTATACGGAACCTGCCCGCAATTTCAATGGAGAACTAAGTTACCGGGAAGGAAATTTGGCAAGGATGGGTAAAATTTAAAAAACACGAAGAAACTCAACTTTTAACGTCAAACACATTTTTTTTAAAAGTTGTAAACTTTCTAAACCTTCCTTAACCTAACACTAAAACTAATTTTGCGGCCTCCCGTAATAGTCATACAATTTATGTTCATACACTTCATTTACCGGTTCTGAGGGATCAAAATCCGGGCTATTCCTCACCTCGTCGGTTGTAATGTTCACCACCACGATTTGATTATCCCAATTCACTTCTTTTATCCAGCTCGTTGACAAAAGCACCGGCTTGCGATCGAGCCATGAACCCGTTTCTACCACCAGGAAATTAATTTTCCAATCATCGTCGTCAACAATATAATCAGTCACCTTGCCGATTTCCGAGTCTCTCGCCTGAATAGTATAGCCAATAATCTCGTTCGAGCTTCGCAAATGCGGTTCAGGATTTTGAACGGACGTTGTTTCTGCACTCTCCACATTTTCATCATAAAGCTCACTGGGCATCATGCCAAAAATGCCAGCTCCATGCGCGTAAGATTCCGTGTCCCAATAATTGTCCCACGGATAATATTCGTACAGCCGTTCTTCCTCGACCCTTGAAACAGGTTTTTTCGTATCGATATCCGGGCTGTTTTCTATTTGCTTTTTTGTAAGGTTTACGGGAAATTCTTTCGTTTCCCATTCAGGTGTTTGCAGGGCTTCAGGCGAAATGAGCACTTCCCTTCCGGAAAGCCAGTTACCGGTTTTTACAACCAGATAACGGATCGTCCAGGTCTTGTCGTCAAAATAAAAATCTTCAACCTTCCCAATTTCCCCGTCGATTTCCTTCAAAGAATAGCCGTTTAGGCTTTTGATACTGCGTTTCATTTTGCATTTAATTTAAATGTAAAAGGGATTGAAAAAAAGAGAAGCAATCATTATTCCAAATTGCATTTAAGCAGAATCAGAGTTGCTATGATTTTTAGGAAGAAAAAAATAAGGCACATTTGGGGCTCTCGGCAACAGATTCGTTGTGGACCGATAGTTCCGGCTGCAATGCAGTATCTTTTCCGCAATTGCTTTCTTCCGATTCAATGCGTTGTAAGGCGGAAAAGGATACTTGCAAGCATCCGGCAGCCACTCATCTATAGATTCTTTGCTCAGCAAACCAGAGCGGTCTCCCTGCTTTTTCGGCAATCCTTTCTAAAAAGGAAAATTAATACCTTGGCCGACAGAAAAATGGTTGGACTATTTACGGTGTAAAGTCAGAAGGTTTAGAAAGATTAGAAAGTTAAAAGGTTTAGAACGTTTAGAAGGGTATAATTTCTGCCGGCTTATTGTAAAAGATCTAAAATTACCCGCGCTTCATTGTGTTCAGTGTCCCTGGCAGCATAGATAAGTGTTACATCGCCATTTTCACTGTGATCTTTAATTACTGAAAGATCCTCCTTTTTGTTTTCCAGTTCCTTGCGATATCTCTTTTTAAATTCAGTCCATTTTTCCGGATCATGACCAAACCATTTTCTCAGTTCGGTGGAAGGACCAATGTCTTTAAGCCAAAGGTCAATGCCAGCTTTAACTTTCGTTAAACCCCTGGGCCATAACCTGTCTACCAGTATCCTGTAGCCATCCTGCTTTTCAACAGGTTCATACGCTCTTTTAATAGTGAGGTGCATTATTTTTAATCGGTCTTTTCATGTGGTTCCATTTGGTCCAGCGCCAGATTGGAATGGGAAATGGCTGCCCCTGCCCGCATTTCTGCCGCAATCCAAACTGCTTCCATAATTTCCTGCTCACTCGCACCTTTTCTTACTGCTTGTGTAGTGTGGCTTCTGATACAGTAAGGGCATTGGGTAACATGGGCGACTGCCACTGCAATCAATTGCTTTGTTTTTTCTGGCAAGGCACCTTCTTTAAAAACCGTTTTGCTGAAATTGCGGAATGCCTCTGAAATTTCCGGCGCCAGTGAATTCCTTTTTTCAGATAATTCACGGCTGGGCAATGGGTAAAGTTCATTACTTTTCATGCTGTTCTGATTTATGGTTTGCATAAATATAACCCTCTTTCCGCAAAACTTTGAGAGTGGCGGCAAGTTGAAGGAATTCCATTTATTCAGGCCAATTGGGTCTTTCTTTTTGAGTCGATTGCTTTAAGAAGGGAATCATAAGCTTTATTAAATTTTTGAACCCCTTCCTCTTCCAGCTTTTGAGTGATGTCGTCGATATTGATTCCGTTTGCGTCCAGTTGTTCCAAAACCCGGTTCGCATGAACAAGATCGTTTTCAAGGTGGTCAACTGCTTTTCCGTGATCGCCGAAAAGCCTCTATGGTTTCCAAAGGCAACGTATTGACTGTGTCTGGTCCTATAAGTGCTTCAACATATTTCACGTCGCTGAAAGCAGGATTTTTTGTGCTGGTGCTCGCCCAGAGCACTTTTTGTTTTTTCGCTCCTTTTTCTTTCCAGCTCACGGAAACGCTCGCTGAAAAACACTCTTTGAAAATTTCGTAAGCTTTTTTGTGCAGAGGCAATGGCAACTTCCCCAACCAGCTTGTCCATTTTCTTTTCTTTTAACATAGGGTCAACCATTACATCGATGCGGCTAAGAAAAAAGCTGGCGACAGAAGCGATCTTGTCAATTGGCTGATTATGTTTAAGCCGGTCTTCCAAACCGGAAATAAAAGCTTCAGTAACTTCTTTGTAACGGTTAAGGCCGAATAATAAAGTGATGTTGATATTAATTCCTTCGCTGATACATTTTCTGATAGCGGGCAGACCTTCTTTTGTTCCGGGAATTTTGATCATTACATTTTCCCTTCCCACCTGTTCCCATAATTCCCGTGCCTGTGCAATAGTTCCTTCGGTATTGTTGGCGAGATGGGGAGAAACCTCAAGACTGACAAAACCATCCTTTCCCTGCCAGGCGTGATAAACCGGCTTTAAAATATCCGCCGCCCTTCTGATGTCTTTTGTAGCGAAACCGAGAAAAATCTCCTCATCACTTTTTTGTTGCCCTGATAATTTCCTTATATCGTCATCATAATCAGAACTACTTTCAACGGCTTTTTGGAAGATGGAAGGATTGGAAGTAATGCCGCTTAAACCATCTTCGTCAATCAGCTTTTGCAATTCCCCGCTGTCCATTAATTCCCGGTCAAAAAAATCAAGCCAGATGCTTTGACCCAAATCATGGATGCTTTTTACGTTATTCATTTTGATGATTTTACATGTTGTAATGCCTTGGAAACTGCAAAGGATATGCCACGAGCGATTGAAATGATTCAATTTTGTAATTGATTATTAACAGGAAGTCAGAAGGAATTTTCCAGCAAATAAATTACCATTCATAGACAGCGCTCAAAGGTTTACACGGCGATGCTGTTTTAACGCCGATCAAAAATTAATACTCGAAAATTGGCCGGTCAACCGAAGGAAAGAAATGGTAGCAAAATAACGAATGGATAGTTAGGCGAAGCCAAAAATAGATTGTGTCTGAAAAAAGATTAAGTCAGTAATCCCTAAAAATTGGTTAATAGAGAAACAAATTATAAACGCTATGAGTCAAATCATACCCCCATAACAATTTTAAATTTTATATTTGCAACCATTGAAACGTTTTTCAGCCATATTATTTTTGTCTCTGATGCTGTTTTCTCAAACAGAGCTGAATCAAATATTGAAGCTACCTATATTGGTGCAACATTATTTTGAGCACAAGGCTGAAAATAAGGATATTACACTGGGGGGTTTTATTGTTCTTCATTATTTCAGTGGCAATCCTGTGGACGATGATTATGCGCGCGACATGCAATTGCCTTTTAAAACAAGTGATTGTATCCAGGCCATCACGTCCATTGTAATTCCGGAACAAATTGTTATTTCTAACGAGCCATTGTTAGTGTCAACAACACCATTTTCCAAGGTTCAGAATGATTGGATCCCTTCCAATTATATGGTAGATATTTTTCGTCCGCCACAATTTGCATAATTTATTTTTATTGAATGCCATCCAGGCAACAAGAAATTGTTGACTAATGGGTATTCCTGTATTTTTTTTTTAGATCAATAGTAATTAAGAAGATAAATTATGCTTAATAAAATTATTGCATTCTCTATCCGCAATAAATTAATTGTGGCTATGATGGTGCTGGCGCTCATTATTTCGGGTATCTATAATGTTACGAAACTACCGATTGATGCGGTTCCGGATATTACCAACAACCAGGTGATGGTCATAACGCCTTCGCCTTCCTTGGGCGCTGCTGACATTGAACGGCTCATTACTTTTCCTATTGAACAATCCACCATCAATATTCCCGGAATCATTGAGCAGCGCTCTTTCTCGCGCTTTGGCTTGTCATTGGTAACAATCGTTTTCGATGAAAAAACGGATGTGTATTGGGCAAGGCAACAGGTAAGTGAACGATTATTGCAGGTGCAAAACCAGATACCGCCTGCACTCGGTACGCCCACCTGGGACCGGTTACAACAGGATTGGGAGAAATTTTTCAGTATGTAGTAAAACCAAAACCGGGTTTTGAACATAAATATGATGCGATAGAATTGCGAACCATCCAGGATTGGATCGTGCGCAGGCAATTGCTTGGAACGCCGGGAGTAGCCGATGTGAGCAGCTTTGGCGGAAAATTAAAGCAATATGAAATTGGTGTGAATTATGATAAACTAAAATCATACAACCTTACCATTTCTGATATCTTTTCTGCGTTAGAAAAAAATAACCAGAACACCGGTGGCGCTTACATTGAAAAAGGGCCTACGGTTTTATTTATACGAAGTGAAGGCCTTGTAAAAAATCAGGATGACATCAGCAATATCATGGTAAAAACACTGCCCGATGGAACGCCTTTATCCATAAGGGATGTAGCCGATGTGCAATTAGGATCGGCTACACGATATGGAGCAGTTACTTACAATGATGAAGGCGAAGTGGCGGGCGCTGTAGTGATGATGTTGAAAGGCGCCAATTCATCTAAAGTAATTAAAGATGTAAAAGAAAAAATTGCCCAAATAGAAAAAACATTGCCCGAAGGTGTGATGATCGAGCCTTTTCTGGACAGGACAAAAATGGTAAATAATGCGATCTCTACTGTGGAGACCAATTTATTGGAAGGTGCGCTGATCGTTATTTTGGTGCTGGTCCTTTTTCTTGGAAACCTGCGCGCCGGTTTATTGGTAGCATCGGTAATTCCGTTGTCTATGTTGTTCGCCATCATCATGATGAATTTATTTGGCGTGAGTGGAAATTTGATGAGTTTGGGTGCCTTGGATTTTGGATTGATAGTAGATGGTGCGGTGATCATTGTAGAAGCGGTCATGCACCGGCTGCATAAGAACAAGCAGTTTGCAGGAATGGACCGCATCAGTCAGCAACAGATGAATGAAGAAGTAAATCATTCCGCGGGAAAGATGATGAATGCTGCTGTTTTCGGGCAGGTTATTATTCTAATTGTGTACCTGCCCATCCTTTCCCTGCAAGGAATTGAAGGAAAAATGTTTAAGCCAATGGCGCAAACAGTAGCCTTTGCGATTGCCGGAGCGTTTTTATTATCGCTCACCTACATACCCATGATGAGCTCGTTGGTATTGAGTAAAAAGTTATCACACAAGGATAATTTTTCTGATAAGATCATGCGCAAATTAGAGCGTGGATATAAGTATATTTTATTAAGGGTTTTGGCAATTCCGAAATTAATTGTGGCGTCTGCAATAGCATTATTTGTTGTTGCAATCATGATACTTTCTTCTCTGGGTGGCGAATTTATTCCAAAGTTAGAGGAAGGTGATTTTGCAGTGGACACAAGGGTTTTAACCGGAAGTTCATTAACAACTACCATAAAATCTACCCAGCAGGCATCCCATATTTTGTTGCAACAATTTCCGGAAGTAGAGAAGGTAGTAACAAAGATTGGCAGTGGTGAAATTCCTACTGATCCTATGAGTATGGAAGCATCGGATATGATGGTGATTTTAAAGCCTAAAAAACAATGGACATCAGCCAAAACTTTTGATGAGCTCGCTGAAAAAATGAGCCATGCTTTAGAAGATGTGCCGGGTATTACGGTCGGTTTTCAATTTCCGGTTCAAATGCGTTTTAATGAACTGATGACCGGCGGAAGGCAGGATGTGGTTTGTAAAATCTTTGGTGAAGACCTCGATTCCTTAGCCTTGTATGCTGAAAAAATAGGTGCGATTGCTCATTCGGTAGATGGTGCAAAAGACGTGTATGTAGAAGCGATTACAGGACTGCCGCAAATCGTAGTCGATTACAACAGGGCAGCACTTTCGCAATATGGATTATCAGTGGCAGATGCTAATAATACCTTGCAGTCTGCATTTGCAGGTGCAGTGAGTGGACAGGTTTTTGAAAATGAAAGACGTTTTGATTTGGTAGTTCGCCTGAATAATAACAGCCGTCAAAGCGTAAGCGATGTTCAAAATCTTTTAATAGCGACACCGGGAGGCCAGCAAATTCCTTTACAGCAAGTTGCTGATGTACAAGTAAAAGTTGGCCCCAATCAGATACAAAGAGAAAACGCGCAGCGCAGAATTACTGTGGGGTTTAATGTTCGCGGTAAAGATGTGCAAACCGTTGTGCACGAGTTGCAGGATAAAATCAATCAACAAGTAAAACTTCCTGCGGCTTACTACATCACTTATGGCGGTGAATTTGAAAATTTAGTGGCTGCAAAAGATCGTCTAAGCATTGCCGTTCCTATCTCATTATTGCTGATCTTATTGCTGCTCTATTTTGCTTTCCATTCTGTAAAACAGGGATTATTAATTTTCTCTGCAATTCCTTTGTCTGCCATCGGTGGCGTTATTGCCTTGTGGCTTCGGGATATGCCTTTTAGTATTTCTGCAGGTGTTGGGTTTATTGCTTTATTTGGTGTCGCGGTATTGAATGGAATTGTGTTAATCACAGAATTTAATCATCTAAAAAAAGCCGGACTACTTAATGTACGAAGCCGGATAATAAAAGGAACGGAAATACGATTGCGCCCGGTTTTGATGACTGCTGCGGTTGCGTCATTTGGATTTTTACCAATGGCTTTAAGCAATGGCGCGGGCGCTGAAGTGCAGCGTCCGCTTGCAACTGTCGTGATTGGCGGATTGATTACTGCCACTTTTCTCACGCTGTTAGTTTTGCCGGTTCTTTATCTATGGCTTGAAAAGAATGGAACTACTAAAAAGAAAAAATTCACTATGAACACATTTAATAAAACCAGGAAAATAATTCCTTTGCTGCTGTTAGGTTTGATTTCTAATGCTGTTTTCGCACAAAGAACCATCAGCCTGCAGGAGTCTATCGACAAGGCTTTGCATCAAAATCTTTCTGTGCAGGTATCCAAACTAAAAACACTTTCATCAAAAAAATTGGAAGGCAGCGCAGTGGATATTCCTTTCACAAATATTTCCGGAGAATATGGAAATATCAACAGCCCTTATAACGATACACGATTTGGGATAAGCCAAAACATAGCTTTTCCCATTGTTTATAAAAAACAAAAAGTATTGCTGGAAGCTTATTGGCAAAGCAATTTGCTAAATGAAAATGTGATAAAAAATGAATTGAAAAAGCAGGTGACATTTTTATTTTATGAAATGCGAATGTTGGAGGAGAAAATAACTTTGTTGCAAAAAGCAGACAGTCTCTACAGCGCTTTTTTACTAAGGCAGACACAGCGTTTCCAAGCAGGTGATGTAAATCTTTTAGAGAAAACGGCGGCCGAAACACAACGAATGCAGGTCGCCAATCAATTGCAACAAATAGAATCGGATTTAAAAATTGTTCAGACTCAATTTGGCAAATTGCTCAATACAAATGAAGCGTTTTTGCCACAAAAAGAAAAATTGAAAATGGTTCTGGAAACCTTGCCCGATACTTCTTCAGCAGCTTTATTTCCTACTGTAAAATTAAAGGAGCAACAACAAAATATTGCTTTGCAGGAAATAGAAGTGAACAAAATGAAATCCTTACCACAATTGAGTTTGGGCTATTTTAATCAATCCATCATTGGCTTGCAAAATATAAATGGAGTAGAGAAAAACTTTACTGCTTCCAACCGATTTTCAGCAGTGCAAATTGGAGTAAGTCTCCCCATTTTCAATGGTGCTAATAAATCAAGGGTTTCGGCGGCTAAAATAAATTATTCAGCTACTCAGGTAGAGTATCAAGAATCTTTGATGCAACAAAAATCAATTATCGGGCAATTAAAATTAAAGTATCAAAAGAACCTGCAATCGTTAGATTATTTTGAAAAAAGCGCTTTGAAACAAGCAGCTATTTTATCAGAAAATGCCAACCTTCAATTTGCAAACGGTGCCATTAATTACATTGAATGGATCATGTTAGTCAACCAATCTATAGGAATTGAATCAGAGTACATTAATGCGATCCATGAATGGAATCAGACGATTATTGAATTGAAGAGCTTTTGAGACAATTAAAAAACTAAGAATTTATAAACATTTACAATTAAAAATGAAAAGATGAAACTTCAATATATAATAGCAATGTTTCTTTTTACTGTCATCGCATCATGCAGCAGTAAAGACAAAACCACAACAGAAGAAAAAGCAGTTTCTACAAATGAAAATGTAGTAACACTGACTGACGCACAAATAAAAAATGCCGGTATTGAAACCGGGAAACCGGTAACCGGAAAAATGAGTTCCATATTAAAAGTAAGTGGCGTGGTAGATGTGCCGCCACAAAATATGGTAAGCATTAGTTTTCCTTTGGGCGGATATTTAAAGTCAACTCATTTGCTGGAAGGCACTCATGTTCGCAAAGGGCAATCCATTGCTGTAATGCAGGACCAGTCGCTCATTCAATTGCAGCAAGATTATTTAATAGCGAAATCAAAAAGCTATTTTTTGCAAAAGGAATATGAGCGGCAAAAACAACTTAACCAAAATAAATCTACCAGCGATAAGGTGTTTGAGCAAACTGAAAGTGAATTTCAGATGCAAAGAATTATTGCAAACGGCTTAAAGGAAAAGTTACACTTGATTGGATTGAATCCGGATAAAATAACCGAAAATAATATCAGTCGTTCTATCAATATTTATTCGCCAATTGACGGTTACGTATCAGCGGTGCATGTAAACATTGGTAAGTTTCTAAATCCATCAGACGTATTGTTTGAATTGATTAATCCGAACGACCTGCACTTAGCGTTAACAGTTTTTGAGAAGGATATACACAATATTCAGATAGGACAAAAGATTAAAGCGTACATGGCCAGCAATCCGGAAAAGATTTTTGAGGCGGAAGTAATATTAGTCAGCAAAAACCTAGATGCCAACAGAACCGCAATGATCCATTGTCATTTTGAAAAGCCGCAACATGAATTACTACCTGGAATGTTTTTAAACGCCGAAATTGGCATGATTACCAACGATGCTATTCTGGTTCCTGAAGAAGCTGTAGTCCGATCGGGTGACAGAGAATATATTTTTATTGACAAAGGAAATAATCATTTTGAAATAACTGAAATTAAAACCGGAAATGCATCCAATTCAAAAATTGAAATCAGTTCTGATAAAATTAATTTGTTGGAACAAAATATTATAACAACCAATGCCTATGCGGCTTTAATGAAAATGCAGAATAAGGGAGAAGAATAAAACTAAACTATATTCAGTTGAAATGATTCATATGCTCTTAGAAGTGATACCTTTTGAAAAGGTGTCACTTCTGGCGAAACATTCAATTTAAATCAGTTTGGTTGCCAGTTTTGTATCGGATGAACTGCTTGTTGTATAGCATTTCTCTTGAACAAAATGGCATTACAAATCCAGATTCAGTCATCCTTCTCCACGGATAAATACGCAGATCTGACTGGGGAAGGAACCTGGCTATCCATTCCTTTTATTCCTTTCCATAAAACCTCATTGAACTCCCGATCCGGTATGGCATCTTCTTTTGCAAAATTGAACGTTCCGCTCTTTTTTGATAATTCATTTACAACGGTATTTTTTTCAGCCAGATCAACATTGGCAGGCAAAGAAGTGAAAGGAGTTTCAGTGGGAGTAGCAGAAAAACAACGCCACAAAGGAGTTGCTGCAGCATCGTACTGGCTCATAGGCGGCAAACCCAGAATCAATTCAATTGTCCTTAAAACTCCGGAAGTAGTGTAGGGAGTATGGTCCACAAAATTCCTTTTCACATAAGGGCCCGCGAGGTATATAGGACTCCTGTGTGCGTCTACATGGTCCGGGCCGTTTTGTGCGTCATCTTCTACAATAAATACCGTGCTTTCTTTCCATACGGGGCTTTTGCTCAAATAATCAAGAAACATTCCAACTGCCAGGTCATTATCCGCTACATGCGCAAAGGGGGTAGGGCGTCCTTTTTTCATTCCTTCCGTGTGGTCGTTGGGAAAACGCAATGTGTTTAATCTGCGGTAAAGAATTTATGCTAACCAGTGAGTCAAAATCCCTTTTCCACTGATTGAATCTTGTGGTATCCCGAACGCTCATGTCCCAACCCGTGTAATAATTGCATAGATGATTTTTTAATACTGCCAAATTCGGCTTGTAATTGTCTGCGAACTCCCCATAAGTCCTGTAGCTAACCCCGGATCGTTTGCAATTATCCCAGAGAAATCCCTTTTTATTATTTGCAATAGCGCGGTTACCTTCTGCATCATAGCCGCCTCCGCGACCACCATAACTCGTTGGCCAGGTTTTTTCCAGATAGTCTGTTGCGTAAGCGCCCAGGCTCCAGTTATGCCCATCGGCGCTCACTTCCGCGTCCACGTAAAAATTGTCCAGCAAGGCAAAATCGCGTACAATTTTATGTTGATTGGGAGTTATGTTTTCTCCAAACAAAACAAGGCTGGTATCACCATTTCCTTCTTTCACATCCCCAAGTACCTGGTCATAAGTGCGGTTTTCTTTTACAATGTAAAACACATATTTTATGGGAGAGATATCTTTTGATGAACGCGGAATCGGATTGCCCGCCTCGCCTTGCGCCAATGATTCTTTTTCCTTTGTGTAAGGTGTGTTGGAATAAACCTGTCTGGAGTAAAGAGCCAATCGTTTTCGGTCAGGCACATCTATAATACTCAGAGTACCCGTAAATAAACTGGCTATGTATTGATTGTATTTTTTTGTTGTTGCAGTATCTCCGCCCTGGTAATACACTTTTCCTTTTGCATAAGTAGGATTTGGCCCGTCAGGATTAGGAAAAGAAGAAAATCCTTTGCCATTGGTTACAAAAATTTTTTTACCAATCGCTTTTACAGAAGTTGGATACCAACCCGTGGGAATAAAACCTTTTGAAACGCTTTTTCCGGGGCTCGATACATCAAACAAGGCAAGGCAATTGTTATCCGCGTTGGCGATATACAAGGTTTTTTCATCAGGACTTAATGTTACGCCATTGGTTGTCGAACCTTGAGGCGCATCAGGATAGAGAGATGAAGTCAAGGTTTCAATTACTTTTCTTTCCTTGAGGTTAATAACCGAAACAGAATTGTCATTAGAGTTGGCAACAAACAGGTGTTTGCCATCTTTTGTTAAGCACAGATCATTGGGATGATCTCCCACATTTATTTGCGCAGAAAAAGTTCTGGTAATTGTATTAAAGACAACCAGCTTTTGGCATCCCCAACAACTGATGTACAGTTCCTTCTTTTCTTTGGATAATAAACAAGTATATCCTTCTCCATCTAATTGATATTTCCCAATCGTCTTTTTTGTGGCCAAATCCAGGATGTACAAAGAATTATTTTCTTTCGTAACAACATATAACAAGTTCCTTTTGTCGTCAATGTCAATGCCTGCGGGTGAAATTTTTTCCGGCCATTTCTTTCCCAGCTTTAATGTGTCGTCCAAAATAAGCTTGCCCTTTTTTATGGCGTATTTAATGATCCAGTTGTCATTTCCGCCAGAGGCGTAAAGAAATTTCTCATCTGCACTGAATTTTAAACCCACCCAGCTTTTGGCAACCGTAATATTATCAAGGATTTTTTCGGAATTGACATCGATAAGCTGAATGCTCTGCGTGCTCTGGCCATTGTTGGTTACCGCCAATAATTTTTTTGAAGAACTGACCGCCATATTTAAAGGAAGATCGCCCAATAAATATCCATGTCCGGCGGGTGAAAGTGACCATCCATTCGGCAATGTGATTTTTCCAGGAGTCTCTTGCGCTGCTGAAAAAAGTGCGGAAATAATTAGAAAAAAAAGGAAAACAGTCTTTTTCATAAACTTCAATGATTTAATGTAAAAATACTCATCTTATTAACTTTTAAATTTTATGACCTAAGAAATTCAATCTATTATTTTTTTCAGTGCAAAAATTGCGTTGGGGATAGGGAGCAGGAGGATGTAAGATCCAGTGAGGAAAAATAATCTGGATAAAGACGGAAGAAATTACATTTGAAGAAATGAATCAAAAATAGAATTAGCTTCTTTTTTAAAGATAGCGAGATGAAATGGCGGCAGTCGGGTGTCAGTATTCTTAAAGAATACATAGATCAGAAACGTTTTTGATTTTTTGTTATGGATTATTTAAAAAAGCGAATAAATGTTTGTTTGCTGGAACACCTTCGGAAAAGACGATAAAAACGACTCAAATTTATCTTTTCCCATTGTTGTCTTTTTCACCTTATCCCCTTACCTTTGCCGCCAAATTGAAATAAGGACTAATTAATAATCATTTTATGGCAAATACTGGTAAGATCAAACAGATCATCGGAGCCGTTGTTGACGTTTATTTTGAGAACGAAAACAAGCTTCCGGAAATTTTTCACGCCCTGGAACTCACCAAGCCCAACGGTGACAAGCTGATCCTCGAAGTTCAGCAGCATTTGGGTGAAGATAGCGTTCGTTGCGTAGCAATGGATGGAACGGAAGGGTTGACACGTGGAATGGAAGTGGTGGATCTTGGTTCGCCAATACTAATGCCCGTTGGTGAAGCAATCAATGGCCGGTTGTTCAATGTTACCGGTGATGCGATCGATGGTTTGCCCCAGGTGAGCAAAAAGAATGGTCGTCCGATTCATAACAAGCCACCATTATTTGAAAATTTAAGTACAGCTACAGAAATTTTATTCACCGGTATCAAAGTAATTGACCTCATCGAACCTTACGCCAAAGGCGGAAAAATCGGTTTGTTCGGGGGTGCAGGTGTAGGAAAAACGGTTTTGATCCAGGAATTGATTAACAATATCGCGAAAGCGTATAGCGGACTTTCAGTGTTCGCTGGTGTAGGAGAAAGAACGCGAGAAGGAAATGATTTGATGCGTGAAATGATCGAAGCCGGCATCATGAAATATGGTGATAAATTCATCCATAGCATGGAAGAAGGCGGATGGGATCTTGACTCAGTGAACATGGAAGAATTGAAAGATTCTAAAGCGACCTTCGTATTCGGACAGATGAACGAGCCGCCGGGAGCAAGAGCGCGCGTTGCATTGAGCGGACTGACAGTTGCGGAATATTTCCGTGACGGTGACGGAACAGGAAAAGGAAAGGATATTTTGTTTTTCGTAGATAACATTTTCCGTTTCACACAAGCAGGTTCTGAGGTTTCGGCTTTGCTGGGAAGGATGCCTTCAGCGGTGGGCTATCAGCCAACACTTGCTACCGAAATGGGATTGATGCAGGAAAGGATTACTTCAACAAAAAATGGTTCGATCACCTCCGTACAGGCGGTGTACGTGCCTGCAGATGACTTGACAGATCCGGCACCAGCTACAACGTTTGCTCATTTGGACGCAACAACAGTATTGAGCAGGAAGATCGCGGATTTGGGTATTTATCCGGCGGTAGATCCTTTGGATTCCACTTCCAGGATTTTGACGCCTGCTATTGTTGGCGAAGAACATTATGAGTGCGCCAACCGAGTGAAACTAACTTTGCAGCGCTATAAAGAATTGCAGGATATCATAGCGATTCTCGGCCTGGATGAGTTGAGCGATGAAGATAAATTAACGGTTAGCCGCGCCCGCAGGGTTCAGCGTTTCCTTTCACAGCCTTTCCATGTTGCGGAACAATTTACAGGATTGAAAGGTGTACTAGTATCTATTGAAGATACTATCCGCGGATTCAACGCTATTATGGACGGTGAAGTGGATGAATATCCTGAAGCGGCGTTTAACCTGGTAGGAAATTTAGAAGATGCAATCGCGAAAGGTAAAAAAATGCTGGAAGCGGCTCAAGCTTAAGACAGTTTCTGGACTGGCTACTTAAAAACCTTAATACGATTATGACATTAGAGATATTAACACCTGAGAAAAAAATTTTTAGCGGAGAAGTTTATGGAGTTCAGCTCCCAGGCATCGACGGCATGTTTGAGGTTTTGGAGAAGCATGCTCCCATTGTCAGCGCTCTGAAAACAGGACAGCTCAAAGTTTTAAAGGATAAAAGCAACGCTTCCCTTTTCAGCATTCAATCAGGTTTTGTTGAAGTGCTCAACAATAAGGCTACAGTTCTTGTTGAAGGAGCCAGGGAAATATAAGCATAAAGATTTCATAAAAAGTTGATTTTGCCCCCGCAGTTTTGCGGGGTTTTTTTTTGTGTAGAATATACTCTATACTCCTCGGGCTTCGATATTTTGATTCATTATGCAACGGGGGTTTTTGTAAGGCCAATGTAAAAAAAAAAATTAAAGAAGCGCCTGTTTAGTCCATCAAAAAATTTTAGCAATTCAAGCACTTAAAACGGCATAAAAATTTAATAAACCGGAAGCAGGCCCTTACCTTTTAACCTAAAAAACCTCACCATGAAAACCACATTTCTGAAAATTTCAAGCGCGTTGATCATGTTATCCGCGTTCCTGCTTTTTGGTTGCAAAAAAACTGAGACTACAACAGGCGCGACACCCATAGATTCATCTCAGGTTTCTGTTCAATACAGCCCAACCCTTAACCTGGCAGGTTACAAAACGATTGCCGTCTCTGATTCGGTTCTGTCAGTAGATACGGCAAGCACTTACATAAATGAACTCAATAGCACGGAAGCTATTTATCTTCAAACATTAAAGGACAGCCTTGCTGCGCGGGGCTTTAGCATTGTACCTTTAAGCAGCCATCCCGACCTGGTTTTAAATGCAACAAGGATCACTTTTACTGCAAATGGTAGTATTGACAGCACGAATTATTGGAACCGGTATTCCACTTTTTATAATCAAGGATTGTATGGAGACAGCACCGCGACATATCATAACACTTTTAGCATATTCAACACGGTTGGTACTGGCGTTCTGAGTTTTGAACTCCTTGATGTGAAAAACACAGCTACTACCCATCAGATCAATATTATCTGGAATGGACAGGTTGCCGGAAGTCAACTATACAGCTCCCCAACCCAGGCCGCGGAAGTTGTTGGAATCCTGATGCATAAATCACCAACATTATTCCCTTCTTAATTTTCAACAAAGTTGCCTGCAAATAAGAACCCTCGAAATGCTTTTTGAGGGTTTTTTTTATCTGTGTCCGGTTAAATATTTTTCACTTGCAAATAACAAAAAGCGGTAAGCGGAAAAATCACTAATAAAGTAAAAGCAAAAAAAGTTTTTGCAAGAAAGAACACCAGGAAGACCCAGAACAAGATATAAAAAGGATAAAGAACGATTAACAAAACAGTCATGACCGAATCATAATGATCTTTCGCGCGTTTCCTGATGAATAGATCGAGGGAATAATATAAGGGTGCGTTGAGGAGAAAGCCAGCAACCGCAGGAAGAAAAAGCAATATTTCTTTTGCTGATGAAGTTTCAGGCGAAAAGTATTTTTTCAATTTTTCGCTATCATTTTCACGAATCTCATGCACCAGGGGTCGGAGCCGGGATTTCAATTTTTCATTAAACTCATTCATTCCTCTTCCTGATTCAAGATCTTTCTGCATCATGTCTTCGGAAATAATGTCGTCAAAATTCAAATGAACGATCTTACCAAATTTTCTGAAAGAACTATAGTTAATTCCAAGTGGCAAAACTTTTACCGGAACTTTATGTTGCCATGCGGTGAGGGCGAGCCGTGCTGTTCCTTTTTTTAATGGGCGCAGGTGCCACTCATTTACGCACCCGCCTTCACTAAAAATTAAAACAATTTTATTTTCTTCAAACAGTTTTTGGCAGGCATCAAAAGTCGTGTAATTATGTTCCAGGTTTTCCACACCCTCGCTAACCCTGTAAACAGGCAACATGTTGATTGTTTTGAGAAATCGGCTTACCCTTTTGCCAACAAAAGCATCTCCGCGGGCGAGAGAGTAGATCGGGGACTTGAATAGGGTGGCTAAAATAATGGCATCTAAAAAAGAGTTTGGATGGTTGGCGGCGATAATCAGCGGTCCTTCGCTTTTAAGCTTTGAAGGATCATTGACAACAATTTTACGGCAATAAAAATGAATCGCAATCCTGCCAACAACCACTAATAATTTATAAACCAATTTGTTTTTGGGATAAAAGTATTTAAACTTCTCTTACTTGTCAAACTGATTGCGGCTCCTTGTGAAAATGGCTCTTTTTGTATTTGTTTTTTCCGGTTGTTTTGCCGCTTTTTTCTTTTTCATCTGATTGCACCAGAAGCAGCAAAGCGCCGAAGCACATGATTCCGAAGATGATCGCTAATCTTTTCATAAGTGAATTTTTAAGGTATTTTACAAAAAGTTTGCCACTGTTAATTCAACTGGGGATCGAGCGGGAAGTTGATCATCATTTTGTAATCGCCGCCCAGATGCTTCAAAGAATCTTTCCAAACTTCTTCCGGCTTAGTGCCGAAAATAAGTTTTCGTGTACTCGTTGCTGTTACCCAGCTTTCCTCTTTCATTTCAAAATCAAGCTGGCCTTCAGTCCAGCCGCTGTAGCCAATAAAAAATCGAATCTTCTCCGGACGGATCTCATTATTTTTAAGATGGATGAGTAAACTTTCAAAATTGCCACCCCAGAAAATTCCCCTTGAAACTTCTTCGCCTCCGCTTATAAGATCCGGGTATTGATGAAGAAAATGAAGCGTGTCGCCCTGCACCGGCCCACCCTGGTAAACAGGAAAATTAACGTCCACCAAATCAGGTAATAATTCATTGAGGGCTTTGGGAAAAAGCTTATTCAATACAAATCCAAAACTGCCCTCCTTTTGATGCTCGCAAAGAAAAATGACCGTCCTGCTGAAATTGGGATCTTTTAAAAAAGGGTTAGCTATTAATAATATTCCTTTTGAAGGTGAGATCATAAATGTAAATTATATTTATTTGCCCAAAGAACCATTATTTTTAAAGAAACTAAAAGATAAGAGATAGTTAAAAAGCCCAGTAGATCGCTATGGCTTTATGTTTTAGCGGTTATGAAGTTTAAATTTGCCCCTACATGAAAAAAATTTTCTCAAGTATTACTATCCTGGTTTTCATTTCCCTAATGGGAATAATTTTTTTTCAATACGTATGGATCAAGCAGGCGCTTCAGGATCGTGAGCTTCAGTTCGAGGAAAACATGAAGATGGTAACCGCCAAAGCCGCCAATGTTTTAGTGGAGGAAAAAGGGAAAATGTCCCCATTCGACAACCGAAGAAATTCCGATCTTCTTTTTCCATTGAACGTTTTTCCTTCCACTATAGCCCATAAATTTTCACGACAGGAAGTGCGGACGCTGATCACGAAAACCTTCGAAAAAAATAATCTTAAAAACGTTGATTTCGAGTTTGCGATAACCACGACTTCTATGATCGGTGATGAACTGCAATCAAAAAATTTTTTTGAGGCTTATATGGATTCCGCCAACAACACCTCCTTTATTTATCCGATAGATGCACAAAGCGGAACCATTGCTGAAGGGTTGGTTCCCCAGGAACTTTTAGTGATCGTTGTTCCTCATGTCAAGAACATAATCTGGAAGCAAATGTTTTGGATGATCATCGGAGCAGTTGTTTTCACCTGCATCATTTTCGCGGCCTTTTTCATAACCATCAGGGCTTTGCTGAACCAGAAAAAATTGAGCGAAATAAAATCGGATTTCATCAATAACATGACCCATGAATTTAAAACCCCGCTGGCAACAATTTCACTCGCTGTAGATGCATTGAAAAATGAAAAAGTGATTCATGACAAAACCAAGATGGATTATTTTTCAGGAATCATTAAGGATGAAAACAAAAGGATGAACAAGCAGGTGGAAACCATCTTGCAGGCAGCGCTCCTGGACAGGCAGGAAGTTCAGCTAAATATTAAGCTCCTCCACGCCCATGACCTGATCAATGCCGCGGTAAATAATATCCAGCTTCCTCTCCATCAAAAAAATGGGAAACTTGAGTTGAATCTCGATGCAGCAAATGATCTCATTAATGCCGACGATGTGCACTTTACCAACATCATCAACAACCTTTTGGATAATGCCGTGAAATATTCAAAAGACAATCTTACGATAAAGCTCAGCACCCTGAATTTTAACCATCACCTCCGCATAAAAATCGAAGATAATGGCATAGGGATGTCAAAAGAAACGGTTAGCAGGGTTTTTGAAAAATTCTATCGTGCCCACACTGGAAATATCCATAATGTGAAAGGTTTCGGTTTGGGTTTAAGTTATGTCAAAAGCGTCGTTGACGCTCATCGTGGAAAAATAAAGGTGGATAGCGCCCCCGGAAAAGGAAGTTGCTTCATCCTTGATTTTCCAGTTGCCAAAAGGCAGGGAATTGTTGTCTGAAGTAAGATTTATAGGATTTCAGGATACAACTGGAGAAAAGAAATCTTCAAAAAAAGTACGTTTGTTGGATATGTTTCAGGTATCAGCTTTTAGGCTTCCCATGCTTGCTTATTTATAAAATGTTCCAGAAAAAAAATTCTGAATTGAAATGAAGATTTTAGGATAACCAGTATATAAAAACAATCACCATCCTCTGGAAAAAAAATCTTCAAAAAAAATGCGTTTGCTGGATTCGCATTTACTCCAAAATTGCCAGCCCTTAAAGGGCATAATCTGCTGGCTTAGAACCAAGTTTTCCCAATTCAAAAATGAAACCTTCAGCCGCTAAAAAATCTTGCTGGAATAGGCTAAAAAGTCTGCAATCCTTGTACAATAAATCTTCCAAAAAAGTTTGCCTGCTGCTGTCAAATGCTTTGTCATTTCTATAATGAATCTTCAAAAAAAGTGCGTCTGCTGAATTTCTTCCGAATGAAGATTAAGATCTAACGTTCGATGATAAAAAGCAGCCATTCTTTGCAAATAAACTTTTCCACGCGTTTTGCACATTTCGTTCACATTGTTTATACTGGAAATCCATAAAAAAGGAGTTATAATCCTTTGTTCTTAGCGCTTTAGAAATGGTGGATAAAAAAGTTTTACCCAAAATTCTTAGAAAAGTGGGAAAATGTGTTATTTTGTGGTGAAACTTGTAAAAATCAATTTTAATTTAAACCATAATGACAGGCTTTATAGGTGAATACGAAGCTACGTTAGATGCGAAAGGTCGCTTCCTGCTACCGGCTGGTTTTAAAAAACAGTTACCGGAAACAGGAAGTGAACACTTTATCGTGAACCGTGGTTTTGAAACCTGCCTTAGCCTGTACACTTCGAAAAGCTGGAAACCTATTTTTTCTGAATTAAGCAATTTGAATGATTTTGAACCCAAAGTAAGACAATTCAAACGGTTTTTTTTGAATGGCGCTACCCAGGTAGAACTTGATAATGCGGGACGGATTTTGCTGCCTAAAAACCTGCTTGAATATGCCGGGCTTCAAAAGGACATTGTGCTGGTTTCGGCGATCGATAAAATCGAAATATGGGATAAAATTAAATACCAACAGTTCTTTGAAACTTTTTCACCGGAAGCATTCAGCGATTTGGCTAAAGAGGTAATGGGTGGGGATAAAAATGCAAAACAATAATTATGGAAGAAGGCATATACCATGTGCCGGTTTTGTTGCAGGAAGTCATTGACGGATTGCAAATCACTCCTTCAGGGGTTTATGTGGATTGCACATTTGGCGGTGGCGGCCATAGCCGCAAGATCCTCGAACTGCTCGATGCAAATGGCAAACTGGTTGTTTTCGATCAGGATGCAGATGCGAAAAAAAATGTGCCGAACGACGAACGGGTGATTTTCGTTCCTCATAATTTCAGGCATCTCAATCGTTTTCTGCGGTTTCATAAAATCACAAAAGTGAATGGAATCCTTGCCGATCTTGGAGTTTCGAGCCACCAGTTCAATGAAGCGGAAAGAGGTTTTTCTACCCGTTTTAACGCTGCGCTCGACATGCGTATGAACCGGCATGATAAGCTTACCGCCGCTGATGTTGTTAAAAGCTACCCGGAAGAAAAGCTGCATAAAATTTTTGAAGAATATGGTGAAGTAACCAATTCAAAAACGCTTGCAAGAACCATTGTGGAATTGAGAAAAAACCAATCGCTGGCGACGATCAATGAATTTAAAAACGGGTTGTATCCGATTGTGAAGGGAAATCCGGAAAAATATTTCGCCCAGGTGTTCCAGGCGCTGAGAATCGAAGTGAATGATGAATTAAACGCATTGAAAGATCTTTTGCAGCAGTCGGTTGAGGTTTTGGAGGAAGGAGGGCGGATCGCAGTAATAACTTTCCATTCTCTTGAAGACCGGATCGTTAAAAACTTTTTTAAATACGGCGGCTTTGAAGAGCGCGAAACCGAAGATCTTTTTGGAAGGCGCAACGAAAGCCCGTTGAAAGTGATTACGAAAAAACCAGTGATTCCATCAACCAACGAAACGAAAGTGAATCCCAGATCGAGAAGTTCAAAACTTCGCATCGCTGAAAAAAGAAAAGAATGACAACAGATAAAAATAATACAGAGAAGAAACCAAATCCCGCCGCAAAAAAGAAGCGCCGGGGTTTTATGTATAACAAATGGATTGTACAAAATATTCCATTTTATTTTTTTGTTGCCGCCCTGGCCATTGTTTATATCGCAAACGGCCATTATGCGGATAAAACGATAAGGAAAATAAATACGACTGAAAGGAACCTGAAAGAAATGGAATATGAATTTAAAACAGTGAAAAGGGATGTGATTTTCAGGAGCAAGGAAAGCGAACTGGCGAAAGCCGTTGAACCCCTCGGTTTGAAAAGGTTGCTGATTCCACCGGTGAGAATTGTTGACACAATAAGGAAGTAGGCGGTTCATTGGTTTAGAAGCCAGTAAATAAAAGGCAGAAAAATATTAAAAAAAGTTCGAAGAAGTTAAAAAAAGTTGAAGCGTTATTTGGATAAAAAATTCCTGATACACCTTTAAACAAAAATAAAAAGTGGATATAAAAAAAGACATATTATGGCGGGTTCACCTTTGCTTCCTTGGCATTATAGTGCTGGGAGTAATTGTTTTGGGCCGTGCTATTTATATCCAGCGGGTTCAGGGCGCCTATTGGAAGAGTATGAGCAATAAGCAGCATTTGAAATATATTGATATTGATGCTGAAAGGGGAAGCATCTACAGTGAGGACGGTAATATGCTCAGCACTTCCATTCCTGTATTTGATATTTATATTGATTTCGCAGCTGATGGACTTCGTGAAAAGGAAGGCAAAAGGTTTTATCACAATTTGGATTCCTTAAGCCTTTCTTTGGCCAATTTGTTTAAAGACCAAAATCAGGCTTCTTATAAAAAAGTTTTGCTTGCCGCTTACAAAAAAAGGGCACGTTATTTTCCGCTGAAAAAGAAAGTTTCTTTTGAGGACTACCAGGCATTAAGGGAATTTCCTTTGATTCGCCAGGGCAGGAACAAAAGCGGTTTTATCATAGATGTTCGTGACAACAGAGTAAATCCTTATGTTTTACTTGCTAATCGGACCATTGGACTATCGCGCGGTGACACGAGCAAAAATGTTGGTCTCGAAAGATCTTATGACAGCGTTTTGAAAGGCCAGACAGGGCAGCGCCTGATGCGCTATATGGCCGGTGCTTATGTTCCGGTTGATGGCGCAGAAATTGCCCCTGAGAATGGAAAAGATATTATTACGACCATCGATACTTACATTCAGGATGTTGCTGAAAACGCGCTCATGAAAATGATGGTTGAAAACAATTCCCTGCATGGAACCTGCATTGTGATGGAAGTTGAAACCGGGAAAATAAAAGCGATAGCCAACCTGGGCAAAAGGCCCGATGGGGAATATTTGGAAGATTATAATTATGGCCTCGGGAAAAAAACGGAGCCGGGTTCCGTATTCAAGTTAGCCACCCTGTTATCACTTCTCGAAGATAAATATGTCGATACTTCAAGCATAGTCGATTGCGAAGGCGGACAAAAATCCTTTTATGGATTAAGAATCAGGGATTCGCATTTGGGAACCAATCAGATTACTGTAAAAGAGGCTTTCGCGCAGTCATCCAATGTTGCTTTCGCCAAACTTGCCGACCAGTATTATCATAATCAGCCAAGTGCTTTTTACAAGCATTTGCATCGCATGAGGCTGGATACGGTTTCCGGAGTTGATATTGTAGGAGCGGCTGTTCCCTTCATCAAAAAACCAGGAAGCAAATACTGGGCAAAAACTACGATTCCTTATATGGCACACGGCTATGAGGAATTAGTAACTCCTTTGAATATGCTGATGGTTTATAACGCCGTTGCTAACAATGGTAAAATGATGAAACCCTACCTGGTCAATTCCATTAATGAAATGGGTGTGGAAATCCAGTCTTTTAAGCCTGAAGTTCTTGAAGAAAAAATTTGCAGTAATGAAACCCTGGGTAAATTAAAAAGCTGTCTACTGGCAGTCATTGAAAGCCCGCATGGAACCGGGAAATCTTTAAAAAATGATTTGTATCGCTTCGCTGGAAAAACAGGAACGGCGGTAACGGCTTTGGATAACCGTGGCTATAATAAGAGTGCAAAAATTTATCAATCGGCTTTCATGGGATTTTTTCCTTTTGATAATCCAAAATATAGCGTGGCTGTGGTCATTCAAAACAGTAGTGAGTCCCGGCTCGCTTATGGCGGTGTGGTTTCAGGGCCGGTTTTTAAAGAAGTGGCAGACAGGATTTATGCTTCAAGAGTTGCTAGTGAATCACTAAACCAGCGGAGTGTCTCCGATAGCGGCTTTTATAAATTCTATGGAATGAATTCGGATGTAAATAAAATTTTGAATGTTTTCAATTACAGGGAAACCGGTGCTCAGCCCGCAGGAGAATGGGCAACGACGGTAATTCAGGGCGGAAGAGTGAATTCGGTAGCGGATCATATTTCAGCATCAGGAAAAAAAATACCGGATGTCATGGGTCTTGGATTAAAAGACGCGGTTTATCTTCTGGAAAACATGGGATTAAAAGTTGTGGCTTCGGGAAAAGGAAAAGTGATCTATCAATCGATGGTTCAGAATTCAGATTTTAATAAAGGTCAATCAATAAAACTTCAATTGAATTAATGGCATTATTGCAGCAAATATTGTACAAGGTGAATATTATTTCTGTAACGGGTTCCACCGCGGCGGAGATTACTGATTTGCAAATCGATTCGCGCAAAGTCAGCCCGGGAACATGTTTCATTGCGGTAAAGGGGACGCTGGTTGACGGACATGAATTTATAGAAGCCGCGGTTGCCAGGGGCGCCGTAGCTGTTGTGTGCGAAAAATTACCGGAAACCCTTCATGAAAATGTGCAATACATCCTTGTTGAAAACAGCGCTTTGGCTGCCGGAATAATGGCGCATAATTTCTTTGGAAATGTTACGGAAAAAATGACTTTGGTTGGAGTAACAGGAACAAATGGCAAAACAACCATCGCTACTTTATTATTTAAATTGTTTTCAGCTTTAGGAAATAAATGCGGCTTGATCAGTACTGTTCAAAACCAGATTGAAGACACAATTTTACCCGCCACACATACTACTCCTGATCCGGTTACGCTTAACCGGCTTTTGGCTGAAATGTATGCCGATGGATGTAGTTATGTTTTTATGGAAGTAAGTTCGCATGCGCTTCACCAGCATCGCGTGGCAGGTTTGCATTTCGCCGGTGGAATATTCAGCAACATAACACACGATCATCTCGATTACCATAAAACCTTTGATGAATACATAAAGGCAAAAAAATCATTTTTCGATGCATTGCCTTCTTCATCATTCGCTCTCAGCAACGCTGATGACAAGCGCGGGGCTGTGATGCTTCAGAACACAAAGGCGAAAAAATATCTGTACAGCCTTAAAACCATGGCGGATTTTAAAGGCAAGATCATAGAGGATTCACTTTTGGGTTTAGAACTCATGATCAACGATGTGGAAGTTCATTTTAGATTGATCGGCGCATTTAATGCTTATAATTTGCTGGCAGTCTATGGCGCTGCGGTTTGCCTCGGGCAGGATAAGGAATCGGTCTTGAGAATTTTGAGCAGCATGGAAGGCGCCGAAGGAAGATTTGATTACATCGTTTCACCAAATGAAAAAGTTGTGGGAATTGTTGATTATGCCCATACACCTGACGCTTTATTGAATGTGCTGGCAACGATCAGGAATTTGCGTCAGGGCGAAGAGAAAATTATAACAGTAGTTGGTTGCGGTGGAAACCGCGATAAGGCTAAAAGGCCTGTAATGGCCGAGGTTGCCTGCGAATACAGCGACAGGATTCTTTTGACTTCTGATAATCCGCGGGACGAGGATCCGGCTGAGATTATCAGGGAAATGGAGGCTGGAGTTCCTGTGACGGCGCGAAAAAAATGCATATCAATCATGGATAGGAAAGAGGCAATTAAAACGGCTGTAACGCTTTCCGGAAAGCAGGATATTATTTTGGTTGCAGGAAAAGGACATGAAAAATATCAGGAGATCCATGGAGTAAGAAACGACTTTGACGATAAAAAAGTTCTGGCAGAAATGTTTGAACTACTGGGGAAATAAAATATAAAATTATTAAAGGAACAACAGATGCTTTATCACCTTTTTGAATGGTTTACTAAACACGGAATAAAATTTCCGGGCAGTGGACTTTTTCATTTCATCACTTTCAGGGTGCTGGTATCGGTGATCCTTTCCCTTTTGATAACAACCATATTTGGCAAAAAACTGATCGGATTTTTAAGAAAAAAGCAGATAGGCGAATCGGTAAGGGAACTCGGGCTCGCGGGTGAAAAAATGAAAAGCGGAACGCCGACAATGGGAGGCATCATTATCCTCCTTGCGATTTTGATTCCAACATTGCTGCTTGCTAACCTTGACAAAGTATATGTGCGTCTTATGCTGCTCTGTACAGTTTGGCTCGGGGTCATCGGCTTCATTGATGATTACCTGAAGATCAAGGCGCGCCGCATTTCAAAGGAGAAAGGAATTCCTTACAAAAAAACAAATGCAGATGGACTGGCGGGAAAATTTAAGATTTTCGGCCAGGTAATTCTGGGGTTGATCATCGGCGCGACTCTTTATTTTAATCCAAGCGTGGTGGTAAAAAGAGAGGTGATTGCAAGCAAGGGCAGCACTTTTGTGCCGAAACGCGGCGAACATAAATTAAGTGAGGATACGGTAATAACCAATGGCGAATCGCACAGGTTTGTTACGGTTAAAACACCCATAACCACCATTCCATTTGTGAAAACACATGAATTCAACTACGCGAAATTATTGCCGGAAAAATGGTCAGATTATACCTATATCCTCTATATCCTCATCGTGATCTTTATTGTCACTGCCGTTTCAAACGGAGCCAATATTACGGATGGATTGGATGGCCTGGCAACGGGCGTAAGCGCCATCATCGGCCTTGGCCTTGGCGTGTTTGTTTTTGTGAGTGGTGATGCCCGGATAGCCGATTATCTAAACATCATGTACATACCCAACTTAAGCGAACTGTCGATTTTTATAGCGGCGTTTGTGGGCGCTTGTGTCGGGTTTTTATGGTACAATGCTTATCCTGCCCAGGTTTTTATGGGCGATACAGGAAGCTTGGCGCTGGGAGGAATTATCGCATCGCTCGCTTTTATTGTGAGAAAAGAATTGCTGATCCCCATTTTTTGCTTTGTGTTTTTGGTTGAAAATTTAAGTGTGATGATCCAGGTAACGTATTTTAAATACACAAAAAGGAAATACGGCGAAGGAAGAAGAGTGTTTTTAATGAGTCCCCTGCATCACCATTATCAAAAATTAGGCTACCATGAAAGTAAAATAGCCGTGAGGTTCTGGGTGGTAACGATTTTGTCTGTAGTGATGGCTGTGGTTACGTTAAAATTAAGATAGGTGTTGATGAATTAATAATTAAAAATTAATAATTAAAAATTAATAATTAAAAATTAAGAATTAAGGAAGAATTGGGCTTGAAGAAATATGTTTTTGTCTTTATGAAAATGTTTTTTAAAAAAGAAAAGATTACCTCACCAAATCCTGTGATGGCTTTTCTGACCTGTTAAGTTCATGCCGTTGAAAAACCATTTTTTTTAATTGTCAAACAATTGAAAACGCGGAATGAAAAAAAGAATGATCATACTGGGAGCCGGTGAGAGCGGAGTTGGCGCGGCATTGCTTGCAAAGCGCGAAGGCTTTGATGTTTTTGTCAGTGATGGCGGATTGATCAAGCCGCAATTCAAGACAGAACTCACCGAACAGGAAATTGAGTTTGAAGAGGGAATGCATTCAGTTGAAAGAATTTTGAATGCAGACACCATCGTGAAAAGTCCGGGCATTCCGGAAAGCAACGAAATGGTCAAAGCTATAAGGGAAAAGGGAATTGAGGTGATCAGTGAAATAGAGTTTGCATACCAGTTTAAAGGAGATAGCAGGATCATAGCAATCACAGGCAGCAACGGAAAGACAACCACGACAGCAGTAATCTTTCACATCTGCAAGACAGCAGGCTTCGATTGCGCGATGGTGGGCAATATCGGTTTTTCTTTTGCCAGGCAAATTGCAATGGATCCTAAAAAAATCTATGTAATTGAAATCAGTTCTTTTCAGTTGGATGATATAAAAAGTTTCAGACCAGATGTTTCGGTTTTAACCAACATAACCGAGGATCATTTGGACAGATATGAATACAATTTTGAAAACTATATAAAAAGCAAGTTCCGGATCATAGAAAACCAAACGGAAGCTGACTATTTTGTTTACAACGCAGACGATGAAATAACTATAAAATATTTGGATCAATTTTTAAAAAATACTAACCCCTTACCAATAAGCATGAATAAGCAATTGCCTGAAGGCGCCTACATTTCCAACCAGGAAATGCACATAAAATGGAAAAATGAAGAAATGAAAATGAGCGTAGAAGATTTCGCCCTCAAGGGAAAGCATAATCAATATAACACGTTGGCAGCAGGTGTTGCAGCAACGGTTATGGGGGTGAGAAAAGAATTCTTAAGGGATTCGCTGCAAACGATGCACAGCCTTGAACACCGGACTTCAACGGTGGCGACTATTAAAGGAGTTGAGTTTATCAATGACAGCAAATCTACAAACACAAACAGCACCTGGTATGCCCTTGAATCAATGACCCGGCCTGTTATTTTGATCCTTGGCGGAGTGGATAAAGGCAATGATTATTCCATTTTGAAAGACCTGGTGAAAGAAAAGGTGAAAGCGATTGTGTGTCTCGGGATTGACAATCATAAGATTCATGCCGCTTTTGAAAAGGATGTGGAATTGATGGTTGACACGCAAAGCGCCAAGGATGCAGCGGAGGCAGCGTTTCATTTCGCTGAAAAGGGGGATGTGGTGTTGTTGTCGCCGGCCTGCGCCAGCTTCGATCTTTTTAAGAATTATGAAGACAGGGGCAACCAATTCATAGAAGCTGTAAAAAATTTATAAGAAAATAAAGAGCAAAATTTCCATCTTCCTTTAAACTGGAAGAAATAAAATGAGCGAAACAAAACAAATATCAACCGCACAGGAAGTTACTGGCAATATTTTGAACCGTACCAGGGGTGATAAGGTCATCTGGGCGATTGTGATCATGCTGACAATGATCAGCGTTCTTGTCGTTTACAGCAGTATTGGTTCGCTCGCCTACAAAATGAATAAAAGCACCGAGAGTTATTTATTCAGGCAGGTGGGGTATATCGCTTTGGGGGTCGTTATTATTTATTTTGCCCATAGGGTAAATTATTCCATTTATTCCCGTGTAGCTACGATTTTATTTTTGATTTCCATACCGCTTTTAATTTACACATTGAAATTCGGAAGCAGCATCAACGAGGCCAACCGCTGGATCAAATTGCCGGTGATCAACCTTACTTTTCAAACCTCAGATCTTGCCAAACTCGCCCTGTTCATGTATTTGAGCCGGTTGCTCAGCAAAAGACAAAATGTGATTAAGGATTTTAAAAAGGGATTTCTTCCTTTGATCGTTCCTGTAATCATCGTGTGCGTTTTAATTGCACCGGCCAATTTGTCAACCGCCTTGCTGATTGGAGGAATTGCCCTAATGGTGATGTTTATCGGGAGGGTTAGTGTAAAGCATATTATGCTCGTGGTTCTCTCGGCTATGATCCCGCTTTTCTTGTTGGTTTCAGTCGCATCCCATTATTACGACAAAGAAGAACATGTTTCTAAAGATCTTCCTGCAGTGATGTCGTTCGGAAGAGTTCCCACCTGGATCAAGCGCGTACAAAACTTTATGTATGCTGATAAGGAAGACGCTTCGTACCAGATCCAGCAGGCAAAAATAGCCATTGCAACCGGGGGATTTCTTGGAAAAGGACCCGGCAAAAGCGAGCAAAGAAATTTTCTGCCCCATCCTTACAGTGATTTCATTTATGCGATCATTATTGAGGAATACGGCATTTTCGGAGGCGCATTTATTCTATTAATTTATCTGCTTTTCCTTTTCCGGAGCATCAGGCTTTTTCGACGATGCCCTTATGCCTTCGGCGCATTTCTGGCACTCGCGCTGAGCTTCACTTTGGTGATCCAGGCTATGGTGAATATGGCAGTGAACGTAAATATTTTTCCTACAACCGGTGTCACCTTGCCCCTGGTGAGCATGGGCGGCAGCAGCCTTTTATTTACTTGTTTTTCCATTGGAATTATTTTAAGTGTTGCCCGCAATGTTGAACAGGCCGAAGGTAAAAATCTTCAATTGGCAGCACAGGAAATTACTACTGATTCTTCTTCACCAAATGAAAAGGAGGTAGAAGATGAATAAGCGAATCATAATTGCCGGAGGAGGAACAGGCGGGCATATTTTCCCGGCAGTGGCGATAGCTAATGGATTAAAGAAATTGATGCCTTCTGTCGAAATTTTATTTGTAGGCGCCAAAGGCAAGATGGAGATGGAAAAAATTCCGGAGGCTGGGTTTGAAATTATCGGAATTGATATTGCCGGTTATAACCGAAGCTCTTTGTTGAAAAATTTTTCATTGCCCTATAAATTGCTAAAAAGCTTTTTCCAGGTACGGAAAATTTTAAGCGATTTCAAGCCCGATGCGGTAATTGGTGTAGGTGGATATTCAACCTTTCCGGTATTAAGATCTGCCCAAAGCCGTGGCATTCCTACTTTTATCCATGAGGCCAATTCACTTGCAGGTAAAAGCAATATTATGCTCGCAAAAAGAGCGGCGATGGTTTTTGTCGCTTCCGAAGGAATGGAAAAATATTTTCCGGCCGATAAAATACTAGTGACCGGAAATCCGGTCCGCGATGTTTTTTCTAAAAAAATCTCTAAAGAAGAAGCTTTGAATTTTTTCGGATTGAAGGCAGGAATTAAAACGGTTTTTGTAATGGGCGGAAGCCTTGGTGCAAAAAGCATCAACGAAGTAATGGAGGCAAATATTGATGCCTTTAAAAAGAACAATCTCCAGTTAATCTGGCAGGCAGGAAAAAATTATGCGGATAAGGCGGCGAGGGCTGAAGAGGAAAGAAGCAACATCTGGACAAACGCTTTTATTAACAGGATGGAATGCGCCTATGCAGCCGCCGACGTTGTGGTGGCACGTGCGGGCGCAATGACGATTGCTGAAATATCCGTTACAGGAAAAGCAACGTTGTTTGTGCCTTATCCTTTTGCCGCGGAGGATCATCAGACAGCAAACGCACTTTTTTTGACGAAAAAAAATGCGGCGCTGATGGTTGCTGATGCTGATGCAAAAACAAAACTGATACCTGAACTTTTGGAATTAATCAATAATAAAAAAAGGATCGAAGAATTGGAAAATAACGTTTCTAAGTTAGGGAATCCTCAGGCAGATACAATTATTACCGAAGCGATTTTACAACACATTAATAAATAAAAAAATAAGGGAAATAGAAAAAGAATGAACAATCCTGGATCCATATCGCGTGTTTACTTTATCGGAATTGGCGGCATCGGCATGAGCGCCCTGGCAAGATTTTATTTGAGCAAGAATGTGGTGGTGAGTGGTTACGATAAAACACGCACCCCTCTTTCCCGGCAAATGGAAGAGGAAGGCATTTTGATTCATTATGAGGATGATATCAATCTTTTGGATAGAAACACGGATCTCGTTATTTACACACCTGCGATTCCAGCAGATCATAAAGAATTGAATTTCTATCGCGAACATAATTATCCCGTGGTAAAAAGAAGCGATATTCTCCAGCGGATCACAGCATCTTCTTTTAATATTTGCATCGCCGGCACGCATGGTAAAACAACCATCAGCACCATGGTGGCCCATATCCTGCGGCATAGCGGTTTCGGCTGCAATGCTTTCCTGGGTGGAATTTCAGCGAATTATAACACTAATTTCTGGAGCAGTGAAAATAATGTTTCCGTCGTGGAAGCCGATGAATATGACAGGAGCTTTTTGAAGCTTTCTCCAGACATAGCGCTCATTTCCGCAATGGACGCCGACCATCTCGACATTTACGGAACGGTTGAAAATATGCGGGAAGCTTTTGTTGAATTTGGAAATAAGGTTAAAGCCGAAAGCGAACTTCCCCTGTCAACGAACCTTGGAGAGGAATCTCTTTCTCCCGGACTTTTGCTAACAAAATTTGGCTTGCCGGAAAAAGGAATGAATGCGTCTAATCATATTCGTTACAGCCTTCAGAATGATGCTGCTGATGTTTATGCTTCAAATATTACGATGCACAATGGAGCTTATGAATTTGATGTGATCGGAAGAAGCTGGATGGTTGAGAAAGTGAAGCTGAACATGGGCGGAATGCACAATGTGGAAAATGTTACTGCCGCAATTGCGATTGCACATTATTTGAAAATAGACGCAGATAAGATAAGAAATTCGGTGGCGGCCTTCAAGGGCGTAAGGAGAAGATTTGAATATGTCATCGCCCCCGGCGAAGTAGAACATGAAAAGAATAATATTGTTTTTATTGATGATTATGCGCATCATCCTGCAGAATTGACGGCCCTGATTAAAAGCGCAAAAAGTCTTTTTAGCAAAAGGAAATGTACTGTCATTTTTCAGCCTCATCTTTTTTCAAGGACGAGGGATCTTGCAGCGGAATTTGCTCAAAGCCTCGATATCGCAGATGAGGTTTTGCTTCTTCCCATTTATCCTGCAAGGGAATTGCCGGTGGAAGGGGTTACCAGTGAATTGATTTTGGATAAAATGGAAAATAAAAATGCAGATGTGGTGTCTAAAGATGAATTGCTGCATTATTTATCTAATAACTATGTACAATCGATAAAAGAAAGTGCAAATGGGCAGGTTTTAATAACGGCCGGAGCCGGAAATATAGACCAGCTTGTTCAGCCAATAAAACATATTTTATTGAACAAATAAATAAATGACGGAAAACAAAAAATATTCAATGCGCAAAATTCTGGTCATCTCGGTATGGATATTACTGGGCTCAGGAACCGTTGTGTTATTGATCTCCGCCATTTCCAAAAAAAATAACGAACCGGTTTCCAATGTTGAAATAACGATTAGCGGTGTACAGAATAATTATTTCATCGATAAGAAAGATGTGATGAAGATTATGGAAAGGACGAATGGGAAATCAATTGAAAAAGCAGTTATAGGTTCCCTTGACCTCTCGGCGATGGAGGCTTCTCTGCAAAAGGATCAATGGATTGAAAAAGCAGAAATATTTTTTGATAACAATAATGTGCTTCAGGTTAAAATAAGGGAAAGAGAACCGGTAGCAAGGATTTTCACCTCAGCTGGCTCTTCTTTTTACATGGATAGTTCGCTGACACGCTTGCCATTGAGTGAAAAGTTTTCCGCGCGGCTCCCGGTGTTTACCAACTTTCCGACGGAAGTGGTGATATTGAATAAAAAAGACAGCCTTTTATTAAAGGACATTAAAACCTTAAGCATGTATATCGGAGGCGATCCTTTTTGGATGGCCCAGATAGAACAGGTAGATGTTACTTCTGAAGGACAGTTTGAGCTTATTCCCAAATTAGGAAACCAGGTAATCCGTTTTGGAAGCGCTGATGAGTACAAAGAAAAATTCAACAAGCTGATGGCCTTCTATAAGCAGGTTCAAGCCAAAACTGGCTGGAATAATTATTCCGTTCTTGACCTTAAGTTTAAAAGTCAGGTGGTAGCGATCAGCCGCGATGCAAAAGAAATTAAAATGGATTCGTTGAGAGCGATACAGATAATGAAAAATATTATTGCTGAGGCGCAAAAACGAAGCAGCGATTCAACCGATGTACAGTTGATCCAGCAGGAAGACGATAACAGCCGGATCAACACATCCTCGGCGATGGAAGAAATGCCAGAAGAAAACTTATTAAACAATAAAGCGGTTGAAAATAAAACCGCGAACGATAAAATTAAAGCGAGTAGTTCTGTCGTCCCCGTCCATGTTCCAGAAAAGCCAATTTTAAAAAACCCTGAATCCACAGGGAAACCATCGATCAAGCGTTCATCATCCAATGAAAAACCGGGTCCTACCCCCCTGAAAAAAACGGTAGAAAAAAGGTTGGAAACGAAAAAAGAAGTGATTGAAAAAAAGGAAGAGAAAATTAACCAGGTGCCCAGGGCGGTAATGCCGCCCAAAAGCGATTATTAAAAAAAGGTGATAAAATACTAAAACAAAAAACATAACAACCAACTCTTTATTACCCTAACAAAAATTATAAAGAGGACAAAACAAGCAAATATGAACAGCGAACAACCCATTATTGTAGGCCTCGACATTGGCACGACCAAAATTGCAGCCATTGCAGGTCGGAAAAATGAATTCGGCAAACTGGAAATTCTTGGCTTTGGTCGCGCCAACAGCAATGGCGTCCAGCATGGCATGGTGTTGAACATTGATCAAACCATAAAAGCCATTCAAACGGCGCTCGAAAATTGCTACGCCACCAATCCAAATCTTCCCATAACAGAAGTATATGTTGGCATTGCCGGCCATCATATTAAAAGCCTTCAAACCCGTGGTGACATTGTAAGGCACAATACTGATAATGAAATTACACAGGCTGAAATTGATCAGTTGGTAAACGATCAATACAAGACTTATATTCCCGCAGGAGATCAAATCATTGATGTGATTCCACAGGAATTCACTGTCGATAATTTTCAAAATATTCCAGATCCGATTGGGTACAGCGGCGTGAAGGTGGGAGCGAATTTCCATATCATTACCGGTGATAAAAACGCGATCAGGAACATAAACAGGAGCGTTGAAAAAGCCGGGTTGAAAATTAAAGATCTCGTGCTTCAGCCGCTGGCTTCGGCAGGCGCCGTTATGTGCGAGCACGACCTCGAGGCGGGTGTGGCGATTGTGGATATCGGTGGCGGAACGACAGATCTTGCGGTTTTTTATGAAGGCATCCTGAAGCATACAGCTGTGATTCCTTTCGGTGGCGAAAACATTACTAACGATATCAAAATGGGATTGGGAGTTTTGAAAACTCAGGCCGAGCAAATGAAAGTTCAATTTGGCAGTGCGCTTGCAGACGAAGCCAAATCCAACATGTTTATCACCATTCCCGGCTTGCGCGGAATGGCAGCGAAAGAGATCAGCGTTAAAAATCTTGCAAGCATCATCCAGGCCCGCATGAGCGAGATCATGGATTTCGTGGCCTATCATTTAAAGCAGGTGGGACTCGATAGCAGGATGCTGAATGGCGGCATCGTATTAACCGGTGGCGGTTCCCAATTGAAACATCTCATCCAATTAACCGAATATGTAACCGGTTTGAACGCCCGCATCGGTTATCCGAACGAACATCTTGCGCCAGGACATATTGAAGAGCTTGCGAAACCAATGTATTCAACATGCCTCGGCCTGATCCTGAAAGGATATAACGATTATGAAAACAAGCGCAAGCAGTTTGAAGAGCAGTTTGTGAATATCGCGGCATTGCAGCAGGAAGAGGAAGGCGAACTGGTTGACGAAGAAGTAATGGTAGAAAGAAAGAATGTAGTTAAGCCGAGAAAAACTTTGAAAAGCCTTTTGGATTCCTGTAAGAATGGATTAATAGAAATGTTTAAGGACGAAGGCGATTCAGAGTTATAGGAATAATAAAATAAAAAAAAGAAAAACAATAATAGCCCTTTGATTTTCCCAACAAAAATTAAAGGAATTAACTAACCAACAAAAATAAATCCCTCAGGGGAAAGTGGAGGAGCCTTACCATGATACATTTTGATTTGCCAAAGGAGCAATCTTCTATCCTTAAAGTAATAGGAATTGGCGGTGGTGGCAGCAACGCTGTCAATCACATGTATAGCCAGAATATCGACGGCGTTAATTTTATAATTTGTAACACTGACTCGCAAGCGCTCGCGACCAGCAATGTTCCCAACAAAGTTCAGCTAGGGCCCCATCTGACACAGGGCCTTGGAGCAGGAGCTAATCCTCAAATTGGAAAGGAAGCGACCGAAGAAAGCCTTGAAGAAATTAAGCGCATTCTGGAAGTGAATACGAAAATGGCATTCATCACTGCCGGGATGGGTGGCGGCACGGGAACCGGAGGAGCCCCAATTGTAGCGAAAATTTGCAAGGATCTCGGAGTGCTTACAGTTGGAATTGTTACCACGCCTTTTGGTTATGAAGGCAAAAAAAGGATCGCGCAGGCGGAAGCTGGTATCAACAAATTAAAGGATCATGTAGATACACTTTTGGTGATCAGCAATGATAAATTACGCCATCAGTTTGGTAATCTCACCATGAGGGCTGCATTTGCAAAAGCCGATAATGTTTTGGCGACAGCGGCTAAGTGTATAACAGACATTATAACCGGAACCGGAAAGATGAACGTTGACTTTGCAGATGTGTGCACCGTTATGCGCGACGGCGGCGTAGCTATTCTCGGTAACGCAGAATGCGAGGGAGAAAACCGCGCGCAGAAAGCGATTGAGCAGGCGCTGAATTCCCCATTATTGAATGACAATGAAATCCGCGGGGCAAGATGGATCCTGATCAACATTAATTCTGCTTATGGCGAACATGAATTCACAATGGATGAAGTTGATATTATCCAGAACTATTTGCTGAGCCATGCTGGGGAAGATTCTGATGTGATTCTGGGTATGGGTTATGATGAAACGCTTGAAAACAGGATTGGCATCACGCTGATCGCGACAGGTTTTGAACATAAAGATTTTTCCAATAACAAAGAAGAGCCGGTAGCTGAAGTTAAGAAGGCAGATGAAAAAGTGGTGATCGCCCTTCAGCCCGAGGAGAAGAAGAAGCCAAGCCAGCCATTATTTCTTTTTGATGAAAAGATTGAACCACCTGCAAATAAAATAGAAGTGCGGGAAGAGAGTATTGAACCAGCGGGATTCAAAGCACTTAAGGAGGAAGATGTGCTTGCTACGCTGCCAAGAGAAACTCCGGCAGAAAGCGTGATGATGCCCAAAATTGTGAATCAGACCGCGAAGGAAAAAGTAGATTTACCAGAGGTGAATAGAAAAAATACTGTTGATAAATCGCCGGAACCTGTTGTGTATTTCCAGTTATCTTCGGAGCCTGATCCAATTATCCCTTCGGAAGCTGCTCGCGAGCCAAAAACTGAAAATTCAAGTAGCAGAAATCAGGTTGAAACAAATCATAAAGACGCTAGCACCGTTCCTTCGTCGGGCGGTTATTTGGCCAAACCTTCGCAAATTTATGCGCAGGAAAAGCCTAAACATGAATCCAAAACTGTTGAAAACCTAACCCCATTGCAAATTCGCAACCAGGAAGACGAGCCTGCTGTTGAAATGCAACTGGTGGTTAAAAACCATAAAGCGGTGGAGGATGAGAGGGAAAAGAAAGTACACCAAACAATGCCAATCATGATGTCACCTGTTGAGGAGCCGGCAATGCCGGACGAAGCAGATGAACTAAAGCGCCGGGCTATGGATCGTATTGCGAAGTTGAGGAATCTTTCCTTTAACGTAAACGCTGCGGATCCTAACAATGAGTTTGAGTCTGTTCCAGCTTACCTCCGCCGCAACATGGAATTGCATAATTCTATCGCTGATGTGGAAAGTTTTTACAGCAATTACACTGTAAAATCCGATCAAAATAATAAAGCCCAAATAGGAACGATCAATACTTTTTTGGACGGAAAGAAACCGGATTGATTCAAGATTTTTGAGGCAATCCAAAATGTTCCATTTTTGTTTTTATTTTATGCCCGGCAAACGCATCGCTTGCCGGGTTTTTTTATTAATTGCATTAAGCTTGTTTAAAAAATCCTTGAAAAATGTCTGTCTGCTGGAATTGTTCAGTCACACGGGGGGCCGGCAGACTGGGTGGCAAAAAATAAAAAATCCTTGAAAAAAAGATTGTCTGCTGGAAGTGAAAAGTCAGACGCGGCCGGCAGACTGGGTGGCAAAAAATAAAAAATCCTTGAAAAAAAGTTTGTCTGCTGTAATGTTCAAGTCAAACAGGGGCCGGCAGACTGGGTGGCAAAAAATAAAAAATCCTTGAAAAAAGTTTGTCTGCTGGAAGTGCAAAGGCAGACGGGGCCGTCAGACGGACTGGAACAAATCCTTGAAAAAAGTCCGTCTGCTGGATATCCTTATCTTTTTTTACATTTGATTCCATGTTTCATAAATTATTCCTTCCGGTTTTCCTTGTTAGTACGATCGCTGTATTTTCCTGCACGCAAAAAAAATATAAAGAACCAACCGTTCAGATAGAAACTAATTTCGGAAATATCGTTGTTGAATTGTATCCTGAAAAAGCGCCAAAAACCGTTGCTGCTTTTCTTTCATATGTTGATTCAGGCTTTTATAAAAACAGTTCTTTTTACAGGGTGCTGAAGGCTGAGGACCAGCCGTCCAATTCTTTTAAATCGGACCTGATTCAGGGAGGAATGTGGCAAAGTAATTATAAAAAGCAGCTTACTCTTCCCGGCATTCCGCATGAATCGACAAAAGAAACGGGAATCCTTCATAAGAACGGCGTGATTTCGCTTGCCAGAACGACGCCCGGAACAGCCAATACAGAATTTTTTATTTGCATTGGCGACCAGCCGGCTTATGATTATGGAGGAAGCGCCAATGCTGACGGCCAGGGTTTCGCCGCATTTGGCAAAGTGATTGAAGGAATGGATGTGGTTAAACAAATTCACAGGCAACCTGATAACAATACCAGCTTTACTCCACCGCTTTTAATTAAAAATATAAGAAAGTTGTGAGCGGGTTTTTGGCGCTACTATAATTCGAAATCAAAAATGAAAACCGGATTTTAATATAAGTAAAACCGACCTGGCACAACCCTTTTAAATTGCTTTTTTCTTCAGCACAGGCACCGCCTCTGTTGTGGCTGATTAAAGATCTATCGATGAGTGGCTGCCGGATCGCAGCGGATATCCTTTTTTTCTCCGGGCCTTTCAGCCGGGCAAAAAAGATAGCAGCGGAGAGCCGGAACTGTAGCCGGGAAATGATCTGAGGCTGACAGCCCCAAATCAAAAACAGAAATCGGAATTTACTTCAGAAAGGTTTTTTTGCTCCGTTTAAGTCGGTTTTTGCGGAAAAACAATCGCATAATAATTGATTGTGAATATTCGGTTTCATTCTACATTTGCACATTCATTATGGGTGCGAGCAAAGTGAATATAAATTGCGGATCCTTAAAATCAAAGTGTGCAGAAAAATATTAATAAAGTAACACCGGTCGGGTTAATTATCGCTTTAGGAATTGTTTACGGTGATTTGGGTACCTCGCCACTTTATGTGTTTAACGCCATTATCAGGGATAGGGTCATTTCTTCCGATTTGATCCTGGGCGGGCTTTCCTGCATTATCTGGACACTTACTTTGCAGACGACCATCAAGTATATCATTCTCACCTTAAAGGCGGATAACAACGGTGAGGGCGGAATTTTTTCTTTATATGCCCTGATTCGCAGGCAGAAAAGATGGCTGGTTTTTCCAGCAATGATAGGCGGGGCTTCGGTTTTAGCCGATGGCATCATTACACCTTCGATTACTGTTACCTCTGCCATCGAAGGCTTAAAGCAGATTCCTCTTTTTAGCGAAATAAGTGGTTCGATGATCGTTTATATCGTAATTGCCATCCTGATTGCCTTGTTTTTTTCCCAACAATTTGGAACGGCTTCCATTGGAAAATTATTCGGTCCGATGATGTTTTTCTGGTTCCTGATGCTGGCGGTTTTGGGTTTTGTTCACCTTTTTGACAACCTCTCGATTTTCAAAGCATTGAATCCTTTTTATGCCATCAAACTGCTGACGGTTTATCCCAGTGGATTTTGGATTTTGGGAGCGGTTTTCCTTTGTACTACGGGCGCCGAAGCGCTTTACAGCGATCTGGGGCATTGCGGACGGGGCAACATACGGATTTCGTGGATCTATGTAAAAGTTTCGCTCATCATCAATTATCTGGGACAAGGAGCGTGGCTGCTTGGCAACCACAAAGGCGAAATTTTTACAAAAGATATTATAGATAACGGCTTCAATCCTTTTTACGGAATCATGCCTGAGAGCTTTAAACTCGTGGGCATCGTTATTGCGACGGTAGCAGCGATCATTGCCAGCCAGGCTTTGATCAGTGGCTCGTTTACGCTCATCAGCGAGAGCATGCGGCTGAACCTCTGGCCGAAAATGAAAGTGAATTTTCCAACCGAAGAGCGGGGACAATTGTACATTCCTGGCATCAATACCTTGTTGCTTTGCGGATGCCTTGGCATCACACTTTATTTCAGGACTTCTTCGAATATGGAAGCGGCCTATGGATTGGCGATCACGCTTTGCATGTTGGCAACATCGATCCTTTTTGCGAATTTTCTTGTTTCCCGGCGAACGCCGAAGATATTAATCTACCTGTATCTGGGTTTATACCTTACTATCGAATTGAGTTTTTTGATTGCCAACCTGGAAAAATTTCCGCATGGCGGTTTTGTTACACTGATTGTTGGTGGCGGATTGTTTACCGTAATGTATGTGTGGTTCAGGGCCAGAAAAATTAAAAACAGGTATATAGAATTCGTTCGGCTCGAACAATATCTTCCTACGATCCAGGAGTTGAGCAACGACATGTCGATTCCTAAATACGCGACACATTTGGTGTATCTGACTAGCGCAAATAACCCAAAGGAGATCGAGCATAAGATCATCTATTCTATTTTAAACAGGAAGCCAAAGCGGGCCGATATTTACTGGTTTGTCCATGTGGACACGCAGGATGATCCTTATACTGCCGACTATACCGTTGAAACGATTATTCCTAATGAAGTCATCAGGGTCGAATTAAGGCTGGGTTTCCGCATGGAACCGAGGATCAACCTGATGTTCAGGAAAGTGGTGCAGGACATGGTGGCTAACAAAGAAGTCAATATCACGAGCCGTTATGAAAGCCTTCAAAAGAACAATGTGGTGGGTGATTTCCAATTCATTGTGATGGAAAAATTCCTTTCGCAGGATAATGAATTGCCGATCTTCGAAAGGATGGTGATGAAGCTGTATTTCTGGCTGAAGGAATTAAGCCTGAGTGAAGAAAGAGGTTTTGGATTGGAGCAAAGTAATGTGACGGTTGAGAAATTTCCCCTGATCGTGGCGCCCATCCGCAAATTAAAATTGAAACGGGTTTTCAATGAAGATGATTTTTGAGAAAATATATAATGAATGCCGATAAAAATTAAAAAATAAAATGGAACAGGAGGAGAAGGAATATAAAGTTTCAACCAAAAGAAAAGTGATCAGATGGACAACGGTTATCGTTTTCGTATATGCTTCTGCGGGGATTGCGTTGTATTATTTGCAGCAAAAATTTTTGTTTCATCCGGTGTCTTTGTCAAAAGATTTTGAATTCAAATTTAATCTTCCTTTTAAAGAAGTAAACATTGCGATGAATGCAAGGGATACTTTGAATATGATTCAATTTTTTCCTGCTGATTCAGTGTCAAAAGGAGTTGTGCTCTATTTTCATGGCAACAGGGAAAACGTAAACCGCTATGCAAAGTATGCCACCAACTTTACAAAAAACGGCTACGAAGTATGGATGCCGGATTATCCCGGATTTGGAAAAACAACCGGAAAGTTATCAGAAGAAAATATGTATTTGCAGGCCAAAGAAGTGTACAAGCTGGCGCATTCAAAATTTTCGGAAGATAGTATTATCGTCTATGGCAAGTCGTTAGGTAGTGGCGTGGCAGCGTACATTGCAGCCAAACAAAAAATTGAGAGTTTGATTTTGGAAACGCCTTATTACAGTATTCCGGATTTATTCAGCAGTTATGCGCCCATTTACCCGACAAACCGGATGTCGCATTTTAAATTTCCTGTGGGCGAATATCTGAAAGAAGTGAACGTTCCGATTACTATCTTTCATGGCACAGCCGATAAAGTGATTTTTTACAGCCACGCGGCAAAATTGAAAAAAGTTTTAAAACCGACGGATGAATTTGTTACGATTGAAAATGGCACTCATAATAACTTAAATGATTTTCCACTTTTCATGAGAAGCTGGATTCGGTGTTGAGGGTGGGAAAGTAGTAGGATATTTTTATTATAGATCCGGAAGCAATCTGATTTTAAACGCGTTCAGTTTACAAGAGTTAAAAGCTCCACTTTTCATTATATTAAGTTTTTCAAAATTTTAGCTGCGCCAACTAATTCCTGTAGACAAGTTTTGGCAAACCAACAATTTTCAAGTTTTTCTTTTGTATTACTGTTTTTGTGTGGGGTGTCAAAGAATTTTAAACAGCATTAGAAAAACCCTCGTTTTACTTTAAACGCCGCGAAATAATAATTATTAGCAGCCCCAATTAATTCCAGATCAAAATAATAGGAATCCAGAAAATGATGGTAAGCCATGAACTCATGAGTGGGCACAACAAACTCGTCAAAGAGAATAATATCGCCTTCTTTAAAAAAAGGCGCAAGGCTGGACAACGTAAATAAAGTGGAAGAGAAAAGATCCGCATCCAGCATCAGCACCGTTTTTTTTGAGTTGTCAAAACTTCTTTAAAAAGCCCGGTAAGGTTTGCTGAAATAATCCCTGGAAAAATTTTCCTCTTTCGTCTTTTATTTTTGGAATATCGTTGTTGGTATTAAAAGTTCCTTTTTTAAAAGGACCAAAATCTTCCGGCAATCCTGTGAAGGTATCAAAGCCATAAAAACGGGATTCCGGCGTTCGTATTTTGTGTCATCCACCAATTAAAAGATTGGCCGCTTGCTACTCCAAATTCAAGATAATTGATGGCTGCATCCAAACCTTCTTTTTTGATAACAAACTCATAAAGAGGGTAGCGTTTATTGTAATCCCATTTAGTTGGGAAAGTCATTGTACTCAATTTTTTTATGAGTGTCGGCCCATTTCGAAAGCCTGTTCATCCAGAGCAACTGCGATAATGAATCCATTGAGCCATGAGAAGAAAATACTGCAGTTTGAACCGGATAAATGTTGTCTTTAAAAAACGGATGATGGTAAATTTCATGGCGCAAATATCGGACTATGATTCTTTTAATTCCACGGAAGTTGTGGTAACATTCAATTTATATTTTACACCTATTTTCAAGGCATAATTTTCTTTGTCGTGGCTAACCGGAAAATTGAAGCAAACCGGATAATCATATTCCTTTATGATATCTTTTATCACCATCTTCCGCTGTTTTTCCAAAAGGTATCGTGGTGTCTTTCATTTCCGTGAATTTGCCAACGATCAATCCTTTTAAATGGTCGAGCTTGCCGCTTCGTTTTAATTGATACATCATGCGGTCAACGTTATAAATATATTCCCCGACGTCTTCAATAAACAAAATTTTGTTTTTCGTTTTTACATCAGAGCTGGTTCCAATCAAATGAGTGAGAAGGGATAGATTGCCCCCAACTAAAACACCGCTGCTTTTGCCTTTTTGGTTGTAGCTATTTCCTTCGACTTAGGTAACCGGCTTTCTTGCCAGAAAGCGCGTCTTTAAGGCTTTGCACGTATTGGTTTTTAAATTCGCCATCATTAAAAGCAGCGGCCATCGGCGCATGCAAAGAAGCGATTTTGTAATTTGAAAACAGGTGGCTTTGCAAGACAGTGATATCACTGAATCCGATCACCCATTTTGGATGTTCGTGAAACTTTTTAAAATCAAGCTGTTCAATGATTCTTCCCATTCCGTATCCACCCCTTGCGCACAAAATGGCTTTGATGTGCTTGTTGTCCATCATGTGCTGCAAGATCCGCCAGACGCTCTTCATCGGTACCCGAAAAATAATGAAACTGGTGGCCCAACGTTTTTCCCGGAATAACCTTGAAGCCCCAATTGATAAGGGTTTCAATGCATGTCTGCATTTTTTCAAAAGGCATATAACCGGCAGGGCAGACAATTCCAATGGTGTCGCCAGGTTTTAAATAATGGGGTATAATTGTCATGATTTATAAAAGTTCTTCGATGTATTCAATAGTAAAAATATCAATGGTCGAGCAGCGTGCTTCCCTCTGCTGTTACTTTTAAATGATGCCTGATGCCACATTTAAGCGCGTAATTTTCTTTAATGTGGCCAACAGGAAAATCAAAGCAAACAGGGTAGTGGTAATTCTTTTACTTTCTCCATTACCATTTCATAAATTGTTTTTCCAAATTCTTCGCCCGGATCGTCCGGCTTGATTCTGAATCCGCCAACGATCAAACCTTTTAATTTTTTCAGTTTTCCGCTGCGCTTCAAATTCCAAAGCATTCCGTCTATTTTGTAAAGATATTCTCCTACGTCTTCAATGAATAAAATTTTTCCTGCTGTGTGAACATCAGAAATGCTTCCGCACAATTGCTGGATGATCGATAGGTTTCCTCCAATTAATTGTCCGACGCCTTCTCCAGGGCGATTATTGGCATTCGCTGGCGCCTTGTATTTCATTTTTTCTCCCAGCAAACATTGCCTGATGGAATCAATAGAATCAATTTGCGTTTGGTCTGCTTTCGAAAAATCATCCGGGAAACTGTTGCACATTTTTGAATGAAGCGTTGCGATGCCATAATTGTGGTTGATGTGCAAATGAAAAACAGTAGCATCGCTGAAGCCAATGATCCACTTCGGTTTTTTTTCAAATTTTTTAAAATCAATCTTGTCAATGATGCGCACCGCTCCATATCCGCCGCGTCCCAGCATAATGGCTTTTATGGAAGGATCGTCCATCATTTGCTGGAGGTCATTCGCCCTTTCGTCATCGGTTCCGGCAAAAGTATAATCCCTCGCACTAACAGTATTGCCTATACGAATATTGAATCCCCATTCTTTCATTTTATTTATGGCCGCCTGGCATTCCTCAAGGCTGATATGTCCTGAGGGGCATGTGATACCAATCAAATCGCCTTTTTTCAAAAAAGGGGGAATTTTTTTTGAATGAATCGCTTCTGCTGTTTTGTTCTTATCGGTGAATGCAGTTGCCACGGCAGCTAAAGGAACCACCGCGGAGAGAAAATCTTTTCGGTTCATTCGATAAAGATATTTAAACATTTTTTTCTTTCTGCTTTGCTGGAAGAAATATCCTTGCCATCCAAATTTCTTGCGAATGGTTGCCATAAAATATTCATGTTTTATGAACAGCAAACGCACTTATTTTCAAGATTTATCTTTTTTGGTTCTCGTTTGCGGAAATGGTGGCAAACTATTTTTGTGAAGCAAAGGCCCGCTGTTGCCAAAAGATTAGCATCCCGGATAGCAGACGTAATTTTTCCTTGATATTCCTGCACCCCAAAATTTCCAATAATCTGAAACTTCAGTTTTTATTATTCATCCTCATTTTGGCATTGCTGCGCTTTGCGGTATTTTTGCGAAACCCTTCGCCATTTCCTGCCATGGAAAAAAACTTTCTAAAAAGGAGATCAGGTAAAAAAAAGTTAGTGAAAAAATGAAAGAATTCAAGAGATATTTATTAACGGCTGCGCTTCCTTATGCAAACGGGCCTTTACACATTGGTCATTTGGCCGGTTGTTATATTCCCGCCGATATTTATGCACGGTACATCCGCGCAAAAAAGTTGGATGTAAAATTTGTTTGCGGCAGCGATGAACACGGCGTTCCCATTACCATTAGAGCGATGAAAGAAGGCATCACGCCTCAGCAGGTGGTTGATAAATTCAATGCGATCATCAAAGATAGTTTTGAGCAAATGGGCATTTCCTTCGATATTTATTCCCGCACTTCCAATCCGGTTCATCATAAAACGGCATCCGATTTCTTTTTGAATTTATACAATAAAGGATTGTTCGAAGAAAGCACGAAACAGAGCAATATTTATGATGAGAAAACCAAAACGTTTCTGGCAGACCGGTACATTACGGGCACCTGTCCCGTTTGTGGCAATCCCAATGCCTATGGCGATCAATGTGAAAAATGCGGTTCATCATTAAGTCCCGAGCAATTGATTAATCCGCGAAGCACCTTGAGCGATGCGGTGCCTGTAAAAAAGAAAACAAAGCACTGGTATTTTCCTTTGCAGCATTATGAAAAATTTCTACAGCAATGGATACTCGAAGACCATAAAGAATGGAAAAATAATGTGTATGGCCAATGCAAAAGCTGGCTGGACAAAGGGTTGCAGCCACGTGCCATGACCCGCGATAGCAATTGGGGAATAAAAGTTCCTTTGCCGGATGCAGAAGGAAAAGTATTGTATGTTTGGTTTGATGCTCCAATCGGGTATATTTCTGCTACCAAAGAATTAACGGAAAAATGGGCAGATTACTGGTGCAAAGAAGACACAAAGCTGGTTCATTTTATAGGGAAAGATAATATCGTTTTTCATTGCATTATTTTCCCTGCGATGTTGAAAGCGCATGGGGATTTTGTCTTGCCTGATAATGTTCCCGCCAATGAATTTTTAAATATTGAAGGACAGAAAGTTTCCACAAGCCGGAACTGGGCAGTTTGGGTCGATGAATATTTAAAAGATTTTCCCGGACAGCAGGATGTACTTCGGTATGTGCTTTGTGCCAATGCGCCGGAAACAAAAGACAATGATTTTACCTGGAAAGATTTTCAGGATAGAAATAACAGTGAACTCGTTTCTATTTTCGGAAATTTTGTAAATCGCACGTTTGTTTTGATGCACAAGCTTTGCAAAGGAAAAGTGCCGCCATTGCATGTTGACATTCTTGATGATGCAGATAAGCAAATGATTGAAGAATTCAGCCTGACCAAAACAAAAATTGAAAATTTATTAGAGCAATATAAATTTCGCGATGCATTGTATGAAGTGATTGATCTTGCAAGGAAAGGCAATAAATACATGCAGGATAAACAACCGTGGATTGTGGCAAGGCAGACAACTGAAGACGGGCAGCTAACTGAGGAAGCACAGAAACTGGTTGATAATTGTCTTCATATTTGTTTGCAATTATGTGCCAACCTCGCCATTTTTGCCAACCCGTTTTTGCCATTTACTGCTCAAAAAATGTGTCACATGATGAAGGTGTTTGATAAAATGCTGGATTGGGAAAATGGCGGCAAATTAAAATTATTAAGCGTTGGATATTCTTTAAGGGCGCCGGAATTATTGTTTAGAAAAATTGAAGATGCTGAGGTAGAAGCGCAGATTGCAAAATTAAATCAGGGATTGGCAGAAGCGGTAAATCCTGCAATCGGACCAGTGACAAATGAAAGAATCTAGTCGAAAACAGATAAAAAAGCTGAAGTAAAAATGGAAGAAATTAAACCGGAAATTTCCAATCTGAAATCTGAAATTGTTTATGATGATTTTGCAAAAATTGATTTGAAAGTGGGAACGATTCTTTCTGCGAAAAAAGTGGAAAAAGCGGATAAGCTTTTGAATCTTGAAATTGATCTGGGTTTTGAAACACGAACTATTCTTTCCGGCATAGCGCAACATTTTTCTCCGGAAGAAATTACAGGAAAACAAGTGGTAGTAGTTGCCAATCTTGCGCCGAGAAAAATGCGGGGCATTGAAAGCAATGGAATGATCTTAATGGCTGAGGACAAAGAGGGTAAATTGTATTTTGTAAAGCCGGAAAATGTGATTGGAAATGGAAGTGGGGTGAGTTGAATAGCTAAACTATAATTTTTAAGAATAATAATTCGAAATGGTTCGTGGGCTCACGAACCATTTTAGTATCTTTTCAATTTCAACAGGTTAAGGATAGTATTAAAAATCTTCAATTCTGAAATTAATGATTTACTATTTGTATTTCATATAGGGAAGTTTATTTTTAGGAACTGAAATTGGTTATTTATTATCAGCTTATCAAATATTCCCCAATAAAGAGAAATTTGATGCTTCAAATGGTTATCCTGTCAAAGTTGATGTAGGATTAGATATTGGACTAGATTATAGGATTCTTAAAAATGCCGGAATTGAAATCCGTTATAATTATGGCTTTAAAAACATGTATATGACCGATGCCGTAGGTCTTCGTATTGGTGAAGCCTTAGCTGGAAATCGCGTCTTTCAAATTGGTTGTGTTTATTCTTTTCACGCCACTAAATAAATTTCAGAAAAAAATTTTAATTTCTTTTGCTTTTTTGGCTATTACTTTTTTTGTTTCAGCACAACAATCCCCACAACCAAGCGCTTGTGTTTTAACCACCAGTAGCTTTGGAGGAGATGTTATTATTTGCAGTCCAACAAATTTAGGATCTGTGAATCCTTGTGGAACTTATACTTTTATTGTTACTCAATATTTACCAGTACCAACTGGCTATGCGATAGTTGGAAAATATGAATGGTTTGTAAATGGAGTTTCGGTTAAAACTTCTACGGATCCAAGTGATCCTATTTTGAATTGGCCAATTGCATCAAATTCTACAAGTGTTTATTGCAAAGTTACCTATAAGAAGCAGGATGGTAGTCTTTCGACACCATATCAGTCAACCACATTTACCCCAAAAGTAAAAGATTTAAATTTTAATCAGGCCATTACTACATCAACTCCACCTCCTAATTATGGCTGCACAGCCAATACAGTTAGCTATAGTTTAAATACCCTTAGTTGTAGTGGTGGTGGCATTTGTGATTTTGTTTATTCTGTCAGCAATTATAATATTACCTGGCAACCACCTTCAGGCTGGGTGCAAACAAGTATCTCTGCAAAAGGAAATGATGTTTCTTTTTTACTGGGAACAAACTTTTGCCAACCCCTCTAACACTACCTGGTACCAGCAGGATAATAATCTTGATTTTTATTTGTCGAACACTGATCAACAAGCAACTTTTAAGGTTTCTGTCTGGAATGCCTGCGGAAGTCAGGAAGCCTATTTTCCTTTTATTTCCATAGATTGCAGTGGTGGCCCTGAAGATCCCTGTAATCAATACCAGCTTTCACCCACCCTTCCGGAATTTTTTTATGTCGTGGTACCTAATGGTTTGCCACCCTGTGGTCCTCCAGTTTTAAACCGTACTGGCCAAAAATCGGGAGCTCAACCAACCATCAGCGCAATAAAACTAGATAACCAAAACATGACACTTGTAAGAATGCAAAATACTGCAAGGGGCAGCAGACAATCATCTCTCAATATTTCTAATCTAAAACCAGGCATATACACCATTGAAATAACAGATGGGAAATATATAGAAAGACAAAAAGTAATAGTGTTATAAAGGAAATATTTCAAAAAAATAGGAGGCTGTCAACTGAAAAGATTGGCAGCTTTTTTTATGCTATCTTTTAAAAGAGCAATCTTCAATTGCAAAATAAAAATACCTTAATTTAGTTTTTTAAATAGTTGTTTAACTAACTAATTATTATGATTTACAAAAGGAACATCAACAAGGTAACTGTTTTAGGAAGCGGAGTTATGGGAAGCCGCATCGCCTGTCTTTTCGCGGGCGCCGGTATGCAGGTTTTATTGCTCGACATTCCCGGCCCTGAAGTCAAGGACGCGAAAGCCAGGAATAAAATTGTGAATGATGCTTTGGCAGCCGCTATAAAATCATCTCCCTCGCCCCTTTATACCAAAGAGGATGTGAAAAATATAACTACCGGAAATTTTGAAGACAATATGAAAGACATTGCTTCAAGTGATTGGATCATTGAAGTGGTAGTAGAAAGGCTGGATATTAAAAAACAGATTTTTGAACAGGTAGAAAAATTTCGTAAACCGGGCACACTTATTACTTCCAATACTTCCGGCATTCCCATTCATCTTATGGCGGAAGGAAGAAGTGAAGATTTTAAAAAGCATTTTTGCGGCACGCATTTTTTTAATCCACCCCGATATCTGCGTTTGCTGGAAATAATTCCTACTGAATTTACAGACCCGGAAGTGGTTGACTTTTTAATGCATTATGGAGATTTGTTTTTAGGCAAAACAACTGTTTTATGCAAAGACACTCCGGCATTTATCGCCAACAGAATAGGGGTTTTCAGCATCATGTCCATTTTTCATCTCATGGATAAGCTTGATCTGAATGTGGATGAAATAGAAGCGCTTACGGGAACTATTATCGGGCATCCTAAGTCTGCTACGTTTCGCACCGCTGATGTTGTTGGCATTGATACTTTAGTAAAAGTAGCGATGGGTGTTAAGGAAAATTGTCCGGAGGATGAAGCCAAAGAAATTTTTTCTATTCCCGGATGGCTGCAAAAAATGGTCGATAATAAATGGCTCGGAGATAAAACCGGGCAGGGATTTTTTAAGAAAACTAAATCTGCCGATGGCCAAAAGGAAATTCTAACACTTAATTTAGAAACCTTTGAATATGCGCCGCGGCAAAAGCCAAAATTTGCGACGTTAGAAACCGCGAAACCCATTGAAGATCTTAAGCAAAGAATTAAAGTCTTGTCAGCCGGAAAGGATAAGGCGGGAGAATTTTACCGGCAATTTCATTATAGTCTTTTTGCTTATATCTCTAACCGCATTCCTGAAATAAGTGACGAACTTTACCGTTTGGATGATGCTATGAAAGCGGGTTTTGGCTGGGAGCTCGGTCCTTTTGAAACCTGGGACATTTTAGGTGTAAAAGAAACTTTAGAGGCGATGAAAAGCGGTGGGTACAATCCTGCTTCCTGGATCGATAATTTTGTTGCCGAAGGCAATACTTCTTTCTATAAAGTTGAAAATGGAAAGCGTTTATGCTTTGATGTTAATTCCAAACAATACCTGCCTCTTCCCGGAGGCGATTCCTTTATTATTTTAAGTGATTTAAAAGAAAAAACGGTTTGGAAAAACAGCGCCTGCCATCTTTATGACCTTGGCGATGACGTGGTCGGTTTAACCTGGAATACGAAAATGGGAAGCATTGGCGGAGAAGTTTTGGAAGCAATAAACAAATCCATCGCGATTGCGGAAGAAAAATACAAAGGCCTTGTCATAGCCAACGAAGCGCCGCAATTTAGCGCTGGAGCGAATGTAGGTATGATCTTTATGCTCGCTGCCGAGCAGGAATATGATGAATTGGATATGGCGGTGAGAATGTTTCAAAATACAACCATGAGGATTCGCTACTCTTCTGTACCGGTAGTAGTCGCGCCGCATGGATTAACCCTGGGGGGTGGTTGTGAGATTTGTCTTCATGCTGATAAAGTTCAGGCAGCCGCTGAAAGCTATATTGGTTTGGTAGAATTGGGCGTCGGCCTCATACCCGGCGGTGGTGGCACAAAGGAATTCACTTTGCGCGCCTCCGATGCGATTCAGCATAATGAGCCGGAAACGATTCCTCTGCAAAACAGGTTTATCACTATTGGAACTGCAAAGGTTTCCACATCAGCCTTCGAGGCATTTGATTTAGGCATCTTACGGAAAGGCATAGACGAAATTTCTATGAACCAGTCAAGAAGGATCGCTGAAGCCAAAGCAAGCGTGATTGATATATTTAACCGCGGCTATACCACACCGGTTCAAAGAACCGATATTAAAGTGTTGGGCCGTTCCGGCCTTGGAATGCTGTATGCAGGAATTAATGGCATGTTTAGAGGAAATTATATTTCAGAATACGATGTATTTATTGCAAAAAAACTGGCCTATGTGATGTGTGGCGGCGACCTAAGCGCACCTACGCTGGTAAACGAACAATATTTGCTGAATCTTGAAAGAGAAGCTTTCTTAAGCCTTTGCGGTCAAAAGAAAACACTGGAAAGATTGCAGAGTGTGTTGAAAACTGGAAAGCCTGTTAGAAATTAAAACCATGGGCGAAGTCGAATTACAATCAGAAGGCAATCTCTTAATTATTCATGCAACCATTTATTTTTATGGGCATGCTGCCAGTGAAATGTTAAGTCTTCAGGTTGCAAAAGATATTCAGGATCATTGGAATGAAGCAAATGGAATAGCAATCATAAAACGAAATGTTTACCGGGTTCATTTTAATATCAATGGAATTTATGAAAATACGTTGACGCCTGAAATGATTTTTCAAAATACCGATCCCCGGAACAACTACTTCCGCATCGAAGAATTTGCCCATGGAAATATTTCTTTTGTTGATGGATTGGGATCCAATACCGGTTACTTTAAATTAGAAAATTTATTAAATAATTCTACGACTGCTGCCCATGAATTCGGACACACGCTTGGTTTAGATCATCCCCGAAATCTTGACATTCGGGGTCAGGGGCGCCCGGGTATTATGTATCCGCGCGGAACCTTGGTGGATCCGGAATTTCAATATGATCCAACAAAACCTGCAGGAGTTCCGGGAGGAACAATGAATCCATTTACAAGAAAAGTGCTGCAACAGGATATTGAAGACCTTAAATTGAATCAATTGAATTTTAATAAAGGTTTCGCTGTTTTGGGCGATTTTTCAAGTGTATGGCACGACGCGCAAACACCATGAATTTCCCTTTATAGAAAAAAATACCATTTAATTGTTGCTTCCCTTATATTGCATTGTATTTTTAATTATTGCTTATGTCAATTCTTGCTGTTGAGAATTTATCTAAAAGCTACGGCCGCATCCAGGCTTTGAAAAACGTTAGCTTTACGGTTCCCGAAGGAACTGTTTTCGGAATCCTTGGACCAAATGGTAGCGGCAAAACCACTATGCTTGGAACCATAATGGATATTTTGAAACCCACTACCGGAAGCTACCGGCTTTTTGATGAAGTCCCTACCGCTGAGCATCGCAGAAAGATCGGAACCTTATTGGAGACACCTAACTTTTACCATTATTTATCAGGGGTAAAAAACCTGGAAATTGCGGCTGAGATCAAACAGCACGGCAAAGAAGACATTGACAAAGTGTTGCAAATGGTGGATCTTACAAGAAGAAAGGATTCGAAATTTAGCACCTATTCTCTCGGGATGAAACAACGGCTTGCGATCGCTTCCTGCTTGCTTGGAAACCCAAACGTTCTCGTTTTTGATGAGCCAACAAACGGCCTGGATCCCGTTGGCATCGCCGAAATCAGGGAGTTAATGAAAGAACTTTATCGCCAGGGCAAAACGATCATTATGGCCAGTCATCTTCTGGATGAAGTTGAAAAAGTTTGTACACACGTGGCCATTCTAAAAAGGGGGGAACTTGTAACAAGCGGCAACGTTAATGAAATTCTGTCCAATGAGGATATGGTAGAAGTGGGTGCATCAGATAATACAAAGCTTTTGGAAATACTCAAAAATATGAATACGGCTACAAGGGTATCTTCTGATGGCGGCATTATAAAATTATTTTTTCCTGTTGGCACTGCTGATCTTTCTTCCATCAATAATTTTTGTTTCAACAACGGAATTATTTTAAATCACCTTTTGCTAAAAAAGAAAAGCCTTGAAGCCCGGTTTTTTGAACTCACCAACAACTAATTGACCATGCAGCACTTATTAAAAATAGAATGGCTTAAAGTAAAAAATTACAAAGCTTTCTGGATATTTTCCATTCTTTATTCTTTTGCCATTCTCGGAATTAATTATACCGGGTATTATGTAAATGAATTAACAGTTCAGAATGTACCAATGGGAAGCGCTTTACTTGGAAGTCCTTATTCCTTCCCTAAAGTTTGGCAAACAGTAGGTTTCATGAGTAGCTGGCTTTTGTATTTCCCCGGGATTTTATTCATCATGCTTCTTACCAATGAATTTAATTTCAAAACCCACCGCCAGAATATTATTGATGGATGGACCCGCCAGCAATTTGTTTCCGTAAAGTTTGTGTTCGCGATCTTGTTTTCGGTGGTGGCGACATTTTTTAATTTTCTTGTCGCTTTATTATTTGGTTTTATCACCACAGGATCCCATTTTTCTTTTGCAGGAATTGAAAATGTGGGCTATATATTCATACAAACTGTTGCCTATATAACTTTCGCCATGTTCCTTGCTGTTTTATTCAGGAGAAGTGGCGCCGCCATCGCGGTTTTCTTTTTGTATGGACTCATCTTCGAATGGATCATTACGGCACTCGTCAATTTTAAATTGAATTTGACTCCAATTGGATATTTCCTGCCGCTGCAGGCAACAGATGTGATGCTCCCGATTCCCTTTGGAAACAAGATAATTTATAAGGACGCGCCGGATGTTTGGATCCTTGCTATTGCAAGCGTGGCTTATATCTGCGGATACTATTTCTTTGCCATAAAAAAATTTACAAAAGAAGATCTGTAGCAGATCAATCAGTAGTTCGTTTTAAATATGGCTGTTCTTTTTTTATTGTAATTTTACTTTTAGGAATAAAGAAGAACATGTTAAACATTGGATGGCAAGCGCTAAAGAAAGCTGGGATTCCGCTATCTATCTTGCTAAAGGAAAACATTATTCTCTTTCCTTATTTGCACTTCATTTATCATTAGAAAAATTATTTAAAGCTCTATGGATAAAAGAAAGTACAACAGATACACCGCCTTATACTCATGATCTTCAAAAACTTTCTGACGAGCTTCGGCTTGATATAAGCGCAGAAGATTATGATTTTTTATCGATAATAAATAGTTGGAATATCCGTGGCCGTTATCCCGACTATACAAAACGGCTGTATCAAAATACTACTGAAAGTTATTTGCAGGAACAGATAAGAAAAGTTGAAATTTTAAAAAAATGGTTAAAAGAAAAGATATAGAAGCAGAAGTAAACGGTTATTTAAAAGCCCTTTCAGAAAGAGGATTTCCTTTCGAAAAAGCCGTTTTATTTGGCAGCTATGCCAAAGGAAATCCGCATCAGTACAGTGATATTGACCTGGCGGTTTGGAGCCATGCCTTTACAGATGATTATTTTACCATCATCGAAAAAGTAGCGCCGCTCAGGCGTGTTTATAAGAACATTGAGATCCATCCTTTTTCCGCTGAAGACAATGCAGAAAATAATCCATTCATAAAAGAGATAGAACAAACCGGGGTAATGATTATGCCTGAAAAAGAATTTTCTTTTGAAAAATAAAAAAAATCCGGGACTTCTATTTTATCATAAAAAACAGAGTTGATAATTTTCTGAAAAATTAATTGGGCGTTGGCAAACGAATCTTTTTTCCAGTTTTATTTCAACCAGTCCTCATTTGTGACAAAAAAATGCATTCAGCCCTCAAAAAAGTTAACACAGGAAACTGAAATATCGGTAATCTTATAAGAATTAGCAAACGCACTTTTTTTCCAGAATTTTCTCAAATGCAGAAGCGCTAGGCTTGATTTATATTGTAATATCGGATTTTAATCCGATGCTCACTGATTTCTTAATGCTGCAGAAAAGAATTCCAGCAAATGCACCTTTTTTCCAATTTTATTTTTTGATTAACCTTGTTTAAAACAATCTATAAGTACTTACCCAAAATATTCCATGTTCCCATATGGAAATTTTATCCAAATTAAATCTGAATGAATTTTAAGCCATTCTTTCTTTTACTTTTGTTTATATCCTAACTTTCCAGCCCATAAAGGATATCTTATGCGGCATATACTTTGAGGGTTTGTAAAAACAATTTTTAAAACAAAAAAAGAAAATGGAATCAGTAGAACAATTAGGCATTAATACAGTACGTGTTCTTTCCGCAGATGCTGTTCAGCAGGCAAATTCCGGGCATCCGGGAACACCTATGGGGCTGGCAGCGGTTGGACATGTGCTTTGGTCAAACGTCATGAATTATAATCCCCAGGATCCGGAATGGCCTAACCGCGATCGTTTCATTTTATCGTGCGGGCATGCTTGTATGTTGCAGTATAGTTACTTGTATTTAACCGGTTATAATATTTCTTTGGACGATATTAAAAACTTCAGGCAATTGCACTCCAAAACCGCTGGTCATCCGGAATATGGTTTATTGGAAGGTGTTGAAGTTACCACTGGCCCGCTCGGGCAAGGTTTCGCAAATGGCGTGGGAATGGGAATCGCACAGCAGTACCTGGCCAACCGTTATAATAAACCTGATTTTAAATTATTCGATTACAAGATTTATGTTATCTGCAGCGATGGCGACATCATGGAAGGCGTTGCTTCGGAAGCCGCTTCCCTTGCAGGGCATCTTAAGCTGGGGCATTTAATTTATTTGTATGATGATAACCAGATCACAATTGAAGGACAAACTTCTATTGCCTTTAATGAAGATGTGACAGAGCGTTTTCAGGGCTACGGCTGGCATGTTCAGGCTGTGGCTGATGGAAATGATATAGAAGCAATTGCGACGGCCATAAAAAATGCGGAATTAGAAACTGAACGTCCTTCTCTTATCAAAGTTCGCACCCATATTGGCTTTGGAAGTCCCAACAGAGTAGATACTCCAGAGGCTCACGGCTCGCCTTTAGGCCCTGATGAAGTAAGATTGGTAAAAGAAAATTTTGGTTTTGACCCGGATAAATCTTTTGTGGTTCCCGAAGAGGTTTTGAATTACTATCGTGGAAAAGGAAAAGAGGGCGTAAAGCTTGAGAATGAATGGCAGGAACTCTACAAGAAATACAAAGAGAAATATTCGGCCGAAGCGGCGGAATACGAATTGTTCAGAAGTGGCCAACTTCCAAATGGATGGAACAAGGATCTTCCTGTTTTTCAACCGACTGAAAAAGGAATGGCAACAAGGACTGCTTCCGGAAAAATGCTCAACACCATCGCTTCGAAATTGCCTTTATTAATTGGTGGATCAGCGGATCTGGCGCCTTCAACAGATACTTTACTTAAGAATTATCAATCTTTCAGCGACCAAAACCACAGTGGAAGGAATTTTCATTTCGGGATCAGAGAACACTCCATGGGTGCCGTTTTGAATGGGATGGCGCTTACCAAAGGCATTATCCCCTATGGGGCTACTTTCCTGATTTTTTCTGATTATATGCGTCCGCCGGTGCGCCTTGCCGCCATCATGAAAATTCGCCCGATCTTTATTTATACCCATGACAGCATCGGGCTGGGCGAAGACGGAACTACCCATCAGCCGGTTGAACAATTGATTGGTTTAAGATCGGTTCCGAATCTGACAGTGATTCGTCCCGCAGACGCCAATGAAACCGTTCAGGCATGGGTAGCGGCTTTGGAACATACAGGAGGTCCTGTGTCATTGATTTTAACCCGTCAAACGCTTCCTGAAATCGATCAGGAAAAATATGCGAAAGCTTCAGGATTGCAGCAGGGAGCGTATATACTGTCTGATTGTGAGGGCGAGCCGCAGTTGATTTTAATGGGCAGCGGAAGCGAGGTTCATTTACTGATTGAGGCCCAGGAGAAATTAAAGCAGGAATCTATCAGAAGCCGCGTGGTAAGTTTTCCAAGCTGGGAATTATTCGATGCGCAAAGCGAAGAATATCGTCAAAAGGTGCTGCCGAAAAACATTCGGAAGCGTCTTGCGGTAGAAGCGGGTTCACCCATTGGCTGGTGCAAATATGTGACAGACGAAGGAGATGTGATTGGCGTCAACAAGTTTGGCGAATCTGCTCCCGGCAAACAAGTGATGAAAGAATATGGCTTTTCAGTTGAAAACGTGGTTGAAAAAGCGAAGAATTTACTAAAGTAGCAGAGAAACTATTGATTTTATTACACCCATAAATTGTGTTTCCCGGCCTTTTCAAAAAGGCCGGGAAGGCAATTGCGGCCGTCAAATTTTAAATCAAAAATCACGCGAATGAAAAAAGTTCTAATTGCCATGGATTACGATCCTACTGCACAAAAAATTGCTGAAACCGGTTACGCGTTTGCCAAATCTATGGGGGCGCAGATAATTTTGCTGCACGTTACTTCAGACTATGTTTATTATTCATCGCTGGACTATTCTCCCATCCTTGGTTATGATAGTTTTAGCAATTTAGGAATGTTGCAAACCAACACAATCGATGAGCTTCACAAAGCGGCCGAAGGCTATTTGGACACCACCCGCAAATTTCTTGGAGACCCCGCTATTCAAACCATAGTAAAGGACGGCGATTTCGGTGATGTGATCCTTGAAACAGCTAATGAAATGAATGTGGATATAATTGTGATGGGTACTCATAGCAGGCGCGGCCTGGATAAAATACTTATGGGAAGTGTTGCGGAAAAAGTATTGCGCCACAGCTCTGTTCCGCTCTTTATTATCCCTACAAAAAAAGAAGAAGAAAAGAAATGAGGTTGTTTTTTTGTAACCTTTTTCTAAATACCGGCTCTAACAAAAAAACGGGTTCATCTTTTAAACATTTTTGCCATGGAAGATCTTTCAATGGAAGAGCATCTGGTAACGATCCTGTCAACAGAATATGTTACTCATAATGTAAAGCGATTTAAAATAAGCAAGCCTCCTGACTATCATTTTAAACCCGGACAGGCGACCGATATCGTTATTAATCTTCCTGAATGGAAAGAGGAAAGAAGGCCATTTACTTTTACCTCACTTAATGACTGGGATAATCTCGAATTTACCATTAAAATTTATACGGATCATCTGGGTGTCACAAATGAACTGGGAAAATTAAAAGCTGGCGACCAATTGATTCTGCATGATGTTTTCGGGGCCATCAATTATAAAGGTGAAGGAGTGTTTATTGCAGGTGGTGCCGGTGTAACGCCATTCATCGCTATTTTCAGGCAGTTGCAAAAAGATGGGAATCTGGGAAATAATAAACTGATTTTTTCAAACAGGACTTCCCGCGACATAATCCTAAAAGAAGAATTTGAAAAAATGCTGTGTGAAAATTTTATCAATACCCTTACGGATGAAAACACCGGACAGTACGACAACCGGAGAATCAACAGGGAATATTTAAAGGAAAAAGTGAAAAATCTTTCTCAATTTTTCTATATCTGCGGACCCGATGCAATGATAGAAAGCATAGCCAAAGACCTTGAAGATTTAGGAGTGAAAAAGGAAAAGATAGTGATTGAGGAATTCTGAAAAGAAAGCAAGATTGATTGGTCGGCTTCTATAAATGTTCAATATAAAAATTTTTGATTGTTATTTGTCCAATGAAAAAACGAAGCCAGCAACTCTGCAACGGATTTAGAAAACCTACCGGACGGAAACACCAATAGCCGCAAAATACGTTTGGCTGTTTGCTGAATGAATGCAGCTAAAAACCACCAATCTTTTCACTATAGAAACAACAGTAGGATATGCGAGGAAGAACACAAAAATTGCTATATTTTGTAATATAAGCTATTTTTGATTATTACTACATTATAAATGACCAAACCATCCTATACCAAAGCTAGCCGCACGGACACAGTCATTGGTCATTGCATCCGCAATACGATTTTTACGATTACTACCCTCCCTCCAGAATTATGATGCCGACGGCAAATAAGTCGGTAATCAATGCTCACGCTTACATTTTTTTCACTCTATTTTTAATTCAATAAATTTTTTATGAATAAAAAATCTTTATGGGCAATATGCCCCATGTTATTGCTTTGCTTTTGCTTTGCCCAATGCAAAAAAACGAAACCGGCAAAGTCTAAAACGGAATTAGAAAAACTGCCTCCGGAAACACAAACTGGCGCCAATACGTTTGGATGTTTGCTGAATGGACAAGCCTGGATACCCAAAGACAATTATGGACAGGCTACTTTTAAATTAGATGCAGATCCAGGTTTTCAAAATGGAATATTTGGGATATCAGCTTTCAGATACTATCAAAGTGGAAAGTTTGAGTCTATTTCTATCACTTTAGATAACTGTAAAAATGCAGGAAAATATTCTTTAAATACGCCAACTAACCATGTTGGATTTGCAGATGTAGGTAAATCTTTAGTACTAATCTCTACAGATTCTGGAATAAGTTGTATAGGAAATTTAATGATTACAAGATATGACATAGAAAACCGTGTTTTTTCCGGCACTTTTGAATATACGATATTTAATAATAAAGGGGATACTGCAAAGATTACTGAAGGTCGATTTGACAAAAAATTATAAATCATCTAAAATAATTTATTATGAGAAAGTTAAAAACAGCACTCACCAATTTATGCCTAAGCCTATTTCTTTCATTCTTGGGCATTAGGGCTAACGGCCAAGTAGACTCTCTGCGTTTAGCATTGGACAATGTATTTGCGCATGTTGATAAAAGCCAGGTGCCTGCAGGCTTTTTAGAAGAATATGGAGCGCAATTTGTCAATCTGAAAACTTATAATGGCATACTTACCGACAGCAATTGTGTAAACGCGATGGCTTGGCATTATATATATGCCAGTGTTTACAGCGCTAAGATATATGGCATCAATACTTTGCCTACCCCGGATAGCAATTATGCAGTATTTAACAGGGAAGCCATTTTAAATAAAAATATAAATCCGGTAAGCATGTTAGCACTAAACTATAGCAGCTTAAAGCCCGATGCAATGGATAATAACTTATTTAACATAAGCAATAACCAATTGTATGATGGGCTGGAGAGGACGCATAACTTCTGATATTTTGTAATATAACTATTTTGGATTATTATTACATTATAAATGACCAAACCCTCCTCCTATACCAAAGCTAGCCGCACGGACACAGTCATCGGTCATTGTATTCGCAATACCATCTTTACGATTACTACACTGCCGCCAGAAATGATGCCGACGGCAAATAAGTCGGTTAATCAATAATCACGCTTACATTTTTTTCTCTCTATTTTTAATTCAATAAATTTTTTATGAATAAAAAATCTTTATGGGCAATATTCCCCATGTTATTGCTTTGCTTTTGCTTTGCCCAATGCAAAAAAACGAAACAGGCAAAACCTAAAACGGAATTAGAAAAACTGCCACCGGAAACTCAAACTGGCGCCAATACGTTTGGTTGTTTGTTGAATGGAAAGACCTTTACGCCTGGTGGTGGAGGTCTGTTTTACAGAGTTATTAAAGTACAGTATGATCCTACATTTGAAGGAGGAAAGCTTGGTATTTCTGCAGAAAGGATACAAGGGAATACCAACTCAATTTATATCAGTATTGGTGGGGATTCCATTAATAGCATAGGATACTACTCTCTATCTTACAAAACTCGTTTTAAAGTCTATTATGACAACAGCGAAAACCAGTGTGAATTTAGCACATTTAGCCCCCCCCCTTTAAAATTTATTTCCGGCCGTATGAATATCACAAAATTTGACAAGACTGAAAGAATTCTTTCCGGAACTTTTGAATTTAAAGTACTACCCTCTATGTGTGATACCCTTACAGCCACAGACGGCAGATTTGACGTGAAATATTAATTTTTAAAATCTATTAAGATGAAACAGTTAAAACATAATTTAATAAAAACTTCCCTGATATCACTTCTAATGTCTTTTAGCCTCTATGGCCGGGCACAGGTTGATTCATTAAGACTAACATTGGACAATATATTTGCTCATGTTGATAAAAGCCAGGTATCCACCGGTTTTTTAGAAGAGTATGGAGCGCAATTTGCCAATCTGAAAACTTATAATGGCATCCTTACCGATAGCAATTGTGTAAATGCGATGGCATGGCATTATATCTATGCCAGCGTGTACAGCGCTAAGATTTATGGAACTAACACCTTGCCCACCCCGGATAGCAATTACTCTGTATTTAACAGGGAGGCTGTTTTGAATAAAAATATAAATCCGGTAAGCATGTTAGCACTAAACTACAGCAGCTTAAAACAGGATGCAATGGATAATAACTTATTTACCATAAGCAATAACCAATTGTATGATGTGCCGGGTAGAACACAAAGCCCTTATCAGTTAAATACCGCCTTCGCCGCAGCGCCGTTCTATGAAACGAATAATAACGGTACCGTGCATTTGCTTTTTAAACAAAATTTATTTATAAACAACACCGGAAAGCAGGTGAGCAGCATAAAGGTAAATTTTGATGATGGCAATGGTTTCGTAACGGCTGCATGGAATACGATTTTGAGCGCCAGCTATTACGATACGGGAGTAAAAAAGCTTACTTTTAAATTGAATTTTACAGACACCACCCATCTGCAATGTTATAGCAATGTAAGAGTTCTAAATGCGGCGGTCGCAGGTAGATATATTCCTTCCACTGTTACCATCCCTTTCGATCCTGTCAGTAACAATCATAGCGGCGGCGATATCACCGTGCAATATAGTGTGAACAATTCCACACCAGTCGGTGGCCGCAAATTTCAAAAACCATTAATAGTGGTCGAGGGTTTTGATATGCATGATGCAGCGCCCTTATTGATGCCTGTAGAATATAACTATGAAAGTTTTAGAAAGGAAATATCACAGTCTATAGTCTCATTTAATGGCAATGACTTTAATTACAATCTTGACAACATCGCAGGCTACGATTTAATCTTTTTAAATTACCGGGATGGAACCGATGATATTTTGCGCAACGCCCTTTTGCTGGAAGAAGTAATCAACTGGGTAAATAGCAATAAGGCTATAGGCGCCCAACAGAATGTGGTAATGGGCATCAGCATGGGCGGACTTGTAAGCCGTTATTGCCTCGCTAAAATGACCAAAGAAAATCATAATCCACAAACAAGGTTATTGATTACCCACGACAGCCCGCACCGCGGCGCTAATATTCCCCTCGGTTTTCAGTATGTTATCAACGGCTTTGCCAATCACACATTTTCAGGCGATAAGCTGCTGGATTTGATCCCGTTATTAAAGCAGGCAGTTTACCTGCAGACACGCCCTGCTACCATTCAGCAGCTTATTGTTCGGGATAACCCAGAAACCGGCGCTTTGGAATACAATACGTTCCTGGCGCCGAACGGTCCTTACCGGCAGATGGTAACCTTTGCACCAACTGATTTACAGCCAACATATCAATTTATTGCCACTTCACAGGGCAGCCAATGCGGCATGAGGGTTATGGCTCCTTCTGCATCTATTGCGCAAACCTCGGGCGAAGCGGGATTCAATTTTATTTTGGGGATGCTGGGAGGCAAATTTTCCGGGGAGCTAAAGGTGAATGCCCTTCCAAATGGCACTTCATCACAGCGGATCGCCTATTGTTTATTGAAAACGAGAATCAAGATATTCTGGATTGGAATTACCACCACTATTTTAAAAATTGACCACAATTCCCCTGCGGGGATTTTAGGCTGGGATGGCTGCCCCGCCGGAACCCAAAGCGTGTCACGTGGGACCGGTATGGGAAATATTCCGTCATCAGGGTTTAGTACAGGACTGTTAAGGGATTTCTTTTACAGCTTCAGTGGTGTAACACTCGCGCCTGAATTTTCTTTTTTACCAGTTGTAAGCGCGCTGGATGAGGATAATATTACCGCTAGTTCGCTTTACACGAAGCATTTAGGTGCATTCTATAATCCTTCAGATCCAAACGTAGTGCAAAAGTATATAGCCCAGCAAAAACAAACGATCAGCGGCGTGAGTCGGAACAATATAACTCACACCGATTTCACCGCCCGAAACGCTAACTGGCTTTTTAACGAAATGGAAGGCCTGACTAATACCATTGGCTGTACAGATTTGGAGGATTGCTATTTGCCTTACATAGAATTAAGCGCAACGCCCAATGATTGCGGAGGAGCGGCTGTCACTGCCCATAGTTCATATAGCGGCTCTTTTCACTGGCAGGCAAGTGGTGGTCTTTTGATAAATGGAACTTTAAGCTCTTTAATCACCACTTCCAATACAATCAATGTTACCGGAACTGAAGGAAGCGTTTATGTTATAGCCCCTGCAGCTTGCGGGAATGCCCAGGGAGGGCTTGATTATTCTCCTTATCAGCGCCAGATTCAAAGATTATATCCTGAATATACCAGTGGGGATCATGTTTCTGTCTCTGTGAACCCTACTCCCTTTGATACCTACTACAGGTGGTATATAAATAACACGCTTGTTAGTCAGGGAGAATATGAATCTGATTACTGCACCTGCTATTATAGAATAGATCCAAGGGTTTGCGGAGACAACACAATCCGGGTAGAAGTAACAACCGATTGCGGAGTTTCTTCCGTTGAGGAACATTTTTGGAAAATATGCGGACCTTTTAGATCAACATCAAATGTCGAAATATTTCCCAACCCGGCAAGGGATCAAGTAATAATACGCTTAAAGCAAACTGAGGGCAAGGAGGCGAATGAATTAAAAAATATTACCCAAGTAAAAATTATGGACAAATTGGGAAATGTAAAAAAGGTTTATAAATATTCCGCCAGGCAATCTTCAGTACTATTAAACCTAAACGCCTTGCCAACAGATATTTTCATTATCGAAGTCAGTGATGGTCAAAGGAAAGCCAACCTTCAGCTTGGTAAGATAAAATAATTTTCAAATCCCTATAAGAAAAGGTCGGAAATCGAATACTTTCCGGCCTTTTTATAATTCCAATTGAAAATAATTCCTTACATTGATTTCTTTGGACGATCATTTGTATGCTCTTTATTTTTTTAGAATTAAATTCTCTTATAATGGCAAAAGACCCCTATCAAATCAAAAAACTCCTCAACACTAAAAATGGTACGTTTACCTATTACAGTCTTGCTGAACTTGAAAAGCAGGGTCACAACATAAGCAAGCTGCCTTTTTCTATCCGCATCCTGCTCGAAAATGCACTGAGGAATTTTGATGATTTCGCCATCACGAAGGAGAACATTGAAACCCTTCTGAACTGGAAACCTAAAGGTTCCGACAAAGATATTCCCTTTAAACCGGCAAGGGTGCTGATGCAGGATTTCACCGGAGTACCCGCCGTTGTGGATATTGCCTCCCTTCGGGCTGAAATAGCGAGAAAAGGTAAAAACCCGGATGAAATTAATCCATTAATTCCTGTTGACCTGGTTATAGATCACTCTGTTCAGGTTGACTTTTTCGGAACTGAATATGCCTACAGCAGAAATATGGACGAAGAATATAAGCGCAACCGGGAGCGATATTCTTTTTTGAAATGGGCGCAGCAATCCTTCAATAATTTTAGTGTGGTTCCGCCCGGAATGGGCATCTGTCACCAGGTAAACCTGGAATTTCTTTCCAAAGGAGTTATAGAAAGGAATGGTGAAGTTTTTCCTGATACGTTAGTGGGTACAGATAGCCATACGCCAATGGTGAATGGAATAGGCGTGGTGGCATGGGGCGTTGGCGGTATTGAGGCTGAAGCGGCGATTCTCGGCCAGCCCATTTATTTTATCATGCCGGAAGTTATTGGCTTAAAGTTAACGGGTAAACTGCCTTTGGGCTCAACAGCGACAGATCTTGTTTTGACAGTAGCCAACCTGCTAAGAAAATACGGTGTGGTGGGAAAATTTGTTGAAGTTTTTGGTCCCGGGTTGGATCATCTTACCGTTCCCGACAGAGCTACCATTGGCAACATGTCGCCTGAATTTGGCTGCACGATCACTTATTTTCCAATTGATGAAAAGACGCTGGAATATATGCGCAAAAGCAACCGTTCAGAGGAGCAGGTGAAACTTGTAGAAGACTATTGCAAAACGAATTTACTTTGGCGAACAGGCAATGAGAATATCCATTATACGGATGTGGTAGAGTTGGATCTTTGTACGGTTCAACCTTCCGTTGCGGGTCCAAAACGCCCACAGGATAAAATTCTCCTGAAGGATCTGAAAGACAAGTTTATCCAGTTAATGGATGAAAATTATGGGCGCAAATACCTGGTAAAACCCGTGGAGCAATTGTCGCGCTGGTTTGCTGAAGGCGGCGGGCAGCCGATAGAAGCTCCGCTTCCCATGCCTCCTGAAACCAAAATTGAAGAAAAAATACAAGATGGCATCAAAACAGTTTGGGTAACAGTGGGTCATGAAAAGTTTGAGATTTCCGATGGCTCCGTCGCGATTGCTGCCATTACCTCCTGCACCAATACTAGCAATCCTTTTGTGATGATTGGCGCAGGACTTGTAGCCAGGAAAGCCCGCCAACACGGATTGGACGTTAAGCCCTGGGTAAAAACCTCACTGGCGCCGGGGTCCAAAGTGGTTACGGATTATTTGGAAAAAGCGGATCTTCTTGACGATCTGGAAGCGTTGCAGTTTCATTTAGTGGGTTATGGATGCACTTCCTGCATTGGAAACTCAGGCCCTTTGCCACCTTACATTGCCCAGGCAGTAGATGAACACGATCTCGTTGTGACCTCCGTACTTTCTGGCAACCGCAATTTTGAAGCAAGGATTCATCCACAGGTACGAATGAACTTTTTGATGTCGCCGATGCTGGTAGTTGCCTATGCAATCGCCGGACGGGTAGATATTGATCTGATCAATGATCCGATAAGTTATGATCCTAACCAGCAACCGGTATATTTAAAGGATATCTGGCCCACGGATGAAGAGATCAACGATTTATTGAGCCAGGTTCTGTCACCTAAAGATTTTGCAAAAAGCTATGGCGAAATTTTCGAAGGAAATGACATCTGGAAAAAGCTGAATGTGCCAAATGAAAAATTATACATCTGGGATAAATCTTCAACTTATATAAAAGAGATCCCTTTCTTCTACAATATTTCTGAAGAGCCGGAACCGCTTAAAGATATTTCTGATGCACGCGTTTTATTAATGTTAGGTGACAGCGTCACAACTGATCATATTTCCCCCGCGGGGTCGTTCAATGAGCATTCGCCTGCAGGAAAATATCTCATGAGCCAGGGAGTGGAAAGAAAGGATTTTAATTCCTATGGTTCCCGGCGAGGGAACGATGAGGTAATGGTGCGTGGAACTTTTGCGAATGTTCGCATCAAAAATCAATTGGTGACAAAAGAGGGTGGTTTTACAAAATATTTACCTGATGGGGAAGAGATGCCTGTTTATGATGCTGCCATGAAATACAAAGAAAACGGAACGCCTTTAATAGTTTTGGCTGGAAAAGAATACGGCAGCGGCTCCTCAAGGGACTGGGCAGCGAAAGGAACTTTTTTGCTGGGCGTAAAAGCGGTGATCGCAGAAAGCTATGAGCGGATTCACAGGAGTAATCTTGTAGGCATGGGCGTTTTGCCGCTTGAATACAAACAAGGGGAAACCGCATTGGGCCTCGGGCTTGGGGGAAATGAAACTTTTACAATTACAGGCATCGCAACAGATATAAAACCGCTTAAAGAAGTGAACGTGATTGCAAAAAAGGAGGATGGAACCGAGATCAAGTTTAATGCGATTGCCAGGATGGATTCGCTGATCGAAATCGAATATTATCGCAACGGCGGAATTTTGCAGTATGTGTTAAGGCAGTTTTTGGAGAAGGTCAAGGCGAATCAATAACGCTTTTTGCCAATGAGTTAAGAACCGTTCAGCGATTTAAATTTTAATAAGGGCACATGGTAGCAAAAAGAAGAAAATCTTCGAAAAACGTTCGTTTGCTATCCCAGGAAGGTAGAGGAACTTGTTTGGCAGAAGGATAAATATTGCAACAAAATCTTTAAGAAGATAAAGCCACAAAAAAAACTTCCAAAAATGTTCGTTTGCTAGTCAGGGCGCGACAAATTTAGGTTGTCTTCCCTGCTAATTCATCAACTGCAGCTTCTATCGTTGGGTATAAAAAAGTGAATCCCTCTGCTTTAATTTTTTTGCCACTTACGGTAGCACTTTTTAGAATTTCAATGCTCCGCTTGCCAAGAAAAAATTTCAAAAACATGGCTGGCACGTGGATAGGCGTAAAAAATCTATTTCTGACTTTATTGGCAATGGAAAGAATCAGTTTTTTTTGTGAAACCGGTTCCGGCGCTACGGCATTATAGTTGCCATGCAAATAATTATTTTCTATTGCCTCGCTATACATTCTGGAAAGGTCCTCTGCATGGATCCAGCTAATAATCTGCCTGCCATTGCCCAAAATCGGCGCGACGCCGAAACGTAAGGGCGATTTAAACTCCCTGAAAGCTCCGCCATCATTACTTAAAACGATTCCTGTTCTTAACCTCACCAGCCTAATGCCCATCTCTGTAACGGGCAGCGTGCTTGCTTCCCAAAGCAGGCAGGTTTCTCCCAGAAAATCCTTTGCAGCCAAATCCGATTCATTGAAGCCATCTTTTCTGATCAGGGGTTTCGCGTCTTCACCATACCATCCAATAGCAGAGGCAGAAACGAACGTTTGCACGTTGTTTACATTTTCTTTCAAAGCTTTTATGAGTAACTCTGCACTTTTTGTCCTGCTATCAAGAATCAGTTTTTTGTATTCGGGAGTCCATTTTTTATCCATAACTCCAGCTCCGGCCAAGTGAATGATATGATCTGCTTTTGCGACTGCCTCTCTATCGATAATTTGTTTTTCAACATTCCAATAACTGTATGAAATCCGCGGATTACCGGATGTTTTGTTTTTGTTCCTCGTAAGGATAACTACGTCATAACCTTTGGCGGTTAAATGACGTGTTAAATTTCGGCCAACAAGTCCGGTACCTCCGGAGATTAAAACAAAAGACATGATTATTATCGTAAATTGGTTTACTTTTCAAAAGTAATTTATTTCAACTACTCATTTTTAAAACGAAATTTTTAATAGAAATCAATCCTATAAATATGAAGAGCATTTGTCTATTCTTACTTTCCGGTTTTATTTATTTTTCCGGTTTTTCACAACAGATCACCTATTCACAACCGGAATCAAACGATGTTCGCTCTCTTAATTTCGAAATCATTGGAAAGATCAATGGGAATTTTCTCGTCTATAAAAATTTAAGAAATAATAATGCCATCAGTGTATATGACAATGTTATGAAGCTCAAGGATAATGTGGATCTGAGATTCATGCCGGACAAAACCTTGAATGTGGATTTCATCGCTTACCCTGATTTTGCATGGCTTATTTATCAATACCAGAAAAAAAATATTCTGCATTGCATGGCAGTAAAAATAAATGGCGACGGTAAATTATTGACAGACCCTGTTGAACTCGATACAACTTCAATCCCCTTTTTTGCTGATAATAAAATATATTCAACCATCAGCAGCGAGGATAAATCCAGGATCATGATCTACAAGATTCAGAAGAAAAATGATAGATTCAACTTTACCACCTTGCTTTTCAATGATAGTCTTCAGCTAATGCACAAGTCGCGCATTGAAACCTCTTTTGAAGACAAGAAAGACATTTTCAGTGATTTTTTTGTGGATAATGCCAGCAACTTTGTTTTCACCCGCGGAAACAGGTCGAGCTCAAGGGATTTTATTCAAAGGCTTGATTTGGTCATTAAATCTGCCGAATCAGATTCTTTTAATATAAACAGTCTTGATCTTGGAGGGAAATATTTAGATGAAATTAAGTTGAAAGTAGATAACATTAACAAGCATTATGTCATCAACTCGCTCTATTATTTGAAAAAACGCGGCAATGTGGAAGGGTTATACACTACAGTTTGGGATGTTGAAAACAACAGACCCGTCTCACAAAATTTTGCCGAACTGGGTGATTCTGTAAGAAACATGGCTAAAGCGGAAGGTGCAAACAAGCTGGCGCTGAATGATTTTTTTATTCGAGACGTAATCCTCAAAAAGGATGGCGGATTTATGTTAATGGCAGAAGATTATTATACCCAATCGCGTGCTTTGCCCTGGAACCGGTACGATTATCTTTACGGATATCCCTCTTTTTCACCTTATTACTATAATTATTATTCGCCCTATTCTTATGGCTATTATGGACGCCCTTATTTTTACAATAATAATTCCCAGGTAAGGTATTATTATAACAATATCCTGATCCTGAACCTTGACAAAGCCGGCAAACTGGATTGGAGCAATGTGATCCATAAATCGCAATATGATGACAACGACGATAACCAGCTTTCCTATACGATCATGCTAACTGGCGGGCAATTGCATTTCCTGTTCAATGAACTGGAAAGGCGAACTCAGCTTCTGAGCGATCAAAGTGTTTCAGGCTCTGGACAAATTACGCGCAATCCACCATTAAAAAGCCTGGACAGAGGTTATACGTTTATGCCACGTTATGCAAAGCAGGTGAGTTCTACGCAATTAATTGTGCCTTGCATTTACCGTAATTACATTTGTTTCGCTAAAATTGAATATTAGGTAGGGTTTATGGAGTTTGGCGTTTAGAAGAGTTTAAGGGGTTTAGGGTTTTGAGTTTAGTTTTTTTTTATTTTTGTTGTTCAAGTAAATTTTAATTGTGACAGGAATTTTCCGGGCCAATAATCCCCTCAACACCTTTCTGCTTTTCATGTACGGGATATTGTTGAAATTGATTTGGTTCATTCATCCGCAAATTCCCGTTATTCAAAAAAATGATGGTTTTCTTTTCAATGATTTTTTAAACTTAGTCAAACCGGCTTTTGACAGCTATCCGGTTAGCTATTCTTTCCTGGCTTATTTTTTACTCTATTCACAGGCAATCAGCCTTAATCAGGTTCTGAATAACCGGCGGCTCATGCAAAAGCCCAATTATTTGACCGCGATGAGCTTCCTGCTTGTCACTTCCTTTTTTAGCGAGTGGAATATTCTTAGCGCGCCTTTGATAATAAACACGCTTCTGATCTGGGTTTGGGCAAAAATGACAAGTCTTTATAACAATAAACATCCCAAAGCCACGCTTTTTAATATTGGAATCGCTATAGGGCTTTGTTCTTTTTTTTATTTGCCTTCTCTCGCTTTTGCCATTCTGGTAATTTTTGCCTTGCTAATTACAAGACCGCCAAAAGTGGCCGAATGGCTGATCCCGGTGATCGGGATTGTAACGCCTTGGTATTTTTTATTCTCCTGGCTTTTCCTTACCAATAAATTATACAGTTTTCAACTGCCCGGTTTTCATATCTCGTATCCGGTATTCGCGCAAAAGCATGTGGAATATGGAGCGATGATTTTTCTCCTCGTCCTTGCCATCGCGGGAGCGCTCATGGTTCAATCCTCGTCAGGAAAGCAGGTTGTCCAGGTCAGAAAAAGCTGGTCGCTGATGTTTCTTTATTTGATCGTGGCACTTTTTGTTCCGTTTATCAACTTTACACATAATTTTGAATTCTGGATCCTGGCACTGGTACCGGCTTCCGCGTTCATAGGCAGCTTGTTTTATTTTTCGCGCAGCAAATGGGTTCCCGTGATTCTGCAATGGATCATGGTAGCATTTGTTATATATATGGAGTACCTGAAAAAATAGGAACAGGATGTTTTACCTTTGCAAACTATAAAACAGAAATCAATGAAGTTTGGTGTAGTAATTTTTCCGGGTTCAAATTGCGATAGGGATATGATCAACGCCTTGCAGATGGACTTGAACCAAGAGGTGATTCCTTTATGGCACAAGGAAAAAGATATTTCAATGTTTTCCACAGAGGATTGCATTGTTCTTCCCGGAGGATTCAGTTATGGGGATTATTTGAGATGCGGCGCCATTGCCCGCTTCAGCCCGATGATGCAAAGCGTCATTGATTTTGCCAATAACGGGGGGAAAGTGCTGGGCGTTTGCAATGGTTTTCAAATTTTGTGCGAAAGCGCACTGTTGCCTGGTGTTTTGCTGCAGAACGCCAACGTGAAATTTGTTTGCAAAAATGTGTATATAACAAATGAAAGCGGTTCCCATGATGTTTTTCAAATTCCTGTAGCGCACGGTGAAGGAAGGTATTATGTGGGAGAAGAAGGACTTGAGGAGCTTCAGAAAAACAACCAGATTGTCTATCGTTATTGCAATGCGGAAGGCGATGTTCATATTGATTACGCTCCTAATGGTTCTTTGAACGGAATCGCCGGAATCTGCAACAAGGAAAGAAACGTTTTTGGAATGATGCCCCATCCTGAAAGGGCGACTAGTTCCATGCTGGGAAATACCGATGGCAGAAAAATTTTCAATGAATTATTTTCCATAAGCTAATCAATTATCAGCAGGCATACTTTTTTGGCTGTTTTTTGTTTTTTAAATGTTGGATGAGTCATTGAAAAATTCATTGCACCCGATGCTTATTAGTAAACGAACTTTTTTTCTTTTTTTTTAAAGCAAAGTTAATAAGGTTAATAAGGATCCTAAGCTGAAGGGCAAAAATCTTATCGACCTTCCCCCACTGGAATTTTTCTTCCCCTCCAAACGAACCTTTTTTAAGGTATTTTTTGTTTTCGAAAAGTTAGTTGAAATGCTCTGGCCTTTTCCAGCTCAATATTTCCTGCTAAAGCCTCATAAAAAAAACCTTCCAAAAAGTTTGAAAGGTTTCCTAAGGTTTCAGAAGCTATTTTTTATAAGGCGATTTGTTTTTCAACCATCATTTTTCTTAAGTTCATTAAACCATAGCGCATCCTGCCCAAAGCTGTGTTGATGCTGCAATTGGTAAGGGAAGCAATTTCTTTAAAAGAAAGATCCGCGAAATGTCTCATTACGATCACTTCTTTCTGGTCTTCAGGAAGTAGGTCAATCATTTTTCTAACCCTTTGATGGCTTTGTCCCTGCATGATTTTTTCATCAGGCCCGGCTTCAGAAAAATTAAGGACTTCAAATATATCGCGATCATCACTTGTTTTTATGGACGGGCTGCGCTTTACTTTCCTGAAATGATCAATGCAAAGGTTATGTGCGATGCGCATAACCCATGACAAAAATTTTCCTTCTTCATTATAGCGACCGCTGTTGAGGGTGTCGATTACTTTAATGAAAGAATCCTGGAAAATATCTTCGGCAAGATATTTGTCTTTTACCAGTAAATAAATTGAAGTGTAGATTTTGTCCTTGTGACGTTCAATTAGGGTTGAAATTGCTTCTGAATCTCCATCAAGGTAAAGATGGATCAATTGCTGATCAGACAGATTGTTCATGGTTTTCATAAACTGATTACGATTTTTGATTTAGGATATTGTGTAAGTTCCAATTAAAGAGAACAGCGTGCAGAACTTTTGCAGGAAGGCATAAGGTTCTTCATTCTTTCAGGAAAATTGGAATGCTAAAATTAGAGAATAATTTTATACTACCAAATGGAATGCTAATCTTTTTTTAAAATATTAAAAAATAGGGCAATACTGCGTATTTTATCCATCCGTAAATTTACGATTCGTTATTTTTGTCTGATTACATGAATACAACCAACATTTCCAGGAAGGGCTTGCAGAAAGGGGCGGTTTCTAACAATATATTCATAAAAGGTGCAAGGGTTCATAATCTCAAGAATGTAGATGTTGAAATTCCACGCAATCAATTGATAGTTGTAACCGGTGTTTCGGGCTCTGGTAAATCTTCCCTAACCATTGATACGCTATTTGCTGAAGGACAGCGCCGCTATGCAGAAAGCATGAGCGCTTATGCGAGGCAGTTCATGGCGAGAATGAACAAGCCGGATGTGGATTATATAAAAGGACTTTGTCCGGCAATCGCTATTGAACAAAAAGTAATTACGCGTACTCCAAGGTCAACGGTTGGCAGCATGACTGAGGTTTATGATTACATGCGCCTTTTGTTCGCACGGGCCGGCAAAACCATTTCTCCCATTTCAGGACGTGAAGTAAAAAAAGACGATGTTACCGATGTGGTGAAGGCAGTTAATAGTTTAAGCATGGGAGATAAAGTGCTGCTACTGGTGACTTTCAGGCAAATGCATCATCGGGAATTGCAAGAAGAATTGAACATTCTGATGCAAAAGGGATTTTCAAGGCTGGCCTCTCCTGATCATGCAAAAGACGGCGAACTGGAGATTTTTCGCATTGAGGACTTGCAGGAAATGAAGGATCTGAACTCTTTCATCGAGCATCGCACTTTATATATACTCATTGATCGGTTTGTTGTAAAAGCAAAATTTGATGAAGATGATAATCATCGGATCGCCGATTCGGTAAACACTGCTTTTTATGAAGGAGAAGGTGAACTGCTCCTTCAAATAAATGGCAAAGAAATGCTTCACTTTTCCAATAAATTCGAACTCGATGGAATGAAGTTCGAAGAACCAGTTCCGAACTTGTTTTCTTTTAATAATCCTTACGGCGCATGTCCGGTTTGCGGCGGTTTTTCCCTCGTTTTAGGCATCGATCCTGATTTGGTAATTCCTGATAAACGATTGAGTGTTTATGAGAAAGCTATAGCTCCATGGCGTGGAGAAAAACTAGGCCAATGGCGGGAGCGGCTGATTAAAGTAGCCAGCCGCTTTGATTTTCCTATTCATAAACCCATTATCGATCTGACAACTGCACAATATAATTTACTGTGGACGGGAAATGAGCATTTTGACGGCATCAATGATTTTTTCAGGGAAGTAGAACAAAATTTATATAAAATTCAATACAGGGTTCTGCTGAGCCGGTACCGGGGCAAAACTATTTGCACGGAATGTAAGGGTTACAGGCTGAGGAAAGAGGCGTTATATGTTAACGTGGATAATAAAAATATCGGGGAACTATGTGAAATGCCTGTAAAGGATCTTCAAAAGTGGTTTTCCCAAATTCAGTTGTCGGAATATGAAGCAACCATCGCAAAAAGGATTTTGATTGAGATTAATACGAGGTTGAGAATTCTGCTCGATGTAGGTTTGGGGTATCTTACTTTAAACCGTTTGGCTAATTCTCTGAGTGGTGGCGAAAGCCAGCGCATTCAATTAACGAGAAGCCTTGGAAGTAATTTGACTAATTCACTTTATATTCTTGATGAGCCTTCCATTGGCTTGCATTCAAGAGATACTGAAAACCTCATTGGCGTTTTAAAAAATTTGCAATCGCTCGGAAACACTGTGGTAGTGGTAGAACACGATGAAATGATGATGCGCAAGGCGGATCATATTATTGACATGGGGCCGCTCGCAAGTCATCTTGGAGGAGAGGTGATTGCTGAAGGCAATTATGATGAGATTGTTATAAATCCGGATAGTCTTACTGGCAAATATTTGAAGGGAGAATTGAGCATAGATCCGCCAAAGCATGTGAGAAAATGGAATCGTTCCATTAAAGTTGAGGGTGCGCGGCAAAATAATTTGAAAAACATTGATGTGGTTTTACCTTTAAATGTTTTATCTGTTGTGAGCGGGGTTAGCGGTAGTGGGAAAACCACTTTGGTGAAGCAAATCCTGTATCCCGCTATTAAAAAATTAAAAGGCGAATTCACCGGTAAAACAGGCTTAAGCAAGGGGATCACTGGCGATGTGGATTTTATATCCGATGTCGAAATGATAGACCAGAATCCGATAGGAAAATCTTCCCGCAGCAATCCGGTAACCTATATTAAAGCCTATGATGAAATCCGGGAATTGTTCAGCAAGTTGCCTTTAAGCAAGATGCGCGGCTATCAGCCGAAACATTTTTCTTTCAATGTGGATGGTGGCAGGTGCGATGCATGCAAGGGGGAAGGAGAGCAGATAGTTGAAATGCAATTTCTAGCCGACGTGCATCTGACCTGTGAAGTGTGTGGTGGAAGAAGATTCAAGCAGGAAATCCTGGAGGTGAAATTTAATGACAGAAATATTTTTGATGTATTGGACATGAGTGTTGATGAAGCTATTGATTTCTTCTCCAAAGAACCATCCTCTTCAAAGAAAAATGAGATAAGCGGGGTTGAGATCTCGAAAAAAATCCAGCCATTAAGCGATGTGGGTTTAGGTTATATCAAGCTGGGGCAATCATCAGACACTCTTTCCGGTGGCGAAGCACAACGGGTGAAACTTGCTTCATTTTTAGGAAAAGGGAAGGGGCAGGGAAACTTGTTATTCATTTTTGACGAACCAACAACAGGTCTGCATTTTCATGATATAAAAAAATTGCTTGCTTCCTTCAATGCTCTCATTGAACAGGGGCATTCCATCCTTGTTATTGAACATAATACGGACGTAATAAAATCAGCAGATTGGGTCATTGACCTTGGTCCAGAAGCAGGGGATGAAGGAGGCAACCTGGTTTACGCGGGAGTTCCTGAGGGATTGAAAAAGGTAAAGGAAAGTCACACGGCCAGATACATTTAGCTCATCTCAACCGGTTACTTTCTTTGATTAGTTTGGAATCATGAAAGATCCCTCTGGCTGCCAAAATCAAAAACAGGATAATAAGAATGTGCAGGATTGACCAGATATTGAAATTGCCTTGTGAATAATTGTTGGTTTCCCTGATGTAAAGGAAGATGATAAGACATTCAACCAAAATGGCAGCAATGATAATTCTCATTTGAATGCTGCGGTGTTTGAACAAAAAGATATTGATGATAATCCCGGTTCCAAGCGCACTTGTTAGGATCAATATTAAAAAATTGTCGGTTGCCTTAATCAGGTGATAACTCCCGTTAGTGGCCATGCTCGTCATTGAGTCGGCGGAATTTTGAAGCATCAGTGTGCCGCTATAAAAAGAAAATTTTATAGTAAGAAAGACGGCGATCGCGGCTAGGATCATCCATAAAGTTTGTGCGCGCTGTATCATGATGAAAATTTATAGTGCGAAATTAAAACGAAAGTCGATAACGGTGATAAAATTTGAAAAACCCTTTAAGTACACTTTTATTTTTCTGTTCTCAAATTTATAAAAACATATACCTGCAAATCAAGGGTTTAATGACTTTTTAAAATTAATAAGAAATTTTTCGTGCGGTATGGCAAAGTTACCGGTAACTTGCTGGTCTTCCTCTACATCTTTAGTTACTATAGCACCTAAAGAAACAAAAGCCTTTGCTTTAAGTTCAATGCCAGGGGCAATACTTGTATTTGGACTAATCCAAACATCTTCATGAATTTTTACACTTCCTCCTAACATTGCTGAGGCGATAATGAAACTTCTCTCTCCTATTGATACTCCATGAGCAACGTGTACCAAATTATCAATCCGCACTTCCGATTCAATGATAGTATTTCTAAAAGAAAACCCTTTGTCTATACATGTATTTGCGCCTATCTCAACATTGTTTTTAATAATTACTTTACCATCGTGAAAAACAGAGAGCACTCCTTTAGAAGTTTTCTTGTGCTCAAAACCTTCTGAACCAATAACCGTTCCGGCCTGAATAATGCAATTATTCCCGATTTCTACATCTTGTAAAATGCTCACATTAGGTCCAATAATAGTGTTTTCGCCAATTTTTACATTTAATGGAGAAATGTAAGCAGTGGCATGAATTTTTGCAGAATCAGCAATTACACTATCCGTGGTTTTGTACTTATTTTTAGCTATATAATTATAAAGGGAAAAGAATTCCCATCTTGGCACATCTGTTTCAATAATTAATAAGCCAGATCTGAGATTTGTACTTATTTCAGAAGTAGTAATTACTCCTGAAATATTGGGGTTCTTATTTATTTGCTCAATAAATTTGCTGTTGTCCAGAAATGTCAAAGTTCCCGGTAATGTTGTATCGACCAAACCGATTGCGTTGAATAAAAATGGCTGATCGCAGGAAATTTTGGTTGCTTCAAAGAGTGCAGCATTATTAATATTCATCTACTTTTAATTATTTTTTTTAAAATAAATTATGTTAAAAAAGCTCTATTTGCTTAAATGTTTTGGTAGACGTGTTTCGTATTTGTTCCAATAGGTTGGTTAACAAATCTCGCGTCCCTATTTCTCTTTTATTAATATAATTTTTTAAATTATTAAAATCCTGATAATACAGTTTAGCTTGGTCATATGTTTGTTGACAATCCGTATTTAAAAACACATGAATCGGATGGAAATTAAACACGTGTAGATCGGGAGATAATATATCTATCTCTGGGTTACAGAAAGATTTTCCATAACTCCAATGAACATCATCCTCCCAATTATAAGGAATCCGCCACATACCTGTCCAGAGTTTGAAAGGTTTAATATTCCTATGATAGGGCAAAAATTGGTTTGCATCATATACCAGGCCGAAATCAGCAAACTGAGATAACAATGTAGAATTCTGTGTTAGGCTATGCGACCTTACACCCCTTGATTCTGGGTAAATTTCTAAAATTTTTTCTAAGATCTCCCTTGCGGTATCCTTGGATTTATTTTCAAATAATGGATTATAATTGGGATGTATTCCAACTTCAAACAATTCTCTGTTACAATTTTGTAATACATCAGATTTATGAGTGCAGAATAGAGTACATTTAACTTGATATTTTTCAAATATCTCCAGCATATCCAGGATTACAGGCTCAGGTGCCCAATCAATATCAGAAGTAAATGAAATCATATAGCAGTTTAAATGAAGGGAAATGTTTTTTATTAAAAACAGATTTTATTTGTCCAGCAAATCAATATGGGATTTTCACAAATTTTAGACCTCAACCCAACTCCGGATACAACCCAAATCCTTTCATAAATTCTTCAACTTCATTTTTTACGGAAGTTATTGTGTGTTCATCGTTGATATTCATCAAAACTTTATCAACAAAATCCACCACCGTTTGCATATCGTTTTCTTTCATGCCCCGCGTTGTGATCGCCGGAACGCCGACCCTGATGCCTGAAGTAACAAACGGGCTTTTATCATCAAAAGGAACTGCGTTTTTGTTTAAAGTGATGGAGGCTCTGTCAAGGGTTTCCTGCGCTTTTTTACCGGTCAGGTTTTTATTTCGAAGATCGATCAGCATTAAATGATTATCTGTTCCGTTGCTGATCAGATCATATCCTTTCGCATTGAAAGCTTTAGCCATAGCTTGCGCATTGGTTTGGATCTGTTTTGCATAAGCGGTAAAATCTTCAGTCAATATTTCCCCGAAAGATACCGCTTTGGCAGCAATGACGTGTTCGAGCGGGCCGCCTTGAGTTCCTGGAAAAACAGCCATGTCTATCAAGTGGCTCATCATCCTGATTTCTCCTTTTGGCGTTTTTAGACCGAATGGATTTTCAAAATCTTTACCCATTAGAATGATGCCACCACGGGGACCGCGGAAGGTTTTATGCGTTGTGGAAGTTACAAAATGGCAATGTTCGAAAGGAGAATTTAATAATCCTTTCGCTATCAGGCCGGCAGGATGAGCCATATCGCACATAACAAAAGCGCCAACCTCATCTGCCACTTTCCTGATTCTTTCATAATCCCAGTCGCGGCTATAGGCAGACGCCCCGCAAATGATCATTTTTGGTTTTATTTCGCGCGCTTTTTGTTCCAGCATTTCATAATCCACTAAACCGGTTTCTTTTTTAACTCCGTAAAAATGAGGTTCATAAATTTTACCTGAAAAATTTACCGGAGAGCCATGAGTCAGGTGGCCGCCCATGCTAAGGTCAAGGCCCAGAATTTTATCTCCCGGTTTCAAAACGGCGAACATTAAAGCGAAATTCGCCTGTGCGCCACTGTGCGGTTGAACATTTGCGTATTCGCAGTTAAAAATTTGTTTCACACGGTCGATTGCCAATTGTTCAGACTCATCCACAAACTCACACCCGCCATAATATCTTCTTCCCGGATAGCCTTCTGCATATTTATTGGTCAAAACGCTTCCCATGGCGCGGATTACTTCATACGAAGTGAAATTTTCTGAAGCGATCAATTCAATCCCGGACCTCTGGCGGTTTAATTCTTTGTGGATAATGTCGAAAATCTGTTTGTCTTTCTGCATGAAATGAATTTTGCGCAAACGTACAAAAAAGAAGCAAGATGAAGGATGCTAAAATTGAGCTTAACTTTGAACTTTGAATCACTGACTTTCAACCTGGTGTTTGAATATTTTGACTATATTCACATGCTTTTTAAGATCCTGATGATAAACTTGCATAAAACATGAAGGCCATTATTCCTGTAGCGGGTGCGGGTACTAAATTGCGTCCGCATACTTATACTCAACCGAAAGCATTGATCCCTTTAGCCGGAAAAACGATTCTGAGCATAAATGTAGATCAATTGCACGAAGCCGGCATTAATGAATTTGTTTTCATTGTCGGTTATTTAGGCGAAAAAATCCAGGATTATATCAGGGCAAAATATCCGCAGCTTACTTGTCATTTTATCTACCAAAATGAAAGAAAAGGAACTGCTCATGCGATTGATCTTACAAGGCAGATTATCGGGAACGATGAAATATTTATCGCCCTCGGAGACACGATATGTGAATATCACATAAATGAAATGCTCGCTTCTCCTTACTCCATGCTTGGAGTGAAAAAAGTGGATGATCCACGCGATTTTGGAGTAGCTGAAATCGGGGAGGATGGTTTCATTTCGAGGGTGGTAGAAAAACCTTTTATTCCGAAATCGAATATGGCTTTGGTTGGTCTTTATAAAATAAAAGATTCAATATTACTTTTTAAATGCCTTTCGGAGATAATCACCAATGGGATAAAAAGCCATAACGAATTTAATCTCACTGATGCACTCGAATGCATGATAACAAAAGGGTCCATGTTCAAACCGTTTAAAGTCGAAAACTGGTTCGATTGCGGAAGAAAGGAATCCCTGCTCCAATCGAATTCGATCCTGCTTCAGAAATTTGGAGGTAAAATTGCGGAACCAAATAAATTCGAAAACACTATTTTTATTCCGCCGGTAAGCATCGCTGAAGGCTGCGATATAAAAAATTCCATTATTGGTCCTCACGTGGCTGTTGGAGAAAATACGATTGTGCATTCTTCCATTATCAAAGATTCAATTATCGGATCTTATTCCAAATTATACGACGTGATGCTCGATGACTCGCTCATAGGAAATGATACGGAAGTGATTGGCGAAACCCGTTCCCTGAATATTGGTGATAATACAGAAATAGATCTGGGGTGAGAAGAAAAGCTGTCAGCAAACGAACTTATTTTAGATTTCTTTCGAACTGAATGTTCGCCTTACTTTAGATGGTTATAAATGTGATAGACGATTACTGGATTATGTAAAAACTATTTGCAAAAATGCAAAAGCCATCAGCAATCTAAAACCCGATTTAAACCTCCATAAAACCTTATATTTGCTCGTCAAAAAATTTTTACCTTAACCCGTTTCAAATGAGTCTTTTTAAAGTAGGACGTGCTTCTAAAAAATATTTTCTGCTTATATTTTTTATTGCGTTCGTCTTTTTGTTTTCCCCTAATTCCGTCCATGCCCAGGTTACACCGGAAATCCAGGATTTGCCAATAGATCCCAATGCTTTGAAAAATGCATCTCCTTCAGAGTTGCAGAATATTTTGAAAGATAATAATCAGCAAAAGCAGGGTGAAGATATTCATAAAGCACTTCCAAGACTCAGGAGAGACAGCATTTCCAGGGACAGCACTCAAAAAGACAATTTTAGGAAAAAGGTGATGGGACCTCAATCCGTTTATGGAAGCAACTTGTTTCAAAACAGCCAGATACTTGAACTATCTCAGCTTTCAACTCCTCCGGCAGATTACCCGATTGGAGTGGGTGACCACATCATCCTTACACTTTGGGGTGGCGCCGATTTTGAATATGATTATACAGTGGCCCGCGATGGATCGATATTTCCGCAGGGGTTAGGAAAAATTACCGTTCAGGGTTTGACGTTTCAAAATGTAAAAGCGATCATTACTGACCGCGTGAAGCGTGTTGTGCCGCCTTCTACAAATGTAGCCGTAACCCTGGGACAGCCGAGGAGCATCGTTGTTCAGGTTTCAGGAAATGTTGAAGATCCGGGACCGGTAGTTGTTTCAGCATTCACAAACGCTCTGAATGTTGTGGCACTTGCCGGCGGTGTTACTGAATATGGGAATCTGCGTAATATTCTTATTTCAAGAAATGGGAAAGTCATAGATTCTGTGGATGTTTATAAATATTTAAGTACCGGAGATTTTGGCAAACACCTTTACCTTGAAAATAATGACTTCGTGATCGTACCTTTTTATGAGAAAAAGGTGCTCGCTTCTGGCCAGTTCAAAAGACCGATGTATTATCAATTAAAAAGTAATGAGGGACTAAATGAACTTTTAACCTATACAGGCGGCTTTACACCTGAGGCCTATGCTTCCGGAGGTATTATCATCAGGAATGAAAACGAAAAACAGGTAATAAAAACAGTTAATTTCAATGCAATTGGATTAAGAGCCAGTGGCCAGTTTACTGATGAGCCTTTATACAATGGCGATATGGTTGTCGTGAACTTTATTAAACCCGGCCTAACAAATAAAGTGATCGTAAAAGGTGAAGTTGCTTATCCCGGTGTTTATGAAACCAGAAAAGGCGATCGCTTGTTCGATATTATTAACCGTGCCGGTGGCATTACGCCACACTCGCTTCTTGAAAGGGCTTTCGTCTTTAAAGGAGCCGGAGATTCAGCCAATCTGAAATCTGATAAAATTGATGTGAATCTGACAGATCTTAACAAGAATCTCAATAGTGCTAATAATATTCCTATTGATCCCAATGATGTTGTGGAAGTGTTTAATAAAAACGATTTCTCCGACAGGCAATTTATATCCATTGAAGGAGAAGTGCGCAAGCCCGGCACTTATCAAAGATACGGCGGCATGACGTTGAAGGATCTTCTCTATTTCGCTAATGGCTTCAAACCCACGGCTGAATACGGAAATCTGATTGTTTCAAGCGTTGTAGATATGGATTCGGCACAAAAAGGCCTGAAGCCTACAAAAACTATCATAAAAAGTTATTCAATCAATCAAAATCTGGAACTGGATTCCATTTCCCAAAGGGTGAAATTGAAGCCTTATGACCAGGTGTTTGTAAGAAAAAATCCGACCTTCCATCTTCAAAAAAATGTAAAACTGGATGGCGAGATTATTTTCCCCGGCACTTATCCAAAATTGAATGATAATGAACGGCTATCCTCTTTCATCGAAAGAGCTGGGGGCCTCAAGGAAAATGCCAATCCCAGCGGCGCGATTCTCTACCGTTTGCGCGATACAATGAACTTCGAAAATCCCTTGTTGAAAAGAAACCGGATCCGTTATATAAAAGATTCTACCGGAAAAATTATTGACAGCGTTCTTTTCAATCCTTCAGAACCTGTGAGCATTGATCTTGCTAAGGCACTCAAAAACCGGAATTCTAAATTTGACATGGTGCTTCAGGAAGGAGATCTTATTTATGTGCCGGAGGTTAATCCGGTCGTTTCTGTAAAAGGGGAAGTGCAAAACCAGTTGAAAATTTATTTTGATAAAGAGCATACCAATCTCCGCTATTACATCGGGCAGGCTGGAGGTTTCTCAGAAAGGCCATGGCGAAAAAGGATATATGTTACTCACGCGAACGGAAAAAGCGAGCGCACACACAATTTTGGATTTTTCCATTTTTATCCAAAAGTGGATGAGGGAAGCATAGTAGTTGTGCCTGTTAAGCCTAAAGGCAGCGGAGTGGCCAACATAGCCTCGCAGATACTGGTAACCGCCATACCTATTTTTGTGGCATATTTATTAACAAGAATTAAATAATTGACATGACCACCATTGAATTAACCAACGCGATTTTTAAGAGAATCAGGAAATTCAGCATTGTCATTATTCTGGTTGCGATAATCGCTGGTGGCGCATTGGCTTTTTACGCCATGCAGAAACCTGTTACCTATACCTCAAGGGCAACGATTTTCCCCCTGACAGCTGGTTCCGATAATGCCAGCAGTTCCGCTCTTACCGCGTTGCTCGGCGGCGGCGAATCCAAAAGCTTTAGTGATGAAGCATCAATCAGCATTATAGAATTAGCTCAAAGTCGCAGCACCAGTGAAGAGGTTGCAGCAATCAGGGATTCCTCAAGGGGCAATAAAATGATCGCCGAACTACTGGTGGATGATATCAATAATCATCGCGGTTTTATGGAACCAAAAGTTACTATGCCTCCTAACCAGTACGCGTTGATTACCTGGGCCGGCCAGGTGCTGAAAAGTGGATTGTCTGCAACCATCAATAAGAATAACAGTTTTGTTCTTTCCTACACAGGCCGCGATCCCGAACTGGTACGCACCATTAGTTATGGTTTTATTGATAAGATCTCCACTTTTTATATCGATCTGAAAAGGGAAAAAGCCAAGCGCGATTTTGAATTTGCAACCAGCAAGGTGGATTCGTTGCACTCTGTAATGAACTCCAAGGATCAGCAATTGATCAATATCGACAAAAGAACGATGTTCACCAATACTTCAAAGCTCGAATATAAAGTACCAGCTGAAAACCTGATGGCCGATAAGCAAATGATTCGTCAGCAGTATGCCAACGCTGTAGCCAATCAGCAGAATGCCGCCTATAAATTACAGAAAGCTACACCGTTAATTAAAATTCTTGATAAGCCCGAGCCACCTTATGATGTGCAACATAAATCGCCGGTTGTTTTTGGTGTCATGGGTTTTGTGCTTGGTTTAATTCTGACAGCTCTTCTGTCTATCAGCGGCATTCTTCTCAGGTACATGAAAGATGAAATTAGCAAAGCGATCTTCGGCGCCGGGGGCGCGCAAAAAAATGCAGTGGCAAGTGTTTCCAACAATTAAGAATTAAAAATTAAGAATTAAGAATTAAGAATACCATCATAGTGAATCAGCAAACGCACTTTATTTGAATCATTTTTTATTTTCAATTGCCCATTAAAAATTGAAGAAGGATTTTTTCAGAATCTGAATAAGTCCTAATTAAAAATTCACAGCAAACGCACTTATTTCAGTGAATTTTGCCTCCGGCTATGGAAGTGTTTTTGAGAAAATAAAATGAGGGTCTTGAATCATTGTTGTTAGAAAAGCCCATTAAAAATTGAAGAAGAATTTTTCAGAATCTCAATAATTCATAACTGAAAATTAACAGCAAACGAACCTTTTTTCAAGAAATTTTTCCTGGATGCCAAAACCGTAGGCTTGATTTATATTGTAACATTCGATTGTAATCCGATGATCAGTACTTTTGCGATGGATTGAAATCCATCGTTACAAAATTTACGTAGCCTACGGCTCTGGAAGAAACCTTCAGAATTTGAACAATTCTTAATTCTTAATTCTTAATTCATTTTACTCCACGGTAAGCGAAAATGTGATCATTTTCGAATTGATTTTGTCAATCACATTTGAGTATTTAAGATTCACGTCGCGACTGTGAAGATTGACAAGCCCACTGGAAAGTTTTATTTCCGGGGACAGCACGAAATATGGAAAATAGAAATGAAAACCTAAGCCCAGCTCAGCGCTGAAATCCGTTCTTTTTAATTTGATGAGATCCTCTGCTTTGCTCGCTCCGGCATTGCTGGCGAGGTCATAATCAAACTTTCCACCAGCGATAGTATAAACTTTGAAGTTGCCAATCCGGTCGCTGCTGAATTTTATATGAACCGGAAAACTTAGCGTGATCGATTGCACCTTTTTTGTAACCATTGTATCCTCCTCATACTTTTGAGTATATAAAAAGGCTTTCTCAGAGAATGTTAGATCCAGCGGATGCAATCTGAGATCGAAATGATTGCTCATCCTCAAATTCACCAGCCATGCCAGATTGATCCCTGCACTGTTGATACTTTCCACATCGAGGATCGAATCATATTGAAGGAACCGCTCATGGTGAGTGAAATTAAAATGGGATTGGTTATAGCCAACGTTTATCCCAAAATGGTAAGGCTTGTCGTCATGGTTTTCCTGGTTCAACACATCACGCAACTGCGCTATTGACGCGGTTGAACAAAACACGAATGACAGGATGAGTAATACTATTTTTCGGCGCAATAAATGGTGCATATTCCTAAAGTCAATGTTTTGTAGAAAGCGTTTCTATAAGCGGATTGGTTTAATATGTGAATAAAGTTTTCTTTTTCAGGAAATTGACGCACTGAATCGTTCAAATATTGATAAGCGTCATTGTTTTTAGCAATTATCTTTCCAATTTTAGGCGTAATGAAATTCATGTAAAAACGATATAACTGCTTAATAACCGGCAATGATGGCTGTGTGCATTCAAGCACGATCAGTTTTCCTCCAGGTCTCAAAACTCTTCTTATTTCTGATAATCCCTTTTCAAGATTTTCGAAATTCCGTACTCCAAAGGCAACAGTAACTGCATCAAACGAATTATCTTCAAATAAAATTGCTTCACTGTCTCCATTTAGCAGCGCGATCTTTTTCTCAAGGCCGGCTTTCATTAGTTTCTTTCTGCCAACTTCGAGCATGCCATCGCTGATATCAATTCCTGTAATCTTTCCAGGTTGCAATATTTTCTGGCTCATTATCGCAAAATCTCCCGTTCCTGTCGCAACATCCAGAATGGTTTCCGGATGTAGTGAAATCAATTCTTTGATAGCTTTTTTTCTCCATCCAACATCAATGCCCGCACTTAAAAAGCGGTTCAAAAAGTCGTAGCGAAAAGCGATTTTGTCGAACATCTTTTCTACTTGCTTTTTTTTGCTTTCCCTGGAATCTTTGAAAGGCACTACCGTATCATGAGGATAAACATTCATCGCATCAAAGATAGTTTTTTGAAATTATAACCTTCATCGTTAACCATTCTTTCACTTTTATTTTAGATTTTATTTATTGCGCCACTTTTACCGGTAATAATTCTATAATTGAATAATTTAATAATCAGGTGATTGGACAATATCTTTGCAAAATGAGTAAAGTAAGAGTAAGATTTGCGCCAAGCCCAACCGGCGGTCTGCATTTAGGTGGCGTTCGCACAGCGCTGTACAACTATTTGTTTGCAAAAAAGCATAATGGAAATTTTGTTTTAAGAGTGGAGGATACCGATCAAACCCGCTATGTGGAAGGTGCGGAGCAATATATTGTTGATTGCCTTTCCTGGTGTCATATTTCTCCTGATGAAGGCCCTCATAAAGGTGGCGCTTATGGTCCCTACAGGCAAAGCGAAAGAAAAGATTTATACCGTCAGTATGCAGAGCAATTGGTTCGGGACGGCAAGGCTTATTACGCTTTTGACACTCCTGAAGAGATCGAGGCAATGCGCGAAAGATTGAAAGCCGGAGGGAAGGATAATTTGCAATATGGATATGATGTTCGCTTCAATATGCGCAATTCGATCTCGCTTGGAGAAGAGGAAACAGCCGCTTTATTGAAAATAAATTTCCCTCACGTTATCCGTCTTAAAGTTGAACCCAATGAAGTGATCCGGTTCAATGATATGATCCGGGGAGATGTAGAAATGAGCACGAACGGAGTAGATGATAAAGTTTTATTGAAGGCCGATGGGATGCCTACCTACCATCTTGCAGTGGTGGTGGATGATTATTTGATGAAGATAACACATGCTTTCCGCGGCGAGGAATGGATGCCAAGCGCTCCTGTTCATATCCTGCTCTGGAAATATTTTGGATGGGAAAAACACATGCCGCAATGGGCGCATTTTCCTTTAATCCTGAAGCCCGACGGAAACGGGAAATTGAGCAAGCGCGATGGGGAAAGATTAGGTTTTCCTGTCTTTGCCCTGCAATGGAATGATCCGGTAAAAGGAGCAACCAAAGGATTTAAAGAACTTGGTTTCTTGCCGGAAGCTTTCCTGAACATGCTGGCCTTGCTTGGATGGAATGATGGAACAGAACAGGAAATTTTTTCTCCCGAAGAAATGGTTGAACGCTTCTCAATTGACAGGGTTCATGCCCATGGCGCGAAATTCGATTTTGAAAAAGCTAAGTGGTTCAATCATGAATGGATAAAAAGATCCCCGGTCGAAAGATTAAGACCCGACGTAAAGAAAATTTTTGAAGGCAAAGGCATTTCTGTCGAAGACGAAAAAAAACTGGATCAGGTAATTGAATTGATAAAAGAAAGATGCCCGCTGCTGACTGATTTTTGGGAACAGGGAAGTTTCTTTTTTATTCCGCCTGCGGAAATAGACACCACTTCCATTTCTCCAAAATGGAACGAAAGCAAAAACCAGTTTTTTATTGAATTGATGCGCACTTATTCATTGCTTGATTTTTGGAATCCCGAAACCCTTGAGTCAACTTTTAAAGAAATCGCTGCCGCAAGTCAATTAAAGCCAGGCGAATTAATGCTGCCCCTTCGAGTGATGCTTGTAGGCGGAAAATTTGGTCCCGGCGTTTTTGATATAGCAGCGCTGGCCGGAAAGGAAGAAACGATCAAAAGAATTGAGCATGCTTTATCTTTATTGAAATAAGCGAGTTTGGAAAATAGGAGAGAGCTTCACGAAACAAAAAAAATTAAAGACATTGGCAGATCAAAAAACACAAACCGGAAAAAATTCATTTTCAAAACAAAGACCGATCAGGGTTTTGGTGGCTAAAGTAGGATTGGACGGCCACGACCGCGGCGCCAAAGTCATCGCCACTTCCCTTCGTGATGCAGGAATGGAGGTAATTTATACAGGCTTGCGCCAAACTCCCGAAATGGTGGTCAATGCTGCCTTGCAGGAAGATGTGGACGCTATTGGAGTTAGCATTTTATCAGGATCTCATAATACCGTTTTTCCAAAATTATTGTCCTTGCTAAAAGCAAAAGGGATGAATGACGTATTATTGACCGGGGGCGGAATTATTCCCGCTGAGGATATGAAAAAATTGAAGGAGCTCGGTGTGGGAGAGTTGTTTCCACCGGGAACCACCACCGCGACGATTGCGGATTACATCAAAAATTGGGTAAAGGACAACAGGGCTTTTTAAATTGTTTCAAATTGCACTTGCTGACCCGATAACTTTCTAACACATCTTAAATAATAAAACCGGATATGTATTCAACATTGCTAACGAGTTTGGAAAATGGAATTTTTACCATAACCATCAACCGTCCTGAAAAATTAAATGCGCTTAATAAAACAGTTCTTGAGGAATTGGAAAAGGCGATGCAAACGGTTTATGATGACAATGCTATAAATGCGGTTATTATAACCGGTGCTGGAGAAAAAGCATTTGTTGCTGGCGCCGACATTGCTGAATTTGTAGCCTTGAAAGATGACCAGGGAGCGACATTGGCAAAAAAAGGCCAGGACATTTTTTTTCAAATTGAAAATTGTTCGAAACCCGTAATAGCTGCGGTTAACGGATTTGCGCTTGGTGGTGGTTGTGAACTGGCCATGGCGTGCCATTTCAGATTGGCAAGCCGTAATGCGAAATTTGGCCAGCCCGAAGTAAATCTTGGATTGATTCCTGGCTATGGAGGCACACAACGTTTAACCATGCTTGTTGGTAAAGGAAAAGCAATGGAATTAATGATGACAGGAAATATGATCGGTGCTGATGAAGCAAAATCTTTGGGCTTGGTTAACTATGTTGAATCACCAGAAAACCTGATTGCCAAAAACAAAAGAAATTCTCAAGGTGATAATTGCAAAATCGCCTGTGGCCGTTGCCAAAGTGATTGCCGCAGTAAATACTTTTTACGAATCCGATAAAGATGGTTTTAATGAAGAAGTCCATTTGTTTGGACAGGTTTTTATAAGCTAATGATAAAAAAGAAGGAACAGCTGCGTTTTGTAGAAAAAAGAAAACCGCTTTTTAAAGGGAATTAGATTTGTAATAAAAAATTTTCTTTTCCATCCTAAAAGTTACCGTTTGTTGAAACAATCATTCTTTAGCAAATAAAAATTCCTTCCGGCAAACAGGCTTTTTTTCAATTTTTTTTTCAACTAATCCTCTTTTTTCAATCTAGCTTCTTCAGAACCAGAGAATTTATAGCAAAGCTGATTCTGTTATCTCAATTTTTGATGACATAATTTACATCAATCCATCATCTGCAAAACTATAAAATCCTTCATCGCTTACTATAATATGATCCACTACTTTTATATCTAAAAGATTGCCTGCATTTTTTAGCCTTGTTGTCAATTCTTCATCTGCCCGGCTGGGTCTTAAACTGCCCGATGGATGATTATGGCAAAGAATGATAGAAGTGGATTCTACCTCAAAGGCTTTTTTAAAAATTATTCTCGGGTCCACAATGGTATGTAGATAAGTCCGCCTTTGCTCATTACCTCAAAATGATTTATTTTATTGGCCCTGTTTAAAAAAATAACCGCAAAAACCTCATAAGGATAATCTTTTAAAGAAGTTTTTAAAAATTCAGCGAGTTCCCTGCTCGAACGAACATAATTTTTATTATAAAATGTGGATGCATGTCGTCGCCTTCCTAACTCCAATGCCGCAGCAAGCGTTACAGCCTTTGCCTTCGCCAATTCCGGGAATTCGTTATAAAATCTTTTATGGATAGTTTTCCTAATTCATCAAGATTATCTTTTCCTAATTTCAAGCACTTCCCTGGCAAGATCTACAGCGCTGTTTTTTCCACTGCCGGTATTGATTAAGATGGCAAGCAGTTCTGAATCGCTCAGGCTTTCTTTTCCTTTTAATAATAATTTTTCTCTCGGCCTGTCATCAATCGCCCAATTTTTTATGGAGGTGGATGACTTGTTAGAACTTTCCATGCATTTATGTTTATTACCAAAAATATTAATTATAATTTCGCCGAACTAATTATTGCCTCCTTAATTATATTCAATATGCACCCAAACGTAAAAATCTTTTCAGGAACAGGATCCCAATATCTGGCAAAACAAATCGCGCTAAGATTTGGCGAGCCACTCGGGAAAATAAATATTCAAAAATTTAGCGATGGTGAAATTGGAGTTGAATTCCATGGAAAGTATTCGCGGCCAGTTTGTTTTTTTGATTCAAAGCACTTTTGCACCTACCGATAATCTAATGGAATTGTTGCTGATGATAGATGCGGCCAAACGTGCATCGGCCTATAAAGTGATCGCTGTAATTCCCTACTATGGCTATGCGCGGCAAGATCGCAAAGACAAGCCACGGGTGGCAATCGGTTCTAAACTGGTAGCTAATATGCTGGTTGCCGCAGGTGCCGACAGAGTCATTACCATGGATCTCCATGCTCCGCAAATACAGGGATATTTTGATATTCCGGTAGATCATTTGGATTCTTCCGCCATTTATATTCCCTACATTGAAGACCTGAATCTTGAAAACTTAACTTTTGCAGCTCCTGATGTCGGAAGCGCCAACCGCATCCGGGAAATTGCCAGTTATTTTGAAGTGGATATGGTTATCTGTGATAAGCACCGCAAAACGGCCAACGAAATTGCGAGCATGGTAGTGATTGGAGATGTTACCGACAGGGATATTGTATCTGATTGATGATATTTGCGATACCGGCGGAACACTTTGCAAAAGTGCCGGTTTGTTAATGGAAAAAGGGGCAAGAAGCGTAAGGGCTTTTTGTACACATCCGGTGTTAAGTGATAATGCTTATGAAAATATTGCAAAATAGTGTGTCTGGAAGAATTGGTAGTTTGTGATACTATTCCAGTAAAAGAACAGGATCGATAAATTAAAAGTAGTTTCTGTGGCTGATCTCTTTGCCATAGCCATCCGCAATGCCTTTGAAAACAGAAGCATCAACAGCCTTTTTATAAGGAGTAAGATTTATAAAAAGAATAAAATCAAGGTTTAAGTTGAACCTGTTTATATTACGTATGTTATATGCTCAAACTCTAAATGATAGCAGGCTCGTTGGAAGCAAGCTCGACTCAACTACTTAAACAATCAAAATAATTCCCTTACCTTTGCGCCTCAAAAAAATAATATAATGAAAACAATTACAATCGAAGGACAAATCAGGACCGAATTTGGCAAAGCAGCCACCCGTCAACTTCGCTCTGAGGAAAAAGTGCCAGCTGTAATTTACGGAGGTGCAAAAGAAATTAATTTTTCTGCTCCGGCATCAGCTTTTAAAAACATCGTTTACACACCTGATTTTATGCTGGCAGAAGTTAATGATTGATGGAGCTATCCTACAAATGTGTATTGAAAGATTTGCAATTTGAAAAAGTAAGCGATCGCCTGATTCATGTTGATTTCCTTGAACTTGTAGGAAGCAAAAAAGTTATCGTTAATATTCCTATTAAATTTACCGGAGCTCCCGCCGGTGTTAAAGAAGGTGGAAAATTAGTGATAAAAATCAAGTCATTAAAAGTAAAAACACTTCCCGAGCATTTGTCTGAAAACATCGAAATGGATCTTACTGATCTTAAGCTCAATGAAAACGTTCGGGTTCAGGATGTGAAAGCGCCTAACATGGAAATCCTGAATTCTCCACGTATTCCGGTCGCATCAGTTACAATGACACGCCAGCTGAAACAGGAAGAAGCTAAAGCTGCTCCTGGCAAAAGCGATGACTAAAGCGCGCAAAAAAATAAAGAAGTATATTTTAATAAAAATGCCCTCCTTTGGGGGGCTTTTTTCATTTTAGTAGAATCATCATTTTGCAGCCGGTAAACTATAAACTTTGTGTACCTTTGCCAACTAATTTTTAAATATGGGAATGGATAGGAATACGATCATTGGATTTGGGTTACTGGCAGTATTATTTTTTGGATATTTTTATTATACCAGCAAGGGGCAGCAGGAGCTGGAAAAACAAAAAATGCATATACAGGATTCACTCAACAGGCTTAAGCCTAAAGTTGATACTTCTATTCATGCCAAGGCGCAATTGCTGATAGTTCAGCAATGAGGAGCAGCTTTTCAGGTATAAAGCAAGATACCACGGAAAAGAGCAACTTGTTACCGTTGAAAATAAAGTGCTTAAAATCACTTTTTCCAATAAAGGCGGCCAGCCCAAAACCGTAGAACTTAAAAATTTTAAAACCTTTGACGGTCAAGCCTCTCCTTTTGGAAGATGGAAGTTTTAATAACATTTCCTATTCCATAATACAGGGAAATAATCAAACAGCTCAAACTTCCGAACTTCTTTTTACTCCGTCTCGAAGTCCAAAAAACTGCTGAAGGAAATGAAGCGATCAGCTTTATCTTCAAACTGAAAATGGTGAAACTGTTGAGCATCAGTATGTTATAAGGCCGGATGATTACATGATTGATTTCAATATGAAGTTAAACGGCGCCAATAAGCTAGTTACTCAAAATACACTCAACCTCATCTGGCAAACAAAAGCACTGAAAACAGGAAAAAGATATCAACTGGGAAATTCAACAATCGCATATTTCTTATGTTGAAAATGACGATTACGATTTTGAACATCTTGGTTGAAGGAAAAACGTGATGATAAGAAATTTGCAAAACCAGTTGACTGGGTCGCTTTAAATCAGCAATTTTTTGTTTCTTCCATTGTTGCTAAAAATAAATTTTCAAATGGAGAAGTAAAATGGGAATCTCCGAAAGATACCAGTTTGCATATCGTTGGCCAGGCTACCGCAAATTTAAGATTAGATGTTCCGGCCGGCACAGATGCGGTTCTTCCCTTACAGTTGTTTTATGGTCCCAGCGATTATAAGATCCTGAAATCGTACGGAAATCAAATGTATAATATGGTTCCGCTGGGAAGTGGCATATTCGCTTTTGTAAAATATGTGAACAGGGGATTTATTATGCCGGTTTTTAATTTCCTTACCAGCAAAATTGCCAGCTTTGGTTTGGTGATCGCGCTTCTTACGATTATCATCAGGTTGCTGATCTCGCCGCTTACTTATCAAAGTTACCTGAGCGGGGCGAAAATGAAACTGCTGAAACCAGAAATCGAAGCGCTTAAAACAAAATATGGTGATGATAAGCAGGCTTTTGGAATGGAGCAAATGAAGCTTTTCAGAAGCGCCGGGGTGAATCCTTTAGGCGGTTGTATTCCTGCCTTGCTACAAATTCCCATCTTCTTCGCCCTGTATAATTTCTTTAACTCCAATATTACGCTTCGCGGGCAAAGTTTCTGGTGGGCCAAAGATCTGTCATGCTTATGATTCGATCTTATAATCTTCCATTTCAATATTCCTTTTTATGGGGATCATATAAGCTTGTTTACCATTTTCGCGGTTATTACCAGTCTTGCTCATTTCTTTATATGGAATGAGCAATATGCAGGATAACAGCAATCCTGTGATGAAATACCTGCCTTTCATTTTTCCGATAGTTTTACTGGGCGTGTTCAACAGGCTTCCATCGGCTTTAACCTGGTATTACACCGTTTCAAACGTAATTACTCTGCTGATCCAGTTTGTGATTCAGAAATATATTATTGACCATGATAAAATTCTGGCCAAACTTCAGGAAAATAAAAAGAAGCCCAAGACACAAAATAAATGGCAGGAACGCATAACCGCTATGCAGGAAAGCAATGAGAAGCTAAAAAGTATGAAGCAAAAAGCGGAGTGCAAATAAGAAAAAATAAGTAATTAATGTAATGGTTGCAACTATTAGAGCCTCATTCTTATCTTTATACTGAATTTATTTTTAGCAATTGCTTTATAAGGTTAATAAAAGCTCATTTACTCACTCAAACATTTAAAGAAAGACATGAAACTTCATTCAAAGATTTTATTGATTGCCTGCCTGTTAACTCTTTTTCATCAGTAGCGCAAAAAACGCTTTCATGAAGGAACGCTCGTCTATAATATGTCGGTAGAAACAGGTAGTGGTGAACCAAAAATGGCCGATATGCTCGATGGCGCCACTACAACTATTTATATAAAAGGAAACCAAAGCCGGTATGGAATTGGTAAGTGGCCTGGGCCGTGAAGCAACCATTTATAATGCAGGTTCCGGAAGCGGCGTTATTCTAAAAGATTATAGCGGCCAAAAATTAATGATTACTCTTACTCCCCAGGATTGGGAAGCCAACAATAAAAAATACGAAGGAATCACTTTTGAAAATACGGGCGAAACAAGTGTTATTTCCGGATTCAGTTGCCGTAAGGCCATTGCGAAATTAAAAAATGGAACCACTTTTACCGTTTTTTACACTCCTGATGTGAATGTAACCAATAAGTCCTACGATCCTCAGTTTAAAACCCTTCCTGGCTTGCCGGTTCAGTATGAAATGCAAACTGGAAAAATGAAATTTAAATTCACCCTGGCAAAAATAAATTTTGAACCGGTTGCTCTTTCCTATTTCGAAATTCCGAAATCTGGATACAGGGTTTTAACTTACGAGGAAACAAAAAAGTGAATGACTATTCGAATTTTCTAATGTAAAAAGAGAAACCTTTACATAAAAAGTCCGCCTGCCAGGGCGGTTTTTCTTGCGTAGTGAACCGCTGAAGCGACAGGGACGTCAATTAATCTGCGAAAAAAGTCCGTTTGCCGGCAATTCCTTTCTATCCTGAATTCATATTTTTAGGGCAATAAAATATGAATATTGCTATCGGTTTTGTAGAATTACTTCAATTTCCCCGTCAAAAAGTATTATCCAAAATGGAGGAAACTGCCAGGAGAATCTGTCTTATATTTTAATACTTGGTAGGATTAGAATTTATTGTTACTTATTCTACAACAAAGGCCGTCGGCTTCCCTGGCAATAATTGGAATGTTCAATTTGGAGTTGGTTTTCACATCGATCTGGAAAAAGATAAGTAAATGTTTGTATCATAACTCTAATATGATGGGATTACAGGCCGGCCGCGCAAGTTAAACTGTAAAAAAAGTTCGTTTGCCACAGCCATTTTAATTTTGATTACTCCGGAAACGAAAGTCTGTTTTAAACAACTACGTGCACAAAAAAAACCTGCAATTAAGGCAGGTTTTTTTTACGAAGTTTAAAAAATATTATTTTCTTCCCCTGATTATTAATTTATAACCATCTTGCTGGCTATATTCAGGGATCAGTATTTTTTGCTTGTAAGGCAGGATATAAACCGTATTTCCTTTTTTATAAGAAATAAGCGCATCACTGATTATGCTATTGCCAACTTGTTCTTTATCTAATATTGAACTGCCGCGATACGTTAATCCTGATTTCAAATTGAACGCAATAGAATTTTTTAAATTACCGTTAGTGTTGATATTCAAAGGAGTTCTGTCTTTTTTTACAAAGCCACCCCTGTCTGCGAAGGCAAAAAGGCATACTCCGCACACCAGTAAAATCACCGATATTATTTTGGAATACTTTGTCATTTGTAAAAGGTTAATTAATTCTTAACAAAATTAAGCAATTTTTGTGAAAGTGTAAAGCCTTTCATCCTTTATTTTGGCTAAATCCTTAAAATATTTTTGAGCATACTGTTTGTTTTGAAATAATTAGTACTTTGTAGCACAAGTTAACCAGATATGAAAGAAAATCCATATAGGCAGGACAGGGAAGAGATGAAGGAATTGCTCAGGCAATATCACAATTTCAAGACAGGTAGAAAATTTGATTTCATTGAAGAGGAATCATTTGAAAGGATTATTGATTATTATGATGAAAATGATAACCTTCCGCTAGCCCTCGAAGCGGCGGAATTCGCTGTTGAGCAATATCCATATTCCTCTGCACTTTTCATAAAAAAAGCCGATATCCTGATCGCCTCTCAGCGTTATCAGGAAGCATTATCCACTCTTCAGAAGGCAGAAATACTCGATAGCAATGACATAAACCTCTATATTCTTAAAACAGATGCTTATCTCGCTCTCGATAATCAGGAAAAAGCGGCTTCGTTGCTAGAGGAAGCCATAGTGGTTTTTGACGGTCTTGAAAAGGCAGAATTGCTTTTTGAACTGGCCGATGTTTATGATGATTACGAAGAATTTGATAAAGTTTTCGACTGCCTGAAATTGATTCTGGAACAGGATCCGACCAATGAAGAGGCACTTTATAAAATTTGCTTCTGGACCGATTATACCGGCCGGAACGAGGAAAGCATCAAGCTTCATGAAAAAATAATTGATCAGTATCCTTATACCCAGCTCGCCTGGTTCAATTTGGGCGCGGCCTACCAGGGCTTGAAGCTGTATGAAAAATCAATCGATGCCTATCAGTATGCAATCGCGATCGATGAAAAATTTGATTATGCTTACCGCAACCTGGGTGATGCCTACCTTAGGCTCCGGAATTATAAGGAAGCGATCGAGGTTTTGCAGAAAGTGCTTGAGCTGGCTATGCCCGAAGCCGTAATCTATGAAGCTTTGGGGTACTGTTATGATAAATTGAAAAATCCTGCGCAGGCAAGATTTCATTACCGGAAAGCGGCTCATTTAAACGCTGCCGATGCGCATTTGTATTATAAGATCGCCGGAACTTACATGCAGGAAAATTATTGGGAAAGCGCGATAAAAAACCTGAACACGGCAATGAGCATCAATAAGTCTCATCCCGATTTTCACCTTGCTTTAGCGCAGTGTTATATGCAAATCAACAGGATCAAAGACGCTGTCATTCATTTTACCCATTTCATTAAGGCCCGGCCAAAAAACCTGAAGGGCTGGAAAGAATTGATAAAATGCCTCTACGATGCAGAATATTATGAAGAAGCGCTCGAGCAGGTATACAATGCCCAGAAAAACACGAACGATAAGCCTTTATTTGATTTTTATAAATCAGCCATTCTCTTTTCCCTTGGAAAATCAAAAGAAGGCCTGATTCAACTGCAAAAAGGCATGGAAACTGCGCCGGCCCTCGTGAAACAATTTATTGAACTGGATTTGTCCCTTCTTCAGAATTCCGCCGTTGTGGAAATGATCAGCGCTTACAAAAACTCTAAGAATAAAAAGAAATAAGTTCTTGCCGCGGCACATAACATTGATTTCATACCATAAGGCTTTTTGCAGGGCTTAATCTGTATGCAAGTCCGGGTTAAGTCCGGCATATGCCGGACTTAACCCGGACTTGATTGGGGGATGATGGGAGGTTGGGTGCTGACAAAGTTGCTTTAGCTTTACCGTACCCATGGGGGAAAGCAGAAAGAATTGGATGCTTGACTTATTTGAGAAAAATGGTCAACGGATGAAAAGTAACTTTCGTTTCCAATTCTGGCAACACAAGGAGAAAAAAGGTCTGGTGCTTTATGACTGTGAATGATGAGCAACCATTTGCATTTAATAATTTCTGCTAAAGAGAATAATGTAAGCGATCTACTTGGCGATTTTTAAGAAGTTTACAAATAAACAACTTATGAAATCAATCATTGAACATACCGGGAAAGCAGAAAAGTTTGATATGATTAACGTGTCCTGAGTTGGAAACTATTGCTGTCCGGTAAAAAATAAATTAGTCCGTAAATTTATGATAGATGTTGCATTTGAAGGATGTAAAGTGCATATTTCTTACCAGCAGGTCTTTATGTAATTAATAGCAGTTGATTGTGATTGTATTGTTTTGATTGGCTGACCATTTTTATTAATGCTTTTTCAGGTGATCGTAAAAAACCTCCCAGATCAATGTAAGTCATTAGATGGATTCTTATCATGGCAGCAAGATTTGAGAAAGACCATTTTGATGCTGCTCCTTTTTTTATAATTTTTAAAATCAGATCTGCTATTAATGAACACCATATCTGTATTTGAATTGCATTTTCAGAATCACCCAGAAAGTATTTAAGCGGATAGTTTTGTTTCATTCTTTTAAAAAGCAATTCAATTTGCCGTCGCTTTTGGTAGAGGCCTGCAATGTTTTCTGCCCTCTGTTGGAACACTGTATTTTTGTTGTAGTACTTCCTGGTATTCAAGTAAAATTTCGGATGAAAGCACAAGATTAAACTTGCCTTGTACTAATGATTGGTAAATAATATGGTACGGCGACTTCGACGAAAGGCACATTACTAAAATATTGCAGTCAATTACAACTTTCATGTCTTATGCCGATTTGCGAAAATGTTCCAACTTCCACTTTTCAAAAGTTTGCTCGCTGTAATGTTTTGCATCTGCTACCTTATCAGCTTCTCTTACCACTTTGTCAATTAAATAAGTAATAAGCAATGACTTGATTTCTCTTAAATCTTCTTCACTTTGGTTAGCAGAGAACAGATTTAAAATTTCCAGTTGAGTATTATTTAATGCCGCTTCCATGAATCGGCTTCCACAAAAGTCTATTCATGTTTTCATAAATGCATTCTCAATATTTTTCGCCATTTTTATTCCTCACAAGAGTATATTTGCGCATCTTAAAAAAAATTGAATGAATTTTAATCTTACACAAATTCCTGACAGGGTTGCAAAACCACGCAAGAACGGTTTGACAATGGTAATGGACAAAGGCCTGAGTCTTGAAGAAAGCAACAATTTATTAAGCGCCGCCCATCCGCATATTGACATCATAAAATTAGGTTTTGGAACCGCTTTTGTAACGCCGAATCTGCGTGAAAAAATCGATCTTTATCAATCCTACGATATCCCCGTTTATTTTGGTGGAACCTTGTTTGAGGCTTTTTTAATCCGCGATCAGTTTAATGATTATATCGAGCTCTGCAAAAATTTCAACATTAATTACATGGAGGTGAGCGATGGTTCTATCACCATTCCCCATGCTGAAAAATGTGGTTATATCGAGAAATTAACTAAATACGGAACCGTTTTGAGCGAAGTGGGCAGTAAGGATGCTACGCATATTATTCCTCCTTACAAATGGATTGAACAGATGAAAGCTGAATTGGAAGCTGGTTCAACTTACGTGATCGCTGAAGCGCGTGAAGCGGGCAATGTGGGTATTTATCGGGGTACCGGAGAAGTGAGGGAAGGTTTGGTGCAGGAAATTCTAACCCAGATTCCCGGTGAAAGGATTTTGTGGGAAGCTCCTCAAAAAGCGCAGCAACTTTATTTCCTGGAACTTGTTGGATGCAACGCCAATTTGGGCAATATCGCACCTACCGAAGTTATTCCTTTGGAGACGATGCGCATCGGCCTCAGAGGCGACACTTTTCATCTTTATTTGAACAAGGAAAAGGCGTGATTTGATTAATTTGCCAGGCAAAAGAATAAAACATTTTGCCTGAATTTTTTCATGGAAAGTGGTAGGAATGCTTACTCTCGCTACTCTTTAATCCTGTTTATCCAGATTCAGGTAGGTCCGGAAATCAAAAAAGCTATACATGAAAATCTATGGTTTGATTGGCAAAACTTTGAGCCATTCATTTTCCCGAAAATATTTCTCTCAGAAATTCTTAGATGAAAACCTGTGGGATTGTGAATATCAAAACTTTGAATTAAAAGATTTGCCAAAAGGGATTCATGAATTGAAAAAAGTGCCGGAGCTTTCGGGATTAAATGTTACTATTCCCTATAAAACCGCCATTCTTCCTTTTCTTGACGCATTAACGGATGATTGTGCCCAAATGCAGGCCTGCAATTGCATAAAAATCGAACATGGGAAATGGACGGGCTTTAATACGGATGTTATTGGATTTGAAAAATCTTTTGCCCCTCACTTAAAACCCCATCATTCGAAAGCTTTGATTCTCGGTACCGGCGGCGCTGCCAAAGCAGTCGCGCATGTGTTAAAAAAAATGGGGATTGAATTCCTTTATGTGTCCAGAAGTCAAGGCAATTCGGCAGTGATCGGCTATGAAGATATTTCCCGGAAAATTTTAGAAGAATATACGATCGTTATCAATACTACTCCTTTGGGAATGCATCCCGAAATCCAGTCCTGTCCTGTTTTGCCGTATGAATTTGTATCAGAAAACCATTACTTTTTCGACCTGGTTTATAATCCTCCGAAAACTGTATTTCTTGCAAAAGCTGAAGAAAAGGGCGCAGTTATCGAAAATGGTGAAAAAATGCTCGTCATCCAGGCAGAAGAAAGCTGGAAGATTTGGAATTCCTAAAAAATCCTTTCCTTTTATTCCAAGATGTTCCTTAGTTTTTCAGGGAGAAGATCCACTTTTTTATTTCCGTAATCATAACAAACCATTCCTGTTTTTGCATGGGCAAGGAGAACAGTAGAATTCGTTCTTTTAACTGTGATCTTATAGAAAAGTTCAAAACTTTTTTTTGAAATTTCTCCTGCAAAAATCTCCACTTTAAGCAAATCGTTATAAAAAGATTCATTTTTGAATTCGACCAAAAGTTCATTCATAATGAGTGCCGTTCCGCCGGCGTTCAATTCTGTGAAGCCTGATTTTTGTAAAAACTGAACCCGTGCTTCATGGATAATTTCTACCAGTGAATTGTTGCCTACATGATTGCCATAATTTATATCAGTTATGCGAACAGGAATTAAAAAGGAGCCAATGGCTTTTTCAGGAAGTTCTATCTTTATTCTTGCCATAAGATTCTATTCTATATTACCATTAGCTGCGGCAGATTGCAGCATGTCAACAAGGCTCGTTGCAGTCGGCGTTGCGTTGCTCAGCATGATTTGCTTCCATTTTTCAATTTTCTTGTCCCAAACCGCTCTGGGCGGATATTCATTATCTGCGGATAAAATGAGAGTTGCGACTTTGGGAGATATTTTTACTGCCTGCCCTTCAGGACCTGCGATGGTGATATATTTTATGTTTTTGCCATTAAAATTGGAAGCCAGTTTCTGATCATCAGAAGCGTTAATAATGGATTCAAGATACTTGTAGTTTAGAGCGATGGAATCTTTTATTTTTTGGCCTACCAGATTGTCCACGTTAAGCGCTGGAATATGCGAAACCGGCTTTATTTGATTAGTTTTTTTTATAAAAACGTTGCTGGCGAAAATGATGAGCAATGAGGCAGCGGCAGTCATTCCATAAAATAGGAATTTGCGTCTCCCAGGCGAAAGCGGCAATTTTACCGCCGTTTTTTCATCAAGCTCCTTGCTGATCTTATTCCAGACCGTCTTAGGCGCCTGAACTTCGTAGTTAAAAAGCTTATCTTTAAAATTTTCCATTCTCTTCAATATTTCTTTATCCTGGTTTGTTATTTTTTAAAAACCGGCTTTCCATCATCTTTTTTAAAACTCCCTTGGCTCTGGCCAGTTGCGATTTGCTGGTTCCTTCGGTGATGCCCAGCATTTCAGCGATTTCTTTGTGAGAATAACCTTCAATGATGTAAAGATTAAAAACTGCTTTATATCCGGGGGAAAGTTCATTTACAATATTGACAATATCTTTTGCCGCCAAAATATCCAGGGCATCCAACTCTTTATCCTCGATCGTATTTTCCTGAACTTCCGTTACGTTATAAAGCTTTACTTTTTTGCGGAAATGCTCTATGGCGGTGTTTACAAAAATGCGCCGGATCCAGCCTTCAAAAGAACCTTCGTTCCTGAATTTTTCCAGGTTTTTGTAAACCTTGATGAATCCTTCCTGCAAGAGATCGTTGGCATCTTCGGTGCTGGTTGCATAGCGAAGGCAAACACCATACATTTTTGAAGCAAATTTATGATAAAGGGCTTCCTGCATTGAGCGGTTTCCTTCTATACATCCTTGTATCAAGTCGGTTTCAGAGGGGATATGGTTGCTTTGCGGCTTCAAATTTTTTTCATCAGCAAACGAACTTATTTAAAGGAATTTAAATAATTCGTTAATTTTTCAACGGCTTTTTTTCTGTGGCTAAACAAATTTTTTTCCTCAAGTGTCATTTCCGCAAAAGTTTTTTCGGATCCTTCCGGAATAAAAACGGGATCATATCCAAAACCGGAATGTCCTCTCCGGTTTGCAATAATACTGCCTTTGCAAATACCTTCAAAAAAATGCTCCTCTCCGTTTAGGATAAGGCAAATGATAGTTCGGAATTGAGCATGCCGGTTTTTCAAGTCCTTTAAGTTATCCAATAACTTATCTATATTATGTTCAAAATCGCGGCTTTCTCCCGCGTAGCGTGCGCTTTTCACGCCTGGAGCCCCATTCAGCGCTTCAACTTCGAGACCGGTATCTTCTGAGAAACAATTCTTATTGGTAAGCTTTGAAATAACACTGGCTTTTTCCCGTGCATTCTCCTCAAGCGTATCGAAAGGTTCGGGAATGTCGATATCAATTCCGGCTTCCTCAAGTGTGAGAATATCGAATTTGCCGGAAAGGATTTTCTTTACTTCTGTTACCTTGTTTTTGTTGTTTGTGGCAAAAATTAACTGGTTCATCTTTTATTAACGGGGGAAGATTTTTTTTAAGCAATTCCATAGTTCCATTTTCAATTCCTTATTATTTTGAAAATCTGAAAGTGGCGGACTGATCATATATAGTTGTTCCTGAAATTTTTGTGGCTGAAAAAAAGGAATGGTGAAGGGCAAGTCCACGTCGGAAGAATTTACTCCAAATAGAAGCATTTTTTTGCACTGAAACTGATCTGACAATTTGAGATAATCGGTTCCGGAGTGCTGATGATAGTTTACGAGGGCAATATCTTCCATAGAAATTTTACAGGCAGTGAGCAGGCTTAGCAACAATTTCATTTCTTCATCAGCAAGGAATTTGTTGTTTGAATCGTTCACCAGGAAAAGAATGTTCCCTTTATTTTCGCCAAGACTGCTGATGTTGGAGGGAGACGAACTTTTTATCGCTTTTTTTTGCGATTGGGATCCCGAGGCATCCCGGTCATCATTATTTACAAGGGAATTGACGCTTATTAAGCTTTTGGCAAACATCTGGCTGCATAAGTAGCTTGTAAGGTGAATATTGTCTATGCTCATTTTTAGTATTTTACCTCCCTTTTTTTTCGTTCCTTTGTTGCAAAAATAACGATATGATTGTAGCAGAAAATTTAATAATCAGGAAAGCTGAAAAAAGCAAGTTGAGTTCTACAAACCTTGAAAATATTCCCTTTGGAAAATACTTTACGGATCACATGCTGGAAGTGGAGTATGAAAACGGTACCTGGAAAACCCCTGAAATAAAACCGTATCAACCCCTGATGCTGGCGCCTTCGGTTGCGGCTTTGCATTATGGGCAGGCGATTTTTGAAGGCATAAAAGCTTATAAAAATGATAAGGGCGAAGCGCGCATTTTCAGGCCGGAAGGCAACTTCAGGCGTTTCAATATTTCGGCAAAAAGAATGGAAATGCCGGAAGTGCCTGAGGAAATTTTCATGGAAGGCATGAAGCAGTTGGTGAAATTGGACCAGGATTGGATTCCAAACAAACCGGACCACGCTTTGTATATCAGGCCTTTTATGTTCAGCAGCGACGAAATGATTGGTGTTAGGCCGAGCGACAAATACACATTTATGATCATTTTAAGCCCGACAGGTCCCTATTACAGTGCTCCTATGCGGATTTATGTTGAAGAAAAATACGTAAGAGCCGTTCCTGGTGGCGTTGGATATGCGAAAGCAGCGGGAAATTATGGTGCCGCGATGCTGGCAACGGCGGAAGCGAAAAGAAAAGGATATGATCAGGTTTTATGGACGGATGCTTTTGAACATAAATATGTGCAGGAGTGCGGAACAATGAATGTATTTTTTATAATTGGGAATAAAGCGATCACGCCCGGATTAGAACAGGGAACCATTCTGGCAGGTGTAACCCGGGATAGCGTTATTCAAATTCTTGGGGAATTAGGCCTTGAAGTGGAAGAAAGGCGTTTAGGAATTGATGAAATTGAAGAGGCATATAAGCAAGGAACCTTGCGTGAAGTTTTCGGGACGGGAACGGCTGTAACGATTTCAAAAATCAAAGAATTGCGCCACAAGGATTTTGTAATGAATTTCGACACCGATACCTGGGAAGTGGCTCCGGAAGTTAAAAGAAGAATGGATGCCATAAAAGACGGGTCAGCAGAAGATACCTATGGTTGGATGGTAGCAGTTTGAAGCAGTTAAGAATTAAGAATTGAATTAAGAATTAAAAATTAAGAATTAAGAATTAAGAATTAAATTTATTTCATAATTCGATTCACTTTTATCACTTCTGCTTATGAAAGAGAATAATATTATTTTAGAGAAGTCATACAATTTTGCGCTGAGAACAATAAAATTGTATATGTATTTAAGAAAGCAAAAAATTGAAAGAGAATTATTAATTCAATTACTTAGAAGCGCAACGTCTATTGGGGCAAACGTGGAAGAGGCAGTTGGAGCGCAATCTAAAAATGATTTTATACACAAGATTGGAATCGCTTACAAAGAATCAAGAGAAACCTCTTATTGGCTCCGGCTATTTAAAGACGCACAGATAATGGAAGTTAAGCTTTCGTCATCTTTTTTATCCGAATCTGAGGAATTACAGAAAATACTTTCCTCCATATTAAGGACGAGCAAAGGGGTTACTTCTTAATTTTTAATTCTTGATTTTAAGAGAATCAAGAGAAACGTTATTGGCTCAGGGTATTATAGAAGCACAATGGAAGTGGTAGTAATGGAAGTGAAGCTTTCGTTATCTGTTTTTAATCCGAATTTGAGAAGTTAAAGAAAATATTTTGCTCCATATTAAGGACAAGCAAAGGTTTTAATTCTTAATTCTTAATTTTTAATTTTTAATTCCTAAATATTTTTTGGTATTTCACAATCCTGCACTTACCTTTGCCGTCCAAAAAAATAAGGTAAAGAATGCCTACAATACAACAATTAGTAAGAAAAGGAAGAACAATAATCAGGGCAAAAAGCAAATCAAGGGCACTTGATAGCTGTCCTCAGCGTCGTGGTGTTTGCACCAGGGTGTATACTACAACTCCAAAGAAGCCGAATTCAGCGTTGCGTAAAGTAGCGAAAGTAAGGCTGACTAATAAAATTGAAGTTATTGCTTACATTCCGGGTGAAGGCCACAACTTGCAAGAGCACTCTATCGTTTTGCTTCGCGGCGGAAGGGTAAAAGATCTTCCAGGTGTTCGTTACCATATTGTTCGTGGAAGCCTTGATACTGCCGGTGTTAAAGACCGTAAGCAAAGCCGTTCCAAATACGGTACGAAGAAAGAGAAAGCGAAAAAATAATTTCCAGGGCTTTGCCTATGGATTCCGGTACGATAAGAAATTTCGATAACGCGGAAAACATGAGCAACCTTAATAAAAACAGAATTTTAACATCGCCACGGAATGGCCGGGCGGAAAAAATAAAATGAACAATGCGTAAAGCACAAGCAAAAAAACTTCCCTTAGCTCCTGATCCAAAATTTCAGGATAAATTAGTTACACGTTTTGTAAACAATTTAATGTGGCAGGGTAAAAAAAGTGGCGCGTTTAATATCTTTTATGACGCCCTTGATAAAGTATCGAAGATTTCAGGAGATGATGGATATGAAATTTGGAAAAAAGCGTTGGCGAATGTTACACCGGGAGTTGAAGTGAAAAGCCGCCGTATTGGAGGTGCTACCTTTCAAATTCCGTCGGAAATTCGCGCAGACAGGAAAACCTCTTTAAGCATTAAATGGCTTATCAAATACAGCCGCGACAGAAATGGTCGCAGCATGGCGGAAAAATTAGCCAATGAAATCGTAGCCGCAAGCAAAGGCGAAGGCGCAGCTTTCAAAAAGAAAGAAGATACACACCGTATGGCCGATGCTAACAAGGCATTCGCACATTTCAGGATCTAATAAAGTTTTTGAAGTTATATAATTAATTAAACCCTTTCTGTTTCAGGAGGGGTTTTTTGTTGGATGAGCGAGCTGCGGATGGCAGAAAGCAGATGGCATAAGGTACATTACGGATACCAGATAGGTGAAGGCAGATGGCGGATAGTGGATGGCACATAACAGATAACAGATTGTGGATAACATAGCAGATACATGATTGTTAAATCTCTACATGCTTTTCAGAATACTTGCTTTTCTTCTAAAAATTTTTGCGAAAGTTCGTACCTTTGCGCACTCTAAATTTGTTGCAGGCAATAATTTATTTTTTCTCTGATAAAAATCAAATTGTCTGGAAATGAATTTGGAAAAACTTTTTAATAATAATAAACAAAAACAAGCCAAATGGCCGACTTAAGATTTCAAAGAAACTTTGGTATTGCCGCTCACATTGATGCGGGCAAAACCACCACAACAGAACGTATTCTGTATTACACAGGTGTTAACCATAAAATTGGTGAAGTGCATGATGGTGCTGCAACCATGGACTGGATGGCACAGGAGCAGGAGAGAGGTATTACCATTACTTCTGCTGCAACTACCTGCTTCTGGAATTTTCCTATGGTTCAGGGTAAAAAGACACCTGACACTAATCAATATAAATTTAACATTATTGATACTCCGGGTCACGTGGACTTTACTGTGGAAGTAGAGCGTTCCCTTCGTGTTTTGGACGGTTTGTTATCATTGTTTTGTGCGGTGAGCGGTGTAGAACCTCAGAGTGAAACCGTTTGGCGCCAGGCAAATAAATATAAAGTTCCCCGTATCGGATTTGTAAATAAAATGGACCGTTCCGGTGCCGACTTCCTGAATGTAGTGAAGCAGGTGAAAGAAATGCTGGGCGCTAAAGCCGTTCCATTGCAATTGCCAATTGGTGCAGAAGATAACTTTCAAAGGCGTTGTTGATTTAATCACCATGAAGGCTATTGTTTGGGATGATGCCACTCAAGGAATGACTTTTAAAGAAGTTCCTATTCCTGAAGATATGGTAGAAGACGTAAACGAATGGAGACAGCATTTGGTTGAAGCTGTTGCTGAATATGATGAAAAATTGCTCGAGAAATTTTTTGATGATCCGAATACGATCACTGAAGCAGGAAATGCATGAAGCCATCCGGAAGGCAACCATTGATATTTCTATCATTCCAATGATGTGTGGTTCTTCTTTTAAAAATAAAGGTGTACAGACAGCATTGGATGCTATCGTTCGGTATTTGCCTGGTCCAATGGATATTGAAGCGGTTAAAGGAACTAATCCTGATACAGGTGAAGAAATTGAGCGTCATTGCGATCCTAAAGAACCATTCAGCGCCCTTGGCATTTAAGATCATGACCGATCCTTTTGTGGGTCGTCTGGCGTTCTTCCGGGCTTACAGCGGACGTTTGGATTCTGGTTCCTATGTTTTGAATACACGCACAGGTAAAAATGAAAGGATTTCCAGGATCATGCAAATGCACGCCAACAAGCAAAATCCTGTTGATTATATCGAGGCTGGTGATATTGGTGCAGCAGTTGGATTTAAAGATATCAAAACCGGTGATACTTTATGTGATGAAAATGATCCGATTGTTCTGGAAGCAATGACTTTCCCTGAACCGGTTATCGCGATCGCAATTGAGCCTAAAACTCAGGCCGACGTTGATAAAATGGGTATGGCAATTGCCAAATTGGTTGAAGAAGATCCTACGTTAAGAGTAAAAACAGATGAAGAAACCGGTCAGACCATTTTAAGTGGAATGGGTGAATTGCATTTGGAAATCATTGTCGACCGTTTGAAGCGTGAATTTAAAGTTGAAATTAACCAGGGTGCTCCCCAGGTTGCGTATAAAGAAGCTTTCAGAAACACAATTGAACATAGAGAAGTACTTAAAAAGCAAACAGGTGGTCGTGGTAAATTCGCTGATATCCAGTTTGAGATCGGGCCTGCTGATGAAGAATTTTTGAAAGAAGGAAAAGGCAATTTCCAATTTGTAAATGGTTTGTTTGGAGGTTCAATTCCTAAGGAATTTGTTCCTGCTATTCAAAAAGGTTTTGAAACCGCAATGACAACGGGTGTTTTGGCAAGCTATCCAATGGAAAGCATGAAAGTGAGAGTATTTGACGGTTCGTTCCACCAGGTGGATTCCGATGCGATGTCATTTGAATTGTGTGCAAAGCAAGGATACCGTGAAGCGGGAAGAAAAGCGAAACCCGTTCTTCTTGAGCCAATCATGAAAGTGGAAGTTTTAACTCCTGATCAGTACATGGGTGATGTTACAGGTGATCTTAAACCGCCGTCGTGGAATGCTGGAAGGAATGGATAGCCGTCATGGCGTTCAGGTTATCAAAGCTAAAGTTCCATTGAGCGAAATGTTTGGATATGTAACACAATTGCGTTCACTTACAAGCGGCCGTGCTACTTCAACCATGGAATTTAGCCATTATTCTCCTGCTCCAAATAACATCGCAGAAGAAGTTGTAGCAAAGCAGAAAGGAAAAGTGAAAGTAGAAGATTAATTTTTATTGATACTTTTAAAATAAAGTGGGCTGTTCTGAAAAGAACGGCCCTTTTTTTATCTTTCATAAAAAAGATCCTAACTATTATGGAACTCCTTTCTTTTGGAGAAAATGTAGAGGTGCTGAAGCCAAATACTTTAATTGATCGAATCAAAACAGCGCATAAAAAAGCATATAGTCAGTATTGACTAAAAATTAGGAGAACGCCTGTTGATAAGCTTCATTTTATTTCCCAAAAGCCTTCTAAAAAAAATCAAAATTTGTTCGTTTGCTGGTGGAAACTACTACACATGTATAATCCCTTCCTTAACTGCAAAAAGAACCAATCCAATCCTGCTTTTAATTTCTAACTTTTCGAAAAGGGCATTGCGGTGATCTTCAATAGTTCGGGGGCTAAGATTCATTTCTTTGGCAATTTCCTTATAGGTTTTATCTGAGGCAGCCAGTTTTATAAATGCAATCTCATTTTTAGATAATGGGATCGCCCTCATTAATTTTTGTTGTTCCGGCTGGTTTTCTGATGCTACATAGTTTAGCATTTTACTGCTGATCAGATCATTTGAATAAAACCCTTTCCGGGAAATACTGTCAAAGGCTTCTTTTAAAATGGGTGGTTTGCTGTCTTTCAGAATATAGCCCCTCGCGCCGTTATTAATCATTCTTATTACTGAAGAATCATTGTCCATCATGCTTAAAACGAGGATTTTGGTTTCCGGAAGATGGGTCTTTATCCAAGCCGCGGTTTCGTAACCATTCATTTCTGGCATGCTGATGTCGAGCAGAACAATATCCGGCTTCATTTTTTCTTCCAATTGCTCAATGAAATCTTTTCCATTATCCGCCTCCATTATTACCTGGTAGCCTTCAAAATTATTTATGATTTTGGCAAGGCTGTTTCTCAGTAGGATGTGGTCATCTACGAGTGCTACAGTTATCATTAATCTTCGGGGTTATAGAGTAATCAGTACAGTTGTTCCACTTCCGGGCTGTGAAAATAATGAAAGTTTAGCACCTATGATCTTTGCCCGCTCAATAATATTTTTAATGCCGATGCCGCTTTCAATGGTTGACCGGACTTTTGTGTCAAACCCGCAACCATTGTCACTTATTGATATTTGGCAACCATTATCGGTGGTAAACAACTTAACTGAAATCTCCGTGGCGTGAGCATGTTTCACAATATTATTGAGAACCTCCTGAACGATCCTGAATAATATTATGCCATAGTCGTCATTAATATAAAATCCACTTTCTTCCACATCAAAAGCGATTCTGTATTTTCCTGTTTTTTCAAATTGCAGCAGTGTTTGCCTTACAGATTCTATGAAGCCTTGTTCTTTGATGGCATTGGTGTTTAGGCTATGGCTAAGTGTTCTCAAATCGCCGATGGCTTTGCCCAGCAGATCGTCTGCATATGAAACATCTTCCTGTTTCGGCTGCGCCGCTAAAGTATTAATCTGCAAGCGGACAAGACTGAGAACCTGGCCGATATTATCGTGGATCTCACGGCTTACATGGTCTAGAGTTTGTTCCTGGATTTCCAGCCGCGTGTTCAAAAGCACTTCCTCAAAATCCTGTTTTATTTTTTCGTTTTCATGCAAAAGGCGGTTTTTTCTGGTATTATGCCGGGCAAGCATTACCAAAAAAAGTATTCCCAGGAAAACCATCACAATCACAATGACAACGATGGTGAAAATAATTTCTTCTTTGGCTTGCATAAATAAAAGGCATAAGAGTAGGACGAATAAAGTATGACATTTAATACAGGCATGATTATCCTGTATAAGGCCTTGTTTTGTATAGTCAGATTGTTGAGTCTTATATATTGGTTCATTCCCATAATTACAAGCGCTCCAAGGCTGAAGATCATGAGGCTGGCGGCCACCCAAAAATGCGGATCCTTCAAAAGAACAAATTGCTTTTCATTTGTTGCGAGGTGAAACAAAACGCTGCAACTCAATAATATAGTTACCATTTGCTGGACGATAATAGTGAGTGTGTTGATACGAGCCGGCCCTTCAAAAAATAAATAGTTTGCAATGAAGAGAAGCGAAATAATTGTACCCACCGTTATATAAGTTGTTTGAAATCGTCGCCCGATTTTTAGGATCTTATAATAAATAATAAAATAAATCGGGGTGGAAAAAATCAGATAGAGATTTTGAAAAGGGTGGTTGCTTGGCAGTCCGAACTTTTTATAATTAGAAGCTAAAAGCTCAGTAATAGCCACTAAGATGCATAACGGTAAAAAATATTGAAGCCTGTATTTTTTTAGATCGCCATAAAAAATAATGCAGGCAAGAAGGGCCAGGGCCTGAAAATAATAAAAGTAGGGTATTCTCATAAGTTATGGTTCAGTTTCTCCTAAGTTTACAGGTAAAATTTCATCTCCGTTCTCATCAGTAGCCGGCTGGCCTTTTTCATCATATGGCCAAAGCAATACAGTGAAACGCCCTTTCTTTGTTGGAGACAGTTCCTCAGTGTATTCGCCAAATACAATTCTCAACTCGCTCATGTTTTTTTCTACAGAGTGAAGCCATTCAAGTAGCTCCTTACTTTTAAATCCGATGCTGGTTGTTAATCCCTTTCCGGGACTGGTAATGCCGAGCTTTTTCATTTTGGCATCAAATGCCGCTACACTTCCCAAAGCGGTTTTAATATCAATTTGTTTCATGCAGTTAATTTTTTACTAAGATAAGTTGAAAAAGAAAGATATATAACATGTAGAAATGGATTCTTTGAAAATACCGTAAAAGTCCGGTAAAAAATACCGTGAAAAAACGGTATCCTTTTTTATAAAAGAAATGCAATTTTGAATCACCAATTAAATAGCGAATTATTCAAAAAATAAGTCCGTTTTCAAAGTACCCTCTGAAACAAAATATTTAAAATGGTGGTTTTTCAAATGTGGTTTGTTCAATAATGCCCTCTTCCGGGCATTTTGAATTTTAGGGAACCGCTGAAAAGTGGGCCAAACTGGCCGGTTAAATTGAAAGCTTTGGCGTAAATTTGTATTGAATCAACTAAAAATTCCTTTTTTTGAAATACAATCAATCCTCATTAAACAAACTGGAAAAAATTCTCGACGAAGCGGGTTATGTCGTTCGTTATGAGCGTGGCTCTTTTCAAAGCGGGTATTGCATTCTGGAAGACAAAAAAGTTGTGGTGCTTAACAAATTTTTGACCCCCGAGGGCCGCATCAATACATTGATGGACATTATTCCAGGCATGGATATTAATTATGATTTGCTCACCCATGAGTCTCAAAAGATGTATGATGAAATGCTAAAGCAAAAGGCCGATGGCTAATACCAAAACGAAATAAAACCTAAAGCCTAAAAACTTCCCACCTATAACCACCCGACACTTTGATTTAATAATGACCTATCCGAAGCTTCAAATCACATTTCTAGGAACCGGCACGAGCGGAGGCGTTCCCATGATCGCCTGCAACTGTGAAGTTTGCCGATCTGAAGATCCAAAGGATAAAAGATTCCGGAGCAGCATTCTTGTTCAAAGCGAAACTACCAGCTTAGTCGTTGATACCACTCCCGATTTTCGTTCCCAAATGCTTCGGGAACATGTAAATAAACTCGACGCAGTTCTTTTTACCCATCCTCATAAAGACCATATTGCCGGCCTGGACGATATAAAAGCTTATAATTTTTTTCAACACAAACCCATGGATGTCTATGCCAATAACATGACTGAGGTAGCTTTGCAAAGAGAATTTCCTTATATTTTTTCAAAGGACAAATATCCCGGGATACCAAGCATAAACATGCATGAGATTTCAGATGCACCGTTTACTATCGGAGATATTTCAGTGATCCCGATTCGCGTGTACCATTTAAAAATGCCCGTTCTCGGTTTTCGATTCGGCAAGTTCACTTATATAACAGATGCCAACAAGATTGAGGACGCGGAGAAGGAGAAAATCAGGGGAAGTGAAATTCTCGTTTTAAACGCGCTTAGAAAAAAAGAACACATTTCCCACTTCAACTTGCAGGAAGCAGTTGACCTTGTAAAAGAACTGGAAATTCCGGAGGCTTATTTTACTCATATAAGCCATCAGCTTGGATTGAACGATGATATAAACAAGGAGCTTCCTGCCAACATTCACCTTGCCTGGGATGGATTGAAGCTCTATGTATAGAATTGAAATCAAGGTTAGAACTGAAGATTGAAAATGTCATAATTCGTTAGTAATTTAATATTTGAACAATTTTATGTGGCATCAATTCTTGAAAGACTATTTCAGTTTTACAAAGAGGGAAAGAAAGGGAATCACTATCCTCATCCTACTGCTTTTTTTGTTAGTTATCATTCCAAAATTTTTTCCCTATTTCGTTAAAGAAAAAGTGAATGAGGATGCGTCCTTCGAAAGGGAGATCGAACAGTTGCAGGCTGACGAAGAAAAAGGTGACAAAAATTCCACAGGCAGTTATTTTAATGATTATTCTATTGATGAAACCAGGCGTGAAAAGAAGATGGAACTTTTTTTCTTTGACCCTAATACCGCTTCTGCTGATGATTGGATGAAATTAGGAGTAAGAGAAAAAACCGCATTCACCATTCAAAAATATGTTGCCAAAGGCGGCAGGTTTTATAAACCAGAGGACATCAAAAAGATTTGGGGGTTACGGGAAGCCGAAGTTGAGCGGCTGCTTCCTTTTGTAAAAATTAAAGTTGCTGAAAAGGAGTCACTGCCCTTTGCAAAAAAGGAGGTGATGAATTATAAGCCTTATGAACGAAAAACAATTCAAAGCATTGATGTAAATCTTGCCGATTCAACGGCGTTTATTACTCTTCCGGGAATCGGCAGCAGGCTATCTTTAAGGATAATTTCCTTTCGTGAAAAGCTGGGTGGATTTTATTCCATTGATCAGGTAGGGGAAACCTATTTCCTTCCTGATTCCACCTTTCAAAAAATAAAGCCTTATTTGGTTTTAAGCCCACAATCCTTGAAACAAATCAATATTAATGAAGCCTCTGTTGAGGAAATGAAGTCTCATCCATACATTAGATACAATATCGCCAACGCGATTTTTCAGTACAGGAAGCAGCATGGGATTTTCTCATCGTTGGAAACACTGAAGAAAATCGCTATCATCGACGAGGAGATTTTTAATAAGATAGCGCCCTATCTTGTACTGGAATAAATTATCAGTCATAGTCAATATATAAAAAAATCCTCAAAAAAAAATCCGTTTGCTGTAGCGACTTCATCCCACATTCACGTTCAGCCTGTAACCTTGATGTAACATTCAGCATTTCAAAGATAAAAGTTTATTTGCTCAACTTTTCAAAAGCTCTTCAGGTTATTGTTTTCTACTTTGCTTTTCAAATTATTTTTGCCCCGGAAATCAAACAGCACCTAGGAAAAGAAATATTTCAAAAAAAGTTGGTTTGCTGTATTTGCGGCCCCTATATTATTCAACAACAGATACAACATTCAAAGAAATCCTTAAAAAAAGTCCGTTTGCCGGAATGATATTTATTGCATTTGAGTTCATGCCACAGGTGGTATCTCTAAAAAATATTAACTGAAAAAATACTTGTGGAACCAGAGTTTACGGATGTCAGTGGTCGGTCAGCAGCCGGCTTTTAAAACATTCAAAATTTATGATTATTATTCGCATTCATTCCTAATCCTTAAATTGCAGAAAACAAAAAATACTATGGATTTTTCGACTAGCGAATTAACACAGCAGGTTGCTCAAACGGCAAAGGAATTTGCTCTTGCCCATATAAAGCCATTTATGATGGAGTGGGATGAAAAGCAGGAATTTCCAATACCTGTTTTTAAGGAACTGGGAAAATTGGGAATGATGGGTGTTTTGATCCCGGAAGAATATGGCGGAGCCGGATTGGGCTACATGGAATACAACGCAATCATCCAGGAAATTTCGAAAGTTTGTGGCTCTATTGGTTTATCCGTCGCGGCTCATAATTCACTTTGCTCAGGCCATATTCTCGCCTTTGGAAATGAAGATCAGAAAAAGGAATTTTTGCCCAAACTGGCTTCGGCTGAATTTATCGGGGCCTGGGGCCTGACCGAACCCAACACGGGAAGCGATGCGGGAAACATGCAATGCATTGCGGTAAAAGAGGGTGATGAGTGGGTGATCAATGGAACGAAAAGCTGGATCACGCATGGGAAAAGCGGGGATGTTGCTGTGGTAATTTGCAGAACCGGCGAACCGCGAACCAAGGATAATTCTACAGCCTTTATCGTTCCTCGCGGAACAAAAGGGTTTTCCGGTGGAAAGAAGGAAAATAAACTGGGCATGCGGGCCAGCGAAACAGCCGAAATGATCTTTGACAACTGTCGCATTCCTGATTCATTAAGAATGGGCGATGTGGGTGAGGGATTCCGCCAGGCCATGAAAGTGCTCGATGGCGGTCGAATTTCAATTGCCGCATTAGGCCTGGGCATGGCCAAAGGGGCTTATGAAGCTTCCCTGCACTATGCTAAGGAAAGGCATCAGTTTGGAAAACCAATCGCTGATTTTCAGGGGATTTCTTTTAAGCTTGCAGATATGGCTACAGAAATAATGGCTGCTGAATTGCTGATCAACCAGGCATGTGACATGAAAATGAACGGTGAAAACATCACGAAAGAATCGGCGATGGCAAAATATTATTCAAGCGAGATAGGGGTGAAGGTGGCCACCGATGCAGTTCAGATTTTCGGAGGTTATGGTTATACAAAAGACTTTCCAGTAGAAAAGTTTTATCGCGATTCTAAGTTATGCACGATCGGGGAAGGGACCAGCGAAATACAGAAATTAGTGATAGCGAGGGAAATATTGAAATGATATTTAAAAAATAAAAAAAACCGGGCTCTTTCCGGTTTTTTTTATGAAGAAGATGTAGTGTTTTTATGCGGGTTTGTTTCCTCCGAAAAGCCCGCTTAATTTGTCTTTGGCAAACTGCTCCAGGTTTTCGCCAGGAGTGTTTTCGGCAGCATTATTCACGTCAGCGGGGGTGGTTCCCGGCGCGGAAGGTGTAGTTCCGGATTGAAAAAGATTATCAACGGCTCCGCCAACCATCGGAAATTTTTCCTTTACATAATTGGTAATGGTGTTGAGAATGCCATGCGATTGTTCAGGGCTTAGGCCGTGCAGGTTTTGCAGCCTTTGAATCAGTTCTTCCATAATTAAATGTTTTTAGGTTATCAATATTTTTAAATAAGAAAATCAATTACAAGTTTTCTATGATTCCTGCAATTCCCTGGCCGCCACCAACGCATGCGGTTACGATTCCATATTTTTTATCAAGCCTTTTCATGTCATTAATGAGCTGAATGGTCAGCTTAGCGCCGGTGCAACCAAGCGGATGCCCCAGCGCGATGGCCCCGCCATTTATATTTACTTTTTCAGGATCCAGTTCGAGGGTTTTGATCACGGCAAGAGCCTGGGAAGCGAATGCCTCGTTCAATTCTACAAGATCAATTTGGGACAAATTCATTCCTGCGCGATCTAAAACTTTGGGAACCGCTTCGATAGGCCCCACGCCCATTACGCGCGGATGAACCCCGGCACTCACGCAGGATACCAGGCGGGCAATAGGTTTTAACTTCAATTCGTTCATCATCTTTTCGCTCATCACAATCACAAAAGCCGCACCATCGCTTGTTTGTGACGAATTTCCGGCAGTAACAGTTCCGCCGACCGCAAATGCCGGTTTTAATTTTGCGAGCGCTTCCATTGAGGTGTCGGCACGAACTCCTTCATCAGTATCAACGACAAAACTTCTTTGCTGTTTCTTATTGTTTTCATCAAGGAAAATTTCCTCAACCGTAATTGGTAAAATGCCGCTTTTGAAAAATCCGTTATTGATCGCGTTCAAAGCTTTTTGGTGCGAATGGTAACTGAATTCATCCTGTTGTTCGCGGCTCACATTGTATTCTTTAGCCACCGCCTCAGCCGTCAAACCCATACCCAGATAATAATCCGGCGTTTCAGAAGAAACCGAATAAGCAGGAACGGTTTTCCAGCCAGAAGTTGGAACCATCGACATGCTTTCAGTGCCGCCGGCGACAATGCAATCTGCCATTCCGCTCCTGATCTTCGCAGTGGCGATCGCTATTGTTTCCAATCCGCTGGCGCAATAGCGGTTGACAGTCATTCCGGGAACGGAAATTCCCAATGCCCGCACGCTGATCATTCTTCCCACCTGCAATCCCTGCTCCGCCTCGGGAACAGCGTTTCCTACAATAAGATCATCGACTCTTTTTGAATCCAGTTCCGGCACGGATGCCAGTAGTCCTTTTATCACATCCACCGCCAGGTCGTCCGGCCGGTAAAAGCGGAAACCACCGCGCTTTGCCTTAGTAACCGCGGTTCTGTAACCCGCAACAATATATGCTTCCATACGTTTCTTTTAAAAGATGAAGTAAGCAATTTAAGTTTTATTTTTTGAAAAATGATGTTCCTGAAACCAGTTGTATTTTTCGGATGTAATGGAAGCTGAGCAGGCGGAAACTTTTTTAAGAATTTACCAGATTATTAAAATTTTAATCACCATTTTTTCAGAATTGGCTTTTAAAGCTGTCGAATATAATGTCCTTCTTTCCTAATGAAAGAGTATTCTTGTTTTACCGGCAAATATTTTCCCTTTGGTGGAATTTGATCTAAAATATTTTTCCATTTTCATAAACTCGGTTGATAGTTACAGACACATCTAAGGATGTATGCAGGCAAGTTTTTGTATTTATTGAATGAAATAAACTCCTGCTACCTTACCTATTTGTACTTGTCATTTAACCCGATCCCCTCTAAAATCATTGGTTTGATTTTTTCGAATCTTTTGATCTTTGTAGCCTCTTGTTTGGCTTCTTCGATGTAGAGCATGTATTCCTTTTGCCTGCCGGGTGTTAGTTTTTCAAAATATTCTTTGAACTCTTTGTCTGCATTAAACCTGTCAGAAAGAAATTTTGGAAGTGAAACAGGTTTGAATTTTTCCGGTTTTATTTTTAATCCCTTGTTCTCAATCTCTATGGCCTCATTGATATATTCCCATATTTTCTTTTCATCAATTTCTTTTTCAGAAGTGAATCTCCATTGGCGCAAAGATTTGGTTTTGCCTTCCTGAGCGTTAACTAAAACCTGGTATTTGTCTTCCAGAAAAACGCCATTGTAAAACCATATGGTAAAATGATTTTTGAAACCTCCATAGCTAACTACGTTTTTACCATTATAGGTAAACACTTCTGCTCCCCATTTCACCGTTTTTTCCAAAGGCATTTTGGATATGATTTTTCCCACCATAGCGATTTCTTTCGTCCAATTTTTATGGTTTTGCATAACTAAAATTTTATTTTTTTTCAACCGCAGTTGCTATTCACTCTTCTTATCTGTTTGAACATTTCCATTCGTTTTATTAACTCAATTATTGGCTGCTAACAATTGAAATTAATATAAAAGGCTGATATTGGTTCGTCTGCTGAAGCTCTTGCTGAGACGTAACTACAGCCGATTGTTATTCTTTCAGGTGGCGCTTTTATTGTGTGCAACTCTAAAACGTCTTGCCTTTTGTCTGTATTCAAAGTAATCAATAATAATTTCGGATAATTCACGCCGAAACGTTTTGTTATGTCTCTCAATTGAGTTGAATAATTTGAATAATTGGAAATGTAGTACGGAGTAAAATAATATCCTAAATCTTGGTTTGTTCGTGTTTGCTTGTCTGAAACTTCAATAAATATTATGTTTCCAAGTATTTCAATTGTAAGCCATACAAGAGTTATGGAAAACAAGATTTATTTTTATTCAGTAGAACGGTTTTTTGTCTTCACATATTTAATTCTCGAGCTTAAACAAAGTGACGCTACAACTGGGATTAAAAATATACTTAAGGTTGAATTGCTTCCTGTCAATCTGTTATAGAGAAAGCTTAACAGTCCACCTGTTAAAGCTCCGAAAATTAACCAACTAAAATAGGTTAGCCTACTTTTTTTGTTGGTTGAAATTGTCAATGTGAGTTTTTGATTCGATGTTTTTCCATTTGTCAAATAGTTTTGAAAATTGTCTATAAATGTCTGCCAAACAGTTTCCTCCTCGTTGGTGTTCATTTGTGCGTCTGTGTCAACACAGAAATTTGCAAGAACATTATTATCGGCAATAGAAACATAAATCTCACACCCCCATTTTAAGGGGTTTGTTTTCCAAGGGTCGAGTAGAGAAGATTTCTGCTTAAAGATGAAATAACCGTCCTTTTTATCTCTCAACTTAAAGTCGAACTGTTTAAAAAAGTGAATAACTCTTTCTGGCAGTCGTACTGTATCAGTAACAATAATTTTGACTTGTTTTTCCATCTATTTCATTTTTAGAGTGGTCAATAAAATGCGCGGGAAGTGATGCTTGATTAGCTAGACTTTTACAAGGTTCACGCCCGGAACTTCAGCCCATTGAAAAACTACCGCCGAAGGTAAATACAAAAAGCCGATATTTGTTCGTCTGCTGGAACTATTGCTGATAGCGAATTACAGCAGATTGTTATTCCGTCTGCCAGCCTATTGCGAAACCTTTTGTTATGGCTTGCGCTACGCCTGTCGCATGCGGGGGCTGGAATACAAACAGTTTTCTTTACCAGCTATAGAGAAAGACCAAAAGCTACCTGCAGTGCTCAATGGTTCAGAAGTAAAAGCATTATTAAAAGCCTGTAAACTTTTGAAGCATCGTCTTATTATTGGCCTGTGTTATGGATGTGGCCTGCGCTGTAGTGAGGTCAGGAATATAAAAATTGCCGATGCAGATCTGGAACGCGGCATGCTGCATGTGAAGCAGGGCAAAGGTTCCAAAGACCGTTGCCTTCCTTTAGGAAAAATGCTTTGCCGCGGTATTGCCCAATATCTTTCAGCAGAACATCCGCGCAACTATTTATTTGAAGGCAATGATAGTGAAGCGATGTCCCAGCGTGGAACTCAGTGGGTAGTGGGGGAAGCGGTAAAACGCGCCGGTATCCGTAAAGAAATCCACACCCATACCTTACGGCACAGCTATGCTACCCATCTTTTAGAACAAGGCGTCAACATCCTGGTCATCAAAGAACTGCTGGGCCATGCTCACATAGAAACGACGATGGTGTATTTGCACATAGCAAAACCGGATACAAAGAATGTATTCAGTCCTTTGGATACTTTATATGAGCAAAGCTAATGCAGCCGCTATATGAAGTAGCCGGTGTGCTGGATGCACACTGGCCAGCCGTACAGCAAAGTAAAAAGTTCAATACGTGGCAATTGCGTACACTTAATGCTGTTAGAAGATGCCGCAGCGCAGCCCTCGGAGCACATGTAGATGGTTGCACTTCATGTGGTCACCTGCGCATCAGCTATAATAGTTGCCGCAACAGGCATTGTCCTAAATGCCAGGGTGCACAGCGTGAGCAATGGATTCAGTCAAGAGAAACAGAACTCTTACCCGTTCCTTATTTCCATGTAGTTTTTACTTTGCCGGATACTATAAACCAGCTTTGTCTGTACAAGGATAAAGAAGTGTACAACATTCTTTTTCAGAGTGCATGGCATGTACTCAATACATTTGGTCACGATCATAAATGGTTGGGCGCCCAAACCGGAATGATTAGTATCCTGCATACGTGGGGTCAAACGATGACCCTGCATCCGCATCTTCATTGTATTGTACCCGGTGGCGGATTAACCAAACAAGCCAAATGGAAAACAGCAAAGAGTGAAGGCAAGTATCTCTTTAATGTAAAAGCAATGAGCAAAGTGTTCCGGGGAAAATTTGTTGCTTTACTCAAAGAAAGGTTGCCCGGTGAGATGAATAAACAATTTATAAATGAATTGTATAAAAATGAGTGGGTGGTGTATGCCAAACGCCCTTTTGCCGGCCCTGAAAGCGTGGTAGAATACCTTGGAAGATATACGCACAAAATCGCCATCAGCAATCACCGCATTAAAAACGTCGAAGATGGAAAAGTTACCTTCTCTTATAAAGATTACACACAAGGCGCTGTCACCAAAGAAATGAATTTGGAACCCATGGAATTTATTCGCCGTTTTGCGATGCATATTTTACCCAAAGGTTTTGTTCGCATCAGGCATTATGGCATCCTGAGCAGTACTTCAAAAACTGCCTATGCTGCGATAATAAAAGAACAATTACCGCCATTACCCGAAGTGAAAAACACAAAACCCCAAAGGGAATTATTTAATCCGCTAAAGTGTCCTTGCTGTAAGAAAGAAACCATGCAAACGCTGGTACGTTATAATCGCAGAGGGCCACCGATAGACTGGAAGGAAATGGCTGCAAATATTCTGGGTTGCCTTGTTTAAAAAAATTGCTGCCACTGCGGCCTGGGAAAATGATGCACTCAGTAAAAAAAATGATTAAATTTTAAACATATTTCGGAATAAAAACAATGCAAAAATAAGAAGCAAAATAAGTTCGTCTCAAATCAGGTACTAAAATCGGCTTACCAAAATTCTCTGGCATATAACGCCCTGCCGTAAACGAAATCTTTTCAACTCAAAACCCATAGTCCTCAATCATTCAGTCACCGGTTCCGTACAACATCGGACTTCATCGGAGGCACTTCGTGCCCGACGAAGTCTTATTTGTTGCCTGCAGGTTTAGTCCTGCTGCACCCAAACGTATCTTCCATTCTTAAAGTAAATAATTCCACCGCCGCCGCCTTCGTCTTCATGCATTAACATGCCATCAGTAGGTAACGTAATTTTCTTACTGTCTGGCACTTGGGCTTCACCCACAATTTCACCGTCAACAACATTGTCCCAAATCTTTGTTCCATTTTTAATTACTTCAAATTGTCCAACCCAATTAAAGTCGTCAAAGTCAGCCCCTACGTCTTTGCCATTTTTCAGCAAGAAAGATTTGTCTGTTCCGCCATGTTTTATAAATATTGCGTCCTTGCCTGTTAGTTTATGTCTGACAAGAAGTGCTGTGTCCAACGCGTTGTCCGAATTAAAATATCCTTTCACCATAAACGGCATGTGGTCTTTTGAGATTTCATAAGCGGTGTCAATGCCATAAGGATTAGAAACAATAGGTAACATTTCCTGCTTTAGTATGTCTATTTCTTTAGGACTCGTGTCAACGATATTGGCACTTGCCTTTTGCGTCTTGTCACCACAGGCAACAATTGAGAATACTAAAATAAGTCCGAATAGTTGTCTCATAAATATTTAAGGCGTGTTCCGAAAAACTTGCAGGCAACGGCCACGCATTTATGCAGGACTGGAATTAGAATTCCTGTCTGCCCAAACCGTTGCCAAATTTATAAATAAAAGTTCATTGTTATTTCTATCGCTCAATAAAGATTCTTCTGCCCGTAACTGCTGCTGAAAGATGCACCACAGCTCATTGTTAGCACTTCAGCCAGGCTTGCATAAATGCGAATGTTGTGTGCATTTTACAAGATTTCGTCCATCACTTTTAATAATGTTTTTTTGTCGGTATTTGAAAGTCCAATTAATGACTTAACAATTGGAATTTTTAGCTCATTCGGTATGAGAAACCATACTGGATGTCCAAATGTTTTTGGGTAACCAGCGTTATTACTATTTCCATTCCATCGCATGGCTAAATATTTTTTACCGTCTTCCCAAACTCCGTGAACAACGGAAAATTCTAAATTATCAAAGAGGACTTCATGAACCTTGAAGTTACGTGGATTTACATTTTTTGGTATCATCTTCTGTTTATTAATTACAATCAATTTTCTTCCAAGAATATTGAAAACCTGAATTCCCCAGAATCATTAATCCATCTTCAATATTGGCAATTTTTTCAGTTGTGCTTCGTCTATCATAATCCCAGTCGATATTTAGAGTATTATCTTTAAGGACTGTCCATTTCCCAGGTATAGATTTTCCCCAACTATAAGAACATGTGGCTATCCCGCCTTTTTCAAGTTGGATTAATGAAGATTCATTATCTGTCCAACAACCTGTAGGGTCATACTTTTTCGAACAAGAAATTAAACTCAAACAAATAAATCCAAAAAAAATAAACGATTTCATAAATGTTAATGTAGGTTAAAAAATATTTTCGGCTTTAATAAACTATCGTCAAAGTGCTGTATGCAGTTATCAATAATTTTTTGTTAGTATTATATTTGAATCTTCGGTTTGCACTACAAGTTTATTTCCATGGTCTATAATTTTGAGACCTTGGTTAGATGAGCCGATGTATAATTCGTCATTTCTAACGCTGTATGTTTGTTCTTCATCGTTCCCGCTGAATAGTAAAGCTCTTCCATATATTTTGACTTTGAAATTCTCGGTGAATATAAATTTAATATGAATCCCGCCGTATCCTGTTGAGAACAAGTTCAATAACGGGTTTTCAAATTCCATATCACCTTCATAAGCTCCAAAAAGATAATAGTCTGGATTATCTGGAACCTGCCTATTTAAATAAAAGCTTAGTTCTTCCGGGGATGTTACATCGTTGCTAGTCTCTATAAGATAAATGTAATAGCCATCTCCGTGCAGAGCAACAAAATCTTTTGATTCCACTTTTGTGAACTCATACTTAAGTTTCCAAGATTGTCCATCACTATTGATACTCTTTAAGGTAATTGTTGAATCTTGAGAAGTAAAATCTGTTAGAATAAGTGTATCATTTTCTGACCCGAAAATGGCATTACTGAAAAGAAACATTGTATCATTTGATAATTTCATTTTGGCCTGCGATAACTCTTGATTATCGCCTTTTCGTAAAATATCGCCATTCCAATCTTTAATACGTAGTTCATCAAGTGGTTTGTGGCTGTTACAGGCGTTAATATAAATACACACTAATAACAGGATAAATATAAAGTGCGTTTTTTTAGTAGTCTGCATGTTAGTTTAGTTTTTTGCTTTCTGTTAAGTCCGGTTTTCCGCACACCCCACTTTGTGTTAATATATTAAAAAGTAAAACGTTAGAAAGAATATTTCTTATCTGTTAGCTTCGCCTTAAATCTAACGCTGTGTTTACCAATTGCACACAACGTTTACGGCTTGGCGTTCGGTGGGGGAAATTTATAATTTTCAGCCCGGAACTTCAGCCCAATAAAGAACTAAAAGATGAAGATAACTACTATTGCCGATAAAAGTATTTTCAGCCCGGAACAAAAGATGACCAATGAACAAAAGATGAGGAAAAGCACGTCAGCCCCCACTGACGCCAAACCGCATGTTGTGTGCTGTCATCCGTTCGGTGTAGTTCCTCTTATTTCCAATTTAGCAATTTTCATTTTTTTGATGCCGTCAATATTCTTAACTCGTCTACAGTTATCAATTCTTAAATATTTCAAATGTTTAAGCTCCAAGATGTCGTCTATATTTTCCAATTTCGTTGCTTGCATTAGCAGAAGTTCTTCAAGTCCGCTTATATTGCTTAAACCTGTTAAAGAAACAACAGAGCCCAAATTAATTCGTAGATATTTTAGATTTTTAAGGTCTGAAAGCTCCGACAAATCCTTTTGGTTGTAATTGCCTAAAAAAAGGTCTCGCAACTGGCTACAGCGGAATAATGAAGATGCTTTTGAACGCCATCTCAATGTCACACTTGTAAGTTTTGGAAAAGCTGTAAAATCAATTTCCTTTTTGTCTGCAGTATTGACGGAAAGATGTATTAAACTACTTAAGGAATGAATTGCAGAATAGTCATAATCCATTGAGGGTGGATAATCATTTACAATTAAGCACTTTATTTTCTTGCAAACTCTAAGTGGTTCCAAGTCTGTCCGCCAATTTCTTATATAGTTAAGATTAATTCCGTCAGCTCTTCCCTTATCTACAAATGCAAGTGCTTCAGGCAAAAGATTTCCGTCATTCAGTTGAAGTATTTTGAAGCCGCCAATTGTCAAAGTATTGAACATTTACTTGTTGGTTTTGGTATGTCGCACCGATAGCACACAACGGTCACGCATTGGCGATGGCAGGGAATTCAATGAACTTTTCGCCCGAACCGTCAGCCGATAAAAGAAATAAAAGTACAGAATATGTACAAAAGTTCATCAAAGAATTTTCAGCCCGGACTGCTGCCAAATAGGGAACAGAAAGCTCATGTTTATTCCTTCAGCCCTGCTATTGCCAATGCGAATGTTGTGGGAAGTTTATTTAGTAAGCGCTTCCAAAATATGTCATTTTGGGGCTTGAGTCATCAATGATTTTAGTTAGTCCGGTGCCATCAAGTTTACATTTATAGATATAGGTTTTTAATGCGCTTGTTCCGCCGCCATTACTTACTCCGAAAAATAAGGTCTCGCCATCGGGTGATAGAGAATACTGTTCACTCAGTTTTAGTCCATTAGGCAAAACAATAGGAATTTTAGTTTGATTAGTTCCGTCATAATTTGCTGTCCAGAATTTCTGCAGTTCCATTTGTTTCGTCATATTTCTCGTAAAGTATTTTATTAAGTTGCTTCATTCCATTATTAGATGAAGAAGTAAGAGATAAAGTTCCGTTACTTGTTACACTAAGTCCACTACCAACAATAACGCCGCCTAAAGTTGAAGTTGTTGCAGAAGGCAAAATGTAATTTGAACCTGTCTGTTGTGCGGTTGCTTCTTTTTGACAACTCATTTGAAAAACGGTTAGTGCGATTGCAAAGATTGATAACACTACTGAACTTAAAAGTAATTTTCTCATAAAATGGTTTTGTTTTGCCTACTCTTTCAAGATGCAGTTTTCGGCTTCCCTGTTTGTGGCTAATGAACAACAAATGCTTTGGAATGTAGATTTATGGAATGGTTTGTCCAAATTTCCCACAACGGCCACGCATTGGCGATGGCAGGGAATTCAATGCTCCTTTCGCCCGAACGTCACCCGATAAAAGAAATAAAAGTACAGAAAATGTACAAAAGCTCATTAAAGAATTTTCAGCCGGGAGTACAGCCAAATAGCGAACAAAGAGCTGATGAAATGCACGTCAGCCCTGCTATCGCCAATGCGAATGTTAGCTGTATTTCTTTTGTCTATTGAGTAAATTTCCCAATTGTAAAATTAATGGAAAGGTCAAAAATACAAGCCAAATCATCGTGTGTCTTGGTAAAACATGATATTCATAATTCAAGCCATAAATTGTCACAGCATACAAAATACAAAATAGTGAAAGTCTAATCGAAACTTGTTTATCTGAGAACCTGTCAATATGAGTTTCTATATTTTCCTTAAGGTCAGCCTTATAGTTACCGTCTCTACTTGGAAGAAACTCTGTCAAAAGAATAAAGTTCTGCATTATAAAAACAGCAGAAACTCCTAATAAGAAATACTGAAGTGCAATATAAAGTCCTTGAGATAAATATTGTGAGCTTTCAATGTCTTGGTTACTGAAAACTCTTATGATATTGTCAATTGCAAATGCAAACATTATTAGCGTACTCCAAATGCTTAATGTTAGTCTTACAGTTCTTGTGAGTTGTATGTTTGTCAAAGCATTTAAAATAGAAAATGCTGAAAAAATAAACGCAATACCTAACAGGATAATGGTAAACCAATTATGATAGTTTGTAAAACCATAATCAACTGCCCAATATATAAGTGATAGTGACAATAAGAGAGTAATTCCTTCAGTTAATTTTATTGTCACTTTATCCTTATTAAAGATTGCAAATATCAATGTAAAAAGAAAAATGAAATAATATGGCCAACTTTCTATGTGATTTTCAAAATTGTAGGAAGCTTCATGTTTTCCAGGCAAAAAGTTAAGCAAGCTGAAAAAATATGCCCCTATAAATATTGCAACTACATTTTTCCATTTTTCTGAAATTCTAAAATTTTCATAAAGAAGTCCTGCAAACAAAGCAAGTAGGCTAACTGAAAATAGTTTTCTGTTGCTTAAGCAAGTTCTATAGCCGATATAAAATGTCAATGCAAGTGCAAAAATGCTCAATAGTATAACTATTGGTGTTAGGTCAAAGTCTGCTGATTTTCTCTTAGTCTTAATTTTTCTGTTTGAAGTCAAGGTTCAGTTTGGTCTGTCTTACCCTGAAATAGGTTGACCATTTTTTATTTAAAAATAGGGTTTAAAATGGTAACCCGGAACATTGATAAATTTTTTAAAAAATACTCCTTCGGTTTTTAAAAAACTTATCAACATTCCTGGCTTCTTTCCAGCCTTCGATAAGACTTATAAGAATGCTGCTGATGAACATGCGCGAACCCTGGCGTCTTCATTTCCAATGAGCGATGACGCCGTTCATTATTGTAAGTTGCTACTGCCTGGTTCACCATTTTATTGGCGATCTCTAAACTTGGAATTGTTTTGATAAGGCCAAATTCATATTTTAATATTCCGTTGATACGTTCGGCAACCGCATTTTCATAAGGGTCATATTTTTCTGTAGTGCTCAAAATCATATTATTGCTCTTAGCAAATTCCGAGTAATCAGGACAACAGTATTGGATACCCCGGTCACTGTGGTGAATGACATTTTTGTGCGGGTAAATCCTATTCTTTAAAGCCATTGTCAAAGCATCTTTTACCATCCCTACCTTCATGTTGTTATCGAGTTTATACCCCATGATTTTTTTGGAATACAGGTCGGTTACCAGGGCCAGGTAAGCAAATCCTTCCGACAGTCTGATGTAGGTAATGTCTGCCACAAAAACCTGTTCAGCATGCGACACAACAAGGTTTTTCACCAGGTTGGGCGACTTGTAATAAAAGTGCTTAGAGTCAGTGGTGATGAAGCTTCTCTTCGTTCTGCGAACTAATAAACGATGCTGTCGGCAGAACTTTAAAAATTGGTCGCGCCCCATTTTAATATTGCTTTCCTTGAGTTTACCTGACAGGTCAAGATGCAATTTTTCTGTACCATACCTCGGCATTTTTTTTCGAATAGGTTCAATCATTTCTTTGATTTTGGCGGCGGTTTCTTCTCTTCTTTTAACCGCTTTTAGTTTTTTGTAATAAGCTTGTTTGGAAACCCCGAAACATTCGTACAGCCATTTTATTTTGTAAGCTTTTTTTTCTTTCTGGCTATCTCGTTTGCTAATGTTTCGGGCAAGTACTTTTTTGATAATTCCTGCCCTGTAACTTTTTCAAAGTCAACAATAATATCCTGTTGCAGCTCCTTGATAAACTCGAGCGCCTCAACCCGTTCTTTTAATTTTTTTATTTCATCGTTCTTGCTCATGCCTTTTTTATTTTGTTCAAAGGACGACAATTTTTCCATCCAATACGTGATTGAGCTGCGGGAAATATTGTAAACTTTAGCGGCATGATTGATGGAAATAAGCCCATTATGAATTTCGTCAATGACGGAAAGTTTAAAGTCGAAACTGACTTTTTGATACTGATTTTTTCGGCGGTCTGCCTTTTTAATGTAAGCCATAGTGTTGCTAAAAGTGTTTAATTTTTAGTCAACCTATTTTAGGGTTTGT
>CAVOLS010000009.1:0-462855 GCA_963696835.1 uncultured Chitinophagaceae bacterium | reverse complement strand
CAATGAGTATCAGTTTTTTTGCGTTGCATATAATATAGAAATGAATAATTATGATACAAGCTATTACTCTAATTTCGTCTATAAAAATTTAGATGCCAAGAGCAATGACCATACGGTACTCACGGTTAAAGTGAATAATCCTGACTCAACTTACAATATATGTGTATGTGATTGGTATTGGAATCTTTAATGTAAACAAAAAAATGCGCACCATTAGTCCAAGCAGTAAGAAGTTTCATGGCGCAAGGGTGTAGGGCGGATAAAGTGCGTTGGCAATCCTTGTGCGGTGTAACAATTAAGAAATAATAAGCCATCAGTTTTAAAAAGCTGGTGGCTTTTTTTATTTGGTGTAATTATTTTTTTCCGTCCAACAATTTTTGCAGCAGTTCGCAATCAATGCAAAACTTACAAAGGATAAAAATAACAATGGCATTTACAACTTTTATTGTTTAATTGTTAGTTGTTGTTCTTTTTTCCCGCAAGGAACAATTATCCGTGATTTTTTATTTGTCCGTAGTTGAAAACATACAGACAGCAGTACTTTCTTATTTGAACATTCTAACTGTAGATTCCGGAGCATGTTGACCCACCATTCCGGTGATGTTGACCCACCTGTTTATCAGCAAATATTTTTATTCTGATTTCTGAAGTTAGTGACATTCCGGCATGTTGACCCACCTGCACAGGCAATAATTGTTCGAAGCTTTTTGATGTCATTTGCTCTAAAAATATAAAGGAGCAATGGCACAAAGACCGATAACAATGGAACAATTAAAACAAATTTTGCAACTCAAAAGTGATGGTATTAGTATCCGTGAGATAGCACGGCGTACAGGTATGAGCCGCAACAGCGTACGCAAATATCTTCACAGCTTGATGGCCCAACAGATAATTTAACCAATAAAGAACTGGCTGATAAAGCGTACAACAATGAACAGCTTTGTCTTACCCTGAAATAGGTTGACCATTTTTTATTTAAAAATAGGGTTTAAAATGGTAACCCGGAACATTGATAAGTTTTTTAAAAAATACTCCTTCGGTTTTTAAAAAACTTATCAACATTCCTGGCTTCTTTCCAGCCTTCCATAAGACTTATAAGAATGCTGCTGATGAACATGCGCAAAGCCTGGCGTCTTCATTTCTCCTTGGAACAGTACATGTGCATTTGCTTTAGGATTATTTTATTTGAAAAATTTTGGAACTTATCGGATATTCTTTTTTCATTTCAAGTTTATATTTATCATTCGCATCAATACCAACTTCAATATATTGGCGTACATTATTTAAGTCTTTTTCCGACAATTTTTGTAAGGCGTTAGAAAAATTCTTATCTCCATATTTTTTCATTAGTTGAAATAAAATAAAACCATGATCATACCCTGCAGCGTCATTTATATATTCAATTTTATAAAAGTCTAATAACGCTGCAGTATCTCCTTCAAATGCTTTGTTTAATGTGCTTACATACGCTGAATATTTATTATCTAAGGCGATTTCTAATGTGTTTGAAATAGGTACTTTGGGTTGTTGACTGCAACCACATATTAGAAAACATATTAAAATAATTAACGGCTTCTTCATTTTAATTTTCTTTTGATTTTAAGGGTATTATTTGTGGTGGCGTAGAAGCTTGGTCTATAACCTTAAGAATTCCATATTTAGTTTGCTTAGCAAATGGTACATATTTTTGCTTACCTCTGTTGTCTGGAACTTGTTCAGTTTTAGTATTAGTAATAGCTTTATTAACAATATTCCATTCCTCTTCTCTTTGTTCAGGTGTCATATTAGGGTCATTTTTACAAATGGTAACACAACCCCAACTTACCCCTCCCGGATGTAGATTATAGCCGCTTCGCTTTTCTCCATCTGAATTAATTTCACCCGGTCTGTCATCAACTTTATCGTATGGGTTCTTATCCTGCGGGTCTAATACAAAAAAGGAATTGTGGTCAGGGATTGTATTGCCTTTGTTTTCTAAAATATTATATATACCCGTTGAAATAGGTTTTTCCTTCGGTCTGGAAGGATCTCCATGTATTATTTGATTTCCGTCAGAATGCCCTCCAGTAAATACATTTTTTACGAGTATTCCATAATTCGCCTTCGATTTGTCAGCATCAGTGAGATTTTTATACTCAAAAGCACTAACGTACTTATAACTTAATTTAGGATTTACTTTACTTACATCTGGAATTAAAGCAAGTAGCCCTGTTGCTTTGTTAAAAACAGCATATGCTTCTAATCCATCTAAATCAACAGCTTGTATTGGAGTGTTACTTGCAAATTGATACGGAGTTAATTCCGGATATTTTTTCGTTAACGGATCAACACTCAAAAATCTTCCCAATCTCGGATCATAAATTCTCATTCCGTAATCCTGTTGGTTGCCTTCACCTTTAACCTCATTATCATTCTCCTTTCCATTAAATCCATACCTATAATTCGTATTTGCAATAGAATATCTCCTTCCGGACATCATCATCCCGCCGATACCATTATTTAGAATATTGAAGCGAAGCCACAATAATGTGAAAGCCTTTCAAAGAACCTGTTTCCTCTTGTAAATATAGCGGATTGTGCTGTTAATTTGAGAATTTTACAAGGCACTACTTGTCCCGTAATTCGGGAAGGATTCCCAACTCACAAAACCTGCCCGACACCCTTGCGCCACGGAACGTGTCCGTAGTCCAAGACATACGGACAGCAATCCATTTTTTGTTTGAACATACTAAGGAAAGCTGGGCTTGAAGTTTCCTTGTCAAGTTCTTTCCCATTAAACCCATACCTATAATTCGTATTCGCAATAGAATATCTCCTTCCGGGCATCATCATCCCAAACGGGTAATATATACTGTGCACATTATACCACCTATTCAAAGAACTTTACTTATTCATTTCCAGCCATAAATGTAAACAATTAATGTCCGTAGTATAAGACATACGGACGGCAGCATTTTCATGTTGAACATACTACGAATAGTCTAGGGCATTTACCAAGGATGGTATTTCTGCTTTATATAAGAACGAATATTTTCAAAATTGATGCTGTCTTGCTTAGGAATTAAAACTTCATGCGGTTGTATTGAATAACTAAAATTTAGATGATTCTTTTCTAATAAGATATACATGCTGTCTAATGAAGGTTGATAATAAGTTCCCAATTTGGTATAATCATGACATGTAAGACAACTTTTATACATCATACTTCCCATATCGGATCCAATGGGCTGAGCAGCATTTGTATGGCAGCAGCCGGTTAGGCATATGGAAAACGATACAGACCCGGCAGGAAATTACGCGGAAGATATTGATAACCAAACAGCAGGCAATTATGACTATGATAATATTGGTAATTTAATGAAAGACAATGCAGAGGGCATTACCGGAATTTAATATCATCAGACTATTCCTGTCCATTAAACCCATACCTATAATTCGTATTACATGAGCCAATTGGTTGGTTTTATTCCATGCTGATTTTGTAACTATTTTGGAAACCATTGATTGTGGAAGAAAAGGCGGTCATATAAATTATTCCCAAATACTCTGTTTATAATTGGTTCTTGCTGTTTTAAACCTAAATTTTCCAATCTTTTAAGAATAAGCATTTCATCAAAATCTAGATTTTTCAGATGAAGGCTATCAACAATTTCAAAATCATTTTGCAGCTCATCAATTCGGTAACAAAATTGTTCCTTCAAATTTAAAAAAACACTATCGTAAAGTTTTTTATAATTTTGTTGGGTATACTCAAGAAAGTACGCAAGATTGCCTTGTTCAGACCATTTAACAATTTCAATAGAACCATATTCTTCATTTTCTTGGAGCTGTCCCATTTCCATTTTCTGCCGTGCTAATTGTATCTCCTCCTTTGAATGTAACTCATGTGCGTAGACTTCTGAACGATGGTAAATTAATGAGGCATTCTTATCGTAGAAAGCAATTTTACATCCAAAGGCAGGTTTATTAAGCTCTTTCGGTTGTTTAACACGATAGAAAGCACCTGTAGGAGATAAAGTATTAACATTTAGCAATCCATTAGAACTATGGTATGTAAAATCTTTTATTCTTTTCATCAATGTAATTTAAAAGGTACTTGTTGAATATTTGTTTTCAAACTAAATGGAGTTTTCAATAATTGAATACCGCCTCCTAAAGACGCTCCCTGTCGTGATGCAGCTCCTTTTACATATACCCCCCAATTATGGAGAGTAAATTTTTGCTGGGCAAAATTTGTTGTTTGTGGATAATCCAAGGCAAGGGAATTAAATGCTTCTTTAGACGAACTAAAAGAAGTTGGAGTAGACCATTTAGAAGAGAATGCTCGTTCCATTGAACTATGATAAGTAAAATCTTTAGAATTAAATCGTAATGAAAAACCTTGTACTTCTGAAAATGTCCCAGCTTCGCTCGTCATATTCTTCAAATATGTTTGAGCAGCAAACTTATTAGCACTGGGAAAAGCAAACGTTAAATACATTGATGTACCAATCTCCAAAGTTTGTGGATTATTGAGTGCAGCAAGGTTGTCTTTAACCTGTTCTTTAAAAGGAGTATTAAAAGTATAATTAACAGTGTTGAGCCGCTGGCTTTTTTAACCAACGGCTTTATATTTCTTCTCCTTATGCTATTACTGTTTTATAACAAGTCCATTCTGGTTGCAGTAGTTAAGATATTCTTTTATTTGTTCCTTTATTAATTCATAAGCAGAAGGATTATTATGTTTTAAACTTACCAGATAAAAGCCTGTTGCCATTAAGGCTTCACTGCCTGTAGCAGCACCTGCATCAGAATTTTCTAACTTGGTAATCACATCTAAGCTATTAGATGCCCTTAACTTCTCAATCATTTTATTATACGCAATATTAATATCCATTGATTAACGCTTTATTGGTGTTATTACATTTCCAGTTGTTCCCCCTCTCTCCACTACTGCTTCGATACCGCCGCCTGCACCTGCAGGTGCACCTTGCTCAACAGGTGGGTTCTGCGAAGCAGAACAGTAATAAAAAAACAAAAGCCACTCAACGACTGGCTTTGACTTTTATTACTGTAATAAAGATAAAGTAAAAAATTATTGTCCAAGCAAAAGAATTTAAAATAATGCTACTACTTGGGAAGTGCGAAAATATTTTTAATAGTCCGATAACACATTTTAAAAATATCCCTTTTGAATTTGCACCCCATGCAGAACCAAAACCGTAAAATGAAGCAATCAATATGTATAGCCAATAAGCTACATAAAATATAGTTGCTCCTATAAAGGCTGTTTTATTAAGCATATCATTCAACTCCTTTGGATTTTATGTCTTTAACTGTATTCTCAATTTTCTTGTCTGCCTCAGCACCTGGTCTTGCTAAATCAAAATGAGGTCCATCGCCAGAATTTTGAATTGCCCCTTTAAAGTATTTTGTATTACTTGATGGGTTACTTAATTTGTCATTAGGAATATCTTCCCTTATGATGTTTGTAACTTTTGACAATTTTTGATACAGCTCTGAATTAGTAGGTATAGGACTACCAACTAAAATTAAATTATCTACTTTATATCCTTTTTCAGATAAAGTTAACGCAACGTGTGCTTGTAATACACTACCATAGCTATAACCTGTCAGGTTCAATTGTTCTCCTTCTGTTAATGGTTTTGCTGCTAAATCTGCAATTATTGTATTAACCGCTTTGTCAATCATTTTATCGGTTAGCTTAACAATTTTAGATCTTCTTGGATTACCTCTCATATCAAAATCGGTAGGTTCTGTTGTTGTTGTTCTTGAGCGAAATTCAGTAGTAAAAAGTATATCGTTTAGAGGAAAACTCCCCGGCTTGTCATGTGATACACCTCGTATTGGTGTAAACCCTTTTATCCCTGCTTTGTCAAAGGCTTTTCCCCATCGTTCAGTATAATTCCATCCTTTAGTATCAAGACCAGCACCACCAACAAAATAAACTCTTTTCCCATCAGGGTCAATCGCATTTATAGGGTTATTTACGGCATAAGCATACGGGCTAATTGATGGATATTCTTTAAATGCAAGGTCAGGGCTTGTGGTTCTTCCTAATCTTGTATCAAGCCCTCTTGCCCCTAAATCAACAAAATTACCTTCACCCATTATCTCATTTAGCTTCTCTTTTCCCGAATACCCAAAGCGATAAGAACCGCTACCAGACTGGAAAGACCTCCCAGGCATTTGCATCCCGCCCGGATAGTAGCGGCTTTTGCTACAAATCCAATCTTATGAAGGCATTCAAAGAACTTTTGAAGTTTTAAAAATATGCAAAAAATGCGAAAAGTGGTAATTTTTTGGGATTAAAAGTTCATCATTTTTCTCCGGTAAGCCTCGCGAAAACCTTATCTGTTTCCAGGTCTAAATAATTTTGGGAGATGGAAACATATTTATGAAATTCTTTGCTGTTAGGAGCATGACCGCTGATCTTTCTTACTAAATGTTCGGGCATTTCCAACCTGAGCATCGTGGTGATAGCAGTCCGGCGCATAAGATGCGTACTTACCAGATCGCAAAAACGGTAATGGGTTTTTTGCTTTGTATCCTTGTAGATGACGATTGCTTTTCCTCGTTTTTGCCGCGTCTTTACTACTTCCTGCGTCCATCCTAAATGTTCTGCCAGTTCTTTTAAATATAAGTTGAGCCGCACAATATTGAAATAAGGTAAAAGCCGCTTGCCTTTTTTGCTGTGTTTTTTAAATATTTCTACTACATAAGGGGGTAATTTAATGGAAGTATACACTTTTGTCTTTTTTGATTGCACTTTTAGATAGTACTGCTCGTTATTGATCTGAAGGTTTGATTTTTCTAGGTTCATAAGGTCTGAATATCGTAAGGCGGTAGCACAGCCCGCCAAAAGAATATCTTTTGCTTTCAACAAAACCGGCCTCAGCTTTTCAAGGGAGTGATTGCCGGCAATCAGGTTTTGGAGCTGATCGGGTTGGAGGGTAAGGATTTGGATATCTTCTTTATAGACATAAAATTGCTGATGAAAATTACCTATAGATAGATTTTTTTCCAGGGTAAGGTAATTAAAAAAAAGTACGCAGATCCTTGATAACCGACCCCACATAATTATCATAGCAATCCATGTCCTTATATAAATAATCCGTAAATTTTACATAAAACCGTTTCCAATATAACTTCTCACTATTGGCTTCCCTTTTGTTTCGTTGAATAATTTTTATTCTTAAAGGAAATTGTTTGTCATGGGAAAACTTTTCTAAAAGAAGACAGGTTGCGTCAAGTTTCTTAACTGATTTTTGTTGTATTCTGCTGCCATCTTTTTTTACCCGCTTGCCTTTGTTCGAAGCGCGAATAAAGTTTTTGAATTCCTTTAAAAAGTCAAGTTCTGATTGTGGTGTCTTATCCATTTTTTCTTCCAAAGTAATGACTTCCGCTTTGCATGGTCATGGACAAATATTTTTTGAAAAGCCTTTAGCCTCCGCAATTTATGCTGCAACGATTTTGGAATTGAAGCTGTTATTGAAACTGATGCAGAATAAAAGGACCGAATTTCTTGGGTTGGATGCCCGCTACTGTTGTAGGTGAATAGTCGCCTCCGCGTAACCAGCCCCATAGTTTGCCCTGCTTATTGCTGGAACAGCAACCGCGAATATTCAACTTAGCAATAATATTTTTTATTCCCCCTGCGCCTGCCCTTATTTTTTCAAAACCTGGCTGAATCTTTTTAATTCGGAAATATCTGCAGGTGTAAGCATTTCATTGTTGTCGGATTTGGCCTTTAAAAATAAAACCCTTTTGTGTTCCGGATATTTTTGGAGAATCTCGTGAATCATTTTTTCCGCCTCGGTGTTTTTTTCAAACATGGGCGTATTTGTTGGCAACTCGGATCTTTCCCTGGTCGGCATTTTTTTAATGATAGATTCCAGGGCGGCGAGCTTTCCGGGAGCGACGGCTTTTATTTTTGACGCTTTATCATATAATCCCTGTAATTGTTTTTTGCTCAGCCAGCCTCGGCGCTGGTATTGCTGATAGATACTGATCACAAATACAGATACAGGAAAAGCCATGATGCAGTCTTCCAGCAGCATGTTAATGACGTCGAGCTTTGGTTTGTTTTGTTGCATCCGGATAAATGAAGAGATAAAATGTTTAAGGCAAATTAAGGAATTAATGATGACGATTCAGCAAAAAAGAAACCCGCTTTTTTTTAAGCGGGTTTTTCGGGTGGGTGGTTAAAGAAACCATCCACTATGAAAACTGAAAAGGTATTTCACTTTCAGTTTCTAATTATTAATACCTATACATTTCCGGTTTGTAAGGTCCTTCTTTCGGAATGTTTAGATACTGGCTTTGTTCGTCGGTTAATTCTTCGAGTACTACGCCGATTTTTTTCAAATGGAGACGCGCTACTTTTTCATCAAGGTGTTTTGGTAAAACGTAAACCTTGTTTTCATACCTATCTGCATGAAGCCAAAGTTCCAATTGTGCCAACACCTGGTTGGTGAAAGAGTTGCTCATTACAAAACTTGGATGGCCTGTAGCGCAGCCGAGGTTTACCAGACGGCCTTCTGCAAGCACGATGATGTCTTTGCCTTCAATGGTGTATTTATCAACCTGGGGCTTGATAGTATCTTTTGTATTGCCATAATTGGCGTTCAACCAGGCGATATCAATTTCAATATCGAAATGGCCAATGTTGCAAACGATTGCCTTGTCTTTCATGGCAAGAAAATGCTCTTTACGAATCAGGTCGCGGCAACCGGAAGCAGTAACGATAATATCGGCTTCTTTAACGGCGTCGATCATCTTCTTAACTTCAAAGCCATCCATGGCAGCCTGCAAAGCGCAAATAGGATCAATTTCTGTAACAATAACTCTTGCTCCGGCTCCACGCAAGCTTGCAGCAGAACCTTTGCCCACATCGCCATAACCACCAACAACCGCTACTTTTCCTGCCATCATGATATCAGTCGCTCTTCTGATTGCGTCAACCAGACTTTCCTTGCAACCGTATTTATTGTCAAATTTTGATTTGGTGACTGAATCATTGATGTTGATTGCCGGAATAGGCAATGTTCCTTTTTCCATTCTTTCATACAATCTGTGAACACCGGTTGTAGTTTCTTCTGACAGACCTTTTACATGTTGGATCAGCTCAGGATATTTATCAAAGACCATATTGGTTAAATCACCCCCATCGTCGAGGATCATGTTCAGGGGACGATCTTCACTTCCAAAGAATAAAGTTTGTTCAATGCACCAGTCGCTTTCTTCCTGGGTTTGACCTTTCCACGCGAAAACGCCGATTCCTTCGGCAGCGATTGCAGCGGCAGCCTGGTCCTGCGTTGAAAAAATATTGCATGAACTCCATTTAACTTCGGCGCCCAATTCTACCAGCGTTTCAATCAAAACAGCCGTTTGGATGGTCATGTGAAGGCAACCCGCAATGCGCGCGCCTTTCAAAGGTTTTTCCTTTCCGAATTCTTCGCGAAGCGACATTAATCCTGGCATTTCCGCTTCGGCCAGTTGTATTTCCTTGCGGCCCCAACCTGCGAGGCTCATATCTTTCACCTTGTTTTTAAGGCTGAAATCAATACTGTTTTTTGTGATGGATGACATAAATGGACTTATTTAATTTTTAGTTGCCAAAATTACAATTATTAGAATAGAATACTCTCTATTCAACTAACTTTAGAATAAATTTGCAGAATTTGGCAGCAAAAAAGAATATGTCAAATAAAATAAATCAAATCATCCATGAGAAAAGAAGAAACAGGCACTTCGGATTATGAACCGGATAAAAAAGACTATGCGATTTTGAAGTTATTGCAACAAAACGCGAGAATAACGGTAAAGGAGATTGCTGAGAAAGTACATTTAAGTACAACTCCCGTGCATGAACGCATAAAGCGGCTTGAAGAAACGGGAGTGATTAAACAATATGCGGCCCTGCTCAATTATTCAAAAGTGAAGAAAGGATTGCTGGTCATTTGTTATGTTTCTTTGAAGCAGCATGGAAAGAATGCGGGAGCTAAATTTATAAAAACGATCAACGACCTCAATGAAGTGATTGAATGTTTTAGTATTTCCGGAGAATTCGATTTTATGCTCAAGGTGGCATGTGAAGACATGAATACCTACTATGATTTCCACGTTAATAAATTAAGTGAAATAGAAAATGTAGGTCATGTGCAAAGTGTTTTTGTGATGGGAGTTATCAAGCAGACTCATGAGGTTGAACTTGGATGAAGGTCAACAAAAGCCTGATAACAACCGGAAACAGGAAGAAAAAAAATCTTCGAAAAAAGTTCGTCTGCTGCTTGATGAAAGGGCGCGGCGCTTGCGTCATTCTGCTGATTAAAGAATCTATCGATGCGTGGCTGCCGGATGCTGGCAAGTATCCTTTTCCGCCTTACTATGCAATCATCTGAAAAGAAGCAATCGCGGAAAAGATACAGCCTTGCAGCCGGAACTGCGGTTCAGTAAAGGACTTTCCGATGAGAGCCCCAAATTGCTTTTCTCTGTCTTTCTTTACCGGAAATAATCTTCTAAAAAAGTACGTCTGCTGAAAAAGGATGCAACTATTTGAAACTTTTTTTATAGCGGTTTTGGAAGATAATTATGCCCAAAATCCCGACAATTACAAGGCCCGCGGAAATCAGTTCCGCCTGGGTTGGATGCAGTCCGAATATTGAATAAGTCGTATTTACACGTATGGTTTCTACAAGAAATCTTTCAATGCCATTCAGAATCAGGTAAAGTGAAAACATGACGCCCGGAGCAACCATTTTCTTTCTTAAAGACCAGAGGACAGCAAACAAAATTCCGCAGGCGATAATTTCATAGAAAGGGGTGGGGAAGACAGGCTGGGGGAGGGCGCGGCAATATTTTCCTTCGCATTCCGGAATCAGGATTCCATCTTCGTTGACGTTATGCGGATAGGTGTAAGCAAACATCCAGGTCGGAAGCCAATTGGGTCCTTTAAAACTTTTATGGGGAACCTGTTCGAGCGTTTGGGAATGGCGATCGGTTACCATGGTGGAAGTGCCATCAGGATTCATTGCAGATCCGTGCAAAAAATAGGTAGAATGCTCTTTTAATTTTTGTTGAAATTGATCGGGCGTGGCTGCAACTGCATGACCGGGCACATCACTGATGTACGCGCTGTTATAGATGCCCCAATCACCGTCACCGGCGACCTGGCAACCCATTCTTCCGATGGCATAAGCGATCATAAGGGCGGGAGCGGCAGCGTCAGTTAAATGCAGCAGGCCAATGCCCTTTTTTTTCGCATAAATGCAAATGGCGATTGCAGCGCAAATCAAACCGCCATAAAAAGTGAGTCCGCTGGGTGATAATAAATTTCCAATCGGATCCTGGATGAAACGATCCCAGTTTTCAAAATTATCAAACAACTTAGCGCCAATGATCCCAAAAACGAGTGCAAAGATCACAAAGTCGCCCACACGGTCATGGGGCCAGATGCGGATGGTTCTTTTTTCAGGCTTTTCGAGTTTTTGCTTATTTTTTTCACGATATTTTACAAACATTAAAATAGCGGCGAGGATAAAACCACCCGCCCAGCTTCCCTGCGAAGAGAAAATGAATTCCTGCAAATCTATCGACTGATTGCGACTGGCAATGAAAGCGCCTATTAGTTTGTAGCCGAAAATAAACCCTACCAAACCATTTATAAAGAGATCAAAAAAGGAGGCCGGACTTCCCGTTGTAATCGTTTCTTCCCTGGGTAACAAAAGTCCCTGCTTTTCTTTTCGTTTTAATTCAAGGGTAAGAAAATATGCGCCTGTGATGAAAGCGAGGGCCACAAAAATGCCGAAGGAATAAAAGATCTTGAACGCATTGATCTTCCATCCAAACCAGTCATTAAGCGCATAATATAAATTGGGATACATGGCAGTCGTTTAGTTTTGCAAAATGAATTTCATTTTTTATGGTGCAATAGTAGGGAAAAAACAAAAACCTTCAATTTTTGAAGGTTTTTATTTCTGCAGTCTTTTCTTAGCAATATTCATTGAAAGCCGCAACAAGATTGGTGGAAATCATTTGAGCAGAAGCACCTTCAATATTATGTCTTTCAAGAAAATGAACAAGTTTGCCATCTTTAAATAAAGCGATAGACGGAGAAGAGGGAGGGTAAGGCAATAAATATTCACGAATTTTATTTACCGCTTCAAAATCAAATCCTGCAAAGCTTGTTGCAAGGTGATTCGGTTTTTTGTCTGCACTTTCAACTGCAAGCAATGCGCCGGGGCGAGCTGTGCCTGCTGAACAGCCGCAAACGGAGTTGATCACTACTAAAGTGGTTCCTTCGTTTTTAATCGCGTTTTCAACTTGTTCAACAGTTGCTAAATCTGAAAATCCTTTTTCGGTTAATTCTTCCTTCATGGGAAGTACTATTTGTTCTGGATACATATCTGTAATATTTTTTAGGTGCAAAATTACGATTTTAATTGGTCTTTTTCGAGTTTAAGATATATTGGGTTAAAAGCTGAAATGGCAACTTTGTCATGCAGAAAATATTTAAACGCCATTTTGGCTTTCAGCAAAATGGCAAATTTTCCGAAAGAAAGGGTTGGTATTTCATTTGATGGATATTAATTAAAATATTCTAAAACCTTTAAAAAATAAAATTATGACAACATTAAAATTCAATCAGCCGACTTTAAAAACGTTGGATAGTTTCCTGGACAACTTATTGAGCGATTTGCCAGTTGCCAGAAACAACAATTCTAATCTGTACTTTCCGGCAGTTAACATTTGCGAAACCAACGACAATTATCAATTGGAATTTAATGTTCCGGGAAGAAAAAAAGAGGATTTCAAAATTACGGTTGATAAAAATATCCTAACCGTTTCTTTTGAAAAGAGCGAAGAAAACAAGGAAGAAAACAAGCAGTTTATTAAAAGGGAATTTGTGACCCAATCCTTTAAAAGGTCATTTACCCTTGATGAAAAAATAAATGCGGAAAATATAGATGCCAAGTATGAAAATGGAATCCTGTATTTAACTCTTCCCAAGAAAGAAGAAGTGAAGATAGCTCCGAAAGAAATTTCTGTGAAGTAAGTTTGAGCGGAAGAAAATTAAAGCCTCTTTTTTAAACGGAAGGGGCTTTTTTATTTTTTTTATTTAGTTATAAATTATTCATGAAAGTTATTGCTTCGATAAAATTATTGCCAAATTATTAGAAATGTCATGTTCAATTAGGTGATTTGCTTTGAATGATTCCGCATATTCCTTTAGTTGTCTTTTATATTCAAATGGAGATTGATCCATTTGAGCAAGTTTTCCTCTTTTTGGATATAGATTCAAAAAATTCACAGTCCTATATTTTTTATTGCAACAGATAACTAACCGAAAACCATCAGCGCTACTAAGATTTTGAAATTAATTTGGGATTCTGATTTTTATTAGCCGTATGTCGTTAAGATCTCTTATCAAGTAATTTTTTGCCCAGATGTGTTGAAATGTAAGACTCTTAAAAAGATTGCAAATATCTGTTTTGCAAAGATGATATCCATCCCTTTCCTTTCGACATAGATTTCCAGGGAATTTCTAAAAGTTGAAATTGAGTAAAAAGAGCAATCCATTAAATCGCATTTAGTTCATTTAAAAGATTGTCAAATTCGTCATCTTTATTTATACGGAAGTGCTTTAAATCATGCATGATTTCTCTTAAAAAAGCATGATTTTTTGAAAAGGTTTTTACAGACATTCTTATGTTCCTGTATAACATGGAAGTCCTTACTGCGCCAAGCATAGTCAGGCAAGTCCTGTTAACATCTATTAGCCTTGGCATTATTTGATGCCTGATCTCCTCATCTGAACAATTGCGGAGGTTATGATACAGGTTTTCGTTTAGTGCTTGAAATTTTTCCGAAAGCGTATCAAGAGGTTTAGAAAAAGAAAGAATTAAATCCAGGTGTTCGTCAGATCCCTCAATAATGAAATTAATTGATTCCTCTGTTTCCTTATAAAATTCGTCTATTTGTTTTTCTATAGCAATCATACCAGTTGAAAATGATTTTACGATGATTTAGCAATTACACGTAAATATATACGAAAAAACATCAAAACTGTGCCAATTTTATCATAACATGTATTTCCCAAAAATCAACTATTGCATTACTTATACCCCAAAATCTTCAGCATGCTTGCGGCAGCTTTGTTCCTTCGCATACACCCAATCTACCAGTTTTCCGTTCTTGTCATGATCAATAATGATATGTTTGGGAGACGGAATAAGGCAATGTTTGATGCCGCCATAACCACTGATCTGGTCCTGGTAAGCGCCTGTGTGGAAAAAGCCAACATATAAGGGTTCTCCGGTGTCTAACCTTTGGCAGAAACACTTCGTTGATGTGTTCTTCCGAATCATAGTAATCATGACTGTCGCAGGTGATGCCGCCAAGTGTGACCCGCTGGTATTCATTGTTCCATTTATTGATAGGCAGCATCAGAAATTTTTCACCAATTCCCCAGGTATCGGGCAGGGTAGTGATGAAAGATGAATCGATCATATACCAGGTTTCCCGGTCGTTCTGCATTTTTTCACCAATAACACTGTAGATATGTGCCATGCTTTCTCCCACTGTATAACTGCCGAATTCTGTAAAGATATTAGGCATTGGAACCTTACTTTTTTTGCAGGCTACTTTTATATTCCTCACAATCTCATTGATCATGAACTGGTAATCATATTCAAAACCCAATGAGTGTTTGATAGGAAATCCGCCGCCAATATTTATGGAATCCAGTTCCGGGCAAATCTTTCTTAACTGGCAATAAAGATTGATTACTTTATTCAGTTCGCTCCAATAATAGATATCGTCTTTAATGCCTTTATTTAAAAAAATGTGCAGCATTTTTAATTGGAAACGGTGTTCATTTCCTTCGATCTCATCCACATAAAATTCCAGAATATCTTTTGCGCGAATTCCAAGCCGGGATGTATAAAAAGGAAAAGTGGGTTCTTCCTCAGCGGCAACGCGGATGCCGATATTAAATGGAACGCGAACAGATCTTCTGTAGGCTGTCAGCTCTTCTTTATTATCCAGAACAGGAATCACATTTTTGAAACCGGTGTTGAGCAGGCGTGCAATGCGGCTTGTATAAGACTTTTGCTTGTATCCGTTGCAAATGATGAAAGTGTCTTTTGAAATTTTCTTCCTTTCATACAATTTGTTAATGATCTCAATGTCGTAAGCATAAGAAGTTTCAAGATGAATATTGTGTTTTAATGCTTCTTCAACAATAAAAGAAAAGTGAGAGCTTTTGGTGCAATAACAATAATTATATTGCCCTTCATACTTGTGTTTTTTAAAGGCATTCTCAAACATTTTTTTCGCCTTGTTGATCTGCATTCCAATCTTAGGCAGATAGGTAAATTTTAAAGGCGTACCATATTTGTCAATCAATGTTTTTACATCCACACCATTATACTCAAGATAGCCATCTTTGAGTTTGAAATCTTCCTGCGGAAAATTAAACGTCTGCTGAACGAGGTCGTTGTAGGTATTGTTCATCGAAATATATTAACGCTTTTTAAAATAGTTACAAATGTAAATTAATGATCGGTTCTTTTTAAAAAAACACTTTCAAAAACCATACTCCGCCAATCGTCACTTAAATTGAAAATCATCTTTCAAATAAAAAAACCGCCCCGATTTTTCGAGACGGTTCTATAAACAAGTAGTCGGTATTTATTTGACTGATAAAACAAGACTCTTGAAACTTTCCGGTTCATTCATTGCCATGTCAGCAAGAACTTTCCTGTTCAGGTCGATATTTTTTTCAGATAATTTATGAATAAACTGGCTGTAGGTCATTCCTTCCGCCCTTACAGCAGCGTTGATACGTGCGATCCACAAAGCGCGGTATTCACGTTTCTTAAGTTTACGGCCTACATAACTATAGGTCATACCTTTTTCCATTACATTTTTCGCAACGGTGTAAACATTTTTCCTTTTGCCGTAATAACCTTTGGCGGCTTTGAGTATTCTTTTTCTTCTTGCCCTGGATGCTACTGCATTTGATGAACGTGGCATATTTTAATGTTTTTAGATTTTTGATTGTCGATCTCAGCGATACCGTGATCGGAATTTTATAATTTTTTTAAACTTTCGATCGATATTACTTCATTCTGAGCAATCTCATCACGAATGGCCTGTTAGCAGCGCTAACAACACCTTTTTTGCGCATTCCGCGTTTGCGTTTTGTTGATTTCTTTGTAAGGATGTGACGTTTGAAAGCTTTCTGATGAGTGATTTCACCGGTACCGGTCACTTTGAAGCGCTTCTTGGCGCTGGAGTTGGTTTTAACCTTTGGCATTATTTAAATTTTTACTTTTACACCCTTGCCGGCGTTCCGAACGGACGGAAACTTATGGAGCCATGTGGGCAATATGTTTTAAGAACCAATGCAATTCAGCCAAACATAAAAAGCTGAAACGCGTGCAAAAGTAAAGTTTTTCGTTTGAAAAACCGCAATCGATTTTAATTTTTATTTATGCCTCAGACTCTGCTACAAACCCTCATAGGTTTTATGCAAATACTTTTTTCAGAATTTCGGTGATTCTAGCGGCTGGGTTTTGTCGGATGTTTTGTTCCTCAAGGGCAATGTGATAAAATAAGCCGTCCAGGGTTTTTTGTGTAACATAGGCAGTTAAATCGGTATTGACAGGAGCGCTGCTGAAACGGTTATAAATAGAAAAAGCGTCTTTCCAATATTTGGTGGCATCTGTAAATTCCAAAGATTTTGCAACAATCGGTTTAAAGGCGGCGGTTAATTGGGCGGTAGTAGTGCGCTTTAAATAATCAGTTGCCGCACGGTCGTTGCCTCTTAAAATTCCAAAAGCATCCTGAATGGTCATTTGCCTGATGGCATTCAGAAATATATCACCCACATATTTTGTGGCGTCCTCGGCTGCGCGGTTCATTGACAAAACCGCTTTGTCAACCACGCTGCCCATGCCTACATCCCGCAAAGTTTTTTCCAATTTTTGCGCTTCAGGAGGCATGAGGATTTTTATCATGTCATCCTTAAAAAAACCGTTCAATAAAGCTAAATGATAAGTAGAAGAATCGGTTCCAACCTTTAAGGCTTCTTTCAATCCCTGAATTACCTGGGAGTTGGTAAGATTGCTCCCATTGGAGGTGGTGGTTAATATATTTTTAGCTGTATCGCAGCCTATAAAGGGAAATAAAAACAGCGAGGCAATTAGTGAAATCTTTTTCATCATGGTTTGTTGTTTATCAAGGTTGAAAATCAATAGGATATAGAATGGTTCTTTAATTCAAGTACAATGCCAAAAATAGTTATTTGGAATGTAACGATGCATGGAAATAACTTTCATGATGCTATGAACATTGCGATTGCCGCTGTCGTTAGATTCTATGGGCAGCAGGACAACGCAGTTTACATTTTTCAGCAATGAAATCAAAATATCCTATTTTTATTCTTAATCTTTTTTGATTTTTTATGATAGAAAGAACCCGTTCCCTTTTTCATTCGTTGCTGGTTTTTGTGAATATATGCGTTATTGCTGCTTACCTCTCTGTTTGCCTTGTGCCTTTCATCAACACGGGCAAATATTGGTTCTTTGGTTTTCCGGGGCTGGTGTTCCCGCTGATATTTTTCGCGCTTCTTTGCTTTATTATTTTATGGGCTTTCGACAGGTCCGGATGGTTCTGGATTTCACTGGTGGCGATGTTGCTTGGAATTCAGCAAATTGCAAGTGTTTTCGCTTTTCATTTTCCCCAAAAAATGGCTGAAGTAAAACCGCCAAACACCTTGCGGGTGCTGCAATGGAACGTTTCGAGCTGGGATGAGATCAATCGGAAAAGCAAGGGAGAAAAAGGGGGCGCAACTTACCGGGATGCGATGCTGGATTTAGTGAAACGGCAGGACGCAGATATCCTGTGTTTCGAGGAGTTTTTTGAATCTGAGGATACCGCTTATTTCAGCCCAAATATTTCAGCAATAACTGCAATGGGTTATCCGTATCATTTTTTTGTTCCTTCAGAAAGTTATGAAAGGGATTATCAATCCGGGATAATTATTTTTTCAAAATACCAGATGACGGATTCGGCCAAATTCAGTTTTGACAGGGAATCTACCGGGGAGCATTTGCTTTACGCTGATGTAAAAGTGGAGGATAATATTTTTCGAATTTTCGCGACGCATTTGCAATCTGTGCATTTCGAGCGTTCTGATTACGAAAGTTTAAGCAGGCTTAAAAAAGTGAAGAATCCGGGTTTGCGGCATTCAAAAAATATTATTTCAAAATTGAAATTTGGATATTCATTCCGGTATGAACAGGCGAGCCTTGTGCAGCGGAAAATTGCGGAAAGCCCTTATCCGGCGATAGTTTGTGGCGATTTTAATGACGTTCCCAACTCGAGCACTTATTTTAAAATAAAAGGGAATTTGCAGGATGCGTTTCTCAAAAAAGGTTCCTGGATTGGCAGGACTTTCAGGTTTATTTCTCCCACACTGCGCATTGATTACCTATTGTGTGACAAGCAGTTTAAGGTAAATCGGTTTCAAACGATTCATGTTCCGTATTCGGATCATTATCCGGTTGAAACCGATTTGCAATATTGAAAAGAGGCTTCAGGGATTATCTTTTCTTTTCTGTCAAAACCTTTTGCAGGATTTCGACGCAACTGGCTATAGCTTCTTCAAAAGAAACAGCGTTCCTTTTAACGAAATCGTCATTTCCCGGAACTACGAGGCGAATGTCGCAAACCTTATTATCAACACTGTTGCCGTCAAGGGTTAGCACGACTTCAGCACTGATGATGGAATCGTCGAACCGCGCTAATTTATTCACTTTGTCATTCACAAAAGTGACAAGCTGTTCAGAAGGTTTAAAATTCAAAGTTTGCAAGTTGATTTTCATGATACATGTTTTTGGTTATAAATACCTGTGTTAAGGATTGCAAGATAGCAAGAATAAAAGGTAAGGAATTCCGGTTTAGCGTAATTTTTTAGATTGTCTGGACGGAGGATTTACAGCAAATGAATATTGTCTGAACCGCGATTTATTAGATTTCAGGAATTGTCAAAACCGTGATTTATTCGATTTATGGATGAACAGCATTAGAATCAATTCATGCCTTTTTTCAAAAGAAAACATACGAAAAAGTGCGTTTGACTGTGGCAAATTTGTCTAAATAAAATTATAGGATTTCATGAGGAACAGGACTCAACCATTCATGCCTCGTGCCTGGAAGAAAACATACGAAAAAAGTCCGTTTGCTGGCTTTAAATGTTTATGATCGCCATATGCTTTTGTTGGGTGCTAATTGAGATGCCGGGTTTTATTATGCGTTCATTTCCATTGCCATTTATCTTACCTCTTTTGCCATTGTATTCGATGATTTGTTCCCCATTAATTGATTTCTTCTTATTATTTGTCGCGGCCTTTTCAAATCCTTGAATAAAAAGTGAATTCAAATTCATATTGCGCGGCAAATCTTCTTTTTTGATCCTCATCGCAAATCTTGCCGGCTGCTGGTTGAGCAATGTGGCGGCCGCTGCATGTAAAGAATCCGTCATACTTTTTTGTTCATCGCTTTCCAGTAAAACTTTCGGTTGGTTGGCCAGCAGGTTCTGCAAAAGGAGGGAAGAAACATTTTTTCTGGCTTTTAATATCATCGCTTTTTCGGTTTCTGGAAGTTCGTTGATCTTTATTTCATTCAGTTGTTTCCTGATATCCTTATCAAGTTTTGACCAATTGATTCTATTGATTTCAACAAATGCTTTTTGAATTTCCTCATTCATCTTATTGTAATCTATATTGGCATTTAAAGATTCAAATTGTAGCCGTGGAAAATTTTTAAAATTAAAAGCAGTCAAAGTCGTTTCTTTTTTTGACCCATTTGCAGTTTCATCAGGCATAGCCTGGAGTTCATTTTTTTGTCCGCTCGCTTCCGATTTATCTGTATTTTCTAAAACTTCGGCTGTTTGATCCAAATTTGTTTCAATTGATTCAATCTTTGTTTTATTCTTTTTGCTTTTTGTAACCGGGGCTATTGAAATGGGATTTTCATTTGATAGTGGAGAAACAATCAAAGCTGCTGTTGCCTGATTATCCTGAGGAACTTTTTTTGTCAAAATTTCCTTCGGATCTTTTTTCATTTCCCGGGGTGAAAGCCACGCAAAGGAGCAAAAGATGGCAGTGGTAATTATTAAGGCAATCATTTTCTGGCCATAATTAAATTGACTGGCCGGGTTCCCGGTTATTCGTTTGATCCTTGCCAGGAGTTGCTTTTTTCCTGAAACAGCACCAAGAGAAAGCTGCATATTATTTTTTCGTTGCTGTTCAAGGCGCAATAATGCAGTAGCATAGGAATGCGGATCATAAGAGTACTGAAGAACAAAATCATCACAGCAATTTTCTCTTTCGCGTTTGATCGTTTTTACGAAAACGGCAATAAACGGATTGAAAAAAAGCATGGTTTCAATAATGGAAATGAAGAGGTTTACCAGGTAATCGTTTCGCTTTATGTGTGAGAATTCATGCAGAATGATGGCTTCAAGCTGTTCAGTCGTCAATTGGTTGATCGAGGCGAAAGGAATAAGGATAATAGGTTTGAAAAAACCGATGGTTGCGGGAACCTCGATATGTTTTGAGATCCAGATAACGGCTTTTTCAATTCCTAACCGTGAAGCAACTTCGTCGGCGAAATTCTTTAGCTGCAATGGCGGATCAATTAAATTTTTACTGCTGATAAAATGAACATGCCGGTAGGCTGCGTAAAGTTTGACCGTAAGAAGAGCCAGCAAAAAAAGATAAGCTATAGAAAGATAGGGGAGGATGGATTCCGCAAAAAATAGAAACTTATGAATAGGCGATGTTGCATTCCCTGAAAGACTGGCATCATTGCTGAATGCAGGCAAGGTAGCGGCTGTGCCTGAAATGAAAAGTTTTGAAAGAAAGGTAAAAACGAACCATGCGAATGAGCACAAAATCATTAATACACTAAGGTTATGCTTGAATGCGGCGCTTGCATTTTTTACAGAAACTATAATTGCCTGGCAAATGATCCAGAGCAAAAATCCCTGCCACAAACTGTTGAGAATTGCATTGCCGAGTGCTTCAAGAAAAACCGAATGTTGGAAAGAAATAGGATCCATGTTTTATCCGTTTTTTAAATCGTCCAAATATTTTTGAATTTCTTCGAGTTCGCTTTTTGTCGCTTTTTGATTTCCCAGCGCTTGAAGCACCAGTTGTGTCGAGGACCCGCCAAACAAGCCATTGATCATCTTGTCTAAAAACTGTTTTTGGGTTTTTTTCCTGCTGAGGGCAGGTTGGTAAATATGCGTTTTGGAGCTATCGTCGCGGCTTACGATTCCTTTTTCATGCATGATCTGCATTAATTTTAATGTGGTGGTGTAGCCAGAGTTTTTGTTTTTTGAAAGTTCCTCATGCACCTCGCGCACCGTAGCGGTGCCGCGCTCCCAAAGGATCTGCAGGATTTCCAGCTCGCTCTCGGTTGGCTTGATTTTTTTAACTATTCCCATGTTTTACGACGTTGTTCGTAAAGCAAAGTACGATTTTGATCGTAAAAGCAAAAATATTTTTTCACCGGTGATTTTATATTCAATCAAAAGTGTAATTTTCACCATTGTATTCATGAAAAAAAGAGAAAATGATTAACAAGGAAATTACATTCAATGTGGAAGTTTACAATTCGATCGATGATTTGAAGGAAGATGATGCTTTTCTTTTAAGTGAAGCGCGGTCTGTTACTCAATTCGCTTATGCGCCTTATTCTAACTTTTTAGTGGGCGCCTTCGCGAAACTTGCCAATGGGGAAAGCGTGAGCGGCACTAACCAGGAAAATGCCTCTTTTCCGGCAGGAATTTGTGCAGAAAGAAGCTTGCTGGCAACATCATCATCCTTATTTCCGGGCATCGGGATTAAAACAATAGCGATCAGTTATCATAATTTGAATGGAAAAAGCGATACACCAGCCAGTCCATGTGGAATTTGCAGGCAAACGCTTGTTGAATTCCAGGAAAGAACCGGGCAACCAATGCGGATCATTATTGGAGGAATGGAAGGGGAAGTCCTGATTCTGGAAGATGCTAAAAACCTGCTGCCGCTTGTTTTTACCGCCGAGGACATGAAGTAGAAAAATAGCGACAGGCGACCACAAACCACCGTTGACTTGCTTTTCTTCGGTCATTAGATTTCGGTCGCCGACCGTATTTGCAATCAATCAAGCACCTTTAAACTCTTTTCAATAATTCGAAGGCAGTCCTTCAATTGTTCTTTGGTAATGATGAGCGGGGGTGCAAACCGGATTTTGTCTCCATGGGTTGGTTTGGCCAGGAGTCCGTTATTTTTCAATTCAATGCAAAGTTTCCAGGCTGCGTCTTTTTCAGGATGATTGATTATAATCGCGTTTAATAATCCTTTGCCGCGAATTTCTAAGATGTGGGGAGATTGTAATTTCATAAGTTCTTCCCTGAAAATATTGCCCAGTTCTTCCGCGTTTTGCGCCATGTTTTCCTCTTTCAAAACCTGTAAAGAAACCGTGGCAACCTTGCAGGCGAGAGGATTGCCGCCATAAGTGCTTCCATGTTCCCCGGGCTTTATGGTCAGCATGATCGCGTCATTGGCTAGTACTGCACTAACGGGTAAAGTGCCTCCACTCAAAGCTTTTCCGAGAATGAGGATGTCTGGCTTTACATTTTCATGATCGCAGCAAAGCATTTTTCCTGTGCGGCATAAACCTGTTTGTATTTCATCGGCAATGAATAAAACATTAGCGTCTTCGCAATATTGCCTGGCTTTTGAAAGATAGCCTTCATCGGGAACATTGACTCCCGCTTCTCCCTGGATCGGTTCTACCAAAAATCCGGCTGTGTTTTTGTCTTTTAAGGCTTCCGCCAAAGCAGGCAGGTCATTGTAAGGGATAACTTCAAATCCGTCCAGATATGGGCCAAAATCTTCTTTAGCGCTTTTGTCAGTACTGAAAGAAATAATGCCGAGAGTCCTTCCATGGAAATTGCCACTACAAACGATGATCTTCGCCTTGTTATCTTCTACTTTTTTTACCCGATAAGCCCAATGCCGGCAAAGCTTTAAAGCCGTTTCGACTGCTTCCGCGCCGGTATTCATGGGCAACACTTTATCATAGCCAAAAAAATCAGTAATAAACTCTGTGAACATAGAAAGCTCCTTGCTGTGAAAAGCGCGGCTGGTCAGAGTTAGAAGTTGTGCCTGTTCTACCAAGGCATTGATAATTTTTGGATGGCAATGCCCCTGGTTAACAGCGGAATAGGCGCTTAGAAAATCATAATATTTTTTCCCTTCAACATCCCAAACAAAAGTTCCCTTGCCTTTCTCCAAAACAACGGGAAGGGGATGATAGTTATGGGCGCCAAATTGATTTTCAAGATCAATAAAATAATCAGTTTGTGAAGCAATTGATTGTGCAGGCATAAAAAATAAATTAAAAAGATGAAGAAATCGTGGTAACGATCAGAAAGGAAAGGGTGATATCGTCAAAACTTGTGATCGAGGAAATCCAGGTTTTTCGAGAGAAAATTTTGTATGGTATCGTTGAGATTCAATTCGCTGATTTGTGTTGCAAAGATATAAAAAAAATGCCGGCTTTTGGGATAGGTTCTAATGAGCATGCTTGCAGTATCATTGAAAAAAAATTCCTGAAAAAGTCCGTTTGCTGAATAATTGAGTGCAATCTTTTGAGTCCCCGCTATTGTATTTCCTGATTTTTTTCAAGGGGCAGCAGGTTCTGGTAATAATTCCTATGCATGAGCGGAGTGCTTCCGGTTATTGATTTGAAATGACGGTTGAAATTTGAAAAAGTATTGAAGCCGGATTCATAGCAAATTTCAGCAACGCTTTTATGGGTTTCGGCCAAAAGTTTGCACGCATGGCCCACTCGCACCTCCAATAAAAATTTAGAAAAAGTTTTTTTGATCCGGGACTTGAAATAACGGCAAAATGAGTGCGGGCTTATGTGTGCTACTTTTGCAATTTGCGTCAATGATATTTCCCTGGAAAAGTTTTTCAGGATGAACTGATAAATATTGTTTAGCCTGTCGCTTTCCGCTGAATGATAATGGAATTGCAAACCCATGCTGCATACAGGTTTCGTTTCTTTCGAATGAGCAATTGTGTGCAAAATTTGCAATAAGAGGATGATACGTTCGGTATTTTTAGCGACCAGAAGTTTTTGCATCAGTTCCACCACGGTTTTTCTAGTCAAATTTTTGATTCTTACTGCCTGTCTCGCTCTTTCAAACAGGGAAACTAATTCCGTATTTTCAGGCAAGCTGAAAAATGAATCGCCGAAACAATCGGGCAAAAAATGAATCACGATCGCTTCTGCTTTCAGGACGGAATCTTTCTTCAAATATTTGTCTTCATTTCGCCATAAATGCGGGAGGTTTGCCCCTAGCAACATCAAATCGCCCGGTTTGAAATGATGCACATTGTCGCCGATAAATTGTCTTCCTGAACCTTTGATAATATAGACCAGTTCCATTTCCGGATGTGCCTGCCATTTATTGTAGAAATAGGAAACGTTAAGGTGCTGGGCGACAAAGGAATGTTCGCTTTTCAGGTTGAATTTTAATAAAGGCGGTTTCATAATATTTTATTTTGAAACTAAAATGCTCTACTTATTTTTCATAGACCGGAAAAGATGGTAAGATAGTATTAAAAGTTGATAAAAGCGTGGGAAAAGGTGCTGCTTTTTCCTTCTACTTTTGAATCCTCATCTTTTTTGTTCACCTGAAAAACAACATCAGCATCATGACTGGAAAATACATTTTGGAACTCAGCGAAGTGGGCATCAACGACATTGCGATTGTTGGTGGCAAAAACGCATCACTCGGGGAAATGATTCAGAACCTGACTTCACTCGGCGTTAATATTCCCAACGGATTTGTGGTAACCGTTGAGGCATACCGGGCTTTTTTGGAATACAATAACCTTGAGGGAACTGTCCGCCACATCATTAATTCAATTGATTATGACAATATTGAATCGCTCAGGCGGGGAGGTCAGCAGGTAAGGCTTTTGTTAGCAAACGGACGTTTTCCGAAAGAGATGAGTGAAGTAATTATCAAGGCTTATGAAAAATTGTCGGCTGATTATAACCAGGAATTTACTGATGTAGCGGTGAGATCCTCTGCAACTGCTGAAGACTTGCCTGACGCTTCCTTTGCCGGCCAGCAGGAAACTTTCCTCAATGTTCGTGGTCCGGCCACTTTGATGGATTGCGTGCGAAACTGCATCGCTTCTCTTTTTACGGACCGCGCCATCAGCTACCGGCAGAGATTTGGATACGACCATTTTACCATCGGTCTAAGCATTTGCGTGCAAAAAATGGTAAGAAGCGATCTCGGGTCTTCTGGAGTAGGGTTCAGCCTTGATACGGAAAGCGGTTTCAAAGATGTAGTGGTTATCAACGGCGCTTATGGCCTGGGTGAAATGGTGGTGCAGGGATCTATTTCCCCTGACGAATTCATCGTTTTTAAGCCTACGCTTCAGAATGGGTATAAATCGATTATCGAGAAAAAACTGGGAGTGAAAGATAAAATGATGGTGTATGGTGATAAATCGGATGAAAGGGTGAAAGTCATTTCCACCGAAGCCAGTTTTCAAAATCGTTTTTGCCTTACAGATGGCACCGTGCTTCAACTTTCCGACTGGATCATAAAAATTGAAAATTATTATTCAACCTTAAGAAACCGCTGGGTGCCGATGGATGTGGAATGGGCTTATGACGGATTGAGTAAGGAACTTTTTATTGTGCAGGCACGTCCCGAAACCATTCATTCTCAAATTGCTCATAATAAAATTACCGAGTATAGTATCAATCATGCAAAAGATCAGAAAGTTCTTTTGAAAGGAATCGCAGTTGGCGATAAAATCGGTTCCGGAAAAGTCAATATTTTATACTCCCTCGATAAGCGCCTCATGGAAGGAAATGAGTTCAGGGAAGGCGATGTTTTGGTGACCGACATGACCGATCCTGATTGGGAACCGGTGATGAAAAAGGCTTCCGCAATCGTGACCAACAAGGGCGGACGCACCTGTCATGCCGCTATTGTGGCGCGCGAATTAGGGGTTCCCGCAATCGTTGGCTGCGGCAATGCAACCAAAGTTTTGGAAGATGGCAGTGAGGTTACGGTTAGCTGCGCTGAAGGAGAAACCGGGCTGATTTACGAGGGGGTGATCAACTACACTACCACAGAGTATGATCTGGATAATCTTCCTTCAATCAGCACTTCCATAATGCTCAATGTCGCTTCCCCATCCATGTGCTTTAAATTTTCGCATTTGCCTAATAGCGGGGTAGGGCTCGCACGGGAAGAATTCATCATCAACAACTATATCCAGATCCATCCTCTCGCCCTGATTCATCATAAATCATTGCACGATCACGCACTTAGTGAAGAGATTCAAAAGCGAATTATAGGTTATGAAAATGAAGAGGATTTTTTCATTAAAAAATTATCCTACGGCATTGCGAAGATTGGCGCAGCCTTTTATCCGAATCCGGTAATTGTGCGCTTCAGTGATTTTAAAACCAATGAATATTATAACCTGCTTGGCGGAAATCATTTTGAACCGAAGGAAGAAAACCCGATGATAGGGTGGCGCGGCGCTTCCCGCTATTATTCCCCGGAATACAAAGCGGCCTTCGGCCTGGAATGCAGGGCAATTAAAATTGTGAGGGAAGAAATGGGATTGGAAAATGTTGTGGTCATGGTTCCTTTTTGCCGGACGGTGGAAGAATTGGTGAAAGTGAAGGAAGTGATGGCAGAATTTGGTTTGGAACGTGGCAAAAACAATCTCGAACTTTACCTGATGGCTGAAATCCCATCCAACATTATTCTCGCAGATGAATTTTCAAAACACATCGATGGATTTTCTATCGGCTCCAACGATTTAACGCAGCTCACCCTTGGGCTCGATCGCGATTCCTCATTGGTGGCTCATTTATATGATGAACGCAATCCAGCCGTGAAGCAGATGATTTCGAAACTCATTGAAACGGCAAAAAGAAATAAAGTGAAAGTCGGCATTTGCGGCCAGGGGCCCTCTGACTTCCCAGACTTTGCGCAGTTTCTTGTTGAAGAAGGAATAGATAGCATTTCTCTTACTCCCGATTCGGTTATAAAAACCATCCGTGCAATTTCGAAATTCAAAGAAAAAAAGAGTGTAGAGTTGGGAGTTGTTTAGAGGGGGAAATTTAGGGAGGTTAGAGTTCCTTTATTGTTATGCTTCAGGATTTACCATGTGCAATAAATAAGGAAATATTTTTTTCCCTGAGGGCGGTTCTGGCTAAGCTTGGATGAAAAAAATCTGATAAAGCGCTTCTCGAAAATGCTCCCATTACTACTAAGACCGGAGCTGATAACTGGTCAAGAAAATTTTTAAATTCATTTTTTGTATTTCCTTTTGCCATTTGTAACATAAGATTTGAGAAATGCGCCTGAAGCATTTCCTTGAAATATAGTTTCATTTCCAATTCCTCTTCCCGGTTTGCATTAATGGAAAAAAGATAGGTGGGCAAATTTGCAAATTCGGGAAAAAGGGACATGTATGATTCAATGGCAATTTTACAAGAAGCAGTATTGTCATACATTAAAGTTACTTTTTGCGGCGCTTCGTCAGTTACAGTAATAAATGCAGGACAATTAATTTTTGTTAAGATCCGTTCTAAATAATTAATTCCTGAATCTGCAATAAACAAATCCGAATTCCGTGTTTCCTCAATTAATTGATGGATTGAGATATCTTGTTCATTCGAAAATGTGATGCCATTAACTTCACATTCTTTTTTAAAAACCTTTATATTATCCTCAATCAATTTCATATTGACTTCGGAATTTTCTGTGCTGTTAAAGTCTTCTGCCATTGAAAGATCATTTGGAAAAGGATAATTTAAATTAACAGGTTCTTTTCCTTCAGATAAATAAACTGCATGAATGCCTGCAGAATTTTGCCTGGCAAACTGAATAGCAAAAGTAATGACGTGGATGGGCGTTACAGATGGATAAAAGGCGGTTAATATCTTTTTCATAAAAAATAGTCAGGTTATTAACAATAATCAGGTTATTACAATAATCAGGCTATTAAAATTTAGTAAATATTAGAGACCGGTTTAGACGAAAAGAAGAATTAATAATTTAATAAAGTATACAAATATGCTCTCCTCTTCCTACCTGTTCCCTCAGTTTGTATTTTCTAGATTTTATCCGTTATCTGAGGCGTTGTTTAGATTATCATTCATTTTGTCTTTATCTTTTTTGAATTCAAGCTTGCCAAATTTCCAGGTGAAATTAATTCCAATGGAACGGAAAGGAATTGTACGGTATCCCTCATTTGTGAAATTGGGCCCAAAAACTTTCGTTTTTTGGTCAAGATTTTTATGGAACGGATTTAAAGCAGTAAGTGCCAGGCTTCCTTTTTTATTCCAGAATTGTTTGCGGATTGCCAGGCTATAATTTGTAAAAGATGGAAAGGTTCCCTGTGCCTCATGTCTTGCTGAGCGAAAGTTTCCAAAGAATTCTGCTAAAAGCGTTTTTGAAAACTGGTAATTCGCATTAAAATTTAAACGGTAATTGAAACTAAAATAATCATATCCTTTATCTATTTGATTAATAGTATGTCGTTCAAAAAAGAAAACGTCGCTTCTCAGATCCAGTTTTGAAAATAACCTGACAGAGCCAAATAAAGAAAGCCCTAGATTATTTTCCTTGCCAATGTTTTCCCGGGTACTTACGGCAACATCGGAATAAGTAGTGTCACCCACCGGGAAAGAAGGATAGTAAACAATGAATGGTTGAATATCATGCATGTTCTGCCTGTAAAATAGGCTGACCACTATTGACCCATTATTTTTAAAATCGGTACTGTAGGCCAATTCATATCTTTTACCAATTTCCGGTTGAAGATTGGAATTTCCTGTAGAAAGATTTTTTGGATCGCTGGTATTAATAAACGGATTCAAATCGTGATAATCGGGACGTTCAATTCTTTTGGAATAACTCAGTTTTAAAAGTGAATTTCCGCTTAATTTTTTTGATAAAAACAGGGAAGGTACAAAAGTGTTATACCCTGGAATTTTCGCCTGCTGCTGCGCATTTGAATAATAAGAATTGATTTCTGTCCGCTCGTATCGTTCGCCGATTTTTGCATCAAATAATTTAAAAACAGGGAAAGTTATTTCTGTATAAAAAGCGTACACTTTTTGGTGATAGTTGAGTGAGTTGGACAGAAATGGATCTTTGGAATAATTATTCTATGCCATCAAACTTTAAAACCCGCGAATTGCTGGCAATATCATACAAAGTTAATTTGCCTCCTGTTCCTAAAATTATGTTCTTTTTTACCGGGTGAGTATAATCTGCTTTAATTTCTGTTTCATTTTCAGTGCCGGGGTTAGCTGCTTTGGTACTGTAAAAAAGACTATGCTGTGGTAATGAATATTGGTAATTATTGTTTGCCGAACCGGAGTTTCCAAAACTCGAATTTACACTAAACTCAAGTTCCTGATCTTCCTTTTTAAATGTTTTTTTATAAGTAACGCTTGCATCAATATTGTGAAAATGAAAGGCATCATCAGCATGGATAGCGTTTTCAAATTGAGAAAGAATATTTCCATTGAGATTTTTGGTGACCTCGCTCTGGTAAGTGACTCCGTTTCCATTGCGGCTAAAATTATTGTAAGAAACATTGCCGGTAACACTATTGTGTTCATTCAAATCCCAATCAAAACCAATTCCGGTTTGATATCCGTTTCTAATAAAATTGCTTGAATTATCCTGATGTAATAATACATTTCTGCCCGCCGCTGTATCATTAGTAAGCCGGTTTGAAGAGGAGAGTGTTTTAGAATTCAATTTTGCATTTCCGCTTATAAAGGCATTCATTCCAAATTTTCCTTTTCGTGCATTAAAATTAAAAGAACCATTTTCAGTTCTTGTGCCAGCGGTTAAAGAAAGGCTTCCATTGACGCCCTGGGAATTATTTTTTTTGAGAATAATATTTATAATTCCACCTGTACCTTGCGCATCATATTTTGCGCCAGGACTCGTAATAATTTCTATGCTTTTTATCTGGCTTGCGGGAATAGATTGCAACACATCTGTTATGTCGCTGCCAAAGGCTGCAGAAGGTTTTCCATTGATCAGAAACCTGATGCTTGAACTTCCCGCGAGTTCTACTTTTCCGTCAACATCAACAGAAATCTGCGGAACTTTTTTCAAAATATCGGTGGCAACCCCAATCTGGGATGTAAGATCCTGTTCTGCGTTAAAAACCATTTTGTCAATCTTGTTTTCTATGATTTTTGGTTTCCCGGAAATGACAATATTCTGCATAGACACCGCCTTTGATTGTAGAAAAATGTCATTTACATCAATTACAACATGGTCTTTATCAAGAATCAGATCCAAAAGAATATGGGGTTTGTAACCCAGAAATTCGGCAACTAGTTTATACTTTCCGAATGCAAGATCATTTACCGAAAAATTTCCTTTACTATCGGCAACGGTTCCGTTTACCGGTTTTTTATTTCCATTCAAAAACAAAGTGATCGTCGCATACTCTAGTGGGTGGCGGGAGGCAGAATCTAATAATCTTCCTTTTATTTTATATCTGCCATTTTCATTTCCGGATTGGGCAAAAAGGGAAAAACTAACAGTTAGCAAAAGGGCAAAAAGCAATATCTTTTTCAATGGGTCCATTTTAATTTGGATGCAAAGGTGTTTTGTAATTCTGAAGCAATTTTGATTTTTATGCAAACTTATTTACATGATTTATTTCAATTGTGCCAGGTGAAGTTGACTGCGGAAGTTGGGGTAAGTGATGCTCAAGGTAAAAAAAATGATTTTACAAAAACCAACACCGCTGCAAACGGACTTATTTCAAAGAATTTTCTTTTTGATTTAATACTGAATGGCACAACATTAATAAGCCGAAAAACAACCTGTTGTTTTTTTTAAAATTTTATTGCATTCGCTTTTTTTTAATCATGGTTTTTTAAAAGGCACAAGTGGCTCACACTCCTGCGCCCCTCACGACCAGTCTTTCCCCAAACCTCCTCTTCACGCTATCAATTGCCTGGTAAAGCCTGATCATTTCCTGCGTATCGTCGAACAAATTGATCTGGTAATTTCCGGGGATCAAATTGGTAAACCGAATGCCAAGCATCCTCACCAGCATTCGCCGGTCATATAGTTTTTCAAAAAGGTCTTTTGCTGTTTTGAATAAGATGTGATCTGCATTAGTGTAAGGAATTGTTTGCTGTTTGGTAAACGTATCAAAATTGGAATAACGGAGTTTAACGGTAACACAGCCAGTCAGTTTATTTTGCTTGCGCAAATCAAAAGCAATGCGTTCTGTCATGCGGATCATTTCTGCATGCAGAAAGTTCATATCAATGGTATCCTGCCCAAAAGTATTTTCTGTAGAGATAGATTTTTGTTCATGAAATGGAACCACCGGCGTTTCATCAATTCCGTTGGCGCGCTGCCAAAGTTCAGAGCCATTTTTGCCCAAAAGATTCTGCATCATTTCTACGGGAATTTCGCTTAATACTTTTACACGTTTCAACGCCCATCTTCAAAAGAAGAATCGCGGTTTGCTTTCCAATCCCCGGAATTTTTGCAATGCTGAGAGGAGCAAGAAATGATTTCTCGTTTCCAAAAGGAATTTCAATCTGGCCATTAGGTTTTACCTCATTGGTTGCTACTTTTCCAATCAATTTATTACTGGCCAGTCCATAGGAAATGGGTAGCCCGCTTTCTTTAATAATCTTGCTTTTTAATTCATTGGTAAATTTCAGACAGCCGAAATATTTATCCATTCCGCTCAGGTCCACATAAAATTCATCAATAGAAGATTTTTCAAAAAGCGGTACCGTATCTTTTATAATCTCTGTTACCAGCCCTGAATATTTACTGTATTCTTCCATATCTCCACGCACGACAATCGCATGAGAACACAAGCGCCTGCGCTACTTTCATGGGCATCGCACTATGAATGCCGAATTTCCTGGCTTCATAACTGCATGAAGCAACGACGCCCCGGTCACCGGTTCCCCCAATCAAAACCGGTTTCCCTTTTAGCTTTGGATTCCGCAATTGCTCCACAGAAACAAAAAAAGAATCCAAATCCAAATGTGCAATATGTCGTTCATTTTTTAATAACATATATCCAAACTGATCTGTTGCTACGTAATTTTAAAATTCTCAATTCCATTATAATCCGCTTTCCTGAAGACTTCAATCTTCTACTTTCCAGGCTTTATAAATCCGCATACTTCCTCTCTTTATATCCAATCTTTTCCATCTTCTGTACCTCAATACTATAGACTCCAAAATCATCCACTACCTTCCCGGTAATTTTATAAAAACCCTTTCCTTTCAAATCATAATACCGCAAAGAATCAGGAAAATGTACTGTGTCAATCCAGTCGAGGTTTACATCCAAAAAAGAACAAAAAGCCATTCTTTCTCCCTTTACTGTAGTTACTCTTTTATGATCAATAAAATAACCAAGCGCGGTAACTGTTTTGCCACAGTTTTTTTCAAGCTCTTTGCTTTTCGTGTAGGCATGACCGTTATCATCCACCATTTCGAAAGGATTGCACATGGGGAAGTCCAATAATTCTGTTTCATCATACAAATCATCCAGCCGGTTATCGGGCAATTCCGGTAATGCAAAATGAACCGGTTCTTCCTGAAACAGCGGCTGGCCTGCCACCTGCATGCACCTTATTTTTTTTCTGCAGAAAATTCGCTTCCCATAATAATTTCTTTTTTGATTTTCCGGTAAAGCGAAAAGCACCCATACTGATAAGCATATTCAATTGCTCTTTCGTGCAATTTGTCCGCTCTATAAAATCCTGCAGATGCATATAACTTCCGGATCTTTTTCTTTCGTTCACGATCTTTTCTGCCATTTCCTGCTGCAGCGATTTGATATGAACAAAACCCGTATAAACATCATTACCTTTTATGCTGGTAAAATATTCGCTTTCATTTACATCAGGAAGATGAATACCAGCGCCGGTTTTTCTTAATTCGGAGAAATACAATTCAGTGCTGTAAAAACCACCGAAATTATTGATAACCGCAACCATAAATTCTTTAGGATAATACGTTTTCAAATAAAGGCTTTGATAACTTTCAACCGCATAAGAAGCGGAATGTGCTTTTGAAAAACTATAACCGCCAAAGCTTTCAATCTGCCGCCATATTTCTGCAGAAATAGCATCAGGATAATTTCTTTCTTTACAATTGACAAAGAATTTTGCTTTGATGCGCAGCATTTCTTCATTGCCTCTGTATTTTCCACTCATGGCCCGTCGCAGTATATCTGCTTCGCCCATATCGAGTCCTGCAAAATGGTGCGCCACTTTGATCACATCTTCCTGGAATACCATTACTCCAAAAGTTTCCTTTAAAAGTTCCTTCATTACAGGATGGATATAATCTATATTTTCCGGATCATGATAACGTTCAATGTAAGCGCGCATCATTCCGCTGCTTGCCACTCCCGGACGGATAATAGAACTTGCAGCCACCAAAGTGATATAATCACTGCATTTTAATTTCAAAAGCAACTGCCGCATGGCCGGAGATTCAATATAAAAACAACCTATCGTATTTACGTTTCTGATTTGCTCTCTTACTCTTCCATCATTTTTGAATTCCTGGAATGCATGAATATTAACATCAACTCCTTTGTTTTGCCTTACTAAGCGAAGGCATTCTTTAATGTGACCAAGTCCGCGCTGGCTCAAAATATCCAGTTTAAACAAGCCAATATTTTCGGCAACAAACATATCCAGTTGCACCGTAGGAAAGCCTTTTGGCGGCATAAAAACGGTTGCATAATTCGTGATGGGTTCTTCCGAAATCAGAATGCCTCCCGGATGAATAGACAAATGATTAGGAAAGTTTTCAATCAGTTTTCCATACTTCAAAATCATTTCATGTATTTTGTCTTCACCTTTATTTCCCGCAGCTAACAGATCAATTTCTTCTTTTGGCAAACCAAACACTTTTCCCAATTCTCTTACCACTGCGCGGTATTGAAAAGTAGAATACATTCCGAGCAAGGCCACATGCTTTTTTCCATAGCGTTTAAAAACATAATCAATTACTTCATCCCTGTCAAGCCAGGAAAAATCCATATCAAAATCAGGAGGAGAAGTGCGGTAGGGATTTAAAAAACGTTCGAAATACAGATCCAGTTCTATCGGATCCACATCTGTTATTTGCAGGCAATAAGCAACAATAGAATTTGCGCCACTGCCCCGGCCTACATAATAAAATCCTCTCGATTGCGCATACCGGATAATATCCCACGCAATTAAAAAATAAGCATTAAAACCAAGTTCATCAATAATCTTTAATTCCTTCTCTACTCGTGCTTTTGCCACTTCATTATTGCGATAACGAAATGCAAGTCCATCCTGTGCGAGCTTTGCTAATAGATATTTTATCATCCTCTTTTGAAGCGCTGAAAACTTTTTTATTCTTGTCCTTATGAAATTCCATTTCAATACTGCACGCATCCATCAGCTTATAAGTATTCGTAACAATGCCCGGATATTGTTTAAAGGCTTCTAACAATTTATGAGATGTGACAAAACTTTCATTCTCGCTACAAACGGCACTGGCAGGCAATTTCGAAAGCAAGGTGTTTTTATCAATTGCCCTCAGCAGCTTATGAACATTATAATGTTGTTTATCTAAAAAAGTTACCGGCTGCCGGATCACAAAACAGGAGGCATACTTTTTTATTTCCAGTCCATACAGCTTATTCACTTCCTCCGGTAAAATACCGATTCGTTCATTTGGCAATAATTCTTCCGGCGTTCTTTTGTCAAAAGGATAAATGACAAAACCATCCTTTGTGTTGTCAAAAAATTCCTTATGCGCTTTTTGGGGAAAAGGTTTTTTTGTTTCAAAATGACCAGAAAGAAATTGATTGATCCATGCTAAACCGGCATTATTAGCAGCCAGTAGAATATAAAGCAAATCATCCTCATTCCTTATTTCCGCGCCCGCAATTGGTTTTATTCCAGCTTCATGGCAATCTTTTACGAAATCCCATAAATCGCAGGTAGAATTAATATTGGTTAATGCCAGGGAGGAAACTCCTCTTTCCCCTGCTGCAGAAATCAATTCTTTTTGAGACATTGTTCCGTAGCGGAAACTAAAATAGGTTTTACAATTCAGATACATGTGGCTTTGTTTTATCCTCTAAAAGAAAAGACAAAGCTAATATTTTTACTACAATTTGCTAAATAAATTAGTATTTGAACCAGTTTTTTTTACTAAGTTCTTTTTCAAGCGATTGTCTGTTATGGTAACTAACAATTGCCAGGGATTAACCCTGTAGTTTATATTTGTCAATGATAGCCTGACGTTGATCATGAAACCATGTAACTCCAAATTTTTTATCAAGAGCAGCCACTCTGTTTGCAATTTCAGGAGTCGTTGGAGTAAGATTATTTTTTACCATGTCTGGAATGATTTTATGAAATAATTCCTCCAAATAATCCTCGAAGTTTTGATTGAAAAAGCAATCTATAAAGCGCAATGGCTTATCGGAAGCATTCCAGAATGAATGCACAATCCGTCTTGGACGAAAGTTCCAGCCACCTGCTTCTACTTCATAGATCTTATTTCCGATCAACACTGTTGCTGTTCCTTCCAATACATACATCAGCTCATCTAAATTTTCATGGACATGAGGAGACGGGCCCATTTGCTTTGGAGCAACGGCAACTTCGACATTTGAAATTTGTTTAGCGGTCTGATCAGCACGTATAATCGTACGAATGTCTACATTGCCCATTCCCGGTTTAAGTGGTTCACGGGGTGGAATATAAAAGGCTTCTGAAGGATTTTTAATATTATTCTGCTGTCCCCCGGCTAAAGTCGGGAAGTTCAAAATAGAAAAACCCAACGCACTTGCTGAAATGAACTTTCGACGTTTCATACAATAATTTTTAAAGTTGTAAACAATACTTTTTTCAACAAATTTACCTACACCTCTAATGGTTACAGTGGTAAAAAAGTGACATTTTTAAGTCTGGTATGAAAACCCAAAACATTGTTCAGGAGCTTTTAATTCCAGCTCGTATAAAGAGGAAGGTGTAAGACCGGAAAACTCCTTGAAATCTTTAACCATGTGCTGATAGTCATAATAATTGCATGAAATAGCAATAGTTAACCAATCATATTCAGGGTGGCGGTTTTTCATTCGGTAAGCATTGTCAAAGCGAATGATACGTTCAAATGTTTTAGCACTAACGCCAATTCTTTCTTCAAATTTTCTAATAAATTGCCGTACACTTAAATAGCATTGACTTGCAAGCCAATCAATTGATGCATCATTTTTTTCATGGAGAACAAAATCGAATACTTTGTCTAAATGGGAACAATCGCTTTTTACTTTTTTTATCCGGCTTTCAATAAAACTTTCGATTACCGTTATCATATCCGGCAGCTCATTTAATTCTTTTAAACGATTGCAAACCGAAGACACATCATTTCCCCAAATGTCTTCTGCATCTATAAACGTATTTGTTAGCTTGTTTAATGGAAACTTTACCAATTGATATAAAACCGAAGGCCTTAAAATTACCTTTATTGCGAGGAAATCATTTCCGGCATATCGGTGTACCGGAACTTTGTGCATCCCATTAATAACACATTGCGGATAAGATTGTATAGTTATTGGGATTGAATAGGTAAATTTCTGTGCATCTCTGATATAAAAAGTAATACAATGTTCTGGCCTCGGATAATGGTGTTTTATCGGCGGAATTATTTCTTTATCAAATACAAAACGAAACACCTGATACTTACGCACATATTTCTGTAAGGTAGCACAAGGTAATATGTCTTTAACAAGTACAGGTATCATTTCTAATAAATCAGGCTTTAAAATTTTGCGTTGTGGCAGGCGAGAGGATTTCTGCTTACAAGTCGATAGTTGCGATGTCAGGAAAATCGCCCTTCCGTCACGCCCGTAGTGAAGTTAATTAATGTTTTATTGTTGAAAATAAAATTTTGTGAATGCATAAAAAACAAAAATTGAACAAAAGTTCAGGAGAGAATTTCCTGCCGGATCTACCTTCCGGGCTCTGTTATTGCCAATGGGAAAAATGAAATTGTTTCAGCGAACCGATTTTTTTTAATCGACGCTTTCGCATCAGCAAACGGACTTTTTTTCCGAATTTGTTATAATTGACCCCTTCATCAAAAGAATCTTCAATAATTATAAACAAACTATTAAATTAGATGCTTTAAACAATAAAACAAAACCTAAAATGCAGAAACTTCTCTTCCTCTTTTTCCTTTCCTTCTTTGCTGTCATCACCGCTGATGCGCAGAAAGTAAATATCAACGGAACCCTTCATTTTTCTGAACCCGTTCAGATGGTTTATTTGTCTTTCCGTGCCGGAGATGAGCGGATCAATGATAGCACCTCTTTGCAAGATGGAAAATTCCATTTTACGGAAAACATTACAGAGCCAACGCTGGCAACTCTCATGGCGCGGATTGCTCCTGCTAATGCGGATGGAAAATCACGCATTGAAAGGATGCAATTATTTATGGAGCCGGGCAACATGACGGTGATTGTAAATGATTCCATGAAATTTGCAAAAGTCACCGGATCCAAATCTCATAGCGCCCTGGAAGCTTTAGGTAAATTAGAAAAACCCTACAATGAAAAAGCTGACGCATTAAGCCAAAAATACCGGGAATTATATGCAAGCAAAGACGAGGAAGGACTGAAAAAACTGGAACCTGAATTTGACAAGCTTTCTGAAGAAAAGAATGAACTTCTTTACAAAAAATATATAACCCAAAATCCTAAATCGCCTATTGCATTATATGTTGTACAGCAATATGCCGGGTATGATATTGATCCGAAACAAATCGAACCAATTTTCAAAAAACTTCCGGCTTCAACCCGCAACCTTCCTTCTGCTGTTGCCTTTCAGGAGCGCATTGAAACGGCGAAGAAAACGGGCGTTGGGGTTTATGCGATGAACTTTACTCAGAACGATACACTCGGAAAACCTGTATCTCTTTCTGATTTCAAAGGCAAGTATGTATTGATCGATTTTTGGGCAAGCTGGTGCGGGCCATGCCGTGCTGAAAATCCAAATGTTGTTAAGGCTTTCCATAGCTATAAGGATAAAAATTTTACTGTTTTAGGCATTTCCCTTGACCAGCCGGGCAAGGAACAGGCATGGCTAGACGCAATTCATAAGGATGGTCTTGAGTGGACACATGTAAGTGATTTGAAGTATTGGGATAACGCCGTAGCCAAGCAATACGGCATTCGCGCCATCCCTCAGAATTTATTGCTCGATCCCTCCGGGAAAATTATCGCTAAAAACATAAGAGGAGAGGAGTTGCAAAAAAAGTTGGAAGAGGTAATGAAATAAATTTTTTCTTTTTAAACGTTAGTTTTGGTAAAAGGGGAGTGTTTTTACACTCCCTTATTTTATTTAATAGAATCTCTTAATTGAACAACAATACATTTTGCAGTGCCCTAAAATCCGTTAACAGACGACATTGGTTCAAAATCGTCTATTATCCAGCAAACGGACTTTTTTTAAATATTTTTTCCCGAATCATTGCTAAGCAGACAAACTTATTTTAAGATTTTTGAAGAACGGGTTCATTGCACGAACAAGACTGTACAAATCATGCAGAAAAATTACCAGGTGCTTTTCGTTTTATTTAAGCAAACGAACTTTTTTTAAAGATTTTCCTCCCAAAGAATTTTCGGCCCGAAACCGACCCGGTTTTATGGATATTTCCAGGGCAATTAAAGAATTGAAAGTAATTTAAACTATATTTTTTATCACTTTAAATTTTTAGTATTACCTTCATTTCTTCAAATGATGAAACAACTTCTTCATATCGATTTTTCTTCTACGGTGGCAGATTCTTCTGCTATTACCACAATTATTATTACAACCCGCTAAGGGTTGTGTTTATCTATATCATCCTCTGGGCTTTAGGCTACCTCTACTACCGGTAGATTTTCAATTACATTAAAAATATCTGATAGAAATATGCGTGTTTTAAAATTTGGCGGCTCATCTGTGGCCAATGCCGAAAATATTAATAAGATAGTTTCGATTTTGCAGGATCGTTTATTAAAAGACAAACTGATACTCGTCGTTTCTGCTTTAGGAGGAATTACCGATTCTTTATTAAGCACGGTCGTTATGGCTTCCGAAGCAAATACCACCTATAAATCCAATCTCGAAAAAATCGAAAACCGCCATCTTGAAATGGTGAAACAATTGATTCCTGTAGCTCAACAAAGCCGGGTTTTAAGTAGAGTAAAACAGCTCTGCAATGAAATAGAAGATATCTGTAATGGCGTGTTCTTATTACAGGAACTTACCTCCCGCACCAAAGACCGGATCATGAGTTTCGGCGAGTTATTATCCAGTATTATCATTTCCTCAAAATTTCAAACGGCCGGTTTTGAAAATAAATGGGTTGATACAAGAGATCTGATCGTTACCAATTCCAATTATGAAAATGCGGTTGTAGATTTTGAAATCAGCAATAAAAGAATCAACGATTATTTTTCTGGTGCATCCGAAAGTTTTTTTGTAGTACCAGGTTTTATCGCGGCTGATAAAAATAGAATTACTACAACTTTAGGAAGAGGCGGTTCTGATTATACTGCAGCCATTATTGCCGCTGCCGTAGATGCATCCGCGCTCGAAATATGGACAGATGTAAGCGGAATGATGACTGCCGATCCACGACTGGTTGCCAATGCAAAAATAATTCCTGAAATTCTTTACCAGGAAGCGATGGAACTTTCACATTTTGGTGCTAAAGTTATTTATCCGCCAACGATTCAGCCGGTAATGAGTAAAAGTATTCCGGTCTGGATAAAAAATACTTTTGCGCCGGATGATCAGGAACAGTGATAGAAAACATTTCTGAAAGTAATGGAAAGAGCACAATTCGTGGTATTTCAAGCATCAATAAAATTGCATTGTTAAGCCTTGAAGGAAGTGGCATGGTTGGATATTCCGGGTTTTTCAAAAAGATTTGTTTGAAGCACTGGCAAATGAAAAAATAAATGTGATTCTGATTACACAAAGTTCTTCAGAACATTCTATTTGTGTTGCAGTTGAAGAAGCTATTGGCGGAAAGAGCGAAACAAGCTATTGATGATGCTTTTGCGATAGAAATTGAACAGTCAAAAAGTTGAACCGTTACTTGTTGAAAAAGATCTTGCCATTATAGCGCTGGTTGGCGATAATATGAAAAGTCATCCGGCATCAGTGGAAAAATGTTTGGCTGCTTTGGGAAGAAATGGTGTGAATGTTCGGGCCATTGCGCAGGGCTCTTCTGAAAGAAATATTTCCGCGGTAATTGCAGCAAAGGATGTAAAAAAAGCAATCAACGTTTTGCATGAAGAGTTTTTTGAAACTACTTATAAGCAGGTCAATTTTTTGTTGCCGGCGTTGGGAATGTGGGCAGCAAACTTCTTGCACAGTTACTAACAGCAACAATCATCTTCTGCAAGAACATCTTCGTCTTGCAGGTTCGGGTGGTCGGTATTGCCAACAGCAAAAAAATGTTGTTTCAGATGAATGAAGGTATTGACTTTAAATAACTGGAAAGAACTTTTGCAGACGGGAGACACAATGGATCTGAATAGATTTTATTGAAACAATCAAAACAAAGAATCTGCGCAATTCTGTTTTTGTTGATGTTACAGCAAATGAAGAAGTAGCTAGCATTTATGATCAGCTTCTTAAAAAAAGTATTTCGAGTGGTTGCCTGTAATAAAATTGCCGCTTCTTCTTCGTATGCCTATTATAAACAATTAAAAGATCTTGCAAGGAATTCAATGCATTCATTTCTGTTTGAAACCAATGTTGGTGCAGGCTTACCGGTTATTGGTACATTGAATGATCTGATTGCGAAGCGGTGATAAGGTAAACAAGATTGAAGCAGTTTTAAGTGGCACATTAAATTTTGTATTTCAATAATTATGATGGTACACAAAGTTTTGCAGAAGTTGTAAAACAGGCGCAGGATGAAGGTTATACAGAACCTGATCCAAGATTAGATCTTGGCGGTACGGATGTAATGCGAAAAATTATGATCCTTGCCCGTGAGTCAGGTGAAAAAATTGAAATGGAAGATATTACCAATAATTCTTTTATGCCCGAAGCATGTATGGAAGGCTCTGTCGATGATTTTTATAAATGAATGGAGAAAGAAGAAGCACATTTCAAAAACCTTTTGAAAGCGGCAGAAGAAGCAGGCAATAAATTGAAATTTGTTGCCAGTTTTGAAAATGGAAAAGCGTCTGTTGGTTTACAGCATATTGATCCAACCATGATTTTTATCATTTGTATGGAAAAGATAATGTCGTTCTGTTTTATACCGATCGTTATAACGCTCAACCCCTGGTAGTCAAAGGTGCAGGTGCAGGTGCCGATGTTACGCATCCGGTGTTTTTGCTGATATTATCAGAGCTGTAAGAATTTAAAAAAGTAAAAATGAAGGAAGTAAAAGTTATTGTTCCGGCAACAATTGCGAATCTCGTTTGTGGCTTTGATATCTTAGGTATGGCTACGTACGCGCCTTATGATGAAATGACATTGTCCTTATCCGCGCAACCGGGAATTCATATTAGGCATACCGACAGTTTTTCTCTCCCTGAGGATCCTGAAAAAAATGTGGCAGGCGTAGCGTTACAGGCACTGATAGACGAATATAAAAAAGACATCGGATTTCATGTAACCATTCACAAAAACATTAAGCCAGGAAGCGGGCTTGGTTCGAGCGCGGCCAGCTCTGCCGGAGCCGTTGTTGCAGCAAACTATTTGTTGGGAAATATTTTTTCGAAAGAAGATTTGGTTCGCTTTGCAATGAATGGCGAAAAACTGGCAGGCGGCGTTAAACACGCCGATAATGTATCACCTTGTATTTTCGGCGGAGTAACTTTGATCCGATCTGTTTTCCCGATGGACATTATTCCTTTACATTCTCCCCAATTGTTCATTACCGTTGTTCATCCGCAAATAGAGGTACGCACTTCTGATTCGAGGCAGATTTTAAGAAAAGAAGTTCAGTTGAAAAACGCTATTAAACAATGGGGAAATATTGGTGGATTGGTTATGGGGTTTACAAAAGGCGATTATGAATTAATTGGGCGTTCGATGGAAGATGTAATTATAGAACCGGTGCGAAGTATTCTTATTCCCTGTTTCAGTAAAGTGAAAACAAAATGCAAAGAAGCCGGTGCATTAGGCGGTGGCATCTGCGGGTCGGGACCTTCTGTTTTTATGTTTAGCAAGGATGAAGACACAGCTTATATAGTGGAAGATGTCATGAAGGATATCTATGAAAATGTTGGCATTGATTATAAAACCTATGTAACGTCGGTTAATCGTGAAGGTGTAAAAATTGTAAAATAAAAATTAAAAGAAATGAAGTATTTCAGTCTTAATAAAAATGCACCGCTGGCTACTTTTAAGGAAGCCGCCATCGAGGGATTAGCACCGGATAAAGGTTTGTATTTTCCTGAAGCTATCCCCGTTTTTGACAAAAAAATGATTGAAAAAATCAATGATTTTTCAAACGAAGAAATTACCTTTCGAACTATTCAACCTTACATCGGTAATGAAATTCCCCCAACTGAACTATACAAAATTGTAGAGGAGACCATCAATTTTGAAATGCCGTTAAAAAGAATAAGCGAAACTGTTTCTTCACTGGAGTTGTATCACGGTCCCACACTTGCCTTCAAAGATATTGGGGCGAGGTTTATGAGCCGTTGCCTTGGATATTTCTTGAAAGGAAGTAACAGGAAAATCACGGTTTTGGTTGCTACTTCCGGCGATACAGGAGGCGCAGTCGCTAATGGATTTTTAAATGTTAACGGAGTTGAAGTTGTGATCTTGTATCCATCCGGAAAAGTGAGCAGTGTCCAGGAGAAACAACTGGTTTCCCTGGGAAATAATATCCGTGCATTAGAAATCGAAGGGACTTTTGATGATTGCCAGCAAATGGTTAAGCAGGCTTTTTCAAATAAAAAACTTACTGAAAAATTGTTTCTTACTTCGGCAAATTCTATAAATATCGCGCGATGGCTGCCTCAGCAATTTTATTATCTGCTTGCCTGGAAGCAGTGGGAAAATAAAAATAATCCTCCCGTAATCAGTGTGCCAAGTGGAAATTTTGGTAATATTTGCGCAGGAATGTTAGCCCATGTTTCCGGTTTGCCGGTAAAACATTTCATCGCTGCCTGCAATGCAAACAAAGTCGTTGCTGATTATTTACATACGCAAAAATTTGTTCACCAAAAAGCAATAGCCACTATTTCAAATGCCATGGATGTGGGAAATCCGAGCAATTTTGTAAGAATATTAGAGTTGTTTCATCACAGGTTTACCGATTTAAAAAATATCTTTAGCAGCTACAGCATTTCCGATGATGAAACAAGACAGACCATAAAAAATGTTTTTTTTACCGAAAAATATTTATTGGATCCTCATGGAGCCGTTGCCTGGTTTGCCCTGAATAAATATTTAAAAGAAAATGGGGGAAAAGGTTATTTTTTAGAGACTGCACATCCGGTGAAATTCTATGATGTAGTGGAACCTTTGATTGAACAAAAAATACCGGTTCCGGAAAATCTAAAAGATGTTTTACAAAAAGAGAAATCAAGTGAAAAGATGAAACCTGATTTTAATTTGCTTCAGGAATATTTATTGGAATCATAATTGTTTGATGGCGTATTCATCAGCTCTCTCAAAAAAAGCTTTGGCCGCCAGCAAATCTTATTTCATTTAATCTGTGTTAATTAGGTGCTGTTTTTACATCCCTTATTTATTTTTTTGTACTAAAAAAAAGTTGCCTCAAATTTGATTTTGAGGCAGCTTTTTTATTTGCAAAAAATGATAGATAATTATTCATTTTAAGGAAAAATGATTCTACTAATACTTATAGTTAAAACCAATTCCCATTCTTTATTCTTTCACTATTTTCTCAACGTGTTCTTTGCCGTTTCCTGTAAACCGGACAAGATACGCCCCCGATGAATAATTATCCATTCGAAGAGTTTTCTCATTTTCCATTCCATTCAAAGCCATTCTTTGCAATACTTTACCGTTATTGTCCATCAATTCCATTTGCTGAAATTGGCCTGCACTAAACTTAATCACCATTGCATTTTTTACCGGATTGGGATATGTTTTTATCCCATCCTTTGGCACAGAAAACTGAACTGTTCTGATGCCATGGCTGATGATTTTTCCGTCAAAATCTCTTTGTTGCAAACGGTAATAATTTATGCCGCTGGCTGGATGGTTGTCGTAATAAACGTAACCTCTTTTAATGTTTGAATTGCCTGAGCCCACTACTCTGTCCAACTCTTTAAAATCGACGCCGTCTTCAGAACGTGAAAGCAAAAATTCCTTGTTGTTCATTTCCAGGCTCGTTACCCATTCCAATTTCGTCTGATCACCTTCGGCTTTGGCAGTAAAGTTTAAGAGAGTTATGGGCAGTGGAACGGACAAATTTTCATAAGCACCGAAATCTATCGATCCTCTTTTACGCGCGTTTCCATCCAAATCGGTAGTGATCGCCGATAAGTCAGGAGTTTGGCCCGTGGTAAAATAAATATCATTTCCCTTGTTGATAACCGGGCTTGCATCCTGCAAGCGGTAATCGCCTCCAGAACTTAAACCGGGCGACAGTTGAGTAACAAACAAGGGGTCGGTATTACCATCTATATTCCCCTTGGTGGTGCCAGACACACCTTGGACCAGACTGTATTCAATGTCTGGGTAATTAGGATTAGTAAAAATTCCGCTACTGTTTCCATAAATGATGCTGTTTCTGATTTTTCCTGTTGAAAGATTATTGGATATTGCACCGCCGGCATTGGCACTGATAGTGACATTGGTTAAAACCGGGGAAGATAAATTCTCATTAATAATTCCGCCACCCTGAAAACCAAAATTTCCAATAATGGATACATTGGTTAAAACCGGGGAGGAAGATATATTATAAATTCCACCTCCAATGCTACCATTATTTCCGCTGATGACTACCTTAGTTAAAGTTGGTGATGAAGAAGAATTATAAAGTCCGCCACCCAAAGAAGCGCTATTGCTGCTTATGGTTACATTGGTTAGAACGGGAGATGAAGAAGCATTATGAATTCCACCGCCCGAATATTGGTAAAGAACCATTGAATTAACGGAAATAGTAGCAGATAAATTTGCATTTCCATTCTTTATGCTCAATCCGTTCAGTTCGGCCGTGCCCGCATCGCCTGCGCTAATTACCACATGGTAGGCATTGTCGCTGTTGTTATTCACAATACCTAAATCACCGCTTAATGTGCTGGAGTTCGCTGCCAGGGTTAAGTCCCTTTGAGTTAATAATGTTTCCGTTCCTTCAAAACCGCCGTAGATTTTTACATCTTTTTTTAATACAAAAGCATTGTTGCGATCGTTAGGCGTAATGACCGATAATGCATCGGCTCTTCTGCTTGGAAGATAAGTGCCGCCCGCCACCCAAACCATATCGTTAGATGCGGAAGCATTTATCATCAGCTGTAAATCGCCGGATGCATTTGCCCATGTAGTCCCATCGCCGGATGCGCCCTGTTTTACATAACGTGTTGTTTGCGCATTTGTTTGGCTGTTAAAAATTAACTGAAAAAGGCCCGAAAAGCTCAGGGCAATAAGTAATGTTTTCCTCATTTGCGAATTAGTCTAATTGGTTGTTGTGGTTATAAAAAAAATAGAAGTTTGCAATAATACATTCTTTTTTGTTATAGGAGTAGGGTGCATTTCAAAATGTCGTTAAACTGTTTTGAGCATTTTTTCCATATTCAATAACAAAGATTCTAAGGTATAAACAAGAGCGTATTTTACAAAAAACAGCAGTCCCGGGAAAGAAAATGACGTGTTTTTAAACAATAAAGCCAGTCCAAATGGAACAACGATGCCTTAGCAAAAACAGGGTTTCTATTATTATCAAACTAAAAAAAATAAACCAGTTATGGGTAAGGAAACTTTTATTCCTAAGCAAAACAGATGCGGCTTTTTTCACAAAAAAATAGACCTAACTGTCATGCTTAAACGTTCGACTCTCTACAAACCGCTACTATTCTCCTATAGCCCGTTGTCGGTAAACAAACAATAACCGAAAGCCCCGGAAAGTTGGTTCCTGTTCGGGGCTTTTTTAGGGGGGCTTGCGGGGCTATTATTCTTAATGTTGTGGGCAGTTACTTCCTCCGAATAAATTTTATTCCTATTTTGGCTCTGTTTAACACTGTTGTGTTCGGTGGATAAACAGTATTGTCGGTACAGTAATCTAATATAAGAGTGTCCCTGGACAAAAAAACAATATTGTATCTGAAATCATTTGTGATGATTGAGTCTCCCTTTCGCTCGTAATTTTTAGTTGCATTGGCTGGCTCATCAAAAGAACATCTTTTATTGCCAAAGTTTATGGTTAAGGTATTTGGTTTTGTAAAATCATAAACATCATCACTGTCACATCTTGAATTAATCGGCTCATAATACAAATCAGAAACTTTTGTTGCATATTGACAAGCATTTTGCTCTTGCATACCATCAATTTTCACAATAACGGTTGTATATAGTTGCCATTTCCTATTTAAGGTTATTTCGGATGCATTATTTTCCTTTGTGCAGCTTACTTGAGCAATAATTAATAAAATTGCAATAAAAAATTTTTTAATCATAAAAGTTTAGTTTTGATCTGCTTATGCACTTTTAATTAATTCTTTTAGCTCCTTGTCTGAAATATTTTCAACATCTGCTTTATCGTAAATGGTAAGAAGGTGAACGGTTATTTCTTCATTAGAAATCTTCTTAATCACGCCGATTAAGGTAGTTTCAACAAAAGATATAACTCGTGCTCCGCCACTTTTACCTTTTCCTTTGCTTGAAATTCTTAATCGTATTTTGTAAAACGTCTTGTCCTAATGAAGTACCGAGTCGTGGTGTCGCTATCAATTCTTTCTCAAGGTTAAGTAAGTCCTTAGATAAGGAATGGTATTTTTTAAGAAGCGGTTTTGCAGCGGAACTAAAAGACTTTGTGATTTTAACTTTGACTTTCACGCAAAAAATCTTTTAAAGTTTGCAGCTTTTTTCCTGATTTCTTTGCCTCTCGCACTTCGTTTAAACCGTCTCTTATTCCGGTCAAAACATTAAGCTTATTTTGAAGTTTATGGTAGTCTTGATTTATTTTTTCCCAGGTCTTTAATGGAACTAAAACAGAAGTTTTTTCACCATTTTCGTCAACCATATATTTTAAAGCACTTGTCATACTGAATCTTTTTTCAAAAATACCGAATATCTCCGAATTGTTACTGCATTACCGCTTACGTCAAAGCTTGCTGCTGTGCTGGATTTTATATTGTCTAGCCCGGAACTGAAGCCCGATAAATTACTGATGATGAAGTTAAGAACAAAAGCTGAATAGAATTCCGTCTTGACCGAATTGCTGCCGATAACGAACCCTCAATCCTGTCTTTTGAGCATCTTACCTTTTGGTAAGTCTAATAATTTTTGGATGAATAACCATGTAAGTTTGTTCCATAAAGTCAAAGATTACTTATTATGCCAACGAGAAAAAGATTTTTAAAAACCATGGGAATAGTTAGCAGCATGTTTATGGTTCCTGAAGCATTTGCAAAAATGAAAAAGGAGGAAGCACTACTGATGCCCGTACTTACCAACAGGAATAAAGAAAACTCCTATTGGTATATTGGTCATTTAATGTCATTACTGGTGTCCTCTAAAGAAACGAGTGGTCGGTATGCTTTGCTTCGTGCCACTGAACGCAGAGGTTTGGAGCCTCCGCCTCACACCCATACAAAAGAAGACGAAACGTTTTTGATACTGGAAGGGGAAGTGGTGTACACAGCAGGGAATCAAACTTTTTACGCAAAAGAAGGCGATGTTATGTTTTTGCCCAAAAACATTCAGCATTCTTTTAAAATACAAACTGAAAAACTGGAAACGTTGATACTACTTACCCCCGGTGGATTAGAGAATTACTTTGTGGAAATGAGCCAACCAGCAGAAGAAGTACAGCTTCCGCCTATGCCCCAGGGGCCGCCTGATATTAAAAAACTGGTGGCGACAGCGTCAAAATACGGAGTTAAGTTTCCAAAACTGTAAGGAATAAAATAAACGCTATAGCCTTTCAGCCATACCATTTTCTATAGCTTCAATAGCAGGCATCGGTGTCATGCTCATTTCTTTAGTCACCTGTTCATCTTGTAAGTATAAATAACCCCATTCCACTATTAAATTGATGACAGGGATTAAACTCTGACCCATAGACGATAATGCATATTCTGTTTTAGCAGTTGGTAATTCGAAAGCTTTACGGTTAATAATTTTTTTCTCAACAAAAAAGTCCAGCTCCTGCATAAGTATTTTATCTGATAGGCCCGGAAGTTTACTTTTAATGTCACAAAAACCCAAAGATTGATTTCTTAAATTCCACAGGATGCCCATTTGCCATTTTCCTGCAATAAATTGCCTGGCATGCTGAACTGGGCAGCCAGTATATAGCTCATCTGTATTGTTCATAATGTCAAATTAGACTACTCTACATTTGTGGCAAAGCACGTGTCTTGTCCTGAAATAGGTTGACCATTTTTTATTTAAAAATAAGGTTTAAAATGGTAGCCCGGAACTTTTGTTCAAAGGACGACAATTTTTCAATCCAATAAGTGATTGAACTTGCGGGAAATATTGTAAACTTTCCGGCATGATTAATGGAAATCAGCCCATTGTGAATTTCGTCAATGAGGGAAAGTTTAAAGTCGAAACTGACTTTTTGATACTGATTTTTTCGGCGGTCTGCCTTTTTAATGTAGGCCATAGTGTTGCAAAAGTGTTTAATTTTTAGTCAACCTATTTTAACGGTTTGTCATTTTATACAATCCAGACGCAAACATAGCTTGTCATATGATATAATTACCTTTGGTTTTATATTTTTGATATTAGCCAAAGGTCTATTGAAATTGCGCCACTACCTTTAATTAGTATAACCAGTAATATAGAAAGAAGCATTATAAAATACTCAATCCCTTCTCCCCTTTTTTTCCTAACCAATTCATTGTCCATCCATCAGGTGCATGAACAATAAGAGCTCCAAAAAAAATTATGAAATTAGCACCGGCAGCAACTCTTCCAAAACATCCAATTATCAATGCAATACTTCCAATGGACTGCCCAATAATAATTAACCAGGCAATCGCTAAAGGAATTTTCTTTCTACTCATTTGTGCAATAGTTTCTTTAATACCTACACCACCTCCTAAATTTTCAAACCATCCAAGAAGTTTTTGCATACCATAAGGAAAAATAATAATTCCAGCTATAACTCTTAAAAAAAAGTAGGCATAGTCAATATTTGTTTGAAGTAATTTGGTAATCATATCATTCATTGTTGATATTATTCTTTCATTGCTGCATTAATTTTTGAACAGGCTCACAAGTTGCCGCCAACGTTAATCGGCATGCCGCTGTACCGGCATTCGTGGTTCGTCAGCTTAAATTTAGTACTAAAGTTCAGTTTTGTGCATTTGTTTTCTACAGCCGGTATAAGGTAACTGTTGTTAGCGGTGGTGCCTTAGTTTATTCAAATATTCTTGAACTAAAAATTTCTTTCAATTTATTGAAGTCTTGTTTTGGTTGTTTACAAATATAAATTCTTTGATAAAGTTCTTCCTCATTGTCTGCATAAGGATTGTAAATTGTTCTTACAAGTTTCACTTCATCAAAATAAGGGCTAAAGAAATCACCAACCCGATAACTTAAAGCAATGATAGTAGTTGGTATTTTTCCGTTCGGCGTCCATCTGTAAAAACTACCGTGATACGAAAACCCTTTTGGCAAATTGTACTCTCTACCCAATAGATTTACTGCACCAGCTTGAGCATAATGTTTGCCCCAAATTTTACAAGCTTGTTTTTCACCCGCAGGCAAACTGTCGTAAACAGATTTTAGCTGCTGCATTGTTTCTTTCCACTTTTCTTTGGTATAATACTCGTCATATTTTACCGCATACTTTCCCCCTTCAATATTTTTCTTTTCATATTTGTAAATCGATTGCAAATAATGGTGAAAGGAGTAAACCGGCATTCCAAAAGGAATTAAAAAAGTACCCAAAAGCAACAGAATGGTTATTGGATAAAGCATCCATCTTCTTTTCTGCAAAATAATTTGTTCCCAAAAAAGGGCGCCAAAAGGCAGAATTGTCAAAATAATTGGATAGAAATAATAAGGTTTGCCATTACTGAACGATAAGAACGCAATAGCCAGTATGATTGAAATTGCTAAAGGTCTGTTGACTGTTTTATTTTTTTTAAAAATGTAGATGAACGCAGGAACAATCATTAATAAAGAAGACAGAGCGTTTATGTCAATCAGCAATTGACCTAAAGTTTCCATGCGGGAATAATTGTCTAATTGTGTTTCATATAGCCGGCTAAACATTTGCAACGCAGGAAAGTGGTTTACGTATTGCCAAATCAAATTGGGAAGCAATAACAAAATAGCTACAATTATATTTTCCCAAACATGCAGGCGTAGAAGTGCTTCGCGTGTTCGTTTAAAAAGTAGTAATGCCGATAAGCCAAAGATGAAAAATACAGCGTCATACTTCATAGAACAAGCCAAAACAACAAAGGCTGTTAAATGCCACAAACTTCTTTTGTCGAGATATTTTACAAACCTTGTTAGTTGATAAAAACTTAACACCCAAAACAGCTGACTGAAAGCTACGGGTTGAAACAGTTGTTGTGAACGACCAAAACTTGGCCCGATAATTATGCACATCAGAACCAAAAAGACGGCCTTGTCTTCCCCACCTAATTCAATCGTCGTTTTTGCTACAAAGATGATGATCAGGATATTTGCAATGTGTGCAAAGAAATGATGTACAAAGACGGAATTACTGCCAAAGAGATTTTGGATAAAAGCAAAAAGTCCGATCAACGGTGGAAACTCCATATAGCCGAAAGCCAGATTTTTACCTGTCTCGATATGTAATAATTCGTCTCCCTGAAAACCTGAATGGCTGTCTGCAATCAAATGAAGTATCAATTTTAAAATGCAGAAAGTAAGGATTATTAGTCTGGTCTGTTTTGTCATTTGTTTCCGCCTGTTGTTATTTTCATAGTATATTACGGCTATAATCGCTAACGGTCACGGCTTGTGCAGTCAAGATAATAGATATTCGTCTGCCCGGAACCGTTGCCAAATATATAATTAAAAGGTTATTGTTACTACTATCCCTCAACAAAGTTTCTGTCGAGTAGACCAAAGCATTTCAGCCCAAGAAATGAAAGTTTGCAATAATACATGTCCTTCACCAACCTGCCACAGTTTTGAAATGTATCCTCTCAAAATATCAATTTGCCGATAAGTCGTAAATTGCCCTTGTTTTTGCATAACTGCTTATTTGAAAATGGAAATTTTAAACGAAGATATTTGTACATGGCACTCTTTTAAAGCGGGAGACAAGGATTCATTCCAACTTATTTATTTCAGGTATTATCACCCCCTTTACGAATATGGAATGCGGATTGCATCTGATGAGGAAGTGGTGAAAGATTCCATTCACGATCTCTTTGTAAAACTTTGGAAGAACAAGGCGAATCTTGGTGATGTAACCGCCATTCGGGCTTATCTTATGGTTGCCCTCAGAAGCACCCTTTACAACAACTTTCAAAAAAATAACCGCAATCCCCGGGTAGGCATTAATGAGAACGTTCCTTTTGAAATAGTATTTTCAGTAGAATCGGACTATATTAAAAAAGAAACTGAATTTGAGCTTGATCAAAAGCTGACCGATGCTCTAAACCGTCTTACCCCCCGTCAAAAAGAAGTGATTTATCTGCGTTATCTGGAAGAAATGGAATATCCGGAAATAGCTGGTCTTATGAACATTACGATTAAGGGGGTTTATAAATTAACCGCGAGGGCATTGGAAGCTCTCAGGCAGACGCTTTCTATTTCAGAATTATTTGCAGCGACGCTGACCTTTTCGATTTTCCTTAAATACCTGCAAATTTATTAATGCCTGATTGTACTTCGGAGACCGATAAAGGGAAAGAAACTTTCCAGCAAACGGACAATTTTTAAATATTTTATTTCTTTTCGCTTCTCTCTTTTTATTGGCAAAAATTGCCTTCCTGTCTGCCTAACATTTTTCAACTATCTTTTATTTTTATTTCTTTTACTTAAAAAATGTTTGCCCTCCATGGGGTAAAACCTTTTTTCTGCCTGTCCTTTTTACGTAAACGACTTTTTACGATTGTTCAATAACAGGACTAAATGCAAAAGAATTACGAATCTTACAGTGCGGAGCAGTTTTTAGAAGATCCTTTTTTTATTCAATGGATAAAAAAGCCAACTCCCGAAGCCAGCCTCTTCTGGAAAGTTTGGATTCAAAAGAATCCGGCGAATCTGGAAGAAATGAAAGCCGCCGAACAGCAACTTCGGGCCATGCTTTCGGCAAAACGCATTAAGCCAGAAACCGGTGATACCGAGGAGGTTTGGGCAAGAATAGAGAAATCATTGTTTAGCGAGCCTTCGAAAATACGGAAGATGCGAAAAATCTGGTCGGCTGCCGCGGCGATTCTTTTATTGATTAGTGGTGGCATTTATTTTCTGCAAAGCCATGAACATCCAAAGAGGGAACTTGCCGATTTTGAAAACAAGGTGCCAGTTAATGACGCGAAGCCCGGCGGGAATAAAGCCACTCTAACACTTGCCAATGGTTCGGTGGTAATCCTGGAAACTGCCAAAAGCGGTGCAATCAGCCAGCAGGGCGGCAGCCAGGTGATCAAGCTGGATGACGGACGGCTGCTATATAAGGCTGAGGTGGGAAACGCAGCAGAAACAGTGGAATATAACACTGTATCAACACCCCGCGGGGGGCAATACCAATTAGTCCTTTCTGATGGATCAAAGGTTTGGCTCAATGCTGAATCATCCATCACTTTTCCAACTGCATTTGTTGGAAAACAACGGAAAGTGGAAATAAAAGGGGAGGCTTATTTTGAAATTGCTCACAACCCTAAGATGCCTTTTGAAGTAAAGGTAAAAAATTTGAATGTGCAGGTGCTTGGCACTCATTTTAATGTTAATGCGTATGATGATGAAACCGCGGTTAAGACTACTTTGATTGAGGGTTTGGTGAAAGTGTCTGAAGGAGCATTCAGTAAAATGTTAAAGCCTGGACAGCAGGCGGTTGCTTTCTCCAGGGGCAACAAAGATATTGTTGTGGAAAACGTGGATGTGGATGAGGCAGTGGCATGGAAAAATGGATTTTTTCATTTTAATAATTCAGGGTTGGAGGAAATTATGAGGCAATTGTCGAGATGGTATGATGTGGAGGTAGTGTATAACGGCGTTATTCCCAAAAGGCAATTCGTAGGTGAAATGCAGCGGGATTTAAAGTTGTCGCAAGTGCTCGGTTTGCTTGCAAAAAATAAGGTGAATTTTCAAATCGATGGAAGAAAAATCATTGTACAGCCTTAAGTAAATTGGGCAAAACAAAACCGGAAATGCGATCAACATTTCCGGCGGCGTTGGATAAAATGAAATAAACAAAACTCTAACGGATCATTTATTCAAAAAACCAAACAAACAAATCTATGCTTTTTTTTAATTACCGAAAGTTCTTGCTTTCACGTCAAACATGGCTGTCTATGAAACTAATAATTTTCCTGATCATTACAGGTTTTCTGCAGGTTTATGCTACAGGCTATTCGCAAACTGTAAGTATTTCGGCAAAGGATATTCCTTTAAGACAAGTATTCAATGCTGTTAAAAAACAGGCGGGGTATGTATTTTTCTATGATGCCGATTTGATTAAAAATGCAAAACCGGTGACGATGGATTTGACAAACGCCCCGGTGGCAAAAGTGTTGTCGGAAACTTTTAAAGAGCAGCCTTTTACCTGGAGCATTGAGAATAAGACGATTACGGTGGTGAAAAAGGAAGAAAATGCGGTCTCAGTGGTTCCCCCACAAACCGATTGATGTTCATGGCTTGATTACGGATGTCGAGGGAAAGCCATTAGTTGGAGTGTCGGTAGTAGTGAAAGGAACTAATAAAGGAACATCTACCAACCTCAACGGAGAATTCAGCTTGTCTGGCATTGATGAAAATGCGGTATTGGTTTTTTCGGGTGCAAATGTGGAAACTTCAGAAATGAAAGTTGATGGAAAAACAGAATTGAGGATAGGGCTTAAAATAAAAGTAGTTAACAGTGAGTCAATAGAAGTGATGCTGAATACCGGTTACCAAACTATTTCAAAGGAAAGAGCAACTGGTTCCTTTACCTCAATCGACAATAATAAATTAGCCGTAACCAATTTGGCATCCACCAATTTCGCTAAAGGCCTTGAAGGAATTGCTGCAGGCGTATTGGTTGATCCAAATGGCGGGCTGCAAATCAGGGGCGTTTCCTCCATTAAATCTGATACGCGCCCATTGATTGTTGTTGATGGATTTCCGATCGAGAGCGGTAATTATACAATCAATCCAAACGACATTGACAATATCACTATTTTAAAAGACGCGGCGGCAGCTTCTATTTGGGGAGTAAGAGCTTCGAATGGAGTAGTGGTGATCAAAACCAAAGCTGGGAAAAATACCAATGGCAAAGCCATTTTTGATTTTTCAAGCAATTTCAGCTTTAATGAAAAGCCTGACTTTTCCTATTATCAAATGGCCAATTCCTCTGACTTTATTGATTTTGAAGTTGAAACAATTAATAAAGGCTGGTTTAAACCTGCTACGGCTAACAACACAGGTTATTCGCGTGTAGGAGAATTATTTTATAAGAAATATTTGGGGCAATTAACCGATGGCCAGGTGAATGAAGGTTTAAACGCCCTTAAGAATCAAAATAACCTTTCCCAGCAGGATTTGTTTTACAGACCTGCTTTTCAGCGGCAATTCAATTTGTCGCTCCGCGGCGGAAGCCAGACGTATAAATATTTTGTTTCGGCCCTATATACTAAACAACAGCCTGCCTCCATCGGCAACCAAAGCGATGATATTATTTTGAATATCAAGAATTCCCTGCAGGTTTTGCCAAAAGTTTCTCTATCCCTGGGTGTCAATTCTACTTTTGGCAACGCAAAAACTGCCAGCGGGTATGACTATTCATTTGGTCGTCCATATAACATGTTCCTTGATGAAAATGGGAATTACCTATCTCAGTATGCAAGCATTCCGGAACACCTGAAGCATGGTTATTATGACAACGGCTACTTGAATTGGGATTTTAATCCTATGCAGGAATTGAACAACAGCAATAATAAAACCAAAAGGTTTGAAGCCCGCTTTAACCTTGGCCTCGACTATGAGATTGCCAAAGGAATTGTGTTTAGTTCAAAGTACCTGAACGAGCTGGGCTTTACTAATACTGATAACCTTCAAAATCTGAACACCTATTATGTTCGCAACCTTGCCAACAGTTGGAGGATTTATGATAATGCGAAAGGATCCTTTGTAAACAAGTTTCCTGTCGGGCCGATTTTGGATAAAACCAAAGATCAGTTTAGTGGTTGGACTTTCAGGAACACGGTTTCCATTGATAAAAAAATAGGAAAGATTCATAAGGTAAACGCCGTTATAGGAACAGAAGTTAGGAAGATTGCGAATCAGGGCAATGCAGAGAGGTATTATAATTATAACGAGAAGGCATTAACGGTTGATAATTTCGATGTGCTTTCCCTGTCAAATTATACACCGAATTATAAAGGTGATTACATTTCCTACAACTGGTCGCCAAACTTTTATGAGCGTGACAAGCGCTTTTTCTCACTTTTTGCCAACGGCGCCTACACGTATAAAGATCGCTATACCGTTTCAGGAAGCGCCCGTATAGACCAATCCAATTTGTTTGGAACGGATCCTAAATACAGGTATATTCCTATTTGGAGCGCTGGGGGAAGCTGGAAAATTTCAGGGGAGGAGTTCATGAAAAACAATTCCTTCATTGATCGCCTTGTCGCAAGAGCTACTTATGGAATTAATGGGAACATAGGCAATTCAAGTCCTTATCCAATTGCATCTACAGGCAAGAATTTTAATACGCAGGAAAATATGCTCACGTTTTCAAATCCTGAAAATCAGCAATTGCGTCCCGAAAAAACTGCCATCATTAATTTAGGTCTGGATTTCGCCATACTTCATAACAGAATTTCAGGATCCATCGATTATTATTATAAAAAGAGCTTTGATTTGTTGGGTAACAGCATCCTCGATCCTACAACCGGATTTGGAAGAGCAGAAAATAACACCGCCAAAATGCTTAATAAAGGAGTAGAAATCAATTTGAATGCTAAAATTATTCAACGTGAATTCAGTTTCCATGCTGACTTTAATTTTGGTTACAATAATAATAAAGTGCTCACTGTGCTGATGCCAACAATTACTGCAGGAACTTATATCGCAGGGACAAGCCCTATTGAAGGGAAGCCATTGAGTTACATGTATAGCTATCGGTGGGCTGGATTGTCGGACAAAGGAGAACCTCAGATTTATAATGCGAAAAACGAGATAGCGAACTGGGCTTCTGCTGAAATGACGGATGTGAATGGCTTAAATTATTCTGGTACGCTGACACCTCCCTTTTACGGTGGCATGATGCTCACTTTTCAGTATAAGGGATTCTCCCTGATTCCGCAGTTTACTTATAAAATGGGGCACGTTTTACGCCTGCCATCGCCAAGGATGGATTTATATGGGGGAGCCTTGAATACAATTTCTCAAAGATGGCAGCAGCCGGGAGATGAGGCGAACACTGACATTCCAAGAGTATATGACAATAGTACCGGAAGCAATAAATGGAACAGCTACTACCGCAATGCCGATATCTATGAGGCAAGCGCTTCTTTCGCAAGATTGAGATCACTCACGCTTTCTTATATGTTGCCGAAAAATTATCTGAAGAATATTTTTTCAGGAATCCAGGTTACCGCGCAAGGCAATAACTTATGGTTGTGGACGGAAAATAAAAATGATATCGATCCTGACTATTATAACCTGAGAAGCGGGACTTTCAATTTCCCTCCAGTGAAAAATTATGTTCTCTCCTTGAATCTTAATTTTTAATTCTTAGCAAGACCGGGAAAAAATAAAATCATCATTATCATCTCCAAATTTGGAGAAAAAATAAAAAATTATGAAGACAAGAATATTTCTTAAATCACTTTTGCCAATGCTTCTAATAGTACTGGCATCCTGCAATAAGTATTTAGATGTTGTACCAAAAGGTGTTGTGATTCCGGGAACATTGGAAGATTACGACGCTTTGCTTTCGGCGCCTCTTGAAATAACGCGGCTATCTAACAATCAGGTTTTTTTTACCGATGAAATAGTGCTGCCGGATGCATATCGCGCGGCGGCAAACAGCTATCCGGGAAAAAGTGCCGTAAGAGCCTATGATTTTGAAAATGAATTGTATGATTCAAATGAGGATGATCCCGATTGGACTATTGCCTATCGCGCATTATATATTTGCAATACTGTTTTAAGCGGACTCGAAACCAACCAGGAGAATGATCTTCTCAAAAAGAACAGGATCAAGGGAGAGGCGCTGGTTCACCGGGCATCTACTTTCCTTTCATTAGTAAATGAATACGCAAAGCATTATAATAGTTCAACTGCTTCTACAGATCTCGGAGTGCCTATGCCAGTCAAGCCGGATATAAATGCCTTGCTCTCCAGATCAAGTGTAAAAGATGTTTATGCTCAGATAGAAAGGGATCTTTTGGAAGCGCTTGACCTGCTGCCAGAAAAATCAACTTACAATTACAGGCCGGGAAAGGCGGCAGCTTATGGATTACTGGCGAGGATGTATTTGTATATGAGCAATTGGCAGAAAGCCCATGACTTTGCTGATAAAGCTTTCCAAATGAGCAATTATATCTACGATTATAACACTTTTTCCTGGAGTGATCCGAATAATAAGCCCCTCTCTTCATTGACAGGCTATCCTTCGTCAACGGTAGACAAGAAGGATATTGTCTTTCTAAAATACCTGCGCCTCGCCGGCGGTTACAATTTTGTCTTCCTGTTTTCAAAACAGCAAAGCGATTTATTCACAGAAGGAGATCTTCGAAATGATTTCGGCGCAAGTTCCAAGGATTGGTATGGTACAATGCTCCCTTTTCAGGGCATTCTTGAAACGAAGGCTGTGTATGACTACAACCATGCAGGGATTACAACTGCGGAAATTTTATTGACAAGAGCCGAAGCGCAGGCAAGATTAAAAAATAAGCAGAAAGCTCTTGATGACTTGAACAACCTGAGGAAAAAACGCTTTAAAGCGGCTGATTACAAAGATCTGGATGCAACAACTCCGGAAGAAGCACTTGACCTTATCCTGAACGAAAGAAGGATTGAATTAGCTTTTACAGGCTTGCGCCTGGCCGACATAAAAAGGTTGAATCTTGAGGGAAGGAATATTAGCATTACTCATGGTAGCAAAACTTTGCAACCGCAAGACCCGAGGCTTGTGCTTCCTATTCCTTCAAAAGTGATTTCGCTTAACGGCCATATTGTGCAGAATCCAAGATGATTCTTGTGCTTGAAGGGAAATGGTTTGAAGTATAATATAGATAGGTATTTTAATCGGTGCTTACAAGTAAATCAATCTTAAAATGAACATGCTTATAAAAAGGCTTTGTATTGCGTGCTGCATGATCAGCAGTTTCTTAACCTCTAACGCGGCGCGGATTGAAGGAGTTTTTAGAGTTGAAAAAGAGCAGCCGATAAGTGTGGTTGTTAATGAAGCGGTTCCGATTTCTTCAACCCCTGAAGCGATAACTGCAAAAGCCGATGTTGTGGATAGCAAGGCTTTTTCCTTAAACCTGAAAATTAAGAAAGCGACGCTTTTTAATTTATACCTAATCTATGGCAACGGCAATCATAAAACTCAATACACTACTACCATCTATCTTGCTCCCAGTGATATTTTAAAATTAGAGTTTTTGCCTAAAGATTCTGTTCGGGTGTACTGCAATTCCCATTCAATCAGCAATCCAAACAATCGATCCCTGGTGATGATGCATGAAAGGTTTAACCAGCTAATGGAAGAGTATTTTTATAAGCCCCCAGGCACTCAGTTGCAGGCAAAGGCTTTCCTTGACAGTTTTTTAAAAGTTGCCGATTCCCTGATCAATCAAAAAGCACTAAGTTCATTTGTGAAAAAGTATATTAGCTTTAACGCAAGCCAGACATTCCAGTCAAAGTTATACCAGTACGCATACCTTTTCAGCAGCAACGGGAAATTTACTGATGAGTATAACGCTCTTGCCGCAAAAATGATCCCGCTTTATAAAGATTCCCTGATGCTTATCTTTTCTTCTTCCATTCAAAACCTGACAGGTTATTTAAATCTGCAAATTGGATTAAATCCATACACAGCGGGAAGAACCTTAGAACAAATACAAACGCAGATTGACTTTCTGAATAATTTTGGGTTTGGCAAAAAGATGCATGATAGGGTTATAGAATCCTTGTTGGCCAGCTACATCAGCCGCTACAAGGCTGCAGAAAATTTTGATACGGATAAAAAGGAAATTTTGACCATTGCAAAATCCATCAGTGATAAAGGGCTCGCTGATAAAATCAACGAATCTTTTGCTAACCTTAGATACACGATAAAAGGAGCGGAAACACCCCCTGTGAAGTTGAAGGATCAGGATGGGAATGTATTCTCTCTTGACTATTTTAAGGGTAAATATGTGTTCATTGATCTATGGGCGTCCTGGTGTGTTCCGTGTATAAAAATGATTCCTTTTATACAGCAGTTAGAAAAAGAGTATTCTTCAAAAAAAATTGTTTTTGCAAGCGTTTCAATTGACAGTAAAAAAGAAGATTGGATAAAGAAACTGGGGGAATTAAATATGCATGGCATGCAGCTTTGGGATGCCGAATCCAAATTGGCCAAGAACCTTAATGTTTCAGGTATCCCCCATTTTTTGATTTATGACAAAGAGGGGAAATTACTGCTGTATAAAGCCCCAAGCCCTGATTCTCCAAAACTTAAGGAATTGCTGGATTCAATCATTGAATAGGGAAGGGAATTTGTCTGCTGGATTCACTATAATTAATTAAGATGAAGACTCGTTATGCAAGCAATAGAACCATGCACATAGCAGTAGAATGGCGCGGCTTTTCTACTTTATTGGTGCATTTGAAAATGTCCATGCTTCTGCAAAATAAATCGTTAGGAGAATTTTTTTTACAAGATGCCCCTGTTCATGTTCTCACGAACAGGGGGTAATTTTGAAATGCACACCGATAAGTAGGTCATTTGCTTTCTGCAAGAGCGCGATCCCTTTAAGTTTCAGTCAATTTCGATCCCTATCTCATTGGGTCATGTTTTCATCATGCAGGAGACTTTTTGAGACAAAACAGGATGATTTTCTTTATTCAAAAGCTTCTATTTCTTCCGTGCTTTAAAGGCCTTGTGTACTGTATCAAGCGATGCAATGTAAATGCTTCTTCCATGAGTGCCTATCACTATCTCATTGGCTGTTTTTTGAATCGCGATATCATGAACCGGCACAGAGGGGAGTTTCCCAAGCGCCATAAAGTTTTTTCCCCTGTTCAAGGTGGCATACAATCCGTTATCACTGCCAACATAAAGTATATCTTCATAAACAGGATCTTCTTTTACCACATTGAGTGATTCTGATGGGAGATCTTTGCCCAATTGGGTCCATGTTTTTCCGAAATCGTCGCTCAGGAAAAGCCACGCGGTGAAATTGTCGTCCCGGTATCCATTGAGCGTCGCGTAAACGCGTCCTTCACTGAAGGCGGATGCGGTAACACGGCTCACGTACAAATTTTTGGGTAGGTTACTGCTAACTAATGTCCATGTATATCCTCCGTCGAGGCTCAACTGGATATTGCCATCATCAGTGCCGGCATAAAGTACTCCAAACCGAAGCGGTGATTCACTTAATGTGACAATCGTTCCATAAGGCACGTTTCCGGCTTTCGGGCCTCTCGTTAAATCCGAACTTATGTGCGAAAAGCTTTCCGCCTTGTCCATGCTCCGGTGCAGGATTTGGGTACCCATGTAAACAATATCAGGATTGAAGCTGCTCAACAAAATAGGAGTCTGCCAATTGAAACGGAATTTTTCTGCATCAACATCAGGCATCGGATGAATTCTTTTTCCCCTCTTTTTCATCCACCTGTTTTTTTTGGTATTCACCGTATTGGGAACCATAATAAACCGTTTTGTTGTCGCGGGGATCAATCTGAACCTGCATGCCATCTCCGCCGCCAATATTTTTCCAGTTGTCATTGATGAAATTAAATTCATCTTCGCTTTTGTTTGCTGAGGAGCCATACCAAACTCCATTGTCCTGGAGTCCGCCGTAAACATTATAAGGTTTTGCATCATCAACAGTAACAGCGTAGAATTGTCCAACTGGCGGTGTGTTCACCTTGAACCAATGCTCTCCGTTGTCATAAGTGATGTTGCAGCCGCCATCGTTTGCCGCGATCCAATGACTTTCGTTTTTAGGATTGATCCAGGCGCCATGCCAATCGGAATGGGTGTTGGGCTTGTCAACCGATTTAAATGTCTGTCCGCCGTTATTGCTCACCATCAAGTCAATCCCACTGATGATCACCTTATTTTCATTTACCGGGGAAACGGATATTTTGCCGAAATAATAACCGTAGGAACTGTACAATTCCAGCGGAGCTGTATTTACTTTCTTCCAGGTAGTTCCTCCATTCTCACTTTTGTAAATTTCGCCGCCAATTACCGGTGTGTCAAACATTCGAGTGTTGGCATCCGTTAAGTATTCATAAACTGCAGCGGCTTTGATTTTGCCGGAACGAACCATTTCCTTTATAGAAGAATCTGTATATTTTTCGGGAAAATTATTCCTTGTTAAAAAGCTGTTTAACTTTTTAGGATCAAGCTGCAAGAATTGTTCTTTTGATATGTTTTTAAAATTCTCCAAAACATACCTTGCAGTATCAGTTTTTTTTATAGCCGTGTCTGGACGGTGGTTTTGATTATCCATGATTGCATAAACCACTTGTGGGTTGGATGCACAAATGGCAATTCCTATGCGGCCGATTTTTTCATTTTCAGGAAAGCCGGATTCTTTGCCCGTAATTTTTTTCCATGAGTTGCCCCCATCAGCGCTTTTATAAATCGCAGAGGTTTTTCCCTCTCCAACAAAATTCCAGGCTTTCCTCTCCCGATACCACATGCAAGCGTAGATTTCATCAGGATTTTTTGGATTGATATCCATGTCGATGGCGCCGGTTTTATCATCTACTGACAAGGTTTGTTTCCAGGTTTTTCCACCGTCAATGGTTTTATAAACGCCTCTTTCTTTGTTCGAAGAATAGAGATGTCCGGAAGCAGCAACCCATGCGATATCCTTGTTTTCAGGGTGCAAAATTATTTTGCCTATGTGGTGGCTTTCCGGCAAACCCAAATACTGCCAGGTTTTTCCTTTGTCGGAACTTTTGTACACCCCGATGCCAGAGTAGACTGACCGGCTGCTGTTCGCCTCTCCTGTACCGACCCATATTTCACCGTTTTTCCAGTTGACTGCGAAATCACCAATTCCAATTACATCTTCCTTATCAAAAACAGGAACAAGGCTTTGCCCGTTATTGATGGTGTGCCAAAGTCCGCCGGTGGCATACGCAACATAAAATTCTAAAGGGTTTTCAGGATTTACCTCAATATCAACGACTCTTCCGCTCATTTGGGAAGGACCGATATTCCTGAACTTCACATCATTCAAAACAGATTCGCTTCGCAATAAGTTTCTCTTTGCCGTATTATTCAACCGTTCAGACGCCGGCGTTGGTGACCATTGTGCGAATGCAGGAAAAAAGGTTAAAATTGTTAGAAACAAAAAGGCGGATTGAAGAAGGGAACGCCTTAAATTGGTAAATTTGGAACTGGAAAACATCTTAATTTTTTTTAAATGAACAGAGTTTTAGTGCAAAAAGTGGCTTTAGTTTTTTTCGCTTTGCAGTTTTTCTTCCTGAAAACGAAAGCGCAATATAAAACATATAAGCTGTCTGTTAAAGGCGATACAATAAATATTGTTGACAAGAAAGGACTGAAGCAAGGCAAATGGGTAACCCATGTAGATCCATTGCGCGGCGAACCGGGTTATGAGGAGGAAGGCATGTATGTGAATGATAAGAAAGAAGGTTCATGGAGAAAATACACTTTGCAAGGCGATCTTCTGGCAATAGAAAATTACAGGTATGGCGGAAAGGATGGACTATCCCAATATTTTACTCCTTTGAGCGGCGATCTGATAAGAGAGGAAAGCTGGCGGGCCTACAATCCTGATATCCCTTATGATACGATTCCCGTTTATGGAACAGGAAATAATGAAATCATTAGTTTTAAAATTGTAAAAGCTGAACAATACAGCGTAAAAAATGGTAACTGGACCTACTATGATCCGGAAACCGGAAGAATCATCAAAATTGAGAAATATGACCGCGGCCATTTGCTCGGCAACCCGCCGCCCCCGAAACCGTGATTGATGAACCAATGAAAAAAATTGTTCCAAAAGAAGTATTGGATTATCAAAAAAAGAACAGCGGAAAAAAGAAAGTCAAAGTGCGTGACGGGCAAACAGGAAATTGATGGGAGCAGCAATTAAAAATTAAGGGTTATAGGAGGTGTTTCATTCTTCATTCTTAATTCTTAATTCTTAATTCTTCATTACTGCCTTCCATGGCATGCTTTTTGGCAATTCAGGCTAAAAAACATTGGATAGTTATTATGAATAAGATTTTTCTGGTGGCGCTGGCTTTTTTGTTCATCGCTTTAATAAGTTGCAGCAAAAAAGTACATCCATCGGCCAGTCCTTCGGTGACACCGATCTCAGGCGTTTCGCCTAATTCAACCACATCGGGAACTGAAGAAAAAAAGGTCGATTCAGAAACTACGGTGGTAACAAAAACTGTAGTGAAAAAAGCGCCTGAAACGAGTTTTCCCAAAGTAATCACCGTTAATGACAGCGCCGCTCATAAAAGCGTTGATGGCAGAATGTATTATGACGTCTTAGGGCATCGCTACTGGCGCAACAACAAAGATGGAAAGTATTATTTGTTTGATAAATCCATGTATAATAACAAGGATTTTCTGCCGGTTAAATGACGGCAGCAAACGGACTTTTTTCAGCATAAGCGTCCGCCTAAAGTTAGTGGCTTTTGGCGCTTTTTAAGAATGATTTGTGCAGGAAACGGACTTTTTTTGAGTTTTTTTTCTTTTTAATATTTATAGTTCTTACAAATAGAAAAAGCATACAAGTTAGAAACAATCTCTCTGCATCAACCTCTCTGAACTCTTGTTTTATAATCAGCCATCATAACCCATAAATTTGTCGTACCTTTATCCGCTCCCGGAAAATTTTGGCTACATTTCTTCAGCGATTATTACTTCATTTAAGCAAGCCGGGAATAACAATTTAAACAAGCACTTAATACAATATGGCAGAAACATGGAACAAAAAGGAAAGGGAAAAGAAAAAGCGGCAGAATAAAAAAGAGAAGGCGGAGCGCAAACAAGAGAGAAGAGAAAATAAATCTGAAAAAGATCCGGAAAGCATGTATGCCTATCTGGATGAGAATGGCAATCTTTCCTCCAAGCCCCCTGATCCACGCAAAAAAATCGTTATCAATGTAGAAGATATTCCGTTAGGTGTTCCAAAACATGAGGATAACCCTGAAGACCTGATCCATAAAGGAATTGTTTCATTTTTTAATCATGATAAAGGATTTGGATTTATAAAAGACCTTGATACTCAGGAAAGCATTTTTGTTCATGTAAATGCCTTGTCAGCTCCTGTAAAGGAAAATAATAAAGTGTCTTTTGAAATTGAAATGGGCCCAAAAGGACCGAATGCAGTAAACGTCAGCCTGATAAAATAAACCGTTTTCCAACTAGTTGCCTGCCATGATTTCTTGCCATTTCTGGAATTCTTTTTGTTGAAGAAAGAGTTAAAAGATATATGCAGGATCACAAATTTGAAATCATCGTAGATGGAGTTCCGTACTTCGTGAATGCTGTTCCCTTCCTCTTTAATGACGAAACCAGGTTCCGTGTAAGCTATAATGGCGGCAAAGAAGATATTTTTGTTTGGGATTCGGGCCTGAAACGCATACGCGCCATTGATGACGATGCCTCTATAATGCCTGATGGCCTTGAGCTGGCTATTTCCGAGAAATTGCAATCCAATTTTAAATTCAGCTCATAGAGTAAGTTGATTCATTTGGAAGATTATCCAAGACGCATTTTACTTTGATATACCAACCTTAAGTAGGATATAGCCAAACCATTTTCTGTCGTCATAATTAATTAAACTGTAGTGCGCGGGTTCGGCCGATTTTGAAAGGATGGATTTTAATCCTTGAAAAATTCCGGTGACTGGTATCATTTTTGCCTTTATACCACTTTACTGTCACGTGATTTTTCAAAATTCAATCCAAATCTTACATAATGAAGGCTTTCCTGATCCCATTATCCCTTTTGCTTTTTGTTTCCATAGCAAACGGACAAAATTTCCAATTAAATATTTATGGCGGACGCCACCAATTATGGCGGTGATCTGCAGGATAAAAACTACACTTTCAACCAGGCGCATTTAGCCGGAGGCTTTGGAGTTTCCTATGATCTCACGGATCATTTTTCCTTAAGGACAGGAATTTTATTCGGTAAAGTTTCCGCTGATGACAAATATGGAAGAAACAAGGCGAGGAATCTCAATTTTTCCTCCGGATTGACTGAAGTAAGCCTGGGGGCAGAATACTATATTACCCCTATTGATGCTCATGCGCTCACTCCTTATATTTTTGGCGCTGTCGCTATTTATCATTTTAATCCCTATACCCACGATTCCACTGGAACTAAATATTTTTTGCCGCCATTAAGTACTGAAGGAGAGGGGTTCATTCCCGGAAAAAATCCATATAAGCTTACCCAATTCGCCATTCCATTAGGAGCTGGGGTAAAATTGTCGCTAAGTGATAATATAAACGTAGGACTGGAAGTAGGTGTAAGAAAACTGTTTACCGATTACCTGGACGACGTGAGCACTGATTATGTTGACCCAACTTTGCTTGGCACAAACCGTGGCGCAAAGGCCGTAGAGCTTGCATACAGGGGTGGAGAACTGAAAGGAGGCGCCGCTTATCCGGCTGCGGGAACTCCGCGCGGAAATCCGAAGCATAAGGATTATTATTATTTTTCAGGATTGACTATATCATTCAGGTTAGGGCACGGAAACCCTTACGAAACGGGCGGTCGCCGGGAACGCCGGGAATATGGCTGCCCGGTGAATGTTCATTAATCAAGCGGCTCTAAACCGGCTAAAGCTTTTAAATAACTTTAAACTCCGCCCTCTAAATCCTCTAAAGCGATAAACTCCAAACTCTAAATTCTCTCTCTTTATCTTTGCCTCATGGCTTATAAAAATCTACAGGAATTTATTGATGTCCTTGAAAAAGAAAATGAACTGGTCCGCATAAAAGAATATGTAAATCCGCATCTGGAAATTGCAGAAATAACAGATAGAATTAGCAAAAGCAAAGACGGTGGCAAAGCTTTGCTTTTTGAAAATACCGGCTATGATTTTCCGGTGTTGATGAATGCTTATGGAAGTGAAAAAAGAATGTGCCTTGCTCTTGGAGTAAACGATTTGAACGATGTGGCCAAAGAAATAGAAAATTTATTTCACCTGCTTTCTTCTCCCAAAGAAAGTATCTTGATAAATTAAAACTGTTACCAAAACTAGGGCAGTTTGCCAGCTGGATGCCAAAAGTAATAAATGGGAGAGGAGAGTGCCAGCAGGTAATTATGCAGGATCCTGATATTACCAAACTTCCGGTAATAACCTGCTGGCCAAAAGATGGCGGCCCTTTTGTAACGCTTCCCATCATTCATACAAAAGATCCGAATAATAATTCACGAAATGTAGGCATGTACCGCATGCAGGTTTTTGGCCCAAAGCTTACCGGCATGCATTGGCATAAGCATAAAGTTTCTGCAAAACATTTTAATGAATATAAAAAACTGGATAAGAGAATGCCGGTTGCCGTAGCGCTTGGCGGTGATCCTGTTTATGCTTATTCCGCTACAGCGCCTTTGCCTGAAAACGTGGATGAATACATGCTTGCCGGTTTTTTAAGAAAGAAAAAAGTGGAATTGGTAAAATGTATTTCGCAACCGGAAGTAGAAGTTCCGGCAGATGCAGATTTTATTATTGAAGGCTATGTAGATCCCAATGACGAATTGATTTGGGAAGGGCCTTTTGGTGATCATACCGGTTATTATTCTTTGCCCGATTGGTATCCGAAATTTCATATCACCGCCATCACCCATAAAAAAAATGCGGTTTATCCTGCAACGATTGTTGGCATTCCACCGCAGGAAGATGCCTGGCTGGGAAAGCAACGGAACGAATATTTCTGGCACCGATAAAAATGACAATGGTGCCTGAAATTATGGATATGGAAATGCCGGTTGAAGGCGTATTTCATAACCTGGTAATTGCAAAAATTCAAAAAGATTATGCCGGGCAGGGGCAAAAAGTAATGAATGCCATGTGGGGTGCCGGACAAATGATGTTCAATAAAATATTGGTGGTGGCCTCTCACACAGCCCTTCAAAAGAAGCGGAATAGCTTTTGAACTTAGTGATTATGCCAGGTTGGCAAAAGATGTTTTTAAGAATTTGAATCCTTCAACTGATATTTATTTCTCGCAGGGGCCAATGGATGTGCTGGATCATAGTTGCAGCAAAATGGGGTTTGGAGGCAAGATGTGCATTGATGGAACTTTTAAATATGATGAAGAAAAAGACGATAATTTCTTGAATGAAAAACCTTTGTTTTCAGCTGAAAATGCGGATGAACTTTTGAAGATCTTTCCTGAAATAAAAGTCATTAATTTTTCTCTTGCTTCAAAAAGAAATTCCCTGCCTGATTATTTCTGTTGAAAAAAAATAGAAAAGGATCATGTGAAAGAATTGCATGAATCGTTTGTGCAATGAAAGTTGTAGAAGGAATAAAAATGATTCTATATGTGGAACATACGGTAGATGCCAATGATCTTGCCGGTTGCCCTGTGGCGTTTCTGCAATAACCTCGATCCTAAAAGAGATCATTTTATAATGAAGAAACAATCGACATCAGATCCTGAAAAATATGTGCCTGCATTGGTTTTGACGGCACTTTAAAAACGAAGGAATTCGATGATTTTCATCGTGACTGGCCAAATATAATTATTGCCAGATGAGAAAACCATTTCGTCTGTTGATGAAAAGTGGGAAAGGTTGAGATTAGGTGATTTTATTCCTTCGCCCTCCTTGAAATTTAAGGGGCAGATGTATGGGGAAGAAGCGGTGGCGGAATTATAAAATTGAAGGCAGGGCCTAACATAGAAATCAATAGAAAAAAGCAAAAAAATCCCTGCAGGAATAAATACTATAGCAGGATGAAATAAATCTATCAAAAAAGATCCGTTTGCTGGTAACGAATCTAATGGTCCGGCAAGCGAAGCGCTGAAAGGGCGCAATATACCAGCAATGGGCGCAGCCCATTGTGCTTTTAATGAATCAATCCGATCAACTAAACAAATATTCCACATCCTCCTCAGTCAGCGATTTTACAAAGCTATTATCAGCGGAGACAAGATCTTCTGAAAGCTTTTTCTTTTTTTGCTGAAGGGTCATGATCTTTTCTTCGATCGTGTCTTTGCAAATCATTTTATAGGCAAATACATTTTTTGTCTGCCCGATTCGGTGCGTGCGATCAATCGCCTGATCCTGCACAGCAGTATTCCACCATGGATCGAAAAGGAAAACATAATCCGCAGCAGTGAGCGTCAGGCCGGTATTGCCGGCTTTCAGGCTGATGAGGAATAAATGAACATCATTGTCTTCTTCCTGGAATTGCTTTACCATTTCGGCCCTTTTTTCCGGCGGCGTTTGTCCGTCGAAATGATAGAAAGCGATATTGCGTTTTTTGCATTCTTCGGCAAGCAGGTTCAGCATGGAAGTGAATTGGGAAAAAACGATTGCTTTATGTTTTCCTAAAATATTATCCAGTTCCCCCATGAGCACTTCGGTTTTTATAGATTCGGCGCAGCCATTATGTTCTTCCGCCGGCAGAAGTAATGGTGAACTGCAAACCTGCCTTAGCCTTGTCATTGCCGTTAAAATTGACAACTTGCTTTTATTGATGCCGTTGTTTTTGATTTCAAGGAAAAGGCTGCTTCTGGTTCCGTTAAGGATCTCTTCGTAAACAGCTCTTTGGCCTGAATTCAGATTGCACCAAAGAATGCTTTCGGTTTTTTCCGGAAGGTCTTTCGCAACTTGTTCCTTTGTTCGACGCAGAACAAAAGGAGCGGTAAGTTTTCTTAAAGCAGCGATTTTATCCGCATCCTGAAAGTTGTCGATTGGATGAGCATATTCCCGCCGGAAAAATTCACGGCTTCCAAATAAACCCGGAACAACAAAATTAAGTTGGGAATAGAGATCAAATGTGTTGTTAATAACCGGCGTTCCGCTCAATGCAAGCCGGAAGCGGGCTTTGATTTTTAAAACCGCCTGCGAAATTTGGGTGGAAGGATTTTTTATGTTGTGACTTTCATCTAAAACAGCGATCCCGAAATCCTGCTGCGCTAATAAGCTCTACATCATTTCGCATCGTGTTATAGGTTGTTATAATGATCTGGTTTGCGGAATCTGTCAACGTTTCTTCCTGCCTGTCGGCTGCCATGATAAATGACAGCATTAATTCCCGGGGCGAATTTTTCAAACTCCTGTTTCCAGTTGTAAATCAGTGAGGCCGGGCAAACGACGATATTTTTTGAAACAGGATAGCGATCAATAAAATGCACAATAGTTGAAACGGCCTGGAGTGTTTTTCCTAATCCCATATCATCGGCAAGACAAGCTCCGGCGCCGATTTCCTGCAATAGGAGCATCCATTCATATCCCTTTTTGCTGGTAAGGGCGCAGAGAGGCTTTTAGTCCATTGGATAAAGGAAATATTTCGTCCGTATCGCCTTGCCATCGCTTCCATTTTTCCCACCATTCTGCTCTCAGCGCATTTCTTAATGCCGGTTTTTCAAGCCCGTTTTCTTTTTCGGCAGCCGCCATCCACCGAAGAACCTCAATCTGCTGTTTATTTATTTTTCCATGCTTGATAATGGCCGCGTATTGATTCAGCCAGCCCTCGCCCAGCATTCCAAGTGAGCTGTCTTTCAGCATTACCGCTTTTTGGCCCGCCAGCAGCATTTTTTGCAATTCGTTTAAAGGAATGCTTTCTTTTCCAAATGATACTTCCATTTGAAAAGTTAGAATATCGTCATTTTCGGAAAGCAGCACCATCTCAGTTTTTGGCGGATGAGGTGAATACCGGAAATGCACGAGCATGTCCATGCCAACAAGCTCAATATTGTTTTTTAAAAACTCCTGATACACCTTCAGGAACCACTGGCCTTTAATAGCATCCGCAAAAGTGAGATAAAAAAAACCATTACGCTGATTGGCAAAATTCTTATGGAGCGATACGAGTGTTCTCATAAATGCTTCTTCTGCATCGTGGTTTCTTTTTATGAGGTACGAAATTCCATTACGGCTTTGTTCCTTAGCTTCATTGAAAGATCCATCAATTACAAATCCATCATACACCCATTGGGGAGTTAGCATCAGGAAAGAATTATTGAGCTCCGTAAGCAATAGCCTGTTAGCAGGCGTTTCTGAAATTTCAATTTTTGGAAAAAGATTGTTCCGGTTTACGCGGTAGTCCTTTTCAAGCGGGACAATAATCTGCTTCTCAAAATTTTGCGGATCAAAAGTGTATTTTTCTGCTTCCTGCAGAATCACTTCAAGTGTTATATAATCCATGTAACCAAGAATAAAATATTCATCCTTCCTGGTGAGGAAAAAGTGATAATGCGTGAAATCCTGTAGTGAATAAGATCTGTCTGGCAACTCTACGAATGTTTTTAACGTAAGGCCTCCATTCACCTTAATCACTTCAAAATTCAGTTTGGGTTTTGCAGTGCTGAAAATGCACGGCGCGGTCAGCAAAGCCTTCTTTCCGGGTTGTTCTTTTTTATGATACCATTTTAATAAGGGAAAAAACGGTTTTAATTCGCTGAAGATTTTATGCCAATGACGAATGAGGCTTTTTGAGAATTCAGCCTCTTTACTTTTTGCCTCTTTAGTCTCCAATAACTTTTTTAAATGGGCGGCAAATTCCCCAATGTCTTCAGCGCAGCATTTAAGCAAAAGATCTTTAAGCGGTTTCGGAGCGCCATGAAATTCTTTTGTAATTACAGAACGTTTGAAATTGGACGTGGAAAAATTAACTGACTTATCCTTCTTTACAATATGTAACAGACTTACGGGTAATTCACGCGTCGCTATTGACCATGGAGCTAACAGCAGTGTTGGGAAATCCTTATTCATTACTGGATTAAAAGTTTACGGGCTGCAAAAATAATAGTTTCAAACTGGCATGCGGCAAAAAGTAAACTGAGTTTTTCGCTGCAAGCAAACGGACAATTTTTGAAGTTTTTATTGGATTAAATCCTCGGTCCTCGGTTACGCAATATGCCATGGCGTTACGATTTATATAAACCTTTATTCTATTAACATTTCATTTATTAAACATTGAGAACAAAGTGGAATCAAACAATGCAGAACCAATTTTAAAAAACATTAAAACTTTTGTTATGAAAAAAATGATTACACTTTTACTTGCTGCCGGATTTTTTGCTACCTCATTTGCCCAGGGACATCGAGAGCAAGACAGCCGTTACTCAAATGGTCAATATGCCATAAATTCCAACAATGATTATTATAATGGAAACGACCGAAAAAATTATGATAAAAAGAATGCTTCGTTAATGAGGGAAAGGGATTACCAGATTGAAAAAATTAACCGCGAGTTTACTTATAAGATCATGTCGGTTCAAAACAACCGCTACATGAAAAACCGCCAGAAAAAAATGGCTATCCGCGATCTTGAAAATCAGAGAGCAAGACAAATTCAAATGGTTGTGAGCAGATACAACAGTTCCTATAAAAACGGTTATGGAAATTATAACAATGGAAGAAGATAATAATCTTCATGCTTAACTTTGAGGCCACGCACATCCCGATTCTTCGGGGTGTTTTTTTTGCAAAAGATTGTAAGAGATACTTTTTTTTATTCTCGTTTATATATTCCTGTTATACTGTTCCGCTTAGGTTTTAATAACTTGCTTTTCTGCGTTCCCGCAATATCTTTGACTGATATTATGAATCGTTATTTTGTCCTCAATAAGCCGCGCAATATGGTTTCCCAGTTTGTAAGCAGCCACGATGTTCCCTTGCTGGGCGATCTTGAATTTTCTTTTCCCGAAGGCACTCATGCAATTGGCAGACTTGATAAAGATTCTGAGGGATTACTGCTGCTGACAACCGATAAGGCAATTACCCGGTTAATTTTTTCAGGAGATAAGCCCCACAAGCGTACTTATCTCATTATGCTTCAAAATGAGATGTCGGAAACTACATTTGAAACTTTCCGAAAAGGGGTAAGCATTAAAATCAAAGATGGGCTGGATTATCTTGCCAAACCCGATTTCTTAGATCGCATTGATGATCCGAAAGCTCTCTATCCCTGGGCGGATGATCGCAGGGAAGCCTACCCGCATACCTGGCTCCAAATCACGCTTTCCGAAGGCAAGTATCGCCAGGTAAGGAAGATGGCGCTTGCCATGAAACACCGCTGTCTTCGCTTGATTCGTTTAAGGATGGAAAACCTCACTTTGGAAGGAATACCTCCGGGATCAGTGAAGGAATTGGACAGAGAAAATTTTTACGAATTGGCCGGATTGAAAGCTTCGCTGTAATGGAAAGATAAAAAATTTATTCTGTTCCATATTCTGGCTGTGCACGCTCCTTAACCGCAACAAGATTTCCAATTTCAACCGTGATTGGAACCGTGCCCATCTGCACAATCACTTTCTTGCCCCGGATTCCGCTAACGATTCCTACCTGCCTGTTGGCTGTCATCATAACTTTATCGCCTGGTTTTATCGGTTCGTTGCTCTCAATATATTTGTTGTCGATCTTTTGCTGTTTCTTTTTCAGAATCTGCTTCTCAGGCTGATTGAAAAGCAGTGCCTGCATGGTTTTTATCACTTTATTTTTGTCGTCGGTTTTTCTCCATTCAGCCAATAGCGATTTGAGCTTGCGATCCATTTCTTTCAAATAAACAAGCTTTGCTTCATTCATCTGGTTTTGCTCTTTCAGCAATTCTATCTGTTGCTTATGCTTCTCTTTTCCAATCACCTGCTGCATTTCCTTTTGCAGTTTCTCGTTCTCTTTCACAAGCCTTTCCAGGTTCTTTTTTTCTTTTTGGATCAATTGCTGATCCTGCTCAGTGCTGTTCAATAATTTGTCAAGAGAGAAATGATCTTCATCTACGAGCTTGCGCGCTTTATCAATCAAATGTCGGGGCAATCCGATTCGTTCTGCGATTGAAAAAGTATAGGAACTTCCTGGTTTTCCAACAATTAATTTATAAAGCGGTTTCAGGTTTTTTTCATCAAAAGCCATAGCGCCATTTATGATGCCGCTCACTTTATTGGCCATCACTTTCAAATTGAGATAGTGTGTCGTTACCAGTCCGAAAGAGTGCTTTTTTGCAAGTTCTTCCATGATCACTTCCGCGAAGGCACCGCCAAGGTTTGGATCGCTGCCGCTTCCCAATTCATCAATAAAGAATAACGTTTTTCCATTGGCGTTTTCCATGAAATATTTCATGTTGATGAGGTGGGATGAATAAGTGCTGAGTTCAAATTCAAGGCTTTGCGTATCACCAATATGGATCATCAGTTGTTTGAAAATTCCAAATTCACTGTCCGGACTGCATGATACCAGCAGGCCGCTTTGCAGCATCATTTGCAGCAGCCCTGCGGTTTTTAAGGTTACTGTTTTCCCGCCCGCGTTCGGTCCGCTGATCACGAGAATGCGGTTCCTGTCATCCAGGGAGAGATTTACCGGAATCGTTGGCTTTTTTAATTTTTCATTGTAGATAAAAAGAAGTGGGTGGACGGCGTTGGTAAGCTTCATGATTGACTTGTCTTGCAGCGCGGGAAGGTTGCCCTTGTAATCCATGGCAAACCTGGCTTTGGCCCTGATGAAATCATATTCTCCAATGATTTCATGGTAGCGGGTTAGCAGAGAATGGTAGATTCGCATTTTCGCCGTTAATTGTTGAAGCACAATATATACTTCCCGGCGCTCTTCATTTTCAAGGGAAAAGATATCATTGTTCAAATGAGTAGTTTCTTCGGGTTCAATGAATGAAGTCCTGCGGCTGTCGCTTTCGCCATGCAAAATTCCTTTTATCATTCGTTTTTGTTCCGCCACAACTGCAAGCACTTTTCTTCCGTTCATAAAGCTTTCTTCAATATCGGCGAGGTAACCGAGTTTTTTCAGTTTGCTTGCTACCCGGTCAAAAACTTTTTTTAATTCCGTTCTCTTCTTATATAAAGACATTCTTATGTCCGCCAATTTATCAGAAGCGCTGTCTTTTAAAATACCATATTCATCAAGAATTTCATCAATTAATTGAGAGATAGCTTTCTCAAAATAGGTTTCGGAAATGATCATGGCTAATGAGGGATATGCGATCCTTCTATCCGGAGAAAACCATCTGAATATTTGCTGGATTGCCTGCGCGAGTTTTTTGATGTGCAGGAATTGCTCGCCGGAAAGAACGGAAGCTTCAATATTCAATAATTTCAATTCCCTGGAAAGATTCAGAACGGCATCATCAGGAAAATAGAGATGATTTTCAAACACGAGTTTATATTCATTGGTTTGAAAAAGCTCCGGCTCTATGAACTTTTTATGAGTATGAATGCGAAGATCCTCTGCTTTTTTGCGTGCGTATTCGGAACGGCAATGCGCCGCAAGTAAAAGTTTTATTTTATCAAATTCCAGTTGCTGCGAGGCCGATTCGGGAAATAGTTTCATAGATGGAATTCCAGGTTTTTTGCCGGTAAAAATAAGATAAGTTCCAGCGACATGAATTATCAGGAATCAGACTCAATAAAACGCTTTTATTTCCAGTAATTCAGCCAATCTATCATCCGGCTGGTGAATCCATATTCATTATCGAACCAGGCTACTATTCTCAGGTGATTGCCCACCACGGCGGTTTGGGTTCCATCAATAACGCAGGAATGCGTATTTCCTTTTATGTCGAGCGAAACCAGTTGCTCTTCCGTGTAATCCAGGATTCCTTTGAAATCCTGCCTGGCTGATTTCTTAAATAAGCTGTTTATCTGCTCCCTGGAAATGTCGGCCTTCATCTGGATCGAAAAATCTCCCATTGCTCCATTTGCTACAGGGATTCTTGTTGAGGAGGTGGCAATTTTGTCCTTCAGGGCAGGCATTAAACGGTTTAGCGATTTATGCAAGTCAATGTCAACCGGAATAATCGATTCAGCGGCTGCTCTTCCGCGCCGGAACTGCTGATGAGGCGCATCAACAAGTTCCTGCCGTGAAGTATAAGAATGAAGGAAATTTAAATGGGCAGATTGGATTCCTATGGAATTTAAAATGTAAAGGATATGCACCGAGCAGTTAGTCATGCAACCTCCGGGAGAAAGAATATCCAAAGTGGCAGCGGTTCCGTTGTGATTGTAGCCGTAAATCAATAAGGAAATGTCGTCGGCTCCCGTTGTTGAGAGCAATACTTTCTTTGCTCCCGCATTCAAATGCTTTTCCGCGGCGGCTTTATTGGTGAATTTTCCGGAACATTCCAGCACCACATCTACGTTTAATTCTTTCCAGGGAAGTTCGGCCGGATCAGTGTTTTGTAAAGCGGCAATTTTCTTCCCATTTATGAGAAAAGAATCATTTTCAATTGTGACCGACTGATTAAATGTTCCATAAATTGAATCATATTTCAACAAATAAGCAAGATTTTCCGTTGGCATGATATCATTAACCGCAACGACTTCAAATTCTTCATTTTGGATCAGCCTCCTAAACAATAACCTCCCGATGCGGCCCATTCCATTTATAGCAATTCTCATCTGATAATTTTTGGTGCAAATATATTCCAGTCGAAATTTTATCGGGGAATTATTATCTGAACCAAATAAAAAAAGATGGAGGGTTTTGCTTTTATCTGAAATCAATAAAAAAGGATGGACAGTTTTGTTTCTTTCTAAAAACTGGTAAAGTGCAAGCAATAAAAAAATGGCGCAAGGTCAATTACGCCATTTTAAAAAAAATCGCATAGCATTTTTACATTCCTGTCAATAATGCAATAGCAGCCATTAATGTAAAGAAAGCCAGAATAATACCGATAGCAACCATGGTGTCGGTAAATTCAACTGAATAGCCTTTTTTCATAACCTACAGTTTAATTTTTAATAATTGATTAAAAAATAGCAGGATTTTGAAAGGTATTGGAAAGAATTTTCTTCAGAGTTAGAATTACAACAAAATTAATAAATTTTTTGGAATAAACAATTTTTTTAAGAATAAAGCGTTTATGCACGCATTTGCATTGTTTTATGCGACAAAAACATTTTCAGCAAACGCACCTTTTTTAAAGATTTATCCGCTTCGCGGGATTTGCCTCCAAAAAAAATACTTATGTATGTTTAAAAACCCTGTTGCCATGTGCGGCAACAGCAGCAGCGAGAATGACTTGAATATAAATCCTTGCTTCTAATTGACATTCAAAAAAATTCCTCCCTGAATTTTGTACAAACATTTTCTTTTTGTAACTTTCCTTTTCAACTTTCCCTCAAACTTTCACTTATGAACAGGATCAGCCACATTCTCGCTCGCAAAGGAAGCCGGGCGATTTCCGTTTTGCCAGATACTTCCGTCCTCGATGCATTGCACGTGATGGAGGAAAACAATATCGGCGCGGTAGTAGTCATGGACAATGATAAATTTCGCGGTATCATGACGGAGCGGGATTATTCGAGAAAAGTGGTATTAAATGGCAAGAATTCCACGGATACTAAAATTAGCGAAATCATGACCACAGATTTCCCCCTTTTAAGACCTGCAGATTCAGTGGAGCATTGCATGGAGCTCATGACTCAGAATAATTTGCGGTATTTACCGGTGTTTGAAGAGGAAATATTGAAAGGAATCATTTCAATCAGTGATGTCGTTTCCCAAACGATCCTCATTCAGCAGGAAACCATTGACCATCTCGATCATTATATTAATTCCAAATAAGATGGACCCTAATTTCCTACGCTCCAAACGAACTTATTTTGCAATAATTTATATTCCTTTGCCACAGCCACCGTTCTTATTGTTTTGCTGATTTTTATTTTGTGAAACTTATTCAGATTTATATTTTCCAATACTTTTTAAAATACCTTCGCTCTTTATGAAAAGAACATTTTACCAGCCCTTACTGCTTTTGCTTTCTGGCCTTTTTTTCTTTGGAATCAGTTGTAACAACGCCCAATCGTCGTCCGAAAAACAAGTTCCCGACTCCACTCGCAACGAAGTTGAAAAACAACCAGTTATCACTGGAAAAGTGTATGACCAAAAAGCGATTGACACCGCTGAGTACAATAAAATCATGCGCGAACTGGCGAATAATGATACAACAGGTTTGTGGCCGGTGAAAGCTCCGTATCCCTTGCCGGGAGCCATTTTCCCGTTCAATCGCATCGTAGCTTTTTATGGAAATCTCTATTCAAAAAAAATGGGCATCCTCGGCGAGTTGCCTAAAAATGAAATGCTAAAAAAACTGAAAGAAGAGGTGGCTTATTGGCAATCCGCTGATTCATCTCTTCCTGTTATACCCGCTTTGCATTATGTGGCTGTTACCGCACAGGGAGCGCCGGGAAAAGATAACAAGCATAGGATGAGAATGCCTTTTCATCAGATCGACACTATTATAAATTGGGCGAATGAAATAAACGCGCTCGCTTTTTTGGATATCCAGGTTGGCCACAGCTCTGTGAAAGAGGAAGTGGCGGTATTAGAAAAATATTTGCAGATGCCCCAGGTTCATTTAGGGATAGATCCTGAATTTTCTATGAAAGAAGGTCATGTTCCCGGGAAAAAAATCGGAACTTTTAACGGCAATGATATAAATGACGCAATTGATTTTCTTGCAGGAATCGTAAAAAAATATAATCTGCCTCCCAAAATTTTGGTTGTTCACCGCTTTACACAAGGGATGGTTAGGAATTATACCGATATTAAAAAAGTTCCCGAAGTCCAGATTGTAATGGATATGGATGGCTGGGGTGATAAAATTTTAAAACGCTCCACTTACCTGAGGTATATTTATAAAGAACCCGTTCAGTTCACCGGCTTCAAATTATTTTACAAGAATGATACGAAAACCGGTACCAATCAGCTTTATACGCCTCAGGAACTATTGAAATTTATTCCGAAACCTATTTATATCCAATACCAGTAAAACCTGTTTTTTCAATTGATCATGAAAAAGAACCGCCTTCCCTTTATTGCATTGCTGTCTTTATTAGCGGCTTGCTCAGCGAATACTGAACCGAAAAAAGAAATCACCGAATCAAATAAAACGACTGTTGAAATAGCTAAAACAGATTCGCCTGCAACCAATGGAACTATTGAAGACGCCGCCACGATTCTTGCCAGGAAGCAAGTGCCTGTGTTGTGCTACCATCACATTCGCGAGGCCAAGCCCGGTCAAAGTGAAACGATGAAAAGTTATTCCGTTTCACCAGCGCAGTTTGCTGAGCAAATGAAGGCGTTGAAAGACAGTGGTTACGAAACAGTATTGCCCCACCAATTGTATAATTACCTGGCTCATGGCGCTTCTCTTCCGGCAAAACCTGTGATGCTCACTTTTGACGACACAGACGAAGAACAATTCAGCATTGGAGCCAGGGAGATGGAAAAATATGGCTTTCGTGGCGTTTATTTTTTAATGACCATTTCGATTAACCGCCCGCGATACATGAGCAAGGAGCAAATCAAGCAATTGGCAGATAGCGGCCACGCAGTTGAATCTCACACATGGGATCATCACATGGTTACCAAATATCAAGGTGAGGATTGGGAAAAGCAGCTCATTCAGCCAATGAAAAAAGTAGAAGAGATTACCGGGAAATCCGCTCAGTATTTCGCTTATCCCTTTGGCTTATGGAACCAGGCAGCCATTCCTGAATTGAAAAAGGCCGGCTATAAAATGGCATTTATTTTATCTACAAAAAGAGATTCAACCGATCCTTTATATACAGTACGCAGAATGATCGTTCCCGGGCAATGGTCCACAAAAGGGATGTTCAATGCCATGAGGCAAACCTTTAAATAATTCCTTCATTGAATGAAGATGAAATATCTAATTGCTCTTCTGCTTTTCTTTTCCCAAAACGTTTGGGCTCAAACAGGAATGCTGAAGGGCATTGTATTGAACGGAGAGGATAATTCTATTCTGCCTTCAGCCAGTATTTTTATCAACAATTCCACAAAAGGAACACTTAGCGATTCTGAAGGGAAATTTTCGCTTGCGGGAATTGAGAGTGCAAATTTTGACCTTGTAATTTCCTATTCCGGGTTTGCTACTGTTTCGATAAGGATAACTTCCGGCAATATAAACGACTATCACACGATCAAAATGACTCCCAGGAAGGAGAAGATGGAAGGAATTTCCATAGTTGCTCCCGAAAAAGAAGGCTGGGCGAAATGGGGAAAATTTTTCAATGAATGTTTTCTTGGCCAATCCGATTTCGCGGCTGAATGTGAAATTGAAAATCCAAAAGCGATCCTTTTTTTTATAGATAAAAAAAGGAATATTCTCAGCGCCTATTCTAAAGAGAACCTTCTGATTCGCAATAAGGCGCTTGGGTATGTGGTTAAATACCAATTAGAGGAATTCGATTATGATTTCAAGCAGAAAATTGTGAGTTATGTGGGCTATTCATCTTTTGAAGACATGAAACCACGGAGTGCAAGCCAAAGAAACCGCTGGTTGAAAAACAGGGAAGAGGTTTATGGCGGATCGATGATGCACTTCATGCGCTCTTTATACGCTGACAGTGTTTTAGAAAATGGTTTTCTGATTAATGAAAAAATTCGGGTTACCGATGAGGACAGCTTGTTTCATCAAATTTACATCCCGGGAAATGTGAAAAAGCAGGTAAGAACCGAAAAAGATCTTTACACTGTAATCGTACCTGAAATCCCTTTGTTCAAAAAAGAACCGGCTTATGTTGATTTGCTCAATATTAAACCGTTTTCGTTACAGGATCATGCAATTTTTGACAGCCTCTCGAGGCAAAAAGAATTTTATTTTGAAAATTACATTCAGGTAGTTTATAAAAAAGCTTTGGCAAGGAAAGATTATCTTTTGTTCCATAAGCTTCCGCCTCTACTAAAAATAAACCAGGCGTCAGACGCTTTTCTTATTTCTGAACAGCCGCTTGTCATTGAAAAAGATGGAAGTTATTTTAATCCGGTCAATTTAATGAGTTCCGGATATTGGGGCTGGTACAAAATGGCGGAAATGTTGCCTGCCGATTATGTAGCAAGCAAGAATTAGTGAATTACGTTTCCATTAAGTACACCCAATCACTTTGCTATTTACAATTATTTTTAAAATTCAGAAAGTGGCTTTGAAAACATGGGATTGTTGCGGATTTCCTGGAGAATATTTTCCGAGATCTCATGCGTTTTCAGCGTTTTAACCGATTCTCTGATCAGAGATTTTTTATTTTTAATATCAGTTTTTACGGATTCTGTCAATAGGGTGATTAATTCAAGCTTTTGTTCGAGGGATAAATTTTCAGTTAAATGAACGAATTGTTCCATAGCAGTTGGATTAACTTGTGTTTTCATGGCTCAAACTTAGTAAACTTTTCTTTGCCCGCCAATAGAAAGCTGAACAAGATTTAGGAGGTTACGGATTAACCCAACTTTTTTAATGGTTACAGATTTCTAAATCAGAATTTGGCGGATTTTTGGATTACTCGATAGCGTAGCCTGATTTGTCAAAAATTCTCTATCTTGACTTTTTTCAAAAAACCGGTGAATTATGAAATGGAACTTAATTTTTTTTGCATCGATTGTTTTTCTTTTTTCGGGCTGCAGTTTGCGACAGCGCGAAATAGAGTTGGATAAAAAACTGGCGGAAGTTCACGAAAAAGAGCAGGAATTGAGTTTGAAAGAGCAATCGTTGGATTTCAGGGAACAGCAATTAGATGCCCGTGAAAAAATATTAGACAGCACTTCCAAAAAAAATGCCATTGACAGCCTCCATATTAATCATCAGCAATTGCCGGGAACCTGGGCTGTGAGGATGCAATGCACAGAAACCAATTGTCCGGGATCGGCTGTCGGTGACACGAAAAATGAACTGTGGGAATTCAAGTTCCAGGACAACGGAGTAGTTGCCAGCGCGAGCAGCAATAATCAATTGGTGAGGATCTATACGGGGACATTCATTAACGGAACGCTCCGGCTTTCAGTGCAGCAGGACAGCACCGGGCAATTCGCAAAAATGGCCGTTCGTCTGCAGAATGTGACAGATAAAGAAATGGATGGCGAGCGGGAAATCATTCAGGCAAACGGATGCCGGATTTTATATTCCCTGCAACTAAAAAAACAATAACGAAAATAATTAATTGAGCAGCATGATTTTATTAGCAGACCTTGACTTTTCGTTGCCATTAAAAAACCCGGTGATTATTTTTTCACTGGTGTTGTTTATCATCCTTTTTGCGCCCATCTTATTAAAAAAGATAAAAGTTCCGCATATCATCGGTCTTATTCTCGCCGGCGTTATTGTAGGACCTTATGGATTGAATTTGCTGAGAAGGGACAGCAGCATCGTGCTTTTTGGCACCGTTGGATTGCTATACATCATGTTTCTCGCCGGGCTTGAAATCGACCTGAAAGAATTCAAAAAGAACAGATTGAAGATCATCATTTTTGGATTGACCACTTTTTTGCTTCCGCTTGTCATTGGCTCCCTCGCCGGTTATTATGTCCTGGGATATGGATGGCTTTCTTCAATTTTATTGGCCAGCATGTTTTCGACCCATACTTTGGTTTCGTATCCCATTGCCAGCAAATATGGCGTTTCCCGCAACAGGGCGGTAGCCATGACTGTTGGTGGAACGATGATCACAGATATACTCGCATTGTTAATATTAGCCATTGTGGCGGGGATGACGAAGGAGGAGGTAACTTCCACTTTTTGGATTACGCTTGGCATCTCCTCGCTGGTCTTTGTCGGCATCGTGTTCTTTATTTTTCCCATCATCATCCGATGGTTTTTTAAGAATTATGAAGACAGTATTTCTCAATACATTTTTGTTCTAGGCATTGTTTTCCTTGCATCTTTTTTAGCAGAAGCGGCAGGCATCGAAGCCATTATAGGAGCGTTTTTCGCGGGATTGGTGCTTAATGCCTTTGTGCCTCATTCATCTCCCCTGATGAACCGCATAGATTTTGTGGGCAACGCGCTGTTTATTCCTTTCTTTCTCATAGGAGTTGGAATGCTCGTGAATTTCAATGTTCTTTTCAATGGCTGGGGCGCTTTGAAAGTGGCCGGCGTCATAATCGTTATTGCAATTGCGACAAAATATATTGCAGCATGGATCACCCAAAAATCCTTCAAGCTTTCAGCAGTTGAAGGCAAAATGATTTTCGGATTGAGCACTTCTCATGCAGCGGCGACCCTTGCTATTATTTTAGTCGGTTATAATATCATCGTGGGGGAAACTCCCGGTGGCGAACCGATCAGGCTTTTGGATGAAGACATTCTGAACGGAACCATTTTATTGATACTCATTAGTTGCGCGGTAAGCTCTTTTGTCGTTGAAAAAGCTTCCGAAAACCTGGCTCTTAAAGAAGCCGAAGAAAAGGGTGAAGAAATCGAAACCGGTGAAAAGATTTTGATCTCCCTTGCATATCCGGACACGGTTTCAGAGCTAATAGATTTTGGTTTGATGCTCAAGCCCAGGAAAAGCAATATTCCCGTTTATGCGCTTAACATTATCAGCGATGACTCGAATACCGAAACAACTCAGTTCAGCGGAAAAAAGATGATGGATACAGCGATTAAGCAAGCGGCAGCAACAGAAAATACCATCATTCCCCTTACAAGGTTCGACGTCAACATCAGCAATGGAATTATTTATACTATTAAAGAGCAAAGCATCACAGATGTTCTTATCGGATTGCACAAAGACGCCAATCAAAAAGATTTTTTGGGCCCGATCACTGAGAACATTTTGAATAAATCTCCTGAAACGATTTTTATTTACAAATATGTTCAGCCGTTCAATACCCTCAAGCGGATGATTGTGGCCGTAACGCCCTTGGCGGAACTCGAACCGGGTTTTGGCCATTGGTTTTCCCGGCTTACCACTATTGCAAAAGCGGGAGGTTTGTCCATTCATTTTTTCGCGGCTGAAACCACAATCGAAGAACTGAAAAAGTTGAATGTGCTATCCGTAAGTCCGGCCGTGGCGACCTACAGTGCTTTTAACAACTGGGAAGATTTTTTGATCATGAGCCGCGAATTAAAGCAAAACGATTTCTTTGTTATCGTTTCTTCAAGGAAAGGGTATGTTTCTTATCATGAGCCATTGGAAAAGTTACCATATTATTTATCGAAATATTTCACGAACAACAGTTTTATTATTATCTATCCAAAACAACTTGCTAATAATTTGAAAACCGAGGAAGACAAAACGGATCATTTTCTGCTAGAAGCGATTGTTGATAAAGTACAGGCGGTGAATAAAGCGGGCAATTATCTTTCGAGGATGTTTAAAAAGAAAAAAAGAGCTGGCGAATCGTGATCCTTCGCAGCAAACGAACTTTTGTTCAATATTTTTTGAACACGAAAAGTCTGTAAAATTTCCATCAATGCTGATTTGAATGAAGTGATTTAATGAAAATTTACAAACAGCAAACGGACTTTTTAGGAGTAAAAATTTTTATTTCTGAAATGAAAAGCGTCAATCACTACAAGCTCTTGAACGGGCGTCATATATCAGCAATGGGCAACGCCCTTTGCTCAAAGAGATGATCTTTCGAAAAACAATAAACAGCTACATGGCGGGATTCCCAGCAGCCGCACTTTTTTTGTGCTATTTTTTTTTGATAAACACGACAGGCCCGATCCTGTTTGGAAAGACGAATATTTCCAAATGAATTAATAAAGTTTTATTTTTGCTTTCTCTTTTAAAAATAAAATTCTCAAACAGATGAAAGAATCAAGCGATGAAAAGGTAGCGGTTAAAGGAATAATCCTTTGCACCATTTTTGAAGTCCTTGCCTTATTGTTCTTTTACGTGATCAATGCGTAAAGGTTTTTCCGCGGTGATAAATGTTGAATAAAAATGTTGTTCAACATTTGTCAGCCGGATTTTATTTTCCTGATTCTTCTTTTGTTTTCTTCCCGAAAGTTGTCTTTCTTGTATTTCATAGCCCAAAGTTGGAATTGTTTTTGTGCCAGAAAAAAATCTGCTATTACCAGTAATTAAGAAGTTTTTTTCTAAAATCAACAACATGAACACAAACCGCTTAAGCGAAACCATCTGCAATGCGTTGAACAGCCAGATGACCAAGGAAGCGCATGCCGCCCAAATATATCTTTCTTATGGAAGCTGGGCCAACGCTGAGGGTTATGAGGGGATTTCTAATTTTCTTTTCCGGCATGCCAACGAAGAGCGAACCCACATGATGAAAATCCTTGAATATATTCTTGAACGCGGGGCAAAGGTTAAGGTTGAGGCCATTCCTGCGCCGCCGCCCAATCCGACCAATATTGAAGACTGTTTTGAAAAAGCTTTTGCTCATGAAGTTGACAACACGACCAGCATTTATAAAATTGTAAAAATGAGCTTTGATGAGGCCGATTGGGCCACCTGGAATTTCCTGCAATGGTTTGTAAAAGAACAGACCGAAGAGGAAACCATGGTGATGAACATGCTTGATAAATTAAAAATCGCCGGAGCGCAGGACATTAAAGGACAAACCTTGTATTCTCTTGACCGGGATACCAAATTAACACCAGATGATGCAGAACTCGCTCAGGACAAAACAGTGGAAAACCCATAGATTGCAATACGGGCCTATGGATCCGTTTATCTTTAATTTAGAGTTCCTTTCAAACGTTTTTAAATTCTGCAAAATCAGCCCTGGGCAATCTTCATCTTCAATGCAAAGTTGTGGATTTTTGATGATTACATTAGGGGAACAATATCAACAATTAAGCTCTTGATGATGGTTCCTGTTTTTAAAATTTTCGGAAATCTCCAGTGTATTTTCTTTGAAGTAAAGAGCGGTTCAAGAGGAAAAATGCTTATGAATAAGGAGTTCCACCATTTGTATTGAATTGAAAGATTGGTCGGGAAAAGATGTTTTTCAAAATCGAATGCCTTTGTATTTTTTAGCATGCAATTTGAGTTACTGAGAAACAATAAATACCGAAAGAAAACTATGACCTCTGGCAAAACAACCGCTATTGCTTTTTAATTTTTTTTAAATCAACATTCGTTAAATTAATAATTATGTATAGGAAATATGAAGCTCCTCTTTCGAAGAGACTTATCCTGGACCTGATGAAATTTTATTCAAAAGATGCAGGGCAATTCTCCGAGGTAAAAGATATTGAACTTTGCCTCGGACAATTATATAAATGGGGAATAGTTCAAATAAAAAAGCAATTTGAAAATGCGAATTTTATACTCTTTATTTCGTTAACAGAAGCGGGAAAAGACCTTTTGAAAAAGATCCAGGTTAATGTGCCAGCATAGACTTAGGAGTTTACAGATCTGGAGTTTTGAATTAGTCTTCTAAGGTTAGAGGGTTAGAGGGCTTTGAAGAAGGTAATTAACAATTTACAAATAGCAGGCGTTTTGCAATTGCAAAATAAAATGTAGGTTTGCTTCATTAAAATCGATACTTTGAAAATTGAGCAGGTACTTGTCCATTACTTATTAAAGAACAAACATTTAACACTACAGGGAATTGGCACATTTCGGCTCGATGCTGCCCTTCCAGATTCTACGGATCCGGATAAACCCATTGTTATTCCTACCGATGCCATTACATTCCATTACGATCCAAAAGTGACGGAAGACGATGCACTCGTGGATTTTATTGTTGAGCACACAAAAAAGATAAAACCCCTTGCCTCTTCCGACCTGGATTCTTTTCTGTCGCTGGGAAGGCAATTCTTAAACATCGGGAAGCCATTTAGCCTTCCGCATATCGGAACATTGGAAAAACTGAATTCCGGTGACCTGATGTTTACCGGAGGTCAACTCATTGCCCCAAGGATGGAGCCGCAAAAAGCAAAAATTGAAGATGAAGGCGCCGAAGAGCATGAGGAAAATCTCTTCCATGATTATCAAAAAGATAGAAGATCGAACAACGGCAAAAAAGTCTTGTTCATAGTTGTTGCCTTGCTGGTAATAGGTGCTATTGGCTGGGCCACCTGGAATTTTGGATTTAATAAGGCTGCCAATGAAAACGTTACTTCAACAGATTCGGTAGTTCCCGTGTCAGATTCTGCCGACTCCGCACGTAAAAAAGATTCCATGGTTATTTATTCCACGCCTCTGGAGGCTGCAAAGGAATCGCGCAAGAATCCTTCTGATAGTTTCACTTTCAAAGTTGTTGTGAATGAGTTTAACAACCGCGAAGTGGCATTGAAAAGGTTGGCCAACCTCAAAAGTTACAACAGGAAAGTGATCATGTACACCAACGATTCGGTTACTTATAAAATCGCAGAACCTTTCATGCGCCCGCTTTCCGACACCACGAAAGTTCTCGACTCGCTAAACCGCTATTATGCTAAAGGCAGGACCAGGCTGGAGTATTAAGGTTATTTAATTAACATTTCGGAGGGCGCTCGTCATTTTGCCGGTATAAAAATATCAGCTACCCTGCTTTTTATCGACTTTTATTATTATTTTTATTTATTTTTTTTCAACCGGCTAACCTGCAAAATGAGCATCTGGCACTTATATGAGTCATGCAATCGTTTTAAACAAGCGCATTCAATCTATTGACTTCCTGAGGGGCTTGGTTATGATCATTATGGCCTTGGATCATACCAGGGATTTCTTTCATGCTGACGCGATGATCTTTGATCCTACCGACCTTTCCAAAACAAACGGACTTCTCTTTTTTACGCGTTGGATCACGCATTTATGTGCCCCGGTTTTCATGTTTCTTGCCGGAACATCCGCCTATTTTGTAGGATTGAGGAAAACAAAGAAAGAGTTGTCGTTTTTTTTATTAACGAGAGGCATTTGGCTGGTTTTGCTGGAACTCACTATTGTCAATTTTGGCTGGGGATTCAACATTTCATTTCCTTTTTTCGCCCTGATGGTTATTTGGGCTCTGGGCATAAGCATGATCGCATTGGCTGCACTCATATTTTTGCCTTTTCGCGTCATTCTTTTTGCGGGCATTGCAATTTTGGTTGGTCACAATCTCTTAGACGGCATCCGGTTTTCCGGAAAAGGACTTACGCTTTTGTCTGGTCAGCCCTGCACCAGGTAAGGGCTGTGCCAGACAGTTTTGAATTTCTTGGCCGTTCTGTTGAAGTGATCTATCCTGTTCTCGCATGGATTGGAGTCATGATGACAGGTTATTGTTCTGGGGCTCTTTACCGGCCGGAAATGAATGCCGGAAAAAGAAAGAAATGGCTCATTTCCATCTCAGCCGGTGCTATCATTCTTTTTGTTTTTCTTCGATTATTTAATGTGTATGGTGACCCGCAACCATGGATCTCTCAATCCTCTGGATTTTTTACTTTTCTTTCTTTTATGAATGTAACCAAATACCCGCCCTCGCTTCTTTATATTTTAATAACGCTTGGCCCCGCCCTTTTGATTTTGGCTTTTGCAGAAAGAAGATATACAGGTTTTGCAAATTCTATTATCCGTATCGGGAGAGTTCCTATGTTTTTCTATATTTTACATATTTACCTTTTGCATCTTCTGGCATTGTTTGCCGCGAAATTCACCGGATTTCACTGGAGTGATATGGTTTCCGTGGTTCCTTTTACTCCCACACCCGAAGGATATGGCTTTTCTTTGTTAATTGTGTATGGATTCTGGATACTTGCCATTCTGCTGTTATATCCCCTTTGCAAATGGTACGACACCTATAAAACGAACAATAAACAAAAACTTTGGTTAAGCTACCTCTAAAGGTTTCCTCAGCAAGCGAACAAAAATTATAGTTATGTAGTTGTTTGAACAGTTTATCCAATCATTGAAAAGAAATGTAACAGGAAAATCCTGAATTGCATGAAAGTTGCGGTGTTTGGAATAAAATCATTTGAATGCAGCATAACTGGCCGGTTCTTTCTTATGAAAAGGGCAAAGCAACTTTTGAAACTTTACACATGTGGACGCAAATTGTTGGCAAAATAAAATTAGCCGTCCTCCCATGGATTAATCATTCATGGCACGTAACCTTGCACGTATCGCCCTCCGGGCTTACCACCCAGGCAATGCCTTACAGAGGTCAAAATTTTCAGATTGATTTTGATTTTGTGTTACATCAATTAAAAATCGAAACGAGTGAGGGCAAGCATCGGGAGTTTGATTTGCATGGAATTTCAGTTGCCGATTTTTACAAGAAAATTTTCCAATCCCTTGATGAACTAAAAATTGAAGTTAAAATAAAACCGGTTCCTGTAGAAATTTCAAACCCGATTCCTTTTAAAAAAGATAACACGCACAATTCTTATGATGTTAAGCAAATAGCAGCTTTTCATAAAGCCCTCCTTCTGATCCAAAATGTTTTTGTGGAATTCAGGAGTGGTTTTAAGGGCAAATGCAGTCCGATTCATTTCTTTTGGGGAAGTTTTGACCTTGCGCTTTCATTTTTTTCCGGAAGAAGAGCGCCAAAGCATCCTGGCGGAATGCCAGGCTTGCCTGATTGGGTTGCAGAAGAAGCTTATTGCCGGGAGGTAAGTAGCTGCGGCTTCTGGACAGGAAATGAAGGGCTTCCCGAGGCAGCATTTTATTGTTATTTGTACCCGGAACCAGAAGGCTATAAAACTGCAAATATTCATCCCCAATCCGCAAACTACAATACTACACTTGGGGAATTTATTCTGCCTTATTCAGTAGTGCAACAATCAGCACAGCCGGAAAAAACATTGCATGAATTTCTGAACAGCACCTACCAGGCAGGAGCTACGCTTGCGAATTGGGACAGGGAAATATTGGAAGTGTAGCACAATCAAAAAAAAATTAAGGTAAATGCTTTCAAGCACACCTTTTGGCTTGTAATTATCTAATTGAAGTTCAACTAAATCTTGTCGATTTTATCTCTTTTGACATCGCTGAAAGTTTCCGTTCAGCGGATAAGCTGACGTAATTTATCAAGTAGGGAAGCTTTTAACTTTATCAGAACTGAAGACTAAAAAGGGTTTTTAGCAAACGAACCTTTTTCAAAGATTTATTGTTTTTTCTTTCTCACGTAAAATACCTAATCCCTTCCAAATGATACCTCAACATCATGCCCATGGCATGAAACTTGATTTTTCTATTTTTCATTTTTTAAAAATTAATTTATGGAAAACACCAACGTGCACAGCGAAGGCCAGGTAACCAAAAAAATAGAGGATCAAACCGCAAAAGTACCCTCCGACATGTTTTTGTGGGCAGCAGTTGCCGCCATGGCCGTTTCCCTTTCTTTTCAAATAGCAGGCAAAAGGCATACAAGCTTGTTCTTCGGCCAGTGGCCTGCGCCATTCCTCCTCTTTGGAGTTTACAATAAGTTAGTCAAACAACAGGGACACGATAAGAGCGATCGGTAATAATTATTGAGCAAATGTCGCGGCTCTTCAGCATCAAACATGGGGAAAAACTGTTTCAGGTTGGAAGGAGAAAGACGCTTCTTAGTAGATAATTATAGACGAAACGTAATTCCCGATTTTTGAATAAAACAATTTCATTCATGCAGGCAATGCCAGGGGCATTGTTTTTGTGTTTTAATGAACCTAAAAGTTCTTGAAAACCTATTATGAAAAAAGATCAAAATAACGTTTTGAAAAAAAAACATCAAAAAAATAAGGAATCGCCAGAAGAAAAAGAACACCTGGAGAGAAAAATTGACGAGGAACTTGAGCAGTCTTTTCCGGCGAGCGATCCTCCTTCTTATTCACAACCTGGCAATGATGATATAAAAAATTGCCTGTGATTTACAAAATCGCCGCAGTAAATACTATTTTCATGAGTATTTAGGCATGGCGCTGATTAAGCAATGTTAGAAAATGTGATTTATTCTGCAAACAGGACTATCCCTATCAATACTGTTTCAATTGATATTTCAGAAACATTAAAGTGATTTCTATTCCGCAGTGGTTGGGTCGATGATTGTTGTTACCTCACTTACAGAATTAGCAGGGAAACCTCCTTGTTTTGCATGTTCACGAACCATATCTTCGTTCGGTGCAATGTAAACGCAGTAAATTTTATCGCCTGTTACATAGCTGTTTACCCACTGAATTTGTGGTCCCATGTTACTTAGCACTCCACAGGAAGTTTGCGATATACCTTTTAATTGTTCGGCAGATAATTTCCCTGCTCCCGGAATTTCCCTTTCAATTACATACTTAGGCATAGTTATAATTTTTATTTTCCTACTCATATGGCTTTTCGGTGCTGCCCCGTTTTTATAGTGGGGCTGGACTCCACTTTTTTAGTCGCATTGTAAAAAATGTGCAAGTAAAAATAAGGGTTTTTTGTTGGAGAATGCATAAAAAAAGTTGCGCTTGTTTTGTTCCGCCTTGATTCCCTAAAAGTCCGTTTCCTGAATCGAAGATCTGCCGCAAAGTGAAATTTGTTCAGCAAAACGTACTTTTTTCAAACAAAAATTATTGAATGAAGGTCATCACTATTCTTCAGAAAGCATCAGCACCTTTTCGAAAACCAGGTAGCCCCAGTCGCTTACATAAACAAATTTATCGGTGTCGAAATTGATGTCATCTCCGCCGAATACATTTCTGAAAACGCCTCTTACATTTTTCACCTCAAAATCAATTCCGTTGGGGCTGCAATTAAGCACCACAAGCACTTGATCTTTTTCATGCTTTCTTAGGTACGAAAAAATTTGGTGATCATCAGGGTGGGAAATGATTTGCGTTAATACAGCCGGGTCACTGGCACGTAAGGCCTTATTGTGACTGTGGAGCGTAAGCAGGGTCTTGTAAAAGTTATGAAGCTCAAATCTTTCGCCCCACTCAATAACGTCTTTTTCAAAGAATTTCAACCGCTTTTGATTAGGCAATTCCTGACCGGAATAGATCAATGGAATACCATCCCACGTGCATGAAAAAACGGCGAATAATTGAGCGGCGGCACCGTATTTTTCATATTCGGTTCCATTCCAGCTATTTTCATCGTGATTAGCTGTGAAATAGAGCCGCATAGCATTGCAGGGGAATTCAATATCAGACCGGTACAAAACATTCAGCAAACTTTGAAGATCCATGCGGTTATGATAAAATTCCTCTGTAGCGTGCATCCATCGCCAGGTGTAGGTGGCATCGAAAACTTTATGGTACTCAGGTTCCTGGCATTCCGCCAGCCAAAAAAAATTCTCCTTGTATTTCGATAATTTTCTTTTTGCCTGCTCCCAAAAATCCAATGGAACGAGGTGCGCCATATCACAACGATACCCATCGATATCACATTCCTTTATCCAGAATTTCATGACCTCGATAATGTGTTCCCGAACCGCTGGAACGTCATAATTCAACTGCGCTACATCCAGCCAGCCGTGGGGATGATACAATTCATGGTTTTCATCATAATGATAATATTCAGGATGTTCACTAACCCAATGATGGTCGTTTCCGGTGTGGTCGGCCACAAAATCCAAAATTATTTTAAAGCCCATTTCATGAGCGATGGTGACTAATTTTCTAAAATCTTCCAGCGTTCCATATTCAGGGTTGGTCTCGCAATAATTTCTTACTGCATAATAACTTCCCAGCGTTCCAAGCCTGCCTGTAATGCTGATGGGTGTTATGGGCATGAACCACAAAGTTTTCACACCCATATCTTTCAAGCGGGGCAAGCTGCGGCTGAATGCCTCAAAGGTTCCTTCCAGCGTATATTGACGAAGGTTCACTTCATATATATTTGTTGAATAACTCCATTTGGGATGGATTCTCTCTTTTTGCTTATCGGCCATAAATGTTTCTATATTCAATGAAATTAAAAATAAGCATTATTACCTCATTGTCAGAAAATGATTAGCCAAAAATCGTTTTTCAAACTTTTAAGCGGATCCTGATACAAAGCTCGCCTTGTTTTTTTTCGTTGAAATGAAAATCCTAAAATCGTAAATCAGCATTCACGAATCGGTTTTGTCTTTTGTAACTTTGCTCAACTGAAAGTAAATCATGAAAAAATTTGATATTCCGGTAATTTACCGCAGCCCGTTAATTACTGCCATAAAAAACAGGCGCAAGCAGGATGATAAGCTTAAAAAGGATTTTTCGCCCAGCTTTTTGAATTTCGGCGAGGTTCAGATTTTCCTTGCGCGCCACTTTGGTTTTTGCTATGGCGTAGAAAACGCTATTGAAATTGCTTTCAAAACCATTGAGGAAAATCCTTCTAAAAAGATCTATTTGCTTAGTGAGATGATTCACAATCCGCACGTAAATGATGATTTGCGTAGCAGGGGAGTGGAGTTCCTGATGGATACAAAAGGCAAGACGGTAATCCCGTTCGAACAACTTTCGCCCGGCGATATCGTAGTCATTCCGGCTTTTGGAACCACTCTCCAAATCGAAAATCAATTAAAAGCAGCCGGGATTGAAATTGAAAAATACAATACAACCTGTCCTTTCGTTGAAAAAGTTTGGAACCGTGCGCAGGCTATTTCAAAAAATAATTACACGATTGTTGTTCATGGAAAACCACAGCATGAGGAAACGAGAGCCACTTTCAGCCATAGTGCCGTTCACTCGCCAACCATTGTGGTCAAGGATATGAAGGAAGCTCTTGAACTTGCAACCTATATTTTAGGCGCAAACGATCCTGAAAAATTTTACTCCCGATTTAAAGGCCAGTTTACAACAGGTTTTGATGTAAATCGGGATTTACAACGGATTGGCGTAGTTAACCAAACCACTATGCTGGCAAGCGATACACAAGCAATAGCCGATCTGCTAAAAAAAACAATGATTCAAAAATATGGCTTGTCGGATGCGAACGTTTCAGAAAGATTTGCCGACACACGGGATACGCTTTGCTATGCGACTAATGAAAACCAGGGCGCTGTTTATTCACTCCTTGAAACAGAGGCCGACCTGGCGATTGTTTTGGGTGGCTACAATAGTTCCAATACCTCGCATCTGGTGGAACTGTGCGAGGAAAAACTGCCTACCTATTTCATTCATTCAGAAGAAGAAATTATTTCTTCAAAAGAGATCCGTCATTTCAACCTCCATAAAAAAGAAGAGGTGACCAGCCTTTCGTGGCTTCCCCCTCGTAAACCAGTGAAAATATTGCTTACAAGTGGCGCTAGTTGCCCTGATGCTTTGGTGGAAGGTGTTATTGAAAAGCTCGCCGGATTTTTTAAATCCAGATCAACTTCAGAGGTTATTGAAGAATTTAGCTGTTCGCGAAACGAGATGGAGTTAAAATAAATCGAATGCTGCGTTTTCCATAAGAAAAAAGTTTGCAGATAGGTTTCCCGGGTTTATTTTTACACATCTCCAATTTTTAAAAACGGAGTTTCCTAACCTAAAGAAAAACAATGGCGGCACTTGAGCAAACTGATCCGTTTTTACAGGCGAATCAGCACTTGGAAAGACTTGACAAAGAATTTAAAGAATTTATAGAACTTGCTTCCTTGATTGCTGACGCGCCAGCTTTAATCTGCCTTTCAGCTTCCAAAAAGCAATGGCTCACCTTCGGGGCACAGCAATCTTTTGATACATAATTTTACCCAAACCTGCTTTTACCGGCTTGCCTTACAAAATCCTCATTCAATCCTACAGGTTCACAATGCTGCTCAAGATGAAAGATGCAAAGATGATCAGGAAGTTGGTTTTTGCGTTGTAATTCCCGTGTTTTCTTCAAATTCTGTAGTGGGCGTCTTAGCGGTTATAGATAAAAATCCCCGTCAACTTTCGGAAAAGAAATTGGAGGGTTTGAAAATATTGGCTGGCCGAATTGAAAGAGAAATTGCAATTGAAGATCCTCATTCAGCCCGGGAGATAAGGGCCGAGTTATTTAAGCAGCAAAAAATAGTATCAGAAGCTCAGAAAATCTCCCAAACCGGCAGTTGCGAATGGAATCTTCAAAGTGGTGAAGCGAAGTTTAGCGAGGAGCTTTATCATATTCTTGGAATACAAAAAGACCTGTCGGAAAATCACATTAGCACACTTACTGACCGCATTCATGGTGACGATGTGCGGCGGGTTGAAGAACTGACAAGCAAAGCCATTAAAACTTTTTCCTCCTTGCTTTTTAAATACAGGATCATTACTCCTAAAGGCGAATTAAAATATATTGACGGGAGAGGATGCCCATTAGTGGTGAAGGACAATAAAGTCATAACGGTTTTGATCACACTCCAGGACATTACAGAGGCAGTCAATTTTGACGCAAAATTATTCAGCGCCGTTGTTCAATCTGAGGAGAAGGAAAGAGCAAGGATGGCGTCTGAATTGCACGATGGTGTTTGTCAATACCTGGCAGGAAGCAAACTGATGCTCACGAGTATTGCAAATGCCCTGAAGCGTAAAGAGAATACGGATCTTGAAGCAATAGCAAGTATGGTTGAGTATAGCAAAACAACTTTGAGCGACGCTCTGAACCTGACTCAACAAATTTCGCGCAACCTTTTGCCTGTTGAATTCCATAAGAAAGGTGTTATCCAATCTGTTATTGAGATGGCAGAAGCACTTAATGCTGCTGAAGAAATTTATTATGTAATAAGCGCAGATGGAAATGATGCGCATCTCGATCCTGATATTTCAATAAATATTTTCCGTATTGTGCAGGAATTTATCCGCAACAGCCAAAAATACTCTGAAGCAACCCGGGTCGATATTTTCATTTCAATAAATAATAAAGAAGTTTTGCTGGAGATAAAAGATAATGGCGTTGGGTTTGATTTGAATTCTGGTGAAAAGAATAAAGGGCTAGGCCTGTTGAGCATGAGAAAAAGGGTGCAATCCATCGGCGGTGTGTTTATCTATGAAACCGCGCCTGGAGAAGGAGTGCACTTGAAATTGAAAATGAGTTTGAATGGACTTATTAGTTCTGAGCAAACGTAATTTTTAATGCTTACTTTTTAATCGGTTCTTATTGAATCTTGATTCGTAATTTTTAATTCCTAATTCGTAATTGATAATCCGTAACTTTCCTTTTTTATATTCTAAAAATTTATGGTTATGGCACTTTGGATTGTTTTGGGTATCATCGTTTTGCTGATTCTATGGATCATTGGCATGTACAATGGCCTTGTAAAATATAAAATCAAAGTCGATAACAGTTGGAGTGATATTCGCGTTTTTTTAAAGAAGAGATTCGACCTGATTCCGAATTTGGTGAACACCGTGAAAGGTTATGCTGCACATGAAAGCCAAACTTTTGAAAAAGTGACACAGGCGCGTAACGCTGCAGTGGCCGTTCCTCCGGGAGATGTTCAAGGAGCTGCACAAGCCAACCAGGCATTGGGCGGCGCTTTAAGGGGGTTATTGGCTATTGCTGAAAATTATCCGGAATTGAAAGCAAATACCAACTTTTTGGAATTGCAGTCAGCACTGCAAAGCATAGAGAATGATTTGGGGAATGCCCGGCGTTATTATAATGCAACCGTGAGGGATTACAATACCGCAATTCAGCAATTTCCGGGCGTTATCGTTGCGAATCTTACTGGTTTCAAAGCACGCGAATTTTATGAATTGGACAATCAGCAGGAAGCGCAAAACGTGGAAGTTAAATTCTAAACTTGTCGGATGCAAAGGATTACGGCAATCATTCTATTTATTTTTGCAATTCATGTTCATGGATTTGCTCAGGAAGCGTTTACCATTACCCGTTATGATGTGAATGTCAAAGTGAACAAAGATGCCTCACTCAATGTAGAAGAGGTGATCAATGTGCATTTTAATGAACCGCGCCATGGTATCATTCGGAAAATCCCTTTTAAATACCGCATTCAGCCATTGCCATCAGGAACTGAAAAAGCCAAAAGACAGTTAGAATCGACCGGCTTCAGCAGGACAATTATACAGGATATTAAAGTGCCTGGCAGGACGCATGAGGTAAAAACAGAAGGAGATTATAAAACTATAAAAATCGGTTCCAAAGACGTTGAAGTAACTGGGAATCAGCAATATAATATTAGTTACAGAGTATTGAATGCGATCAATTTTTTCAAGGATCATTCCGAGTTGTATTTCAATTTGATCGGTAACGAATGGGCAACAACCATTGCATCAGTAAATTTTAAGGTTGAATTGTATGATGCACTTCGCGAAACGCCTTTTTATTTTGTAGCAACTGGCAATTATGGTTCCCAGGAAAATAAAACGAATTCCATTTGGACTGATAACACCATTTTTTCAGGTCATACCACTCAGGCTTTACAGCCGTATGAAGGTTTGACTATTGGAATCACCCTTCCTCATGGATTCCTGGTTCAGCCTGATTATCGTTTTTATGGGATTTATTGGCTGCTGCTGCCAGTCCTGGTTTTTACCGGCATGTTTTATGTCTGGAAAAAATGGGGTAAAGATGAAAAAGTAACCGTGCAAACAGAATTTTATCCGCCGGAAAATGTCAGCCCGAGCGTATCCGGTTACATCATAGACGATAAGCTTGACAGGAGAGACCTTACCGCCCTCGTTCCTTATTGGGGGGCGGGTGGATTTTTAAAGATCAATGAAATTGAAAAAAGCGCTTTATTAGGGTTAGTAAAGAACCGCGATTATGAATTTATTAAATTAAAGGAACTGCCGGCAACAGCGCTTGAATTTGAGAAGACTTTGTTTAACGGGATTTTTAAAACGGGCGATCAAGTAAAGCTGAGTTCTTTGAAAGACGTGCTCTATGAAACGATGAATCTTGCAAAAAGCCAGTTGGAACGTGAAATAGACAACGAAGATTATTATGTGAGATATTCCCGCGGAATGGGTTGCTTCTTTCCTGGTTTGGGAGTAGTGGCTCTTGCATCAGGAGCCTATTTTTTAGTGGTGGATTGGATGGCCAATTTATGGTTGGGGGTGGCATTACTGGTAAGTGCAGCCATTCTGGTAATCCTTGGCTTGCTTATGACAAAAAAAACGAAAAAAGGTACAGCTCTTTATCAGAGATTATTAGGCTTTAAAGAGTTCCTTAAAACTGTCGAGAAAGACAGGTTGAAAGAATTCCTGAAACAGGATGAAAACTACTTTGACAAAGTTTTGCCTTATGCGATTGTTTTTGATATCGCTGATACCTGGAAAGATAAATTGAAAGGATTGGACATCCCTCCCCCTCAATGGTATTCAGGCAATTATGCCGGAGCTAATTTTAATACCTATATATTTATGAACAGCCTGGATCGATCGATGAACGCCATGAGCAGTAGTTTTTATTCCTCACCTCACAGCAGCGGCAGCAGCGGTGGCAGCTTCAGTGGTGGCGGTGGATTTTCCGGTGGCGGTTTTGGCGGTGGAGGCGGAAGCAGCTGGTGAAAAATTGAGTTATAAATTAAGCTCAAAATAAAAAATACATCTTCAATGAAAGCATTGTTTCACAAGTATTTTGAATTGTCCTTTTGGATCACATCTCTTGTGTTGCTTGCCTTCATGGATCCCAAAACAGACATCCATTATTCCTTTTGCCTCTTTAAGTTCATGGGCTTAAAGTTTTGTCCCGGATGTGGCCTTGGCCATTCGATCAGTTTTTTGTTTCATGGGCAACTGAAAAACTCCTTTTCTGCTCATCCATTGGGAGTTTTTGCAGTTTTAATAATTTTATTCCGGATTTTCAGATTAACTTTTCTTCATCATTTCAAAATCAAAAAACACGCTTATGCAACCTGACAACAGTTATAACTCTATCAACCCTATTCTGCTTAAATACCTTTATGATATTTCTCCGGAAGAATTAATCACCATTAATTCAAGAACCAAAGATTTTTCAGATGATCAGCTATCACAGTTTTGTATGATCTATCGCTCTAAAAGAAAAGATGCTCAACTGATTTTGATTCTTTCCCTGCTAGGATTAGTAGGAGTGGCAGGATTACAACGGTTTATTGTTGGGCAGATCGGAATGGGTGTTTTATACTTTTTCACTGCCGGACTATGTTTCGTAGGTACGATTATCGATGCAATAAACCATAAAGAACTTGCACTCGAATACAATGCTAAAATGATCTCGGAAACATTGATGATGTTGAATATGGTGAGGAGGTAGAGTTTAGAGAGTTTAGAGAGTTTGAGGGTTTAGTTTAGAGGGTTTAGTTTAGAGAGTTTAGAGTTTACTTTAGAGAGTTTAGAGAGTTTAGAGAGTTTAAGCAGCCAGCCCTGAAGGGCGTTAAATGTCAGCAATGGGCAACGCCCATTGGCTATCACCAATGGACAACGCCCCTTGTTTCAATTGATCTGGATAAAATCCGGTTTTTTTATGAATTGTGCATTGTATTTGAAAATCACGTTAGTGGAAATCTGCAGGCCGAAACTTTCCTTGTGAAAATTTTTTTGAGGGAAATAAAATCCTCTCAATTCTATCGTTCCAAAAATGAAACTTTCATTTCGTGTCCTGATGCCGCCGCCAAGAGAGGTGAGCAGTTTCGTTTTAGAGAGATAAGGCGAAAAAACGCTCGCGTTGCTGAAAACAAAAGGCGCGAAATGAAAAGCAGCGAGCGAAAAGGGACTGAAAAAGACCGATTCTGCTTTGGCCGTTGCCCTGAGCGTGCCTCCGATTTGATTGTAGCCATATTCCGGCAGACCAAATTTGCTGTTTGCAAACAAGGGCTGATTTAAAACCGTATTCACTTGTTGGGCGGCGTCAAAGTTCAGAAAGAATCGTTGTTTCCAGTTAGGGCCAATCATCTTTAAATGATCGAAATAGTTGACGCTCAGGATCAGGTTGATATCCTCAATAGATTTTTTATTTAAAAACCCCTCCGCTCCAAGGGTATAGCCGATATAATTTTTTCTATTGTTGAAATGATAACGTTGATAATTGAATCCCAGGAATGGCCTTGACATGTTTTGTTTGATAGTGTAGCCGGAAGTGATACTCAGCAACAAGCCCTCAGGAATATCTTCATTCCTGCCAAATCCGTAGATGTACTGGGTTTTGATAAAATTTTGACGATAAAAGGAAACTGTACCCAGCAGGCCCATCAGGTTGGCATATTGCCAGTTGTAACTGGAAGAAAATTCATCAGGCAACTGCTGGAATTTTTGATTAATAAACCGCAATCCAACGAGTTTCCTTAGCCTGCTGGTTTCCTCTTTTTTTGTAAAATCAGTGGAGTGGATATTATAGCCGGCCCATGCTTCCATATTGTAATAACGGTACCTGTTCCCGGAAAAATATAGAGAGTCAGTACCGTACAGGTTCCTTGTTGAATGATAGGAGAGATCCAGTTCGTAAGTCCATTTCATGTACCGGTTGCTCAATGGCTTGATGAGATTTAGGTAGTAAAAATTTTCTTCCTTTGGGCCATTGATCGCAGGATAAAAACTTTGATAGCCAATGTCTCCGTCAATGAAGCTTCCGCCGATATTCCTTTGAGTATATTCTCCGCCGAAGGCGAAATTATTTTTTCTTTTACTGTCATACAATGCATACAAAACCCCTGCGTTTCCGGTACCCGCGATGTTGTCTTCCCGCACCTGCACCTGGCTTTGGTTAAGACCTAAAGAGCCGATTGCGCCGCCAAGGGAAAACACATCTTTTACTAAAACCGTTATGTCAACGGAATCTGAACCTGGTGCAGTTTGTACCACGGCAAACCCTGCATCCTGCAAATAAGGAAGCTGCCTTAAAAACGTTTCGTTATCGGCCATTAGATAAGGTTGGATGCGATCATATCTATTAAAAAATAAGTTGTTTCGTATTACCTGCGTTTTAGTGATATGATGCAAATCATTGGCAAGTTTCGTCAGGCTGGTGACCAGCTTTTTTGTCGTGTCGGAAAAAGGAATGCCGAAGGGAAGCTTGTGGATATAAATATTCCTGATCACAAATCCTTCATATTTATTATACTTTTCTTCGTTTGTTTTAAGGTCGTAGGTGTGTTTTACCGTGGTGTCTTTTTTAAAGTTGCTGATCATTTTTCCAAAAATGCTTTCCGTTTTTTTTGCCGGCAATGTGTCGTTTTGGGCCTTGAGGACAACATGCGTCAGTATCAAAATGCCGGTGAGTAAAAATGATATAAGAAGCTTCCTGAGCAAAATTGATTGGTAATTTAAATAAGAGGGAATAAAAATAAGAATAATAAAACAGCATGCCGTTTTATTAACCTCCTTTTAGCATAAAGTCTGAGCCATTTCCAATGGCTCGATGAAATGAAGGTTTATAAATGCAAAGGAAGTGGCATTGTCAGGGCGGATGTAGTTAAATAAATCTTGCAAAAAAGTACGTTTGCTATTCATGTTTGAGTTTAATCTTTGGCAGAGGAAATCAACATATTTTGTTCGTTTTAAAACAAATTAAAACCTGGTTCCAAATAAATAAGGATATCATTGTCTTTATTTAATTAGTTTTACAGCGAAAATCACCTGTTACTATTTATGAATTCAAATCCTCACAAATTTTATATCCCCGTAATGGGGTTTGCGTTTACTATAGATTCTCCTGTAAAAGTAGCTCAATACGGCATCTCGTCTGTTATATCTATTATGGAAGACCGGCTGATAGAGACCATGAGGAAACATTATTATTCCTGCATTAACGAACCCTGGCTCCCAATTTCTTCAAAAGAAGACAACTACCGCGAGAAGAGAATTATCGACTACTTAAATCTTCTGAATAACATCGTATCTGTTCAAGTTGAGAAGATAAAAAAATCTGTTTTTGAAGCAGGTTCGGAAATTGCAAAATATTTTGAAATGCTTCCTGAAGAGAGCAAGCTTAAATCATTATACAGGCAAATGGCTGGAACGTCAAACACTGTCGAAAAAGAAAAGCTGGAAGAACTTCTTAGAAACAATGTCAGGGCGGGAAGCATTGACGTCAACATCATGACAAAGCTTGACAAAAGCAATTATACTAACGAAGGCGTTTTAATAGAAAACGGATCAGATGCCTTGTCTGCTTTAAGGGGTTATGCAAAAAGTAGCCTTACCAATTCATCTATGGTTTTTTCAGCCGGAATGAATCCGCGCTTATTCAATTACCTTGAACAATTAAGGGAATTTGATGCAAAGGGTCCCGGGATTTTTGATAAGAAGATCGTAATTAAAGTAAGTGATTACCGTTCAGCACTAATTCAGGGAAAATACCTGGCGAAAAAAGGAATATGGGTTAGTGAGTTTAGAATCGAATCCGGTTTAAACTGCGGCGGCCATGCCTTTGCAACAGATGGATATTTAATGGGGCCAATATTGGAAGAATTTAAATTGAAAAGGAATGAACTGAGTTCAACTTTATTTGAATTGTATAATAGCGCTTTATCGGCAAAATCACAAGCTACTTTCAGTGAGCCGCATCCTATAAAAATATCTGCCCAGGGTGGAATAGGCACTTATGAAGAATGCCGGTTTTTGCACAACTATTACGGAATCGACACAACCGGGTGGGGGACACCTTTTCTTTTAGTTCCAGAAGCGACAACTGTTGATGCTCCAACACTCGCTTTGATGCAAAAGGCGGCAAAGGATGATTTGGTTTTAAGCAAAAATTCACCTCTTGGCGTCCCTTTTCACTATTTAAAAGGCACAAGTTCTGACGATGAAAAAAAGAAGCGAATTACCAGGGGGATTCCCGGCAGCCCTTGCACAGAAAAGCACTTGGTTAATAATACGGAATTTACTCAGGAGCCTATCTGTACAGCTTCATCCAAATATCAAAAGTTGAAAATAAATCATTTGAAATCGTTGGATTTGCCTGAGAGGCAATATGAACGGGAGTTGCAGAAAGTATTAGACAAGGAGTGCTTGTGTGTCGGTTTAAGCAATTCTGCGGCAATCAATTATGAGCAGCCGTTTCTAAAAAATCTTACTGCTGTTACCATTTGTCCCGGACCAAATATTGCATATTTTTCAAAAACTCTTTCACTTCAGGAAATGACTGATCACATTTATGGAAGAAGCAATGTTATCACGGATGAAACGCGGCGTAACATGTTCATTAATGAACTTCATCTCTATATCGCTTATTTTAAAGAACAGCTCGAACAGAGTGATTGGATTGATAAGAAAAAAGAAAAATACCTGAGCAGTTTTTATAACCAGCTTCTCTCCGGAATTAATTATTACCGGGAAACCGCACAACCGGGCAATGGGTTTCCTGAGAAAGACATAGAAAGCTTTACTCATCATTTAAACATCGCCGAATTAGAATTAGAAGCAATGTTTAAAGAGTGGCGGAAGGAGGTTTCTTCTTGCGAATTAATACCTGCTTAAACCCCTGAAAAAAGTTCAAAAAAAGTACGTTTGCTATCTTTCTGGAAAAAACTTTTTTTAAAATCCCATGTTTTGCAAAACGATCATTGATAATTTGGAATCAGTTACAAGCTTTGTATGACCCTGATCGTTTCCGTAACCATCTCTTCGCTCACGTCCAAATGCAGTACCATTCTCACTTGAGTTGAGGAAATGGCCATGACCAAAATGCCAAATTTTTTCAATTCTTCTGCAAGTGTTTTGGATGAGTAGCTTCCTAAAACTTCAAAAATCAAAATGTTCGTTTCCACTGGCATCATTTTGCCAACAAAATCTTTTTTCAGCAATGCCTCTGCAATTTGTTTGGCATGGAAATGATCCTGAGCAAGCCTTTCGATGTTGTTTTCAAGTGCAAAAAGTCCGGCGGCAGCCAGATAGCCGGCCTGCCTCATTCCGCCGCCGAAAACTTTTCTGACTCTTCTCGCCTTTTGAATAAAATCCTTTTTTCCCAGCAGGACGCTTCCGACAGGAGCACCCAAACCCTTGCTTAAACAAATGGAAATGCTGTCGAAGGTTGCGCCATAATCTTTGGGGTTTTCCTTCTTCTCGACAATTGCATTGAATAACCTTGCCCCGTCCAGGTGCAGTTGCAAATTATGCTGAAAGCAAACTTCCTTAATTTTTTGAATTTCGGTAAAATCATAGCAGCTTCCGCCGCCACGGTTCGCAGTGTTTTCCAGACTAACCAGGCTCGTTCTTGCCTTATGAATGTCACAAGGATTGATAGCTTCCAAAACTTGCTGATCGGTAATTCTTCCCCGATCGCCTTCAAGAGGTTTTACCTGGCAGCCCGAATTAAAAGCCATGCCACCGCCTTCGTATATATAGACATGACTCATTTTGTCGCAAATGACCTCATCGCCTGGCTGTGTATGACATTTTATTGCTATCTGGTTAGTCATCGTTCCGCTCGGGCAAAAAATTCCGGCTTCCATGCCAAACATATCTGCCATCATTTTTTCCAGTTTATTTATTGAAGGATCTTCACCAAAAACATCATCGCCTACAGGGGCAGAAAACATGGCGTTTAGCATGGCGGGTGTTGGTTTGGTAAAAGTATCTGATCTGAAATCTATCATATTGCAAAGTTTTTATGCGGATGCAAAAGTCGGATATAGAGATCAATAAAATCTTCATTTATCATAAAATCTTATTTTATAGGCATTTAATTGCCTAAAAGCTATGAAATGCCGATTTTACGTTGTAAATTTGCAAATGTTTTAAAGATTCCTGTATTTAGCATATCTTTTGTAACATTTCCCCAAAAATTCGTGTCTTAAAAACGTCTAATAACTCTTAACTATAAACAAACATGAGGCAACTTAAAATTGCTACCCAGATTACAAACCGTGATTCTCAGGCGGTAGAAAAGTATTTGCAGGAAATTTCTAAAATCGGAATGATCACTCCCGAGGAGGAAACTATTTTAGCACAGAAAATTAAAATGGGCGACCAGAGAGCTTTAGAACGCCTCACAACAGCCAACCTGCGTTTCGTAGTTTCAGTTGCAAAACAGTACCAACACCAGGGTTTGTCATTAAGTGATCTTATCAATGAGGGAAACCTCGGATTGATCAAAGCGGCTCAGCGTTTTGATGAAACAAAGGGTTTTAAATTCATTTCTTATGCCGTTTGGTGGATTCGCCAATCCATTCTTCAGGCATTGGCAGAGCAGGGCAGATTAGTCCGCTTGCCTCAAAACAAAATTGGCACCTACAATAAAGCGAACAAAGCTTACATGGCTTTTGAACAGGAACATGAAAGGGAGCCTTCCACTGAAGAACTTGCCGAAATTCTTGAAATGAGCGAAACCGAAATCAACAATATTTTCCAAAGCAATACCCGCCATACTTCATTGGATGCGCCGGTGCATGAAGCGGAAGATGTTGCTATGGGCGATCTTTTGAAAGGGCCGGGTGAAACAGATGAAGACGTGATGCATGATTCATTGAAAAATGAAATTCGCCGTGTTCTGAAATCTCTAAGTCCCCGGGAAGCAGAAATTGTAAATGCCTATTTTGGCCTTGATGGCGAAAATGGAGTTACGATTGAGCAAATTGGCCAGAAATATGATCTGACAAAAGAGCGTATTCGCCAGATTAAGGAAAGAGCTATCAAAGCGCCTACAGAAAGCACGATACAGCAGCGCGTTAAAAGCTTATTTGGGTTAAAAAAATTAGCAGTTTTATTAAAAAAGCCGTTTCATTTTGAAACGGCTTTTTTAATGAACTATCTTTTAAAAACCCTTGCTTCCGGACCTTCTATTGAGGAATCAGCCTTGTCATGAGGTGGGAATCGGTGAGGCATTACAGAATCCGCTTTGCTTGGCGTTCCTTTCACTTCATCCTTAATGTTCATGTGATTTTCGCAGGATGAAACAGTAAAGAACATAAAGAAGAAGCAAGATGTGAATAATTTTATTGGAGTATTTTTAGTCATGCAAAAAATCCAACAAACTGTTTGCCATAAATGTTCGGCTCCCTCGTCATCAAGCGCTTTCTTCTTGAAAAATGTTCAAATAAAGTCCGTTTGCTGGAATTTATTATTTCAGATTAGACAGATAAGCTAATAGATTTTGAAGATCATCTTCATTGCTGAAGTTTACAGGATTGTCCTTCAGGTATGACTTCAATTCGTTTTCGGATTTTGAAAACAATTTTGAAAAGCTTTTTTTGTTAGCAGGAATAATGTTATCGCCATCAGACAAAAAATATTCGTTGGTGATTTGATAAATCATGTTTTCATCCACCGACTTTGACTGTGATTTATTGACATTGTTGGTAAAAGGAGTTGCAGACTGAACAGAGGAATTTGCAGCCGAATAGAGCCCAAATGCACCTTTTCTTTCTGTTTCCATATATTTTAAAAGTTCTTTTTTCAACAAGTTGACAGTTGCGAAATGGCTGATCTTTTCAACGTAGCCTTTTTTGCTAAAATAGAAAGTGTCCTGATTGATGATTATTTTCTCAAGATCCTGCGGATTGAGAATAGACAAGGTGTCTCCGGAATCATTAATATAATGCATCTGATTTGAAGAGCGCTTATAATTCAGAAGCCCAGATCCTACCTGGGAATTCTTAAAATAAATCGTTCCAACTATAAATTTTGAATACTTGTAAACCTGTTTGATAAGGTCTTCCTTGTTGTTTTCAATAGTGTTGATTGCTATTTTGTTTTCCTGAGAAAAGCAGTTGGAGGTTAGCAAGCCTGCAAATAAAATGGATAGTAAAGTCTTCATAAGCATTCTAAATTTTGGAAGAAAAAGTAAAGGGTTAAGAATTAAAGTTTTTGGTAAAATTAATGAAATGTTTTTTTAGATATTTTTTCTAAAAGTTTTTATCATCCTCATAAAATTCCTCAAGCGAATTAAAATAAATTTCATTCCAGCCGTGCACCACATCGTCATACTCTTCGTCTGGAATGCTTGTATGCCGCACTTCAACAGAAGTTCCTTCTTTATGCGGATGCAATTTTATGGTTACAATCGAAGCTTCTTCCTGGTTGAAATACCACTGCTGAACAATTTTTTTGCCCGGTTCAAATTCTAGATTTTTCCCGCAGATGCTATCTTCCCAAAGCGAAAATTCGCTTCCTGGTTCTGTCGACATTTCAGCTTTTTCCCCCGTCCATAATTGAATAACGGCTGGATTTGTGAGGGCCAGGTAAACTTCTTCCGGGGGTGCCGGCAATGTGTAATATTTCTTAAAATCCTTCATGGCTGTTTTTTTCCTTCGGTTGTTTTGATATCCGTCTTTTCCTTTTCCTGGATCGACTTGTTTCCTGTTTCCACTTCCACTGTTTTTGTCGTTACCGCATAATCATCGGGATGAATTGCCGATCCGAATTTTATGGCGAAAGCTTTGGTGAATTCCGCACCGAAGTAAAGGATAATTGCTGAATAATAGACCCACAATAATAAAATAACCAGGGATCCCGCGGCTCCATACGTACTTCCCACATTGCTCTTGCTGATATAGAAAGAGATGGCGAATTTGCCTATCATGAATAGGACAGCCGTTGTAATGGCTCCCGCAATAATGTCGCCCCATTTTATTTTGGCGTCGGGAAGCACTTTGAAAATGACCGCGAAAATCAATGTTATAATAACGAGGGTCAAAACAAGGTTGATAATGTAAACAACAATTACCGCCATTCCGGGAAAACGCGCCTGAAGATCATGGCTGAAGCCGTCTATCAGTGTTGTTACAGATAAAGAAACCAGTAGAAGAAACCCCAGGCTGACAATTACGGAAAAAGACAAAAAACGGTTGATGATCATTTTGAGCCAGCCACGTTTTGGCTTTGGCTTCAGTCCCCAGATCGTATTGATGGAATCCTGAATTTCCGCAAACACTGTTGTCGCCGCTACCAGCAAAGTCGCTCCACCGATAATTGCCGCAATCTTGCTTTTGCCTGCAAGTGAGGCGTTTTTAATGATTTCCTGCAACTGGCTGGCAGTATCCGCACCAAGAAAACCTGCAAGCTGGTTATACACTTTTCCCTCTACAGCAGCCTGCCCGAGAAAAATTCCGCTCAGGGAAATTAAGATAATCATTAGTGGAGCCATTGCGAAAACAGTATAATAGGCGAGTGAGGCGCTGAGCTTTGTTATCTTGTCATCTGAAAAACCGCTAAAGGTATTTTTTAATATCTCCCATATGCTTTTGAATGAAACTTTCTTTTTCATTGTGTCCGTTTTGCGGGGATTGCAGCAAAAAAGCTACCAATATAATAACGGTCGTTTTCTCTATTGTACTGACTTCCAATAGTTTCAGGTTAAGAGGGTTAGAATTTGATTTTTTTTATACTAAAATTATTTGATCTGTTCAATTGTTTTCAGCAAACGAATCTTTTTTGAGTTATTCTTTTGCAATATTTATAATGCTGGCGTATTTTTATCCCTCTTGAAAAAAACTTATAAATAGAATGCGGCGGCTTTTCCTCTTCAAGGTTTATCGATACAACAAAATTTTATTTTGGTTCTTTGCCTTGTTCGCGGGACTTTCGGTTATTGGCAATCTTATGGGTAATGAAGCGACTCCTTTTTACGTCTGGGGAATGTATTCTGAAAAAGAGGCTGAACCAAGTGATTATGAAATTTTCAGGATTACCGTAAATAACAAGCCGGTAGATTATTCAACAGGATTCCTTCCCGCAAACCGTTTTTTTCTGCAATCACCCCTGATTTATTATTCGCTTATGAAAAACGGGGTTGACCCCACATCCACTTTTCTGGAAAACAAATTAAAAGAGAAATACAGGTTAATCAAGCCGTGGGCGTCGGAAGTTTTTAATTCAGAAAAAGAAGTAGCGGAATTTCCTGCCTGGTATAAAAAATACCTTGCACAATCAACCGGGCAAAATGTTCAAAGTTTTAAAGTGGAAGTGCTAAAGGCAACCTTCAGCTCCAATAATGCAATTACGATTCATTCTACTTATACATTAATAGATGAAAGATAAATTTCCTGAAAAACTTTTTTCAGTTTCCTATATTCACCTGCTTTGCCGGATCGTTTTCACGATTATTTTATGGAACCTGATCCTCGATGGCTTTGCCAACACATTGGTTCATCAGCTCAGGTCGCCGGTTTTAAAGTTTGCGTATGTGGATCCCATTTATTGGCTCATGCACCTTCTTAAGATTCCTGATGCTATTGTTTCCAACCTTTATCTTGCATGGCTATGGGATATTGTTCTTTTCGCCTCATGCATATCAGTGCTGCTTTTTCCGAGAAAGAAATGGTTCATAGCCGTTTTTGTAATTTTCTATTTTGTTTATAATATAATTTTTAATTCCTATGGTGCGCATCATACGCATGCGCAAATTGCATTTTTAATTGCGCCACTGCCATTCCTCTTTTCACAAAAGGCTTTTTCCTATGCGTGGGAAGGCTTACGTTATTTTGTATTATTCGCTTATTCAGCGGCATTTCTATGGAAATTTTTCCGGTTTTCCTGGCTTTTGAAAGACCAGGGCCTATTGATAATGAAAAAGAATTTAGTACCCTTTTTGTATTATCATCCCGATTCTTTTCTTGCCCATATCTACACGTGGTTTTTCAATCATCCAGGTGTTCTGCAATTTTTATTTGTTTCCGGAATCTTCATTGAGGGCGTGTTTATCGTCGGGTTTTTTACAAAAAGATTTGACAGACTGCTATTTTTTCTTTCCCTGCTCCTGCCTCTCGGATTCTGGTTTTTTGCCGATGCCCTTTTTTTTGAACAAGTGATTTTTAGCCTCACCTTGTGGCATCTGAAACCTGGCTCCAGGTATTACGAAAAGGAAAAAGCTCAGTTAGCATTTGCAAGAATTTAAATCGTTTCGTTGATTATTTCTGAAAGTCCAAATCCACTTGTGTGAAAGAATTCAACTTGTCGAGATGAAGCAGCGTTTTATTTTCATGGGAAGTTTTGTGGTACATGGGATTAAATTTGGCGCCCAGAATCAATTCTTCCAGCGTGTAGGAAGTTCTTGAAACAACCGTGTTGGAAAACATATCATCAAACGCTTTCACAAAAACAAGGATCTCGCCCTTCGCGGTTTTAAAATCTTCCAAACTAAAATTGTAAAACGGGCTTGTCTCGTTGATGGGATGAACAATCGTCCAACTAAGGGTCAGAGAATTAACGGAATGATATTCCAGGGGAAGCTGATAAAATTTATTGATCATTTTGCCGCTTTCCTCCATCACCAACCCCAGGGTAACTTTTGCTTCGGCATCCGTCAGGGTGGTGTTCTTAAAAGGTGCCAGCCGTAGCATGATCGCGTGTCCGTCCTTAAAGGGCGCAAGCAGTGCGTTCTCGCTAAAACGGATGTACGCTTTTGGCCTTGAAAATCTTCCATACAATAAACCTGTTACAACAGCGAGGCTCAGCAAGCCAAGAAAAGCTTCAAAAGCACACAAGGCATTCATCGTTAAATTCCCAGCATCAACACGGCCATAGCCTCCGATAGTAAATGACTGGCTGCTGAAAAAGAAAGCCTCGGCAAATTGCTTGAAATGAGAAGCGGTGATTGTTCCCCCGAATTCTGCGATTCCTAAAAAATAATAAATTGTTCCAAAAACAATGTTCATGAATAAATAGAAGAGTACGATGGTTAGAAGGAACTTCCACCGGGGCATTTCTAATAAAACATGATACCAGCTAAGTCTTTCAAAATATCCAACACCAGTTTTTTTAATGTTGGGCTGGCCCGTTTTATTTACGAACCTTCCGCCATAATCGGATGAATTAGCTCCAAAACCTGTATTGATCTCCGATCGGGCCTTCGGATTTATTTTACGGGATTTCACCATAAGATTACAAAAAAAAGTGAAGAAATTAAAGCCGGCCTTTTTCCAATTATTCTTCGAAAAAAGTCCGTTTGCTGATAGATAAAAAACGAAAAAAGGAACGCCTTTGTTCTTTAAAGGTACATGCAAAATTATGGTTCAACACTTCAATTTTTTGTTTAATGAATAAGCCGGAGAAAAAGACAATTTCCCTTACTTAGCCTTGAAAAATGTGCTGATACCAATTGTCAAATTGCCTGCCCACCACATCATAATTATAGCGGTTTTTTGCATGAGAAGCGATTTTTTTCTGTTCAAAAGCATCCTTGTTTTCCATAAACCAAATTATTTTTTCAGCCAGTGCCGCTTCATCTTCCGAAGGAACGAAAATGCCGTTAAAGCCCTCGAGATTTTCCCTTATAACCGGCAAGTCGCTGGCAATTACCGGCAAGCCGCAGGCATGAGCTTCAATTATTACGCAGCCAAAGGTTTCGTACCTGGTGAAAAATATCAAAGCATCAGAGCGCTGATTGATTTTCGCCACGTTTTCATAGGTCATTGGCCCGTGAAAACAGATGTGTTTTGAAAGTCCGCTAGTGGAAGCCAAATCCTGCAGATCTTCAAAACCCGGGCCGATAATTTCCAGGATAAAATCATTTCTTTTCTCGAGAACTTTTTTGAAAGCCCTCAGGATGCCATCGGTGTTTTTATGATAAATATTTCCGGTAATAGTCACAAACCGCGTAATCCCGTCTTCAGGAATTTTTTCACCCGGAAAAAAAATATTTGGGTTTACCACGTTCGGTATTACCCGGAAGTTTGATTGTGTTAGTTTTTTTTGAACCAAAGCGTCACCCAGAGCTCGGGAAACCGTATGAACACCTGAAGTGTTTTTGAAGATTTTTTTTATCATCCATTTCGAAATCGCCGGGCTGTTTTCATATTTATCCGAAGCCGGCATGTACCAGGAATGCTGTTCAGAAATCACATATTTGAGGTTTTTGAACCATTTCAAATACAGGGCATACATGCCGGATTTGAAAGGAATATAAAGATGAATGAAATCAGGCCGGCCATGGTTTTTGACACTCTCAGTATAGAGCTTGTGGTAGCATTTAAAATACCGGTATTGAGAAACAACTTTGCGTAGAAAAGGAAAGGGCGATTTGAATTCCCGGTAATAAGCCTTATAAACTTTTAATCTATCTTTTTCCGTATAATCAAACTCCTGCAAATTATTTTTCAGTTGCAGATCCTTGCTTGCAAATAGCACCGTTACATCATTGGTGAGTGCAATGGATTTTGCATGCCTTTCCACAAAATCGCCATTTAAAAAATCCACTCTCGAGGGATACCAGCTTGCAACCATTATTATTTTAGCCATTGATCATTAATTTGTCACTGAAAATACTTTTCACTGAGGTAAGGTCTTCCTTTCGGATCCATAATAATTCCTTAAAGCTCCATCCGGTTTGTTTTGAAAAAACATACAAAGAATAAATTCCACTGAAGGCATATCCGGCACAACTGGCCATTGCAGCGCCTTGCCTGCCAAACTTTGGAACTAAAAAGAAATCGGCAAATAAGATAATCACGAAACACAGAAATGATATTTTTAGGTTGATATCCTGACGGTTGATGCCAGCAAAATATGCCGCCAGCACAGTTGTGATTGAAAAGATAATTACTCCGGGCAGAAGAATAATAAACGGAGAAACGGTTCCTGAAAAAGCTACTCCAAAAATAAGGGGAATGAAAACAGGGCTGAATGCGGCGAGAATTAATCCGAGCAATATATAACCATTAAAAAGAAGCCTCAAAATACTTTTTACTTTTCCCTTCAATTCTGCAGTGTCAGTGACTGCGAAAGGCACGATGACTGCTGCCACCGTTACAGGGATCATCCACAGGACCTGGTTCAGTTTTGAGGCAAGGGCATAAAGACCTAGTTCTTCCTTGTTGTGGAAATAATCAATAAACCAATAGTCCATCCTGTAGGCGAAAAATTGGAAAAAATTACAAAAAAAGGCGAGGCCAGCGTAAGTGAAGATCCGCTTGCTGTCTTTCCATTTTAAAAAAGTGAACTCGAAACGGTAATGGACTTTTATAACAAACGCGACTACAAGCTCAAAACGGCCTGGAAAACAACCAGGAGGATATAGGTTTTCATTACAAAAACACTGTGGCTAAAGCCTTCCGAATGGTTGTTGAATAGCATGAAAGCAAAAACAATAAGAAATGTGAAATTTCCAACTAGCGTTAAAATATTGAGTGTGTCGAACCATTTATAGCCCGTAAAAAATGCAGCCAGATACCCATTCAAGAGCAAAGCAGTAAGATATAAACAGCCCCAAAAAGCCAGTCCGGGAAAATTCAAATCAACATAAAATGAAAATCCGAAAATCGCTTTGAATAATTTTTCCGAAACCAGCACCAGCAACGCCTGAATGATCAAGACAAGAATGACCGTGTTGAAAAGCGCCCCGGGAGAAAATTCTTTTTTGGCGCTGTAGAAAATAAGGCCTGAATTAAAACTGAAACTGACAACGAGGGTGATAATTGCTGTATTGGCGATAAAAAGTGAATAAAATCCATTTCCCTCTGCACCCAACAAGCGGATCATTAAAACCGTAATGGCAAAAGACAAAAGGACATTGATGCCTTTGAATAAAATATTTTTGACTAATTCTTTTTTGAAATTCATTCTGCTCAAAATTGACACAATAATTTTAAAATGGAAATTTTATTCCTTTTGGGTTGGATGGATTTTTTTAAACTGGTCAATTGTGATTTGATACATGCGTTTCTAATGGCGAAAAACTGGAAAGGGAAAAGTGCTAATTCACTTCCGAAAGAGAATGGCAAGAATTTATAATTAATCCTTAAATGCCTGCCGTTTTATTACCTTTGCAGCGTTTTTAAAACATTTTCGAGTTAATGAAGAATATCAGAAATTTTTGCATAATCGCCCATATTGATCACGGAAAAAGCACGCTGGCCGACCGTTTATTGGAATTCACCCATACGGTTTCCGACCGCGAAATGCAGGCGCAGGTTTTGGATAATATGGATCTGGAGCGTGAGAAAGGAATAACGATTAAGAGTCATGCGATTCAAATCAATTATAAATTTAAAGGAGAAGAATATATCCTGAACCTGATTGACACCCCGGGACATGTGGATTTTAGTTATGAAGTGAGCCGGGCGCTCGCTGCCTGCGAAGGAGCGCTGCTACTTGTTGATGCGACGCAAGGAATCCAGGCTCAAACAATTTCCAATCTATATCTTGCTATCGACAACGATCTGGAGATCATTCCGGTGATCAACAAAATTGATATGGACGGCGCGATGATTGGCGAAGTGGAAGACCAGATCATAGATTTGATAGGATGCAAAAAAGAAGATATTCTTCATGCCAGCGCCAAGACCGGCATTGGCATTGAAGAAATTCTCGCGGCGATCATCAACAGGATTCCCGCTCCTCAGGGAGATGAGAAGGCTCCTTTGCAGGCGTTGATTTTCGATAGTGTTTTCAATAGTTTCAGGGGAATCATCGTTTATTTCCGCATCTTTAACGGGATTCTTAAAAAAGGCGAAAAAATAAAATTCTCCAACACGGGAAAAGAATATTCGGCTGATGAAGTTGGAATCCTGAAGATTGGAATGACGCCAAAAAGCGAAGTAAAGGCGGGCGATGTAGGTTATGTAATAACAGGAATTAAGAATGCGAAAGAAGTGAAAGTGGGGGATACTATTACCACCACCCAGAATCCTTGCAAAGAATCGATACAGGGATTTGAGGAGGTGAAACCGATGGTGTTTGCCGGTATATTTCCCCATTAATACCGATGAATTTGAGGAGTTGAGAGATTGCATGGAAAAACTGCAACTAAACGACGCGTCTTTGACTTTTGAGCTGGAAACCTCACAGGCCCTGGGCTTTGGTTTCCGTTGTGGGTTCCTGGGAATGCTTCACATGGAAATCATCCAGGAAAGGCTGGAGCGTGAATTTAACCAGTCGGTCATTACTACAGTTCCAAACGTTAGCTTCATAGCGTATACCACAAAAGGAGAAAAAATTACAGTAAATAATCCGGCGCAAATGCCCGATCCCAGCAGGATTGAAAAAATCGAAGAGCCCTATATAAAAGCGCAGATCATTACAAAACCTGATTATATCGGAAACATTATGACGTTATGCATCGGGAAAAGGGGCATGCTGATCAATCAGGGTTATTTGACACCCAGCCGGGTTGAACTTACCTTTGAAATGCCGCTGACAGAAATTGTTTTCGATTTTTATGACAGGTTAAAAAGTGTGACAAGAGGATATGCATCCTTTGATTATCATCCCATCGGTTATCGCCAAAGCGATATTGTGAAAATGGATATTTTGTTGAATGGAGAAAAAGTAGATGCCCTGAGTTCATTGATTCACAGAAGCCGTTCTCAGGATTTTGGAAGAAAGCTTTGCGAAAAACTGAAAGATCTTGTTCCACGGCAGCAGTTTCAAATCGCGATCCAGGCAGCTATTGGAGCGAAAATAATTTCTCGCGAAAATATAAGCGCTATCCGAAAAGACGTTACGGCGAAATGTTATGGCGGTGACATCAGCAGGAAGAGGAAATTGCTGGAGAAACAAAAGGAAGGTAAGAAAAGAATGAAGCAGATAGGTAATGTTGAAGTGCCGCAGGAAGCGTTTTTAGCAGTGTTGAAATTGGACGAGTAAGTGTAGGAGTGAGGTGTGAGGTTTTACGGTAAGTGTTAGATTTTAGTGTTAGTTTTTATGGGAGTCTTCTGCATTCAACATTGTTCATACAACAATATTCAACATTCAAAATTTACAATTCACCCTTCAAAATTCAAAATTATGCCTTCGATCGCTTTGAATAAGGAAATGAATCTCGAAGTGAAAGTTCGCCTCATTAAAAAAGGAGATGATGCACCGGTATCCGGAAAAGAATTTTCTGTGAGGCTTTATGATAAAGACGTTTTTACCGATGATTTCCTCGGCGAATGTGTACCCGATGAAGAAGGTGTTGCTAAATTTCTTTTTTCCCAGGGCGATTTTTCACATCCCCTCAATGTTGATGAAAAACCTGATTTTTATTTTGTTGTTTATAAAAACAAAGTCGAAATTTTCAGAAGCAAGGTGATGTCAAACCTTGACATATCTAATATCGAACAATTCGTAATGAAGGAAGGAGAAACCATCGATCTTGGCACTTTCCTGATCGATGCCTGATGGTCTTATTTCTTCTTTATTTTTTTTACCGGCGCTTTTTGACTAGCCGGCGGTTTCACTTCTGTTGAATCCTCTTGTGTGTAATTTTCAGGCATGCGTTGGCTCAGTTTTGATTCATCAATGGTTCCTTTGGCGTCTCTAATGGGCTGGGGTACTGGTTCCTGGCCTTCAGGAGTTTTGTAGGTGAATACCTTTTCTATGTGTACCCATTTGCCATCTTTCCATTTTAATCCTTCATAATCTCCGTCAGGAATATACGTGTATTTTTTTTCTGGTTCACCGGTTTCAGAAATAAGATGTTCATAAATGATCATGTCCATATCTGGATCATAAGTCAGCCGGGGGCTTGCGTTTTTCTTATATTCCATTATAAACCTGGCAAAAGAATTTTTTTTGATGCTGTTATCCTGGAAGCTGAAGAAGGGGCCGCCAAAAACCGGCTCTCCATCTTTGAATGTTAACACTTCAATTATTTTCCGGTTGCTATTCAAATTATTCTCATCGTAACCGAGAAGTGTATAATAATTTTTTCCAAAGGCTTTTGTTTCAATGAGCTTGTAGTAAACAGCACCGATCCATCCGAAATTATTTACCACAGTGTCTGCTATATCTTTTGTCGCTTCAGTCCTGTCGATGAGGGGCAGCAACCTGAGGGATCCGTCGGTCGTGCGCATTTGAATTGCGCCGTGCTGGCGGATCACATCATCGCTGATCACTAATTGCCACGTGAAAATTTTGAAGGAACTGTCTGATGGAGAAAGTTTAGAAATAGAGATCAGTGAATCAAATGGATAATCGATCGAACCTTTTATTTTCAGCGCCCTCACAAACGTTTTTGTAAACTGGCTGTCAGCATTGAAGCGGTCCTCGGCGTTTCTTCCCTGGAGAATTTTTGCAGCAATGGTTTTAAGTGAATCTTCTTTTTTTCTAAGTTCAAGTTTGTCCCCGCTGGAAAGACGTTGCGAAAAACAACTGCTTCCGATTATTAAAAAGGAAATAAAAAAGAGGGCTATTTTGTTCATTGGAAAAATTTGAGCAAAGAAAACTGTAAATCATTAAATTTATTGTTAACCCAAGAAATTTTTAACAGGCTATAATGCTTTCGCCACGGAGAAAAGATCATTGAAAACCAGGTCAATTTCAGGATCATTTAGATCAATTTCCTTTCTTGTTGTTGGCAAGAAAACGTTAACAGCGATTCCGAGGTTTCTTCCGAATTTCATGTCGCTTAACGTATTTCCAATCATAACACTTTTTGAAAGGTCTATTTCAGGAAAATCTCTAACGGCCTGCAATCCCATCCCTGGATTAGGCTTTCGATCCAGGCTTTCCATTTCGGCACAAAAATAAATTTTATCAATCCGGCCACCTGCACTAAGAATTTCCTTCAGCATGTTTTCATGAATATGTTCAAGATCTTCAAGTTTGGTAAGTCCCTTAGCTACACCTCTTTGGTTAGTTACCAGCACTATCTTTCCAAATTTTTCATTAAAAATTTTAAACGCTTCTTTTACTCCTTCATAAAATATGAATTCATTCCAGGTATGAATATAATCCAAAGGTTTTTCCTCGTTAATTACGCCATCGCGATCAATGAAAAGAGTCCAGGACGCGTTGATATTTTTTAAGTTGAAATTTGTCAAAAGTTCTGAGTTTATGAGGCCTGAGTTTTAAGTTCTGATTGCGCCTTTTCAAAATCTTCCGGAATGCCAATGTCAATGAAATATTTGTCTTGAACAAGCCCAAATAAAACTGCCTGGTTATTTTCCAGCAAACGGACTTTTTTCTCAAGATAATCTTTTTCAAAAGAAAACTTTTCAGGGAGACATTCATTTAAAAAACTATTCACATTCAGTGCATACACTCCACCATTAATTAATCCGGATTCATAAAATTGTTTCTCTCTAAACGACCTCACACTTTGGTCTTGATTAAGTTCTACAACACCATAGCGATCGAAACTCGCCATTGGTTTTAGAGTCAACGTACACTCAGCATTTTTTTCATGATGAAAAGAGCTTAATGAACTACAGTCAATTTTAAAAAGCGTATCTCCATTGCAGATGAGAACATTTTTTTCAGCGGATTTTGAACATGCCAATTTAATAGCGCCACCGGTTCCCAAAGGTTCATGCTCCAAAGAAATCTGATACTTCAAATCCGGCCAATTTTTTTGAAGATATTCTTCAATTTTTTTGTGAAGATAGCCGACGCTAAAAATAAAAGTTTCTACTCCGCTTTCTTTCAAAAATGAAATCGGATAATGCAGGAAAGGCTTTCCCGCCACAGGAGCCAGGCATTTAGGAATTTCTGCAACCACCGGCCTCAGCCTGGTTCCAAGCCCACCAGCAAGGATAATTGCTTCCTTAATCATTGGTGTCTTTAAAATAGGTTTCTTCAACCAACTGGCAAATAATGTGTCCAAGCGTGATGTGGCTTTCCTGTATGCGAGGCGTATCGTCTGATGGAATATTGATCAGATGGTCTGAAAGATTTTTTAATTTTCCTCCGGTGGAGCCAGTAAAAGAAATGGTTGTCATTCCTTTTTCCTTCGCCGTTTCAAAAGCTTTAATGATATTTTTACTGTTTCCGGAAGTGCTTAATCCAACCAGAACATCACCCTTGTTGCCGATCCCTTTTATGAGTCTTGAATAAATGACATCATAGCTATAATCGTTTGCCACTGCCGTAATATAAGATGTATTGCAATGAAGGGCTTCAGCAGGAAGAGCGTCTCTGTCGGTGTAAAAACGTCCGCTGAATTCTGCAGCCAGGTGTTGCGCGTCTGAAGCGCTTCCGCCGTTTCCGCAAAACAAAACTTTGTTTCCTTTCTCAAAAGCACTGACAATTACATTAACACAATCCTGAACCGTTTGAAGGATTTTTTCATCAGCCAGGATTTGGGTTTTTACATCTATCGATGATTGAATTATATTTTTGATTTTGTCCATTATAGTTTATTGAGTTTTCAAAGATAGAAGCAATTCAATAATTATGCGCACCAGGTTGTCAACCCATATTTCGTGAACGTATAATTTTTCACTTCACCCCCAAATTTTTTTAATTCTACCACAACCCTATGATGAGAATTTCCCGGGCAGTAAAATATCATGAATCCGCCACCACCGGCGCCACTGATCTTTCCACCGGTAGCGCCCGCTTTTTTCGCGGCTTCATAAATTTCCTCGATAGTATTATTGCTTATGTTGTGAGCCATTCGCCGTTTTTGCTGAAATCCAAAATCGAGGATCGCGCCGAATTCATCCAATTTTCCTCTGAGCAAAGCTTCCTTCATCATTCTCGCCTGTTCTTTCAACTGATGCATTGCCTCAATGCTTTTCTCGTTTTTATTGTTGACGTTTTTTACCTGCTCGTCAATGATGGCGGCGCTTTCACGGCTTGTTGAGGTGAAATAAAGAATGAGATTGTTTTCCAGTTCATGCAGGTATTGAGGTTTGATGCGCAAGGGGTTCACGATCACTTTATCATCTTCGTAAAACTCCATAAAATTGACGCCACCAAACATGGCCGCATATTGGTCCTGCTTTCCACCGGAAAGTTTCAAATCGTTTCTTTCTATCTCGTAAGCATAATGCGCAATGTCGTAATCGCCTAATGGCAGTTTGAGCCATTCAACAAAAGCTCCGATAATTGCAACTACTAAAGTGGAAGAAGTGCCGAGTCCGGAACCCGCCGGCGCATCTACGAAAGTTGACAATCGGAAACCTGTTTTCGGAATTCCATAATCTTTGCGGATTCGGTTATAAACCCCTTTCAGAAGGTCTAGTGTTCCATTGATCGGCAATTCATTAAGGTATTCAAAATGCTGTTCCTCTTTTCTGTCCAGTGCCTGGACAATAATTTTATTTTCTTCTAAAGGTTCGATGTTCGCATAAGCAAAAAGAGAAACTGTAGCATTTAAAATGGCGCCGCCAAACTGGTCGCTGTATGGGCTTACATCGGTTCCTCCGCCCGCGAGGCCTATGCGCAAGGGAGCTTTACTGCGGTAGATCATTGAAATAAATTTCTTTTAAAAAATTGGTTGGACTCATTACAGGCAATGAAGGAAAAAGAAAAGTAAAATCCTTTACATTTCTGGTAATGAAATAATTCATTTTATTTTTCAATGCCAGAAAATAAAGAATACCATCCTCGGTATCTTTATAATTTTCAATTGGATAATATAGTACGTCTTTTGAAAATGGAAGAATATTTACAGACTTGCCTATTTCCCTCATGAATGCTAATGTATCAATTCTATGCTTTCTTGCAATGTAAAATGTATTCGTGATTATGCTTTCTGAAATATATAAATGAATTTTTTCTTTTTCACCGAGTTTAAATATTTCCTCCACTGCATCTAATTCATGTTTTCTTTCAAGTAAGACATCGACAATAATATTTGTGTCCAGGAATATTTTATTAACCATGCTTTTTTTCCAGGTATTCCGTTAGTTGTTTTTTTATTTCAGAATCGGATATTTCAACAGGCCTGGTATATTTCCTTAATCGTTGAATAATGTCAGGCTTCGAATTAGAATTTTTAGGATCTGTATCATTCCTTGAAAATTTATCTAAATAGTCTTCAACTACCGAAGAAAGACTTACCTTTTTTTTTGCGCTGGCCTTCTTTGCACGGGCAACAACCTTGTCATCTACATTTAATGTTAACTTGGTTTTCATGACTTGTTTTTCATAAAGTTACGTAAATAATATTATTACGTGCAACGCCTTTATTTTAATTCTAAAATAGCTTCTGTCATCACTTTCCAGCTATATTTTTTCTTTTCTTCCCTTAGGCCGGGTAAAAAGTAATCCTCGCCGAATTCAAAATATTTGATAATTTTTTCCGCGATACTTTCTGGGTTCGGCTCTGCGATCAATCCAACTTTCCCATCGTGTACAAGCGAAGGTAAACCACCTACATTTGTAACAATCATTGGTTTTTCAAAATGATAGGCGAGTGGAGTAACGCCGCTTTGAGTAGCGCTGCGGTAAGGTTGTACCACACAATCTGCGGCGCATAAATAATATTTTACTTCACTGTCGGATATGAATTGCGTGTGCAAAATCAGGTTGTCTTTTATTGTCGGATCATTCAGCAAATCCTGATAATTTTTTTCATCTTCATAAAATTCCCCTGCGATCAGGAGTTTTAGGTTATGCACGTTATATTCTGTTTTCAGCGTTTTCATTGCCTTTAATAGAATGTCTAAACCTTTATATTTCCTGATGAATCCAAAAAATAAAAGCACTTTTTCATCTTCATTGATGCCGAGTTTTTTTCTTGCTTCGTGTTTGCTTATAATCTCTCCAAAATTATCGTATAAAGGATGTGGTACAAATTGTGCGGGTTTATTTTTCGCGAATTGTTTTAAATCGCCAAGCACTTTTTGGCTCATCGTAATAAAACCATCGATGGGTTTTATAAAATAATGGGTTAAGATTTTACCACCAGGCATTTTTTCATGAGGGAAAATATTATCCGCAATACAAATAACTTTTGTGTAATGATTTTTTTTCACCCTTCTCAAAATAGTGCCGAGACAGGGTGCCATAAACGGCAACCAATATCTGACAACAATAATATCCGGTTTTAGCTTTCTTAATTCATTTCCGACTTTTATCCAGTTGAAAAGATTTACAGAATTTATTTTTATTTTGATAGAAATATTCTCAGGAGCGGGTTCACTTGAATATTGCGTGGTTCCGGGAAAAAGGAAGCCAGGATATTGATATGAAAAAGTATAGATAGTTGTGTCAAAACCTTCGTCAATAAATTCTTTTGCAAGCCGCTCATCATAGGAGGCAAGGCCTCCCCGCAATGGGTGGGCGGGACCAATGATAATAATTTTTCTATCGGGCATTTGGACCAAATTTAAAATTGCAGCAGACGAACATTTTTTGAAGAATTATTTGCATCTTACCAGCTCAATTAAATTACTGGATTTTCTCTTCGATCAGGTAATGATTTCTTTCGCTGCTGTTCCTTGAAATCAGTTCTCCCAAAAAGCCAGCTAGAAATAACTGGGTTCCGATGACCATTGCCACAAGGGCTATGAAAAACAATGGCCTTTGCGTCATTCCAGTCTGATCAAAAAAGAATTTAGTTATTGTGAGGTAAAGAAAAACAACGAAACCAAAAAGGAAAGACAAGGTGCCCCATAATCCAAAAAAGTGCATCGGCTTTTTCCCGAATTTTCCGACAAACATGATGGAGGCAAGATCAAGAAAACCGTTTACGAAACGATTGAGTCCAAATTTTGTAACACCATATTTTCTTGGACGATGCTCAACAACTTTTTCCCCAAATTTTTTGAAACCCGACCACTTTGCCAGCAGGGGAATGTAGCGATGCATTTCGCCGTAAACCTCTATGTTTTTCACAACTTTATGCTTGTAGGCTTTGAGTCCGCAGTTGAAATCATGAAGATAAATTCCGCTCGCTTTCCGGGTAGCTGCATTAAATAATTTGGAAGGAATATTTTTTGAAAGTTTGCTGTCGTATCTTTTTTTCTTCCAGCCGCTAACAATATCGTAACCTTCATCCAGCACCATTTTGCGCATTTCAGGAATTTCATCAGGGCTGTCCTGGAGATCCGCATCCATGGTGATCACCACTTCCCCTTTTGCCATTTTAAAACCTTCATTGAGTGCTGCGCTTTTGCCGTAATTCCTTTGGAATTTTATTCCCTTAACCAAAGAGTTTTTTGAATGAAGGCCTTCAATAATGTTCCAGGAATTATCGGAGCTTCCATCATCAACCATTATGATTTCGTAAGAATAATTATTTTCATCCATTACCCGTTTGATCCATGCCTCAAGCTCCGGCAAAGATTCTGCTTCATTATAAAGGGGAACTACTACAGAAATATCCATTAGTGGCCAATTTGATTGATGTCTCCAGAAATATTACGGGCTTCTTTTTTAGTTACTGCAGCGCCAATTAATGAGGCTAGTGCTCCAAAAAAAAGATAACCTACCAGGGTTCCGCCAACAAGAAAAACCATAAAAAATTTCTTTGTCATTTGCACGCCCGCGGTGATTTGATCTTCCGTCAACTGGTTTTTTTCGACCATTTTCTTTCTCGCTTCCACAAGAGCCTTTTCTTTGAATTCGGGAAAAAGAATTACGAAAACAATCACATAAATTATCATGATGGCTGTAACAAGTGCCGCCACTTTGAATCCATGAGCGAAATAATTGCCGAAGGTAGAATTATAGTTCACCTGCTTGCCGTAAGATATTACCGACCAGATAATTCCTCCAAGGAAAACAGCATAACCGACCCATTGCAAAGGGCCGTTTACTTCAATGTTTAAAAAATAGGTAATCAAGGCGAGTACGACCAAAATAAGGCCTATCACGATTCCTTTTGTTGATGTGGGGGTGATGGTTTGTTCCATGTTTATTTTTATTTTTTCAAAAATAGCTTGTCTTTATTAATAATCCCAATCACTTTGCCTTTCAGCGTTTTATCAATGAATGCGTTGTTCCTGCATTTCGAAAAAATATCTTCTGACTTAAAAATATATTCTTCATTGGGAAGGAAAATAGTAAGGTTTGCAACCTTACCTTCCGCGATTTCGGGAAATGGGATTTTAAATATGGAGCGGATATTTTCCGTTTGCATTTTTACGAAAGTTTCAGCATGAATTCCGCAAATGCCGCGCGGCGCCGAAAACGCTTTCCAAGCCTTCCATGCCGTTTTTCGCGTATTCGAATTCGCATACCTTTTTGTCCCAGTCCTGCGGTTGATGGTGAGAGGCAATAAAATCTATAATGCCTGATGCCACTGCCTTTCGCAAAGCATCCCTGTCGCTTTTAGTTCTTAAAGGAGGATTCACTTTAAGGTTTGTATTATAATCTATGAGATCCTCTTCACAAAAATATAAATGGTAAGGGGTTACTGAACAAGTAACTGCCAGACCTTCCGATTTTGCAGCCGCGATCAAATCCAAGGATTTTCGTGTAGAGATGCCTGTGAAATGAATTTTCGAATTTGCATATCTTGTTAATTCTACATCTCTCGCTATCATCAACTCCTCCGATATTGACGGTTTTCCGGCCATTCCAAGCCGTGTTGAAACTTCGCCTTCATTCATCAAACCGCCAGAGCCAATGCTTTTGTCATCTGGCAATTGAATGATCGTAGCGTCAATTGCAAGAACATATTCCAGTGCCTTTTGCAGAATGCCGGAGGATTGAACAGGATTTAATCCATCGGAAAAAGCCACTGCGCCCGTTTGGAACATGTCGTACATTTCACTCAGCTCTCTGCCTTCAGCGTTTTTTGTAATTGAGCCAATCGGATGTACCGTTACCGGGTGGGACTTGCTTTTTTGAATCAAATATTCAACCTGGCTTTTGCTGGAAACTACCGGATGAGTATTAGGGACCAGCATCACTTCTGTGAAACCACCTGCCGCGGCCGCATTTGAACCGGTTTCGATGGTTTCTTTATATTCCTCGCCGGGATCGCAAAAGTTCGCGAAACAGTCCATCCATCCTGGAGAAACATGAAGTCCATCTACGTCAATTGTTTCCTCAGCATCCATGTCTAACTCATCAGCTATTTTAGAAATGATGCCATTCTCAATAAAAATATCCTGAATTTTTCCGTTGAAAGGAGAAGAAGGAGACAGTAAAGTCGCTTTTTTAATTAAAACCCTCATTAGGTTTGGATAAAATTTAGAGCCGCTAAGATAACAGGAAAAAGTTTTATGAAAAAAAAGTGGTTTGAAATTCGATTGATTAATTAAAAGAATATCTTCGGCTGCCCAAAAATTACCTCTGCATCTTTCTAAAGACAAACGCTTATGAAGCCGAAAAGGTTTTTGATATTTATCTTTCTATTCTCTGCATCGACATATGCACAGGTAATGAATGATTCTGTTTTGGTTAGCAACCAAATAAAAGAAACTATTCAATTATATGATCAGTTTTTAGGAACAGAGGCAAGGATTTATAGCGGAAGGGATTACATTCCCTATAAATTTAAAAAGGAAGGAACTCCATTTTTTTTGTCTGAAGAACCGGAATATGGATGGGTGAGTTTTGATGGAAGGGTTTACGATTCGGTCCTGCTTCAGTATGATGTTTCAAGAAACCAGGTTATAATTGTCAGTTATGATAGTTCAAGACTGCTTATTTTACAAAACGAACTGATCGACAGCTTTCATTTTTTGAATTTCACATTCGTTCAATTGAATGGCAATCTGCCTGAAAATCTAAAAAACGATGGCTTTTATCAAAAGTTATATGATGGCAATTCAAAAATCCTTGTATTGCGCAAAAAAGATTTACACGAAAGTATTGTCAATGGGACAACACTGACTCGCTCATTTGTTTTAAAGGACAAGTATTATATACTGAAGCGGGGAAAATATTATCAGGTTAATAATAGAAATGATGTTTTTGGGATTTTTGGTGATAAAGCAGGCAAGGTAAGAGTTCAAATGCGGCATGAGGGTATTGAATTTAAAAGATTCAATTTTGAAGAAGGCATGGTAGCCGCAGCAAAAATTTACGATCAATTAATACAATAATATGAAACCTCGTTTAAGATATTTATTCACTCTGATCTTTCTTTGCTATTCATTGATAACACAGGCCCAGGAAACAAAAAATTATTTGATTTCCGCGGATTTTAACCGGGCATCTTTTGAACAATTTGTAAAGGTGATTGAAGCGCAAACTCCTTATCATTTTTTTTATGACCCTTCTCAATCAGATAGCATAATAATAACTGCTTCGGTAAAGCAAGTCCATCTAAATTCCTTATTGGAAAATGTTTTAAGCAATTATGACTTGCGATTTGCAATCGATTCTAAAAACAATGTATTCATAACAAAAGGATTTTCTCTGGTTATTTCAATGGGGGAAGGCAGCTCTTCTGTCAATCAAATTGCATTCCGAAATTCGATGCAAAAAGAACCGGACAATGTAGGCCTGAACGAAAAGAAGAAAGTTGTAGATGAAATTTCAATCCAAAATAAGTTGTTTGAGATAGGTTCAAAAACAAAAGAATTTTTTAAAGGAAATGTGAATTTAGCTGGCTATATACGTGAGGCTCTCACGGGTGAAGCTATTTCAGGGGCAATCATATTTGTAGAGAAACCCAGGATCCAGGTTACAAGTGACCAATTCGGTTATTTTTCCATCACATTACCTGCGGGCCGGCATAGCCTCAATGTTATTGCGCCTGGAAAATTTGATGCGAAACGAGAGATGGCTCTTTATTCTGACGGAAAATTTAATGTAGACATGGAGGAGAAAGTTGTCCAATTGAAGGAGGTGCGAATTGAAACCGGCAAAGTAAAAAATATCAGAAGCACCACGATGGGTTCTAATAAGCTTGATATTCTTTCAATGAAACAAATACCTGCCGCTTTTGGTGAAGTGGATGTCCTTAGGGCTGTATTAAGTTTGCCAGGAGTGAAATCTGTTGGCGAGGCAAGCACCGGTCTTAATGTAAGGGGAGGAGCTACCGATCAAAACCTCATACTATTCAATGGTGCAAACATTTTTAATCCTTCCCATCTTTTTGGATTTTTTTCTGCCTTTGATCCTGATGTGGTTAAGGATGTAACACTTTATAAAAGCAGTATCCCGGCCAATTATGGCGGGCGGGTATCTTCTGTTCTGGATATAACTTCACTTGACGGTAACGATAAAAAAATTGCCGGTACTGCGGGAATTGGGCCATTAACAGGCAAGATAACACTGGAAGGGCCAATTAGTAAGGATAAAACCACTTTTGTCGCAGGAGTTAGAAGTACCTATTCTAACTGGTTGTTTAAACTTTTACCGGAAGAATATCAAAAAAGCAAAGCGTCTTTTCAAGATGGTACTTTTCACTTAAGCCATAAAATAAACAACAAAAACAATCTTTTTTTTAATGGATATATCAGCAGTGATAAATTTAATTTAAACAGCGACACGGCTTACCAGTATCAAAATAAAAATATCAACGCAAAATGGAAGCATAACTTCAACAACCGCTTTTATGGTGTGCTCACTGCTGGCATTAGATCATTATGATTATAAAATTTCCAGCCCGGGAAATCCTGTTAATGCCTATGAGCTTTCTTATAGTATTGGCCAATATAAATTGAATGCCGACTTTAGTTATTTTTGGAATAACAAGCATAAAATAGCTTTCGGATTCAATAGCCTTTATTACAAAATTCAGTCAGGCTCATTTAAACCTTTGGGTAAGCAATCTCTTGTTTCTCCTAACACGGTTGAAGGAGAGCAGGCACTTGAAAGCGCTTTGTATTTGTCAGATCAATATACGTATTAGTTCCAAAGTTTCGCTTGAAGGTGGCATTCGTCTTTCAATGTTAAACTATCTTGGATCGAAGAATGTGACTTATTATGCGCCTGGCCTTCCCCGGGTTGAAACTAATATTTTAAGCCATATTTTTTACGGTTCAGGTAAAATTGTTAAAACTTTCATAATGCCTGAGTATCGTGCATCTGCAAGATATTCTCTATCCGATAATTCTTCATTGAAAGCGTCGTTCAACACGATGAGCCAATATATCCACATGCTTTCAAACACCACCACCATATCTCCGTCAGATATATGGAAGCTAAGCGATCCTAATATTAAACCCCAATCGGGAAGCCAGATATCCTTCGGATTCTATAAGAACCTTAAATCGAATACAATTGAAGCATCGGTTGAAGTATATTATAAATGGCTGAAAAATTATCTTGATTATAAAAGTGGAGCAACGCTTGTAATGAATCATCACATTGAAACTGATGTTTTTGCTACAAAAGGAAAATCTTATGGGATCGAATTCCTGATAAAGAAAGCAACGGGAAAATTTAATGGGTGGATAGGCTATACATATTCGCGATCCTTGATAAGGCAGGATGATCCATTAGCAGGGGAACTGATTAATGGAGGGAATTTTTATCCAAGCAATTTTGATCAACCACATAATGGAACCATGATCGGAAATTACCGGATTAACCATAGATTTTCTGTATCACTAAATGTAGCATACAGCACCGGCAGGCCGATCACTATTCCAATTGCAGTATATGATTATGCTGGTTCCGCCCGGTTATTATACTCCGACCGTAACGAGTACCGCATACCCGATTATTTCCGTACCGATTTTTCAATGAATATTGATGGCAATCATAAAGTGAAACAGTTAACTCACAATTCATGGACACTTGGAGTATATAATCTAACTGCCCAAAAAAATGCTTATTCAGTATATTACATTTCAGAAAACAGCAGAATAAAAGGTTATAAATTATCCATTTTTGGAACTGCTATTCCTTTCCTAACTTATAATATCCGCTTTTAAAATGAAAAAATATTCTTTTTGCTGAATATGATAATTGCAGCATTCATCATGTTTTTTGCAGGATGCAAAATTCCTTATGACCCGCCACTTAAAACAGCAAAACATCCAATTTTCTTGTAGTAGAGGGTTTTATTGATGGCTCTGCCAACACAGAGATTATGTTGAGCAGGACAAGAATTTTATCAGCAGGAGATGTTGCAGGAAGAATTTACGAAACAAAAGCCAAAGTGTATGTGGAAGACAATCAGCAGTGCCGTCAGCTTTTACCCGAAAAGGGAGGTCCGGCGTTTATTCTACCACTATTGTCCTTGCATTAAACGCTTCCAATCAATATCGGTTACATATATATACTCTTGATGGAAAAGAATATGTTTCTGATTTTGTTCAATTTAAAAAATCGCCTGCGATAGACAGCATTGGATGGAAGATGAAGAATAACGGTGTACAGGTTTTTTTAAATACGCATGATCCTGCAAATGCTACAAAATACTATAGATGGGAATATATTGAAACGTGGGAATTTCATTCGGCTTATAATTCACAATTAAAATATAATGTTGCTACAAATACTGTTATTGACAGGACTGAGCAAGTGCTTAAGTGTTGGAGATCCTATGGCTTTGATAAAATTTTGGTGGGATCTTCGGTAAAATTAAATACGGACGTGATTAACGAAATGCCGATTGCTTACATTGAGCCGTACAATGAGAAATTAAGTGTTTTATACAGCATCAATATAAGGCAGTTTCCACTTGACTTGAAAGGTTACAATTATTGGGAAGCAATGAAAAAAAATACGGAAGAAGTAGGTTCTATTTTCGATCCGCAGCCTAATCAAACGGTAGGAAACGTGCACTCTGTTACCGATCCATCGGAACGGGTTATCGGGTATATAGGGGTAGGAACTTCAGTTTCAAAAAGAATCTTTATAAGCAACAGTTCCATGCCGGCAGGATGGAATGTTCCTGATAGTTATTGCGAGATTGTAATAGTGCCACAAAATCCCGATAGCATGAAAGCGTTTTTTGGAACCGGAACCTATATCCCCATTACACTAAGTATGGATGACAAAAATCGGTGGGTGTATGAGTCTTCTTATCCCTCCTGCGTGGATTGCACCATTAAGGGTACTAACATTAAACCTGATTTCTGGCCTTAAATAAAAAGTTAATGCATTCATCCTTCTTACATAAATTTTTGGTTTCATTTTTCCCAATAGCTTTTGCGCTTGGCTCAACATCTGTTTTTGCCCAGGAGGCAAAATTATCAGAAATAAAAAAAAGCTATAGTGACCATTATAAGCAAAACCTGGAAGAGAAACTATACGTTCATACAGATCAGAACGCTTATTTGTGTGGAGAAATACTTTGGTTTAAAACTTACCTGGTAAGTGCAGTCAACCATCAATTTTTGCCGGTTAGTAAAATAGCCTACGTAGAGGTGCTTGACAAATTAAATCGTCCTGTTTTGCAGGGAAAAATATCCATAAAAGATGCGATGGGGAATGGTTCCTTTTATATCCCACATACAATTGCTTCAGGAAATTATTTATTAAGAGCCTACACCAACTGGATGAAAAATTTTTCACCGGAGGGATATTTTGAAAAAATTATCACTATAGTCAATACCTCAAACAAGCAGGATTCATCGATAATTCGTGAAAAAAATAGTTACGCGGCTGATTTTTTTCCTGAAGGTGGAAATCTTGTAAATGGCCTTGAAAGTGTAATCGCTTTTAAAGTAAATGACAGCAAAAATAAAGGCGTCCAATGCAATGGGGCTGTGGTGGATCAGTTAAATGACACTGTCGCCCGCTTTTCATCTCTTAAATTAGGTATGGGTGCTTTTCTCCTGAAACCGGACATAGGAAAAAATTATACCGCCATTATTAATTTGGAAAATGGAAGTGTGATCAAAAAGAATTTGCCAAAGGTATATGAAAGTGGATATGTGATGCATGTATCAGATAACGCTTTCAATCATTTAAAACTCTCTGTTCAAGCAAAAGTCGCCGCCGAAGCTAATTTGCAAGGCCTTTTTGCGATCATTGAAAATCATGGCCGAATCAGTTTTGCTAAATTTAAAGAAATAGAAAATGGCAAGGCCGATTTTGTTATCAGCAAAGACAGTTTAAAGGAAGGGATCTCCCAAATCACAGTTTTTAATTATAATAAACAGCCTGTTTGCGAGCGGTTGTACTTCAAGCGTCCGCAAAATAAAATGCAGGTGAAAATAAAGACAGATAAGGAAGATTATGCGCTTCGCAACAAGATCAGCATGAATGTATCAACGGGAAACGAGGTGGGAGCGCCTTTGCCGGCAAATTTATCAATGTCGATTTACCGTTTGGACAATTTATCAAAAACAACCCAGGAAAATATATTCAGTTATTTATGGCTTTCATCAGGATTGAAAGGAACAATTGAAAATCCCGACTATTATTTTGAAAACCAAAATGCTGAAACAGATTCCGCTCTCGATTTATTAATGCTTTCTCAAGGTTGGCGAGCTTTTGATTGGGAAAGTATTTTAGGATCTCAAAAGCCTTCATTTGCCTTTGTGCCAGAATATAAAGGGCATATTATTACTGGAAGATTGATTGACATTGATACTAAAAAACCTATTACCGGAGCAAACGTTTGTTTGTCAGTTCCGGGAAAAAGAGTCCAATTGCAGGCTTGTGTTAGTGATAGCGGCGGATTAGTCCACTTCGACATGAAAGATTTTTTTGACGCCAAACAAATTGTAATGCAAACAAACGGACGTAATGAAACAAGGTGCCAATTTGAAGTTTTTTCACCATTTTCGGAAAAATATTCCAATACGCGTTTGGCTGTATTGACCTTGGATTCAATGGAAACCTCTGATCTCGCCTCTGCTCATATATCTGCAGAGGTTCAGAATGCCTACCATCAAATTCAATTGAATCAAACCAGGCAGCCATCCATCGATTCTTTACCCTTCTATTACCGGCCCTTCAAAACATATGAGCTTGATGATTATAAACGATTTACAACAATGGAAGAGGTGATGCGGGAATTCGTTACGGAAGTTAGCGTTAGAAAACAAGGTGGCAAATTCCGTTTTATGACTTTTAATGATCCGGCTTTTAAGTTGACTAATTTCCAAATGACACAAACTGTATTTGATAATAATCCTCTCGTATTATTAGATGGAACACCTGTATTTGATATCAATAAAATCGTTTCTTACGATCCTCTGAAAGTGAAAAAGGTGGAGGTGGTTGCAGAGCGATATCATTTTGGATCTCTCACCTCAGATGGTATTGTTAGCTATACAACTTATAAGGGAAATCTTGAGGGCTTCACTCTTGATCCAAATGATCTTGTGCTGGATTACGAAGGACTACAAAAGCAAAGAATTTTTTATTCCCCTCAATATGATAGTGATGATGCGCGTCAAAACCGGCTTCCGGATTTTCGAAGGGTGTTATTTTGGAAGCCGGATGTAAGCACTGATGGTAATGGCAAAGGAGCTCTTTCTTTTTACACCGGTGATGTACCCGGCCAATATTTGATTATTGCTGAAGGACTTTCCGCAAGCGGAGCTGCTGGAAGCAATAGCATTATTTTTTCAGTTAAATGATCTTTACCAGCAGCAAATTTCAAATTGTAGAATCACAAAAGATTGGGCGCGATCACGAGTTGGAAAAATCAGGACTGCAATTTACCATGACCTCTGAATTTCTCCATTCAAAATTTCCATCATGAACAAATGTTTGTTTTCATAGTAATCCGGAACCGTGCTATTCTTTGAAATGTAAACTGGTCTGAAATTGAAATCATGAAAACCAGCCAGCTTATTTTCATTGAAATGCTCCATAAAATCTTTCCCATAATTCAACAGAATGTTGGTGAAATAATAAGCAGATTCGAATCCTTTGTATGCCATGTCCGTGGGTTTCGCACGGTAGGCTTTGAAATATTTTTCATTTAGGAAATTTGAAAATGCGCCACTTTTTGTGTCATAGTGCGGTGTAGTAAACCGGATGGGGAAATCCTTAAATGCATCTTTCTTTTGCAGGCTTTTGAAACCGTCCCAATTGGGCATTCCAATCAGGACCAGGGAATTGTTTTTTTGAATAGGATAACATGCTTCAGCTAGTTTTTTTGAGAAAGTTTCATCAAGGCTTGCCCCAATAATCACGATTGGTTTAGTAGTATCGACAAGATTTTTTAATCCATAAGAGGAAATCGAACTGTCCAGCATGATCGGTTTTATTTTTAAAAGAGGCTTGCCTTCCGTTGAATTGATCGCCCTGAAATAATCATCAATGCGGTTATCTCCTTTTTTCTTTACAAGATAAATATTGTCCGTTCCATGCTTTTGCATCAGGTAGCTGAAGATTGACTCGCAATGAGCCATTAAAGTTGAATTGACGATGATGAGATTCGGATTATTTTTTATGCCGCCGTCATTTGGATAAGTGACTGAAACAAAGGGAATATTTTTTTGCACAGCCAGTTGGGCTAATTCACTGTAATCAGGTTCTTTCACCGATCCGATCATCAAGGTCAATGCTATCTAATTTTTTATGGCTGATAAGCCATGAAATAGGCTGAGTATAAGATTTTGAATCAAAGAAAAAAGCTTCGACGCGCTTACCATTCAATGATATTGTGTCAAAAGCAATCTGCGCACCCTGAACGAATTCGACAGCAGGCATGATAAATTTCGGAAGGGAATTTGATTTTAATTTCCCGGTTTCAAAAACAGAATCTAAATACATTGGAGCAAATACCGCAATTCTGTAAATTTTTCCGGAAGGTGTTATATTGCTTTGGGCAAAAGATTTTTGTATTCCAAAAGAAGAAAAAAAGCATACAATGATAAAATATATTTCTTCATATTTACACTCCGTTTGGTAAGCTCATTGGCTTTAAGATCAAAGCGCCGTTTGCGAATATCGAAAACAATTGAACCAAAATAATTTAATGCTTAGCAATAAATCATTCTACTCCCACTCAATAGTAGCCGGCGGCTTGCTGCTAATGTCGTAAACCACGCGATTAATTCCCTTTACATTATTAATGATCTCATTGGAAACATATGCCAGGAATTCGTAAGGCAAATGCGCCCAATCCGCAGTCATGCCGTCTACAGAAGTTACTGCGCGCAATGCCACCGTAAATTCATACGTTCTTTCATCTCCCATAACACCCACACTTTTTACCGGCAGCAAGATGGCGCCGGCCTGCCAAACAGTTGCATATAAATCAAATTTCTTCAACGCATCTGTATAAATCGCATCGGCTTTCTGCAATAATTGTACCTTTTCTTCGGTTACCTCTCCTAAAATTCTGATAGCCAATCCAGGCCCCGGAAAAGGATGGCGGTTCAGAAGTGAGTGCCGGAATTCCAAGTTCCGCGCCTACTTTCCTTACCTCATCTTTAAATAAAGAACGAAGTGGCTCTACCAATTTTAATTTCATAAAATCGGGAAGGCCGCCAACATTGTGATGCGATTTGATGGTAACCGATGGCCCGTGTACAGAAACTGATTCTATCACATCCGGATAAATAGTTCCCTGTCCCAAGAAATTCAATTCCCTCTATTTTGTGTGCTTCCTGGTCAAAAATATCTATGAAAGATTTTCCGATTATTTTTCTTTTCGTTTCAGGATCTGGATTGCCTGCAAGTTTAGTGTAAAAATGTTCTTTGGCGTCAACGCCTTTTATATTTAATCCGATGCTTTTACAAGATTCAATAACCTGCTCAAATTCATCTTTTCTTAGTACGCCGTTATCAACAAAAATCCCATAAAGGTTTTTGCCAATTGCGCGGTGAATTAAAGTTGCCGCGACTGTAGAATCTACACCGCCGCTTAAAGCCATGATCACTTTTTTGTCGCCGATAATTTCTTTTATGGATGCAACTGTGTCGTTAATGAAATGAGCCGGAGTCCAGTCCTGACTGCACTTGCAAATATTTACCAAAAAATTTTTTATAATTTTTTTGCCTTCGGCGGAATGATATACTTCCGGATGAAACTGCAATCCATAAATTTTATTTTCTGCATTTTCATTGCTGAAAGCGGCCACCGGAATGTTGTGTGTAGATCGCAGAAATGGAGATAACTTTTCGGAAGTTTTTTGATGGTATCGCTATGGCTCATCCAAACATCCGAATCATTTTTACATCTTTAAGCAATTGATCAGATTGACTAATCTGAAGTTTTGATCTGCCATATTCCCGCTTATCGCTTTTTTCAACCGAACCTCCGGCTAATTTAGCGATCAATTGCGCGCCATAACAAATTCCAAGAACAGGAACTTTTTCATGAATGCGCATTATGTCAACCACAGGTGCATCAGTTTCATTTACTGAAAAAGGAGAGCCTGAAAGTATAATGCCTTTTAGGTTTTCTGAGAAATCAATTTCTTTATTGAAAGGAATAATTTCACAATAAACATTTGCTTCGCGAACGCGCGTGCTATCAGTTGTGTATATTGGGAACCGAAGTCGAGAATTAGAATTTTTTGGATCATTTGCTGCGAAGGTAAAAAGTTTATTGAAGTTTGTAAATTGCATTTCTTTTCACCTGCAAACAAATACACATGAAAAATTTTATCATTCTCTTAATAGCTTCTCTAACTTTCGCTTCCTGCGACATGATTTCGGGCAATGGGAATGTCACAGAAGAAAACAGGAATATCCCAGCGATTCATGGTGTAAAAAGCATCAGGTTCCATCGATGTAGAAATAAGAACCGGCGATAAGTACCAGGTGGTGGTTCGCGATGATGAAAATATACTTCCCTATATCGTAACAGATGTTGAAGACGGGATTTTGCATGTGCATTATAAAAATGGAACGAGCATTAACAATGATCACGCACAAGTGTATGTCACAGCTCCTGCCCTGGATAAAATAATTCAACCTCCGGCTCAGGAAACATCACTGCAAGTGGAGTGATAAAAAGCCCACATCAAATTGAATTCAATTTGTCGGGTTCTGGTGATATGGATGCACAGGTGGACGCGCCATCAGTAAAAGTTTCAGGATCCGGCTCAGGCAATATTAAACTTTCCGGAAGAACAAAAGATTTCAATTGCAAGATCAGCGGCAGTGGCGATGCAAATTGTGAGAATCTTCAAAGCGAGAACACAACCATCTCAATCGCTGGCAGTGGAAATGCGAAAGTATTTGCAAGCGTGAAACTCGTGGCACGTACGAGCGGCAGCGGCGACATCTATTATTCCGGTAATCCGCCTTCTCCCGAAATTCATACTGCGGGCAGTGGAACCGTTCAGGCGCAGAAATAATTGAATTGGATTGATGAAAAAAACCTCCGGTAAACGAGACTTTTTTTAGTATTTTATTTTTTAAGAATTGGGGTATAACTACCACCTGCACCCGATTTTTTCTCCATTTTAAAATAAGAAGAAACAAGAAGACAATTTGGGGCTTATCGGCTGAAGTACTTTACTCAGCGATAGTCCCGGCTGTCGGGCAGTATCTTTTCCGCGATAGCATTTTTTGATGTCAAGACTTTTTACGGGCGGAAAAGGATACTTGCCCACATCCGGAAGCCGCTCATCTATAGGTTCTTTGCTGAGCGAAAAGCGGCTTGCTTCTTCTTTTTAATCAAGCGTTCAAATGAAGTAGGAAATAGTACTTTAGGAACGACTCATTTTGATTTTGAATTGCGAGAAACATCACATAGCAAACGCACTTTTTTCGAGAATTATTTTTGTGCATCGTTTTGTTCCCGTTCATCTTTCTTCCTTTGACAAAAAATGATTCGAACACCTGCCAGCAAACGCACTTTTTTTCAGGATTTTATTTTTAACGCCTTCATAGTGCATTATTCAAGCAATATCTATTTTTCTCCTGCCCACAACAATTTTACTTTTCCAATTTGATGAAGATCAGAATTAAGGTGAAACACTTTTTCAATGTTCCCGGGAGACAAAACTTCGCCCGGCTGCCCACTGCAAAAAAGTTTTCCATCATTTAGCAACAGCACTTCATCGGCATAGTTTAATGCGAGGTTAAGATCGTGAAGCACTGCAATGACAATAGTTTTTTCGTTTAAAAACCATTTTACGTGGTGCAAAAATTCAAACTGGTATTTTATGTCCAGCGCGGAAATGGGTTCATCCAGCAAAAGGATGCGGGATCCTTCGGAAGGTGTATCCCAGATCTGTGCAAGAACGCGGGCGAATTGCACCCGTTGTTTTTCGCCTCCTGAAAGCGTAAGGAAATTTCTTTTTTTGAAAGATTCCAATTGCTGCAACCTTAATCACTTCCTCACAAATTTCATGATCTCTTTTTGATGGAGTAATTTCAAAATGCGGATACCTTCCCATCATAATTACTTCATCAACTTCCATAGGGAAACTGATGTCAACCTGTTGCGACAAGACTGCCCGGAATTTGGCGTACTACTTCTTTTTCTGATGATCAACCTTTTCTCCATTATAAAAAATTTCACCTTTATCTGGAGCTAATTGCAGGCTTAGCATTTTTATAAGCGTGGACTTTCCTGCTCCGTTTGGGCCGCAAAGCATATAACATTTTCCGGGATGAAACGTGTAGGAAACATCCTGTATCAGCGGCTTTTTTCCAATGGAATAAGAAACATTTTTTACTTCAAGCATAATGACCTCCTTTTTCCTGAAGCACATTGAATTTTTTCAAAAGAAAAATGAAAACCGGTGCACCAACAATGGAGGTAATAATACCGATCGGGATCTCCGCAGGAGCTAAAAATAATCTTGCACCCATGTCCGCAAGTGTTAGCAGGAAGGCACCCATGATCATTGAGGCGGGAATCAGTTTTTTGTTATCACTGCCGATCAACAATCTCAAAACATGAGGAACAATCAGGCCTAAGAAACTGATGACGCCTACGAAAGCAGTTGCGACTGATACCATTGCGGTTGTAAGAATCATCACCCTGACTTTTAATTTTTCCGGATCCACTCCAAGATGGGAAGCTTCCTCTTCTCCAAGAATCAATGCGTTCAATTGTTTGGAATAACGAAGTGAAATTGCAAAAACGATCATTGCGACAATCCATGTGATCAATACCTGGTTCCAGGCTGCTCCGGCAAAGCTTCCAAGATTCCAGAAAGTGATACTTCGGGCTTGTGGATCGCGTGCAATATAACTCATGAAACCTGTGCCGCTGATTCCTATCGCGTTTATGGCAATTCCTACGAGCAGCAAGGAGGTTATTGAAATTCTTTTTCGGGTTTTTGATAAGGAATAAACGAGGTAGGTAGCTGTTAAACCGCCGATGAAAGCACAGAGCGGAACAAGAAAGGGGCCAGTGACACTTTTCATTGTTTCATTCATTTTTTCAGCAAGCACAAAAACTATCGATGCGCCAAAAGCCGCTCCGGCACTCGTTCCTATCAACCCAGGTTCAACAATTGGATTGCGAAAAAGTCCCTGTAGCAAAACCCCCGACACTGATAAAATCGCTCCTGTTATCATGCATAGTAAAACCCTCGGCAATCTTATTTGCAGAAATACTCCTTCATGAATATTGGCGGGAGATTTATGATGCAGCCAATTGCTTATTGCGGAAATCATATCACCGAAAGAAATAGAAACTGCGCCAAATGCAACCGCCGCGAGGAGTGAAACGATCAGCAAAAAGATCATTACCGGAAAGAAAAATTTACTTTGTTTGAACATCGGCTGCAGGATGAATAAGATTCATTAATTGGATTACATTTTCTCCTGTACGTGGGCCAAAGTAAACAAGGTCACGCTCTTCAAATCGGTAGATCCGATTGTTTTTTGCGGCATTTGTTAGCGCGACACCAGCAACTTCCTTGAACTTTTCAGCGCTTCCCATTTTATCAAAACCATAATCTGTTGCAATGATAATATCAGGATTGGCCATCGCAACCGCTTCAGCGCTCAGTTGACGTGCACCTTTAGCATCATAAAGTGCTGCTTTCCCCCAGCCATTTCAATCATCTTATCAGGGATTCCTCCACGGCCGCTCATTACAAAATAAACATTATTAGCCCTGCCGAATTGAATGATCATCACTGAGGGTGTGTCTTTTAAATTTTTTTCTTTGAGCAAGGAAGTTGCTTTTACAAGATCGGCTTCTAATTTTTTATTAATTGAATCGGCTCTATCAGTAACTTCAAAGAAAGTTCCTAATTCTTTCAATAACATCTTTGCACTGTCAATCGTGCTTCCTCCATTAAATGCCGTGATTTTTAAACCCGCTTTTTCCAGTTGGGGAATTACATTCGCCGGCCCGATATTATTGTCGTGCCAAACCAGATCAGGAGTCATAGAGATGATTCCTTCAGCGCTAAGCATTCGGTGGTAACCCACTGTCGGCAGTAGTTTGGCGCTGTCAGGAAAAGTACTGGACAGATCTACCGCTACAATGTTTTTGCCTTTTCCTAAAGCAAACATCATTTCATTCAGTTGTTTGGAAACGCAAACAATGCGCATGTCCTTATTCCCAGATTCTTTGTTGCCAAATCTGCCGCATGAAAGCAGCACTACCGGTAAGGCAAAGACGAAAAGGATATATTTTTTCATTTTGTAAAATTTTGTTTTTTTAAAATAAGCGGCGGCATTGTTTTGCCGGCTGCCGCCGCTGGTTCAATCTTTTAAAAGTTATATTTCAAATTCACTCCGCCAAAATAATTGGCGTATTTGGGCGCGACCACATAAGCGTCCGGAATCTGGTTGACAAAGACCATAATCGGATATTTCGTATTGGTAATATTGTTTACTCCTGCATAAGCATCGAGATCGAAATGAGCCGAGAGGCTGCGCTGAAATCCTAGCTTGGCATTCAATAAGCTGTAACCTCCGGTGTTCAGCAGCCCATCGGATGTTATCGGCATTCCATCTTTATGGAAATAATAGATGTTGCCATAAATGCCTGGCTTTGTTACGAAATCCACTCCAATGTTTCCAACGAATTTCGCCACTCCGGCAACTGCCTGTCCGCTATAATCGATCACGGAATCTTTGGTGTTATTTACAACCGTATGGAATTGATAATCTTTGTATTGGAAATCTGAATAAGTCATGTTAGCAAAAGGGGTGATAGATTTAAAGAAACCAGAACCCGATTGATAAGCTGTATATTTTATCAATGCTTCAAATCCTTTGTCCTCCTGTTTGCCTCCATTCACGACATATGTGTAGAGTGTGGTCGTGCTGTTATAAGGAACAGCAATAGTGGTCATTTTATTTGAAAAAATGGCATCAAAAATCGCTGCCTGATAAAATAGTTTCCCATTTAATAATGCCCCCTTTGTTCCTACTTCATATTGGTTTCCTATCTCCGGTTTCAATGAGGAATTTAACCTGCTGCTAATCGGTGGAACGTTGGATGGAGTAGTTATGTAGAAATTGGAACTTACCGGCGCTTTGAATCCTTTACTGTAGGATGCATAAACTGAAAATTGCTTGCTGAAAACCTTATTGATCGCGAGGTGCGGCGCTACCATTGCCTTGTAAGAAGTATCGTAAGAAGAAGGCCGGGTAATCGTAACCGCATTGAACCGGTCGTCAAGTTTTATTTTCATATTGCTGATTCCAACACCCGCGGTAACAGAAAAATCCTTTGGTAAAGCCAGCGTCCATTCTGTAAATAAGGAAGTTGTTCCGGTTCGGGTAAGCGTATTGGAAGTTGATGCATTAAGTACAAAATAAGGCCGGCCCATAACCCATGGATTTGAAAGGCTTGTCTCCGTGTCAAAAGGGCTTTGCTTCAGACTGTATCCAATCGATTGTCCGTTTTGAAATTGGGTTTCCACTCCTGTAACACCATTCAATGAGATAGTTTCACTCAAATTAAATTGAGTGTTAAAGGTAGAACGAAGGCCGTAATTAATTGCGGTTCGATCCGTTAGACCGGCAGCCGAAACTGCGTCACTCGTTAATCCTGTTCCAAAAAAAGTAGTTGTATTGGAAAAATTTTCATTGAAATTATAGGTGTGTCCGAATCCCGCTCTAAAGCTCACAACTTTGCTGTGTGCATTATTTTTTAAATAATTGATATTCCCCGAATAATCCCCGGCCTCGTATTGGGCAATGGTCAATTCACCGCTTCTTTCGTCATAACTGTTGCTGTAACCTAAATACGCGGAAATAGTCTGTTTGCTATTCGGCTGAAACTCTCCGGCTACATTTACAAAATCTTTTTTTGATGCATTATGAATTGTATAGCCGTCTGATTTCTGGTGTCCGTAATTTACCAAAAGAGAAGAACGGTCGCCGCCCATAGCAAAATGGGTTGTATAGCGCTGTAAGCCATAACTTCCGATCATCACATCCTGGCCAACAGTGGTTTTTCCTTTCTCAGGCTGAATTGTTTTTAAATTGACAACCCCGGCAATGGCAAGGCCATAAAGGCTTCCTGAAGGACCTTTCACAACTTCTACATTCCCAATGGAACCAAAGTCAATATCATCCAGTGTTGTGATGCCTTCGGCATCTGTAACCGGAATTCCATTCAGGTAAACCTTATAACCCTGGCCGTCAAAATTGCTGCTAACTCCTCTTGTTCCGCGGGTGCCATTTCCATAACCCCGAATGTTGAATTGCTGGCCGGAAGAAACGCCGCGCCTGTTCATGGTAACGCCAGGCACGTTTCCATTGATCGCATCGTCAAGGAAAAGGCCGGTTCCTCTTTTTAATTGAACCGGTGAAAGTTTTGTGATAGAAGTGGGCTGGTATAAAAGCGATTTGTTTTCATTCGATGATGCTGTTATTTCAATCGCGTTTAAATTTTCATTCAATGGCGCAAGTGCGATATTTAAATCATCGTTGCAGTTTTTTATAAAGTGTTTCGCTGATTCGTATCCAACGTGTGAAATGGTGATTTCTTTTGTTTTTCCGCAGTCAATCTGGAAAGTTCCATCCTTTGCGGAGGTTGTTCCCCCTTTTGAAGAAAATTTTATCGTCGCACCTTCGATGGGCTCGTGCGTTTGCTGATCAGTTATTTTGCCGGTGATTGTTTGTGAAAATATTTGTGTGTTGAAAAACAACGCTAGTAGAAAGAAAAAGTATTTCATTTATTTAGTATGAGAATGAAGGGAAATTAACTCCCGTGTGAAAAAAATATTCGTCTATTATTTACTGTTATGCCTGCTCATGGTGAATTTGAATGCCTGTTTTTTGAGCAATACATTTCTGATACAGCAGGTTTCAGCTTAAATTTTGATTTCAAAATCGCCGATGTTTTCCTTTAAAGAAAGATGTTAAGGTTTTGATGAATGGCATGAAATCAGAAGGAAAAAATACCGGGACTTATGAAAGGCAATACCACGGGGGTGGAGAAGGTATGTTGATATCCGGCTTTGATAATTCGCCTGGGAGGAAACAATTATAAGCTACAGCTTTTTGTATACTAAAAGTTTTCACAAATGGATCGAAGGAATTGATGGTAAAAAAGCCGAGGCGCAATTGCAAAAAAGAAAGGGATCTTTCATTCTTTGCCGTCTGCTGCTTAATGATTGCATTGGATGCCAGCTCTTTCATGTATTCCTCATTTTCATCGACGATGCATTTTATGTAAAAGCTATCTGCCGTCGAATGAAGCGTTACGATATCGTACATTTTTCCTTTGAATTTTATTTCATCTTTTTCAACAAAAGAAAAATCGCCGCTGCTATTTGCTTCTTCTTTTGAGAATGAAAATTCAAAAATATATTTGTCTTTCAAATCAGAAGATAAAATGATCTGGCGCTGCGTATGCTTAATAGATTGAAGACTGAGGTAAAAGGCGATATAAAAGCCGCTGCTGCACAGCATCATGACTAAAAGAAGGAATATGGCAGTTATGTTTTTCACCTAAGGTTTAGTCAAAATTATAGGATTTAAAGAGAATGCAACTCATAGTACCCTGAATGTTTTTCTCAATTGCCTGTAGTCAGCAGACGCACTTTTTTTAATATTTTTTGAAGCAAAACAAATGGTTTCTGCCTATTCCTTACTATCCCAAACCAATGCGCTTGCTCCCAAAATTGCAGCGTCCGATTCTTTCAATTCGCTGAACAGTAACTTTACTTTGTTTTGAAAAATTGGCAGCAAGTTTTTCTCCATGCTTTCTTTTACAGGATCAAGCAAAAGTTTTCCGGCTTTGATAACGCCCCCGAATAATATGATCGCTTCAGGCGAAGAAAACATGATAAAATTGGCAAGTGCTTCTCCAAGAATGTCGCCCGTAAATCTAAACACTTCATTCGCAATTCCATCGCCCTTGACCGCCGCTTCATAAACTCTTTTTGAGGTTATTGTTTCGTGGGGGATTTCGCGCAGCAGGCTTTTTTCACCGATCCTTTCGTCCAACATTTCTTTTGCAGTAATGGCAATTCCTGTGGCGGAGGCATAAGTTTCAAGGCTTCCTTTCATGCCCGTTCCCCAATGAAGCCTTCCGCCCGGCCGGATCGTTGTGTGACCCAGTTCTCCGGCAAACCCATCATGTCCATAAATCAATTGACCGTTTGCAACAATGCCGCTGCCTACGCCGGTGCCTAATGTAATCATAATGAAATCGCGCATTCCACGACCGGCACCATACATTAATTCACCTACCGCGGCTGCGTTCGCGTCATTGGTGAGTGTGCATTTGACATTGAATTTTTCGCTGATGAGGGTGGTAACGGGAATGACTCCTTTCCAATGCAGGTTGGGAGCATATTCTATCGTTCCGCTGTAATAATTTCCATTTGGAGCGCCAACCCCGATTCCTTTTATCAAATGTTTGCCGCCTACCATCTGTATTGGCTCCTGCAATTCATGGTAAAGCTCATCTATAAAGAGGTTAATATCGGAATGTTTATTCGTTACGATCTCGCCTCTGTTTGAAATTTCTCCCCTGTGATTAACGATCCCAAACTTTGTGGTTGTTCCCCCGATATCAATTCCAATCGCGTATTCTAATGCTGTTTCCATCGATTCAGTTTATGCTACTTTTTTTAGATCGCTTTTTCAGTTAATGCTCCTTCAGGCGCAGTAGGTTCTATTTCACCTTCAACAGGTTGATCATAACTGATCCCTTGTTTTTTCAAGATGCCTCCAACAAGGAAAGCAAACAAAACTATATAGGCATAGCAAAGAAGCGGGATCCAATAAGATTGGTGAATGCCTGAACCTGCAATGCTGCTTTTTGATTCAAGATAATCGGCAAGCTTTCCCTGAATGGGAGGGATGATTCCTCCGCCGAGGATCATCATGATCAAAAAGGCGGATCCTTGCGTTGTATATTTACCTAAACCAGCTATTGACAAAGTGAAAATCGCTGGCCACATAATAGAACAAAACAGACCGCCACTAATGAAAGCATAGATCGCTACAATACCCGTGTTGGCAAGACCTATTGCCATTGCAGTAACTCCAAGCAGGCCAAAGATCAAAAGCATTCTGGCTGGTTTGTCCTTGCTCACATAAAAAGCGCCAACCTGAACAAGTACGCAAATAATATAATAATAAAGGATCGTTACATCATATTTGGAAAGCGCGTTTACGGCCAGAACAATTGCAAACGCAATCATTGGAACAATAAAGGTGAGGAGTTTCTTTGTTGAAGGTTTGAATTCGAAAGCAGAAATGGAACCGACCCAGCGGCCGATCATCAAACTGCCCCAATACATTGAAATATAAAGTGCAGCCTGTGAGGAAGCAATGTTTCCAAATTCAGGCTTGTTCAAAAGGTCAGAGAGGTTGCTTACAATGGTTACTTCTGTTCCCACATAAAGGAACAGGGCGAGCATGCCCAGCACCAGTTGAGGATATTTCATGGCGCCCCAGCCTTCCGGTTTTTTTCTGGCGCTGACGTTCGAAATTAACAGACTAAGAACTACCACCGCTAACGCGCCGAACAACCATTTCACACGGTAAGTTTCCATCGCCACTTTATCTGCTTCCGGGGCATTGGTGAGATCTACTTTATAGCTGTTGAAAACCGGAACAAACATGATGATCAAAAGTCCCGTCATGATGAGCAATGAGTATAATGCCTTGTTCGCTTTTTCAGTTTTTTCTGAAGAAACGCCATGGGGAACTTTTTTGGAAAAATGAAACATCGCAGCGGCAGCAATAAAGAGGGCGCCAACGCAAGCGTAAAGAATAATGACCTTGCTAAGGCTTAATCCCGCAATCTTCTCATCGGTTATAGCTGCTGTTGTTCCAAACAACGCGAAAGCCACAACCAGCGGTCCGATCATGGTTCCGAAAGAGTTCACCCCGCCACCAAGATTCACTCGGCTGTTTCCCGTTGAGGGATCTCCAAGCATGATAGCAAAGGGTTGTGCCGCTGTTTGCTGCAGGGAAAAACCAAGAGCTACTATAAATAAACCCACAAGCATTCCTACAAAAGTATCGGCATTAACTGCAATGATCATGGCAATTGCTCCAAGGGCGGAAAATAACAAGCCATAAACAATGCTTTTTTTATACCCCCATTTTGCAACAAGGTCTTTTCCGCCGAAGGCGCCGTAAGCAAAAAGGGCGAGCGCACCCACATAATAAGCGAGATAAAAAGCAAAGTCTATCAATTGGCTTTGAAACTGGTCCAAATGAAAATAGTGCTTACAAAAAGGGATGAAAACGCTATTCCCCGCGGCTATGAAGCCCCAAAAGAAAAAAACCACTACGAGGGTGCTTAGCGCTCCATAGTTAGTAGGTTGAATTTTGCCGGATGCAATTTTCGGCGTTGATAAATTCATTGATGCTGTAGCCATTAGTTTTTATTTTTTAAAAATTGAAAGTAACAGATTTTTGTTCAACGTAGAGATTTTTGCCAATAATTTTTTTATAACAAAATGATTCTTAATTTGAAACCATTTATTTTCAATCTATGGAAATCTTACATGTCAGCGCCGAATGTTATCCTGTCGCCAAAGCCGGTGGCCTTGGAGATGTTGTGGGAGCATTGCCGAAATATCAAAACAAGCTCGGGCATATAGCAAAGGTGGTAATGCCCATGTACCGCACAAAATATTTATACGAACATAAATTTGAGGTCGTGCATAAGGGTGCTTTTGGAATGGCCAATTACCGGTTTGAATACACCATCATAAAAGAAGTTACCAATCATCTTGGGTTCGATCTTTTCCTTGTTGATATTTTCGGCTTGCTGGACAGGGAAAAAATTTATGGCTACGATGATGATACAGAGCGATTCACTGCCTTTCAAATCGCCGTTGTCGATTGGCTTTCCCATTGGCAGGATCAACCCGATATCGTTCATGTTCACGATCATCAATCGGCTCTTATTCCATTTATCATGCAAAACTGCTTCGGCTATAAAAACCTTGCATCAATAAAAACGATTCTTACTGTTCACAATGCCCAATACCAGGGCTGGATGGGCTGGGATAAATCAAATTATATTCCAGCCTGGGACAAATGGAAATGGGGACTTTTGGATTGGAAAAGCCAGATAAATCCGCTTGCTTCAGGAATAAAATGCGCATCAAAAGTTAATACAGTAAGTCCCGGTTACCTGGAAGAATTAAGGGTTTCAGCCAATGGCCTTGAAAAACTTTTTGAGTATGAGCGGGGAAAATGTTTTGGGATTCTCAACGGAATTGACACTGAGGTATGGGATCCGCAAAGTGATGCTTACCTGGAAGCCAATTTCGGGATCGGCGATTTGAAAGAAGGGAAAGCAGCCAATAAAAAAGATGCTTTGCGACCGGTTTAATCTGGATATTGAAAAACCCCTGATCGTTTTTATTGGCAGGCTGGTAGGTGAAAAAGCGGCTGATCTTTTGCCGCAGGCGATCTCCGACTCTATCTATTATATGCAAGGTCAGATGAATTTTTTCGTTTTGGGAAGTGGGGAGCCGGAAATAGAAAATCAATTAAGTAATTTACACAGTCATTTTTTCGGTTATTATAATTCCCAGATTGGTTACAATGAAAAATTAAGTCACCTGATGTATGCTGGAGCGGACTTCTTGCTGATGCCGAGCCGCGTGGAACCATGCGGGTTGAACCAGATGTATGCGCTGCGTTATGGAACTGTTCCAATCGTTAGACGCACCGGTGGGTTGAAAGATACGGTTAAGGATTTCGGTGAAGAGGGAGGGTTTGGCATTTGCTTCAATGATGCATCAGTAGGAGATATATGCAATGCTGTCAATCGCGCCGTTGGATTGTATGCGGAAAAAGAAAAATTAAATCAGATCCGGAAACAAATGATGGAGATAGATCATAGCTGGGAAAGAAGCGCGCAGATTTATATAAATTTGTATCATGCATAAAATATTGATTTAAAAAACGAGTGGTTTGAGGAGGAAAGCGGGGATTTGAAATTTTGGAAGCCAATGAGGCGCCCGGTCTGCCTCAACCAACGGTCAATAATTTGAAATGAACCCGGAAGAAATGCTAAAAGAAAATGACATATTTTTATTGACAACTTTACAATTATAAAACATACAATATGTGGATCAGCAAATCAGTAGTTGCAGTAATTCTTGGAGGCGGGGCGGGTTCGCGCCTCTATCCGCTAACGGCAAACAGAAGCAAGCCGGCCGTTCCCCTCGCCGGAAAATACCGTTTAGTGGATATACCGATTTCCAACTGTATCAATTCCAATATCAACCGGATTTTTGTATTAACCCAATACAATTCCGCATCGCTAAACAAGCATATAAAAAATACGTACCAGTTCAGTGCGTTCAGCAGCGGATTTGCAGACATTCTTGCCGCTGAACAAACGCCCGATAATCCCCAATGGTTCCAGGGAACAGCCGATGCAGTAAGGCAATCGCTCCGTCATTTGAATAATTTCGAGTTTGACCATGTGCTCATACTTTCCGGTGATCAGTTGTACCAGATGGATTTTGGAAACATGTTCCGGATTCATGAAAAAGACGGTGCAGATATAACAATCGCTACCATTCCTGTCACGGAAAAAGAAGCCACTGAATTTGGTATCCTAAAATCCGACGATCAAAACAAGATTATTTCCTTTATTGAAAAGCCGGCTTTGGAACTCTTGCCCGATTGGGTAAGCGACACAAAAGAAGACATGCAAAAGGAGGGAAGAAATTATCTCGCTTCAATGGGGATCTATCTTTTTAAGAAGCAGATACTTTTTGATTTGTTGCAAAAGCAGCATAAAGACGCCACCGATTTCGGAAAAGAAATTATCCCTTTTTCTATCAAGGATTTTAATGTTTTCAGCTACCAATATGCAGGATACTGGACAGACATCGGTAATATTTCTTCTTTCTTTGAAGCCAATCTTGGCCTCACCAAAGAGCTGCCACTGTTCAATCTGTTCGACAATGAAAATAAAATTTACAGCCGGCCGAGAATGTTGCCGCCGGCAAAAATTAGCGGCAGCACTTTGATTAATACTATCGCCGGAGACGGATGCATCATTCATGCGGAAAGAATTGAAGATTGCGTAGTAGGCATTCGCACAAGAATTGGGTATGGAACAAAAATTTTCAGATGTTATGTAATGGGAACGGACTATTATGAAACCATTGAGCAAATGGATTATGATATGGAAGAAGGACTGCCAAAATTCGGAGTAGGGGATAATTGCTATATCAGCAACGCGATCCTTGACAAGAATTGCCGTATTGGGAACAACGTAAGGATCAATGGGGGCAGTCATATGCAGGACAGAGATCATGAACTTTATACAATTAAAGATGGGATTGTTGTAGTTAAGAAAGGCGCCATTTTGCCGGATGGATATGTGATAGAGTAAGACTGAATCAAAAAATAAATACATATTTCAAATTGCTTTTTATTTAGAATAAACGTAGTCATCCATTTTGCAGAACTTGCATTCCAAAATCATCTGTTACATAAGTCTCCAAACGTTCCATTAATTTTTTAATTTAAAATAAAATGAATTTAAAAAATGCTTCCATACTGATCATTGATGATGATGCGGATGTATTGATAGCAGTAAGAATGTTGTTGAAAACGGAAGTACGAGAGGTGGTAACGGAAAAAAATCCGGAAAATATCCGTTCGCTGCTGTCAAAAAAGGATTTCGATCTTATCATGCTGGATATGAATTTCAACAGTTCCATTAACACCGGCAATGAAGGTTTATTTTGGCTGAAAAAAATTAAGGAATTCGGTTCTTCTGCCGATGTGATCATGATCACCGCTTATGGTGACATAGACCTGGCGGTCCGCTCGCTCAAAGAGGGCGCCTGCAATTTCATGGTAAAGCCATGGCATAATGAAAAACTGATTGAGGCGCTGAAAGAAACACTGAAATGTAAAGGGAAAGCGGTTTCTGCAAAAACACATTCGCCGGATTCAGTGATCGGCACAGAGCTTTTGGGGAATTCAGAATTGATGAAAAGTATTTTTCTCAAGATAGAGAAAATCGCACCGACAGATGCAAATATCCTCATTCTCGGAGAAAACGGAACTGGAAAAGATTTAATCGCCAAAGCCATACATCAGCATTCCTTGCGGGCTAAAAAGCCTTATATTAAAGTTGACGTCGGCGCCCTCACCGAAACTCTTTTTGAGAGTGAATTATTCGGCCATAAAAAAGGCGCTTTCACCGGAGCAGCGGAAGATCGCGAAGGCCGTTTTGAAGCAGCCAATGGGGGAACATTGTTTTTGGATGAAATAGGAAATATTTCCTTGCAGCAGCAGGCGAAATTATTAAGTGTTTTGCAAAACCGACAGGTGACAAGATTGGGAAGCAATGTGCCGGCAAATATTGACATAAGGTTGATTTGCGCCACGAATGTACCACTGGCCGAATTGGCCAATGAAAGCCGTTTTAGAAAAGACCTTGTTTATCGCATCAACACGGTTGAGATCATGGTGCCGCCCTTGAGAAAAAGGCAGGATGACATTGAATTGCTGGCCAGGCATTTTGCTCAAATTTATGCGGCAAAATATTTGAAGCCCGTTCCTGAACTCGATTCCAACGCTATTGAGAAGTTGCGCCAATATTCTTTTCCCGGCAATGTGCGCGAATTGCAATACACTATGGAGCGCGCTGTTATCATGATGGAGGATGCGATCCTTGCTCCTGCCGACCTGATTTTTTCTCCGATAGAATCCGCTCCGCGGGAAGAAAATGAACCGATCGATTTAAACCTGAATGCAGTGGAAAAAAACACGATTTTGAAAGTAATTGAAAAACACAATGGCAATATAAGCAGGGCGGCGAAAGAATTGGGATTAACCAGGACTGCCTTGTACAGGCGCTTGAACAAATATGAAATTTAACCCTGTTGATGTTTGTAAACCCTTAAAAAAAATGTACCTGTTTTAGTTTTGGAACAGGGTGTCACTTATGCTGAAACGACTTGAAGTTAAAATTTTTGTCAGGATCGCTTTCTTGTTTTTAACTCTTTTGACACTTTCTTTTTTATTGATAAAAGGAGCGGCCATTTATTTGGTTTTTCTTTTGCCGGTTATTATTTATCAATTGACCGAACTCTTCCGTTTTCAAAATCGAGCTAATAAAGAACTCAAGCAATTTGTGGAGTCGATACAATACAGAGATTTTTCACGAAATTTCGATGCAACCCATGGGCCCGCAGAGCTAAAAGCGCTCAGGGAAACATTCAACCGGGTGAACTCCACAATTCAGGGAATCAGTAGGGAGAAGGAAACATCGTTCCAGTATTTGCAAAAGATACTCGAATTGGTTGATACCGGAATTGTTTCTTATGACCTCGAATCCGGCGAGGTGATTTGGATGAACGATGCGCTGAAAAAAATGCTCCAATTGCCTTATTTAAAAAATATTCATTCATTAGAAAGACGGGATGAGGAATTATATAAGGACATCATTTCGTTAAAACCTGGAGAAGGAAAAATTTCAAAAGCACATCTCGAAAAAAGAACCTGCAAGATATTATTGTCGGCAACCGCGTTTCAAACCGCTGAAAAAAAATTTTTCCTGATAGCGTTTCAAAATATCAATGAGGCTTTGGATGAAACGGAATCAAAAGCATGGCAGAAATTGCTAAGCGTAATGACCCATGAAATCATGAATTCGGTTGCACCGATTTCCTCGCTCGCAGATACGCTGAAAAACAGGCTTACAGCATCAGCAGGATTTCTGGATAACAAGGCCGGCGCTGTTCATGACCTTGAAATCGGGATTGAAACGATCAAGAGACGGAGTGAAAGTCTGCTCAAATTTGCTGAGATCTACCGGAACCTCAACAAGATAACAGCCCCTAATGTAACAAGCATCTATATACGCGATTTGTTTGAAAACCTTTTCCAGTTGATGGAGCCGACACTGGAGAAGAAAAACATCGAAATGGACATTGTTTTGAAAGACACCGGCTTGATGGTTGAAGCTGACCAGAGCCTTATCGAGCAGGTTCTTATCAACCTTGTCGTGAATGCCATGGAAGCGGTAAAAGAAATTGCGCAAGCAAGAATAATTTTGTCTGCCTCCCTTTCTGAAAAACAAAAGATTTTGATAAAAGTTTCCGATAATGGAACTGGAATTATGCCAGATGTGATTGAAAATATTTTCATTCCATTCTTTAGTACCAGAAAAACCGGAAGCGGTATTGGATTGAGCTTATGCAAGCAAATCATGATGCTCCATAAAGGAAATATTCATGTGCAGTCGCGCCCGGGGGAAGGATCCGTTTTTACTTTACAGTTCTAAATATTACAAAGTTTCACTGATGCTTTTTGAAAAAAAAATAACAAAAATTACCGTTTTTTTATTAAAATTGCCGATTGATACTATAATCTCAAAAACATCGCGTCAAAAGGTTAAAATAAATATTTGAAATTTATTAAAAGGTTTTGGCCAAATGTGAATTATTGTATTAGTTTTATCTTTTGTAATCAAAATAAAAATTATGGCACGCCCAGTTAGAAAAAGTGAAATTGCAGGTAAACTAAAAACCCTAAAAGAACAATTGGATGAATATAAAGCTGATTTAAAAACCGTTCACCCGCAGTTTAAGATCTCTAAAAAGGGTAACAGGGAAAGCAATATTATCGGTACTATCGCCAAATTGGAAAGGGAAATTGAAGCGCTAAAAAAAGAGAAACCTTAACTGCGTCCTTTTCTTCCCGCCAATTAGATTTCATTTTTTAAAGAATTTCTTTAAATGCTATCCAACAGGATAGCATTTGCATGTCCGGTATTTTCATCAAGGTTTATGCTTAAAAGTTGCTCAAAAAGTTCGTTTGCTGACTGAAGGGAGAGCAAGGAGAAAAATAATAATATCTCAAAAAAAGTTCGTTTGCTAACGTTCGAAGGGTGAATTGATCAGGGAAATACTTCTTTATAAGAAATGGTTCCGGCAAACAAATCTTTTCCGGGTTTTTTTTGTTGTACGCTTTATAGTTTATTTCTTCCTTATACTATATAGCATCCTTGGTTATGTTATTATTTACCACCCGCCAGATTCCAAGAGGATTTTCATCTTTTAATTCATCGGGCAAGAATTCGTTTTTCCAGTTTTGAAAAGTGATGGGCCTGCCGAAACGTTTGATGCCATCTGCTCCCACAGAAGTGAATCTTGAATCGGTTGTCGCTGGAAAAGGGCCGCCATGCTGCATGCTTAAGCAAACTTCAACACCTGTAGAAACACCGTTTAGAATAAAGCGCCCGCAAAGATCTTTGACTGCTTCGGTAAGGTAGCCGTTTGCCTTAATGTCGTTGTCGGTCGCCCATAAAGTGCAGGTAAGCTGCCCCTCAAGGTGTCTTGCGACCTCTGTCATTTCCGCAAGATCTTTGCAACGAACGACTAAAGAATATGGGCCGAAAACTTCCCGGTGAAGGAGTGGATTTTCAAGAAAAACATTTCCAGTGGTTGTGGCAATAGTTGCGGCGCCTTCGTTTTCTCTTGTTTCATATGCAGAAACCGAAATCGTATCCACATGATCCTGTTGAAGCGCTGCTTTTTTATTTTCATTGTATGATTTCGCTATCCCCGGATGCAGCATTTTTTCAGGCGATATTTTTTTGATTTCATCGCCGAGGGTAGTAATAAACTCTTTCAGATTTTCTCCGTCGATTCCTAAGATCAAACCCGGGTTAGTACAAAATTGCCCCACGCCCAAGGTGATAGATGCCGAGTAGGTTTTCGCAATTTCAGTTCCGGATTCCTTTAGTTTTTCCGGAAGTAAAAACACGGGGTTGATGCTGCCCATTTCTGCAAAAACGGGTATAGGTATTTTTCGTTGATTTCCCCAGTCGAATAATTGCTTTCCCCCGGAAAAAGAACCTGTAAATCCTACTGCTTTTGTCAGTTCATGCATTACGAGCTGTTTTCCAACTTCGTTTCCAGCGCCATGCAAGTGAGCGAAAATTCCTGCAGGCATGTTGCAATTTAGAACGGCATTGAAAATCGCTTCAGCAACAATTTCGGAAGTTTGCGCGTGCGCAGGATGAGCTTTTACAATTACCGGGCAACCTGCAGCAAATGCGCAGGCCGTGTCGCCTCCCGCTGTCGAATAGGCAAAAGGAAAATTGCTTGAACCAAAGACCACAACTGGGCCAAGCGGGATCAGCATTTTTCTCAGATCCGGTTTTGGCGGGTTGCGCTCCGGAATCGCTGTATCTATGCATGCTTCGAGCCATACACCCCTTTCGCTGGCAGCGCCATATTCGTTCAACTGGAAAATAGTTCTTTTCAACTCGTTTTTGAGCCTCGTTACGGATAGGTTAGTTTCGCTTGCGGCAACCTGAATCAAATCCTCACCGCGGTTTTCCAATTCAATTCCTATTGCTTTCATGAAACCTGCCCGGTCTTTTAGCGATATATTTCTATATTCCTGAAAAGCGATCCATGCATTTTGCATGGCCTTGTTTATTTCATCAACCGTTGCATCTGTAAACATTTGAGTCGTTGTTTTTTCCTTTTTTTATTTGCAAAAATTCAGCCAGCTCCTGAATATTTTACCTATTGTGATTGATGTCCAAAGCCTATAATTCCTGTTTAATTTTCATGGCAGCAAACAGACTTTTTTTTTAATAATTTTTGTTTCAAAGTAATCATATTGAAAAAATCCTTTCTAAGCCCTTTTTCAAAAAACGCGCGTACAGGTTTTTTGGGTTTCATATATTTCAACCCAAAAGCCCTGATGCTTTTTTCCCTGATGTAATCAATCGCTTCTGGAATTGAATCGGTGACAAGGTAAAGGCTTTCATCATTTCTTGAAATGGTTCCCGCTTCGAACATTTTCTGGTTGTGTTCACAAATATTTTTATAAAAATCCTTATCAAAAATGATGATAGGAAACATGTCAATTTTTTTTGTCTGGACCAGTGTAAGCGCTTCGTAAAATTCATCAAGAGTGCCGAAGCCACCGGGCATGACTATGAAGGCATAGGAGTATTTAATGAGCAGCATTTTTCTGATAAAAAAGTATTTGATGTCAACCCATTTGTCAAGATAATCATTATGCTTTTGTTCATGGGGCAAAACAATATTGCAACCCACGCTTTTGCCGCCTACATCCTTTGCGCCACGGTTGGCAGCCTCCATGATTCCGGGGCCTCCGCCTGTCATGATCGTGAAACCAAGCTGCGCTATCTCTGCTGAGAGTTCCCGTGCCTGTTCATAAAACGGATGATCTTCCTTGAAACGCGCTGAGCCAAAAACCGTAACGCAAGGGCCTACAAAGTGCAGGGCTCGGAATCCTTTAATAAATTCAAAAAATACACTCACTGCATATTTGAAATCTTTCCAGCGGCTTTGCGGCCCTTCAAAAAAATGGATCTCTTTTTTGGTTGTAGCAATTTTTTCTTTTGTCGTTGTTTCTTTTTCGATTATCGTTTCCATTCCTATCATTTTTTTCAAACTAACGGATTTGATTTATACTGACCAAACATTTTTACAGTTCTTTAATTAAAATCATTGGATCATTTCCGGTATAACTACAAAATTCTGCGCCAATATTTTTGCGGTTTAAGTACCTTTCAGATTATAAAGTGAGAGGTTTCCCATGCATAAAAAAGTGCCTGAAAAAAGAAACATGGTTCAGAAATTCTTGTCCATCCTTGGCCCCGGCCTCACCACAGGGGCGGCCGACGATGACCCTTCGGGTATTGCCACCTATTCGCAAACCGGCGCCCAGTTTGGTTATGGCCAACTTTGGACGGCTTTTTACATGCTTCCTTTCATGATCGCTGTGCAGGAAGCTTGCGCGAGAATCGGGTTGGTTACGGGTAAAGGAATTGCGGCCATCATCAAGGAAAACTATAGTTCAAAAGTGCTGTATGCTGTTGTTGCACTGGTGGTGATTGCCAATGTCATCAATATTGGAGCAGACATTGGAGCGATGGCGGCCGCTGCGGAATTGATCCTGCCTCTGCCTTTCATCATTTGGACCTTGTTGTTTACTGTTGCAATTTTAATTTTGGAGATTTTTACGACATATAAGGTCTATGCACGGATCCTCAAATGGCTTGCCCTTTCTTTGTTAGCATATCCTCTTACCGTTTTAATTGTTGAAATGCCATGGCTAACGGTTTTGAAAGCAACATTTATTCCTCATATCGAATTTAGCGCCGCTTTCTTTTTTATTATCACCGGCGTTCTTGGCACAACAATTTCTCCCTACATGTTTTTTTGGGAAACATCACAAGAAGTTGAGGAGGTTAGGGAAAAAAAATGGCTGAAAAGGGGTGTGCCGCAAATCCGTCCCTCATATATCGTCAGGATGCGGATCGATAACAATGCCGGGATGATAATCTCTGAAATTACCACGTGGAGTATTTTAGTCGTTGCCGGAACGGTTCTTCACAATAGCGGGATAACGGATATAAAAACCGCCGCCGATGCGGCCAAAGCGCTCGAGCCATTGGTTAGCTATTTTCCTAACGCCGGAATCTTGTCGAAAGTGATTTTTTCCATCGGCATTATTGGCCTCGGATTCCTTGCAGTTCCCGTGCTTTCTGGTTCAGCAGCTTATGCCGTATCGGAAGCCGCAAGCTGGAAGTCGGGATTAAATTTGAAATTAAAAAGAGCACATGGTTTTTACGGCGTAATCACCATTGCTACTCTCATTGGCCTCATCATTAATTTTATTGGTATTGATCCCGTAAAAGCGCTTGTTTACGCCGCTGTTTTAAACGGCGTGGCGGCAGTTCCGCTCATTTTTTTGATCATAAGAATTTCGGGAAATGAGGAAATCATGGGCCAATACAAAAGCGGCCTTCTTTCTACCTTTTTTTTATGGGCTACATTTTTGGGAATGGGGTCAGCAGCGGCAGGAATGCTTTACTTGTTGACAAAATCGGCGTGAACCACTGGGAAAGATCATCGCAAATCAGCGGGGAAATTTAACCGCCCGATCTTCGCGGATTTGAACGGCAGATTTTCGAAGAAAGATTAGCGTATACCTTCTAATCCTTTACTGTGACCGGCAATCTCTTTGTCCAAAATGCCCAGCATTTCTTTCGCATTTTTTACAGCGTTTCCCCCGATATCGTTGTTAAAATAAATGTAGGCTTTCCTGGCTTTAGAAGTCCAGATCTGTTTTACCATTTTCTTTAGATGTTGCACGGAATAGGGAGATTGGTAAAGCTGGGGAACTCCATGAAGCCTGTAATAAAGAAGGGGAGCGTTAGCTATGATTGTATCTGGAAGCAGGGGATGGCTCATTCCTGAAAACGTGATCTTGTTTTCGCCCAGCCTTTCATATACTTTTTCGTTCCACCAGGAGGAATGCCTGAATTCTGTCACATTAGGAAATTCCTGGTCGAGCGTTTGTATGATTTTATCTAACCGTTCTTCGGTATAATTATATTTCGGAGGAAATTGAAAGAGAATGCATCCCGTCTTTTCTTTCAGTCCTTCCTGCACGGTTCCATAGAAATCTGAAAGCAATCCCTCACAGTCGTTCAGTTTTTTGTAATGAGTAATTAGTCGCGGTGCTTTCACAGAAAAAGAAAAATCGGGCGCACTTCGGCGATACCAACCTTCCAGCATGGAAAGTTGCGGAAACCGGTAAAAGGTAACGTTCAATTCAACCGTATTGAAATGCTGGCCATAAAATTCAAACCATCTCCTTTGTGGAACATCTTTGGGGTAGAAGATTTCTTTCCAGTGTTTATAAAGAAAGCCGGAACAACCGATATGCCATTGTATCATGACTTTTGAAGGAGCAAATAGAATTCCAAAGAAAAAGATTGAAAAAAAGGATTTATAGAAACATTTTATCGGTAAAGCTTTTATATTTGCAATCCGTTTTTAAAATTATTTGCCCGGGTGGCGAAATTGGTAGACGCACTGTGTTCAGGTCGCAGCGTTCGCAAGGATGTGCTGGTTCGAATCCAGTCCCGGGCACTCATTAAAAAAGCCTTGAGAGTATAAACTTTCAAGGCTTTTTTTATTTGATTAAAGAAGTATTTTATTTTAAAACTTTCTTCAAAACATTCAACTTCCCATCTATTTGATTGTCGATCTTCAATCCGAGAATATGCGCCACCAGCGGATAAATATGAACGTTGTCAAAATTTCCAATCTGGTAATGTTTTTTGAAAGCCGGGCCCCAGGCGTAGAAAGTTGCCTGCATATCCGGAAGCGAGTTGTCAAAGCCATGCTGTCCTAAATTCGTTCTCCCGTTAAGGCTAAAAGTACGTGGCAAATGGGGAGTTAACATAATGTCGCCAATCCGGTTGTAGCGGTCATCTTTTTTGCTGTAATGCCAGCGGGATGGCATTTTTGTTGCTAAAAAAACGTCATAATCATTTGCATTCTTTTTTAATTTTTCATACATCGGCTTGATATCTTTTTTGTCTTTTGCATAAAGGTGTATGATCGAACTTCCAAACGTGAATAAAAATTTTGAGGTATCAATTGCCGCCGGCAGACCGATTGTATGCGCCGTGTCGGTGTTGGTCATGCCATGATCGGAAACGAAAATGAAGTTTACGGGCAGTTGTAACTGAGCACACATTTCGGTCATTTTTTTTACTGAATTATCTATGAAATGTACTGCTTCTTCTGTTTGAGGGGAATTCGTTCCGTATTTATGTTCGGCATGGTCCACTTCAGGAAAATAGAAAGTGATCAGATGCGGGCGTTTCTCTTCCGGAAGCTGTAGCCAGTCCTTTAGAATTTGCAACCTCCTTTCGAAAGTAAGATCTTCATTGTAACGGTAATAATAAGTTGGATCCACTCCGTCAATATGACTTTCAGAACCTACCCAATAAAAACTGGCGCTTAACATTTTTTGCCTTTCCGCCAAAACCCAAAGCGGCACTCCACCATAGAAATAAGGATCCTCAACCGCCTTTTTATTCGACATCCGGTAAAACTCTTTCCGGTTTTCATCATAGAATGAATTATCAACCAGACCATGGTGGGCGGGGTAGAGTCCTGTAACAATAGAATAGTGATTTGGGAAAGTCAGCGAAGGATAGGACGGTTTCATAGAAACGGCGCTCACGTTTTCTTCACTGATCTTTTTTAGAAATTCAGCGTCATATTTTTTAGTGAGATCATGCCGGTATCCATCAGCTGAAATGAGGATCACATAAGGCTTTTGCTGCTGGTTGGGCGCGTTACTGCGGTCTGCGGATACATATTGTGTAGTGTCTTGTGCATAAGAAGCAGTAAAAAACAGGCTTGCGAAAAGGATAAAGAAGAAGAATCTTCTTGCTTTGAAAATCATACTGAATTTTTTTTTGGCGAAGATAAGGGTTGGGGATAAACTTGGATGATTTGATGAATTTGTGAAATTTTCATTTCTCAAAAGCAGGAGTTTTTTTTAGCAAAAAAATCCTCTGAGCAAGGTCATTGCCCAGCACGATCTTAATTTTCTCGCTTTTATTTTTAGCGACTGGCCAATGCGCAGGTTTACAGAAGTCTATTCTTGCAAAAAAGTTCGTTTGCTGAAAAAAAATATAAAAAAAATAAACGTTTGCTGCAAATAAATTCCCAGGCAATTTTTGTTCTCAGTACCATGTCAGGTGGTTAGCGCCGATCATAATTATTCTTGCAAAAAAGTTCGTTTGCTGAAAGAAAATACCAACCATATCAACGACTCAATAAATCCTTCAAAAAAAATTGATTGTTCCGCAATGCCAAGAATGAAACAGAAAAGTGGCATTAAGTGCAGTTCTTTTTGCTGTTATGTGCATATAAATACGGATAATTTCGAAATTGTTAATAAAATGTTATGTCATGTTAATGTAAATCCCTAATTTCATCAAACCAATTCCATTAAGAAGACCAATTCTTTTTCGGAAGACCATTACCTGCTCACTGCTAATTTTCACAGAAACTAATTTTTTAATCTATTAAAATTGTTTATGAAAAAATCAGTCTTTCTTTCGTTAATCATTCTCCTGTTATTTTCTCTTTCCTCAATGTCTCAATCGAGAGTCATTACCGGAAAAGTGTTGAATGAAAATGGCGAACCTGTTCCCCTTGCTACTATACAGCAAAAAGGAACCTCAAATGCAATAACTGCAAATGAAAATGGTGCTTTCAGCATTTCTGTTTCGGGAAAAAATCCTGTTCTCGTGGTGTCCTCGGTGAACTATGCGACTAATGAAATCGCTCTAGGTTCTCTTTCCCATTATGACGTTCAGCTAAAAAGCGCGGGCAATCTTTCAGAGGTTGTGGTAACAGCGCTGGGAATCACGCGAAAGGAACGCTCTCTCGGTTATGCGACCCAGGAAATTAAAGGAGATAACCTGACGGTGACCAATGAAAAAAATGTTTTGGGCGCACTTGCAGGTAAAGTAGCGGGCGTGCAAATTTCCGGTTCTTCCGGCGCAAGTATGGGAGGAACGCAGAAGATTCAGATCCGGGGAGTAAACTCAGTAACCGGTGATGGCCAGCCTTTGATAGTAGTGGATAATACACCAATTTCCAACAATAACTATGCTTCCAAGGGTGGACGCGATTATGGAAACATTTCGCAGGATATAAATCCTGAAGACATTGAAAGTGTAAATGTTTTGAAAGGCCCTGCCGCTTCAGCCTTATATGGTTTGCGGGGACAGTACGGAGTCATTTTAATCACCACCAAAAAGGGAAACAAGAATAAAACCCCTGTTGTTACCCTGAATTCTTCTTATTCTTTGGAAAAAGCAGGCAATTTCATGCCGCTGCAAAATATATATGGTGCCGGTTCAAGCCTTAATTTTCCGACAATAAAAATAAACGGGGTGTCAACTAAATATGTGGATGGAAGCTGGGATGAAAGCTGGGGGCCAAAAATGGATGGAACACCTGTGAGGCAACAATATAGTTTTTATCCTGGCGATCCGGATTTTGGAAAATTGACCCCATTCGTGCCACATCCTGATAACATCAAGGATTATTTCGTTACCGGTCACACATTTGATAATAATATCTCTTTTGCCGGCGGTAGTGATAATACTTCTTTCCGGCTTTCTTATAACCACACGGATATTACCGGAATTGAGCCAAATACATTTTTAAAAAGAAATAACCTGAGTTTTAACGGGTCGCTGAATGTTACACCAAAACTGGTTCTTTCCACCAACCTGAATTTTGCGGGCAACAAAGCTCAAAGGCCTTCGCAGGGATACCAAACAACGGGTTCAAGGAATTTTTACCAATGGTTTGAACGGAACCTGGATATGAAGAGAATGAAGCAATACAAGTATTCTGATGGAACTTATTATCATTGGAATTTGAATGATCCTAATGAAGCAGGCGTTTATGAAGACCTGATTCCTATCGATTGGAACAATCCTTATTTTGATGCCTATGAAAATCCATCCCATGATTCCCGCGATCGCCTTTTCGGGAATGTCGGACTTTCCTATACAATTTTACCGGGCCTGCAAGTGAGTGGTTTTGTGAGGCAGGATGGATATACTCAAAACATTGATGGACGTAATGCTGTTGGTGGGAGAGGAACACCTTCTTTTAATATTGGAAAATATGAAAACAAGGAAATGAATTATGAAATCCTTGCGCAATACAATAAGCAGTTCAACAAAATTTCCCTGAATGCCAACCTGGGTGGAAATATTTTAAAGCAGCATTATACCTATTTATATGAGGAAACAGCCGGAGGGCTGGTAACTCCCGGATGGTACAATATAGAAAATTCACTTGAAAGACCGGTAGCTATCAATTATCTGAGAGACAAAGAAGTGCGAAGCGCTTTTGCATCAGCTACCCTTGGTTTTGATAATACTTATTTTATCGATGCAAGTTTGCGCCGCGATGAATCATCAGCTTTGCCAATTGATAATAACAGTTATATATATCCTTCTCTTTCCGGCAGCCTTGTTTTTAGTGAATTGATGAACTGGAAACCCCTTTCCTTTGGTAAAGTGAGGCTTAGCTACGCCCAGGCGGGTTCAGATATTGCCCCTTATCAGACGACTAATTCTTTTGCTTTAGGAGATCCTTATGGAAGCAATTTTCCTATGAATGTCCCCGACAATCTTAAAAATAGTGGATTGAAGCCATCCCTGGGAACCGCTTATGAAGCAGGCCTGGATATGAGATTTCTGAAAGACAGGGCTGGCATTAGTTTCACCTGGTACCGCCAGGAAAACAAAGATGCAGTTTTGCCATTGGATGTCCCAGGCCCAAGTGGGTTTACCAGTTATATCATTAACGCCGGAAGCATTCAAAACGAGGGAATCGAATTGTCTTTGAATGGCACTCCTGTAAAATTAAAAACAGGTTTTTGGAACACGACCTTCAATCTTAGCCGGAATAAAAGCATGATCAAAGAATTGTATCCGGGGTTAAATTCTTTAACATTAGATCAGAACAGATACGCAAGCGTTGATATGTTCTTACTTGCAAATGTGGGCGAGCCTTTCGGAAGCATTGTAGGCAACGCCTATCAGCGCGATCCTTCCAGCGGCAAGATCTTGCTTGATGCCAGTAATATGCCGATGTGGGAATCGAACCATAATTTTGGAAGTGTCCTTCCTAAATATACCGGCGGCTGGCAAAATACTTTTAGCTGGAAAGGTTTAGACCTTTCAGCGATGATAGATTTCCAAAGCGGCGGACAGTTTTTCTCCTGGACAAAAATGCTGAGTGTAAAAAGCGGCCAGGACGCCATTACTGCGGCTTTGAATGATAAAGGAAAGAATATCCGTGATCCTTTGGCAGATGGCGGCGGAGTGAAAGTCACCGGCATTTCAGCATCTACCCATCAGGAAGTTACTGCTTATGTGAATCCAAGAACCTACTACCGCAACACGCTCGGAAGCAAGATATATGAGGAATGGTTGTTTGATGCATCCTACATAAAAATGCGCGAGATCAGTTTGGGCTATACGTTTTCAAAAGAAAAAATAGCGAAACTTCCTTTCAGAAGTTTGCGGCTTGCTTTCATTACAAGGAATCCATTCATGATCTATCAAAAAGCACCAAAAGGAATCAACCCTGCAGAACTGGCAACAGGCGCCTCCTCGCTAAACTGGTTGGAGACCGGGCAACTCGCAACAACACGTTCTTATGGTCTCAATCTTAATGTTTCCTTTTAAAACTATAACTCATGAAAAAAATCAATAAAATTTTAATCGCTTTACTGATCATAAGCCTGGGAATAGGATGCAAAAAATTTGATGAAACAACTAATCTTAATCCCAATCAGCCTACGTCAGCCTCCAACGCGCAACTTCTCACATCCGCTATCAATCAGATGCCTGCGGTAATTGAGGCCCAAAGTGGTATGCTCTACACGCAGCAATTAGCGCAGAAACCTTATACAGATGAATCGAGGTACATTTCCGTGAATTTCGATTTTTATGGCATCTATGCGGGTGCGCTGGAAAATTTACAAACGATTTTGGATACCAAATCTTTTAAGGTGATTGACGGTTCGGAAGCTAATCAGAAAGCGGTGGCACGCATTCTTAAGGCGTGGTTCTACTGGCATGTGACTGACCGCTGGGGCGACATTCCCTATTTTGACGCCCTGCAGGGAATCAAAAATTTCACTCCAAAATACGATAGCCAGAAAGATATTTATTATGATCTGCTGAAGGAATTAAAAGAAGCTGCCGCTCAGATTGATAATGGAAATCCCGTTGGCGGTGATATTTTATATGATGGAGATATGGACAACTGGAAGAAATTCGCAAATTCGATGCGTTTGCTGATGGCATTGAGGCTTTCAAAAGTAGATGCCGCAAAAGGCAAGGCGGAATTTGCAGATGCGATGGCAGGACCGCTTATTGCAAGCAACAGTGAAAGCGCCGTTTATGTTCATCTAAATACCGCTGCTTATGAAAACTATTGGTATTATGTAAAAAACGTACAGGGGCGCCCATGGTTTTGGGCCAGTAAAACACTTGTCGATTACATGAAGCCGCTGGAGGATCCCCGGCTTAAAATCTTCGCTGATACAACGGTGCTGGTGATTATGTGAGGCGTTCCTTATGGATTAGATGCTAATGCGGTAGGTCTCATTTCGTCCTCTTCGGTATCATTTATGGGAGTTCATATCCGCACCCAAAACGCGCCAACTTATATCCTCACTTACGCGCAGGTGTTGCTGGCCATTGCAGAAGCGGATAAACTGGCCTGGCTTTCGGGCGGTGATGCAGATGCCAGTGATAAATATAAGAAAGCAATTGAAGCTTCCGTGCGACAATGGAACCGGATCAGTTTTAAATCATATAATGATGCAATAGACGCACAGGTAGAAAAAATTCCATACAGTAAAAGTGATGCAGGAGATACGACCGGTTTGGCGGCTTATCTTTCCCAGCCCTCCATAGTGTATGATCCTGCCAATGCGGTGAAGCAGATTGCTTATCAGCGATGGGTTCATTTGTACATGAACGGTTACGAAGCCTGGGCAGAATGGAGAAGAACCGGTTATCCGGTTTTAACCCCTGCACCGAACAATGGCGGCATTCCCATTCCAAGAAGGCAGGCCTATCCGGTAAAGGAGCAAAATATTAATGCCGCAAATTATAAGGCCGCCGTTGCAGCGCAGCCGGGGCTAAATGGCAAAGACGATCTGAACGGCAGAGTTTGGTGGGATAAGCCATAAGTCATGGTTTAAATTTTATTAAAAAGGCTGTCGTTGCGACAGCCTTTTTAAATTCCAGTTCTAGCTATCCAATACCTGTCATCCGCCAAGCAGTGGCTCATATTCCACATCCGATCATCAATAACAAAATATTTACAGAAATATATTCTTTGTAATAGTTATTATATTATTTTTGCGCTCTCAATTTTTAAAATTACAAGTAAAGCCTTGAAAACAAATAATTCATATCATTTCTTTTCCCCGGCAACGGTAAGTTTATTACGACGTGGATGCTGGTAGGCCCGAGCAGTTAAACTGCCCCTATCAGTGAAAAAATATCCCCCGAATCCGCTCGTTTTTTTTCATAATTAAATTTTTGCAAAATTGGAACAATCAAAAATTATTGTTCGTGTTGCAATTCCTGGTGATGTAATATACGCCTCTGTAATAACTGATGAAATGGCTTCATCGGCAAAGGCGCGCGGTACAGGAATCGCCAAACGTTCACCTGAATATATTAACCAAAAAATGATTGACGGCAAAGCTGTTATCGCGGTTACCGAAGATAAAAGGTGGGTAGGCTTTTGTTACATTGAAGCGTGGGGGCATGAAAAATTTGTCGCTAACAGCGGATTGATTGTAGCACCCGAATTCAGGAAAACTGGTATTGCGAAAAGCATTAAACAAAGAATTTTTGCACTCTCCCGTGAGAAATATCCGGATGCGAAAATCTTTGGCCTTACCACTGGTCTTGCAGTGATGAAAATCAACAGTGACCTGGGCTATGAACCAGTGACGTATTCTGAACTAACCGATGATGATAATTTTTGGGCAGGTTGTAAAAGCTGTGTCAATTATGATATTCTCATGAGCAAGAACAGGACAAATTGCATGTGTACAGCAATGCTCTATGATCCCAAAGATCATTTTGAACCGGAAGAAACCGCGAAGGACTTTAAAACAAATTCCAAGCTTTATGAAAGGTTCATGAGACTGAAGCAGGGCAAGCTTATAAAATATCTAAAAAAGAAAAAACTGGAAAAAACTAAATCGATCTTTAGCCTGTTATTCCATCTATAAATCAAAAGAAATGAGAAAAAAAGTTGTCATAGGATTCAGCGGCGGACTTGATACTTCGTATTGCGTTAAATATTTCACTGACGAATTGAATTATGAGGTTCATAGCATTATCGTAAATACCGGAGGATTCACAACGGATGAACTGGATCAGATCGAACAACACGCGAAGGCGCTGGGCGTTGCATCGCATGAAACTATAGACGCTACAAAAAGTTATTACGATAACATCGTAAAATACCTTATTTATGGTAATGTTTTAAAGAACGCCACCTACCCTCTAAGTGTAAGCGCAGAGCGCGTTTCGCAAGCTTTGCATATAGCAGATCATGTGAAAAAAATAGGTGCGGATGCCGTTGCGCACGGAAGTACAGGAGCGGGAAATGACCAGGTGCGTTTCGATATGATCTTTCACATTATGATTCCGGGAATCGAGATCATAACACCGATACGTGACATGCAATTGTCGAGAGAAGAGGAAATCGATTACCTTAAATCGAAAGGTGTGCAAATGAATTTCGCGAAATCTGTTTACTCTATTAACAAGGGCTTATGGGGAACGAGCGTCGGTGGTAAAGAAACCTTATCATCGAATGGAATTTTGCCTGAGGAAGCCTGGCCCACCCAATTAACTGCCCACGAACCTTCGCAGGTAAAATTGCATTTTGAAAAGGGAAACCTAAGAGCAGTGAATGACCAAAGATTCGATCATCCCGTTGAAGCGATCCAATACCTGCAGGACATTGCCGGCACTTACGCTATAGGCCGCGATGTACATGTTGGTGATACGATCATTGGGATAAAAGGCCGTGTTGGCTTTGAAGCTGCCGCTCCTGTTTTGATCATCAAAGCGCATCATGCCCTTGAAAAACACGTGCTTACAAAATGGCAACTATCAATAAAAACTCAGTTGGCTGATTTTTATGGAAACTGGCTGCATGAGGGGCAGTTGCTCGATCCTGTCATGCGCGACATTGAAACGTTTTTTGCTTCATCACAAGAAAATGTTACGGGGGATGTTTTTATTCAATTGATGCCCTACAGGTACCAGGTTACAGGAATTGAAACGCCTTTTGATTTAATGAGTGGTAAATTTGGAAAATATGGTGAAATGAATAGCGGATGGAGCGGGCAGGATGTGAGAGGTTTCAGCAAAATATTTGGCAATCAGACAGCAATCTATCACGCTGTAAAAAACAGTGCAAATGAATAAATTAAAAGCAGGGATTATTGGCGGGGCAGGTTATACCGGCGGAGAACTGATAAGGATCCTTCTGAATCATCCCTCCGTGGAAATTGGTTACATACACAGCAAAAGCAATGCGGGCAAGAAATTGCATGCGGTTCATCAGGATCTTGTTGGCGAAACAGAAATCAATTTTTCTCATGAGATGGATGATGACATAGATGTGCTTTTCCTCTGTGTAGGCCACGGTCATTCCCTGAAATTCCTTGAAGAAAATGACATTCCAAAACGGATAAAGATCATTTCGCTTTCTCAGGATTTCCGGTTAAAGAAAAATTCTGTTATTGAGGGACGAAATTTTATTTATGGCCTTCCGGAAGTGAATAGAGAAGAAATAAAAAAAGCAGATAATGTATCTAATCCAGGTTGTTTCGCTACAGCCATTGAACTAGGATTACTCCCCATCGCGAAATTGGATTTGCTTCAGGATGTATATACAACGGGCATTACAGGCTCTACCGGCGCCGGGCAATCCATGTCGCAGTCTTCGCATTTTTCATGGCGTGAGAATAATGTTCAGGCATATAAAACTTTGACTCATCAGCACCTGAATGAAATTAATGAAACCCTGAAAACTGTTTCCGGTGTCGGAATTCCATCCATTCATTTTGTTCCATGGCGTGGAAATTTTACTCGTGGAATATTCGTTACCTCTCAATTAAAATGTAATGAAACCCTTTTTGAAATGTACCGGGCTTTTGAAGCGTTTTTTAAGGGACACCCTTTTGTGAAAATCAGCCGTGAACCCATCTTTTTAAAACAGGTGGTTAATACAAATAACTGTTTTATTAACCTGGAAAAAGCGGGGGATATTTTGGTAATCCATTCTGTTATTGACAATTTATTAAAAGGCGCGAGCGGCCAGGCAGTGCAAAATATGAACCTCATGTTAGGTTTGGAAGAAACAGAAGGATTGAAATTGAAAGCGAATTATTTTTGATCTAAACTCTTCTAAACCTTCTAAACCTTCTAAACCCTTCTCATGACTCTATTCGACGTATATCCCATAAATGACATCAACATCGTAAAAGCAAACGGCGCTTATGTTTGGGATGATAAAGGGAATGAATACCTGGACATGTATGGCGGGCATGCTGTCATCAGCATCGGTCATACGCATCCACATTGGGTAAAAAAAATTGAAGATCAACTAGAGAATATAGCCTTCTATTCAAATTCAATAAAAATTCCGCTTCAGCAGGAATTAGCTGAAAAGTTAGGCAGAATTTCTGGCAAGAATGATTACCAGTTATTTCTTTGTAATTCAGGAGCGGAGGCGAATGAAAACGCTCTGAAACTCGCGTCGTTTCACAATGGCAGGAAAAAAATAATCGCCTTTTCCAAAGCGTTTCACGGTCGCACCTCACTCGCTGTTGCAGTGACCGACAATCCGTCAATCCTCGCACCGGTAAACGAGACAGGGAACGTGGTATTTCTTCCTTTTAATGATGAGGAAGCGCTAAAAGAGTATTTCAAAAACCAAGGAAAAGATGTTTGCGCTGTCATTGCAGAAGGCATCCAAGGGGTAGGTGGAATCAAGGTTGCCACGAAATCTTTTTTACAGTTGATCCGTACTCTTTGTGATGAATCAGGAGCAGTTTTTATCGCTGATTCCGTTCAATGCGGTTATGGGAGATCTGGCCGTTTTTATTCTCACGATCATGCGGGAGTTTACGCTGATATTTATTCAATGGCAAAAGGGATGGGAAATGGTTTTCCGATAGGAGCGATTTCAATTTCACCAAAAATTGCTCCAAAGCATTTTATGCTTGGAACGACTTTCGGCGGCAATCATTTGGCTTGTGCCGCTGCCATAGCGGTTTTGGAGGTGATGCAAAAAGAGAGCCTCATGAAGAATGCAGATGAAATTGGGAATTATATGAGGACGGAGATTGGAAAATTATCCGCCTTAAAAAATGTTCGAGGCAAAGGATTGATGATTGGTTTTGATGTTCCTGATGAATTGAAAGACCTGAAAAAAAATCTGTTGCAAAAGCATCAAATATTTACCGGTGAAGCCAAGCCGAATGTAATAAGATTATTGCCTTCCCTGGCCTTGTCTAAGAATGAGGCAGATAAGTTTTTGAAAGCATTGAGAGAAGAAGTTTTATTTCTGGCATTGCAATCTGAAAACGCAGCAATTGAAAAACTTACTTAAATAATTGTTTATAAAAAATCAACTTGAATAAATATTGAAAAATTTTCTTTCAGTACAGGATGCAGCTAGCATCGAAGAACTCGTTACAACCGCATTAAACTTCAAAAAAGATCCGTTTGCTGCCAGGGCGTTAGGAAAAGGTAAGCGCATGGGATTAATATTCCTTAATCCAAGTTTGCGTACTCGTTTAAGCACGCAGATTGCCGCTCAAAATATTGGGATGGAAGCCATTGTTTTTAATGCAGGACAGGATGGCTGGTCGCTAGAATTTGAAGAGGGTGCGATCATGAATGGCACTACCGCCGAGCATGTAAAAGATGCCGCGCCGATACTGGGAAATTATTTTGATCTGCTCGGTGTTCGAACTTTTCCAAAATTGAAAAATCGTGAAGATGATTATGCTGAAAAAGTTCTTAACCAATTTGTGAAATATTCCGGCATTCCTGTCATTAGCCTGGAAAGTGCAACGGTCCATCCTTTGCAGAGTCTCACTGATATTATTACTATTACAGAGCATCTTCCAATAAAAGATAAAACAAAACCGAAAGTGGTTTTAACGTGGGCGCCGCATGTAAAGCCTTTGCCCCAGTGCGTTGCCAATAGTTTTTCAGAATGGACAAGAGCATGGGGGCAAGCAGATTTCGTAATTGCCAATCCAGAAGGATATGATCTTTGCGAAGAATTTACTAACGGCGCGACAATTACTCACCACCAGGATGAGGCCCTGAAAGAAGCTGATTTTGTATATATAAAAAATTGGAGCAGTTATGAGTATTATGGCAAAATACTACCCGTGGAAAATGACTGGATGCTTTCAGAGAAAAAATTGGAAATAACCAATAACGCGAAAATTATGCATTGCCTGCCTGTTCGCAGAAATGTGGAATTAAGTGATGAAGTTTTGGATAGTAAAAACAGCCTGGTTGCCCAGCAGGCTGGTAATCGGGTATGGGCTGCTCAGGCGGTGTTAAGTGAGCTACTTAAATAATGTTTGAGATGAAGTTGTTAAATAGCGGGAAAAAACTTTAGTACCTTTATTAAAGATTATGAATTGTAAATCCTGGTAAATAAAATTATTATGGTAGAAATTATTTTGAAAAGCGATATTGAAGAAAGGAAAATTGAGGCTTTGCTTCAGTTTTTAAAATCCTGGAATATCGATGCTGAACTGAAAAGGAATGCGGAACCTGTTGTTAGGAAAAAGTCCGGGTTTTCATTATCCGCAGGCATTTGGAAAAATTATTCTATAGATGCTAAAGAATTGCGTAAACAAGCCTGGAATAGAAACAAATGATACTCTGCGATACCAATATTTTCATAGAAATTTACAGGAATAATGAGACAATTATTCAAACAATAAAACAAATAGGGCAGGAAAGTTTGGTCGTGTCAGATGTTACCTGTGCTGAATTGCTTTTTGGTGCAAGAAGCAAAAAAGAGTTACAAGCTATAAGTAAAGATTTGGATAAGCTGGTTGTATTGCCTATTAATACTTCTATTTCTACTATGGCAGTGAAATTGGTGAAAGATTACAGCCTTTCACATAAGTTGTCTTTGCCTGATGCTATAATCGGAGCAACTGCCATTCATCATAACTTACAACTGTACACATTAAATATCAAAGATTTTATATTCCTTGATCAAGTAAAACTATTTACTTTATAAAACTTGAATGTCATAAAAAAAACTCTGACAAACTGCAATGGAAAAATTATTCATCATTAAAATCGGTGGCAATGTAATTGATGATGAAAGTCAGCTTGGCTCTTTTCTTCAAGAATTTGCAAATATTCAATCAAAAAAAATCCTTGTTCATGGCGGCGGAAAAATAGCGACTGCTATTGGCGAAAAATTAAATATTCAATCAAATTACATTGATGGCCGAAGAATAACCGACAATGAAACCCTTGATCTGGTTACGATGGTTTATGGAGGTTTGGTGAATAAAAAAATTGTGGCCACGCTCCAATCTCTAAACTGCAATGCCATTGGAGTTACCGGTGCTGATGCCAATTCGCTGCCTGCAAAAAAACGTCCGGTGAAAGAAATTGATTACGGTTGGGTAGGGGATGTAAATGCAAATGAAATCCATTCCAAAACCTGGCAATTATTTTTAGAAAACGATTTAACGCCGGTGGTGGCGCCACTTACACACGATGGTGAAGGCCATATTCTTAATACCAATGCAGACACGATTGCTTCTGTTATTGGAGTCAATTTATCAAAACATTACGACGTTACATTAATTTATTGTTTTGAAAAAAACGGTGTGTTGCTAAATGTGAATGATGAAAATTCTGTAGTAAAAGATTTGAATAAAATGGTGTACGAAAAATTAAAAGACAGTAAAAGCCTTTTTGCCGGAATTCTACCAAAAATTGATAACGCATTTGATGCGATTTATAAGGGAGTAAAAGAAGTTGTGATTGGAAATTCCTCACAATTATTTTCCCTGCTAAACGGAGAAAGCGGAACAAAAATTTCATTATGATAAATGAAGTGAAAAATCTTGATCAATTGGTTATTGATGCGATTAATTTATTGAAACAATTAATAGCCACGCCTTCATTTAGTAAAGAAGAAGATAAAACCGCTGATCTTTTACAGCACTTTCTTCAACAAAAAAATATAAAGGTAAGCCGGCACTTAAATAATATTTGGTCCTTGAATAAAAACTTTGATCCAAAGAAAAGTACGCTGCTTTTAAATTCTCATCATGATACGGTGAAACCCAATGCAGGCTACACTTTGAATCCTTTCGAAGCAATTGAAAAAGATGGAAAATTATTTGGATTAGGTTCCAATGACGCGGGCGGTTGCCTCGTTTCCTTACTTGCTGCGTTTGTGTTTTTCTATGAGTCAGATCTTCCATTCAATCTTATTTTTGCTGCTACTGCTGAAGAAGAAATTTCTGGCCGGAATGGCGTAGAAATTCTTTTGCCCCTTTTGCCCAAAATAGACTGCGCCATTGTTGGCGAGCCCACTTTATTAAAGATGGCTGTTGCTGAAAAAGGCTTGCTGGTTCTCGATTGCATAGCCCATGGAAAGGCAGGCCATGCGGCAAGAGATGAAGGCGTCAACGCATTATATCTGGCGATGAAAGATATTGAATGGCTGCGCTCTTTTCAATTCCCAAAAATCTCTGACCTTTTGGGCCCGGTACATGTAGCTGTAACGTCGGTCAACACTCCCAATCAAACTCATAATATTGTTCCTTCGCAATGCAATTTCGTTGTGGACATCCGGGTAAATGAATTGTATTCTTTCGAGGAAATCCTCTCTATTATTAAAGTAAATATTATCAGCGAAATTAATCCCAGATCCATCAGGTTACAATCCTCTTTTATAAGCGAAAGCCATGCATTGGTGAAGGCCGGAAAAAAAATGGGCATTTCCTCCTATGGTTCCCCTACATGCTCTGATATGGCTTTGATGGATTTTCCTTCTCTGAAATTTGGCCCAGGCGATTCAGCAAGAAGCCATATGGCAAATGAATTTATTTTTGTAAAGGAAATTGAGAAGGGAATTGAAACTTTTATTGAATTGTTGAAAAATTTACAAGACATTAACTGAAAAATTACTGAAGAGAATTTCACTCAATATGAGACTGTAAAATAAACTGTGTCAAAGTTCACAAGAATTAAGAACTTTAAAAACACAGGTTATAACATGCGAAACAAAAAAGAAGCCTTCGATTACGAAGCATTAAAAAAGAAGACCCTTGAGCAATTTCGCTCGGGCAAGGATTTATTCAGCAAAGGAGGAGCCTTTGCACCCCTGCTAAAAGATTTTTTGGAAGCGGCTCTACAAGCAGAGTTGGACGAACACCTGGAACAGGAAGATCCAGAGCAAAACAACCGCAAAAACGGCTACAACACTAAACTGTTAAAGACAGGTGCCGGTAGTATTGAGCTGGACACGCCACGCGACCGTAACAGTGATTTTTCTCCTGAGATAGTTAAAAAAAGAGAGACCATTCTGGCTAATTCCCTGGAATCTAAAATCATAGGGATGTATGGTCTTGGCATGAGTTTCAGAGACATTTCAGCTCATATCAAGGACATGTATGACACCGATATTTCCGCCGGCACTTTATCAGCCATAACAGACAAAGAATTCCATGGTAAAGGAGTGGCAGGTACGGCCATTAGAAGACACCTACTGCATTGTTTGGCTTGATGGAATGCATTACAAAGTAAAACAGGAAGGGCGTGTGCAAAGCCGTTGTGTTTACAATATTTTAGGCATAACAACAGAAGGAAGGAAAGAGATTTTGGGCATGTATGTATCAGAAAGTGAAGGTGCTAATTTCTGGTTAAGCGTCCTGACAGACCTGCAAAACAGGGGGGTAAAGGATATCCTGATAGCCTGTATTGATAACCTGAAAGGCTTTGCAGAAGCCATTTCTACGGTTTTCGTAGATACAGAAGTACAAAGCTGCATCGTACATCAGATCCGTAACTCTTTGAAATATGTAGCCAGCAAAGACCAGAAAGTATTTATGGCCGATTTAAAGCCGGTATACCAGGCCATAAACATGGCTGAAGCCCAGGAAAAACTGGAATGCCTGAGTGAAAAATGGAATAAAAAATATCCGGTAGTAATCGAAAGCTGGAGGCGAAATTGGGAAAGGCTCACTACTTATTTTAAATATCCTGCTGCCATCCGAAAACTGGTTTATACTACCAATACCATTGAGGGATATCACCGTCAAATCCGTAAAGTGACTAAGACCAAAGGTGTTTTCACTTCAGATATAGCCCTCTTAAAACTGATGTACCTGGCGACAAAAAATATAGAAAAAAAATGGACCATGCCGCTGGCGAACTGGAGCATAACCGTTTCCCAGTTAAGCATCATTTTTGGAGACCGGCTCAAACTCAATTTATGAAATTAGAAAAAACAATAACTTTGGTTCAGCAAGAACGATGCAATGGCGACATGATGTCAACATCTGGATTAAAAAATAGCCGGGCATCGAGCCCGGCCATTTTTAGCAAGAACTTCGCTTCTGGCTCCATTCTGTCAATATCAAAAAATTATTTGACACAGTTTATTTGTACACTCCCTCAATATATTTCCGGTTCCATACTTGTGTGCCTGATTCTTAATACCCTGATTTCATTTTCAAGAACCCTATAAACTACTCGGTATTTATGTTTTTCAAATGCACGGTAACTTCCATCGTTTTTCAGTTTATATTTATCCGATAGGATACTTATCCGGATGTTTCAACCGATTCCTCGTAATCTCTGTAATATCGGACCTCACTTTTTTGGCGTTTTGAAGAGAGTCTTTTTGAATGTAATTAAATGCATTCTTTAATTGTTTTTTGGCATCATCACTCCAAATGATCTTTATTTTATTGCCTACCATTTTTCCATTTCTTTTTCCAGCTCCTCCTGTGTAATGAAACTTCCCTGTTCAATTTGTTTTCTCTGCTTCCTCTAGTTCTTTATTGTATTGTTCAATACTCACTCGTTGTGTGTTTTCTGTGCGGGTTTTCAAAAAGGCTTTGAGCATTTGCAGAATTGATTTTTTCTCAGTTTCATTTAACTGTACAAAATAATTCATCCACTCCTTTTCTAATATGCTTGCCATAGTAAACGAAAGTTTTTACAAAAATACTTTTTTTTGGGTCTATCTTTTCAAATGATATCTGTGTTTATTCCATTCTTGCTTACTTTGCGTATTCAAATGAAATTTAATTCCTGATCATGAAACTCTGGCAAAAAAATATTGAATCATTAAAAGAAGTAGAAACGTTTACCGTTGGAAAAGACCGTGAGATGGATATGTTTTTAGCCCCCTATGATGTGTTGGGCTCTTTGGCTCACATAAAAATGCTGGAAAAAGTAGGTTTGCTGGCAACTGGAGAAGTAAATGAATTACAAAAAGCATTAAAAGATATTTATAAAGAAATTGAAAAAGGAAACTTCAGGCTGGAAGAAGGGGTGGAGGATATACATTCACAGGTAGAATTTATTCTTACAAAAAAACTGGGCGATGCAGGTAAAAAAATTCATTCTGCACGCTCAAGAAACGACCAGGTTATCCTGGATCTGAAGCTTTTTTTAAGAAATGAAATTGAAGAACTGGTTCACCAGGTAAATGCTTTTTTTAATCTTTTGTTATCGCAGAGCGAAAAGTTTAAAGATGTCCTTTTACCCGGCTACACTCACTTTCAACTGGCCATGCCCAGTTCCTTCGGCTTGTGGTTTGGGGCTTATGCGGAAAGTTTGGTGGACGATATGATAACCCTTCATGGCGCCTGGGAAATAACGAATAAAAATCCGTTGGGTTCCGCTGCAGGATTTGGTTCTTCATTTCCTATTGACAGAAAATTAACCACAGAATTATTAGGTTTTGAGGAGCTTAACTACAATGTCGTTTATGCGCAAATGAGCCGTGGGAAAACTGAAAAGACCTTATCACAGGCCTTGGGAAATATTTCGTCTACGCTTGCCCGTTTAAGCATGGATGCCTGTCTTTACCTGAATCAAAATTTTGACTTTATTTCTTTCCCGGCTGAACTCACAACAGGAAGCAGCATAATGCCCCACAAAAAAAATCCAGATGTATTTGAACTTATCCGTGCACATTGCAACCGCATCCAGGCATTGCCGAATGAAATCTCTTTAATGCTGGCGAACCTTCCATCCGGTTATCACCGTGATCTGCAATTGTTGAAAGAATCTCTTTTTCCTGCTTTAAAAAATCTGAAAGATTGCCTGCGGATGGCTACCCTCATGATTGAAAATATTTCTGTGAAAAATGATATTCTCTCAGATGAGAAATACAAGTATTTATTTACTGTTGAGGAAATGAACAAACTTGTGCTGGAAGGAATGCCATTGCGGGATGCCTATAAAAAAATTGGCATCGAGGTTGAGCAAAATACTTTTACTACAGATAGGACGATCGCCCATTCTCACCAAGGTTCAATCGGCAATCTCCAAAATGAGCAGATTCGGAATATGATGGATAAAGTTGTTGGACGCTTTGATTTTCAGAAAGTGAATGATGCTTTGCAGAGATTATTACAGTAAATTGCCGCCTTCATGGGTTGCCCAACTCATCGATTTAGTTAACGCAAAAATATTATGGCAGAATTAAATAAAAAACGCATAGCGATTTTTGGCTCTACCGGCTCCATTGGCACACAAGCTTTGGAAGTCATTGCCACTTATCCGGAGCTTTTTGAAGTGGAAATCCTCACCGCTCAAACCAATGACAAGCTTCTTATTGAACAAGCGCTGAAGTTCAATCCGAATGCAGTTGTTATTGGCGATGAAAATAAATATGAGGCCGTAAAAGAGGCGCTTTCACCAAAAGATATAAAGGTTTTTACAGGTGAATCAGCACTGGAAGAAGTTGCAGATTTTGACACCTATGACATGATGCTCGCTGCTATTGTGGGTTTTGCTGGTTTGAAACCTACTTTAAAAGCGATAGAAAAAGGTAAAGCAATAGCGTTGGCTAACAAGGAAACTTTGGTTGTTGCGGGCGATATCGTCATGCAGCTTGCGGTGGAAAGAAGGGTTCCTATAATTCCAGTTGACAGTGAGCATTCTGCAATTTTTCAATGCCTTGTAGGAGAAACGAGGAATAAAATCGAAAAGATAATTTTAACCGCCAGCGGCGGCCCTTTTCTTGGCAAAAAACCCAACTTCCTGGTCAATGTAAAAAGGCATCATGCCCTTCAGCATCCCAATTGGAATATGGGTGCGAAAATTACTGTTGACTCTGCAACACTAATGAATAAAGGGCTCGAAATGATTGAAGCCAAATGGCTTTTTAACCTGACACCCGATCAGATACAGGTCATCATTCATCCTCAAAGCATTGTCCATAGCATGGTGCAGTTTGAGGATGGCAGCATCAAGGCCCAAATGGGACTTCCCGACATGAAATTGCCCATTCAATATGCGTTAAGTTTTCCGCACAGGGTTGCCAGCAATTACCCCCGGGCTGATTTCAGGAAAATATCTCAATTAACCTTTGAAGAGCCGGATATTAAAACCTTCCGCAATCTGAGTCTTGCCAGCCTTGCCCTGGAAAAAGGTGGTAATCTTCCCTTGCATCCTGAACGCTGCTAATGAGATTGCAGTTTGGGCTTTTTTGAATAATCGCATTGGCTTTTTAGATATAACAGCGGTTGTTGAAAAAGCGATGCAGCAAATAACTTATATAGAAAAGCCAAATCTTGCAGATTATTTTGAAAGCGATGGCGAGGCACGTAATTTTGCAGCTTCCCTGATTAAAATGTAGCAGCGAAAACATTCAACTAAAAATACTAACAAACATCGTACAAAATTGTACATCGTACATTTCCTATGACAATATTAGCACTCAGTTCTATCAATTGGCCGGCGGTGGGTTTGCAGGCGGCCTATCTCATATTTTCACTTTCTATTTTAGTGATCATTCACGAATTCGGTCATTACATAACTGCAAAATGGTTTAAATGCAGGGTTGAAAAGTTCTATTTATTTTTTGATCCATGGTTTTCTATTTTTAAAAAGAAAGTAAATGGAACAGAGTACGGAATTGGCTGGCTTCCTCTCGGCGGCTACGTTAAAATTGCGGGAATGGTTGATGAGAGCATGGATAAGGAACAAATGAAGCAACCGCCGCAACCCTGGGAATTCCGCAGCAAGCCCGCCTGGCAAAGGCTGATCATTATGCTGGCAGGGGTGATCATGAACGTGCTGCTCGCTTTTTTTATTTATGCCATGATCCTCTACACCTGGGGCGAAACCAAGCTTCCCAACGAAAGCGCGAAATACGGGATCTGGGTTACAGACAGCCTGATGTACAATATTGGATTGAAAAACGGAGACAAAATCGAAGCGATTAATGGTGAGCCAATAGAATATTTTGATAATATTCCGGCTAAAATATTATTGGGCAAGCAAATTACTATCCTTAGGGACGGCAAGGAAGAAACTATCAGTATTCCTGTGAACATGATTGAGCAACTGGTTGAGAAAAAAGGAAAACGAACCTCTTTGGTTATGCCGAGGACACCGCTGATTATCGGGCCTTTTAGCGAGAAGGATTCTACGAACGGGAAAACCGCGGGACTGCGTGGTTATGATAAAATTGTGAAAGTGGATTCAACACCTGTAGCTTTTTTCGATGAACTTTCGGGTTATTTAATAAATAAAAAAGGTGATACAGTAACCCTTTCTGTTGAGAGGAATAATCAACCCCAAGCAGTAAAAGTTTTAGTTGATGAAAATGGAAAGATTGGTTTGAACGGTTTCAATGATGAACAATATGACAGTCTTGGCATTTTTAAACAAGAAGTAAAAAAATATAGCTTGCTTGCATCTTTTCCTGCGGGAGTAAGAAAAACAGGCGAGCAATTGAATTTTTATATCCAGCAGTTCAAATTGATTTTGAATCCTGAAACTGGTGCTTACAAAGGGCTGGGTGGATTCAAAACTATGGCTTCTATCTTTCCAAGCACCGGCTGGAACTGGGAAGCTTTCTGGAAAATAACTGCATTCTTTTCTATCATACTGGCATTCATGAATCTCTTGCCTATACCAGCTTTGGATGGAGGCCACGTGGTATTCACTTTAGTGGAAATGGTTACAGGAAGGAAGCCGAGCGAAAAGTTTTTGGAATACGCACAAATCGTGGGAATGGTGATTCTTTTTGCTCTGATGCTTTTCGCCAACGGAAACGACTGGTTTGGTTGGGGTAAAGGCCATTAGGAATTTTCAATGTTATTTTGGAAATGAAGGTTTTGAAATTGGAAAAATAAAATTCCTTTTGCAATGTTACAAAACCGCGTTGACCCTTTCGGAAATATCATAAAGACAGCCGCGAGGGGATCCTGGATGGGCAATCGTGGAATTCTTCATAATGACCAGCAGCAGCTACTCAGGTCCTTCAAACTCCAAGCGTGGATAACCTGCAAACTTGAATGTAACGGAAGAAAAAGACAGGTAATGTCGCCACATAGATACACTGAACTTTTTTTTCTGGACGAGGCTACTGCTTTTGGGGCCGGCCACAGGCCTTGTTTTGAATGCCGGAGAGAGGCCTATCATCAATTCAAAACTCTTTGGCTAAAGGGAAATCCTGAATACCAATTTGATGAAAAAACATCCATCAAGAAAATTGATGCCATTCTTCATGAAGAGAGAATGACACGTGATGAATCAAAAGTAACTTTTGAAGAAGCAACGGATTCTATTCCTGACGGAACTTTTATTTTGTTTGAAAATAAACCCTATTTAGTTTCAGAAAACCAAATGTATTTATGGTCACCCTTTGGTTACGATAAGGGCTGTGCTTTACCAAATGAAAATTCATTAACGGTTCTTACTCCTCAATCTGTAGTAAAAACATTCAGAGCAGGTTACAAGCCTCAAATCGCATTAACTTAAGAAGCCATTTTAAATTGAACGCCTGTATTTGTAATTTCTTCGAAATTTAATTTCATTCTGCGATAAATTTATTAATCTCGACTTACAGGATTCTGTTATAAGAAAACAAATGATCAAAGCGATGAATACCTATGCCAAGGATTGGGAAAACGAATATTATTCATCAGGCAGCGCTGTCGCAGGTTCTTGCGAATAAAAGCGGTGCACACCGGCTCGACACGGTTGATGTCAGCAATCATCGACATTTTGAATATTGGTTTACCGCAGGCGTTATTAATTTAAAACTTACAATTCTATCCCAATCTTTTTCATCAATATAGAAGCATTCAAGCTATTGCACACGCCGGGCTTCAACCGGTAATCAAAAAATAGTTCCTCATTTTCCACTTGCACATCAAAGTGATAATTCAAAATGTTTTCTGGATATTCCTTTTTCAAATCAGCAAGTTCAAGATCATGAGTGGCGATGATTGCCGGAGCTTTGTGCTTTATTAATTGCTTTATCAGGGCTTTGGAACCAGTGTGCCTGTCAAGTGAATTGGTGCCTCTCAAAATTTCGTCCAGAAGGATAAAAACACGTTCATCACGATGTACTTTTTCAATGATAGTTTTCAGCTTTTTTAATTCAGCATAAAAAGTGGAAGTGCTTTCCTCCAAATTATCGGCGATGCGCATGCTGCTGATAATTTGAACTTCCGAAATTTTGAATTCAGTTGCGCAAACCGGTGCACCTGACATTGCCAAAACTCCATTCACCCCGATGCTTCGCAGGTAGGTGCTTTTTCCCGCCATGTTGGAACCCGTTACGAGCATGAGTTCTGAGCTCGAAGCAATGTTTATGAAATTGTTCACCCTCTTATTTTTTGTGATTAAAGGATGGCCAATGTTTTCACCTTGAATTAAAAAATAGCCTGGAAGAACAGAGGGGAAAACCCAATCCGGCTGATTGAAAGATAGTACCGCGAAACTATTCAAGGCTTCAAAATTTCCTAAAACATTGAACCATTGCGTAATATTATTTTTATGTTTGGATTTCCATTTTTCCAGATCAAGGGCTTGTTGCAGGTTCCATAAGAGTAAAATATTGAGGGGCGCAGATAATACCAAATTATATCGCAGGTCCAGTTTGTCGAGGATCTTTTTTAACTGATAAATTTCTTTTGAAGCCCGGTTATTGTCAATAAACCGGGATTGCAACTCCTGCAAAACCGGACTTCTAAAACTTTCATTTTCAATGTGGTCGATACTTTCCGAAAGTGTTTGCAGCTCATCTGCAATCTTTGATAATTTCTCATGCATCGGGGCGATCACTTTATTGATCTGGTAAGCAATAGCGGCGAAAATGAGCAGGGTTAAATAAAACAAGGTGTTCCCGACAATGTCAAAAATATAAAGCCCAACAATGCTGATAATGATTGCTGGCAAAAGATACCTGAGCCATTTCCAAGGTTTGAAATTCAAGAAAATGAGCGGTTCCTCCATCCATGCTGCAAGCCGGTTTTTTGTTGAAAAAGTAATTTGCTTTTTCATGCCGAACGCTTGCAGATCCTGAATCCAGGCAATTTTTTTGGTCAGTTCTTTTACGGCATTCTGTCGTTGGAAAATATCGTTATGGTTTGAAGGATATTTTAAAAAGTCAGCCAGAAGCGAGCTTCCTGTTTCTGAGGTTGTGCGATTGATGTATTGAAACAAAGACGCGCGACCAAAAATGTCAAGGTCATTGGCATAAGGATGATCCCTGGGGATATGATCTGCTCCGTCATTGAAATGATAATAGTTTCCTGCAAGACAATTCAATTCTTCCTGATTGATTTCGATCAACCGGTTGGTGTGCTCAATCCTCGATTGGTTGTGAAGGTCAAGATAAATCAGGCGGATGAAGATAATCAGCAAAAGTACCGCTGCAAGGATCACATAAACTAAACCTACGGAATACAGCACGTAAAATGCCGCAGCAATCGCGAGGATCGAACCAAGCCTTAACCAGGCAAATGAAGATTTTCTCTGAATTAATTTTTTTAGATGCGCTTGCAGTTCATTCAGCCTGTTTTGATAAAATAGGGTTGGTTCCATAAAGTGATATTTCCTTAAAAAGTTGTAAAAGTAAGTTTTTCACAGATGCAATCGGGATGGTCGATAAATGGCATCAGTATGATTATCGATATTACAAAAGACGCAGAAGTACATTTTTTGAAGATACATTTTTTTTCAGAAGGGCATCCCATGTCAGCAGACGAACATTTTTTAAAAAATTATTGTTTCTAATCTACAATTCTGTTAACAAAAAAGGAAACCATTTCTGGCTTCCTTATCCTTATTAATTTTTTATGAACGTTACTTAGTTTGCTTCCCCTTCCTGAACTCTTCCGCCGCAAATGAACCTCTTGGAATAATAGGCATCCTCAAGGCTGCTTATCGTGACTCCCTGACTCGACGAGGCGTGGACAAAATACTTGTTGTCGAGATAAATGCCGCAATGCGAAACACCTCCTTTCGTGTTGAAAAAAACCAGATCACCTTCCTTTAAATCATCGAGAGAAATGTGATCAGTTGCATCATATTGCTGTTTAGCGGTTCTTGGCATCGCGAAGCCATATACAGCTAATAATAACCCTCCGGTCAAAGCGCTGCAGTCGATCCCTTTTTTTGTTGTCCCGCCTAAACGGTAGCGCGTTCCAAACCAATCTTCAATAAAACCAAAAAGAGAAATATTTTTTAGTGATTCGACATCCACATTCAACATCATTGCATATTTGAATTGCAAGCTTGAAATTTTTTCAATCGCCGAAACAGCTCCCGTAGAGATAGTTTCGAGCGCTTTGGTGACGATTGGCGCAGATTCTGCCTTAACGCTTTTTGATCCGCCACTTTCAGATGTTTTCAAAATTCCGTCGGGGGTGAAAGAAATGCCTTCAATAAAATGAGGGGAAGAATATTCGGCGCTGCCGGTTACGGAGATTTTGTTTACGCTGGTTTGAGCATTGGCGAATTGCACCAGGGCGCATAACGCAACAAAGCACAATACTGTGAGTTTTTTCATCCTGATCTGGGTTATTGGTTCATTTATAAAAAAATCAAAGCAAAGATGTTTTTAAGATTGGATAGTCTTCATAAGCACCTGCTCAGCTTTAGTATAAACGGGTAATTTTACAATTTATTTTCTCAAGCCGGACGAAGTTAAGTTTCACATCCTGTAAAAGCAAATAAAATTTATATTTTTTTTCTGATAAACTTTTCTAACAAATGATTTCCGGATTTTGTTAGTAAATTCAAAAAATGGCTCAGCCGTTTTTCACGATATTTGCAACCAGATTTTTAAACTCATTATTCATAATTCCTCAATTATAATTTCTCACTGATTCATGAAGTTTTCTCACCTCCATGTACATACGCAATTCTCGCTGCTTGATGGAGCCGCTTCTATAAAAGCCCTCTATAATAAAGCGATTTCCAGCGGCATGCCGGCACTCGCCATCTCTGATCATGGAAATATGTTCGGCGTTTTTGAATTCGTGAAACACGCTCATAGCTTAAAGAATCCGGATGGTTCACTGAAAGTAAAGCCGATCGTTGGCTGTGAATTCTACATAACTGAAAACCGTTTGCAAAAGCAGTTTACCAAAGACCAGAAAGACCCGCGCCATCACCAGATCTTACTGGCAAAAAACAGTACGGGTTATAAGAATCTTATTAAGCTCACTTCTCTCGGATATATTGAAGGGATGTATTCCAAATATCCGCGCATAGACAAGGAACTAATCCATAAATATCATGAAGGATTGATTGCTACCACTTGTTGCCTCGGCGCACTGGTTCCTCAAATGATCTTAAGAAAAGGGGAAGCGGAAGCTGAAAATGAATTCAAATGGTGGCTTAATATTTTCCAGAAAGATTATTATGTAGAATTGCAGCGGCATGGCATTCCTGAACAGGAAAAGGTGAATAAAGTCTTATTGAAATTCGCTAAAAAATATGGAGTAACCGTTATCGCCAGCAACGATTCTCACTATGTTGATGAGAAAGACGCTAACGCACATGATATTCTTCTGTGTATCAATACTGGTGAAAAGCAAGCCACTCCCAAGATGAGCGACTTCGCAGATGATGATGTATCAGTGAAGAATAAACGCTTTGCATTTCCCAATAACCAGTTTTATTTGAAAAACGGGCAGGAAATGCTTCAAACCTTCCACGATTTGCCGGAGGCTTTGGATAATACGAATGAGATTGTCGATAAAGTAGATACACTGAAGTTAACCTCGGATATTCTATTGCCTCATTTTACAGTTCCGAAAGAATTTGAATCCCAGGAAGCGTACCTCGAACATTTGACCTGGACTGGAGCAAAAAAAAGATATTCTGTCATCACGCCTGAAATTGAGGAACGGCTCAATTTCGAATTGTTCACAATCAGGACAATGGGGTTCGCCGGTTACTTTTTGATCGTAAGCGATTTTATTGTCGCCGGCAAACAACTGGGCGTTTTTGTTGGCCCCGGTAGGGGATCAGCGGCTGGTTCTGTTGTGGCTTATTGCATTGGGATTACCAACATCGATCCTATAAAATACAACCTGCTTTTTGAAAGGTTTTTGAATCCCGATCGTAAATCCATGCCGGATATAGATACCGATTTCGATGATGAAGGCAGGCAGAAAGTGATGGATTATGTGGTAGAGAAATATGGAAAAAACCAGGTGGCCCAAATCATTACCTACGGAACAATGGCCGCGAAAATGAGCATCAAGGACGTAGCGCGTGTTATGGATCTTCCGCTTCCTGAAAGTAATGCTCTGGCAAAACTGGTTCCCGATAAACCCGGAACTTCCTTGCGAAAAGTTTTACAGGCGCCCCTCACAGGGCCAAAATCCCTTACGGAAGAAGGAGTTGGGGCCGATGACATCAGCAACATTCAAAAGTTGCGCGAGATTTACAATGGCGATGACATTCGCAGCAGGGTTTTGCATGAAGCGGAAATCCTTGAAGGTTCTGTTAGAAATACAGGTATTCATGCTTCGGCGATCATCATTGCTCCGAAAGACCTGATGGAATTAATTCCTGTGGCATCTTCAAAAGATTCGGATTTGTGGCTGACGCAAATCGATGGAAGCAATATCGAAAGTGCCGGTGTTTTAAAAATGGACTTTCTGGGTTTAAGGACATTGAGCATTTTGAAAACCGCCCTGCGACTTATCAAGCAAAATCATGGTGTTGACATCAATCTTGATGAATTACCTCTTGATGATGAGATTACTTACAAGTTGTATCAAAAGGGCGACACCAACGGAACTTTTCAGTTTGAAAGCCCCGGAATGCAAAAGCATTTGCGGGATCTGAAACCGGATAAGTTTGATGATCTGATCGCGATGAATGCTCTGTATCGCCCGGGACCGATCGCTTATATTCCTGATTATATTGAAAGAAAACATGGACGGCAGGAAATTATATATGACCTGCCCGAAATGGAAGAATATCTGAAGGACACGTATGGTATTACGGTTTACCAGGAGCAGGTGATGCTGCTATCGCAAAAGATTGCCGGATTCAGTAAAGGCGATGCGGATATTCTTCGAAAGGCGATGGGGAAAAAGCAGCGCGCGGTGCTGGATAAAATGAAAGAGCAATTCGTTGAGGGCGCAAAGAAAAATAATCATCCTGTAAACAAGCTTGAGAAGATTTGGGCCGATTGGGAAGCATTTGCTCAATACGCTTTCAATAAATCCCACTCAACCTGCTATGCTTTTGTCGCCTATCAAACTGCCTATTTAAAAGCCCATTATCCTAGTGAATACATGGCGGCGGTTTTGAATCATGCCGGTGCGATCGAAAAGATCACCTTCTTTATGGAAGAGTGCAAAACCATGGGATTAACGGTTTTAGGTCCTGATATTAATGAATCGCAAAACGGTTTTGCGGTGAATAAAAAAGGCGAGATCCGGTTCGGTTTCAGCGGAATGAAAGGAGTTGGCGAAGCGGCTATTGAAAATATTATTGAAGAAAGGGAAAAGCGCGGCATTTTCACTTCCATTTTTGATTTGATAAAAAGAGTGAATCAAAGAACTGTGAACAAGAAATCCCTTGAAAGCCTTGCCTATGCAGGCGCTTTTGATTGCTTTAATAATCTTCACCGCGCCCAATTCTTCTTTACTATCCCTGGAGAAAATATTAATTCTCTTGAAAAAATTATCAAATTTGGGAACCAGTACCAGGCGCAACTCAACAGCAGCACGCACACTTTGTTTGGAGATTTGCAAATGGCTGAAGTTACTCCACCTGTAATTCCGGATTGCGAAAAATGGCCATTGATAAAATTGCTCGACAATGAAAAGGAGGTGATAGGGATCTACATGAGCGGTCATCCGTTGGATAATTTCAAATTCCAGCTGCGACATTATGGTTTAACTACTGTGGCTAATTTTAATGAATTTAAGGACGCTATCAATGTTCATCCAAATCCTGGCAGGTCGTTCCGGATTGCCGGCCTTGTTACCGATGCTCAACACAGGTTGTCGAAGACCGGAAACAAATTTGGCGTTATGGTGATCGAGGATTATACTTCAAAAATGGAGTTAATGTTTTGGCGGGATGATTATGTGAAATATATCAATTACCTGGAGTCCGGGTTAGTCGTTTATATAAACGGATCTTTCGTTCAAAGGTTTAAAACCTCTCCCTATGAATTTAAAGTGAATAGCATCATGCTGCTGGAATCGCTGATGAGAGCTTCAACAAAAAAAGTTCAGATCGATATGAAGCCGAAAGATGTTTCCAGGGATTTTATTGATTTCATAGAAAAAAATATAAATGCCCATCCCGGAAACACCATGTTAAGAGTTAATATCTCTGACCCGGCATCGAAATTAAAATTCGGCATGAACACCTTTGGAAAAGGGTTTGAAATGAATGACGAAATGGCTGTTTACCTGCATGAAAAGCCGGAATTGGATGTTTCGGTGGAATTAACATAATGTGGATATGCCATTTAAGCATTTAAAATTATTGGCTGTAATTTTGCACATTCGTGCATTGATAACCAAATAGAAATTATTTTTAAAAACACATAAATATTTAATTATGGCTCAGGAATATACCGATGCGAATTTCAAAGAACAAGTTTTAGATTCAGAAAAATTAACCATGATAGACTTTTGGGCTGAATGGTGTGGCCCTTGCCGCGCGATCGGTCCCGTTGTTGAAGAACTTGCCAAAGAATATGATGGCAAAGTGAACATCGGAAAAGTGAATGTTGATCAAAACCCACAGTTAAGCATTGATTACGGAATCACCAGCATTCCGGCGATCCTTTTCGTGAAAGGCGGCAAAGTAGTTGACAAGCTCGTTGGCTCGCAGCCCAAAGGCAATTTTGTGAAAAAGATTGAAGCCTTGAAATAATTTGAATTTCAATTAAGAGAAAACCCCTGATTCATCGGGGGTTTTTTTATTTGTTTTCCCTTCGTTCAACAAATAGTTACACATTAAATAACCAAAAAATGCCCTTCTTTTAACCACTTTTTTTTAAAAAATCCAGAAAATGTCCATCTGCTTACGGCTTTTTTTCAACCCGAAAACTAATACAACAATTTGCTTTCTTTTTTAAAAATTCATTAGGCAAAAAGTCAAATAAACTGAAAGAAGCTATTTGTTTTAACCGGTGTAAATTGCAGCATTCAAAACCAAACTAAATTTTACAACGATGAATGCCGGTAACTTCTTCCTTTCGAAAGAGATCGCTTACAGAAAAATACAGCGTATGGCTTTTGAAATTGCAGAGCGGAATATGGATGAAGAGCAGATCATACTTGCCGGAATTAAGGAAAGCGGCCTCATCATTGCCAACATTCTGCATGATTTTTTAAAGAATATTTTTAAAGGGGAAATCATTCTGATAGGAATCGCAATTGATAAAAAGAATCCGAAAAAATTGTCAATCTCTCAAGAAATGGATTTTGAAAATAAAGTCATCATCATTGTGGATGATGTGGCTAACACGGGCAAAACCGTTTTGTATTCACTGAGGCCATTCCTCGATTTTTATCCCAAAAAAATCCAAACACTGGTTTTGGTCGAAAGAAGCCACAAAGAATTTCCGGTTACTCCAGATTATGTAGGCCTATCCGTTTCAACAGCTTTGACGCAGAAAATCATTGTTGAAACCGATTCCGGTGAAATTGAAGGTGCCTGGATAAAATAACAGAAGAATTTCGCGGTTCTTTTTTCATTAAAAAACGATCCAGTGACCTTTGAAACTTCCATTGGAATATTCGAGCGTAGGCGCTGGAAATTTAAAGGAATTCAAAATGAACAAGGCTATTTTTACTCCCTTTTTATTAGTTCTAATCTTTGTGAGATCAATGTCGGGTGAAAGATACCATTGTCGGTAACGCTTTATGTCGGTTCTGTCGAAAATTACCGTTCCGTTTTTATCAACCGCGACATTGCTTCTTGCGCCAAACATGCCTTCTGCGCCATAGCCAACAGATACATTGAGCCAGCGCGGCAATTTTGTTTCCGGAAAAAAGGAATGGAGATTCGCACTGAGCCAGTAGGATTGGGCATTATAATCTTTTATGAATCTTTCCGCCTCTGATTTGCCATAAAGGTCGTTGGCCCTGGCGTTTAGATCCGCTTCGCCATAATTTTTTCTGTGAAAGGAAAATTTGATTTTAATCTTTTGTTCATCCCAGGCAAGTTCCTGCGAAACAAAAGCTGCCGAACCAATAATATTGGCAGCGAAATCTCCGGGGCTGAAACCGTATTCCGCGGAAAAGCCATCGAGTATTTCGATTATGGATTGATAGGCTACGCCGCTCAAGCCACCAATCCAGATTCTTTTTTTTCTCGGCAAGCCAGCCCAGCGCCATAGTTCCATGCTGGCACTGCTTTCAAGGTAAGCACTGTAAACGTGGCCAACCTTATCCATTTGAAGCCATTCTGCATTGTCATTGAAAAAATGAAATCCCGAACGCGGATATTTTGCATACCATATTGCATTTAAAGCCACAAGTGCTCCGCTGTAACCGGCGATATTTGCCGCCGCAACCCATCTTACTCTCCTCTTATTATAAACATAAGTTTCATTGGAATCCAAAAAAAGAGAATTGCCGGAAGGCAGGGAATTTTCTAATTTTCGCAAGCTGATGTCTGATTGGAAAGTATCTTGCGAATAAACCGCAGTGACGCAAAAATGATTCAGCCAAACGGATAAAATAACAACAATTATTTTTTTAGTCATGGTGCGCATCTGGCAAATTTACAGGGAAAAAAATAGTTGTTAAATTGAAATAAATCAAAAATGAATACCTTCAAATTTCAAATAAAAGATAATGGAAGAAAAAACAAAAAGTAAAATAAGCGAATGGCTTTCGGGCGGTTATGATGATGCGTCTAAAAATGAAATCCGCAACTTGCAGCAAACTGACACTGCCCAGCTTGAGGATGCTTTTTATAAGGACCTTGAATTTGGCACCGGTGGCTTGCGTGGAATTATGGGAGTGGGAACGAACAGGATGAATAAGTATACGGTAGGAATGGCGACACAGGGCTACGCGAACTATTTGAAAAAATGTTTCCCTGAAGTGAAGGTCGCTATCGCGCACGATGTCCGAAATCACAGTCGTGAATTTGCGGAAATAGCAGCTCATATTTTTGCTGCCAATGACATAAAAGTATTTTTGTTTGAATCTATCAGGCCCACGCCGGAACTGAGTTTCGCTATCAGGAAGCTTGGCTGCCAGGGCGGTGTTGTGCTGACTGCTTCTCACAATCCCAAAGAATACAATGGTTATAAAGCCTACTGGAATGATGGTGGACAATTAGTGCCTCCTCATGATAAAAATGTGATCGAAGAAGTAGAAAAAATAAAAAGTCTTGATGATGTTAAATGGTCGGGTAAGAATAATAATATCACACTCATCGGTAAGGATATTGATGATGCCTATCTTGAAATGGTGAAGGGACTCAGCATTAATCCTGAGGCCTGCATAAAGCAGCACGACCTTACAATAGTTTATACGCCCATCCATGGAACAGGAATCATGCTTGTTCCCAAAGCATTGGCGGCTTATGGTTTTGACAACGTTCATATTGTTGAAGAACAGGAAACTCCGGATGGAAATTTCCCAACTGTGATATATCCAAATCCTGAAGAAAAAGAGACGATGAGCATTGGGCTGAAAAAAGCAGCAGAACTGGATGCGGATATTTTACTTGGAACAGATCCTGATGCAGACAGGGTAGGAGTGGGAGTGAAAAACAATCATGGAGAATGGGTTTTGTTGAATGGAAACCAGACTGCGATGATGGTGTTTAATTATATAATTTCCGCAAGAAAAAATAAAGGCATCGCAAAGCCGAATGACATGGTGGTGAAAACGATTGTTACCACCAACATGATCGATGTGATCGCAAAAGAAAACGACATCACCTGCTATAATGTGCTAACCGGTTTTAAATGGATCGCCGAACTGATTCGTGAAAAAGAAGGAAAGGAAAACTACATTGTTGGCGGCGAAGAAAGTTTTGGATTGATGATCGGCGACAAAGTCCGCGATAAAGATTCAGTGAGTGCAGTGGCAATCATTTGCGAAATGGCCGCGGTAGAAAAAGAAAATGGCCGCACCCTTTTTGATAAATTAATGGAGCTCTATGTGCAGTATGGATTTTATTATGAAGAATTAATTTCCATCACCAAAAAAGGTATGAATGGTTCAAAGGAAATAGCCGCAATGATGCAGGGCTATCGTGACAATCCACCGCAGGAAATAGCAGGAAGTAAAGTGGTTGAAGTATACGATTATCAGTTGCAGGTAAAGAAAAATATTTCAACAGGGGAAACAGAAAATATCACCCTTCCTAAAAGTAATGTTTTGCAATTCATTACTGCCGATGGCAGCAAAATTTCCGCCAGACCGAGCGGTACAGAGCCGAAAATTAAATTTTATTTCAGCGTAAATACTCCTTTAAAAAGTGTAGATGAATTTGATAAGACCCAGAAAGTTCTTGAGAAAAAAATTGAAAATATTATTTCTTCAATGAATTTAAAATAGTGCAGATTGCTGCATGTTTTTTATTTTTCCCAGCCTTGATAACATCCCGGCTGGGATTTTTTTTTATGAATAGGAAATAGTTTTTGCAATCTCTGGCGGTTTCCCTGTCAATGAAATAGCGGAAATAATTTTATGAGTGGCGAAATTTCTTACCCATTCCCCCTTATCTTTAACCCGGTTTTTTTTACCCAAAACAAAATTGTTTATAAAAGTAAAATCCATACAACCAATATGACGCGCAGAATTTTATTCGCATTCGCCCTGCTTTGTTTTTCCCAGTTCCTTTTTGCACAAGACATCAGGAACAATCCAACCTCCAATCACGCCAACAAATTCGAACAGTTGGGAACCATTCTTCCAACACCGAATGAATACCGCACTGCAAGTGGCGCTCCCGGACCAAAGTATTGGCAGCAACGTTGCGATTATGATATTACCGCTGAATTAGATGAGAAGAATTTAAGGCTTAATGGTAAGGAAACGATAACCTATTATAACAATTCTCCCGACGTGCTTTCTTATCTATGGCTACAGCTTGATGAAAATGAGCATAGTTCCAAAAATAATTCCGGATATCAGAATTCCAGCCGCATGAAAACCATTATGTCTGATGCAGATTTGAGGACGGTGAGCGGTGAGAAAGACCGGGAATATGGTCATAATATTTTAAAAGTTACCGATGCAATTGGAAAGAATCTTAGTTATACCATCAATAAAACTATGATGCGTGTTGAACTGCCTCAGACATTAAAACCCGGACAAAAGTTCATCTTCAAAATTGAATGGAATTACAACATCATTGACCGTGTGAAATATGGTGGTCGCGGCGGTTATGAATATTTTCCTGAGGACGGAAACTATTTATTTACCATAGCCCAATGGTATCCGCGCCTTTGCGTGTATAGTGATTTCCAGGGATGGCAGAATCATCAGTTCACAGGAACAGGTGAGTTCGCATTGACGTTTGGAAATTTCAATGTAAAGATGACTGTTCCTGCCGATCATATTGTTGGCTCTACGGGTGAATGCCTTAATTACAAAGAAGTGCTTTCACCAGCACAATTGCAAAGGTGGCAAAAAGCACAAACAGTGAAGCAGCCTATTGAAATTGCAACCCTGAACGAAGCCATCAGTAAAGAGAAAAAGCAATCTTCTGAAAAGAAAACCTGGGTTTTCAAAGCCGACATGGTGCGTGATTTTGCATGGACTTCATCACGTAAATATGTTTGGGATGCGGTTCCTGCCTACGTGGATGGAAAGAAGATCATGTGCATGAGTTTTTATGGAAAAGAAGCTTATCCGCTTTATAATAAATTCTCTACAAAGGCAGTGGCTCATACGATCAAAACCTATTCAAACTTTTCAATTCCTTATCCCTATCCTGTAGCACAAAGTGTGGAAGCGGCTAATGGCATGGAATACCCGATGATCTGCTTCAATTATGGACGTGCTGAAAAAGACGGCACCTATAGTGAGGCTACCAAATATGGAATGCTCGGAGTGATCATCCATGAAGTTGGCCATAATTTCTTTCCCATGATCGTGAACAGTGATGAACGCCAATGGACATGGATGGATGAAGGCCTCAATTCCTTTTTGCAATATCTCGCACAGGAATTATGGGACAGCAAATTCCCCGCAGGACGCGGACCAGCATATAAGATTGTTGATTACATGAAGCTGCCGAAAGATCAGTTAGAACCCATCATGACCAACAGTGAAAACATCATCAATTTTGGCCCTAATGCTTATGCAAAGCCAGCAACCGGATTAAATATTCTTCGGGAAACAATCATGGGCCGCGAGCTGTTTGATTATTCTTTCAAGGAATATGCGAAGCGCTGGGCATTCAAACATCCAACACCGGCAGATTTTTTCCGCACAATGGAAGATGCGAGCGCTGAAGATCTCGATTGGTTTTGGCGCGGATGGTACTATGGAATAGAGCCTTGCGACATTTCAATTGATTCGGTAAAGTGGTATAAAGTGGACCTTGAAAAAAATCCGGAAAAAAGAACCATTAGCCGCAAGCAAACTGTTGCCAGGCCAATGGTTGACGATTTTGAGGATATCACAAAAGTTAGAAACCGCGAGGATAAAAAAGTTGTTTTTGAAGTGGACGTGGATACAACACTTCGCGATTTTTACTGGAAGTATGATCGCAACCTGGTAAAGGTTGATACTGGTTCAACTGTTTCAACTCTTGTCCTCTATGCCGATACTTTGGACAACGCCTCGAAAGCCACGTTGGCCAAAGACAAAAACTTTTATGAAATCCAATTCTCGAATAAAGGCGGTTTAGTCATGCCGATAATCCTTGAGTGGACATTTAAAGACGGCACGAAAGAAATTGAAAAAATACCCGCCCAGATCTGGAGAAAAAATGAGAACCAGGTGGTGAAGGTGTTTTTTAAAGAGAAAGAAGTTGCGGGCATCAGATTAGATCCTATGAGAGAAACCGCCGATATTGATGAGTCCAATAATGTATGGCCTTTAAAACAAATGCCTACCAAATTTGAAATTTTTAAAGCATCTCAAACTTCGCGTGGACAAAGCACCGGTGGAAATCCCATGCAGAAAGAAATTAAATAGTAATTATTTATTCTGATTGAGAAAATTCCCTCGTTAAAAAACGGGGGATTTTTTTTGGTCTGAGCGGCCCCGGCTGATCATTTTTTTTTACTCTCACTTCAGTCTGATCCAATTCTTTTAGTTTCTTGCTGAGATGAGTTCAGTTCACATGCTTAATTGTTTATTGCATTTCCAGCAAACGGACTATTTTCAAAGAATACTTCCGTTAAACCTTAATTCTTAATTGTCAATTCTTATTTCTCAATTCTTAATTGATCCGGGGAAGCTTACTCCTGTAAAATGTTATCTTTTCATCCAAACTCATTCTCGCGTAGCGTGGAGATGGGGAGGGAAGGCATTCCCCTGTTTTTATTTCCGGAAAAAGTTTTCGGAATGTTTTTTCTACAAATTTACTGGTGAAAAAAATAGAGGTAATTCTGGGATTTTCAATAATATCGCGAAGCTCCTTGTCATTGTATTCCACCACCTCAAGATTTTCATCCTGGTTGTTATTTGCAGTTCTTTTAGCCCGCAAGATCAGGTCGCCAATGCCAATTCCCTGCTTATTGAAAAGGGTTTGCTTTTGTTCTCTTGTCTCGAGTGAAGTTTCATAAACTCCGGAAATAATTTTCCAAAATTGATTCCTCTTTGAGCCGTAAAACCAGTCTCCTGGCTCCTTTCCCGGAAAGCTGCCAATAATAAGGACAGTGGTATTGCCAGGAGCAAATGGTTTAAAGGGATGCGTTTCGATTTCTGCCATCGGCTTGTTTTCTTTTTACTAGTATCGAATGTAGATAAATTATTTGCTCCGAAAAATTTACCGTGGATAAAAACATCGGAAGGTTTTGCGATTGCATAAAAAGCCACGCTGAAGCCTATAGATTTTTGAACAAGGCATCTTCTCAATCGTTGCCGGTATCGATTGCATAAAAACATGCGCCTTTCTTTTTTTAGAAGGAGTATTTTCAATTAATGAATCACCTTAAAAAAACATTATGAGAATTTTTACACCCGTTTTTCAAAAGTGTTTTTCAATTTTTTTTCTGCTTGTTCTCTTTGCTTTTTCCGCAAATTCGCAGGTTACATTAATTGATGAACATTTTAACACTAATTCTTTACCAGCCGGCATTACAAGTGACGGAGCGATGAATCCTACTAAAGCGCAAGATGGCGTTTGCAGCAAAGGAATGATCCAGGTCAACAAAGGCCAGTATTTGCAGGTGGATGTCTCCAGTTGCGGTCTCATCACAGTAAACATGAAATCTACTGCAAGCTCTGCACGAGCCCTTACTGTCAAATACAAAAAGGATGGCGAAGAAAGCTTTTCAGTGACAACTACTACTTTATCGGTTTTAGCAGCCGCATCTTTTAACTTATCTGATCTGTATCCGGTTTTACAAAGCGCTGTTCCTGTAAGTATCAGGATTGAACCAACAGATGGTAATCTCCAGATCCATGATCTTTTCGTTCAATCGAGCGTTGCGAAAAGCAGCCAAGCTGAAATCACTTCTTTTAAAATTGCAGGACAGATTGGAAATGAAGTGATCAATACCGCCGCCGCAACCATAGGCATTCAGCTTGCCCTTGGAGAAATGACCTTTCTTCTGCTTGTTCCACAAACGATTTCTTTGTCTTCGCAGGCAACCATCAGCCCTTCTGCAACTGCTGCTCAAAACTTTAATGATCCGGTTGTTTATACCGTTACCGCCCAGGATGGAAAAACAAAAGATTGGACTGTTACCGTAACTCAGGTCGCCTCATCTGCTAAGGAGATTACAGCTTTCAGATTGGCGGCGAATCAGATAGGAAATTCCGTTATAAACTCGTCAGCGGGAACCATTCTGGTCTCCATGCCCATTGGAGCTTCCTTGAATAATCTTGTTCCCGTTCAGTTTACCTCGTCTGCAAAAGCATCAGTTAGTCCGGCTGCAAATACAGCACAGGATTTTTCAACTCCCGTTACTTACACGATCACCGCACAGGATAATTCCACAAAAACCTGGACTGTCCAGGTAAGCCTTGTTGATCCCAATTCAATCTTTACTGATTATGAAGCCGAAGACGCTTTATTTACAGGAACGGTCGACAATAATCACTTAGGTTATTCCGGTCGGGGATTCATTAATTTTTTAAGCGCCGACAATTCAATCATGTTTACAGTTTGCCAGCAAACCACTGGGGTGCAAACGGCAAAATTCCGTTATTCCCTTGCAAACGATACTTACAGAAAAGGAAATTTATTTGTGAATGATGAATTTGTAAAACTGCTTGACTTTCCGCGAACTGCCACATATGATGACTGGTCGGAAGAAACCGTCATGGTAACTTTGCAGGCCGGGATCAACAATATCAAAATCACATGGGACACAACGGATGGGCCTAACCTTGATAAACTCATGCTGTCTGGTGCAGCGTGCGCGAGTTATTCACTCAACGTAAACGCAAGCAATGGCGGCAATGTAATTGTTTCCCCGGAACGTCCCAATAATAAGTATTTTGATGTTGAAACCGTAACTCTATTGGGTGAAAATAAACCGGCTCTTCAGTTTGCTAACTGGAGTGGCGATTACACAGGAACAGAAAATCCGGTTTCTTTCCAAATGCAGTCTGATAAAACGATTACGGGCAATTTTACCCTTGTTCCAACTTATAAAATAAACACGAAGGTTAATGGAATTGGAGAAATATTACTTTCTCCCGCGGGCGGGGAATATGCGCTTGGAACCGTAGTTACGGTGACAGCGAAATCCATCTTAGGATCTGTATTTACAGGATGGAGCGGAAGTCTTTCCGGTTTCAATCCGGTAGCACAAATTACTGTTGACGGGACCAAAAATATTACCGGAACTTTCACCTCTTCTTTCAAGCTGGATTTCGACAAGGTGGTGGGATTCGCTTCTGTGGCCGCTCAAGGTATGACCGAGCCGACAAAAGGAGGTCAATGCGCTTCAGATACTGTTGTCATAAATGGTCCTTCAGAATTCAATAAGTTATGTGAATCGCTCTATTATCGCCAAAGCGCCTACAAAAAAGGGGTGACTACCAATGGTATGAAAAAAGCACCTCTGGTGATTTTGCTAAAAGCCGGAATTTATGATGGCACTCAATCGCTGTCCACAGATGGTGCAAAGATCTTTGGTAATTCGATGATGGATATTCCTGAACAAGGTGATCTAACATTGATCGGTGAAGCAAACGTTGTATTTAAAATTGGAATTAACGTGAAGCGTGCATGGAACATCCTAATACGCAACATTAGTTTCCAGGATTATTATGATGATGGAATTAATATCGGATATCCTGAAACACATCATATCTGGATCGACCATTGCACAATTGGAAATCCAAGCTCAAGACCGTTAAATACTGAACATCCTGATGGCGGAATCGACATTAAAGATGGAGCAAGCTATGTTACGATTTCCTGGTGCCTCTATCAGAATAGCTGGAAAACAGGACTTGTTGGGCACAGTGACAACAACGGGCCAACAGACATTGGGCGGTTAAAAGTTACTTATGCAAACAATTATTTTCTAGGAACTAATTCACGCAATCCAAGAGTGCGTTTCGGGGAAGTGCACGTGTTGAATAACATGGTGGAAAACGTAAGCCTTTATGGTATTGCGGCCGCCAACAGCGCTTATGTTTATGCTGAAAATAATTTTTACCTGAATACGCATTGGCCCATGTATGCTGACAGGACAAGCGTAGATTTTAAAGCGGTTTACGGAAATAATACTGATGGGGTTTACACCTCGAAGACCGGAAACTATCCTGCTTTGGGTCTGAAGCAGGTTGGCAATGGATATGATGATAGCGGCCTGCCATTGATAACCGCCAAAATTAATCCTGCCATGTTGAATCCAACGGGTCGTTCGATAAAATTCGACGAATTGAATCCACAAAATGTCTTTAATCCTGCGGCTTATTATGATTATTCGCCAATGACGGCTGAGGAAGTTCGCGTGATCGTGCCCATGTTCGCCGGCGCTAATACCGTTTCGTTTACCAACATTTGCGGTAATGTTCCCTTGCCTTTGCAACTGCTTTCCTTTAACGTTACCCTTGTTTCAAACCAGGCAAAAGCTGTTTGGAAAACAACGGATGAAATGAATATGGAAGGTTTTGATGTTGAAAGAAGCACCGATGGGAATAGCTTCAAATTTATAGGACATGTGTTTGCTGAAAACAGGCAGTCGAATTCCTATTCTGTTGTTGACATGAATCCTGAAATGGGGGTTTCCTACTATCGCCTGAAAATGATCGATAAAAATGGCAAAACTACTTTTAGCAAAGTGATCGCGATCAACAATAAGGAAATTGAAATTTTGTCCCTTTATCCAAATCCGGTGGCAAAAAACATGATCGTCACTCATGCAAAAGCCACTTCCGGAGCTGCTTTAAAAGTTATGAGCTTCCAGGGCCAAACACTTCTTGCACACTCCGTTTCCGCTGGATCAGTTACCACATCCGTTGATGTTTCAACTTTGCCTAAAGGCGGGTATTTATTGATTTATGAAAATGGAACAAGCCGTTCAACTTCAAAATTTGTGAGGCAATAACAGTTAATAAAAAACAGATCCTTAAAAAAGGCGGCCTCTAGCGTGAGAGCCGCCTTTTTTAATTTTATTTTGAGGGGAAAGCTTGGGAAAGAAAAAAGAATCACCTGCAATTTTAATTTTTCGTTTATTCATTTATGTTAGTACAAGCAAACGTACTTTTTTTGAAGAATATTTTTATTATATGTCAGCTCTTCCTTTGAATTTGTTTAGTTGCCTGCGCCTTATAAAGCTTATAGCCAACGGACTTTTTTTGTATCTTTTCTTTTTTATTTCCATGTTCCCATTTCCATTTTCATTTCCAGTTCTCGCGGGAACGTTTCCGTAATTAATTTTATTTTAAGAAAAGGGCATGCCTACTTTTGAAAGTGAAACACATCTTTAAATAAAACGCAAATGAAATTTCCCCAAAATACTCTACGCATCCTTTTTGCCTTGATAATGGCAGGCGCTTGTTTTTATGGAGCAAAAGGACAGCATCCGGCTTCCTGGTACATTGCAAATGCTCCATTCAAAATGAAGGAGATTCGGGTTCCGAATTTTCCTGATAAAAATTTTTCAATAAAAGATTTTGGCGCTGTGAATGATGGGCGTCAATTAAATACTGAAGCTTTTGCAAAAGCCATCAATGCGTGCAATTCAGCAGGCGGAGGTAAAGTTATCGTTCCTGCGGGATCATGGCTCACTGGGCCGATCGAGTTAAAAAGCAACGTCAACCTGGTTATTGAAAAGGGAGCTTTGATCGCCTTTACAAAAGATCATAGCCAATATCCCATGATCAAAGCGTCAGGAAAAAGTAGCAACATCGTTCCTGCATCGCCTGTTTATGGATATGATTTAAAAAATGTAGCCATAACAGGAGAAGGGGTTATTGATGGAGCGGGAGAAACCTGGCGGCCCATAAAAAAAATGAAAACTACCGCGGCGGAATGGGACTCCCTTACAAGATCAGGAGGCGTTGTCAGTAAAGATGGCAAGATTTGGTGGCCTGCAAAAGAAGCGATGGAAGGAGAGCAGTTTTTAAAAGATTTGAAACAGAACAAGGCGGTTCTTTCGGCGGAGGATTATTTGCCGGCCCGTGATTTCCTGCGGCCGCATTTGCTTTATCTTGTCAACTGTGAAAATATTCTAATTGAAAATGTGACGCTCAGGAATTCACCTAAATTTATTTTTTATCCAAACAACTGCACGAACCTTACTATGCGTTCCGTAAATGTTTTTAATGAATGGAATGCCCAGAATGGTGATGGAATTGATATCAGCCAATGCAAAAATGTGCTCATCTATCAATGTATAGTCAGCGCCGGCGACGATGGCATTTGCATGAAATCAGGAAGCGGAAAAAACAATCCCGAAGTTTTCAATTTGGAAAATGTGGTTGTCGCGGAATGCACTGTTTACCGCGCTCATGGCGGTTTTGTAATTGGCAGCAATACGGATGGCGGAATTCAAAACGTTTTAGTGCAGAATTGCCATTTCATCGGATCCGATATTGGAGTGAGGGTAAAAAGCAATGCAGGACGCGGCGGTCTTGTGAAAAACATTTTTATGCGCAATATTGACATGTCGCATATTAAGGAAGCCGCGATTTCTTTCGATACATTTTATGAGGATGTTCCTGCGGGCAGCGAGAAAAGCTCGTCCGGCATAACTGGCGACAAAATTCCATTGTTTACCCATTTTTATTTCGACAGCATTACCTGCAACGGCGCCAAAACAGCGGTTTCAATTACCGGCCTTGAACAAACGCCAGTAAGAAATGTTTATTTTAAAAATATAGAGATCCAGTCCGATAATGGATTCATTGCCAAAGACGCGACTGACCTTTTTCTGGATCATGTGAAAATAACGGTTAAGAAAGATCCTGTGTATTTATTGGAACGTGTAAAAAACATAAACATTGAAAGCGGATATTTTCCCCCTGCATCAAAATCCTTTTATAAAGCTGATAAGAAATCAAGCGGGATCAATATTAGCGGCATTGACCTTTCAAGATAACTGTTGATGGGTTCCGGAAAGGAAATTTCAGCAGACGAACTTTTTTGAGATTTTTTTGTTTGGAAACAATCAGAAATTTTGTTGCCAGAAAGAGGTAATCGAAACTCAGCAGACGAATTTTTCAGGGATTTTATTTTCTTAAATCAAAAGGTGGCTATGCATTCTTTTCCTTCTTCATTGAAGAGTCCCTGATGATCAATTCAGTTTCTAAAATCCTGGTTTCAAAATTCTCAACGGGCCTTTTGCTTTCAATCATTTGAATCAGCATTTCAATGGCCGTTTGACCAATTTCAAAAGCTGGTTGTCGAATGACAGTCATTGGCGGATCAAAAAGCTTTCCTACAGTTGTATTGCTAAATCCGGCGAAGCCGACATCCTTTTTTGGTTTGAGATCCTTCAGTATGCCAAAGCAAACGGTCGTAATGCGGTCGCCTGCGGTGAAAATGGCATCGGGTTTAATTTTTCCTTTGAACAGGGAAGTTACGGCGTTCTGCACTTCTTCCGCTTTCATTCCGCCGTGATTGCAATATTTTACCAGTTGTTCATTAAAAGGAATTTTGTGTTTTTCCAGCGCCTCTTTGTATCCCTGTAATCTTTCTTTCGTGATCGATAAAAACGGTGAACTGGTTATGTGGGCGATCTTTTTAAATCCCTGGTAAATCAGGTGCTCTGTTGCATGGAAAGCGCCCAACGTATTATTCGCAGTCACTTTGTGTGTTTCTATTTCATCCGTAATCCGGTCAAAAAAAACAATAGGAAGACCTTTGTCATAAAGATCTTTTAAAAAGGACAGATCCACTGTTCCGCTGGATAGGGATATCAATAAACCATCCACAGATCTTGAAGCATGATGCAGCACATTTACTTTTTCCCGTTCTTCAGATTCATGACTTTGGGTTATGATTACATGGTAACCTCTGTTGTAGGCGATTGACTCGATCCCATTGATCGCCTGAGAGAAAAAATTGTTTGCGATTTCGCTCACTACAACGCCAATGGCACGGCTCCTTCTTTCCTTCAAACTTAAAGCCACAGGGTTCGGGCGGTAATTGATCTTTTCAGCATACTCGAGAACTAGCTTCTTTGTTTCGGCGCTTATCTCATAGCTTCCGCGCAAAGCGCGCGATACGGTTGATGTTGAAAAATTAAGTGCTTTTGCTATATCTTTTATCGTTACTGTATCAAATCTCATAACCTAAAAATTGGTAATTATTTCTTTAAAAAGAGGTTAAAAATACCGAATTTTAAATGGTTTCAAATAATGCCGTGATTGCAAACGTTATCGGGAACGTTTGCACAAAAATACTTGCAGTTCAACCGGTTTTACAAATAGAATATCAGTACCCTTGCTAACTGGGTAAAACGGCTCTTTTTAGTGTATTTACAAATAAATAAACCTATTCAATTATGGGAATTGACAACCTCTTTCGTCTTTCTGGAAAAACAGCACTCGTCACTGGTTGTTCGCGTGGGATCGGAAAAGCTATGGCCATTGGCTTAGCTGAAGCGGGCGCTGATATTGTGGGTGTTTCGGGAACACTCGAACCAGGAAGCGATGTTGAAAAAGAGATTACCACCCGGGGAAGAAGTTTTTTCCCTTTTCAGGCAAATTTGGGTGATCGAAAAGAAGTAAACGAACTAATAAAGAACATTAAATCATCACATCCTGTCATTGACATTTTAATCAATAATGCCGGCATTATTAAGCGAAACCCTGCAGCCGTTCATTCAGATGAGGAATGGGATACAGTGCTTTCTATTAATTTAAATGCTCCTTTTCTTCTTGCGAGAGAGTTTGGGAGAGAAATGATAAGCAGAAAACAAGGTAAAATAATTTTTACCTGTTCACTTTTATCCTTTCAGGGCGGCATTAATGTTCCCGGTTATACAGCCGCGAAAAGTGCCATTGCAGGATTGGTGAAAGCCCTTTCCAATGAATGGGCGTCGAAAGGGGTCAATGTAAACGGCATCGCGCCAGGATATGTTGCAACCAATAATACGCAGGCGTTAAGAGAAGACACAGAAAGAAATAAAGCCATTTTGGAAAGAATTCCAGCCGGCAGGTGGGGACAGCCGGAAGACTTTAAAGGTCCCGCAATTTTCCTAAGTTCAGATGCCGCAAGTTATGTTCATGGAGAGATCCTGACAGTAGATGGTGGTTGGATGGCACGATAAAATTATTCATCAAAAAAAAAGTAAGGAATGGAAGAAAGATTTGAAAATCATCCGGGAGAAGTAAAAACTATGGACACAGAGCGACTCAGAGAGAGTTTCGCCATTACAGACCTTATGAGTGAAAATAAAAGCAGGTTTGTATATTCCCATTATGACCGTATGATCACCGGTGGGGTTGTGCCGGTAAAAGAGGTAATTAGCTTACCCAACTATCAGGCCTTAAAATCAGATTTCTTTCTTGAAAGACGCGAAATGGGAATCATCAATATCGGGGGCGAAGGAACAATCACCGCAGACGGTGTTGCTTATCCTTTAAGCAAACTTGATTGTTTGTACCTTCCAAAAGGAACGCGTGAAGTTTCTTTTGAAAGCAATATGGAAAACCAGCCTGCTTATTATTACGTGCTTTCGGCTCCGGCACATCATGCTTATGAACCGCAGTTGATGAAAAACAGAGATGCAGTTGCTGAACATTTAGGAGAAACTAAAACAAGTAACCAAAGAACCATTTATAAATACATTCATGAGAAAGGGATTAAAAGCTGCCAGTTAGTGATGGGGCTAACCATTTTAAAAGAAGGGAATGTCTGGAACACAATGCCAGCGCATACGCATAACCGTAGGATGGAAGTCTATTTATATTTTGATGTAAATGAAGGCCAGCGTGTTTTTCATTTTATGGGAAGACCAGACGAAACCCGTCATCTTGTATTAGCAAACCACCAGGCGGTTATTTCCCCACCATGGTCTATTCATTCAGGTTGCGGCACTTCCTCTTACTCTTTTATTTGGGGAATGGCCGGGGAGAATCAATCTTTCGCTGATATGGATTTTATAGAAATGGGGATATTGAAATAAAAAGGAAAATCTTAAATACCAGAAGATAAAGGACAATGAACATTTTTGGAAACGTTATCGGCATCGTTTGCGTAAATAAATGCAGCGATTCCTGTATAAATTACCTAATATCGGTTTCCAAATCCCGCTAAACCAAAACTAAGTATAACACCGATTGCGGTCATTTTAATAAAACACGCTTGTAATATGAAAAGTAAACTTTATTTTTTTCTGCTACTGCTATTTTCTTTTTTTTCTGCCATGGCGCAGAATAAAACAGTAACAGGTCATGTGTCAACTGAAACCGGCGAAAAAATAGCAGGAGTCACAGTGACACAAAAAGGAAGTAAAAATGCGGTAGCTACCGATAAGGACGGAAAGTATTCTATCGCCGTTCCGGGCGGTAAAAATGTGGTTCTCGTCTTTTCTTCCGTAGGATTTAAAACTGAAGAAAAAAACGTGACTTCATTTTCTTCGGCTGATGTAACTCTTAAGGCTGACGCGTCCACTCTTGACGAAGTGGTTGTAGGTTATGCAACTGTAAAAAGAAAGGATCTTACTGGCGCGGTTTCCTCCATCGGCGCAAAAGATTTAAAAGATATGCCGGTTTTTTCAGCTGAACAACTCCTCAATGGCAGGTTGGCGGGTGTAACAGCCACCACGGCTGAAGGTTCTCCCGACGCTCAAATCACCATCAGGGTTCGAGGGGGTATGTCAATTACCGGTGATAATGCTCCGCTTTACATTGTAGATGGCGTTCAGGTAGAAAACGGCCTTTCTACTGTTTCACCCCAGGATATTCAATCTATAGACGTATTGAAAGACGCGGCGTCAACCGCGATCTATGGAGCCAGAGGTGCTAACGGTGTTATTATTATCACTACAAAAAGCGGTAAGCCAGGAAAAATGCACGTGAGTTATAATGGTTATGTAGGCGTTAAAAAAATTGCCAAAACTCTCGATGTGCTAAGTCCTTATGATTTTGTCATATACCAGGCAGAAAGATCGAGAGGAAACAACACCGACAGTACAAGCTTTCTCAAGGATTTTGGTTCAACCTGGGATACCTTAGCAAATTATAAAAATCAAACTCCTGTCAACTGGCAGGATGAAGTGTTCGGAAGAACCGGAATCGCTACATCACATAATGTATCATTCATGGGTGGAAGTGACAAGATTACTTATAATTTTGGTTACACTTATAACAATGAAAAGGCGATCGTTTTAAATTCTAACTACCAAAGACACCTGCTGAACTTTAAAACTGATTACAAAATTAATAAAAAAGTAAAAACAGGAATCACTGCAAGGTATTCCAATCAGGATGTTATGGGGGCCGGTGTTTCATCTGATCAAAGCACCTCATACAATCGTCTCAGAAATGCCGTGAAATACAAACCTTTCCTTTCTCCTGATCAGGCTATTGATGACAATGATCCAACTGCTGATCCTAATCCTAGTAACGGTCTTTATCTCATCAATCCAATCCAGCTACTAAATGCAGAATACAGGAAAAAGTCTACAGAAGCATTTAATTTTTCAGCTTATGTTTCTTATACCATTGTAAAAAATTTTACGTTCAGATCCACTTTTGGTTATAATCAAAGCCATATTACTGACAGGCAATACAGTGATTCCGTTACTCCTTATTCCAAAATTTCCGGTGGGGGAAAACCGATTGCCAGGCTGGATACAACCAATGCGAATACAATAACTAATTCCAATGTGTTAACTTATTCCATCAAAGGGTGGAAAAAGAAACATGATTTCAGTTTTTTAGTGGGTGAGGAAACTTACGACCTGAAAACAGAAGGACATTCCAGCCTTTTCGGCCAGTTTCCACTGGGAACTTCTTCAGGGGATGCATTTAAACAAACAGGACTTGGCTCTCCTTTCACTGGTTATCCAAAAATGGGTAGGACAAGATATACAAACCTTTCTTTTTTCAGCAGGATAAACTATTCTTATCTTGACAAGTATCTGTTGTCATTTAATTTTAGAGCCGACGGCGCTTCTAAATTCGCAGAGGGCCTCAAATGGGGGTATTTTCCGGGGGCTTCTTTTGCATGGAGAGTTAAAAAAGAAAAATTCCTGCAGAACGTTTCTTTCATCAATGACCTGAAATTCCGGGCCGGATTTGGTGCGGTAGGAAATAACAGGATTGCGGATTATTTATATCTCACGACTTTCAAAAATGACGGAACATATTATTATGGGCTAAACAATACACCCATTTTATCCTACTATTCCGCAGGACTCGTGAATGAAAAACTTCAATGGGAAGCTACTATCAACAGAAATCTGGGGATGGATATCAGCTTATTCAACAACAGGCTGGACCTCACAATTGATGTATATAAAAACACCTCAGATCAACTGTTGCTTGAAGTTCCCATTGCTTCAACGTATGGATACGCAAAACAATTGCAAAACGTAGGAAAATCTGAAAACTCAGGTGTTGAAGTTCAGTTGAATTCCACTTTAATTCGCAAAAAAGCATTCTCATGGACTGCCAATTTCAACGTTTCATTTAATAGAAACAGGGTGGTAGCTCTAGGTATGGGACAACAATATTTTTATCCTGATGCCAGTTGGGGCGTTTCCGGTCAACCGACCGATTATATCGAAAAGATCGGTTCACCAGTAGGATCTTTCTGGGGACTTGTTTCTGATGGATTTTACAGGCTAAGTGATTTTGATTATAATTCAGTTACAGGTCAATACACTTTGAAGGCTGGTGTACCTGATGCTACCTCGGTTATTGGTGGACCACCTCAGCCAGGTTCTGTAAAGTATAAAGACATAAACCATGATGGCATCATTGACCTAAATCATGATCGTACCATAATAGGGAATCCGGCACCTAAATATACAGGCGGTTTAAATCAGCAGTTTACTTATAAACAATGGGATATGAGCATTTTTGTGAACTTTTCTGTTGGAAATGATATTTACAATGCCAATAAAATTGAATTCACAAATGGTTATACCAAGAATGCGAACTTGTTAAGTTCCATGAAGAACCATTGGAGAATTGTAAACGACCAGGGACAAACCACCCAATGGGTGAAAGTTAACCCGGCAACCCAAAAATCTGAAGTATTTGGTTTAGCGCCTGATCAACTCGCTGCCTTGAATGCCAATGCGGATATGTGGACTCCGCTTAAAGCCAACGGCGCGTTCTATCCAAGCTCCTGGGCAATAGAAGACGGTTCATTTTTAAGGATCAACAATGTTACTTTGGGTTACAGTCTTCCTGTAAAAAATATAGCAGGCCTGAAAATGACGAAACTCCGCTTTTATGTTACAGCCAATAACCTCGCAGTTTTCACCAACTACAGTGGATATGATCCTGAAGTAAGTGTGAGAAAAAGCCCGCTAACACCTGGTCTGGATTATTCAGCCTATCCGAAAAGCCGCAGTTTCATTTTCGGTGTAAATGCTTCCTTTTAAATAAAAAATTAAAAAATTGATATGAATACCAAATATTTAAAAAAGTTTAGCATTCTGTCTGTCATTTGTCTTTTTGCAGTTCTTTCGGGCTGCAAGAAATATCTTGATCAAAAACCGATAACAGATGTGGGTGCCGATGTTGTTTTTACTGACGTTCCAGGAGCGCTAAAAGCTCTTTCAGGAGTTTACAGCCGGCTTATGGGCGACAATGGATATGGCATAAGATTAAGCCTGTACTACCCTTTAGATAATGATGAGATGCAGGGACCTACGGGAGATGCCGACAATGATCGTCGCGACATTAACCGCTTCAATGCCGCACCTACAAATGCTCAGTTGGAAAAGCCTTTCAACCAGTTATTTCAGGGTATAGAATATGCCAGTATTTGCATAGACAATATTCCTAAAATGGCCCTGTATGCCAGTGGTTCTGATCAGCAAAAAAAACAATTAAGAAGAATGCATGGGGAAGCATTGACTTTAAGGGCGCAGTTTTATTTTGAAGCCATCCGTAATTGGGGCGATCTTCCTGCTCACTTTCAGCCCGCTTATGCACAAGCCTCTACAAATCCTTTTCCGTCGAGGACTGACCGTGATACGCTATACGACCATCTGTTAAATGATTTGAAAATAGCTGAAGATTTGGTTCCATGGAGAAACGAACTCGCTTCTATAGGAGATCAACCGGATGAAAGAATTACGAAAGGTGTTGTAAAAGGATTACGCGCAAGGATCGCCCTTTTCAGAGGTGGCTATTCTTTGAGACAGAATGGAGAAATGAAAAGAAATGCCGACTATCTTGATTTTTATAAAATTGCCAGAGACGAATGCAATGACATCATCACCTCAGGACAACATACTCTAAATCCAAGTTTTAAAGCACTTTGGAAAGGACAGGTTTGCGCCCATGCAGTTACCGACCCTAATGGAGAATTAATGTTCCAGGCAAGCGCTTTTGGCGGTACAGGTGCAGAGGATTCAAAACTTGGCTATTATAATGGACCAACGGTAAATGCGAAGGGTAATAAAAGTGTAAATATATTGCCTACCTATTTTTACCTTTTTGATTCTACCGATCAGAGAAGAGATGTTACCTGCGCTCCTTACACTGTTGACGCCAACGGAACCTCCAAAACCGGTGTGGCGATCACCGCTATGGTTGACGGAAAATACAGGAGAGACTGGATTTCCAATCCGGTGATTGATCCAAATAATGCTGTGCAATACTTCGGTCTTAAATGGCAGATCCTGCGCTATTCAGACGTTTTATTAATGTTTGCCGAAGCCGAAAATGAGATCAACGGCCCAGCCAATGCTTATGAAGCAATCAATAAAGTGAGAAGAAGAGCTTTTGGTAAGGCTATTGCAACCCCGGATGTGTCGGTAGATCTCGCCAGCCTTTCAAAGGACGATATGTTTAAAGCCATTGTTAAGGAAAGAGCGCTTGAATTAGGGGGTGAAGGAATTAGGAAATATGACCTCATCAGATGGAATTTGCTCGGAAAAGCCCTTACAGAAACGAAAGCAAATCTTTTGAAAATGTCAAGCCTTACGCCGATGGCCAATCCTACTTATATGGCGGCTTACCCGGTTTATTCTATAAGTACCAACTTGCCAACAGCAATGTTTGCGATAAAGACAGGTTCTGATGATAATAATATAGGTAGCTTGTGGTTTAATTCGTTCTATATGCCTCAGCCAACTTCAACACCGGCCGGAACGGCGAAGGTCACCTGGCTGAGTGCGGCGATAAATACCACATCATTGGCCAGGTATGCTACCAATTTTGTCAGTGGAAAATCGGAATTGCTGCCGATACCGCAACCGGCAAGAGACGCCAACTTTAATTTTTCACAGAATCCCGGATATAATTAATAAACCAACTGCGGGGTTGCGTTGCCATTCGCAACCCTGTTTTTTTAGTGATGATATAATTTTTTGAAACCTCGTTATGATAAAATTTTTTACAAGCATTTTTATCATTTTGCTGTTTTGTTCCGAATTTTTATTCGGTCAGCAACCGGCCTTCCCAACCGCTGAAGGAGCGGGAAAATTTACAACCGGTGGAAGAGGGCCGGGTTCAAAAGTATTTGCTGTAACGAGTCTTCTCGACGATGGATCTGCAGGCACTTTGAGATGGGCACTTACCCAACCTGCAACTTATCGCACCGTTATATTTAGAGTTTCGGGAACTATCCATTTAAAATCTGCTTTAAGAATTTCTAACCCCAATACCACCATTGCCGGACAAACCGCGCCCGGCGACGGGATTTGTATTGCTGACTATACAACCCTCATTGCAGCAGACAATATCATCATAAGATATATGCGCTTCAGGATGGGAGACAGGTTTCAAAATAAAGGAAAGGTAAATGGCGCCGGAGCCGATGACGCCCTGGGCGATGCCACTAACAATCACAAAAATATTATCGTTGATCATTGCACCGCCAGTTGGAGTACGGATGAAGCGCTTTCATTATATGGTGGAAATAACCTTACTATTCAATGGTGTTTCATGACGGAGCCTTTGAATTATTCCTATCATTTCGAAACAGGAGATACAGATTTTGAACAGCACGGCTACGGTGGCATCTGGGGAGGTCAAAATGCCAGTTTTCATCATAATTTATTTGCTCATTGCAAATCAAGGATGCCGCGTTTTAATGGAAGCAGGTATGTAAATATTGTGGGGTATGAAAACGCGGATTTTAGAAATAATGTCATCTATAACTGGAGTACTTACCAGACTTATGGCGGAGAAGGCGGAAATTATAATGATGTAAATAATTATTATAAATATGGACCCAATACGCCTTCCAACCGGAGGGCGATAATTCTCCAACCTTATAAACAAGCCGCTCCCGTTTTGCCTTATGGGAAATTTTATCTTACCGGAAATTATGTTGATGGTTACCCGAATGTAACCAATAACAACTGGTCAGGCGTCAATATGAATGGCGGATCTGTATCAGATACTATATTGTCTAAAGTTACCACCGAATTCCCCTTTTTGCCGGTTATTACTCAGTCTGCTGAGGACGCTTATAAACTCGTGTTGCAGCAGGGTGGTTGCAGTCTGCCGAATCGCGACACATTAGATGCAAGAATCGTAAACGATGTGATCAACAGGACAGGAAATATTATTGACGTTCAGGGCGGATACCCGCATGGAACCGCTTATGTAGAAACAGTAAATGCCTGGCCATTCTTACATTCATCTACGCCGCCGGTTGATTCAGATGGAGATGGTATGCCCGATGAATGGGAATTGCAAAGAGGATTAAATCCGAATGATCCGTTGGACGGCAACCTCTATAACGGTAATGGATACACGAACTTGGAAAATTATTTGAATGGCGACAATATAGTTGCCTCGGGAACTTTGAATAATTGCACAAATGCCAAAGTGTTGATCAGTAGCAATAGCGCTCAATGGCTCCATGCATCGGATATGGCTTCGGAAAAATTGATTTCTACGGATACGATGAATATAGTGGCCTCTATGCTGGATAACGGCAATTACGGCGCATTTTCTATCTCGTATTATGCAACGAAAACGAGCAGGTTGAATGGTAGGGGAATACCTTATTTAAACAGGAACATAACTATTCATCCAACGGATCCCTCCGCGATTGCATCGCCTGTTTCCGTCAGAATTTATTTTACTAAAGCGGAATATGAGGCTTTGAAATTGGCTGATAACTCCATCACTTCCCTGGCAGATCTGGTGATTGTAAAAACAGATGCGAATGAATGCCTGGAAAGCCTTTCGGGCGATGGCACCGTTATTACGCCTACTTCTTCCGGTGTGTTTGGCACTTATGGAACAGGATATTTTCTTGAATTCCAAACGGCATCTTTCAGTACATTTTTTGTCATGGGCAAAACCTGGGCTCCATTGCCGGTTAATCTTCTTTCTTTTAATGCCGTTGCCGGCAATGGCATTGTAAATACAAATTGGAAATCATCCATCGAAATCAATTGCAAGAATTATGTTGTTGAAAGAAGCGCTGATGGCAGGAGTTTTGAATCTATTGGAGTGGTCGATGCTAAAAACAGCGCGGGTACAAATGCTTATTCCTTTGCCGATATGAATCCGCTTAATGGAATTTCTTTTTATCGCCTTCGCATTACAGACAAGGATGGGAATGAGAAATACAGCGCAGTGGTTTCTGTAAATTTTCGCAAAAGCAATGGGTTGAAAGTGAGCCCCAATCCATCTAAAAATTCCATTAAGGTTTCTTTTGAAAAAGCAATGCGAAACGGTGAGTTGAAGATTATTTCCCTTTCAGGAAAGGTAATGCTCAGCACGCCGGTTATGGCAGGGACAACAGGAATAACCTTAGATATTTCTTCGTTTACGAAAGGGGTTTATGAAGTGATTTATTTAGATGGAGATAAGAGGTTAATGGTGAAATTGATGAAGCAATAATTTTTAAAAACGTGTAAGCAGACGGACTTTTTGGGGATTTATTAATATCATTTCCATAAGGGACGCAATAAAAATTTATAAAGCCAAAATATATTTATTAAGAAGCATCATGAAAAAAAACATCGCATCTCTTATTCTCACTTCAGCACTGCTATTTTCAATCCCTGCTGCTAAAGCTCAAACAGCCTATTGGACAGAAAATTTTGAAAGCACTGCCATCCCTGGCAATTCCTCAACCTCTATTTCAACTCCCTCCGGCGTGGACCTTTCATCCACCTCGGGAACCTGGAATATGTATTATGTTTTTCGCGGCTCAGCAGGCTGTGACGGCAAGCCTTTAAGGTTGATGAAAAATTCCTCGGCGGGAATTCAGGGAACTTCTTTTGCGATCACTCCAAAATTAAAAGATGGGATCAGCAAACTAACTTTTATCGAGACTACGGGAGGCAAATCAAAAACCGTTGGTGTTTATAAATCAAGCGATAATGGAAAAACATGGGAACTGGCTGAAACGGTTTCAATCACTCCTGATCCATGTCATAGCTATACTGTCGAGATAAACGACAAGTCTGTCAATAAACTAAAGTTCACCAACGAAAGCAACAGCGATGTGAATTTGGACGTCGTTACTGTTTATAAATTTTAACCAACAAATCTGAACTCTTTTATATCATCCCTAAATTCATCACCATTCAAAAAACTTTACACAATGAAAAAGATTACAATTACAGCTTTGTTATTTGCGGGCGCTTTTGCCTTTAGCGAAAATGCAAAGTGTCAAGTAAACGATGTTTATTTTACAGAAAATTTTGATGACACTCCTGCCGGGCAATTAACGGGAACGACTGCTAATGCGCCTACTACCCCAACATCGTATACGCTCAGCTCCGGTATATGGACATTTTATTTTGCATTCAGGTCAGGTTCAGGTTGTAATAACGATGCAGTTCCTGTATCAGCTAAAGCCATCCGCTTATTGCAACAAACGGTCACTACTCCATCTGGAATTGTGATGCCCGGAGCCTACATGATTTCGCCAAAAGTCAATTATGGAATTGGCAGTATTAGTTGGAATAATGCGAAAAACACAGCTGGTAGCAACACTGGGATTTATAAATCTCAGGATGGGGGAACCACTTGGGTCCTTGTTTCCCAAGTGCCAACAACTATCGGAGTATGTGATGATTATACTTTAGCAGTCAATGATCCGTTGGCTAACAAAATAAAATTTACTAATGAAAATTCCACTGCTCAATTAGATATAGATCACATAACAATTCGCAGTTATGCAACGGTTCTTCCCCTTACCTTTGAAAGTGTTCGGGCTTACCAAAAACTTAATAATGTACAAATAGACTGGACAACCGCACAGGAAAGCAATGTTGACAAATTCGCTGTTGAAAAATCAACTACCGGAACGAATTTCACTACCCTTGGCTATGTAAGCGCGGTTGGTAATACTTCTGCCAAATCCTATTACTCTTATACAGATGCGGCCTACTCCAACGGCAACAATTTTTACCGCATTCAGGCTATTGATAAGGATGGCAAACAAACCTATTCTTCAGTTTTAAAAGTGGCCATATCAAATGCGAAAACATCTGTTACCATAGCTCCTAATCCTGTAAGAGGAAAACAATTGAATGTTCAGTTCGTAAATGGGGTAAAAGGAACTTATGATGTTAGCGTTTATAACGCCGGCGGACAAAAAGTTTTTTCTTCAAAAATCAATCTGGAAGAAGGATCTTCTACACAAAATATTATTTTACCTGCTACGATTAAAGCAGGCGCTTATAATGTGATCCTGAACAACGGAGACAATAAAATTACTAAAGGAATTATTGTAGAATAATTACGTTTACAGTATTAATCAATTTATTAAGAGGATGCTGTTAAGCGTCCTCTTAATGATTTATAGAACTTAACCAACAAAATTTTGAAATGAATCAAACCTTTTCTGCCAGTTTTAGTAACTATGTATTTCTTCTGATTATCCCGCTTTTATTGTTTTTTACGCCGCCGCCAAAGAAAACCAAAGTGTGGCTGATCGGCGATTCCACCATGTCGCAAAAAGAAGTCAAAGCCTTTCCCGAAACCGGATGGGGAATGCCTTTTTCTTATTTTTTTGATTCAAACATTGTGATTGATAATCGTGCAAAAAATGGAAGAAGCACCCGCACCTTTTTGTCTGAAAATCTTTGGCAGCCGGTTGTTGATAATCTGAATAAAGGTGATTTTGTTTTCATTCAGTTTGGCCATAACGATGAGGTGAAAACTAAAACAGACCGCTATACTTCGCCTGAAGATTTTAAAACCAACCTGATAAAGATGGTTACTGAGAGCCGTGCTAAAAATGCGATTCCTGTTTTAATCACACCTGTAGCTCGCCGGCAATTTGATTCATTAGGTATGATTAAAGAATCTCATCCGGTGTATGCCGATGCGGTGAAAGAAATTGCGAAACAATTGAATGTGCCTTTGATTGATCTTAATAAAAAAAGCAAAGAATTGTACCAGCAATTTGGCGCTGAAAATTCAAAATGGCTTTTCAATTATACCGCTGCCGGCGAACACCCGAATTATCCGGAAGGCCATAAGGACGATACGCATTTTAATGAATTGGGCGCACGTAAAATTGCTGAACTAGTTTTAGCGGAAATCAGGCAATTGGATTTAGGATTGGCAGCCCACGTCAGGTCACCGTTACCTGTTAAAAAATAAAAATGTTTTTATGAAGAAAAGCTTCATCGCATTCATGCTGTTATTGCTCTCTTTTTTTGCAAATGCGCAGACGACGAAAAGATGGACAGTCGCCCAGGATGGAAGCGGCAAATTTACATCTGTACAATCAGCCTTTGATGCAGTTCCTTCCGGAAATAAAGACACAATAATTATTTATGTAAAAAAAGGAATTTATAAAGAAAGACTCGTTCTGGATACAAGAAAAGATTTTGTAAAACTGATAGGGGAGAATAAAGAAAATACCATCCTTACTTTTGATAATCATGCAGGGTTGAAATTGGAAAATGGAGATACAGTCAATACATGGACCTCGGCTTCCTTTTTTATTTATGCAGACAACTTTGTTGCAGAAAACATCACTTTTCAAAACGACGCGGGCTTCAGTGCAGGGCAGGCTGTAGCGGTGTTTGCCAATGGCGACAGGCTTGTATTCAATAATTGCAATTTCAAAGGTTTTCAGGATGTTTTATTTTGCAGCGCTGCCGGTTCCAAACAATTTTATACCAATTGCTACATCGAAGGAACCACGGATTTTATTTTTGGCCCTGCCACTGCTGTATTTGAAAATTGTTGGATCCACAGTAAAAAGAATTCACACGTTACAGCGGCCTCGACTCCGCGGGAAGTTCCATATGGTTTTGTGTTTTTAAATTGTCGCCTTACGGCAGATTCAAATATAAATAAAGTGTCCCTTGGCCGTCCCTGGCAGCCGTATGCAAGTGTTACGTATATTCATTGCTATCTCGGTAAACATATTATTGATGAAGGTTGGAATAACTGGAAAAACCCGGCCAACGAGCAAACAGCCCGCTATGCCGAATATGAAAATTATGGACCCGGATCGGATGCTTCTAAAAGAGTAAAATGGATTAAACAATTGTCCCGGGAAGAGTTGGAAAATATGCGTGATATTTTTGGTGGATGGCCCCCCTGCGCTTTCTTGTTTCAATCAAACCTAAGTAAGAAATAACCGGAAGATGATAACTGTCTAAATTGTTTTATTTTGTAAAGAAATTGAAACTTAGTAGTTCCCTTTTCAAAAAGATATCTCAATGAAACATTATTTGCCATACGCTTTTTTTATTTCCTTTTTTTTCATGTCTTTTATCAAGCCTCCCAAAAAATACAAAGTGCTTTTTTTTGGCGATTCTATTACGCAACAGGCGGTTCAGCCCGGTGGCTTCCTCGTTAAGATGGATAGTATGATAAAGCAGACGCGTCTTTTTGATTCTATTCAATTGATTGGTGCCGGAGTAAGCGGCAATAAGATCACGGATCTTTATTTGCGACTGGAAAGTGATGTGCTTGATAAAAATCCTGACATGGTTTTTGTTTACATTGGAATCAATGACGTGTGGCATAAAAAATTGTTGCAAACGGGTACTGACGCCGATAAGTTTGAGCAATTTTACCGGACGATTATTAAGAAATTGCAGGATAAAAAAATTAAAGTGATTCTATGTACTCCAACTGTTATTGGCGAAAAAAATGATTGCAGCAATGAACAGGATGGGGATCTCAACAAATACAGTGAAATGATAAGGAACCTTTCAAAAGAACTTTCTTTGCCATTAGTGGATTTAAGAAAAATTTTTACTTCATATCTGAAAGATAACAATCCTTCAAACCAGGAAAAAGGTATCCTGACGGTTGACAGGGTGCATTTGAATACCGCTGGAAATCTTTTGGTTGCAGAATCTATGTGGAAAGTGATTCAGGCGGAACTGAAATAATTATTCTCAAATTCGTTATTAAAAAATTGAAACGATGAACCCGATCAAAACAGCCTTATGCTCTTTCGGCATGAGCGGCTGGGTTTTCCATGCGCCCTTTTTGCTGGTGAACCCAGGATTTGACTTTTATGCCGTGTGGGAACGAAGTAAAAATCTCGCGCAGGAAAAATTTCCGGGAGTCAAGACTTTCCGAACATTAGAATCTATGCTTGCTGATGATGAGGTAGAATTGGTGATCGTGAACACGCCGAATTATACGCATTTTGAATATGCGAAAAAAGCCTTGCTGGCAGGCAAGAATGTGATTGTTGAAAAGCCTTTTACTACCACAGTGGAAGAGGCGCGGGAACTTGTTGAAATTGCTGCCAGGAAAAATAAAATGTTGTCTGTTTATCAAAACCGGCGCTATGACAGTGATTATAAAACAGTGAAGAAAGTTTTGGATGGGGGCTTGCTTGGAAAAATTGTAGAAGCCGAAATTCATTTCGATCGTTTTAAAGAAGAATTGAGCCCGAAATTGCACAAAGAAAACCCCGGTCCGGGTGCGGGTTCCCTTTATGATCTCGGTTCGCATATTATTGATCAGGCGCTTCAATTGTTTGGGATGCCTCAGCAAATTTTTGCGGACATCCGGGTGGTAAGGCCGCTTTCAAAAGTGGATGATTACTGGGAAATTCTTTTGTATTATCCGAACCTGAGAGTCCGCCTCAAATCGAGCTACATTGTCCGGGAGCCCTTGCCAGGATATATTTTTCATGGCTTGAAAGGTTCGTTCATAAAACCGAAAACAGATATCCAGGAGGACACTTTAAAGGAAGGAGGCATGCCTGGAAGAAGGGATTGGGGCACGGAGCCTGCAACGGAAAAAGGAATGCTTCATACTGAAGTTGGCGGCAAAGTCTTTAAGGAATATATTGATTCTGAGCAAGGGAATTATGGCGAATATTATGACGCAATCTATCAATCGATCAGGAATGGCAAAGAGGTTCCTGTTACAGGAAGCGAAGGCTTGAACGTAATTCGGATCATTCAACTTGCATTCAAAAGCAGTTCCGCGAAACAAGTGATGCTGTTGGAATAAAGGCATGCAAAAAAATAAAAAAAGATCGAAAATTGTTCGTCTGCTGCTGAAAAAGTATATGCCGTGGAAGTCTCTTTGAATTTGTCATGATCAGCAAACGGACTTTTTTCAAAGTTTTATTTTTAAAAAATATTACTTAGAAAAAATATCGCCGGAAGAAAAAAAGGAGTCGCAGGGAGTTACCGGGAAAAAACAGCAAACGAACTTTTTTGAAGATTTGTTTTTATTCTTTCTGGTACCTGGCATACTATACAAAAAACCCATCCGGCTATCTTAAGGCTCAAAAGAAAAAAAGCAATTATAAATCTTTCGCTTTAAACTTCCTTAACGAGATCATCAAAGGAAGAACGATCCAAATGAATAGGCCAAGGAAAGAAAGCAGGATGCCCGTACTGTTGCCGAAAAATTCCCTGAAGATTGCGCCTGTATAGCCCATTAATGCGGAGATATCCATTTGCAAAAGGATTTGAATCCTCGAGAGATCGATGGGGTTTAGGAAACTTAAAAGCACCATAATTTTTTCCAGGGGATAATCCTGGAACTGGAAAAGGAAAAACAGAACCAGCGCGTCAAAAATCAGTGAAAAGTAGAGCCACAGCAGGATGGAGAGGCCAATGCCTTTGGCCTTGTCTCTTGTTAATCCAGCGGCAAGCATGGCAATGCTTACAAAAACAATGGTAAGAAATAATCCCATAGCAATCATCATGAATCCGGTGGCATCTGCATGATAAAGGAGAATAGGAATGCCTGCTCCAATAAAAAAAGCGAGTGACATCGAACCTGCCAAACCGGAAAAAATGCTCAGCCAGATGGTCTTCCTTTTTAAGGGTTGACTCACCAGCAGCTCAATAAATTCGGAGCTGTTATAAATGTAAATAGTTGAAAAAATAATGCAAATCAAGGGAACGATGATCAGTATGATGTTCAGCAGGCTCAGCATTCCTTTCGCCGCGTTATTTTCAAGGTTGAAAACACTCAATGAAATAATGAACAATAAAAGGGTATAGACCAATACAATCTTGTTCTGGATAATATCTACAATAACGTATTTTAATAATTTTTTCATTTTTTCAACTTCAATTAAATAAAAATTAATTGTGAATCATATATGTTGCATAATGTTTTCCAATGGGCGTTGCCCATTGCTGGGATATTTCGCCCTTTCGCCCTTTCGCTCCAAAGTCTCTAAACTTTCTAACCCTCTCATTTAAGCGGTCATTATTTTCGCAATCGCTTTTGATAATTTTATTTCTCCGGTTTCTTCCTTGAGGGTTGAAAGTTTTTTGTGGAACAGCATTTTCCCTTCCTGCATGTAGAACACTTCGGTTATCAGGTCATCCAGCTCACTTAAAATATGCGAAGTGATGAGTATTAGTTTTCCGTTTTGCTTTTCCTTTAGAATCTTTTGTTTCAGTTTTTCTGAAGATAGCGGATCCAATCCTGCTGTCGGTTCGTCAAGGATAAGAACATCTGGATTGAACATGAATGCAAGAGCCGCGCTCACTTTCTGCGTGGTTCCTCCGGAAAGCGTACTCATCTTTTTTTGCATCATATTTTTTAAGCCAAAACTGCCGACGAGTTCCTCATCAGGGTTTTTATCTACACCTCTTCTAATGTCTTTCATCATGTCAATTACATGAGCTATGGTCATGTTTTCAGGATAACGGCCTATTTGAGGCATATAGCCAATGCGGCTGCGGTACATCCATTTGTTGGTAATTAATTCATTATTAAAATGAATGGAACCGCTATCGGGAACCACCATTCCTAACAATGTCTTTATCAATGTTGTTTTTCCGCAGCCGTTTGGCCCAAGCAAAGCAATGCATTCGCCTTTTGAGAACGTGACAGACACGTTGTCAAGGGCGGTTAGTTTTCCAAATCTCTTGGTAATGTTTTTGGCGTTGATCATAGTTGCAAAGGTCTCATTAGTGGTTTTTCGTCTTTCAGGTTTTCCGGCGTAACGCCCGGTAATATTTTTTCACTTTTGTCCAATAGGGAAACAATCAGACTTCTGAAAAGCATCAGCGCTGCGGGGTTGCTTTCGATGATCATCGAATACATGCTCACCGGATGATAGGGCACATCGCCCACATTGTCGCGATTGATATCGTAGCCTTCATATTTGTCCCAATAATTCCCGTTGAATGTATTCAATACAAGCGATCCATTTGTGCCGATGTCGAAAGTATTTCCGGTGAAATTATTTGTATAAAAATTATTGTCATCGCAGCTAGCCTGTATTTTTACTGCAAAGCCGTTATTGGAAAAGGTGTTTTTATAAAAATTGTTGCGGCTGCATCCTTCCATGTGCAGTCCCGTTGTGTTTCTTGTGAAAAAATTTCCGGAAATTTCACTGTCAGTTATATCCTTCAGTAAAATACCATAAGCCGCGGCGCCCCAATTGTTCAGGAAATAATTGTTGTACATGTGAATGTTGTTCGTGTACATAACGGCAACGCCCGATTCGTTTTCCTCAAAAACATTTCCGATATAGGTATCATGATGTGAGAACATGAAATGTATGCCATAGCGCACATTTTTTCTGCTGATATTTCTCCAGACTAAAGAGTTGGTCACGAATTCAAAATAAATTCCATCACGACATCCGCTTATCTGATTTCCAATGATCAGCAAACTGTCGGATTTCCAGCAATGAACACCATTGCCGCTTTGCACTTCATTTTTCCCATAAGCCGTTATACGGTTATTTTTAACTGTACAACTTTTGCTATTTTGAAGTGCGATGCCAAAGTTGGCGTTGTCAATAATGTTGTTGATGGCAGTTACATGGTAGCTGTCATAAATCATTATGGCTCCAATATCTTTGATTTCCGAACGTCCGGTGTTTTGTAGTTTAAAGCCATCAATTGTAACTTCCTTTCCTTTAATAAAAAGAATCTCATGTTTAAATTCTCCGTCAATCACGGGGTGGTCAATCCCTTTCAGAACAATGGATTTTTCGATCACAATTCCACCTTCTTTGTAACTTCCGGCGTTTACTAAAACGGTATCCCCATTTTCTGCAACGGCCACAGCCTTTTGAATGGATTGGTAGGGCTTATTTTTACCCACCAAAATCGTTTTTCCCTGTGCCTGAACGCATGTGCAAAAAAACAGTGAAGATATTATTTGAAATAGAATGCGCATTATTTTTCGTTTTCTAAAGCGTTCCATGTTTTCCTTTCCCCTTTTACTTTTTCCATGGTCGCTTTTAGTTTATTTTCATCATCAAAAGCGGCAACATTGCCTCCCATCGGGGAATGTAATTCAGCGCTTTTCAAAAGAAAGGCTTTTTGAACCTCAATAAAATTATGAGGTTCTTCAAAGTTTACGAGCCAGGTTTCTTTTATATCGTTTTGGTCTACTGTTTTCGCTTTCATGAATGCGAGAACGCAGTGCATATCGTCAAACTTAAAAACCTTTCCTTTCTTCGTTATCACTTCTGCGCCGAAACGTTTGTCTGCAATGCTCATTTTACAAAAGCTGCATGCATCCTTACCGAGACGAATAGGCTCAGGGCCGCTGTTGCACGAGAGGAGCGCGAACATACAAAGTGTAACAATCGCAATCAGAGTTTTATTCACCTTAGGCATATTTTGTTTTTTTATTTTTTTTCATTTCAATTATCAAAGCGAGCAATAATAGCAAACCTGCGACAATAAAGATCCATCCTCCAATATCAGGAATGGAATAGGCGCCGAAATTCAATAATTGCTTGTATCCGATCAATGGCGGTTGATAACTCATACCTGGTACCTGAATGGCAGCGTTGGGGTCAAGATCATGGCCATAATTATAATTCCATCTATAGAAATCTATCATGGAAACAACGCCAAAAACAAACAAAGAAATCAGCAAGGCTGAGAGCCATTTTCTATTGTTTATAATGGCAACAAGGAAGCAAAAAGCGGCGAAGAATCCAATGATATAGGGTAATACAGTAAATTCGATAAAGTTATCGGCATGCAGTGTTTTCATTCCGATATAATGGTTCAGGCCATTGATGACATCTACATTTCCTGCTAATTTATTTGGATACATTTTCAACACCAGCCCTTCCGGGTACTGAGGTGCGGCTAACTCAATTTGCCAAAGTGGAACAAACAAAACAGCGATCAACCCCAATCCGCAAACTATAATTATGATTCTTGAGAGACTGGCTAATTTTTTATTTTTCATAGTGAAAATTTTATCGAAAGACGCGGTTTGTGCTTTCATAAAACCTTGTACAGGATTTACATACCTGTACAAGGCTGTATTTTTTATTATTTTGCTGTAGGAAGCAAAACTCCATCGATCACATAAATTACTCCATTCGAAGCCGCAACTGTTCCAATAATAGTTGCAGAATTATTCAACATCGTTTTTCCGTCCCTGATGCTTACCGTTACGTTGTCACCATTCACCATTCCTAATGACTGGCCGTCTGTGAAGGACTCCGGAGAAAGCGCTGACATAAAAACATGATATTGCAAGATGTTTTGAAGATCCTCTTTTTTATCATCTTTCATGAGGCCTTCAACAGTTCCTTTTGGCAACTTATTGAACGCTTCATTGGTAGGGGCAAAAACGGTGAAAGGGCCTGCGTTGGAAAGTGAAGTAACGAGGCCGGCTTGTTTTAAGGCAGCTACCAAAGTCGAATGATCTTTGGAATCCATCGCTATTTTCACAACGTCTTTTTGCGAATCGCTATCCTGAACTTTTTCCTGTCCGCCAGCCGCGACAGGATTTTCAGAAGCAGGAACTCCTTCCGTTTTTGTTTCAGTACCAGCATTGCATGACATCATAAAAGCAAGGGAAGCGATTGAAAATAACCGGAATAAAATTTTCATTTTAATTAATTTGATTTTTGGTAAATGGTTTTTAAAGAACCTGTTTAAACAAACAGGCCATTTCTGGCCTGTTTGTTTGAGTTGTTATTTTTTTAATAATGAATCTGCGGCATCAGAATTTTTTCCAAGACTGAAAGTTAAAGGAACATTTGATCCTTTTGGAGAAACCCTGACATATCCCTGCATTTCCTGGTGCAAAGCACTACAGAAATCAGTACAATAAATTGGGAAGATCCCTTCTTTAAGTGGAAGCCATTTTAATGTTTGAGTTTCGCCTGGCATTACCAATAATTCACCATTGTTGGCGCCTTTTACGGCAAAGCCATGAGGAACATCCCAATCCTGCTCGAGGTTGGTAAGGTGGAAGTACACTTCATCGCCAACTTTAACCCCTTCAATGTTATCAGGAGAAAAGTGAGAACGGATCATGGTCATGTAAACATGCACCTTATTTCCTTCACGAACGACTTTGGATTGCCTTTCGCCCAAAGTGGCGTAAGGGTGTTTATTAAGGTCGATCTTGAAAATTTTGGTTGAATTTTTGGCGATCAATTCAGCAGGAACTGCCTGGGCATAGTGTGGTTCGCCAATGCTTGGATAGTCCGCAAGCAGTTTCATTTTGTCGCCGCTTATGTCAAACAATTGTGCAGATTGAGCCAATTCCGGTCCTGTTGGTAAATACCTGTCCTTGGTTATTTTGTTGTAAGCGATCAAATATTTTCCATAAGGTTTTTTGGTGTCGCCTCCGGGAATACAAAGGTGGCCTGGTGAATAAAAAGTAGGCTGTCTGTCTAAAACTTTCAAATCATTCAGGTTCCACTTTACGATCTCTGAAGAGATAAAGAAAGTGGTATAAGCATTTCCTTTTCCATCGAACTCAGTATGTAAAGGCCCCAAGCCTGGTTTTTTAACTTCACCATGTAAAGCTGACTCATATTTAATAACTGGAATTCCACCATACTCACCATCAAAGTCTTTAGCAGCGATTGCTTGCTGAATTTTTGCGAAAGAGAAAACAGGAATCAAAGCAGCTAATTTTCCACTTCCTACAATATATTGTCCGGTTGGATCCACATCGCAACCATGCGGAGATTTAGGGCATGGAATCATGTAAACGATATCCGAAAAATCTTTCGCATCGATAACGGTTGTTTCGTTTTCCATATTTGAAGTGGCGCTATGAGTTTCGTCACTGTATTTATTGTGTGCATATTTTACAGGCACTTTTTTTCCTTTGCCAGCTTTGAAATATTCCTCCGCTTTTTTCCAGTTTACGGCAAGAATATAATCTTTATCGCGTTTTGAAGCATTGACTTCCAATAAAGTATGAGCCTGCTCGGAGTTATAGGTACTGAAGAAAAACCAACCGCTACTCGGACCTTTTCCGCTATGGCTAAGGTCAAAGTTCATTCCTGGCAATAAAAGCTGGAATGCGAGTTTCATTTCACCATCGGTTGGAGCCACGCTGATGAAGCTGATGGTTCCTTTAAAATTCTTTTTGTAAGAACTGATAGGCACATCGCCGTTTTCATAATCTAATGGAACGCTGAAACGGGTTCCCGCAACTACGTATTCCGTGTTTTCGGTTATGAAAGGGGAGGAGTGGTTTCCAGCACTATTTGGGATTTCAATGATCTCAGCAGTGCGGAAGGTTTTTAGGTCGATTCTGGCAACCCGCGGAGTGTTGTTTTCGTTTGCAAATAGCCAGCGACCATCAATTTCGCCATTGGTTTGAGAAAGGTCCAGGTGATGCTGGTCGCCCCAGGGAACTTCACCATGTGAGGTATTCAGCATCGGCTTTGTTTCTTCACTATAGCCCCATCCTTTTTCAGGATCAACCGAGAAAACCGGAATCACGCGAAGTAAACGACCTGAAGGAATTCCATAAACGCTTACCTGGCCGCTGAAACCGCCAGAAACGAAGTTATAAATTTCGTCATATTTTCCTGGTGGAACATAGACCCGTCCTGCTGCATCGGATCCGGTAGCGTCGCCAGCATTTTTAGGCTTGCAACCGGTTATGCTCATCAGCAGGAAAGCTGCTGAAAGCGATAAAATCGGAAAAACAAATTTTTTCATAAAATGTATTATTAGTTAAGGAATGAGAGACTATTTTTAAAAAATCTAAGGCAAAATTTTAGCAGCCTTATGAAAAATCAAATTTCAAAAGTCACGTAAATCATTAAAAAAGAGAGAAAAAACCAGGCATAAGAAATTTATACCTGGTTTATAATCGGAAACAATGAATGCTATTTCACGCCGTCATTTTTGCGCATAAATTCCAGGATTTCGCGTGCTTCTTCATCAGTAAGATTTTGATTTGGCATGCGAACCATACAAATTTCAAGCATCGCCTGAGCTTTCGGATCTTTGTCGATCATTTCATCGGTGTTGGTCATGAAATTCATGATCCATTCAGGTTTGTGTCTTTGAGTTACGCCTTTCCATCCTGGTCCAACTAACCTTTCATCGGTCATTTTATGGCACGATTCGCATTTTAATTCTGCGATTTTCTGGCCCTTAGTGGCCATTGCCGGATCGAGCTTGTCTTCAAGTTTTACGTCATGGAACTTGCCTTCCCCACGATTGGGATCGTAGCTTGGATTGCCGTTTTCAGAAGTTTCATTTGTTGCTTCCGTAGAAGCGGGTTCCGTGCTTTTAGTATTATCCTTTTCGCCTGAGCCACCACAGGCAGCGAAGAAGATGGCAAGAGAACAGATGACGATCATTTTTTTCATAACTGGTGAATTTTGATTTTTACATTGCAATATTACAGAGTTAAAGTACTGATTTTTATGACTATAATCATAAAGAATAAAATAATTGAATGATTTACATCATATTCCATACCAATGATTAAAGGTGGTCCTCCCCCTGCGGTAATGAAAAAGTTCTGTTATTTTTGAAAAAGTTTACTAACGAAAATTATCTGAGAGGATTATGACGAAATACGAATTTAAGACCCGGCAATGGATAACAGTTGCGCTCATTAATTTCTGTGTTGTGGCATTAGCGGGCATTACCATGCGGTATAAAATTAATTTTCCGCTCCATGCTATCAACCAGAAATACATGCTTCACGCACATTCGCATTTCGCTTTCTCTGGTTGGGTGGCCATCGCCCTGATGACGCTCATGGTCAATTATTTGCAGCAACAAAACCTCACCACAAATTTCAGAAAATATCATTGGATATTATTGGCGAATTGTTTCGTTGCTTATGCCATGTTTGTTTCATTTATTTTCCAGGGCTATGCTTTTTTCTCCATTACCTTTTCAACACTTTCCATTTTCGCGTCCTACTTTTTCATTTTTTATTTATGGCGCGACCTCAATAAAGTGACAGACAAATCCTATACTGTCCAATGGTTTAAAGCCGCATTGATTCTGTGGGCTATTTCTTCTCTGGGAGCTTTCACGCTTGCCTATTTGATGGCAAACCAAATCAGGGTTCAGGATTATTATTTCAGTGCCATTTATTTTTTCCTGCATTTTCAATATAATGGATGGTTTTTGTTCGCGTGCTTCGGCTTGTTGTTTACATGGCTTTACCAAAAAGGATTTCTCCCCTCAGTAGTGATCAGCAAAAGGCTGTTCCTCATCATGGCAATTACTGTTGGTCCAACTTACCTGCTTTCTATCCTTTGGCTGAAGCTTCCAAGGGCATTGGATGTGATCGCTGACATTTCAGGAGTTTTGCAACTGCTGGTACTGTTTTATTTCATCAGGCTTTTCCCTGTTCTTAAAAAGAACCTGCCGCGGAAACTTACAAGGACAACAAGAATTCTTTGGATCCTGGCTTCAATATCTTTCATTATAAAAATTGTATTGCAGACGCTTTCTGTCATCCCATTTTTAAGTCATTTTGCCTTCGGCTTCCGGCCGATAGTTATTGGCTACCTGCATCTCTCTTTTTTAGGGATCATTTCATTTTTTATCCTCGGTTATTTCAATCAGCTTATAAGTGAAACCGGTAGAGGCATTCCCGCGGCAGCGGTTTTTATTTTTGTGTCAGGCGTACTGTTGCAGGAAATTATTCTCATGTGCCAGGGGCTTGAGGTGATTGAATTTGAGCCGCTTCCCTATGCTAATCTGATCTTGTTTTTCGCTGCTATAATCATGGGGATTGGATTAATTTGGATGACTGCCGGAATAAATAAAATAAGGAAGTAGTTAGTGCAGCAGACGAACAATTTTCGAGAATTTATTATTTTTTATTTGACAGTGTAATAATCTCAAGAAGTGAATAGGAAACGAACTTTTTTCGAAGAATATTTTCTCCTGTTTTGTCCACCTGCGTCGCTTAAGCAAACGGACAATTTTCGCACTTTTTCTTTGGTTCAAGTTCAGCAGTCGAATAATTTTAAAAGGATTTATCAAATGAAAAGGCAATTGATTTTGCCCTATTTGTCCTTAAGCAAACGAACAATTTATAAGAATTTCTTCTTTTAGCTCTTGCAGCAAACGGACAATTTTAGGTATTAATTTTTTTCTTCCCTAAGGCCAACCCAAAGCTTATTGTAAATAAAAAAACCTCCAGTTTGACTGAAGGTTTTTTTATCCCTGATAGGGGAATGTGTTTTTTTATTGACCTATTCCCTGCATGCCGTTCTGCATGCCTTCCTGCTCGGCTTTCAGGTTTTTACGCTTGAAAATTGAGGCATCAAATTTGCCAAAACGCCAGTTCAGGCTCAGTCTTACGATTTGAGGATCCCTGCGTCTTTCATTTTCCTGAATAGAATAAAACGTGCTGGAAATGTTGGCTTGTGAATGAACCTTATAAACTTTAGTTTTCAAAACGTCATTCATACTAACTGAAACGGAGGCAGATTTATCTTTAAGGAAATCTTTTTTAATGGCGATATCAAAACCGTAAACGGGGTCAGTATAACCATTAGCAGTTGATAAATTTCCTCCAAACATCCCTCTTCCGCCGGAGCCGCTTCTTCCCGGAGGCAGAATCGTTTTGCTTGTGTAATCTCCGGTTAATTGGATCGTATAATTTTTTGGTAATTTAAAAGTGTTGTTCAGTTTTCCAAACCAGCTCAGTCTTTCACTGTTGAGGTTGCTTTGCAGGTTATTGCCGTTGATCTTTGAATTATACAAATTAACGTTGGTAGTCAGGCTCCACCATTTGGAAATCGTGTTGGAAGAGGTAACCTCAAGGCCGTAAGCCTTTGAATGATTTGCGTTTACAAATGTTGAAACCAGGATAGAATCGTTTCTGTTGGGGTTCGGATTCTTGTCGAGATATTGATAATTCGCGATCAGGTTGTCGGTGTTCCTGAAGTAAGCCGTGGCTATAATATTGTTTCCGCCTTTAAGATTGAGCTGATAGCTAAGTTCGATCAAATTCGTGAATTCCGGGATGAGATCCGGGTTTCCGCGATTGATATTGAGGGAATCACTGTAATTGTAATAAGGAATCAATTGGAAGAAGTTCGGGCGATTGATTTTCCTTGAATAGTTCAATTGCATATCTGATTTGTCACTGATCTTTTGTGTCAAATAAACACTTGGGAAAAAGCTGAAAGGATAAGAATTCTTGAACACAAGGTTGGAATCAACGAGTTTGCCAGTGTATTGGGAACTTTCCACACGAGCACCCAGTTGATAGGTGAACTTATTGAGCTTTTGCGAAAAGGTGAGGTAAGCCGCATATACTTCATCGTTAAAATTATAGTTGCTGTTGAGGTAAGGAACCGGCTTGTACTTGCTTATGGTATTATCAAACAGGAAATTCTGGTTGTCACTGCTGTAATTTCGGATGGCGGCTCTCAAACCGGCTTCCAGCTTCATTTTGTCTGAAATCGGATCAGCATAGTCAGTTTGAACTGTCAAAAATTTAGTTAGGGCGTCGCCATAACTCATCTGTTGCCCTTTAAGGCCTTTAGGGCTGTTGTCAGGATTAAAATATTGGCTGATCACCTCAAGGCTGTTACTGTTTTTGCTGTAATTATAATTCGCATCTGCAGTAATTTCTTTTCCCGCTTTTGCGAAATTGTGCTTGTAACTCAGCGTTCCGCCATAATTGTTGAAGGTGAAATTACCATGATTGGAACTCATTCCATTTTCTGTCGACAGATAAGAGCCGATTGTAGTATCTCTCCTGATGTCGAGGTTGTCGAAATTATCGAATTTGCCTTGCACCACCACTCCCGACAAGGTGATGGTATTTCGGTTATCCGGGAAATAATCAAAGCCCGCCCGTGCGAAAGCAAAATGACCTTTTGTTTCCGGCTTATCCTTTTGGGAAAGCGATATTTTATTTCCATTTACGAAATCCGTCCGCTGGGTGCTTTGAGTGGCAACCGATTTCCGCTGATTGTACATCGTATTAGCGAAAAAATTTACTTTCCCTTGTTTTACGTTGATATCAGCGCCCAAACCGTAACTAAGCCTGGAGTCGATATTGGCTCTAAGGTTTCCATTATAACCTGCTTTGCGGTTTTTCTTTAAAACGATATTTAAAATACCCGAACCGCCTCCGGAAGCATCAAATTTCGCTGATGGATTCGTAATGATCTCAACACTTTCAATTTCATCGGCAGGAATCTGATCGAGTGTTAAAGTAGTTGGACGGCCATCAATGAAAATCTGAGGACTTGCGTTTCTCAGGGTAACATTTCCATCAATATCCACGTTAACCGAAGGCACGTTTTTCATCACATCAACGGCTGTTCCGCCAGCGCTGGTGAGACTTTTGTCCACGTTGAAAACTTTCCTGTCGATATTCATCTGCAACATGTTTTTACCAGCGGTAACAACTACGCCTTCCAACTGCTTCGCGTCTGGAGAAAGTTTAATGTTTCCAAGATCTCTGTCAACGGCATTCAGCATTTGACTCATATCGCTTCCATTCATTTTCAGGTTAAAGGAAACCTTGTCAGTGAACGGAGCGAATCCTATTGCAGTTACCAAAATCTGGTAGCTCCCCAAAACCGGAAGTTTGTCAAATGAAAATTCGCCTTTTTTATCGGTAAGCATGGCGGCCACAACCATGTCTCTTCTTTGTTTTGTTACGGTGTCCATTTTGTTTTGAGTAAGTTGGACAGATGCAGCTTCAAGCGGCTTATTGCTTGCGGCGTCAACCACTTTGCCGTAAAAGTGCCCCATGTTCATGCTTTGGGCGCCGGCTTTTCCCGCTCCCGGCATTTGAGCCAAGGAAGAAAAGGAAATGATCAGTGAAAATATCAGGAAGTAAATAAATTTCATCACTAGGTTTTATTTTTAAAATTTTCGCAAAGTGAACTCATATTTGCATACAATCTATTTGAATGTATATGAGTGGTGTATTATAGTTTCGGGTGGCGAAATTGCAGTATTAAAATGAAATTTAAAAAAATATTATCTGAATGTTGAAAAGTATTTTAAACCGCTGATCGTTGATGAAGTGCACAGTTATAGACTGTTCCACATGATTACAAATTGTATTGGAAAAACGGGTTAGGGCGAAAGTTCAAATTTTCCATATCGTTCTTAAAAAGGGAAACAATCCAATTAATAAGAAAAAATAATCATGCTTAATCTTTGAGACACAGGACCCTTGTGAACAAATCACTCCTTTTTACAATTAAACTAATTAACCAATACATTTGCATATCAAAACCCACAATAATTTACGCGTATGAAAATTGGAAAACCGCTGCTGATTATCCTGATAGGATTTGCTATCTTTTGCCAAAACAGTTTCGCCGCCTCTTTCATTCATCCTTCTCCAAAAACGAAAATGGAAAGCAGTGAAACCAATTATTTAAAAGCTTCCGTTTTCTCAAAATTATCACCGAAACAATTCTCCATGCTTACAGGAAAACGATTGAATTTTTTCGAGAAATTATATTTTAAAAGCATGCAAAGGAAATTGGGCCGCGAAGTGAAAAAAAATCCGGATTTACTTATCACAGAATATTATGACCAGGCGAAAAAGAAATTTAAAATAGATTATTTATGGTTTGTCCTTGGCGCGATCATTGGCCCGCTGGCGATCCTGTTTTCCTTTACCAATAAGCAGCCGAAAAATAGCCGCACATCAGCCCTTTTGGGTTGCATACTCTTCGTTCTCTGGTTCGGCTTCATATTCGTATTTTAATGGAAACGCTGCTTCAGCAGTTGGTTTCATTATTGTGTATATGTTACATTTTAGTTCAAACAAATTAAATTGCCCTTTTTCTTAAGCTTTTAAAATGAAGATTAATTTTTATCTTAGATATCGTACGGAATTTGGGCAGGAATTATTCATTTCAGGAAACAACCGGTTTTTAGCCGACAACGATTCTTCAAAAGCAGTTAAGCTTTCATGGCTCAATGAGGATTTCTGGCACTTATCATTGGAATTGCCCGAAGATTTTGATGACAACCTTCATTACAAATACATTGTAAGGGATACAAATGGAACCGAGGTCTTTGACGGCGAAGAAAACCGTTTCATCGACTTGTCTGTATATAAGAGAAAATCATTCACGATTATTGATACCTGGAACCCCGCCGGAAACATCGGCAACGTTTTTTTTACCCGCGCCTTCAGCAAGGTTTTACTGCCTCCTGTAACCAAAATAAAAACTGCCAGGGTAAAAAACGCCACCCATCAGTTCAAACTGAAAGCGCCTTTGCTAAAACCCGGAGAAACCATCTGCCTATGCGGTTCAACTAAAAATCTAAAGTTTTGGGATACAGAAAATCCGGTCTTGTTATCTCCTCATGGCAACTGGTTCAACGCTTCTGTTCATCTTGAGGAAAATGAATGGCCTGCAAGTTATAAATATGGCATTTATAATGTGAATGAAAATCGTTTTATCCGCTTTGAAGAGGGCGAAAACCGCATCCTGCAGAAATTCGAGGTGGAAAATGACTGCACGATTCTTCATGACGGATTCCTGGATTATTCTGGACATTTGTGGAAGGGCGCCGGAGTGAATATTCCGGTGTTTAGCCTCCGCTCTCAAAAAAGTTTTGGCGTTGGCGAGTTTAGGGATATCAGGTTATTGATTGACTGGGCAAAAAAAACAGGGTTGAAAATGATCCAGCTTTTGCCTGTTAATGACACGATCGCTCATCACGACTGGCGGGACTCTTATCCGTATGCGGCGATTTCTGCTTTTGCATTGCATCCCTTGTATATCAATGTTGAAAAAATCGCGGGGAAAGAACACGCATCCATTGTGAAGCCTTTGCGAAAAAAGCAGAAACAATTGAATGAACTGACAACCGTTGATTATGAGCAAGTGATGAGATTCAAACTTCTGGTTCTGAAAGAATTGTATGAGGCAGAAAAAGATAATTTTCTAAATGATCTGGATTATTTTGAATTTTTCGAAATCAATCGGCATTGGCTGGTTCCTTACGCGGCTTTTTCCTACCTGCGAGACAAATTTCAAACAGCCGATTTTACTAAATGGAAAACACACAATGCTTATGACGAAAAAGCGATCCAGAAACTCGTAGCCCCACATCAACCTCACTATGATGAGGTTGCTTTTTTTTATTTCGTTCAATTCCATTTGCATTGCCAGTTGAAAGAAGTGGCACATTATGCCCATCAACAAAATATCGTTTTGAAGGGCGATATTCCCATAGGCATTTATCGTTACGGTTGCGATGCGTGGGTGAATCCTTCACTCTACAACATGGATCAGCAATCAGGAGCGCCGCCCGATGATTTTGCCCTAAAGGGTCAAAATTGGGGCTTCCCCACCTATAACTGGGGGAAAATGAAGGAGGATAATTTTAAGTGGTGGCGTGCAAGGTTCGATCAGATGAGCAATTATTTTGACGCCTTTCGAATAGATCATATTCTTGGATTTTTCAGGATTTGGAGCATTCCTATAAATTCTATACAGGGAATTATGGGAAGATTCGTTCCGGCAATTCCATTGGACCTTTTAGAATTTTCTTTGAAAAATATTTGGCTTGGGAAGGAACGCTTTTGCAATCCATTTATTACGGAAGAAATTTTGCAGGAAACTTTTGGGGAAAAAGCTGAAATAGCAAAAGAACATTTTTTAGACATTTCTGCTGAAGGAAAGTATGGGTTGAAAGAAAAAGTGAATACCCAAAGAAAAGTCGTTGATTACTTTTTAAAGGAAAATATTGAAGATGAAACGCTCAAACAGGGATTATTCCATCTCATAAGCAACGTGATTTTATTTGAAGAGGAAAATTCCGACGGCCGGAAATTTCATTTCCGGATTCTGATGGATAAAACCTCATCATTTTCCAACCTTGAATATAATGTGCAGCAACAGTTGCATTCCCTTTATATCGATTATTTTTATCACCGCCAGGATGATTTTTGGAAAAAGGAGGCAATGAACAAATTGCCTGAATTAAAGAGGACAACCAACATGCTTGTGTGCGGAGAGGATCTTGGGATGGTGCCACATTGCGTTCCGGAGGTGATGAAGGAGCTGGGAATTTTGGGACTCGAAATCGAACGCATGCCTAAAAATCCAAACACTGAATTTTTCCATCCCAAAGAAGCGTCTTATTTATCTATTGTCACCCCATCAACTCATGACATGAGCACCATAAGAGGCTGGTGGCATGAAGACCGCGAAAAAATACAAAGGTTTTATAATCATATCCTTGGTCATTATGGTCGGGCGCCGGAAAACTGCGAAGGATGGATCAATAAAGAAATCGTTTTGCAACATTTGTATTCACCGGCGATGTGGAGCATTTTTCAGTTATCGGACTTGTTGGGGATGGATGAAAAATTAAGGGTTAAAGATCCAGATGAGGAAAGGATAAATATTCCTTCTGATCCCAATCATTACTGGCGTTACAGGATGAACCTGAACCTTGAAACCTTGCTGAAAGAAAAAGATTTCAATGAAGATTTGAAAAAGTTTATCCATGAAAGCGGACGCGCTGAAAACTTTTGACCTATTTTACTTTAAAAAAAATAAACAACTGCTATAAGAAATCATGAACCTGAAATATAAAAAATCTGATCTTCCTTTTAAACATCCTTTCACCATTTCAAAAGGAACAAAAACACATCAGCCTGCATTGCTTGTGGAGCTGGAGTTCTTTGGTATCAAGGGATACGGCGAAGCGCCGGCAATTGCCTATTACAATATACCGGTCGAAAAAATGATCGCAGATATTGAAAGCAAAAGAAAATTCATTGAGAAATTCTCTTTCACAGAGCCTGACAGGTATTGGCATTATTTGCATCATCTAATACCTGACAATCCTTTTTTAATCTGCGCTCTCGACATGGCCGCCTGGGACGTTTACGGCAAAATGAAACGCAAGCAATTACACGAGTTATGGAACCTTGATATTTCAAAAAATCCTATCACAGATATAACAATTGGAATCGATACTGTTGAAAAAATGGTTGCTAAAATGAAAGAAACTCCATGGCCGGTTTATAAAATTAAATTGGGTACGGCTAATGATATTGGTCTCATGCGGGAACTCAGAAAACATACTGATGCTGTTTTCCGCATCGATGCAAACGCCGCATGGAAAGCGGAAGAAGCGCTGGAAAAAATAAATATTTTCAAAGAGATGAATGTTGAATTCGTTGAGCAGCCTTTAGCAAAAGACGATTGGGAGGGAATGAAATTTTTATATGAAAATTCTCCGCTACCACTAATCGCGGATGAAAGTTGCGTTACTGAACAAGACGTGATTAAATGCAAAGATCATTTTCACGGCATCAATATAAAACTTACCAAATGCAGCGGAATCACTCCTGCGCTGCGCATGATAAAAGAGGCGCGTGAACTGAAAATGAAAGTGATGGTAGGCTGCATGAATGAAAGTTCCATTGGCACCGGCGCTATCGCGCAATTGTTGCCGCTGCTGGATTACGTGGATATGGATGGCCCCTTGCTGCTTGCTGAGGATGTTGCAAAAGGAGTTGATTTTGATTATGGTAAAATTATTTACGCGGACGGATATGGTATTGGTGTTTCCGTTGATCCGTTTTGATCTATAAGATGCGAATTGAGAACCCGGCAAACGTATTTTTTTTAGGTTTTTTTTTGTTAATCAATCCAAGCAATTTTTTTCTTGAGAAATATAAAGAGGCCTTTCAGCAGACGAACAATTTTTCAATTTTTTATGTTGAGGAGTGGAATTAGGCATTCCAGCAGACGAACCATTTTGCATTTTTTTTTTGTCCACAAATGCAAGGAGAGATTCCAGCTAACGAACAATTTTCGGATATTTTTTAATTCAAAATTGATGTGGAAATTGGTTATGGAAGCAGTAGAGAAAAAAAATATTTTGTTCAAACAAATTTTCGTCCTTTACTTTGCAACTCAATGACACAAACATTCCATATGCATCATCATCATCTATTGCCAATTGGTAAGCGTTGTTGATTTGTATGTAATGAAACGAATTAAATGGGCTTACTGAAAAGTAAGCCTTTTTTTATGCTTAAAATTTAAAAAATGATAAAAATTGCGATACAGAAATCAGGCAGACTTTATGACCATTCTTTACAGCTTTTGAAGGAATGCGGCATTGAGCTGAACAATGGAAACCGCCAATTGAAAGCCTTCGCGCTTGATTTTCCACTCGAGGCTTATTTCCTGCGCGACGATGATATTCCCCAATATGTTTTTGATAATGTAGCTGATATAGGAATCGTGGGAGAAAATGTTTTGTTCGAAAAAAACAAGGATATCGACATAATTGCCAAGCTAGCATTTGGCCGCTGCCGGCTCAGTGTGGCAGTTCCCAGGAATACAACTTACACGGGCATAAAGGATTTGGAAGGTTTGAAAATTGCTACTTCCTACAATGTTTTACTCCAGGAGTTTTTGAATAAAAACAACATACAGGCCGAAATACACGAAATAAGTGGATCTGTTGAAATTGCCCCAGGGATTGGATTGGCTGATGCAATTTGCGATCTCGTAAGCAGTGGCAGTACGCTGGTTACGAATGGATTGAAAGAAGTAGAGGTGATTTTGCAGTCAGAAGCCGTGTTAGTCGCCCACAAGACGCTGCCGGATGAGAAACGTAAAATTTTGGAGAATTTATTGCTGAGGATGAATGCAGTAAAAGCAGCTAAGAATAATAAATACATCATGATGAATGCCCCTAACGACCAGCTTGAAAATATTTGCTCCGTGCTGCCCGGGATGAAAAGTCCGACTATTGTTCCGCTTGCCGAAAGTGGTTGGAGCAGCGTTCAAAGCGTGGTGAATGAAAATGATTTTTGGCAGGTGATCCAGAAACTGAAAAGTTTTAAAGCAGAAGGAATTTTGATTGTTCCGATTGAAAAAATGATCCTTTAAATTTAAATTATGAACGCGATTATTATTGAACCCCTCAAAGATGAATGGCCGGAATTAATTCAAAGGCCTCAGATGAATTCAAAAAATCTTGAAGAAACCGTTTGCGAAATTATTGAAAACGTAAAGAGATATGGAGACGATGCAGTAAAAAATTACTCTCTGAAATTCCATGGGTTCGCGCCACAAAATATTTGGGTCTCTCCTGAAGAGATTGCTGATGCTGCTAAAGGTCTTGATAAAGATTTAAAAAAATCAATCCTGTTAGCGAAAAAAAATATAGAAAAATTCCATAAGCACCAGATTGAAAAAGTGAAGAAAATTGAAACGTCTCCCGGTGTCGCTTGCTGGAGAAAAAGCGTCGCCGTGGAAAAGGTAGGATTGTATATTCCGGGAGGAAGCGCGCCCTTATTTTCAACATTATTGATGCTGGCCATACCAGCCAGGATAGCAGGTTGCAAAAATATTCTGGTGGCGACTCCGGCGCATAAAAGCGGAAATGTTGATCCTGCGGTTTTGTTTACCGCGCATATTTTGGGCATCAAAAATATTTACAAAGGGGGCGGTGCCCAGGCAATCGCCGCGATGGCTTATGGAACACAAACTGTTGAAAAAGTTGATAAGATCCTCGGCCCCGGAAATCAATATGTAACCTTTGCAAAAAAAATGGTGAGCCAGGATGGGATAAGCATCGATATGCTGGCAGGTCCCAGCGAACTTGCTGTTTACGCTGATGAAACATGCGTTCCCGCTTATGTTGCGGCTGATTTATTAAGCCAGGCCGAACATGGTGCCGACAGCCAGGTGGTTTTTGTTGCGACGAATAAGCAAATTATTGAAAAAGTTATTGATGAAATTCATTGCCAACTGCCTTTGCTGAGCCGCAGAGAAATCATTGAGCAAAGCTTTTTGAACAGGAGATTTATCGTTTTATCGGACCCCAAGGAAGCTTTTTGTTTTTTAAACGAATACGCACCCGAACATTTGATAATCGCCTCGAAGAAAGCTGAAAAACTTTCTGCTTTTGTCGTGAACGCGGGAAGTGTTTTTTTAGGAAACCTTTCTCCTGAAAGCGCCGGCGATTATGCATCAGGAACGAACCACTCATTGCCTACAAATGGAACTGCCAAAACTTTCAGTGGTGTTTCTGTTGATAGTTTTGTAAAGAAGATAACCTTTCAAAAAATAAATAAAAACGGTCTCCAGCATATTGGCCCGGCGGTTGAAAAAATGGCGGCCGCAGAAAAACTTGACGCACATAAAAACGCCATTAGCATTCGTCTGAAAAAAAATAAGAAATGAAAGAATTTAATCTCGACGGCCTCGTTCGCGACAATATAAAGAATCTGAAACCCTATTCTTCCGCACGCAGCGAGTTTAGCGGTGAAGCGGCTGTTTTTTTAGATGCGAATGAAAATAGTTTTGGTTCTCCGCTTAATGATGGCAAGTCGGCTTTTAACCGTTATCCAGACCCGCTTCAAACAGCTTTGAAAAAAGAGATTTCAAAAATAAAAGGTGTTCCATCCCAAAACACTTTTATTGGAAATGGAAGTGATGAAATAATCGACATCGCCCTCCGGATTTTTTGCAAACCCGAAATCGATAATGTTATTGTTTGTCCACCAACTTATGGGATGTATAAAGTCTGCGCCGGCATAAATGATATTGAAGTACGTGAGGTTGTATTGACTGAAAATTTTCAACTCGACGTTGAAGGGATTTTAACTGCCACTGATCTAAACACAAAGCTGATTTTTATTTGTTCCCCCAATAATCCAACGGGAAATAATATGGACCGCCTGCATATTGAATTCCTTTTAAATAATTTTTCAGGACTCATCATAATTGATGAAGCTTATATAAACTTTTCAAGGCAGAAAACATTTATCAGCGAATTAATGGAACATGAAAACCTGCTCGTGATGCAAACACTTTCCAAAGCCTGGGGACTGGCTTCGCTTCGGCTCGGCCTGGGCTTCGCTTCTGAAAAAATTATGGACCTTTTTAATAAAGTGAAGCCACCTTACAACATAAATCAATCCTCACAGCTTCTTGGAATCAAAGCGTTGCTAAATGTTGATGAAGTGAACAGGAATATTAAAAATATTGTAGAGCAAAGGATTCGATTGTCAAGGCAATTGGAGCAATTCCGTTTCATAAAAATGATATTCCCCTCCGATTCAAATTTCATTTTAATCAAGGTGGTAGATGCTGACGCACTTTATGATTATTTGCTTGGCCATAAAATAATTGTTCGAAATCGCAGCAAAGAACCTTTATGTGAAAATTGCCTTAGAGTAACTATTGGAACTCCTGCAGAAAATGAAAAACTGATAAACGCGTTGCAAAACTATGAGTAAGAAAATTTTATTTATTGACAGGGATGGCACTTTGATCATTGAGCCGCCCATAACGAATCAATTAGACGCTTTTTCAAAGCTCGAATTCTATCCGCAGGTATTTCAATACCTCGTTAAGATCGTTAAGGAATTTGATTTTGAACTGGTAATGGTAACCAATCAGGACGGCCTTGGGACCGATGCTTTTCCCGAAGATGGTTTCTGGCCCATTCAGAATTTTATTATTAAGGCTTTTGAAAATGAAGGGATTGTTTTTTCCGAAGTTTTAATAGACCGCTCTTTCCCTCATGAAAATAAAGCGACAAGAAAACCGGGTGTAGGAATGCTGAAACATTATTTTGACAGGGAGAAATATGACCTTGAAAATTCATTTGTGATTGGGGACCGGCTGACAGATGTTGAGTTGGCAAAAAATCTTGGATGTCACGCAATTTGGCTCAACAACTTTCACCAATTAGGAAACGCGGAATTAAAAGCCTCTCCGGAAGATCTGAAAAAGGTTATTGCGATTGAAACCCAAAGCTGGCAGGCGATCTATGAATTTCTGCTGCTTCCGCTAAGAAAAATTGTTCATACGAGAGTTACGAATGAAACAAAAATTGAAGTGGAAATCAATCTGGACGGAAGTGGAAAATCGGATATCCACACCGGCCTTGGTTTTTTTGATCACATGCTGGAGCAGGTGGCCAAACATTCAGGAATTGATTTGAGAATACATTGCGATGGAGATTTGCACATTGATGAACACCACACGATTGAAGATGTGGCACTGGCTTTGGGGGAGGCATTATCATTGGCATTGGGCAACAAGCGTGGAATAGAAAGATATGGTTTTTTGCTTCCTATGGATGACAGTCTTGCTCAGGTGGGGCTTGATTTTGGAGGAAGAAGCTGGCTTGTTTGGGAAGCGGAATTCAAACGTGAAAAAATCGGCGAAATGCCAACGGAGATGTTTTATCATTTTTTCAAATCATTTACTGATGCCTCTAAAAGCAATTTGAATATAAAGGCAACAGGAAGCAATGAACACCATAAAATTGAAGCCATTTTCAAGGCATTCGCCAGGGCGATCAAGATGGCGATAAAAAAGGATCCATTGAATAATTCACTTCCTTCAACCAAAGGGATTTTATGAATGTCGCGATAATAAAATACAACGCCGGTAATGTTCAAAGTGTCCTCTACGCCTTGCAACGGTTAGGTGTAAACGCAAATGTAACGAGTAGCCACAGCGAGATATTGGCGGCTGATAAAATAATTTTTCCCGGCGTGGGCAACGCCTCTTCTGCAATGCAATATCTGAAAGGAACGGGGCTTGATGAATTGATCATCTCGCTAAAACAACCCGTCCTTGGAATTTGCCTCGGGCTTCAATTGCTTTGCAGCAACAGTGAGGAAGGAAACACAAAATGCCTCGGCATTTTCGACACGGAAGTGAAAAGGTTTCAGGACAATGCCTTCCAGGATCGGAATTTGGTTCCAGTAAAAATTCCGCACATGGGCTGGAATACCATCTCAAATCTTTCCTCCCCGCTGATGAAAGGCATTCCAGAGGATTCGTATTTATATTTTGTCCACAGCTTTTATGCGCAAACTTCACATGAAACCATCGCCACTACAGAATATATCGTCCCATTTAGCGCCGCGATTGAGAAAGATAATTTTTATGGCGTTCAGTTTCATACAGAAAAATCAGGCGTAATTGGCGAACAAATACTTTCAAACTTTTTAAAACTCGTATAATGATTTTAATTCCCGCGATTGATGTCATGGATGGAAAATGCGTCAGGCTTTCGAAAGGTGATTTCGAAAGGAAAACGGTTTATGGAGAAAGCCCACTTGAGGCTGCAAAAGGATTTGAAGGAGCTGGGATAAAACGTTTGCACATCGTGGACCTTGATGGAGCAAACGGACAAAATTTAAAGAATTTGAAGACCCTTGAAGTGATAACGAACAACACTTCGCTTATAGTTGATTTTGGGGGTGGAATAAAAAAAACGGAGCACCTGAAATCTGTTTTTGATGCTGGTGCATCGATGGTAAGCCTCGGCAGCGTTATCGTAAAAGACTTTGAATTATTTTCCGCGTGGATACTTGCTTTTGGACCAGAAAAATTTTTGCCGGGTGCCGACGTTCTTGAAAACAAAATCAGGATTAACGGATGGAAAGAAGATGCCTGCATTGATATTTTTGATTTTATTAAAGGTGTATTGGCAAAAGGAATCAATAAGATTTTCTGCACCGATATTTTGAAAGATGGCATGATGCAAGGCCCTGCTGTAAAGCTTTACAAGGAAATTTTGCACATTTTTCCTTTCTTGAATCTGATTGCCAGCGGCGGCGTTGCTTCTTATGAAGATCTTTCACTTTTGAAGGAAGCGGGCTGTAAAGGGGTAATCATTGGCAAAGCGATTTACGAAGGAAGAATAAATTTGAAACAGATTGAAACTTTTACCGCCCTGTATCCACAGGATGATCAAAAGTCTGAGATTGTAAAATAAAAAAAATGCTTGCGAAAAGAATCATACCGTGTCTCGATATAAAAAATGGAAGGACCGTAAAGGGCGTGAATTTTGAAAATATCCGCGACGCCGGTGACCCGGTTGAATTGGCGATTCACTATTCGAAGCAGAGAGCAGATGAATTAGTTTTTCTTGATATAACCGCTACTATTGAGAACCGCAAAACGCTTTTGGAGCTCGTTAAAAAGATCGCCGGAAATATCAATATTCCTTTTACCGTTGGTGGTGGCATCGCTTCAGTTGATGATGCCTTTGACCTGTTGCAAAATGGAGCGGATAAAATTTCAGTTAATTCTGCGGCGTTCAAAAAGCCTGAACTTATCGCTTCTCTGGAAGAAGAATTTGGAAGCCAATGCGTGGTTTTGGCGATCGATACAAAAAAAGAAAAGGATGGGCATTGGTACGTTTACCTGAACGGGGGAAGGTTGAAAACGAGAATGCTTGCTTATGAATGGGCGGTAAAAGCTATTGATTTGGGAGCGGGAGAAATACTTCTTACTTCAATGAATAATGATGGAGTGAAAAGTGGCTTTGCCGAAGATATTACTTCATTATTCGCTGCCAACCTTTCTGTTCCTGTCATCGCTTCGGGAGGAGCGGGAAGCATGCAGGATTTCGCGGATGTGTTTGTAAAAGCTAAGGCTGACGCTGCTTTGGCGGCTAGCGTGTTTCATTTTGGAGAAATAAAAATTCCGGAACTGAAGGAGTTTTTATATGAACAACAAGTAAATGTAAGACTATAATATTGCAGCTACACTATTCATTATTGATATGGAAAAAGTTGCGTTTTGTAACTTATTTTCATCTTGAATTTAAAAACACAGCAAATGAAAAAAGATTATTCAGAATTGGTAAAAAGAATTGATTTCAACAAATCCTCCTCAGGCACGGTTCCTGCCATAATACAGGATTCCTCCACCAATGTAATTTTAATGCTTGGCTACATGAATTATGAGGCATTGCTGGAAACAATAGATTCGGGACTGGTTATTTTTTTCAGCCGCAGCAAAAACCGCTTATGGATGAAGGGGGAAACCAGCAAAAATTATTTGCATGTCGTTGATATTAAAACTGATTGCGATTTTGATACGATTTTGATAAAAGCGAGGCCTGATGGCAATGTCTGCCATACAGGCTCAGAGACCTGCTTCAATGAAGAAAATACGACCAATGATTTTTTAAGGACACTTGAAAAGATTATTGAGGGAAGAAAAAAACAGCCGCTGACAGACTCTTACATATCAGCACTTTTTAGAGAGGGAATCAATAAAATTGCACAAAAAGTAGGAGAGGAGGCGGTAGAATTGATCATTGAAGCAAAAGATAACAACCATAAGCTCTTCTTGAACGAAGCTGCGGATCTGCTATTTCATTACCTTATTTTACTACAGGCAAAAAATGCCACGCTCGATGACGTTATCGGATTTTTGCAGAAAAGGCATACAGAAAAGTGAGTGTTAAAGACGGCTGTAAATATTAGATGGTATTATGTTCACAGATGCGGGGGAATTTTATTGGAAATCAAAGTTGACATAGTATAGAAGTTTTTGATGCTCGCTTTAAAAGAAAAAAAATGCCGGGAAGCTTGTTCCCGGCATATATTATTAATATGGTTTGCGCTTTACCAGATCCTCACACGCAAGCTATCGCTTACAAACATTTTGTCGCCTGGATTGACATTGAACGATGAATAAAAATCATCCACATCGCTGAAAGGGCCGTTCACCCTGAATTTTGCGGGAGAATGCACGTCTGTCATCAACTGGTTTTTCAGGCTTTCATTTCTTGTTGAATAAAGCCAGCCGAGGGAATATCCCATGAAATATCTTTGCATGGGGGAAAGACCATCCACTTTTTCATTCTTTTTGTATTCATCCGTTTTCTTAAAAGCGTCTATGCCTAACAGTATACCGCCAAGATCGGCGATATTTTCACCTAAGGTTGCGGCTCCGTTTATTTTTGTTCCTGGTAATGGCTCATAATTGTTGAACTGCTCAATCATGACATGCGATCTCTTCGCGAACTCAGCGGAATCATTTTTTGACCACCAGTTTTTTAAATTGCCTTTTTCATCATACAGCCTTCCCTGGTCATCGAATCCATGTGTGATCTCATGCCCGATCGTTGAAGCGCCTGCATAGCCAAATACGACGGCGTCATCAAGCTCATTGTCTTTAAAGCCGGGAACAGTGAAGATTCCTGCAGGTAGAACGATCTCATTGTTTCCCGGATTGTAATAGGCGTTATAGGTTTGCGGATACATATCCCACTCTGTCTTGTCAATTGGTTTTCCTAGTTTGCTCACCTCATGTTCATGCCACCATTTGTTAGCGTTGATCATGTTCAAAACATAACTTTCCCTGCCTATTTCCATGGCTGAAAAATCTTTCCATTTATCAGGATAGCCAACTTTTTTATTCATTGCGGCCAATTTTATCAAAGCTTTTTCTTTGGTAGAATCGCTCATCCACGAAAGATTTTTTATCCTTTCCTTATAGGCATCCCTAATATTCTCAACTAAATCGCTGTATCTTTTCTTTGTTGTTGAATCGAAATATTTTTTTGCATAAAGCTGTCCAAGGAGTTCTCCCATCGCATTCTCCTCTGATTTTATGGCACGTTTCCATCTCGGTTTCATTTCTTTCGCTCCTGTGAAGTGCTTGCTGAAATTAAAGGCTTCTTTTGTGAACCTGTCGGGAAGTGCGCCTGCAAATGTGGACACGGTCCGGTAGCGGAGATAATTTTTCCAATCAGCGATAGCGGTAGATTTAAGAATTCCATCAAGCGATTTGAAAAATTCTGGTTGTCCAACGATTACGGAATCAATTTTTGAAACGCCAATATCTCTTAAAAAGTTTTTCCATTCAATTGCTGAAGAAAGTTTTTCAAGATCATTAATGGCTATTTTATTGTAATTCGCATAGGGATCGCGCAACTCAGATAATTTTCTGGAAGCTTTTGCCAGCGCAGTTTCCATTGTTAAAATGTTAACTGCAGAATGAGACGCGGATGCTGCATCCTGTCCCTGGAGGGTAAGCATTTTTTCAATATGGGCGATGTAGGCTTTGCGTATATTCGTTGTTGAAGAATCATTGCTAAAATAATATTCCCTTTCCGGCAAGCCGATTCCACCCTGTTCGAGCCTGAAGCTCATGACCTCGCTGTTTTTGTCATCCTGTGAAACATAAGTGCTGAACAAAGAGCTGACTCCGATCCGGTCAAGCTCGCCAATGACATTAATTAAAGACTTGACATCACTGACATTATTGATTTTTTCAAAATAGGGTTCCAGGTATTTGGTTCCCTGTTGTTCAATTTTAGAGCTATCCATGGCCACACTCCAGAAATCGCCAATCTTCTGGGAAGCCGATCCTTTTGCCGCGTTTTCCTTGGCTGCTGTCTCACTTAAATCCCGAAGCCTTTGAAGATTTTCATTGATAACGAGGTAAGCTATTCCCCAGGAAGATTCTTCACCGGGAATCGGATTATCTTTTATCCATTTTCCATTTGCATAGAGAAAGAAATCCTCGCCAGGACTTACAAGCGTGTCAATATTTGCGGAAAAAATATTTCCGGAAACCTGCGTTGTCTTTGTTTGGCAGGAAAAAAGGATACATCCCACCAAGCAGTAACAAAATAATTTTTTCATTTATTAAATTTAGATGGTAAATATAAATAAGTATGAAAAAGAAATACGTGAAAAAAATTCGTTTGCTGGAAAAAATATTTTGAATGCTTGTTTTTTTATTTTGAAAAAAAAGAACATTTGGAGAAAAAATTTTAATTCCGGGTTGCGAGGTAATTATAATCGGCCAGTAATTTTTCAAGAAATTCGTCCGCATACATTTCTGTTTTAATTTGCAAAACCTCCTGAACTTTTAATGCTACCCGAATGCAGGTTTCCTTATTGTGTTCTTCATAAAAAAGTTTGATCACGCTTTTTATCGTATTAATGTCCCGGTCTGAAAGCCTCAATACCTCTGGAAATGTAACTTCATAATTCTCATCATTGATTTCCATGAACACTGTGTCGTCAACTGAAAAAGCCGATTGGGTGTTCACGACTACGGTGTTGGCGGCAATATCGCCAAGCCTTTGATTTTTTTTTGAAAAGGAGATTATAATGATTACAAACACACCCAGAAAAGCGGTTATCATTATATATCCGAAAAGGCTTTCACCGGTAAGAATTGTGTAGCCAAAAAAGAAGGGCCATTCAAAAGCTTTGAACATCCAGCGGATGACGTATTGACTTAAAGCGGGCTCCCCACCATCCAGGCTTATGACCCTGATGTTCATTAATTTTTTCCCAATCGTTTGCCCGTGCATTATTACTTCACAGATCAGGGAATACAGTAACATGGGGATGGAAATCGTCAAAATGTCAAGTCCCATATTGCTTTGAAGGTTCAAGGGGTCTACGTTCTCAAAGCCATTGTAGTACATGTATTTCATACTAATGAAAAACATCAGCAGCAATGAAAAATCTATCAGATAGGCAAACAGCCGTTTATAGATCTGAGCAATTTCAAATTCCAGATCAATGTTAAAAGGAGTAGCAATTTGAATCGATGCCATGCGGCAATTTAAATTTTAAAAGCTTTCAAAATAAAAAAAGTTCGATGTTAATAGTTATCTCATTAAATTGTCTGAATAATGCATGCGGCTTTCTATAAAAATTCATTTGAATGGACTTAATTTTGGTAATATGACTGTGTGGTGGCCTTAATTCTACTTTATGCGTGAAGCAAGATTTATAAAAAAGAATGTTGAAAAATGGAATCAGTACCAGCATGAGGAAACAACGGATCCCGATGAAATGGCTAACCGTTTTATCACCTTGCTTGATGATCTTTCCTATGCGAAAACTTTTTATCCGCGAAGCAAGGTTACGCGATGGATCAACGGCATAGCTGGCTCCATTTATCAAAGCATTTACCAGAATAAGAAACAAAAATTTTCCAGGCTGCTTCTTTTCTGGAAATACGAGTTGCCTCTTTTGTTCAGGCGCTATCACAAAGTTTTTCTTTTTACCTTTTTACTATTCACGGCTTTTGTTGCTGTGGGCATTATTTCCTCTGCGGCTGATGCAGATTATGCACCTGATTATTTCAATAACAATGTGCAGCCTGGCTATTATGATGAAACAATCTCTCGGATTGAAAAAGGAGATCCGTTTGGGGTTTATAAAGATGATAATCCGTTTTCAATGTTTGTAAGGATTGCATACAATAATATTAGCGTGGCTTTTAAATCGGTAGTCTTCGGGGTTTTATTTGGCATTGGAACCTTGTTCCTCATGTGGTCCAATGGGCTGATGTTGGGATGTTTCCAATACATCTTTTTTTCACAAGGGCTTGGATGGGAATCTGTCATGGTGATTTGGATCCATGGAACGATTGAGATATCGTCGATCGTGATTGCAAGCTGCGCTGGCTTTATTTTAGGTTTTGGCTGGCTTTTCCCGGGAACGTATACACGAAAACAATCTTTTCTCCGTGGTGCAAAAGACGCGATGAAAATCTGCATCAGCCTGATTCCTTTTTTTATTATTGCGGCTTTTTTCGAAAGCTATATCACTCATTTGATGAGCAACACTTTTCAAAAGAACTCTACTGATATTGGCCTTCCTGTTCCGGCAAGCCTGTTAATACTTTCGGGATCGTTTTTTTTGATCCTTTGGTATTTTGTTTTGTATCCCTTGCGCTTAATCAGGGAGGGGTTTGAGTTAAAAGATAGGAAAATTTCAAAGAAGGGGGTGGCTTATGAAAAATAGAATCATTTGTTTTTTGACCCTGACTACAATGCTGATGAGCACCGCTTCTTTTGCCCAGAACGTTAGGAAAGGAATGGCGGACAAGGAAAGATATTCCAGGATAAAACAAAACGCTAATGAAAACGACTCCCTGCAGCTCCTCAAAAACACAAGGGAATTCGCTTACATGAACTATCTGGACAGCCTGTTAAGAAACAACAAGAACTTGCGGGTCGATACGGCGGATATTAGCATGGTTCACAGGAAAGGAGAACTGGCACCTGCGAAAGCGGACAATTCAAAATTGAATCGATTTTTAAACAGTGATCCGGTGAGGATTTTCTTTTGGATGGCCGCGGTATTTTTCATCGGTTTTATCATTTATAAAATATTTTTGAAGAATGACCTTTTTGCACGAGGAAATAAAAAATTGCTTGAGAAGGAGGTTGACTTTCCGTTAACGGCATTGGATGAACCATTCAAATATGATCCCTTAATAAATGATGCAGAATTAAAAAATGATTTTAACCTTGCAACCCGGTTTTTATATTTGAAGACATTGAAAATTCTGTCGGATAAAGAATTCATTCATTTTTCACCGGAAAAAACAAACCGGGAATACCTGAGTGAAATGGCAACAAACGCTTATCTGGATCGCTTTTCGTCGTTGACCCGTAAGTATGAATACGCATGGTATGGAAAGTTTTTAATTGATCTTACCTCCTACAATAAATTGAAAGAAGAATTCACCCGTTTTAATAATAATTTTTATCTGTGAAAATGTTTTTGAAATACATGGTGCTGTTTTCCCTTTTTTTTGAGGGAGTGGCCTGTAATTTTCAAAATCAAAAAAAGCTTCCTTCCTTAAATGAAACATACAGGCGAACTGATAAGTTGCCTTTTGGTTCTTTTGTGGCTTACCAAAAAATGAAATCCATCTTCCATGATTATTCAATGCTTATCGTCGATAAACCTTTTGATGTAACATGGAATGACATGAAACAATTTTCCCAAAAGGACAAATATTCCTTGTACGTTCTTGTCGCGAAAAATCTGATCCTTACTGACGATGAAGTTATAGCGATGATCAATTATGTAAGCGAAGGAAACGATATTTTTATTTCCGCCGACTATGTGGATGCGAAACTGCTTGAAAATATATTTTGCACCGTTGACAGGAAGCAGGAAATAAAAGAAGAAGCGCAAGGTAAAATGCACGAAACGCAGGTCAGTATGTATTTTGGACCGAAAATCAAATCCAATAAATACGGCTATTATTACTATCCATTTCTGAATTCCATAAGCGCCTTTCAGCCGGAGTTTACAAAAATTCTTGGAGTAAATGAGGAGAACAAGCCAAATTACGCCTTGTTTTTTTTAGGCAAAGGGCGCGTGTACCTGCATGTTGCTCCCAGAGTCTTTAGCAATTATTTTTTATTAACTGATAATAACTTCCAATATTTTGAAAACATGATTTCATACCTGAGACTTGAACCGGAAAGGATTTTTTGGGATGAATATTATAAGAACGTTTCGAAGTCGAGGGCAAGGGCTAACATTAATAAAATAAGGGATAAAAAGTTTTCGTCTTTAAGCGTAATCATGAAAAACCCGGCGCTACTTTGGGCTTTTTCTATCGGTTTTGCAGGATTAATGGTTTATCTTCTTTTCAATATAAAAAGAAAACAAAGGATTATCGGAGTGGTGAAGCCCAACAGTAATGCAACAGTTAGTTTTACTGAAACCATTGGCAGGCTTTACTTCCAGCAGCATGATAACCATCATATTGCAGAAAAAATGATCACTTACTTTTATGAATACATTCGCAATCGATATTTTATAAATACTTCTGTGATCAATAAGGAATTCATAAATTCCCTTGCAGGGAAAAGCGGCGTTTCAAAAAGCGAAACCGAAGAGTTATTTTTATTGGTTAGAAACATCCAGTCACGCGATGAGATCCGGGACGAAGAATTGCAGGAATTGAATTCAAAAATTGAAAACTTTAAACAAAAACCTGATGGAAGAAAACCTGGTTGAAGAAAGTCTGTTTGAGCAGCGTATTGAAATCGGCACGTTGAACAATGCCGTTATTCAGGTAAGGAACGAGATAGCCAGCGTGATTGTTGGCCAGCAAAAGATGATCGACCTGTTGCTGATCGGCTTGCTGTGCGATGGCCATATTCTTATAGAAGGAGTGCCAGGCGTTGCCAAAACTCTTACGGCGAAACTGCTGGCAAAAATTATTGACGCTGATTTTTCAAGAATTCAATTCACGCCCGACCTCATGCCGAGCGATGTTCTGGGAACTTCTGTTTTCAATCCTCGTGATGCTGAATTCGAATTTAAACATGGCCCTATTTTTAGCAATATCATTTTGATCGACGAGATCAACAGGGCGCCTGCAAAAACACAATCTGCCCTGTTCGAGGTGATGGAAGAAAGACAGGTAACTATTGATGGTACAACCCATGCAATGGACTTCCCGTTCCTGGTTTTAGCCACACAGAATCCAATCGAACAGGAAGGGACATACCGGCTTCCTGAAGCCCAACTTGACAGGTTCTTGTTCAAAATAACGGTAGGCTATCCAACGATCGAGGAAGAGATAAATATTTTATTGAACCAGCAATCGGCAACCCAAAACACGCTCCTCAATAATGTGAAAAAAATTCTTTCACCGAAACAAATTGCTGAATACAGGAACATCATCAATGAAGTAATTATTGAACCCAAATTAGTGGAATTCATCGCTAAAATTGTGAACGCCACCCGAAATAATTCTTCCCTGTTTCTCGGCGCTTCGCCCCGCGCGTCGCTTGCCATCCTTAGAGCTTCAAAAGCAAATGCAGCAATCAAAGGCAGGGACTTCGTGAATCCGGAAGATATTATTGAAATGGCCGTTCCCATCATGCGCCACCGCATTATTCTAACACCAGAAAAAGAGATGGAAGGCATTTCTGGGGATGAGCTAATAAGCACCATCATAAGCAATATTGAAATTCCGAGATAAACAAATTTTTTTTTGAAACTAATAGTAAAATATATCGGGGATCTTTTCATCAACATGCGTTTTTTTGCCGCAGTTGGTGGATTTGTTGCTTTATTTGTGACTACCTTTTATTTTCCTGTTTTATTGATTCCGGCAAAAGCGCTCCTTTTTGTTTTCGTTCTTTTCTGCCTCATGGATTACATGATGCTGTTTTTCACTAGAAGAAATCCATGGGCCGAAAGAATTACTCACAACAGGTTCAGCAATGGAGATGATAATATAGTTACCCTAAAGGTGAAAAATGAATTTAATTTTCCTGTTCGGGCGGAAGTTATTGATGAATTGCCCGAACAATTGCAGATTAGAAACTGGCGAAGAAAGCTTCATTTGAAATCGCACCAGCAGGCACGTATCAGCTGGCATTTGAAACCCTTTGAAAGGGGCGAGTATAATTTTGGTAATATTCATCTCTTTATTTCCACTCCAATAAATTTTCTAAAAAGAAGGTTTACCATCGAGGCGAAAGAAACCGTTCCCGTTTATCCTGCTTTCATGAAATTGCATAAGTATGAACTGTTGTCGAATGCTACGATCCAGAATGAAGCGGGAAGTCGAAAGATGCGCAGGATTGGCCAGAGTATGGAGTTTGAACAGATCAGGAATTATGTTTCCGGAGATGATATCCGTACCCTGAACTGGAAAGCCTCGGCAAGAAAAGGCGATATGATGGTGAATAATTTTATGGAAGAAAGATCGCAGCAGGTTTATTGCGTTATTGATAAGGGAAGGTTAATGAAAATGCCTTTTGATGGAATGACCTTATTGGATCATGCAATAAACAGTTGTCTCGTTTTAAGCAATGTTTGCCTGAAACGGCAGGACAGGGTAGGGCTCATCACCTTCTCAAATGTTCCCGGAACTATTCTTCCGGCCGATCGCAAACCCACCCAAACGGAAAATATTTTACAAGCACTTTATAATCAAAAAACGGATTTTCTTGAAAGTGATTTCGAAATGCTTTACATGCAGGTAAGGAACAAAATTAAACACCGCAGCTTGTTGATTCTGTTCACGAATTTCGAAAGCCTTTCAGGATTGAAGAGGCAGATGGAATATTTGCGTTCCATGGCCCGCTATCATTTGCTACTTGTTGTTTTTTTCGAGAACACTGAATTAAACCAGCTTGTCGATTCGCCTGCAAAAAAGATAGAAGAAGTATATATCAAGACAGTGGCCGAAAAGTTTGCTTTTGAAAAAAGGTTGATCGCAAAAGAGCTTTCTAAACATGGAATCTTGTCGATTTTGTCAACGCCGCAAAAGCTCACAGTAAACACAATTAATAAATACCTCGAACTAAAAATGAGGCAAGCTTTATAGAAAAGAAATTTCAAAGTTTCCTTTTGATTCTACTCTTGCAAATCAAACCGCTTTTCAATTTTTGCATGATTAACTTTGCCGCCTTATTATATTTTGCGTTAACAATAAAAAATGAATAAAAATACTTTTGAAGAAGGACGGGTTTTGTTGATAGACAAGGCTTTGGACTGGACATCTTTTGATGTGGTGAGAAAGATCCGCAACACGATAAAAATAAAAAAAGTCGGTCATGCAGGAACGCTCGATCCCCTGGCTACAGGGCTTTTGATTGTTTGCACGGGCAGGTTTACCAAGAAAATAAACGAATATATGGCCCAGGAAAAGGAATATACCGGAACCATAACTTTAGGCGCCGTTACTCCTACTTATGACCTTGAAAGTGAGCCTGAAAATCTTCAAACCACAGAAGGTATCACTGCAGAAATGATCAGGGAAGCCACGAAAGGATTTACCGGAACTATTTTGCAAACGCCGCCTATTCATTCAGCTATAAAACAAAATGGAAAACCAGTTTATTTGATGGCGCGAAAAGGAGTTGATGTAGTTCTTGAGCCAAGACAAATCACGATTAATGAATTTGAAATTACAGATATTAGCATGCCGGTGATTTCATTCCGCGTGGTATGCACAACAGGCACCTACATACGAAGTCTAGCAAATGATTTTGGAAAGGCGCTTGGATGCGGCGGATACCTGAGCAGATTGCGCCGGACAAAGATTGGCAATTTCAGCGTTGAGGATGCAGTGAGTGTTGAGAGATTTGTCAATTCTGCTAAGGAAGAATAATTAAAAAAATAAATCTTTAAAAAATGTCCCTTTGCTAAGATCGGGAAATGGAAGAAAAGCCTATAGCCACGAAGGTTCGAAGAGACAAGAGGAAAAGAGATAACCCTTTCCTATAAATCTTCAAAAAAAGTCCGTTTGCTAAGATCAGCCAAACAAAGAAAAGTATTTATCGATGAAGGCATGAGGACAAAAAGAGAAAGCCTTTAAATCTTTAGCGTCTTACTATGGATTTTGCGGGAATAATCCTATCGCTATTCTATTGCTGTTAATAAACTGCAGCCACGCAGATCACTCGCATCCCTTCTACCTAAAACTTCGAACGAAGAGTTTTTGTATAATTTTCCGGCATCGTCAGTGGCGATAAAGCAGCATGAATATATATTGGCAAGATCAATGATATTCAGTAATCCGCTCGTTCCTTTTTCATTTTGCGGCCTGGAAGTAATGGCAAACGGGTCATGATATTCCCTCACTAAAACTTTCATCCATGGTGGGCATTGAAACATTCCTTTTCCTTTCGAATAAGCCTGGGAAAGTAGTTCTGTCATTCCATACTCAGAATGTATAGTCTTGGCCCCCATCCGCGTTTCTAAAAATTTGTGCACTTCTTCGCGCGTTATTTCTTCCCGCCTTCCTTTCATCCCGCCTGTTTCCATGATCACAGTATTGCGCAATTTTATTGAATGCTTTTCCGCGAAATCCAGCAGGGAAAAGGTGACGCCAATGAGAAGAGTGGGTTGTCCAATTATCTCATTATGAACAAGGGCCTGGTACAATTTTTCATGGTTATGCAAATAGAACCCGCTGTAAGGGTTTTCGCTTTCACCTATAAGATCATTTACCATGGCGACTAATGAGGAATTTTCCCTTTCCAGATAGCCGGGCAATAATCCTAAAATGCACCATTGTTTGGGAGCACCATAAAATAAATTAAATCCCTTCGAAAAGCTTTTTCTATAAAGTGATAATTTCTTTACAAAATGGCGGCTTGTATTTTCTCCGGTAGTTCCGCTGCTTTCAAAAATCGCCTCACCATTAAAAGCTGTAGTTTTTACTTCATGCGTTTTGAAAAAAGAAATGGGAAGAAAAGGAATGGATTCCAATGAATTGATTTTTTCGGGGATCAACGCCAAGAGCATCTACATATTTTTTATAAACAGCATTCTGCTCATATTGCAGCAGAAACAACTCCAGCGCGGTTTCTTCGAAGTCATAATATGAGGTATCGAAGATTTTATTTTCCCAATTTGATATCTCTAAATTGTTATTCAGTTTTTAATATTTAAATTTGAGCATTAAACTACAAAGATGCGATACACAATTTTAATTTCAATATTCTTGTTTGTAACCTTCATTTCGTGTAAAAAAGACAAGTTCTCCACTACGCCCTCTTTGAAGTTTGAAAAGGTGAGTACTACACAACTCCGGCCGGGACAAATCATTACTTTTACCATGTCTTTTACCTATAAAGGCGCACTCACAGGAAATGTATGGGTGCAGGAACTGGTTCCGCTTTGTTCGTCCAATCAATTAGACAGCATTAACACGATTTATCCATTGCCTGAGTTTCCGTCTGCCAATAACCAAAAAGGAGAAGTTTCTGTAACCTATGGTTACAATGTAACGGGTTATGGACAAATCAGCACTCCCCAATGCGCCCCACGCAATGATACTGCCGTTTTCCGTTTTGTTTTAAAAGCCGATTCTTCACATGTTAGTGATACGGTTTCTTCACCGCCGGTTATTATCTATTATCAGTAATATTTCAGTAAGTGTGGGTGAAAAAAATTTTACGGTTCCTTTTATTCGGAAGTGTTTTTATTGCGGCATGTACTGTCGCCCTATGTATTGAAACTAACATCCTCCTGAGGCTTCCGCTTAATTCATTCAGTTTTTACTGCTTTGTTTTCGGCGCAACTCTTGCCCAATACAATCTTCATTATTTTGTGAAATCGAGCGCCGTCAGAAATTCTGAAAGGCTTGCATGGTCGCAAAAGAACAAGCAGGCTCATTTCATTCTGTTAGTGATAGGCGCGGCCCTTATTTTCTTCAGCTTATTTAGTTTTCATCTCAGGCATTTCTTCATCCTGGCCCTGCTTGCCGGAATTTCATTTTTATACTCGTTCCCTTTTCTTCCCTTCAGAGAAAAAAAAGAATCAAAGATTATGGGATCATGAAAATCCTCACCATTACAATTATGTGGACGATTGTAACCGTGTGGTTTCCGGTAAATTCCATGCCATTCGACCAGCGCCTTTTCTGGCTTGTATTTTTAAAAAGATTTGTGTTCATGTTCATCTTGTGCCTGCTTTTTGATATACGGGATATTGAAATCGACAAGCAGGAAAATATAAATACGCTGGCTGTTTCAATGAAGCGAAAAAACGCTTACTTGTTGTCTTATTTATTGCTGATTGTATTTGTGATCCTTGCTGTAATGCAATATTTCTATCTGCCTCAAACCCATATCCTGATTGCTTTCTCGTTTTCAGCAGCGGCGACTTTTATAATTATAGAACTTACCAAAAAAACGAACTCCGATTATATTTTTCTTGCTGGCATCGACGGCATGATGCTGCTGCAGGGTATCCTAATTTATGGATTCAGTTTAAAACAATAAATTTGCAACCTCTACACAAAAAGAATTCAAATAAAACATTATGGCAAAAAGTAAAGCATCGCCTTTTATCAGCGAAAAATCTTTTCAGTTTTTAAAAAATTATATGAACACTCCTTCTCCTGTTGGTTTTGAATCCGGTGGGCAAAAGGTTTGGCTGAATTACATTAAAAATTATGTTGACACCACTTTTACTGATCCCTATGGAACCGCTGTCGGCGTTATCAATCCTGAAAAAACTTTTAAAGTTGTGATAGAGGCTCATGCCGATGAGATAAGCTGGTTTGTAAATTATATTTCTCCTGAAGGATTGATTTATTTAAAGAGAAACGGAGGTGTTGATCACCAGATCGCTCCATCGCAAAGAGTCATTATTCATGGCAAGAAAGGAAACGTGAAAGCAGTGTTCGGATGGCCGGCAATCCATACAAGACATGGGAATAATGACAACAAGGAACAGCAGCCGAAAGTAGAAAACCTGTTCTTGGATTGCGGCGCCAGAAATAAAAAAGAAGTGGAAGATCTGGGAATTCATATCGGTGCAGTAGTTACTTATACAGAAGGTTTTGATGAAATCGCGTATGGAAATTTGATAGGACGGGCTTTTGACAATCGCATCGGTGGATTTATGATTGCCGAAGTCGCAAGGCTGCTGAAAGAAAATAAAAAAACGCTGCCGTATGCGCTTGTATGTAGTGAACGCTGTTCAGGAAGAAATCGGCTTGCGAGGCGCCGAAATGATCGCCAGGAGAATTAAGCCTGATGTGGCCATCATAACGGACGTAACTCATGATTCAACCACGCCCATGATCAACAAATTGATTGAAGGTGATTGCGCCTGCGGCAAAGGCCCCGCACTGGTTTACGGTCCCGCTGTGCATAACAAATTGCTTGGAGTTATTGAAGAAGTAGCAGTTAAAAATAAGATCCCCTTACAGTTAAGAGCTGTGAGCCGCAGTACGGGAACCGACACCGATTCTTTTGCATATGCGAATGATGGTTGCCCATCGGCGTTGATCTCAATTCCTTTGCGCTATATGCACACCACGGTTGAAATGCTGCACAGGGATGATATTGAAAATACGATCAAACTTATTTATGAAAGTGTTTTGGCGCTGACACCAAAGACCAATTTGAGCTATTTTTAATAAGAGCATTTTTGTGTTTTTTTATTTTTTTCAGATGGAAAATTTTTCAAGTAACTTCAATTTTCCATATCAATTTTACCTAAGCTCGCCAATGATATGATCCATAAAGAAATCCTTTTAAATGCTTACAGCCTGATGTGTACTGCCGGTGCTATGGCACGCATCTACGAGGCGAACCGGGCTGATTGCAAATATGTTCACTCTACTTCGCGCGGCCATGAGGCCATACAGCTCGCAACTGCTTTTCAATTGCAGCCTTGCGATTATGTAAGTCCTTATTATCGCGATGAAAGCTTATTGCTCGGACTTGGTTTTTCTCCTTACACTTTGATGCTCCAGTTGCTGGCTAAGGGCGATGATATTTTTACCGGAGGAAGGGAATATTATTCCCATCCTAATTATCGAGGCGATGATAAGCCGACCATTATTCATCAAAGCAGCGCTACCGGAATGCAGGCAATTCCAGCAACTGGAATCGCGCAGGGATTGCAATATTTGAAGAACATCCATTCGCCGTTGTTTAAAACAGGAAGTAACGGAGAATCTCCTGTTGTGATTTGCTCCCTGGGAGATGCCAGCCTCACAGAAGGTGAAGTAAGTGAAGCCTTCCAGGTAGCGGTTTTAAAAAAACTACCCATAATTTATCTCGTTCAGGATAACGATTGGGGAATCAGCGTATCTTCTTCGGAAGCGAGAACAATGAATGCTTCTCAGTTTGCCAAAGGATTCAAAGGCATGAACCGCATAAGCATTGATGGTAGTGATTTTGTCCAAAGCTATGATGTGATGAAAAAGGTGGTAGAAGAAGTAAGGGAAAACAGCGGGCCCTTTTTGGTTCATGCAAAAGTTCCGTTGCTTGGCCATCATACCAGCGGAGTTCGTAAAGAATTTTACCGGACGCCGGAAGATCTTGAAAAACATGCAAAGGATGATCCTTTGCCGAAGCTTAAAAGGCGGTTGCAACATGTAGGGATAGACGAAAAAGACCTGGATGAAATTGAAGCGATTGTAGCCGATGCTGTTTCGAGCCAATTTGAAAGTGCGAAATCTGCTCCGGATCCGGATCCTTCAAAAGTTAGCGAGCATGTTTTCGCTCCAACGGAAATCTCGATTGAAAAAGGAGAAAGAAGTCCTGAAGGCAAGGAAAAAATAGTGATGGTGGATGCGGCGCTGTTTGCCATTCGTGAGATCATGGAAGAATTGCCCGAAGCGGTTTTATATGGACAAGACGTTGGAAGGAGGCTCGGCGGAGTTTTCAGGGAAACAGCAACGCTCGGCGAACAGTTTGGTGATCTGCGGGTTTTCAATACAGCTATACAGGAGGCTTATATAATTGGTTCGACGGTTGGCATGAGCGCTGTTGGTGCCAAACCCATCGTAGAAGTGCAATTCGCTGATTACATTTACCCCGGAATCAATCAACTGGCTACCGAAGTGGCAAAAAGTTGTTTCCTGAGTTGTGGCAAATTTCCTGTACAGGCATTGATCCGGGTTCCAATTGGGGCATACGGCGGAGGTGGCCCTTACCATAGCGGAAGCGTTGAAACTTTGCTGTTGTCAATTAAAGGAATCAAAATTGTTTACCCATCGAATGCGGCAGATATGAAAGGCCTAATGAAAGCGGCTTTCCTCGATCCGAATCCAGTTGTGATGCTCGAACATAAAGGTCTTTATTGGAGCAAGGTTCCAGGAACGGAGGAAGCAAAACGGGTTGAACCTTCCCGTGATTATGTAATTCCTCTTGGAAAAGGAAATGCAGTATTGATGGCAGATGAAAATAAAACCAGGAATGGAGAAACGTGCTGCATCATTACTTATGGAATGGGCGTTTATTGGGCAACGGCTTGCGCTAAAAAATTTCCCGGACAAATAGAGATTATTGACCTGAGGTCATTGTTCCCATTGGATGAAGAGCTGGTTTTTACTGCAGTAAAAAAACATGGAAAATGCCTGGTGCTGACTGAAGAACAACAGAATAATTCATTTGCTGAAGCACTTGCAGGAAGGATTTCAAAAGAATGTTTCAAATATTTAGACGCGGCCGTGCAAGTGCTTGGTGCGCTCGACCTACCCGCCGTTCCAATGAATATGGTACTGGAAAAAGAAATGCTGCCGAATGCTGAAAAAGTTGAAAAGGCGGTTGGGGAATTGTTAAGGAGCTAGCAGTGATTTACCTAAAAATTAAAAATAAATCCTGAAAAAAGTCCGTTTGCTGAAAACAAATTTTTCGTCTCTGCTTCTTTGTCGTGTTTGCGTGAAAATAAATCGACTGAACAACTGGGTTGCTGAAGAAAAACTGTGCGTCTTTGCTTCTTTTCTTCTTTTCAGTGAAAAATAAATCCTGAAAAAAGTCCGTTTGCTGAAAAGAAATTTTTTCGTCTCTGCTTCTTTGCGTTTTGCGTGAAAATAAATCGACTGAACAACTGGTTGCTGAAGAAAAACTTTGCGTCTTTGCTTCTTTTCTTCTTTTCACTGAAAAATAAATCCTGAAAAAAGTCCGTTTGCTGAAAAGAAATTTTTCGTCTTTGCTTCTTTGCGTCTTTGCGTGAAAATAAATCGACCTGAACAACTGGGTTGCTGAAGAAAAACTTTGCGTCTTTGCTTCTTTTCTTCTTTTCAGTGAAAAATAAATCCTGAAAAAAGTCCGTTTGCTGAAAAGAAATTTTTCGTCTTTGCTTCTTTGCGTCTTTGCGTGAAAATAAATCGACCGAACAACTGGGTTGCTGAAGAAAAACTTTGCGTCTTTGCTTCTTTTCTTCTTTTCAGTGAAAAATAAATCCTGAAAAAAGTCCGTTTGCTGAAAAGAAATTTTTCGTCTTTTCTTCTTTGCGTGGGCAAAGCCCAGGTAAACGAAGTTTCCCTGAAAAATCATCAAAAAAAGTGGTTTGCCGCATAACTACCAATATTTAAAAACCATCGCAATGAGGGCGTAAACAACGGTGATAATGAAAATTCCTTTGGCGGTTTTATCGCGATGCCCATTAATATAAATGGTGAACAGCACTGCATTAGCCATTAAAGAAACACTTATCGACGCCGAGATTAAATTGGGATTCAGTTTCATCCACTGGAACATTTCTTCAAGCGTAAGGCCCTTGAATTTGGTCATTTTATAAATCAAAAATCCAATGACAGGCGCGATTACTCCAAGGGCTATCCCAAAAACAAAATTGTCTTTTTTGAAGATCATAATATATCCCAGGTTTTTTCAAGATGCTCTTTTAGTTGGTAATTGGTGAGATCGAACTGGACAGGAACTACACTGACGTAATTGTGTTCAAGCGCCCAAACATCCGTGTCTTTTCCTTTGTCAAAATTTTTGAATTCGCCCGTAAGCCAATAATATTTTTTCCCATGAGGATCGAGACGTTCATCGAAATCTTCATCATATTTCGCATAAGCCTGCTTGCATAATTTTATGCCATTCATTAATTCCAGCGGCATCGCAGGGATATTTACATTCAGCAAAAGATGCTTGTACATTTTCCGCTTCAGGAGACTGGAAACTATTTTGTTTACATAAAATTCTGCAGCGCTGAAATCGGCTTCAAACCGATAGTCAAGAAGTGAAAAACCAACAGATGGAATACTTTCAATAGAGGCTTCCATAGCCGCACTCATCGTGCCTGAATAAATCACGTTGATAGAATGATTGGCTCCGTGGTTGATTCCGCTGAGACAGATATCCGGTTTCCTATGAAGGATTTTGTCAACGGCTAGCTTTACGCAATCTACAGGAGTGCCGTTGGTTTGCCACGATTCTATTCCCTGGAAAAGATCTTCCACTTTATTTAATCTTAAAGGAACCCCAATCGTAATCGCATGCCCCATTCCGCTTTGGGGTTTATCCGGCGCAACAACCACTACTTCTCCTAAATCCTTTACAGCATTTACCAGGCTGCGAATGCCAGGTGCTGTTATGCCATCATCGTTGGTAACCAAAATGATTGGGCGTTCATTTACTTCTTCTTTCAGAATTTCTTCTTTTTCTTCCTTCATTTCTTCTTTTCTATTTTAAATTTCCCGGAGTTTTCAAAAAAGCCGCATAGGATCTTTTCAATCCCAATTATATTTTTAATCAAAACCATCTGAACCAAGGCCGTGCAACCGCTTCCCTAAATGGCCATGGAATAGCAACCAGTATGAGCAACAAAGCAATTCCAAAATAGATCAACGTTTTTTTGAATTTTGATTGTGAGCCCTCGGTCTTCTTTACCGACATTCTTCCTGCATGAACCAGTATCCATGCTATGATCATCAACAATCCATGTTCCATGGTGAAAAAACGAAGCATAGGATCTTTCATGTTTTCTCCCAAATGCTTCAGCCTTTCAAACCATGCGCCAGTAAAATAAAGAATCAATCCGATCAATAATTGGATGTCCATGGAAAGCATGAAAAAGAAATTAGCGCGGCTATCGCCGGAAGCATATTCCCTTTTTGAACCCATGCCACTTATGGCGCTGATGAGCGTCCAAAAGCCAAACAAGAGAACCAGCCAGCGTACTAAATTGTGTAGAACAAGCAGTGTTTGCATAATTTTTTTTGTAAAAATAGTTCAAAAAAATCTTGATGATGAATTAGGATTTTGAATTTCGAGTTGCTCATTTAAAAACACCGCAAGGATTTTGAAAACGGATTTCTTCTAAACTTCTAATTCATCATTAACACATTCACACTTCTTTGTAAAATGTTGAACGCGATTTCGGACATAAGGTTTTCCTTGTCAAGAGTAGGATTTACTTCCGTGATCTCGAAGCAGCATATTTTCCTGTTCTGCATAAACTTGCTGACAAGATCTTCAGCCTCTCTTTCCCTGAGGCCGTTGCTTACAGGGGTTCCGGTTCCTTTTGAAATTGAGGAGTCAAGGCAGTCCACGTCGAAGCTTACATAAATATCGGTGCATTCATCCAGGAATCTTAGTGAGGCACGAACAACATTCTCCGGGCCTTTTCGGCGCAGCTCACTTGTTGTTATCACTTTCATGCCGTATTTCTCAATCAAGTGCTTTTCTTCTTTTTCATAATCGCGCAGCGAAATGAAAACGATATCCTCTCCAAGGATCTTCGGATTTATTTTGCCGAAGTTTTTTAAATCGTCCCAGGCTTTTTTGGTTTTTTCATCCGGCTCATGAACCTTGCTTTCTTCATTATTTTCCCCAATCGAAACCGCAAGGGGCATTCCATGCATATTTCCGGAAGGGGTAGTATAAGGCGTGTGAAGATCGGCATGAGCATCAATCCAAACAACTCCTATTCGACTGCCGGGCCTGGCCGATTTTATGCCCGCAATGGTTCCGGCCGCGTTGCTATGATCTCCGCTGATGACAACCGGAAAAAAATTATTTTGTATGCTTTCCTTTACCGCATATGCGATGCGGTCCTGCATGGTTAAAACTCCGTTGATTCTTTTGGCATAAGGAGACTGTATAGGTTCAAACAGTAGCCTGTTTTCTGTTTCCACTTTTTCTGAGGGAAAATGGACAAAAAAATTGCTCATGAAATCAAGCGCTGCGATCTTGATGGCTTCCACACCAAGACTGGCTCCGCGTGTCCCAGCCCCAATCTCACTGGGCACCTCAATTAATTTTATATTTTTCATACATGATTTTAAGAATGATCCACTCCTCAATATCTTTCAATGTTTAGCAAGATACCAATCTCTTTTTTTCTTATCAAATTCCTGATAAAATGTACTTAAACCAAAAATTGGATCTTCGGGAAAAGATCCAATTTGGTAAAAAATAATTTTTTTTGTCCTAAAACGGTACAGCGATAATGGGCACATTGCTATGATAAGCCAATTTTTTTGTATGGCTCGTCTTAAACAACTGGCTTAAAAAACTATGTTTTCGCGGAACAGTAATGATCACGTCTATATTCCGGGTTTCCACGTAATTGTTAATACCATCAAGGAAGTCGTAGGCTCGCAGGAAAGAAAAGTTAGGATTATATTGACCTAATTTGTCTTCCATTGCCTGCCGTTCAATTTTAAAGTCTTCTGTCAACTCAACATAATGCTCGCTGTCCACATTCAGAATATCAATCTCGGGTTTAAAAATGTCAAAAAGCTTTCTGAGTTCGTTAAAAGGCGTTGTCCGGGCGACATCCTTGAAGTCGGAGGTGAAAACCATTTTTTTCAGGCCTTCAAATTTCGCATCCGGCGGAATGATCATCACCGGACAATTAATATTCCTGATTACATTTAACGTGTTGGTTCCCATAAAAACCTGTGTAATTCTTGAACTTCCGGTAATTCCCATTACGACCAGGTCAATGGCATGACCCAAAACAAAATCGCCAATATTTTCTACAAACGAACCTTCTTCTACAACTACTGAAATATTATCGTTTCCTTCACTGATTTTTGACCTTATTTCGTTTAACGCGTTTTCAGAAACATTGTGCCGTGAACCTTCCTCTTTCGAAGTGAGCGTAGCAAAACTAATCCGGCTATAAACATGATAAAGAATCACTTGCGCATCAGGGATCTCTTTTGTTAGCGCTACCGTAAATTTTGCGGCGTTTACAGAAGTGTCAGAAAAATCAATTGGAACAAGAAATTTTTTCATTAGTAGTTAATTTTTAGATTTTTATTTATAAAGATAAGGAATGTGAAAGTGGTGCAAATTTATTGTTTCAAATAAACAAAAAAAATAAACTAAAAAAGAACATAATTGGAAAGAAGTGTAATTCTGTGAAAAATGTGTGCATAATTATGAAACATCAACGTGGAATGCGAATCTTTCTTTCTTGCAGAACGTATATATTTGCCCTCCTGCACCAGAAAACAGCGTCTGGGGCTATAAACAAAATAAGAAACAGTGAGATTAAAGAGTTTAGAAATTAAAGGATTTAAAAGTTTTGCCGATAAAACAGTACTTAATTTTGATGAGGGTATAACGGGGGTTATCGGTCCGAACGGTTGCGGTAAAAGCAATATCGTCGATAGCATCCGCTGGGTAATTGGTGAACAAAAGATCAGTCAGCTTCGTAGCGAAAATTTGGAAAGTCTTGTGTTCAATGGATCGAAAAATCGAAGTGCCAGCGGGCTTGCGGAGGTAAGTCTCACTTTTGAAAACACGAAAAATCTTCTTCCGACAGAGTTCAGCACAGTTACTGTAACGAGGAAATATTACAAGAACGGAGAGAGTGAATATCGGTTAAATGACGTGAGTTGTCGTTTGAAGGATATTCACAACCTGTTTATGGACACGGGTATCAGCACCGACAGCTATGCCATCATTGAACTGGGAATGGTGGACGATATCATTAAAGACAAGGAAAATAGCCGCCGCCGGATGCTGGAGCAAGCCGCCGGGATTTCGATTTATAAAACCAGGAAGCGGGAAGCGAAAACAAAGCTCGACGCAACCGAACAGGATCTTGCTCGCATTGAAGATCTTTTGTTCGAGATTAATAACCAGCTCAAATCTTTGGAGAGCCAGGCAAAGAAAGCCGAGAAATTCTATGAAGTAAAAAAAGAATATCGCGAAATCAGCATCGAGTTAGCCAAAGCGGCGCTTGAAGGTTTTCATATTACCTACCGCGACCTGAATGAACAACAGCAAGTGGAAACTGACAAAAAAATAGAACTTGAAGCACAAATTGCTACAGAAGAAGCGGCGATTGAAAAAGAAAAGGCGGGTTTTATTGAAAAAGAAAGGGCCTTGCAGCAACAACAGCAGGCTTTTAATGAATTGAACAATACGGTAAGGGAAAGAGAAAATAAAAAGAATTTGAGTTCCCAACGCCTGCAACATCTTGCCGAAAGGGAAAGTGGCTTGAAGGATTTTTTATCAAAGGCGGAAGGACAATTGAAGGGGATTGAGGAAAGCATTCAGTTTACCCAGCAGCAAATTGGTGATGAGGAAATCAAGCTTGCCGAGCAGAAAGAGCAGTTGGACCAATTAAGGAAGAATGCTGAAGAAAAGCGGACGGTATTCGATCAAAAACGAAGCGCCGTTGACGCTTTGAGGCAAACGCAAATGCAGTTGCAGCGAAGTCATTTTGATGCCGAAAAAAAGGTGGCTGTCGCCGATACTTCCATTTTCAACCTTCAAAGGTCGATCGCTCAAATCGAGGAAGATCAGCGCCAGAGAACAGACACACTCTCAAGGCTGGAAATGGATAAGAAACAAAAGGAACAGGAGCTGGATGAGAAAAAAGCGGCGCTTGAGGAATTAAAGAAGCACAATGAGTTCACCAAAGAGCAAATCCTCGAAACTCAGTCGGCACTTGAAAAATTAAGAAGCGAACTGGCAGAGGAAAACCGCAAACTGGATTCCAGGCAGAATGAGCACGATTTGCTGAAAAGCCTTATTGATAAGATGGAAGGCTATCCCGAAAGTGTGAAGTTTTTACATAATAATAAATCCTGGAATTATACCGCTCCCATCCTTTCAGACATCATTTATGTGAAAGAAGAATTTCGGGCAGCAGTTGAAAATGTTTTGGAGCCTTATCTGAATTATTATGTTGTTGACAATATGCAGGATGGGATGACTGCCATACAGCTACTTGATACGAACAAAAAGGGGAAAGCGAATTTTTTCCTGCTGGATCTGGTGAATTCTCATGAGAATGCAGTTTCCGGGAAGGTTTCTAATGCCATTTGCGCCATGGATGTTATCGAAATCGATCCTAAATATCAGCATCTTGCCGGCCATCTTTTAAGCAATGTTTTCATTGCTGAAAATGATGATGCTTTTCAAAATAGCAATGGACATGTTATCCTGGAAAAGACAGGAAAATATGTAAAAGGAAAATATTCCCTCACAGGTGGAAGTGTCGGTTTATTTGAAGGGAAAAAAATCGGCCGTGCAAAAAATCTTGAAAAATTAGCAGAAGGAATTGTCATTCAACAAGGAAAAGTCGCCGAACTGAAATCAGTTATCACACAAAAATCAAATGAGGTAATCGCTTTTAATGAACAGTTAAAGGAAAATTATATCCAGCAAACGCAACAGGTTATAAATGAGCTAATTAACACAAGTTACGCTATTCAAAATAAGATTGAAAACAATCTCCACCAGCAAGAAGTGGCCGACCGGCGCCTGGAGGAAATGAGAGAGCAACTGGAGCAGAACCAGGAAGCGATCAGTGAAACACGCGACCTGCTTTCTTCCCTGATGGACAAGGTTGGAGAGCATGATGAGAAAATGAAATTAGCGGGAGATGAATTTATAAAAACAGAGCAGGAGTTCAATGAAGTGAACCGGCTTTATAATGATAATAACCTAAGTCTTGCCCGTCAGCAAAGCAAGGTTACCGCCATTAAGCAGGAGCTTGAATTCAAAAGCCGCCAGTTCAGGGATTTGAGCGCCCAAGTGGAAAGCAGCAATACTCAATTAAAAGATGCTGCAGAAAATATAGGAGTTACTTCCGCTGAATTGAAAGAACTGGAAGAAGCCGTGATTTTCCTGTTGAAAAATAAGGACGCTGAACAGAAGAAACTCAATGAGGCCGATCAGGCATATTATAATCTGCGCAATGAATTAAATGAGAAAGAAAGCGGCCTGCGCCAGAAGCAAAAATCCAAGGAGCAAACGGATCATTTATTGAATGAAATCAAAGACAAACTCAATGAATTAAAATTGCATCTTGCGGGAATGAAAGAAAGGCTACATGTAGAATTCAGGGTTGACCTGGATGCCATTCTTGATGAAGAAAGAACTTCCAGCGCCAGCCTGGAAGAGCTCCAGGAAAAAAGCGACAGAATGAAAAAACGGCTGGAGAACATGGGGGAGATCAATCCCACCGCTATTGAAGCCTTCACCGAAATGAAGAAGCGCTATGATTTCATTAAAGAGCAAAAAGGCGATCTGGTTACTGCGAAAGAATCGCTGATGCAAACCATTCAGGAAGTTGAAGCGACAGCGAATCAGAAATTTCTTGACACCTTTAACCAGGTCCGTGATAATTTCCAGAACGTGTTTAAAGCGCTATTTACTGAAGACGATACCGCTGACATGGTTTTGGAAAATCCAGATAATCTCGCTGAAACGGGGATTGACATTATAGCCAAACCTAAAGGCAAAAGGCCAACCAGCATTACCCAGCTAAGCGGTGGGGAAAAAACGCTGACAGCAACCGCACTTTTATTCGCTATATATCTTATTAAGCCAGCTCCCTTCTGTATTCTTGACGAAGTGGACGCCCCCCTGGATGATGCCAACGTCGGGAAGTTTACCCAAATGATCCGCAAATTCAGCAAGGAATCCCAGTTCATTATTGTTACCCATAACAAAATGACGATGGCTTCTGTAGATGTTATTTATGGTGTTACCATGCAGGAACCTGGCGTAAGTAAATTAGTGCCTGTAGATTTCAGGGGATTGAACCATCAGTTTGTGAATTAAGATTTTTCAATTAATCCGCAGGTTTCAAATATTTTATAACGGCTGAGGTTGGGGTTTAAGAAGAGAAGGATCAATAATGGGCAAAATAGCTTTGTGTAAATAGGTACCCTTGAAATGGGTGAACATTAAACCACGAGTGGTTGAAATAGAAACACTACTTAATGTATTCATGAAATGTGGGGGGAGACTTTCCTGCTCATTTTCCGGTTTTGAAATCTCATGAAAATTTTCAACATTAAAAACACATAATGAAGTAAAGCTACCCACTTCCTCCTTCATATCTGGCAGTAAAACCAGGATGCGGACAAAAACAAAAACCAGTTTGTTTGAAGCATCTATCTTTTGATTAACTTCAATATTGAAAATAAAATCTTCGTCCTTATTGTCGAGTTTATGTGCTGGTTTTAAATTTAAAGAGGATTGAACTATTTCAATACCTTTAAAACTAAATATAATTTTATCAGCAGTCTGCATGGATGTTAAATGCTTTAGTAGAACCAATATTCACTTTTGAGGAATATTGCTTTATAAAATAATACCCTTCTTGAGGAATGAGAGATGAATCATCAAAAATGCCAGAAACGGTGTTCGGAATTCCTTCTGATATTTCTGCTTTTATTACAATTGGCACATACTTTACCTCAACAACTTTTGATATTTCCTTTACGGGTAATAATTCAATACCCAGATTATCCCCAATTGTCCAGAGTGTATCAGATGTAAATGTATGCGTACCACTGAGCCATTTAGAGATTTCAGATTGCTGCTTTCCTATAGCTGCTGCAAAAGTCTTTTGATTCCAGCCCTTTGCTTTCATGGCATCGTAAATTTTTGCAGCAAGCATCATTTTACGGTCAATGCTTTTTTGTTGCTCTGGTGTAATAGCATCAAGCATTGAATCTAATAATTCGCTACTGTAATTTTCTGCCTTCATACTTTTTTTATTACTCATCATCTTGATTGAAATTTAAATCACCTTCCAATTCAAATCCATCATCTACCCATCTTAATTCACCTTCCTGCCTCTTCTTTTCTATATCTGCTGACACATTTATCATCCAGATCGCTTCCTCTGTAAGTTTAGGATCATCTTCCCAGGCAGCTACATTTTTAGGGCCACCGCCACCTAATATGACAAACGATTTTCCATAACGGATACAATATAATCGTAAATGTTTATCAGGTTTATCGAACAAAGCACAGACCAAATCGCCTGGCTTCCCCTCATTTAGTTTAAAGAACTGTTCTCTTGCTCCAACTTTTTTACCAATAGATATTATTCTTTTAATTATGTCATTAAGCTCAGGCTCGCAATCCGCCTTATTCTCTAAAATAAACTTTTCAAATAAAGTTTGCTTTTCAGACTCCAAATAAACCGTGTAAATAGATGCTTCATCACCGGAAAATTTATGCAATTTTACTAACCTGTATTTCACTTTTGAATTAAGGGAATGCAAATCTAACGGTTTAAAAGTATATAAAATTTTGTTTTAAGTGAATTTTATTCTAAAAAAATATAAATTGACTTATTCCTGATCATTAAAAAATAAGTTGAAAATTTACAGAAAATAAAAGATGTTCCAGTAAGTGGTGTTCTCAAATATAGTTAATCCTATATAAATTCATTCTTCCATGGCTCGGCTGCCATAGATGCCATTTAAATATACTTTCTCTTTTATACTTTGTAATAACCAATAAAGCACTTATTTTACCTAATCCTCTTATACAAATTGTATTTAGCTTATCAAGCTGCCAACTCTTCTTTTGCTTTTAATACAGCTTCATTTGCGTTCGTTAATGAGTATTTTTATGTTTTCAATTGTATTCGCTTCTGTATTTCCAATTATGTTCGTTAGAAAGGCAATTATTATAATAACAGATAACAATACCATACTTCCTATCTGCACTATCTTAAACAAACGCTTTATTTATCCACTTGCACATCATTCTCGTTCATACGTGAAATGCTTTTAAATAAATTATGCGGAAATATATTCTAGAATGATTCCAACCAGCATTTTTTAAAGAGAATAGTATATATAATCCAATCTCATTAGAAGTTGATCATAAAACTACTTTTCCTTATTATTCACCAGCATCCATTTGGATGTTTCATAAAGCGCCGAGGTGAGTTTTGAAAGCTTACTTTTTACTGAATCTTTTTGAGCCGCACTAATTGTAAAATAATTGGAACGCAGCGGCAGCAGTTCTTCCTTCTCGATCCGGAGGTTTTTCATGAATAAATAATCGTTGGTAACCACACCGATATTTCCTTCGTCATGATGAATAATGAAGGCGGCGTCCGTCTTGTTTTTTGCATTCAGCAGGTCTCTTCCAAGAGTTGTGTTAGTATAGGATTGATGTACCATTCCGGCAATGGTAGGAAGCACATCGATTTGGGAAACCACCTCCTTTCTCTTCTGAGGTGTGAGTAATTCCGGAGCGTAAAACAGAAGCGGCACATGCTCATCGCTCAGCCTTCCTAAATTTAAATTACCGGGAAAAATGGCTGAAGTTTCTCCTTCCACCCCGTGATCCCCTATAAAAACAAAAATGGTATTGTTGAACCAGGTTTGCTTTTTCCCTTCCTCAATAAGTTTTCTGAAACAATAATCGGTATAGCAAAAAGATTGAAATTCTTTCAGGGATTCAAACCCGTATTTCCTCAAGGTGTCCTCCGGTTCAATCCTTCTTTCAAAGTCGGTATCCTCCTCGGGAATGCTGAAGGGACGATGATTGTCGGCTGTTTGGATGATTGCAAAAAAAGGCTTTTTCTCTTGAGATAAAACTTCCCCTGCTTCCAAAAAAAGATTCTTGTCACTGATGCCCCAAACATTCAGAGGAGGCGATTTAAAGGAGCCTTCCTGGTAAACTTGAACATTATTTATGTTTTTTACCAATCCTTCAAAATTGTTGAAGTCGCTGCTACCACCTAAAAAATAAAATTTATTGTAATCCTCGAATTCATTGATGATCGTGTGTTGAACAACGGCTTGCGGATTTCTGGTGGAAAATTTCGACAGTTGCACATCTGGTATGCCGGTAAGCGTTGCAAACACTCCGCGCGCTGTACCGAAGGTAGGGCTGAAACAATGGTTGAAAAAAATGCCGCTGTCACACATTTGCTTGAAAAACGGAGTAGTATTCAATGGGTTCCCGCTCATGCTGCTTTTATACATGCTGAAGCTTTCGCAGATCACCAGGATTATATTAGGTCTGCTTTCCAGCGATTTGCTGTTGGGCAAAACCTCCCTCGAATAATTTTCATCTGAAACGTTTTTGGGATCAAGCTGCAGGAAATCAGCGATCACCGGGAAGTATCTTTTCGCCTGTGCTTCATTAAAAGAGGGCTTTCGAAATTGCAGGGTGGTGAAAAAATTCTGCAACGGATTTAGCGCCACATAGGATTTGAAATTATCGTTTAGCTCAAAAGCATCTTTCCATTTTATCGGTTCAAAGGAAAATACCCCATACAAGCACCAGCTTAAAAAACAGATAGCTCCCGCATGCCAGCGCTTTTTGTAGATCATGTTTTCCTGAAGATTCCTTTTGGTTGTAAGCACATGGGTTCCTTTAAAAAGCTTTGACATTAAAATCACCGAAACAACGAGAGCGGTTATGATCCATACCATAGGGTAGCTTTGCCAAAGCATCTTAAAGGAGATCACCGGATCTTCCGCAAAATTGAGGGCGCTCGCGTTAATCCTTGTATGATTATAACTGAAATTTCCGAAATCGGCTCCGAAAAAGAATAAAACAATCAAGGTTGTTGTAGCAAGGTAATAGGACCAGAATTTCTTGTTCCGCTGTGAATAAAAAGGCGAAAATTTCGGATAAATGGAAAGGATTGCGATAGGCAAAAGTATAATCGAAATCCATTTGGCATCGAACCGGAAACCCAGCCAGAATGAAGGAAGCAGCGATTGAATAGTAACATTTGCCGGAATAAAAAGGAACACTGTTGAAACCCTCAAAAGGGTAAAGATCACCACATAAATCAGCCAAAGCATTAATAGCCATTGAATGGTTAAGGGAATGGTTCCTGGAAGTCTGGTTTTAATCATAATTAAAGTGGCCTGTAAAGTTAAACCTCTTTCTTCTTTTACTTTCCTGCATTAACTTTCCTGTTATTGATCAGCATGTACTTTGCCGTTTGGTAATAAGCGTTTGAAAGATTTTCAAGGAGCTTTTTATCATCTAAAACTCGGGGACTTTGCGGAAGCGGCGCATCGTCTTTCGCGGAACGGAAATCCTCTTTTCCGCTGATAAGATTATGGACATAGCAATATTCATCAGTCACAATTCCGATTTGCTTGATGTTTGGATCGAACAGGAACGCAAGGTTTTTAAACCGGTTATTGTTGCCAGCAGTATCGAATAAATTTTTTCCCATTGTCGTATTCACAAAAGGAATTCCTGCAAGTGCCGAAACAGAAGGCAAGACGTCAACTTGCGAGCAGGTTCTGTCGATGCGTTGCGGTGCAAGCAATCCCGGCGAATAAAAAAGCAGCGGCACGTGCTGGGTGGTCAGACCGTCAATTTCCCATGCTTTAGGAAACATATCTCCCGCGTCTCCGCGAATGCCATGATCGCCAACGAAAACGAAAATCGTATTGTTGAAATAGGCTTCTTTTTTCGCCGCTTCAATAAATTTTTGAAAGCTGAAATCAGTATAGCGGAAGGCATTCAGTTCGTCATTACTATAAAACCCGTATTTTTTTAAGGAATCGGCCGGGTAATTCTTAACATCAAATTCTTTGCGGTCCTCTTCAGGAATGGTGTAAGGCCGATGGTTGTCTGCCGTTTGAATTACGGCGAAAAATGGCCTTTTTTGATCTTTAAAAACATGGTTGGCCTCGAGGAACAACCGTTTGTCACTGATGCCCCAAACATCTACCGTTTTTGATTTGAAATCTTCTTCTTCATACATCTGCAAGCCTTCAATATTATTAGTGAGTAGTCCGCGAATGTTGGCCCAGCTTAAACTCCCGCCGATAAAATAAAATTTTTCATAGCCTTTATAATCGTTGATGATCGAATGCTGATCCACATAAGAAGGATTGCGGCTCGAGGTATTGGGATATTCCACATCAGGGATGCCTGTTATCACAGCCCAAACGCCGCGGGCCGTACCATAGGCAGGGGTAAAACACCGGTCAAAGAAAATGCCATCCTTGCACATTTGATTAAAATAAGGTGTTGTGTTCAACGGATTTCCCCACATGCTGCTTTTATAAGCGCTGAAACTTTCACAGATTACTACAACTACATTGGGAGGATTTGCGGGTGCCGCGGTTTCGTTTGTTCTTTTGAAATTTAAAACTGTGCTGTCCGGATGAGTAACGTTGAGGTAGTCGGCCATTAAAGGATAATACTCTTTCACTTGTTTTAAATCATAAGATGAATTACGGTATTCCAACGTACTCAGAAAGCTTTGTGCAGGATTTAATGCAAGGTTGGCTTTGAAATCGTCTTCAAAAGAAAAGGCGTCGCTCCAGCGCAAAGGATACTGGTTTAATCTTCCAAAAATTCCTATCCCTAATGCAATTGTGAACAGAGACGCCATTACCGCTTTGGCAACTCTTCCACCTGCATATTCCTGTAATTTTATTTTTTTAAATAGCCGGTTGATCAGCCAGAATAAGAGGATTGTGCCAAGAATAATTAACAAGATGAGGGTGAAAACCGGATACGTTTCCCAAACCATGTTCATTGAAATTTTGGCGTCCTGCGTATAATTCAACACGCTTGCATTCAGCCGCTGATGCAGGTAATCAAAATGCTCAAAGTCAATAGCATACAGGAACACAAGCGAAAGAGCGATGAGCAGGAAATAAATTTTGAAAATGATTTCCGAGACGCGGTTTTCAAAAGGATTGCAGTTTTTCAAAATCAATAGCCAGGCTAGTATCAGTGCAAACAGAACCGACATGACTGTAAGAAGTGAGAAAGATGCATGCCCTTTTTTCATGAAAATAATCAGTACGATCATGATCAAAATCGTAAGGATTAATTGGGCGATGCTGCCAGCAGACAGACTTTTTTTGGAATTATATTTTAAATGCAGGTTGCCAATGAGGAATGGGAAAAGAACGATTCCGCAAACGATCCGAAGGTCAAAATTTAATCCGAGCAGGAAGGGTTTTATGTTTCCATAAAGTGAATATTCCGCGGTTTTGAAATGGAAGAAAAAAATGAACCGGAGAACCGTCATAAAGACTAAAAAAACAATCGAGCTTAAAAACATCCATTTGACAAGACGCGGAAAACGGGTATTTCTCATTTATAAGAATTAATGATTAATCTAAAATTCGGAAACAGGCAGAAGCAAAGGGCAAATGTAAATATTTAGGCACATTTTTTAAGCAATGGTTATTTTTGTGAAATGAGTTTATTGCAAATGAACATGGTGAACTTCCTGCCTGATATCATTAAACAGATCGATTATAACCTGTTTGCCAAAATGAACGGTCAATGGCATACACCTTTTTTTGATTTTTTCATTCCTTTCCTGAGGGAGCCTTTTGTGTGGATGCCCTTATATTTCTTTTTGGTTTGCTTTACGATTTTCAATTTCAAAGGAAGAGGCTGGCTTTGGGTTTTGTTTTTCATCCTCAACGTAATGTTGAGCGATTATGTGAGCAGCACTTTAATAAAAGATAATTTTTTTCGCCTGCGCCCATGCCGCGACCCGTTTCTTGCCGACAAAGTCCGCTTCCTGGTAAGCTATTGCCCGGGCAGTTCGAGTTTTACTTCGTCACACGCCGCCAATCATTTTGCCGCTGCAATGTTTATATTTACCACTTTTAAAAAAGCGATCAGTCCAAAATGGGCTTTTCTTTTTTTGTGGGCGTTCGCTATTTCTTACGCGCAGGTATATGTAGGAGTTCATTTCCCTTTCGATATCTTTTGCGGCGCAATAGTTGGATTAATTCTTGGATATATTCCGTCGAAAATATTCAATAGCAAAATTGGATTGATGGCGGCTAACTGAAAAATTTATTTATGATTGAAGTGATTATTTTATTTTTCCTGATACTGCTGAACGCCTTTATCGTCATGAGTGAAATGGCCCTGGTTTCCTCCAAAAAAAGCAGACTGGAAAGCGGAGTGGCGAAAGGTGATGCGAAGTCCAGAACAGCATTGGAGTTGAAATTGAATCCCGATGTCTTTTTATCTACCACCCAGATTTACATAACACTGATCTCGATTTTAACGGGTGTTTATTCTGGCGAGAAATTCGGAAAATATCTCGAACCTTACCTGAGTAAAATTAATTTCATTGAACCTTATTCAGCAACCGTTGCCACTGTCATCATCGTAATTATTGTAACTTTTCTATCCATACTTTTCGGTGAACTGGTACCTAAAAGGATCGCCATAATGAACCCGGAAAGGATTGCTAAAGGTGTTGCCAAACCGATCAAAATCCTCAGCACAATATCTTATCCGCTGGTATGGCTGCTCAGCACGCTAAATTCCGGCGTGTTCACGCTTTTCAACATCAAGCCTCATAGCGAAAGTCAGGTAACAGAAGAGGAGATCAAGGCTATGATCAATGAAGGAAGCGAGCTTGGAGCCATTGAAGAAGAAGAAAAAGACATCATCGAAAGGGTGTTTCATCTTGGCGACAGAAACATCACTTCCCTCATGACCCACAGGACCGATATCATCTGGTTCGATGTAAACGAGGAACGCGCTTCAATAAAAGAAAAGATCAAGGAGTTCCAGCATTCTGTTTATCCGCTTTGTAATGAAACGATCGACGATGTCGTGGGCGTGATTTACGTAAAAGACCTGTACCTGCAACCGGAAGCTCCCTTGTCGGAAATTGGCCGAAAAGCGTTGTTTGTTCCGGAAAATAATTCGGCCTATCAGGTGCTTGAAAAAATTAAAAACTCGAAAATCCATTACGCTTTTATCGTTGATGAATATGGAAGCATGCAGGGAATGATAACCGTAAGGGATATTTTAAAAGCGATAGTAGGGGAGATGCCCGAAGAGGAGGACGATGAATATGTCATCGTGGAAAGGCAGGATGGAAGCTTTCTGATTGATGGGCAAATCCAATTCTATGATTTTCTTACATTTTTCAATAAAACCATTTGGATCAACGAAGGGGAAAATGAATTTGACACACTGGCGGGTTTCATTCTACACGAATTGAAAAGAATTCCGGCCGAAGGCGACACCTTCGATTGGCGGGGCTTCGGATTTGAAATTGTTGACATGGACGGCCAGCGGATAGATAAAGTGATCGTAAAAGTCTCTGATGAAATAAGACAGGAAATGGACGACTGATTTAAAAGTCAAATGAGACTGAAGCTTCCGGGTTAGCTAGTTGCCTGCTTTTTCGTTTACCCTTAACCGTTACATGAACAATATTTGTCTGCTCTCGTTTGTATTCAAAAAGAAGATCATTGAAAACAGAGATATTTTTATTTACAGAAAAATCATTGATCTGGAAATAACATTCTATCGCCTCCTCGTTTTTTTCAAAGCCAATGAATTGAAGCGGCTGAACTTTTCCATCAATTGAAATTTTCAGATGCTTGCCCACATAGTCATTTACGATCCTGTTCATCGCCTTCTTATCCGATGGATTCAAAAGGTCGATGGGCTCTTTGTAGTGCATCCTCAAAGTCTTTTCGAAATCATCCGCGAAAATCCTGCAGGAAATTTCCCCGATTTTTTCTTTGCTGTTTTCTTCAATCTGCGTAACACTAACATAGAAGGGATGATTGCCAGCCGTTTTATTTTCTGGTGAAATTGTGCTCAAATGGAACAACAAACCGATGGAAAGGAAAATTAATTTTGAAAGCGGCATGGAATCGATTTAATAATGTTATTTTGGCCGCAAAAATCAGTTTTATTTTTACAAATTATTTGTGAATTTTCATTATGGATGAACTCAGGCTTTATTTCTCCATCGGCTGGAAGCATATTATCAGTACCGAAGCGCTCGACCATATTCTTTTTGTAACTGCCTTGTCGGCCATTTATGTTTTCAAAGACTGGAAAAAAGTTCTTATCCTGGTTACAGCTTTTACCGTTGGACACTCGCTCACGCTGGCTTTGAGCGTTTACGACATCATCCGGGTCAATGAAAACCTGGTAGAATTTTTAATTCCCGTAACCATTCTCATTACAGGTGTTTTTAATTTGTTTCAAAAAAATTACCAATCGGGATCGCTGCAGCTCAATTACTTTTTCGCCTTATTTTTCGGACTCATTCATGGGATGGGATTTGCAAACAGCATCCGGTTTATGCTGGCGAAAAATGAAACCATCGCGCTTCCCTTGCTGAGCTTTAATATAGGGCTTGAAGCCGGCCAGATCCTTATTGTTTTCATTATTTTATCATTAGGCTATTTAGTGATCAACCTGTTAAAAGCGCCGCGGAAAATATGGATATGGACACTTTCCTGCATCGCGATTATTGCTTCTTTCATTATGATTATTCAAAGATGGATTTGATTTGAATCTTTAAACCCTACCGGTATTTTTTCTTGTGAATCAAAACAATTGAAAGGCGGTTAAGCAGAAGAAAATCTGGGGCTGTCGGCTGTAATTCATTGAGGATCGATAGTCCCGGCTGTCGGGCTGTATCTTTTCCGCGAAAGCGCTTTTCAAACCAATCGCATTGTAAGGCGGAAAAGGATACTTGCCCACATCCGGAAGCCCGTCAACTATAGGTTCTATGGGCATCCAAATAAGGCAACCATTGTGCTTATTCCGAAATGTAACACTTAGGAACAAACGAAAAGTATATTGCAGTTTTTCTTTTTGCCACTTTTGGGCTCTGACTGCCTTTTTCTGGATATTTTTTGGGTGTAAAAGGGAATGTGGGCATGGGAAGATGGGCTCGAAAAAAAACCAGCAAACACACTTTTTTTTAAACTTATGTGCTCCTTAGAATCCATGTAGAATATAACAACAAGGATCAAACGCAAAAACTTTTATCTATAATTGAGTTCGATGTTTCGTGTTCCTCATTTTAATTTTAAAAAATATTTGGCCTGAAACCAGCAAACGCACTTTTTTCAGCATTTCTTTTCTTCCCCTGGTCTTCCTTCGTTCCTTTGAGGCTTTATGTCAAAAAAGTTATTCGCTTCTTATTTTGGATACAGCAATTACCAACACTTATCAACATATCTCCATATATTTGATTCTTTCCTTCATTCGAAAAAACTTAACCCTTATTTCATGAAAAAGAACCCATTGTTTTTCCTTTTTTTTATCGCCTCCTTCTTTTGTTCCTGCAGTTCTCCCAGGTATGCTGTAATTGACAATGCAGGCGCTCAGCATACGGGTTTCTCACATCCCAAATGGAGCGAACAAAGCAATATTTATGAAGTAAACCTGAGGCAGTATTCACAGGCAGGAACTTTTGTAGAATTTGAAAAAAGCCTCCCGAGGCTCAAAGCTATGGGAGTTGAAATACTATGGTTCATGCCGATCACACCAATAGGTATTGAAGGCAGGAAACAAAACGAATCGGAATTGGGAAGTTATTATGCAGTAAAAAACTACAAGGAGGTGAACCCTGAATTCGGAACAATGGATGAATGGAAGCAATTGGTGAAACATTCGCACAGTCTCGGTTTCAAAGTAATCACTGATTGGGTAGCGAATCACAGCGCCCCCGATAATCCATGGATGAAAAACCATCCTGCTTTTTATGCAAAAGATTCAACAGGCAAGGTGATCATTCCTTTTGACTGGACTGATACAAGAAAACTCAATTATGCAAATGCTGAATTGCGCGACTCAATGATCGCCGCGATGAAATTCTGGATCACAGACACGAACATCGATGGATTTCGTTGTGACCACGTGGATGGGCCACCGCTGGATTTTTGGAAACAATGCATAATCGAATTAAGGAAAACCAAAGAGATTTTTTTATTGGCCGAAGGGGAAAAGCCCGAATATCATTATGCCGGTTTTGACGCTACTTATGCCTGGAATGAAATGTGGGCGACGGTTGAAATAGCAAAAGGAAATAAGCCACTGACTTATCTGGATTCTGTGTTGAAACACAGCATTTCCGTTTTTCCTAAAAACGCTTACCGGGTGTATTTTACCAGCAATCACGACGAAAACAGCTGGAACGGAACAGAATTTGAAAAGTACGGAGATGCCTATAAAGTTTTCGCCGTTTTTTCTCAAACATTTTACCGGAGCATCCCGCTCATTTACAGTGGCCAGGAAGTGCCAAATAAAAAACGACTGAAATTTTTTGTTAAGGATCCTATCGTATGGGACAAATTTGAAATGGCGCCTTTTTACAGCACTTTGCTTCATTTACGCATCAAGAATGAAGCCCTCGCGGCCGATGCCGGATACAAGAAAGTAGCAACCGCCAACGACGACGCTATTTTCGCTTTCATAAGGCAAAAAGGGAAACACAAGATTGCGGTAGTTCTCAATCTTTCCAGCCGGCCACAAAGCTTCACCATTAAAGAAACTGATATGTATGGCAAAGTGAAAAACGTTTTCACTAACCAGAAAGAAAAATTATTTGACAACTACGTTTACAGCATGAAGCCCTGGGATTTTCGCGTGTATGAATTTTGATAGCTGAAATTATAGAAGGCAGTCCGTTCCTGAAAATTGATGTTGCAGCAGGCGAACTTTTTTCGAATCTTTTTTGTTTTTTCTTAAAGCCCTTTATCGGACCAGCCCTTTTATTTCCTGTAATTTAAGCAGGGCTTCAACAGGAGTCAACCGGTTGATATCAACGGCTTCCAGCATTTTTCTGATGTCCTCAAATGTTTGCGAATGTGCATCGAAAATGCTCAACTGCATCCGCGGGGCGTTTAACTGCTGCAGATTCTCTTTAATGCTTTTTTTATTCTTTTTGGAAACCTCATTTGAGGGTTCTTCAGAATCGTCAACATGTTTAGATTCCAGTTGTTTCAAAATTTCATTCGCCCTTTCAATCAGGGATGGCGGCATTCCTGCCATTTTTGCCACATGAATTCCGAAGCTGTGCATGCTTCCGCCCGGAACCAGCTTCCGTAAAAAAATAATTTTATTTCCCACTTCCTTATTGGTGATATGGAAATTCTTAACCCGGTCAAATTTATTTTCCAGCTCGTTCAATTCGTGGTAATGAGTTGCAAATAAAGTTTTCGGCGCATGAACCGAATGGTGCAGGTGTTCTACAATGCTCCACGCGATCGAAATTCCGTCATAGGTAGAAGTTCCCCTTCCGATCTCGTCAAGGAATATCAGACTTCTTGCCGTAATATTATTGATAATGCTCGCGGTTTCATTCATTTCCACCATGAAAGTACTTTCGCCGCTGCTAAGGTTGTCATTTGCTCCAACGCGGGTGAAGATTTTATCTGTTCGTGGAATTTTCGCTTCATCAGCGGGAACGAAACTTCCCATATGAGCCATCAAAGTGATCAACGCGGCTTGCCTCAGAATCGCGCTTTTACCACTCATGTTCGGCCCGGTCAAAATGATGATCTGCTGCGTTTGCGGATCCAAAAAAATGTCATTGGCTACATAGCTTTCACCCTGCGGCAGGTTCCTTTCAATTACGGGATGGCGGCTGCCTTTCAAATCCAGCTCATGGCCTTCATGCAACTGCGGCTTTTTATATTTGAATTGAAGCGCGTTGCTGGAAAAGCAGGTAAGGCAATCAAGCACTGCCAGCACATGCCCGTTCAATTGCATCGGAGCAATATAGTCCTGCAATTCATTGAGCAATTGCTCAAAAATATGCTGCTCAAGCTGGAGAATCTTATCTTCAGCGCCCATGATCTTCTCTTCATATTCTTTGAGTTCGGGTGTGATGTATCTTTCCGCATTGGTTAATGTCTGCTTTCTGATCCAGTTTTGAGGCACCTTGTCTTTATGCGTATTGGTGACCTCAAGATAGTACCCAAACACATTATTGAAGCCGATTTTCAAAGAACTGATGCCTGTTTTCTCTGTTTCCTTTTGCTGCAGTTGAAGCAAATGTTCCTTGCCATTCGACACGATGTCCTTGAGGTCGTCCAGCACTTCATCAACGCCTTTGGCAATAATATTTCCTTTGGAAGCCGCTATAGGCGGGTTTTCAATTATTTCTCTGAAAATTTTATCAGCGATATACTTGCAGGGATTAAGCGAATCGCCGAGCCTTTTCAAATATTCGTTTTCCGCTGCATCACACATCTCTTTGATCTGCCCGACAAGTTTCAATCCTTTGCTGATATGCAAAACTTCCCTGGGGTTTATTTTTTTCAAAGGGATTTTGCTCACCAGCCTTTCTATGTCTCCGGATTGCTTTATGTGCTGGCTGATTTTTATTTTATCTTCAGGAGATTTGATGAAATATTCAACCAGATCCTGCCGCTCTTCAATCTTTCCGGTCTCCGTCAGTGGCATGAGCGTCCATCGTTTCAATAACCTTGCACCCATGGGCGAAACCGTATTGTCCAAAACTTTTAAAAGCGAATTATTGCTCTCTGCAGAGCCCAGCAATTCAAGGTTTCTGATGGTGAATTTATCCATCCATAAATAGTCCGCTTTGTCGATCCGTTGCAGCGAAGTGATGTGCTGCAAATGAGGATGTTCGGTGTCTTTGAGGTAATGAAGAATGGCGCCGGCGGCAATGATACCGGCTTTTAGATCTTCTACACCAAACCCTTTGAGGCTCTGCGTTCCAAAATGCTTTAGCAAAGTTTCCTTTGCATAGGGTTCAGTAAATATCCATTCGTCAAGGGTGTAGGTATAAAATTTACTACCAAAATAATTTTTGAAACTTTTTTGTTGGTTGCGCTGAAAGATCACTTCAGCCGGATTGAGACTTTGCAACAATTTGTCAGCATATTCTTTGTCGCCTTCGGCAATAAAAAATTCACCGGTTGAAATATCAAGGAAAGAAATGCCGGCCGTTTCATCTACAAAGTGGATCCCGCATAAAAAGTTGTTGTGGTTGTGTTCCAGCAGTTTGTCATTGGTGGCGACTCCGGGGGTAATAAGTTCTGTAACGCCCCGCTTAACAATCCCTTTTACAAGTTTGGGGTCTTCGAGTTGGTCGCAAATGGCAACCCGGTAACCAGCTTTCACAAGCTTATGCAAATAAGTGTCGAGCGCATGATGGGGAAATCCCGCCAATTCCAAAGCCGTTGCGGATGCACTGTTTCTTTTCGTCAAAGTGATTCCCAAAACGCGGGAAGAAATGATGGCGTCCTGTCCAAATGTTTCATAAAAATCTCCCACACGAAAAAGCAGGATCGCGTCAGGGTATTTCGCCTTGATCGCATTATGCTGTTTCATTAAAGGAGTATCAACTGAGGCCATCGGATAAAAATTACAAATTAGGAATTAAAAACACTTTAAAGGATGAACCGGATTGGCGCATCAGCTTTTTAAAAGTATTTTTGCAAATTAATACCCTTTTGATGAGAAAACTAAGCATGGAGGAATTGAATAGGAAAACTGTTGATGAATTTAAAGACGCTCAGAAGTTTCCGGTTGTGGCAATTTTAGAAAATATTAGAAGTGCCTATAATGTTGGAAGCGTTTTTAGAACCGCGGACGCCTTTTTGATTGAATCAGTTTATATTACCGGCTACACTGCCAAACCTCCTCATAAAGAGATTAGCAAAACAGCCCTGGGAGCGCAGGAATCAGTCGATTGGAAATATTTTGCAACAACCCCGGAAGCTATTGAGCAACTTAAGAAAGAGGATTATAAAATTTATGCAGTTGAACAGGTGAGCGGAAGCGTTTCACTCCAAAATTTTGGCCAGCTTCCTCTTGAAAAAACCGCTTTCATTTTTGGAAATGAAGTTACGGGCGTGAATCAGGAAATACTTCCCCTCTGCGATGGTACCGTTGAAATACCTCAATTTGGCATGAAGCATTCCCTTAATATTTCTGTTGCCGCAGGCATTGTTTTGTGGGAAGTGGTTAGACATTCAATTGAGAAAAATAAAGTTTAACAAACTCTTTTCAGGATTAACAAAAACTAAAGGCAAAACGCCAACATTATAGAACATGCTGCGAATAAAAAATTACTTATCACTTGTAAAATTTGCCCACACCGTTTTCGCAATGCCTTTTGCCTTGATCGGTTTTTTTTATGGATTAAAAAGTATTCATTATGAAATTGTCAGGCCGTGGTGGGCGCTTTTTTTCCTGGTGATCCTGTGTATGGTTTTTGCGCGGAGCGCTGCTATGGCTTTTAATCGTTGGCTTGATGCGGAGCACGATGCAAAAAATCCACGTACCAAAATCCGGGAAATTCCGAGCGGCATCATCAGCAAAAAAAGCGCCATGGCGTTTGTTGTTTTTAATGGCGCGGGTTTTCTCGCCGTCACTTATTTTATCAACTCTCTTTGCCTTGTTTTGGCGCCCGTTGCCTTATTTGTTATTCTTTTTTACAGCTACACCAAAAGGTTCACTTCTCTTTGCCATCTCGTACTGGGGCTCGGTTTAAGCCTTTCACCAATAGGAGCCTACATTGCTGTCACTGGCCATTTCTCGGTGGTTGCGGTTTTGTTTTCCTTTTCGGTTCTATTCTGGGTCAGCGGATTTGACATTATTTATGCGCTCCAGGATGAAGAGTTTGACAAAGAAAATAACTTGCATTCGATGCCATCCTGGCTCGGAACAAAAAAAGCCTTGCGGGTGAGTGAATGGCTCCATGTGTTGTCCGCGGTTTCAGTAATTGCCGCAGGAGTTTTGGGCCAATTTTCCTGGGTTTATTGGGCAGGCGTTGCAATTTTTTCATTCTTTCTGTATCACCAGCACACTTTAATAAAGCCCGATGATTTGAGTAAAGTTGACAAGGCTTTTTTTTCTTCCAATGGAATCGCCTCAGTAGCTTTTTGCGTGTTTGTATTGTTAGATGTATTTTTATTTTAAACAATTATGAATAATTCTCACACATCTCTAAACTTAAACTCTAAACCTAACTCACTTGCCCCGAATCCTTTGCATCGATTATGGCTTAAAGCGTACCGGCATCGCCGTCACCGACCCTTTACAAATTATTGCCACCGGCCTGACTACTGTCGATTCGCCTGAATTAATAGCTTTCCTGAAAAAATATTTTCAGCAGGAAATTGTGGAGCTTATCATTATTGGCGAGCCTAAAAACCTCGATGATTCCGATACGCATGCAACTCCTTTGGTACGGCAGATTATCATAAAACTGGAAAAGGAATTTCCAAAAATTCCCATTAAAAAGGTGGATGAAAGATACACTTCGAAGATGGCAAAGCAGGCCATGATTGATATGGGAATGAAGAAAAAAGATCGCAGGAATAAAAGGACCGTTGATGAAATTGCGGCTACTATTATGTTACAGGAATACATGGCTAACAATTCTTTATAATCAAAAATGAGATAACCTTTTAATGTAAGCAGCCACTGTACTTTTTTTTCAGATTTTGTTTTATTAGAATGACTCTTCAAAAATATTCATGTCAACCGAAAAAATTACTACGCCGGCAGCAAACGTACTTATTTTGAAAAATTTATTTTTTTCCTCAGTTCTTGCAGGTGCTAAATAACTGGAATGCCTTCAAAAAACCGCATAAAAATCATAAATTCGCAGCCCTGTAATTAATAAATCTATCAAACAAAATTCTTTTATGGTTCTTCCGATTGTAGCGTATGGCAACCCGGTTCTGAGGAAAATGGGAAAAGATATTACCCCTGATTATCCCGAGTTAAATAAGTTGATCGCCGACATGTGGGAAACCATGTATAACAGCAAGGGCGTGGGTTTGGCTGCGCCCCAGGTTAACAGAGACATCCGCTTGTTTGTAATAGACAGTGTACAGATCATTGAAAATTTGGAAGAAGACGAGAAAGACGATTATCCGGGCGACGAAGGCTACAAAGGTGTTTTTATAAATGCGAGGATAAATGAATTGCAAGGAAAGGACTGGTCCTACAATGAAGGTTGCCTGAGCATTCCAAGAATCAGGGAAGATATTTTCAGAAAGGAAAAAGTGACCCTTACCTTTCTCGATGAAAATTTCACAGAACACACTAAAACTTTTCTCGGAGTTACAGCGAGGGTGATCCTCCACGAATATGATCACATCGATGGCAAGCTGTTCATTGACTATTTAAAACCTCTGAAAAAAAGTTTATTAAAAAGAAAACTTGACGATATTTCGAAAGGAAAGGTTTCAGTGGATTACAGAATGTCTTTCGTTAAATAAATTTCCTGTGAGCAGCATCCCGCTGAGCATTGTCTTTTTAGGATTATTTTTACTTCATGATTCAAAAGTTTATTGCGCTCTCCGGCTTTTTGCTTGCCTCTTTATTTCTCATTGCCCAACAAAAAAAAGACACTGCTGTCAAGGTAGACGGCAACTATATTACGCTCTCGGAAATAGTAGTCAACAATAAACTGGACGTGAATTCTTTTATTGAAAGGGTGAAAAATGACACTACATTTTATAAAGCTTTTAAAAATCTCCGACTACTAGGCTACACTTCCTTGAATGACATCAGGATGCTGGATGAAAAGGGCAATACCGAGGCATCCCTCTACAGCAGAACAAGACAAATCAGAACCGCCAACTGCAGGAAAATGGAAACTCTTGAACAAAATGCAACTGGCGATATTTTTGATTCAAAAGGAAACTTTAATTATTACACGGCTCAAATGTATGCGGGCTTGTTTTTTACAAAAGATTCTGTGTGCGGTGAAGACAATATTGTTAAAAATCATGAGTTTTCAACCAGCGGGTTAAGCGGGATGGAAAAGCATAAGGAGCAGCTCAAAATGCTCTTTTTTAATCCGGGGAAAAAAATTAACGGGCTTCCCTTTATTAGTAATAAAACTGCCATATTTGATGGGCCTATGGCGGCTAAATATGACATGGAGATCGACATGCAGGACTACCAGAATATTCCATGCTACGTATTTTCCATCAAGGTTAAAAACGGCGAACAAAACGGAGTAGTCATCAATGAAATGACCACCTGGTTCAAGGAAAAAACATTTGAAATAGCGGCAAGGAATTATTCGCTTAGCTACGACGCAGGCGTATATGATTTCAAAGTCGATATGGAAGTGCAGATGACAAAAGTTGGCGATTTGCTAGTGCCGTCCCTGTTGCGTTATAACGGAAATTGGAAAGCAATATTTAAGAAAAGAGAGCGCGGCGTTTTTACGGCAACCCTGTTTGATTTTATTCTCTAGAGACGGCACAGATGAGCAACCGCAATAAGGGCAATCCTGGTTCCATGACTAAACTAAAACACACGCTGGCGGAATCCTTTTCAATCCACCCTTCTGAAAAAGTGTTGCTTGCATTACCCAACAATAAAAGTTGAATTTTAAGAGCATAAGTTTTTCTAATCCATTACTACTTATTTAAAAATAGCATTCGCATTTAACGCGTGAGTGGCATGCATTTTAATAGCCTTTTTTGCATGTTCCATTAAACAATTTTTATGTTAGCAATGAATTACCGCGGCCCTTTCAGGGTGCGTGCACAACAAAAGCCAGTACCAAAAATTGAACATCCCGAGGATGTAATTGTAAGGGTTCACCGTGCCTGTATTTGTGGCTCAGACCTTCACATTTACCATGGCCTTGTTCCTGATACCCGCGTTGGTACTACGTTTGGTCATGAGTTTATTGGGGAAGTAGTAGAAACCGGCGCGGATATTCATAAATTAAAGACAGGTGACCGCATTCTCGTTCCATTTAATATTTCCTGCGGAAGATGCGCTTTTTGCAAACAGGGGCTTTACAGCAATTGCCACGAATCAAACCCTGAAGCGACAGCAGCAGGAGGCATCTTTGGCTATTCCCATACCTGCGGCGGCTTTGATGGTGGTCAGGCAGAATATGCCCGGGTTCCTTATGCAGAAGTAAGCCCCATGATAATTCCACCCGATATTCATCCTGATGATGCCGTGTTGCTAACAGACGTTTTCCCAACTGGATACCAGGCAGCAGAAATGGGTGGCATTAAAAAAGGAGATACGGTAGTAGTATTTGGGGCGGGACCAATAGGTATTATGGCCGCAAGATGCGCCTGGTTTTTCGGGGCCGCAAGAGTAATTATCATAGACCGCATCGAATACCGGCTTGAATTTGCTCGCAATTTTTCTCATTGTGAGGCTTATAATTTTGAATCTTTGGAAGATCCTGTTTCGTTTATTAAGAAAACTACGGGATATTTTGGCGCTGATGTATGCATTGATGCCGTTGGTTGCGAGGCCGCGGGAAGCGCCTTGCAATGGATTACCGGAAGAGTTTTGATGCTCCAGGCCGGTTCAGCAACCGCCCTTCACTGGGCAATTAATTCGGTAAAAAAAGGCGGCATTGTTTCAATAGTTGGTGTTTATGGGCCAACAGATAATTTGGTGCCTATTGGTAATGTCGTAAATAAGGGCATCACGATCAGGGCAGATCAATGTTCCGTCAAAAGACTACTACCTAAGCTGATTCATCACATAAGGGAAGGTTATATTGAACCGCGACAGATAATAACGCATCATATTCCACTCAAAGAAGTTGCGGATGCCTATCATATTTTTTCAGCCAAATTGGATAACTGTATTAAAACAGTTCTCATCCCTTAAATCAAATATCATGGAAAATAATATCAAAAATTACCAGGAAATAAAAGGTTGGGGCGTAGATGCCGATCCCAATGACAATCCCAATTATCCCATCAAAAACTATAATGGCGATGATCATCAGCGGCTCAACTGGGTACGTCCGCCGTTGCAACCGCGTTCGGTAGAAATATTGAAATCCGTAGAACACCCACGGATGCCCGCCGTCTTTGGAACTACGCTTCCTCCTTCAGGCTTGAGCGGCATGCTGCGCAGGTATGCGTTTAAATATGACGAATCGGAATATGGGCATTGGCTTAATTTATTATTGGCTGACCGGATTAACGTTGTAGAAGGTGTTTTCCAGGATTTGAGACGTTTTCGTATTCCGAACATTTTCCGGGAAAAGGGAATGAAAGCTGATTGGAAATATAACCGTAAAGAGTTGGTAACAAAAGTTATAGTAGCCGCAGCGATTACAACTGCTATCGTTTTTTGGTCAAGGAAGAAAAAAAATAGCAATGCCTGAATACTGCTGGCAGGGCAAAGTAATCATACTTAAAAACGCTGTTGGCCAAAACAACCACTACCAGCGTCATTGCGAGGCGCCTTCAAAAACTATCTGCCAAACGAACCCCATGCGCCGAGGCAAGCTCACGTCAAAGCATTTGCTCAATTATTAAACTTTGCCCAAACACATTTCCAGCAAACGTACTTTTTTTTGAAGATTTTTTTCCGCTTCGCGGGAAAGGCCACGCAAAAAAAAATCTACTTGTGCATATTAAAAAACGCTGTGGGCGAGGACGCCAACAGCAGCAGGGAGCAATCGTCAGGTATGCCAAAAAATTTCCAGCAAACGTACTTTATTTGAATATTTTTTTCCCCTTCGCGGGAACGGCCTCGTGAAAAAATAATTTACTTATTCCCTGAATGCAATTTTTTCAACAATCTGTTTATATCTGTCCTATTTTTACCGCCTTTTGAAATAAACCCAAATATGGCTTCATTTATTATTCCCGTTGCTGGATATCTTGCTTTTATTCTCCTGGCAATTTCCCTGATTGTTAATGATGATTTGAAATTCCGGTGGATCAATGGTTTCGGATGCCTTTTCTTTGTCGCCTACGGGGTATTGATCCATGCACTTCCCATTATCCTGACAAATGGCTTTTTGCTCGTGATCAATACCTATTATCTAATAAGGATCTATAACACTTACGAAGATTTTGACCTCATCGAATTTAATGGCGACGAAAAGCTTGTCTTCAAATTCCTGGCTTTTTACCAGGCCGACATCAAAAAATATTTTCCAGCATACCGTCATGATCAGAACGAAAACCATCTTTCTTTTTTGGTTTTGCGCGACATGGCTATAGCCAATATTTTTGTTGCCGAATTGAACGTCGATGGAACTGCCTTTGTAAAGTTGAATTATACGGTTCCTAAATACAGAGACTATAAAATTGGGCGATATATTTTTGATAAAGAGAACAAATTTCTTTTAGAAAAAGGTGTGAAAACGGTCGTTTACAAAGAGGTTGCAAATAAGGGCCATGAAAAGTTTTTGAAAGCAAATGGTTTTGTAAAGAAAAATGCATCAAAAGAGCAGGAATGGTACGTGAAGACCTTATAAATGATTTGCTCAGTTTCTTGTTTTTGCGATATAGTGAGAAAATTCCCAAGCTACTGCAATTTCTCTTTTACTGAACCGCAGCGTATCATTGCCGATCCGAAATATGGATTTCGAATCTCCGTTTTTTCGCTGAGCCAGATAGCGCCTTTTGGATCGTTGTACAAGGGGCAGTAATCCACAAAAATGGGCTGATCGGCGGTGAATACTTTCACAAGGTTATACATGCTGGTGCTAAGGTCATTGAAATAACTCCGCTGATTATCAATATTGCTATCATTTGCTGCAATTAAACCGGCATTCCTGATTGCCACCTTGGATTCTTTGATGAATACCCGCTTCATATCCTCGTTTAAAATGGATTTGTCGAATTTGCGGAACGCCTGGGCCATTTGTTTGCCGGTAGAAGCGGCTTCGGAGGTATTACCATTTACGAAGGCATTTTTCATTTGCAGGTAAATCTGCAAAATTCCTTTTATCGGTGATTCAAAAGGAGAAGGTATATCTTGTATTTCCTGGGGGTAGGTGGTTGCGGTTTCCTCAAAAGAACTGCTGTTTTTATAGCTGCATGAGCTTAAGCTGAAAATTCCGATCCAGATTACAGGAAATAGGTTTTTCATTCCGGACAATTTAATTTTTAAGATTTGAATAATAGCCGGTTATTCATCGATATTGTTGCAAAAAGTTTTACTGCTTCTATGCCCAATCCATTGGAATCAGCATGAATGAATTAAAAACTTTCTTCAACTGCTGCAAAATTCATTCCACAGGTAAGGAGTTTCTAATGGGAAGTAGGCTAATCCTTAGGCGGAAACTTTTTTCTTAGTTCGGCACGCTGCTTCAAATTGTCGTAGATTATTTCAAAATCACCCATGACACTGGTATAACTTTTGTTGAAAATATTTTCTTATATAAGCTGCTTAATTTTTCACATCTGTAAGTTAAAATATTTTCTATGGCAGCAAATTTAATAGAAAGGGTAAAAGATTATTTAAATGATGAGTTTATTCATCAGGCATCCAATTCCCTGGATGAAAGCAGCCAGGGCATCTCGAAAGCAGTTTCCTCACTGGTTCCGTTGGGGCTTGCGGGCATTTGCAGGAAAGCGACTTCCGGAACCGAGGGCGCGGATAATGTGTTTAATATGGTCAGGGAATCTGCCGGCTATTTGTCACCGACACCAAATTTAGCGAACCTTCATAACGATGAAAAGGGAAGCGACTTTTCTGAAAGGATTTTCGGGAAAAATGAATCCCGGATTATGGATGGCGTTTCCAGGTTTGCAGGAATCAAAGAATCGTCCACCGATCTTTTAACAACTCTCATTCTTCCGGTTATTACAGGTTTTCTTGGCAAACATGCTCAGGAAAATAATTTATCTCCCAGCGGCTTATCCGGTTTTCTTTCCTCCCAAAAAGAGCAAATCAGCCGATCTATTCCTGCCGGACTTTCTTCCTTAGGGGAAATGTTTGGCCTAGGTTCTCTCGCTGGTGCAAATCCTTCTATGGGAACCAGCACTCATGAGCCTTCTTCTGTCGCAACCACGGGAATTCCAGACAATCGTCCCAGAAATGACAGGAAATGGCTTCTTCCTCTTATTCTTATCATTATCGTCATTTGCCTGCTCTGGTACTTCAGCCGGGGCTGTGCCGGAACGAAAAGCACCGTTAGCCCTGATAAGATAACAAATACCGCCCAATGAAGTAATGTCCTTGCTGAGAAACTTATCTGTTTTTTGCCAGACCAGCAACCCATATTTTGCTATATTTGCGCGCCTTCGGCGATTCTTGCCGGAAGTTGAATCATTGTATAAAAACCCTGTGGCGGGAAAAAAATAGAAAAGATATGGCTTTAAGAGCTGGAATTGTAGGATTGCCCAATGTGGGAAAATCGACTTTATTTAATGCAGTAAGCAATAGCGCCAAAGCGCAGGCGAGCAACTATCGCTTTTGCACAATCGAACCGAATGTCGGTCTGGTGAACGTGCCCGATGAAAGATTGGATAAACTTGCCGAATTGGTTAAGCCTGATAGGATTGTTCCTACCCAGATTGAGATCGTTGATATAGCAGGGCTGGTGAAAGGCGCGAGCAAAGGCGAGGGTTTAGGAAACAAGTTTTTGGCAAACATAAGGGAAGTGGATGCTATCATTCACGTGATCCGGTGTTTTGAGGACGAAAATATTTTAAGGGAAGAAGGTGCGATCAATCCCATCAACGATAAGGAAATTATTGAAACAGAATTGCAGCTTAAGGATCTGGACTCTGTTGACAGGAAGCTGGCGCGGACCGAAAAAATGGTGAAAACCGGGGACGCGAAAGTGAAAGAGGAATTTGAAGTTTTGAAAAAATGCAAGGAGCATCTGGAAAAAGGAAAAAATATCCTTTCATTGAATTTGTCAAAAGAAGAAAAAACTGCCATCGCTGAAAATTTTTTATTGACCGACAAACCGGTTTTATATGTCGCCAACGTCGATGAAGCCTCCATGCATACCGGCAATAAATATTCGGACCTGCTGGTGGAAGCTGCGAAAGCGGAAGGCGCACAGGTAATTGTGATGACGAATGCGATTGAAGCCCAGATCGCTGAGTTTGAAAATCCTGAAGACAAGCAGATGTTTATGGAAGAATATAAAATGGATGAACCTGCTTTGGACCGTTTGATTCATTCTGCCTATAAGCTTTTGTACTTATCTACTTATTTCACAGCAGGAGTTCAGGAAGTAAGGGCGTGGACCATTCATCAGGGTTGGAAAGCGCCACAGGCAGCGAGCGTGATCCATACCGATTTTGAAAAAGGCTTTATTAAAGCGGAAGTGATTTCCTACAACGATTTCATCACCTACAAATCAGAAGCTGCTTGCAGGGAAAATGGTAAATTGAGGATTGAAGGAAAAGAATATCTCGTGCAGGATGGCGATGTCATGCATTTCAGATTCAACGTATAAATTTTCTGAATTCGATATTATAAAAAAATGGCCCGGAATAATCTGGGCCATTTTTTTTATAAACCAATAAACCAATAAACAAATAAAACAACAATTAAAAAATTTAATCGCTGATCCTCTCTTTAGTAATTACTGTCCTGTCTGATGAGGAATTGCCTCTCAGCAAGGCGATGATAATTATTAAAACAATCGCGCCGCCAACAATCCACATCCAGGGTTGAATAGTAGCAACAGTGGTAGTGGTTGTACTGGTACTGGTAGTGGAACTGGAAGCGGAACCAGTAGCCGGTGACGGGTTGTCCTGTGCAAAAGCGAAAACCTGGTTCAGGATCAGCATTGCCGTGATAAGCAACGAGAAATAAAACTGTTTTTTAAATAGACTTTGCATGAGTTTGATTTTTAGTGTGAAAAATATATAACCAATTAACATGCCATTTGCTATTACTTTTCAGGGACCCCGTTTTCAGCTTTCATCATTTCCTTATTCTATTTGCCTCTCCCGTTTATTTTTTTAAAGATGTTGATAGGAAGAGGGAAGAAAACAAAAAAACTAAAAAAAAAGTCCGTTTGCCGGATATTTTTCGCTTAATGAAGACAACCGCATCTTCCGGAACCAAAATGGTTGACGGCGGTCATATCAATTACAAAATGTTAGAATTACTTTTGTTGAAGAAGCTAAAAAAAAATAATTTTTAATACTACACGATTGGAAAACTATATAACTGCACAGGAAGCAATAAAGATCATAAAGTCCGGAGACAAGGTTTTTGTTCATGGCGGAGCCGCGACTCCCCATTTTTTACTGGAAAGCCTGATAGCGCGCGCCGGAGAATTGAGGAACGTGGAATTGATAAGCATCAGCAGCCAGGGAGCTGCGCCTTACGCGGATGAAAAATACAAGGACAGTTTTCACATTAATTCGCTTTTTGTTTCAGCAAATGTCAGGGAGGCAGTAAACGCTGGAAGGGGAGATTATATTCCGGTCTTCCTCAGCGAAATTCCTAATCTATTCAATCGCGGAATAATTTCCCTTGACGTGGCGCTCGTGCAGGTATCACCGCCCGATTCTCATGGATTTTGTTCTTTGGGAGTTTCAGTAGATGTAGCGTCCACGGCGGTTAAAACGGCTAAATATGTCATTGCCCAGGTTAATCCCGAAATGCCAAGAACCTTTGGAGATGGACAAGTAAATATCCGTGACTTTGATGCCTTGGTTTACCATGAAAGCCCTTTGCCTGAAGTGCTTTCAACTGGCGGTTTTTCACCGGTAAATGCGAAGATTGGCCAATTTTGTGCAGAACTGATCGAAGATGGATCCACGATTCAAACCGGTATTGGAGCGATTCCCGATGCAGTGCTGGCAAGCCTTTCAGGCCATAAAGAGCTTGGCATCCATACAGAAATGTTTTCTGATGGCATACTTCCATTAGTTGAAAAAGGGGTGATAACCAATCAACATAAAAAAAGGTGCCGCGGAAAAACCGTTACCGGATTCATGCTCGGCAGCAGGAAGTTATATGACTTCGCCAATGATAATCCGGAAGTCCTGGTCATGAATATCGATTATGTAAATGACACTGCTGTAATCAGGACCAATCCTAAAGTTGCGGCGATCAACAGCGCTATCGAAGTGGATATTACGGGTCAGGTTTGTTCAGATTCAATCGGCACCTTTCATTTTTCAGGAGTAGGAGGACAAATAGATTTTATCCGGGGCGCCGCCCTTTCTGAAGGCGGAAAGCCAATCATTGCCTTACCTTCCACAACGCGAAAAGGCGAATCAAAAATCGTCTCTTTTTTGAAAAGAGGAGCAGGAATTGTAACTACCCGTGCTCATGCACACTACATTGTTACAGAATATGGGGTGGCCTTTCTTTACGGAAAAAACATGCGCGAAAGAGCAAGAGCCCTGATCCAGATCGCTCATCCCAGTCACCGGGAAACTTTGGAAAGAGAAGCTTTTGACCGATTTAAAAATTTTTAGGAGACCAGCAGACGCACTTTTTTTGAAGATTTTGATGGATGCCAACGCGCATTAAATTGTAATCTTGTTAATCCTTACATTATTTCAATCGTTGTTAAGACAATAGCAAACGAACTTTTTTTTTTATATTTTTATTTGTTCAAACCAAGTATTTAATTTTCATCCTGTGAATCCTAAATCCAATAAATCCTTATTTATACAACTAATCAATGGCTTGCAAATTGTACTTTTATAATCCCGCCCCGAATGGAAATATAAAATGAAATAAAAATGGTAAGCTCAAAAAACTGGTGGTTGGTAACATTAAAAGGCCTCATCTTTATTTTTCTTGGCATCTACATTTTTAAATTTCCTGTTAGCGGAATGCTCGGCCTGATCATCTATGGCGGAATTTCCCTGTTCATTTCAGGACTGATCCTGGCGATTTTCGCAATTAGCAACCAAAGGCTCAATAAAGGACGCCTGTGGCAACTGGCAGAAGGCATCCTTGATATTGTGATCGCGATTATCCTGCTCACCAACCTTGGTTTGACGACCGTCACCCTTCCTTTTATTTTTGCATTTTACGGCATTCTGACTGGAATATTCTGGATACTTCAATCCCTTTCTTTTAAGCGAAGCGAGCACAGTTTCTGGCCAGTTGCGCTCATTGCCGGTGTGTTCAGTTTTCTGATTGGCTTGCTGATCTTTTACCGGCCGGTAATTGCCGTATTAACTATTGTTGGCATAATCGGAATTATGTTTATGGTTCATGGTTTCTTCCTCGTCCTTTTTTCCCTTGAAATCAATAAGGTACAAAAAAAATAAATGAGGATTTTTAGGAAGATCTTTTTTTAATTCCTTGCAAAGGGTTCCAACCCACATCTTTTTACCTGTAAGGAAACTGGTAACGTTTTCGGTATCGTTTGCGTAAATAAATATTTCAAATTCGATTGCCATGAAAGAATATCGGGTTACAATTGTCACTTAACAATAACACCAACGATGATTATCCTGAAACAGAAAGTGTTCTTTCTTTGTTTGGCGACCGCTTTAGCGTTTTCCGCACAATCGCAAAAGAGCAGGGTGGCTGTCCAACTTCCGTCTTTTAAAAAAGACAGTTTCAACATAAGGAAATTTGGAGCTATTGCCGATGGCGTTACACTGAATACAAAATCCATAAATGAAGCGATCAGCACCTGTAACAAAAAAGGCGGCGGTGTAGTCGTGATTCCTGAAGGCTTATGGCTAACCGGGCCTATTGTTCTGAAAAGCAATGTGAATCTTCATTTACAAAGAAATGCCCTTCTTCAGTTCTCCAAGGATTTTAATGAATATCCATTGGTGGAAGGCAATTGGGAAGGTCTTCCGCAAATGAGGAATCAATCGCCTGTCAGTGCAACCGGCGCCACCAATATCGCCATCACTGGATCTGGAATTATTGACGGAAATGGAGATGTATGGAGGATGGTAAAGAAATCAAAGCTGAACGAAACTCAATGGAAGAAACTGGTGGCTTCGGGCGGTGTTTTGAGCGATGATAAAAAAACCTGGTACCCCTCGGAGGGATCTCTCAAAGGATCTCTTCTTAAAAACCCTGGCGTTATTTCTCCCGAAAAAAATGCGGAATTTTACAAAGAAATAAAAGATTTTTTCCGGCCAAATATGGTCTTATTGACGCGTTGCAAAAAAGTGCTGCTGGAAGGCGTCACTTTTCAAAATTCCGCTGCATGGAATCTTCATCCATTGATGTGTGAAGACCTGACAGTGAGGAATATTTATGCAAAAAATCCGTGGTATGCACAAAACGGTGATGGTATTGATGTCGAAAGCTGCAAAAATGTTTTAATTGAAAACAGCACGTTTGATGTGGGCGATGATGGAATTTGCATCAAGTCTGGTCGGAATGAGGAAGGCAGAAAACGAGCCATGCCGACTCAAAATGTTTGGGTCAAAAACTGCACAGTGTTCAATGCTCACGGAGGTTTCGTTATTGGCAGTGAAATGAGCGGTGGTGCAAAAAATATTTATGTAGAGGATTGCACTTTTATTGGAACCGACATTGGCCTGCGTTTTAAAACCACGAGAGGCCGCGGCGGTGTTGTTGAAAATATTTACATGAACAACATCAGCATGAAGAATATTATTGGTGAGGCCATTTTGTTTGACATGTATTATGAGGCGCAGGATCCAATCGCCCTGGTAGGGGAAAAAAGAGAGGCGCCGAAAGTGGTGATGCTTCCGGTAACAGAAGAAACTCCCATTTTCAGAAACATGTTCGTAAATAATGTCGTTTGCGATGGTGCGGAAAAGGCGGTGTTCATCAGGGGATTGCCGGAAATGCACATACAAAACATTTCACTTCAAAATATAGTAATCCAGGCCAGGAACGGAATTGAGATCAGCGAGGCAACCGGAATCAGCTTTGTAAACACAAGCATCATTACGTCAAATACAAGGCCTGTAATTGATGTGCTTAACAGCAGCGATATTTCATTTGAAAAATTGAAAGCGCCTGCGCCTACTGAACTATTATTCAGAATTGGCGGGGAGCGCACAAGGAATATCACAGTGAAAAAATCCAGCACCTCATCCTCTCAAAAGGCGGTAGTGTTTGAATTTGGCGCGAAGGAAAAAGAGTTTTCAATACAATAGTTTTCAATTATGAAGATAACGGCTTGCACTTTTTTTTTACTCCTTGCTTCACTTTTCGTGAAAGCGCAAACGTCACCTTCCTATTCAGAGGAAATGGCTAAAACCGTTATGAGTATTTGGAAAGATTCATTACCTGTTGAAGAAGGCAAGCCTTTGAAATGGACTTATGACGAAGGCGTTGTTTTAAAAGGCATTGAAGGCCTCTGGTTAAAAACCAGCGATCCTACCTATTTTAACTACATCCAGAACAGGATGGATCTTTTTGTGGATGAAAAGGGAAACATCAAAACTTATAAACCCGAAGATTATAATATTGACAATGTAGCCTGCGGCAGAATTCTACTGACGCTTTACAAGGTTACGGGAAAAGAAAAATATTTTAAAGCCGCATCCCTTTTGAGACAACAGTTAAAGCAGCAGCCGCGCCTCAATAATGGTGGTTTTTGGCATAAAAAAAGGTATCCTTATCAAATGTGGCTCGATGGGCTTTACATGGGTGAACCGTTTTATGCGGAATGGTCTCAAAGTTTCAAAGAAGATTCTTCTTTCAATGATATTGCCAGGCAATTTATTTTGATGGAACAAGTTTCGAGGGATGCAAAAACAGGCTTGATGTATCATGGATATGATGAATCAAGGAAAGAAAAGTGGGCAAGCACAGTGACCGGCCTTTCGCAAAACTTCTGGGCGCGAGCTATGGGCTGGTATGGAATGGGTTTGGTTGATGTACTCGAAAATTTCCCAAAAGATCATCCAAAAAGAAAGGAGTTGATTCAAATTTTGAACCGCTACGCCGCTGCCATTGTTAAAGTTCAGGATCGCAAGAGTGGGCTTTGGTGGGATGTTCTGAATTTCCCCTCCAGGAAAGGAAATTACACGGAAGCATCGGCAAGCTGCATGTTCGTCTATGCATTACTGAAAGGTGTTCGTTTGGGATATTTGCCAACATCTTATTACCTGCCTGCAAAAAAAGGTTACCAGTCAATCATTGCAACTTTTGTTAGAAAGGATAACGGCCAAATCCGCCTTGAAGGAACGGTAAGTGTTTCGGGCCTGGGAGGAACGCCCTACCGCGACGGCAGTTACGATTATTATGTGAGTGAAAAAGTGGTTGCCAATGATCCAAAGGGAGTAGGAGCTTTTCTTTTGGCTTCTAATGAATATGAGATGCTTGGAACATTACCTGTCGGTAAAGGAAAAACAGTTCTTTTGGACTCCTATTTCAATAACGAATATAAAAAAGACGCGGCCGGAATCATGCAATCCCATCACTACAAATGGGAGGAGCAGGCTAATGGCGGATTCTCTTTTTTTAAATATTTGTTCAACGCTTATGGCGTCAATACACAAACCTTGAAACATGCGCCAAATAAGGATAATCTGAAAAATGCGCATATTTATATAATCGTTGATCCGGATAATAATAAAGAAGTTAGGCAACCCAATTTTATTGATGAAAAAGATATAAGCGAGATATTTGACTGGGTGAAAAATGGGGGTGTTTTGGTTTTGCTGGCAAACGACACCGCCAACGTAGAATTTCCTCATTACAATAAGCTTGCCCACCGTTTTGGAATTCACTGGAGCGACACGAGCCGCAATATGGTAAAGAACAATGAGTTTGAAACAGGAGCGATCCCCATTCCTAAAAATCATTTCGATTTTCCCGTCAGCAAGCAAAATTTATCTGAAAGAGATCTGTTTGCTGAAAGTGAATCCTCCCGCCAAAGCGATTGTTACAGAAGGAGGGGATGTGATTATGGCTGTTGCGAAAGTTGGAAAAGGCACCGTGTTCGCTGTTGGCGATCCATGGTTATATAATGAATATCTTGATGGAAGAAAACTTCCTAAAGAATATCAAAATCCAGAAGCAGCGCGCGATCTAATCCAATGGCTAATAAGACAAACAATGACAAAATGAAAAACCTGTTTTTGTCTTTTGTAGGAATGATGTTTTTTTTCGGAGTGTCTTCCGCACAGGATCTTGTTGCTGACAACATGCTGATTTATCAAAGGTCTGTTGGCGGCTGGCCAAAACATATTGGAAACATAAAAATAGATTATTCAAAGCCATTATCAGCGGCAGAAAAAGCAGGAATACTTGATGATGCTTCAATGAATGATGCAACGATTGACAACAATGCCACTTCAAAAGAACTGCGCTATTTGGTGAAAATTTATAAAAAAACAGGTCTTCAAAAGTATCTTTTGGCAGTGGAAAAAGGAATTCAGTATTTGTTGGTCATGCAAAACAATCGGGGTGGATGGCCACAGTTTTTCCCGGATTCATCTCTGTACCGGGGCGCCATAACGTTTAATGATGACGCCATGATCAATGCGATGAATATTCTGTGGGATGTGCAACATGGCATAAACGATTTTGAAGTGGTAAATGCAAAGTTTAAAGAAACATCGGCAAAAGCAGTAGAAAAAGGAATTGAATGTATTCTCAAAACACAGGTTAGGGTGAATGGACAACTTACTGTTTGGTGCGCGCAACATGATAAAAATACTTTGCAGCCAGTAAAAGCAAGATCTTATGAACTCGTATCCCTAAGCGGGAAGGAAAGCGTTGGCATTGTTAACTTTTTAATGAAAATTGAACGTCCGTCGAAGCAGGTCAAAGATGCTGTGACCTTCGCAGTAGAATGGTTTCAGCGTTCCCGTATTGATGGATTTAAATATGAAGACATCAAAGATCCTTCACAACAAAATGGAAAGGATCGTGTTTTGATCCCTGAAAAAAACGCCACTGTTTGGGCACGGTTTTATGATATTGAAACTAACAGGCCTTTCTTTTGCGGAAGGGATGGGATCAAAAAATGGTCACTAACAGAAATTGAAAATGAAAGAAGAACAGGATATGGATGGTATGGACCATGGGCAAAGGATTTGCTTGAAATAGATTATCCGGCATGGTTAAAAAAGAATAGTGAATGAAAGAATATCGTAAACATATCATTTTAATATTGCTGGCTTTTTTGCCTTTGATGGCCATATGCTCTCCTTTTTTATTTGGCAAGGATGAGAAAATTATTGTGGATAAAAGCGGCAAGGGAAATTTCATTACGATTCAATCAGCAATAAATTCCCTTCCTGATTTTTCAGGCAAGCCGCGGATTATTTTTATTAAAAATGGCACCTATGCTGAAAAGATTTCGATCACCAAAAATAATGTTGTTTTAGAAGGAGAAAGCAGAGAAAACACCATTGTTCTTCAATCCATTTCCAGGGATGAATGGCGATGCCAGAATGGTGATGATTGGGGAGTTGCTACTATTAATGTTGACGGGAACGACATTACATTAAAAAATCTAATGGTCATCAACAACTTTGGTTTTGAAAATAAAAAAGGATGGGTGATTGATTGTCCTTCAGATACGTCATCACATAAAAAAACTCTTTCGCCTACCGGCCATCAAATGGCTTTACGCACCATGAAAGCCACAAGATTCAAGGCCGTCAATGTTCATTTTAAAGCTTTCGGTGGCGATACCGTCAGCCCCTGGAATGTTGAGGACGGAATGTTTTATTTTAAGGATTGCATCATGGAAGGAGGAGTGGATTTTTATTGTCCCCGGGGCTGGGCCTATGCAGAAGATTGCAAGTTTATCGCACATTCAGGATTGGCCAGCATCTGGCACGACGGCTCAGTGAATGAAGATTCAAAAACGGTTTTAAAAAATTGCACTTTTGAAGGTTTTGAAGGATTTAATTTAGGTCGTTATCACAAGGATGCTCAATTTTATCTCATCGATTGCGGGTTCTCAAAAGAAATGGCAAATAAAGATATCTACCTCGTTCCAACTTCAAACGTCATTCAATGGGGTAGAAGAGTTTATTATTCCAATTGCCATAGGGAAGGAGGCGATTTTGATTGGTTTAAAGACAATTTTTCGGAAGCAAAAAATGCTCCTGTCGCTGATGATATAAATGCTTCATGGGTATTTGGAAACAGATGGAATCCGGTGTCAGATGTAAGCTTTGCTACTCACGCAATCCTGCGCATTATTAATCCTGCTTTCTTACATAGGAAAGATGAACTGGTAATTCTGAAAAGAAATGATCTTGAAAAAAAACTCGGAAAGATCTCTGATGGGAAATTCATAGATGTACAGGCGAAAGAGCCCGTTGCTATTCAGTTTGACGATCTGGATGGGGATGGAAAATGGGATGAAGCAATCTTCTTGTATTCTTTTAAATCAAAAGAAAATGTTGATTTTCGGGTAAGTATTTCAGATGTTTTATTATCGGCGAATAAAAGAACCAATGTAAGGCTGGCTAAGAAGACTGCTGCCGGTCATTATGGAATGCCCTTGCAGAAAGAAGTGATGGCGGACAACGCGCAACCCAATGATTTTACAAAGAATCCTATCCCGCTTTATCAGGTTGAAGGGCCGGTTTGGGAAAACGATAAAGTAGCTTTTCGTTCCTATTTTGACGTCAGGAACGCGAAAGATATCTTCGGAAAAACTACGACTGCCATGGTAATGGATACAGTAGGAACTTATGGAGATAAATATTATCACAGCTTCGATAAAAATTGGGGCATGGATATTTTAAAGGTGGGCAATTCCCTTGGTGCCGGCGGCATAGCGGTATTGGTTGATAAAAACGGAAAGGATACTCTCGTAAAACTAGCCGGAAATAATATCGGCAAAACTTCCTATGAACTTGTTACAAGGGGCCCGGTCAGATCCGTTTTCAGGATCCATTATCAGGATTGGATCGTTGAGGGGAAAAACTTCCAGGTCACTGAAGAGATAAGCATTTGGGGCGGCCAATATTTTTATGAAGATAAAGTTTCGATCGCTCCTGAAGCAACGCTTGTAACCGGAATTGTCAATCTTCACAGCAAAACCTCGAACCAGCTTAAGGAAGGCAAGGCGAATGTTTTATTTACTTTCGATAAGCAAAGCGAGAATAACGATTTCCTGGGAATGGGAATCATCAGCAGGAATCCATTGAAAAAGTTCGGCGAGGCACTACTTTCCGGAAATGGAATTACGAACACCTATACAATGGAATTTAATTCTTCGACACAGCCTGTAGTTTTTCGTTTCTTTTCAGCATGGGAGAAAACCGACCCATCATTTAAAAACAAAAAATATTTTGAAAATCTTTTAATAACCGAATCCCTAAAATGGAATAATCCAATTAAACTAAATTGGATCGAATAAAAAAAATATGAAATTATCACACTTTACTTTAAAAAATATCACCGCACAGAATGTGATTGTGCCGGATGACAGCGTATTTGAATTGCCAGAAAAAGTCTTGCAATTTGGTACAGGAATGCTGCTACGGGGCTTGCCTGATTATTTTATTGACAAGGCCAACAGAGCCGGAATTTTTAATGGCCGAATTGTGATGGTCAAAACAACGTCACGCGGTGATGCTACCGCATTTGAAAAGCAGGATGGTTTATACACTTTATGTGAGCGTGGCTTTTATCAAGGTGAAAAATTTGAAGAAAATATTATTAGCTCCTCAGTGAGCCGCGTGCTGGTTGCCCAAAGTGATTGGGATCGGATTTTAGAATGTGCGCATAATGAAAATCTGAAAGTTATCATTTCGAACACTACAGAAGTAGGGATACAGTTAGTGAATGACGATATCAGGCGTTATCCGCCGGTGTCTTTTCCGGGAAAGCTTCTTGCTTTTTTATATGAGAGATTCATGGCATTTAACGGAAGCCCGGATAGTGGATTTGTAATTGTGCCGACAGAATTAATTTCCGAAAACGGAAAAAAACTTGAATCGATAGTTCTGGAACTTGCCCATTTAAATTCTCTTGAGGACAGTTTTATTGAATGGCTCGAAAAGTCAAATTATTTCTGCAATTCACTGGTCGACAGGATCGTAACCGGAATGCCTGATGCTGAAATTAAAAAGGAAATAGAAAACGAACTTGGATACAGCGATGAATTATTGACGATTTCTGAAGTATATGCTTTGTGGGCAATCGAAGGGGATGAAAAAATAAAAAGCGTGCTGTCTTTCGCCGGGGCGGATAGCGGCGTCGTGATCGAACCTGATATAGACTTGCATCGGGAATTGAAATTAAGATTGCTGAATGGAACCCATACGCTCTCCTGCGGAATGGCATTCCTTGCCGGATATGATACAGTGCAGCAAACTATGGAGGATACGATGGGCTATAATTTTATTTCAGGCCTCATGAAATTTGAGATCGCCCCATCCATTCCATATGAAATTGATGACAGCGTGAAGCAGCTTTTCATTTCAAAGGTGATTGATCGTTTTCGCAACCCGCATATCAATCATCATTGGAAAAACATAACGTTGAACTATAGTTCCAAAATGCGGATGCGCTGCATTCCTTTGTTGTTAAATTACTATAAAAACAATGATAGCGTTCCGCAGTTATTTTCGTTTGGTTTCGCCGCCTACATGTATTTTATGAAAGCTGTGAAGCAAAGCGGAAATGAATTTTTCGGCGAGTTTAACGCGGCCTCTTATCTGATAGAAGACGAGCTCGCTGCAAAATTTTATTTATTGTGGAAGAGGCCGGCGAATGAAGTGGTTAAAGAAGTTTTGAAAGATATTTCTTTTTGGGGCCATGATCTTTCCCTTCTTCGCGGCTTTGAACAAGCCGTTGCAGAAAATTTGAATTGCATCATTAATGAAGGCATGAAACCGGCTCTGAGCAAGGTTCACGCCAAAAAAATATTTGCCTGAAATGAATCATAAAGTAACAAAGGTGCATCCAGACGATAATGTTTTGGTTGCATTAAGCGACCTTGGAGTTAATGAAAAGGTTTTGTATAACGGTGAAGAATATACGATTTTGGATCGGGTACCTGCCAAGCACAAATTTGTGACGGAAGACAGGCTTCCGGGCGATGAATTATTCATGTATGGAGTTCTTGTAGGCAAAGCCCAAACAATGATTCCACGAGGTGCCAGAATTACCACATCGAATGTAAAGCATGCGTCGCGCAGCTTTGAGGCAGGTGAAAGGAAGACTGCATGGAAAAAGCCCGATGTATCCAGATTTGCAGCCACGACTTTTATGGGCTATCATAGGCCGGATGGAAAAGTGGGGACAGCAAATCACTGGCTGGTTATTCCATTGGTGTTCTGTGAAAACCACAATATTGAAGTGCTTAAGGAAGCATTAGAAAACGAATTGGGATACGGTGCTAACCAGGAAAGGAAAGCAGAAGTGGCAAAGCTTGTCAATCTTTATAAAGAGGGCAAAAACCTCAATGATATTTTAGAAACTGCCGCTTCAGCGAATGAGAAAGACGTGAATCAGCAAAGGGTTTTTCCTAATGTCGATGGAATCCAATTTCTCACTCATGAAGGAGGATGTGGCGGCATCAGGCAGGATGCCCAGTCGTTGTGTGGGCTGCTTGCCGGCTATATAACCCATTCAAACGTAGCTGGAGCAACGGTTTTAAGTCTCGGATGCCAAAATGCTCAGGTCGGCATGCTGCAGGAAGAAATTAAAAAGCGGGATGCAAATTTTTCAAAGCCCTTGCATATTCTCGAGCAGCAGCAGATTGGAAAAACTTCAGATCTTATATCAAAAGCGATCAGGCAAATTTTTTCCGGGCTTGTTTACGCCAACTCTCTTGTAAGAAAACCTGCTCCGTTAAGCAAGCTCTGCATTGGACTTGAATGCGGAGGCTCGGATGGGTTCAGCGGAATATCGGCTAATCCCGCCATCGGCTACACATCTGATTTGCTGGTCGCTCTCGGCGGTTCAGTCATCCTTTCAGAGTTCCCGGAATTATGCGGAGTTGAACAAAATATAAGCGATCGATGCGAATCAAAAGAAGCGGCGATCCGGTTCGGCGATTTAATGAAAACCTACAATGAAAAAGCCAGGGCTGCCGGATCGGGTTTTGACATGAACCCTTCTCCGGGAAATATCAAAGATGGCCTGATTACAGATGCCATAAAATCGGCAGGAGCTGCAAAAAAAGGAGGGACTTCACCTGTTACTGATGTCCTCGATTATCCTGAAATGGTTACCAAATCCGGCTTGAACTTGCTATGCACTCCTGGCAATGATGTCGAAAGTACAACGGCGGAAGTGGGATCCGGAGCAAACATCGTCCTTTTTACAACTGGTCTCGGAACACCAACCGGCAATCCGATTGCGCCCGTTGTAAAACTGTCGAGCAATACCGCTTTATTCAATAAAATGAACGACATCATCGATATTAATACAGGTACCATTATCGAAGGAGAAGAAACTATTGAGCAGGCAGGGGAACGCATCCTTAAATACGTGATCAGCGTAGCCAGCGGAAAAACAGTGGTGAGTGCTGTAAGAAACAGGCAGAACGATTTTATTCCCTGGAAGAGGGGAGTAAGCCTATAAATGAAATCAAACCAAAACAAATTACCAATAATTTTTGCGGGGAAAAATAAATATGAAAAAATTTTTAGACAAAGACTTTCTGCTTCAATCAGAAACTGCGATACGGTTATATCATGATTTTGCAAAGGAAATGCCTATTATCGATTATCACTGCCATCTTCCCGTTGAGCAGATCGCCAACGACATAAATTTTGAAAATCTGACCCAGATCTGGCTTTATGGAGATCATTATAAATGGCGTGCCATGAGGACCAATGGAGTGGATGAAAGTTATTGCACTGGCGAAAAAACCGATTATGAAAAGTTTGAAAAATGGGCGGAGACGGTTCCTTATACATTGCGTAATCCTTTGTATCATTGGACGCATCTTGAATTGCAACGGTATTTTGACGTTCATGAAATCCTCAATCCGGAAAGTGCCAAAAGGATCTATGAAACTTGTTCCGAAAAATTACAATCCAAAGAATATTCGGTGCGCAATCTTTTACGCAAGATGAACGTGAAGGTGGTTTGCACAACGGATGATCCCACGGACACATTGGAACACCATCAAAAAATTAAAGACGACGGATTTGAGATAAAAATTCTTCCCGCTTTTCGTCCAGACAAGGCGATGAATGTTGATAATGCCGCGGAATTTAATCAATATGTAAAAAAACTGGAGGCTGTAAGTGGTCTTGCTATCTCTTCTTATGACGACTATTTATCTGCTCTGAAACAACGTCATGATTTTTTTGCAACAATGGGTTGTTCCGTTTCTGATCATGGGCTTGAACACATTTATGCGGAGGATTACACTGAAGAAAGTATCAAAGCTTCATTCGATAAAATACAAAAAGGCCAGGATCTCGAGCGCAAAAAAAAACTCCAATTCAAATCGGCGATGCTACATGTTTTCGCAATCTGGGATTTTGAAAAAGGATGGGTGCAACAATTTCATTTGGGAGCCTTCAGGAATAATAATCTAAGAAGAATGGAACAATTGGGTCCTGACACGGGTTGGGATTCAATTGGCGATTTTTCCCAGGGCCAGCCTCTTGTAAAATTTTTAGCAAGACTGGATGCGAAGAACCAATTAGGAAAAACGATCTTGTACAATCTCAATCCTGCCGATAATGAACTTATGGCGACCATGGCCGGTAACTTCAATGATGGAAGTATTCCCGGAAAAATTCAATTTGGATCAGCATGGTGGTTTTTGGACCAGAAAGATGGAATGACCAGGCAGTTGAATGCCTTGTCTAATATGGGTTTGCTTAGCCGGATGGTTGGAATGCTTACCGATTCCCGGTCATTTCTTTCTTACCCGCGTCACGAATATTTCCGGAGGTTAGTTTGTAATTTATTTGGGAAAGAGATCGAGAACGGAGAACTGCCGGACGACATACAATGGACAGGAAAGATCATCCGTGATATTTGCTATGAGAATGCGAGTCGCTATTTTGAATGGTAAATACCATCTTGATTTATGATATAGGCCGAAGGTTTTATAAAAAAAATCGCACAAACAAATGTGCGATTTTTTATTTTTTTACTTTCACTACAAGTTTTTTCAAAAGGCCTTCGCCTATGCCTGGTGCATGAACATCTTCCGGATAAAAGATGACGAACTGCCCTTCGTGCAATTCAAAAAACATGTCAGGCTCATCCTTATAAAAAGTCACATCCTTTTCGGGATGGTAGGGCGTTTTCACGTTGCTGCATTTGTTGCGCGGCTTCCATCCAAAAGTTTCTGTTCCTTTTGGGCAAACCTGAATATCTATAAAATGGTCATGCGCTTCAAACTTCGCTTCCTCTTTTTGAACCCCTTCTTTTTCGAAAACTGATGCGGAAACATCTTCGTCAACAGCATATTTTCCTGATGATATAGTCGCGAGGTTTTGCGATTTTATGAAAGCGAATGCCTGCGCAAATAAAGGATGAAGACTTTCATACTTTTCAGCATTTGATAAGGAATCAATAATCATGGAATAGGGTTTTTGTTTATGAATAAAGCCGGGTTGAAAAAAAATATCCGCCCACATTTCTGTTGAGCGGATGTCTTTAATTTTCTATCTCTGTACCCTTCCTGAGGCGTCGCCTTTTGTTAAGCCCTTTACTTCTGAAAGTGTAGCATGGTTCAAATCCCCTGGTATCGTATGTTTCAGCGCAGATGCCGCAACCCCAAACTCCGCCGATTCTTTCAAAGGCATTCCGGTAACAAGTCCATAAATAAACCCGCTTGCAAAAGAGTCACCGCTGCCTACCCGGTCAACAATGCGTACCTGGTATTCTTTGGTATGATAGAATTCCGTTCCATCATAAACTAATGCGCTCCAGCCATTGTCAGATGCACTATGGCTTTCACGCAAGGTTGAAGCGATATATTTAAAACCAAACTTCTCTTTCATTTGATGGAAAACATCTTTATATCCATCGAGGTTCAATTCACCTTTGGTAACATCAGTTCCTTTGCTGGTAAAGCCCAATGTAGTATCTGCGTCTTCTTCATTGCCTATGCACACATCTACATACTGGCAAAGCCGGGTCATCACCTCACGGGCTTTCTCTTTGCTCCATAATTTTTTGCGATAGTTAAGATCAATGCTTGTGGTTATTCCTTTTGCTTTAGCGGCTTTCAACGCGGCTTCTGTGAGCGCAGCGGCTTTGTCGCTTAATGCGGGGGTGATGCCTGTGGTATGAAACCATGAAGCGCCTTCAAATATTGCGTCAAAGTTAAATTCCTCTGGTTCAACTTCGGAGATTGCTGCGTCAGCACGGTCATAAATCACCTGTGAAGCACGCATCGCTGCTCCCGTTTCCAAAAAATAAATTCCCAGTCTCTTTCCTCCACGCGCCACAAACTGTGTATCCACACCAAAGCGACGCAAATGATTGACAGCCGCCTGGCCAATAGCATTGTCCGGTACTTTGGAGATAAATACTCCCTGCAAGCCATAATTGCTTAATGCAACCGCTACATTCGCCTCTCCGCCACCATAGGTAACGTCGAAACTATCGGCCTGCACAAATCTTTTGAAATCAGGAGTGGATAAGCGAAGCATTATTTCTCCAAGAGTAACAACTTTTTCAGACATGATTTTGTTCAATTTTTAAATAAGTAAATAATTGTTTTTTTGTAAACGCTTTCAGCCAAATCTCTTTCTTATTTATTTAAGTAACAAGTATTTCAATCACAATTATCAAAAAAATCAACGATAACGATTGCGTAAAAAAATTGGTAACGATTGCGTAAAATTTTCTTCGATAAAGTGCCCGGTTTGTTTAACAAGTATGCACAAACGAAAATAAGCCGAAGGACGAAAACAGTGCATTTTTCTTCAGGTAAAACCGGTAACGTTTGCGTAAAAAAAACTTGTTTAATAGCATAATTCGTATAACATTGTTTAATTATCAAAATACAGTTCATGGATAAGAAAAACGATTTATTAAACCTGCTTCCGCAACAGGGAATTCTTCCTCTTTATTTTTATAAGGACAGCGAGGTGAGCCTTCAGGTTTTGAGAGCTTTATATGCAGCCGGAATCAGAGCGGTAGAATATACCAACCGGGGTGAAGCGGCATTGCAGAATTTTAAACAAATGCGCCACATTTGTGATACCGAATTACAAGGAATGTATCTTGGCATAGGCACCATCAAAAATGGCATGATGGCACGTACTTTTATCGATGCCGGCGCTGACTTTATTATTTGTCCCGGACTCGTGGAAGAAGTTGCTGCGGTAGCAGATGAAAATCATTTGCTTTGGGTGCCAGGTTGCATGACGCCAACAGAGATCATTCGTGCGGAAAATTTAGGAGCAAAAATGATCAAACTTTTTCCAGGGAACATCTTGGGAGTGGAATTTATGAGTTCTGTGAAAACGCTGTTTCCGGATCTTTTATTCATGCCCACCGGCGGTGTGGATCTGGACAAAGAAAATATAGCGGCCTGGATTAAAGCCGGTGTATGCGCGGTAGGAATGGGAAGTAAACTGATCAGTAATAAATTGTTGGAAGAAAGGAACTATGCTAAGATTGAAGAACTGACAAAACAAGCATTGGATATTTTGAAATCTGTTAGATAAATTTTGCCAAAACAAACTATTATGGAGAACACTATTGAAATTCAGGAGGTAAGTAGTCATCCAGATACTGGCCTTCAAAAAGCAATTGGAAAATACCGTTGGACAATATGTTCCCTGGTGTTTTTTGCAACAACTATAAACTACCTCGACCGCCAGGTGATTAGTTTATTAAAGTCGGTATTGTCGGCAGAGATGAATTGGAATGATGGTGATTATGCAAATGTTGAAATTGCCTTCAAAGTTTTCTATGCCTTTGGAATGTTAGGTGCCGGCCGTATTATTGACAAACTTGGAACGAAGATTGGTTATGCGCTCTCAACTGGATTGTGGAGTGTAGCTGCGGTATGCCATGCACTTGCTTCAAGTGTTTTGGGTTTTGCTGCCGTACGTTCGTTTCTGGGAGTTACCGAAGCAGGAAATTTTCCTGCGGCGATAAAAACCGTTGCCGAATGGTTTCCTAAAAAGGAGCGCGCACTGGCCACCGGAATTTTTAATTCAGGCTCCAATTTGGGAGCGATCATCGCACCGCTTACAGTGCCTTTCATCGCAGTTGCCTGGGGCTGGCAGTGGGCATTTATTCTAACCGGTGTTTTAGGTTTTGTCTGGCTTATTTTCTGGTTTATTTTATATGAAGTACCCAAAAAGCAAAAGCGTCTTTCCAAAGAGGAGTTGCTTTACATAGAAAGTGATAAAGACGAAACCATCGAGCAGGAAGTAGCGGGCGCCAGAATTTCGTGGGGTAAATTATTAAGTTATAAACAAACCTGGGCCTTTGCAATTGGGAAATTTCTTACTGATCCGGTTTGGTGGTTTTATTTGTTCTGGCTGCCTGATTTTTTAGAGAGTGAATATCATTTAACGATCACGCAGATTGCAGTTCCGGTTGCTGTAGTTTACATGTTATCAACAGTTGGAAGTATTGGTGGAGGTTGGTTACCATTGGCTTTGATAAAAAGAGGCTGGCCGGTATTTCGAGCACGGAAAATGTCGATGCTTATTTTCGCTTTCCTCGTCATTCCTGTTGTTTTCTCTCAATGGGCGGGAACAGTTCACATGTGGTATGCGGTCCTGATAATCGGACTTGCCGCAGCAGCACACCAGGCCTGGAGCGCCAACATTTTTACAACTGTAAGTGATATGTTTCCAAAGTCAACCACTGCCTCGGTAACAGGAATCGGAGGCATGTTCGGTGGAGTGGGAGGGATACTTCTCACCCTTTTTGTCCAAAAAAATATGTTTGTCTATTATCGTTCAATAGGCAAGATTGAAATTGCATATTACATCATGTTTGCGGTTTGCGCGGGTGCATACCTGTTAGCATGGCTGATCATGCAATTGCTTGTGCCTAAAATGAAACCTTTGAAATTATAAGCTGATATATTTCTTTAAAAAAGCCTTGATTTGTCAAGGCTTTTTTGTTCGTTTCAAATCCAACAACTGCTTGAGAGCTGGAAAAAAAATTTGTTCAAAGTTTCCTTTTTCCAGCAAACGAACTTTTTTTGAAGAAATGTTGTGAAAGGAACCAACGAAAGAAGAATATCCATCTTTTTCCTTACCGTTTTTTGGTCACTTCACTTAACTTTGCCGCATGGTAAATTCAATGAATGGAGAACAATTAATAGAGATCGTAAGCGCTTTGCACGAAGGCAAAGAATTTCAAAATATTGCAAGGAAAGTCGCCGCAGATGAACGGATATCCAACGAAGAAGGCATGCTGCTTTTTGAAAAAGCAAGCCTCGGACTAACTGCCACGTTAGCTAACTATATCCGGGAAAAAAAACACGGCCATAAAACCTTTTTCAACCGAAATTTCCATATCGAACCAACCAATGTTTGCGTTTTTTCCTGCAAATTTTGCTCTTACTCGCGGCTATATGCCCATCGGGATGAAGGCTGGCAGTTGAGCATTGCAGAAATGATGGACATTGTAAAAAGTTATGACGGCAAACCCGTTACTGAAGTACATATTGTCGGAGGAGTTCATCCAAAAATGGATCTAAATTATTTCTGCGACCTGATCGGTCAAATAAAACAGCACAGACCAGAATTGCATGTAAAAGGATTTACTGCCGTCGAACTCGATTACATGTTCAGTAAAGCGAAGCTGTCGGTGAAAGAAGGCATGAAGAAATTGAACGATGCGGGTTTGCAATCCATGCCTGGCGGCGGAGCGGAAATATTTGCCCCGGAAATAAGGGATCAGATTTGCGCTGATAAAGTGGATGCCGATGGATGGCTGAAAATTCATGAAGAAGCTCATTTGCTTGGAATGCATACCAACGCAACTATGTTGTATGGCCATATTGAAAACTATGCCCATCGGATTGATCATATGAGCATGTTGAGAGATTTGCAGGATAAGACGGGAGGCTTCAATACCTTCATTCCATTGAAGTTTCGCAATCAAAATAACGACATGAGCCATGTGCCGGAATCCTCCATTCCTGCCGATATGAAAATGTATGCGGTGGCAAGAATCTATATGGACAACTTCCCACATCTTAAAGCCTATTGGCCGATGCTTGGACGCCAGAATGCGCAACTCTCTTTATCGTTCGGGGTAGATGATATTGACGGAACCATCGATGATTCCACCAAAATTTATTCAATGGCCGGAAGCGAGGAGCAAACACCCGCCATGAATACAGATGAACTGGTCATGTTGATTTCGCAGGCTGGAAGAGAAGCAGTTGAAAGAGATACTTTGTATAATGTGGTAAAAAATTATTCTGCAAGCGATCAACCATTGGAAGCCGCATTGAACTAATTAGCTTTTACAATTACTTTCAAAAGCGCATAAAATTATAACATGTTTGCAACGTAAATGCCTAAGTTAACACGGCCAAACTGCCTTTATTGTCTTAATTTCGCAAACTTATTTTAAAAGCGATTCGCTTCTTTTTCAAAAATCTATTTTTTATTTTTATATGTTATTAGGCTTACAAAATGTTACGTTCGAGTTTGGTGCGCGGGTAATTGTGAAAGACGCGACATGGCACATTCAGCCCAATGAAAGGATCGGGCTTATTGGCTATAATGGAACCGGAAAGTCAACGCTGCTAAAGGTTTTCACCAACCAGTACCTGCCTACTGCAGGAACGGTAGAAAAAGGCAGGGAAACCACAGTCGGTTTTTTGCACCAGGATCTTTTAAGTTTTGATACCGAAGAATCTATTCTCGAGGTGGCCCTGGGCGCATTTGAAAAAGTGCGTATTCTTGAAAAAGAAATAGAGCAGATTGGCATCGAACTGGAGAAGAGTTCTGACGAAGCGCTCGCTCATTTGTATGCTGACAAACTGCATGAACTGGAAATTTTGGGAGGCTACGATATTCATCATAAAACAGAGGAAATTTTGCAGGGTTTAGGATTTCCAAACGCGGATCTTCAGCGTCCCTACAAAACGTTTAGTGGCGGCTGGCGCATGAGGGTTTTGCTTGCCAAGATGATCCTCATGAATCCGGATGTTCTGTTGCTGGATGAACCGACGAACCATTTGGATCTTCCTTCTATTGAATGGCTGGAAAAATATTTACAGCATTACCGGGGCTCGGTAGTGATTGTTTCGCATGACCGGTATTTTCTCGACAGAATGGTAACCAAGATCGTGGAATTGTATCAGCAGGAATTGCATTTTTACTCGGGCAATTATTCCTATTATCTTGAGGAGAAAATGCAAAGAATAGAACTGCAGAAACGTGCTTATGAAAATCAGCAGGAGTATATAAGACAGCAGGAAAGATTTGTAGAAAGATTTAAGGCGAAGGCATCGAAAGCCGCGCAGGCGCAAAGCATTGTAAAAAGGCTGGATAAAATTGAACGCATCGAAAATACCGATTTGGAAAGGCCCAACATGAGAATCAATTTCACGATTGGGAACACGCCAGGCCGGATCTTATGCACTCTCAAAGACGCATCGAAAAAATTTGGAGAGGTAAAAATTGTTGAGCATACCGGAGCGGAAATTAACCGCGGTGACAAGATCGGTTTGATTGGTGCAAATGGAAAAGGAAAATCCACTTTGCTCAGGATGGTCGCAGGTGTTGAGCCTTTTGAGGGCGAAAGGATCGAAGGCCACAATGTGAAGGACGCCTTTTATGCACAGCATCAGTTGGAAGCATTGAATCTGAACCATACAGTTTTGGAAGAAATGAATTATTCCGGAAGCGGAAAAACAGAATTAGAGCTACGTACTTTGCTCGGTTGCTTTTTGTTCAGCGGGGATGATGTTGATAAAAAAATCAAGGTGTTGAGCGGTGGGGAAAAGGCGCGTGTCGCTCTGGCGAAAACCATTGTGAGCAAGGCGAACTTCCTATTGCTGGATGAACCTACCAACCATTTGGACATGCACTCTGTTGATTTGTTGATTGAGGCATTGAACAAGTATGAAGGCAGTTATATTTTGGTGAGCCATGATCGTTATTTTGTAAATAAAACTGCTAATAAAATTTGGGAGATCGAGGATTATAAGATTAAAGAGTTTGTGGGAACTTACGATGAATGGGAACGTTGGAAGCAGGAAAGAAAAGCTGCTGAAACTTCTTCACAAAAAAAGAAAGAACCCGCTGAAAAGAAACCTAATGTAGCTATTGAAAAAAAAACTTCCCCTCAGCCACAAAATAAAGAGCAGGAAAAGGAATTGCAACGGTTAAGGAAGCAATTTCAACAATCGGAAGAAAAAGTAGGGAAGCTTAATATAGAGAAAACCAAACTCGAAGCGGATCTTGCTTTGCCGGAAATTTACCTTGATAAGCAAAAGTTTATTGAGGCCGAAAACAAGTATAAGCAAAATATGGAAAACCTGGCCAAAACCAACAAGGAATACGAAACGCTGTTTGAAAAGATCATGGTGTTGGAAGAAACTATTGGAAATCTTTAGTTAGAGCAACAAACCGACTTTTTTCAGCTATTTTCCTTTTTATCCTCTTTGAATTGAATAGTGACTTCGTGTAGTTCATGGTAGGCATACTTTATTTGGAAATCGTACAATTCACAGATCTTTTTCACGATCGACAATCCAAGGCCAAGGGAATCATTGGAAGAAGAAGCCTTTCTGAATCGTTCAAAGAAAACTGAAGTGTCATTTACGGGCGCTGTTCCGGTATTACTGATTTTTAAAACTCCATCATAAAGCTTGATCTCGATTTTTCCATTTATGTGATTGTGTCTGATCGCGTTGCTCATGAGATTGGAAATTAAAATTCCACCCAGCGATTCATTCATCTCCACCGACTCATTTTCCCTTATGTTTTTAATGACGATTATGTGTTTTGCTTCCGCAAGTTCTTCAAAATTTTCAAGATAACGACTAAGAATAGACGAAAGATCGATATTCGACATTTCGAACTGGCGGTTTTCAATCTTGGTAAGCAGCAACAAGGATTGATTCAGTTTTGAGAGCCGGGAAGCGGCCTCGTTTAAAGATTCAATGATGTGGATCTGTTTCTCTCCTGATGTTTCACTCTGACTTAATAATTCCAGTTTAGTTTTAATTATCGCCAAAGGAGTTTGAATTTCATGAGAAGCATTTTCAGTGAAATTTTTTAATGCTTCATAATCATTGCTCACTTTTTCCGTCATCATGATTGCGGTTTTGTTCAATTGCCGGAATTCTTCAATATCCGTTTTTTGTAGATGAATGCCATTTTTAGATGAAAGGTTGAAATCTTTCAACTGTTCCAGCGTATTGTAAAAAGGCTGCCATAATTTCCCCAACAAAAATCTGTTCGCCACGAATAAAACGGATAGCAGAAACGCGATCACGGCAAATGTGATCCACAAAATTAAACGGACAATATCTTCTGTTTCTTCCTGTGATTTGGTAACGGTAGCAGTATATTGGATATCATTGACTGTAATAGGAAAATCAAGCCTGCGGAAGGTTTCCTGTTCATCATCATTTTTTTCATGAACAATGTCGGTTAAAAATTTTTCCTTAGAATTTCCATAGGGGATAGCAGTAAACTTTATCTGCTGATCTTTATAATTGGATGCTTCAGGCAAAGCCCCTTTTTCTTTAACATGATTCAGGATTTCCTGCTTTTCAATCAAAAGATCTTTATCAAGCTGATGGATCAGGACAAGGTGCAGAATAAAATAATAGGCGACACTGCTGATCAAAAGCGTGCCGATGGTTATGGGAATGTTTACCCTGTTGTATTTCGCCAGCAGTTTCATGGGGCTATAAATTTATATCCCATTCCGTAAATAGATTTTATATAATCAGCGCCGCCCGCATCAATTATTTTTTTCCTGAGGTTCTTGATGTGGGTATAAATATAATCGAAGTTGCCGCTCATTTCATAGCCCCAGAGATGCTCTGCTATCGCCTCTTTTGTAATTACTCTTTTCTTGTTGGCAATAAAATAGAGCAATAATTCATATTCCTTTTTGGTTAACTCCAAGGGCTTGCCGTTCACAAAAGCGGTTTTGCTTCTGGTGTCGACGGAGAGCATTTCAAATGTGATCAGGTCATTGCCCTCAAAATTTTTTCTTCGAATAATCGCGCCAATCCTGGCGTTCAGCTCAGAAAGATGAAAAGGTTTAGGCAGGTAATCATCAGCGCCCAGGTTTAGTCCTTTTATTTTATCATCGAGGGAATTCTTCGCGGAAATAATCAAAACTCCATCGTTCTTTTTATCTTCCTTTAGTGATTGAAGGATCTTCAGGCCATCTCCTCCAGGCAAACTGATGTCCAGCAGAATGCAATCATATTCATTGCAGTCAGTTTTATCAAGAGCGGCGGCAAAATCGTTAGCAATCTCGCAGTTGTAATCCTGTGAAGAAAGATACTCGGCAATATCCGCGCTCAAATCTTTTTCGTCTTCGATAATAAGGATTTTCATTCTGTTGATTATTGAATTATTGGAGGCTCAATCAAAAAAACCGGTTAATTTTTCCCTGATCATTTCCGGCATGGAGCATCGCTTCATTGTTTTTGCCTCGAGGAAATAAAGTGAAACGTCACCGACATTCAGCAATTCATTTTTTTCATTGTATATCTCGCTATGGAAAGTTATTTTGTGATGAACAGGCAATTCTTTTACGGTGGTGACAACAGTTATAAGATCGTCATAAAGCGCAGGTCTTAAAAAACGGCTGTGAATTTCTGTTACAGGCATAATAACGCCAAGCTCCTCAACTTCCTTATATGTTAAACCAAGGCTCCGCAAAGCTTCTGTGCGTCCGATTTCATAAAATTGCGCATAATGGCCATGATAAACAACTCCCATTTGATCTGTCAGTGCGTAATGAATTCTAATCTGGGTTTTCGAAGTGAACATGTACATTTTTTTTCGGAGTGGCAGCAATTCCTTTTATAAATTGCTGAAATAAGTTCGTTTGCTATCAATGAAATTTTTAAAAAAAAAGTCATTTCAAAATAACCATCCCCATTTCGTTAGTAATCTGGGTTTCCATCTTTTTTAAATGAGTTTGTGTTTGGATGATCAATACCTGCCTTTCCCAGGAGGTTGTTTTTTCAAGTTCCTCAGCATTGACAGCGATCATTTTTTTTATTCTTTTTAGTTCAAGATACTGGAGGGTGGAAGTAATATCGCTTTTATAATTATCCTCCCTCGTCGTTACAGCCATTTCATATTTTTCTTTCCAGGCTTCGCTTAATTCATAAGGAAAATCAAGAAGCGCAGCAACCGCGTTGCTCATTTGAAGATCTTCGCTATACACGAAATTTCTGGAGGTTGGTTCAAGTTTTTCTTCATAGCACGTTTTGTAAAACGCCACGATTTTTTTCAACATTGGATCGTCAATCATTTCATCATCAATGCATTCATATAACAAGTACTCGGCAACCGTTTTCCCTTCTTCCCATTCTTTCAAACCAAATTCAATCAGGCATCTTACGACGCTTTTTTCATGAGTAAGCTCATTTTTTAAAAGCTCAAGCGCTTCGTTCTCTTCGGCGGAAACCGGTGGCTGCTGGCCTGTTGAACCTGTGGGTTCAGAAGGTAAAGATTTCTTTTCTTCTTTTGACAGCTTCTCACGGGTGTGCTTGTTCACCAGGTTATGCAATCCGCCTTCATCGATCTTTAGTAGCTCTGAGGTTTTGCGAATGTAATCCTGCTGCTTGGTAAAATCCTCCGTCCTGTTAATTTTTGAAATTGAATCGGCGATTTGATTGACGATCTGCGCGCGTTTCGTTGTGTCGTCGCCGGCATCTGCAAGAGCCAGTTCCAACTGGAATAAAATAAAATCCTTTTTATTTTCCCTGATGAAATTCGTAAACTTTTCCGCACCATATTTATTGATGTAACTATCCGGATCTTCCTTGTCAGGCAACAGGGCCAACTTCACATTCAGGCCTTCTTCCAGCGCCATATCGAGTCCGCGCAACGCAGCCTTTATTCCCGCCGCATCCCCGTCATAAAGGATGGTAAGATTGGAAGTATATTTTTTAATAAGCCTTAACTGATCGGGCGTTAAGGAAGTTCCGCCGCTCGCTACTACGTTTTCTATTCCCGCCTGGTGAAGAGAAACTACGTCCGTATATCCTTCCACCAAAAGGCATTCATCTGCCTTGTCGATGGCCTGCCGGGCAAACCAGGAGCCATATAAAGTTTTACTTTTTACATAAATTTCATTCTCCGGGGTATTGATATATTTTGGTGCACGATCATTTTTCCTGATCAGGCGGGCGCCAAAGCCGGTAACTTTTCCCGATTGGTTATGGATGGGAAAAATGATGCGCCCGCGGTAATTATCCTGAAGATTGTTGTCTCTTTCAACAACCAGGCCTGTCTTTTGCAGAAGCTCTTTGCTGAACTGCATTTCCACAGCCGCTTTTGCGAAAGTGTCCCGAGCTTCGGGGTTGTAACCCAGCTCAAATTTTTTGATAATTTCTTCCCGAAATCCTCGTTCTTTCAAATAACTTAATCCAACGTTTATTCCCTCTTCAGAAGAAAGAAGAGAATCGTGAAAAAAATGCTGAGCGAATTTATTTATAATATAAAGACTGTCAGCTACTTGTTGCTGCTGCCGAAATTCCGGGCTGGTTTCTTTTTCTTCAATTTCAACATTGTACTTTGCTGCCAGCCATTTCAAGGCTTCAACATAACTGTACTTTTCATGCTCCATGAGGAAACTAATGGTATTGCCACTTTTCCCGCAGCCGAAACATTTATAAATTTCCTTCGAAGGCGAAACAGTGAACGATGGGGATTTTTCGTTGTGAAAAGGGCAAAGGCCTAAATAATTTGTTCCCCTCTTTTTTAACTTTACAAAAGAATTGATGATTTCTATGATATCAATTCTGCTTACGATTTGCTGTATGGTTTCCTGCGGTATCAATCTGCTCCTTAATCTTTTTAGCTAAATCTTTTAATAAGTGGCTCTAAGGCAAATAATTGCGAAAATTACAAGCAATACAGCTGTTATGATCATGGTAACAATAAATTTCTTCATTGAAAAGGTAGTCATATTAAAAGATTTTTTTGGTTAATGAATACGAAGTAAAATAAAATAAACGACTTTGTAAAATTATATAAAAGGCTGGAAGAAAAGTTGAACAAACCTTAAAAATGTGCCATGCATTTTCTTTATGAGAACCAGAACCGATGAGGAAACCTTCATGGTTAGTGTATTGATTTTCCATTCCGGTATCTTTGTGAAAATTAAAAAAACAACCGAAACCTTTTAAACGGTTTTGTTTGTTTAGCTAAAATATGAACCTTGCATTCTTAAAAAACAATTGCTTACATTTTAAATGAAAATTAAATCATGGAAAAAAAAGAAGTATATATCATCTCAGCTGTTCGCACACCCATCGGCAGTTTCGGCGGAACTTTAAAAGATATTCCTGCAACCAAACTCGGAGCCGTTGCAATTAAAGGCGCCATTGCCAAAGCCGGAATTAAACCCGACGATGTGCAGGAAGTATATATGGGTTGCGTTTTACAAGCGAATCTTGGGCAGGCGCCTGCCAGGCAAGCTGCCATCTACGCAGAACTTCCCGAAAATGTTTGCTGCACAACCGTGAATAAAGTTTGCGCGAGTGGAATGAAAGCGATCATGAACGGAGCTCAAAGCATCATGCTTAGGGATGCAGATGTGGTTGTCGCCGGTGGGATGGAAAATATGAGCAGCGCTCCTTTCTATGCTCCAGCCGTTCGCTGGGGAAATAAATATGGCAATTCCGTTTTAATTGATGGAATGGCGAAGGATGGACTTACTGATGTTTACAAAGATTATGCTATGGGAAATGCAGCGGAACTTTGTGCAAGGGAATGCCATATTTCGAGGGATAAACAGGATGAATTTGCGATAGAAAGTTATAAACGCAGCCAGTCGGCAGTGAATGAAGGAAAATTTAAAGATGAAATTGTGGGTGTCGAAATTCCACAAAGAAAGGGCGATCCTGTTCGCTTCGAAAAAGACGAAGAACCTTTTAACGTAAAGTTTGATAAGATTCCTGAATTGAAATCTCCTTTCGAAAAAGGCGGAAGTGTAACCGCGGCTAATGCAAGCACTATCAACGATGGTGCAGCAGCGGTGGTTTTGATGAGTAAAGAAAAAGCAGATCAATTAGGATTGAAACCGCTCGCGAAAATTTTAAGTTATGCTGATGCTGAACAAGCGCCGGAATGGTTTACTACCACACCATCGCTCGCCGTTCCCAAAGCGATCGAAAAGGCCGGCTTAAAAATTTCTGATGTGGACTATTTTGAGCTTAACGAAGCTTTTAGTGTTGTAGGAATTGTAAATACCCAAAAAATGAATCTTGATTCAAAGAAAGTAAATGTTCACGGCGGGGCGGTGGCTCTCGGACATCCATTGGGCTGCAGCGGCGCACGGATCCTTGTTACTTTAATCAATGTTTTAAAGCAAAACAACGGCAAGATTGGTGCCGCGGGAATTTGCAACGGCGGCGGCGGAGCCAGCGCTATGGTGATTGAACTTTGCTAGTTGTGTACTTTTTGAACCAAAACCTATAAGGTTTGCAGCGATGGTTCTGTAGCCAGGCGAAACCTTATAGCGTTTTAAATACAAAGCCAAAACTTTTGCTTTCAAGAAAGTTGATTAAGGTTTAGTTTTTATTGAAACGACTCTCCACGCCAAACGCTATAAGGTTTGCAGCGCTCAATGTCCGGCTGCAAACCTTATAGGTTTGAGCCAAAACCTGCCACGCGAAACCTTATAGCGTTTTGAAGAACGATGCCAAAGGATTTTTGTTAAATAAATCTCATTAGTTTCCATTGAAAATGACTAAAAAATTTTACGGAAACTGCGATGCAGGTCTCGCAAAAAAAAATTATCTTTTTCCCAACGTTTCCTTTCAATCATACGTATTAGATGTAACAGCGTCCGCGGGCTGAAACCTATTTACATCATAATTTAAAATACATTTAATGAAAACAAAGAATTATATTTTGGCATTAGGCGCTTTAACGGCTTTATTTTTTGCTGCTTGTAAGAAGACTGATAGCGGCCCTTCCCTCACCGCCAAAGAGAAAACGCTTACCAGCAAAGTTTGGAAACTTGAGTCTCTGACGGTACCTAAATCTGATGATGCAACCAAAGACAGCTCCATCATGAAAACATGCTCTGAAAGCGCTTTGGCAGCCTTCGATGCGTATAAAGCTTTCCAGATCGCTGATTCAAAGAATTGCGATTCAACGATCGTTCCCTATGATAAAGGAACCTGGAAATTTTTTGCCAACGAGGATAGTTTGTCATTGGAAGGAAAAAAGAAATTAGCTTTGAAAATTATTACGTTGAATGAAACAACTTTAAAAGCAGTCTTTCGTGACAGCGTTGCTCCGGACAAAATTTCCGTAAAAACGATCACCTTTAAATAATACCCCCAAAGAACGTTCGGGAGTGAAGCATTTCCTCCCGGCGTTTTTTATATTAAAAACTAATTTGCAAAATCACTGAATTTCCTTGCGGCATAAAGAACTGAACGATATCATTAACGCATGTAAAACCAAAAACCCTATAGCCCAGGAAAAGCTGTACAAGCACTATTTTGCCCTCATGTTCTCCATTTGCAAGGGATATTCCGACGATCAGCAAACCATCATAAGCCTGATCAATGCGGGCTTTCTTAAAATATTCATGCACATTGAAAACTTTCAGCACGAAAGGGGAAACTTTGAAGGATGGGCGAAAAAAATCATTACCAATACGGCAATAGATTTTGCAAGAAGCCAAAAGAATAAAAATCATTTTATAGAGCTTGAAGAAAAACATAACGAGGAAAAATCATTACAACATCATCCATCTAATCATGCAGAGGAAGAGGTTATGTATTTAATAAAAAAATTGCCGGCTGTTACGCAAAAAGTTTTTTCACTCCATATATTTAAGGGCTATTCACACAAAGAAATCGCACAAATGCTCGGCATGGCGGAAAGCACTTCCAGGTGGCATGTGGCGGAAGCGAGAAAAAACCTCAAGCGGGAGGCGCATAAAATTTATTAAGATGAAGGGAAATGAAAAACATATAACCAACTTAGAGCAACTAGCCGAAAGCGGATGGAAGCAAATGCATGAAACGCTTGTGGCTCATGGACTGAGCGGCGAGGCAACCCTTGTATCTCAACCATCAAAGAAGAAAAGGAAAGTTATATTTTTAATTGCCGCTGCTATAGTTTTTGTTTTAATTCTCTCTTATCCATTTGTAATGAATGACAAAGTTCCGGTTCCAATAAAAGGTGAAACTACTAACACTAATGTTTCTTTATCCATTCCTTCAGAAAGTTACCAGCCTGAAGAAAACATTCAAAAAAAAGCAAAAAGCACTCAGAGAATTAATGAAATCTCACCTGCTTCTGAAACAAAAAATCTGTTGGCCACTAAGATAAAATCAGACTACATGCAATCCCGAAAAGAGCGCGCACAAGTGCTTGATCAGGAGCAAAAAAAAGGTTTGGCAGAAAAATTTTCGGCGAGAAAAGTTACGGAAAGAATCGAAGAAGCAATAGAGATTAATTATGGCACTAAAAGCCAGCTCATAAAAGATTCTTCTTATGCCGATTCAACAATAAAACCAAAGCCAAAACCTTCTGTTTCAAAAAAAATACGATTCTTTGCAGGTGCGGGACTGAATGTTTCAGGAGGAAATTTAAAAGCATCTGATTTTACATTAAAGGGACTGAATATTCATCCCGGATTTACTGTGGTTGTTCCTCTTTCACAAAAAATTTCTATTCACAGCGGTTTATGGGCTTTTTCGACCGTTCATGGCAAAGAAGTGAGTGCGAAAGAAAAGGAAATAGTAAATGGTGCAGTGGCAAATGTGTATTATAATATCAACACGACAAGCATTATTAAGACCTCTTATTTTGACCTTCCGATAAATATTCATTATGCAATTAATGAAAACTGGTCGGCTGGGGCAGGAGTTCAGTTTTCGAAATTATACAAGATCAATATCCGGGAAGAAAAGCAGAGCTATGATTATAGCAACACTCTATTTTCCGCCACCGTTGATCAAATCAATGCCTCTCCCAACCGCGCTGCCGCTGCCTTTGAGAAAAAGGTAGAGATTAAAAAATACGAAACGAGACTTATGGCTGAAGCCAATTACCAGGTTAAACAATGGCTTTTCTCAGCAGGGTATTATTATGGTCTCGGCAAAAACATTACGCTTAAAGACGCCGGCAATTCCTCTCATCAATACCGGAACGAATATTTCAAACTTGCTGTTCAATACAGGATAGGAGGGAAGTAGGCTTGAAAAATAATCTTCAAAAAATTTTCATTTCCCGGGATGCAAAACATTAATGAAGGGCATCCTGAAGGAAATAAAGATTCAAAAAATGTTCGATTTTTCTGTGCATGAAGGCCATGCTGGAAGATTGCGCGAACAAAAATAAATGTCCAAAAAATGTCCGTTTGCTTAACGTAAAGGCAATATAAATCCTCAAGAAATGTTCGCCCTATAGATGAGGGGCACCAGTGAAGGATGCCCGTACAAAAATAGATGTCCAAAAAATGTTCGTTTGCTGGAATGCAAAGAATTATAAATGTCCAAAAAAGTTCGTTTGCTCGGATGCATCAGAAAGCATGGCGATAGAAAAAACGGCATTCGTGTAAGTTGCCGCAACCGGAAACTAAAACGCAGGTTGTCTTCCCTGGTAATAGTCAAGAATTTTTTCCCTGAGCATGTAATCGTATTTCGCTATGATAAGGTTATTATTGGCCCTGTCGAGATTATTTTTAGCCACCAAATAATCCACAGAGGTAATTGCACCCGCATTAAACCTTATTTGGGCCAGCCTGAATGATTCTGAAAATGAGGCAACCTGGCTCGTAAGCAATTTAAATTTTTCTGCTGCCGAAGTGAGAATCACATAAGCTTGTTCAACAGATTGCTGCAACTGGATCTTTGTATTTTGCTCCGTCAATTCTGTATTTTTAAAATCTATTTTCGCAAGCCTGATTTTATTTTTTATCTGCCAACCATTAAAAATAGGAATGCTTAATCCAAGGTTTACTGTTGAAAAAAGGTTATTGCTTAACTGGCTTCCGTAGGAGATTTTTTTTGAGTTATAATTGTTTTGTTTAGTGATGACGGGCACCTGCGTTCCGTTGACCAATACATAATCGGAAGAAGGGATTTCTGTGGTGTTGATCAGAAATTCCTGTGAAGCGACACTCGAATAATTGGTATAAAGATTTCCATTCAAAGAAAGAGTAGGGAACAATTGCCCGCGAATAGAGCGGATGTTTTTTTCAGCGCTTTCTGTCCGCAAGTGAACCGCTTTTATCTGGGCAAATTGCTGCAGCGCGGTTTGATAAATTTTTTCAGGCGATTGATCAGAATTGATAGTAAAACTTTTTTCCGGAATTCTTTCAACCTCCATGCTTTTACTGTAGGGAATATTCAAAAGCTGTGCGAGATTCAGCTTTGCTGTTTCAACAGATGCCATGTTATCAACAATGGAAATTTCGTCATTGGCCAACTGCCCTTTCAAATCATAATATTGAGAAGGCGGGATCGCGCCGGAAGAATTTAAAACAGAAAGACGGCTAACCTGGGAATCTGTGACAGCCTTCTGTTGGCGGGAAATTTTCAAGAGGTCTTCAGAACTCAGTACCTGCAGATAAGCGAGAATGATATTGATAGTGAGATTATCCTTCGATTGCTGAAGTTCCATTTTAGATGCCTCATATCCAAGTTGATTTGATTTGATTTGATTATGCAATGATGAACCATTGTATAATAAAATATTGCTGCTTGCGCCATAGTTAGCGTAATCAACTTTTTGCGTAATAAATGAGTTGGTAAATGGATCAATGCTTCTTCCCTGGTTCATTCCATGGTTCGCCGATCCATTAAGATTCGGCAGCATATTGGCTTTAGATTGCCTATAATAAATGTCTGCCTTTTGCATCTGCAAATCACTTTGCAAAACGTTTATGTTGTTTTTTATTCCTGTTTCAATCGCTTCCTGCAAAGTGAGTTTCTGTGATGTGGCAGCAAACGCGAAAAGGGCAAAAATTGTATTTAAAAATAATAATCTCATACTGTAATCCGTTGTTAGTGATTTCTAAGTTTTAATTGTAACCGCAATTCTTAATTCTGAATTGATTTTTCAATTCTTCCATCCAATAAGCTGATAATCCGCTTTCCATAACCGGCATTTTTTTCTGAATGAGTCACCTGGATTATCGTAACTCCTTCATTATTCAATTCTTTGAAAATATCCATGATTTCTTCGCCTTGTTTCGAATTCAAATTTCCGGTGGGTTCATCTGCCAGAATCAATTTTGGTTTCACGATCAAGGCTCTTGCTATGCCAACCAATTGTTGCTGGCCTCCGGAAAGTTGCGCTGGAAAAAGATCTTTTTTCCCTACAATTTGAAACCGGTCCAGCATGTCAGCCACCATCGCTTTTCTTTCAGAAGATTTTATATCCTGGTAAATTAAAGGGGTTTCAATATTTTCATAAACGGTGAGTTCATCAATTAAATGATAGGCCTGGAAGACAAAGCCAATATGGCTTTTAAAAAGATGCGAGCGCTGTTTTTCTTTTAATTTCAACACCTCTTCGCCCATAAAAGCATAACTTCCTTCATTAGGTTCATCCAACATTCCAATTACATTTAAGAGCGTTGATTTTCCAGATCCTGATGGCCCCATGATGGAAATAAATTCACCTTCATGCACATCCATGTTGATATCTTTTAAAACAAATGTCCGGTTGGCACCGTTGTTATACCATTTAAAAATTTTCTTTAATTCTATCATTTGCTTCTTTTTGTTGTTTTAAATTTTGATACTCGTAATAAACTTTCCACGCGGTGCCACAGTTGCTTCAGCAGACACACAAATTTTCAATATTTTTATTCTTTGAAACCTTAAGTTATTCACTTCTCAAACTCTTCACAGGATTTGCTATTGCGGCTTTTACAGCCTGGAAACTTACCGTTATCAATGCTATTAATAATGCGGCCAAACCTGCTAACAGAAATATCCACCAGCTAATATTAACCCTATATGCAAAATCCTCTAACCATTTATTCATTGACCACCAGCCAACAGGTACAGCTACCAATGTGGAAATAAAAATAAGTTTTACAAAATCTTTTGTAAGAAGAAATATAATTCCTTTCACAGATGATCCCAGCACTTTTCTAACACCAATTTCTTTTGTCCTGCGCTCCGCAGTATATGCCACTAAACCGAATAAGCCAAGGCTTGCGATCAAAATAGCAATAACTGCAAACACGGTAAATATTTGCCCTGTTCTTTCTTCCGCTTTGTATAAATTATTAAAGCTTTCGTCTAAGAATGAATAATCAAAGGGCCCAGCGGGACTAAATGAACTCCATACTTTTTTGATATCTGAAATCAAGCTTTTGATATCCGTTGATTTCATTTTTACAATCATAGTGCTACCATTATTCCCAAGCATCATCGTCAAAGGTGCAATTTCCTGTTTTGCAGACGCATATTGGAAATCTTTTATTACACCCACGACATTGAAAATCTTCTGTCCTGAACGTACAATCCTTTTCCCTACTGCATTACTGCTATTCCATCCCAAAGCTTTAGCAGCAGATTCATTGATAAGCACCGCTGAAGAATCAGAAGGGAAATCCATTGACAAATTTCTCCCGGCGGCAATTTTCATTCCCATAGCAGGCACATAGTCATAGTCTACATAAAAGATATTGGTGTGAATTTCAGAATGGTTTTCATTATCTTTTTTTTCCAGACCATAGATTTGGGTGCCACCCATATTCTTCAGGTCTGCAGGGACTCCGCGGGCAATACTAACATCCGCAATCCGGCTATCACGCAACAATTGCTCTTTGAATGCACTTTGATTTCTTCCTAATAAATAAGTATCGTTGATAACTGCTACCTGTTCTTTATCATACCCCAATTTTTTATTCTGCATAAAATGCAATTGCTTATACACTACAATTGTTGCAATTATCAAGACCATAGAAACTGAAAATTGAAACACAACCAAACCATTTCTTAAAAAACCTTTCCCTTTCAATTGCGCCCCTGATCCTCCTTTCAACACCCTGATAGTTTGAAAGGAAGAAAGAAAAAAAGCCGGATAAATACCAGCAAGCACTCCTGTAAGAAAAGTAAAAGCAAACATTGATAGTATAGAAACTGCATTTAGAAAGAATTTGAAATGAATGCTTTCTCCCGAAACTTTATTAAACAATGGTAGCAAGACATAAATCAGCAATAATGAAACCCCAAGAGCACAAAATGCAATTACAACAGATTCGGCAAGAAACTGGAAGACCAATTTTTTCTTCGATGAACCGAGTACTTTTCGAATTCCTACCTCTTTAGAACGCCCTGTGGAACTTGCTGTAGCGAGATTGGTAAAATTGACACAGGCGAGCAGAAGAATAAAAAAAGCCAATGCGCCAAAAATATATACATACTGAATATCACCGCCGGGCTCCAGTTCATATTTGGTATGAGAGTACAAATGAATGCGGGACAGAGGTTGCAATTTAAAAACAAAAGTATTCACAGATTTTTGCGCCTGGTCAAGGCTTATGCCCATGTCGCGCTGCACTTCAGGAACTACATGCTCGGCTACCAGTTGAGGCAATTTTGATTCGAGTTTTGCTACATCTGTATTTTTATTTAGAAGCAGATAAGTGAACCATCCAACATTGCTCCATGTAGTACCGGCAGCATATGGATTGGAAGTTGTACTCAGAAATGCATCAAAATGAAAATGAGAATTATCAGGAATTTTATCTATGACACCTGATATTTTTACCAGCCCGTCAATATTTCCTGTAAATTTTAATGATTTACCCAACGGGTTTTCATCACCAAAATATTTTTGCGCAAACGCTTTGGTAACCACTAAAGAATTAGGTTGTATCAAAGCGGTTTGCGGATCACCTTCGATGAACGGAATAGAAAATAACTCCAAAAAATTCGAATCAACCGATGCTATCTTATCTTCTTTAAACTGCTTATCATTATACTGTGCAAAAATAATGGGCATAGGCGCTAACCGTGTGGTAGCGTGCACTTCAGGAAAGGCATTTTTGATTCCCTGTCCTACCGCTACATCTACATTTGGATAAACATCTGTGGCGCCATTGTCTGAATTGTGGAGTTCCACCCGATAAATTTGTTCTTGCTGTTTTGGATAGTTATCATAACTTAATTGCGTGTATAAGTAACCCGATATTAACATGCAGCAGGCAATACTTATGGCAAGCCCAAAAATATTAATGAAAGAAAAAGTTTTTCTTTTGATGAGATTCCTCCAGGCTGTTCTGAAATAATTTTTTATCATTGATTTGTTGTTTTAATTATCAGGTATCCAGGTTTGGAAGATCGATTTAAACTTTAGTCTCTTTTCCTATTCCCGGCAATGTAACCCTTATGCCCGCACCTTCTTCACTCGCTTCTCAAACTCTTCACTGGATTTGCAATCGCCGCTTTTACGGCCTGGAAACTAATCGTGAGGAAGGCAATTCCGAGCGCGATCAATCCTGCAATTGCAAACAGCCACCATTTTAATTCTATCCGATAAGCAAACTTTTCAAGCCATTTATTCATCGCCCACCAGGCAACAGGTGTGGCAATCACAATAGCTAATACAATTAAGCGGATGTATTCTTTTGAAAACATTTGTACTATTCCTGCAACGGAGGCGCCGAGTACTTTGCGTATGCCAATCTCTTTCGTACGCTGATATGCGGTGAGTGTTACAAGTCCGAACAATCCCAGACAACTGATTAAAATAGCGATGATGGTGGCAATATTAATTAGTATGGAAAGATTTCTTTCCTGCTGATACATTTGCTTTATTGTCTCATCATAAAACTTGTATGAAAATGTTTCGGGTGGATAAAATTCGTTCCATTTCTTTTCGATAGCCTTGATGGTGGATGGCCAGTGGGAAGCAAACTTGCTGTCTAATTTGATGTTGAATTTATTTAAATTGTCTTTTTCACTCATCAACGCCATTGGTTCAATCGTTTTATAAAAGTCCTGTGAATGAAAATCTTTGACAACACCAACAATTGCAAATTTTTTATTTTTCTGTCCAATCATTTTTCCTAAAGCTTCTTGTGGGGATCTAAATCCGAATGTATGCATGGCAGCTTCATTGATCACGAATTCATTGATCGTATCAGATGCTCTTAAATTTCTGCCGGCTAATAATTTTATTCCATACAAATTAATATAGGAGGTATCCACCCATTTTTTATAAACCTGGTGGGTAATGGGTTCTTTTCCTTCAAATGAATATTCATATTGGCTTGATGAATAGCCGTTACTAAGCGGCGAAGTTCCGAGAGAGATATTGCCAATACCGCTTATTTTTTTTAATTCATTCAGCAGTGAAAATTGCTTGTTTTTATAAAGGCTGTCTTCTGTATATTTCCTGGGTATATCGACCAATATTACTGCATCCTTATTAAAGCCCATATCGCTTTTGAGAGTGTATTGCAATTGCTTTCGGACAATCAATGCACCGGTGATAAACACCAGAGCAATTACAAATTGAAAAACAATTAATGCCTTCTGCAGGCTGAAATTTTTACTACCCTGATTTGAAACAGACCTTCTGAATATATTGATTGCTTTCACTTTTGTTATGAGCCAACCGGGATAAATACCTGCGATTATGGTAACAGATATAACAATCAATATTGAGAACAGAATCAGGTGTATGGCATTATCAAAAGGCGTTACTCCATCGGGAATAATATCTTTCAAAAGCCGGAAACCAATATTACTAAGCAGAAAAGCCAATATTGTGGCACAAAGCACAGTAAAAAATGTTTCGCTTAAAAATTGTTTTATGAGTTGCCACCGGTTGCTGCCCAAGGTTTTGCGCACACCGATTTCTTTTGCACGACGAGGAATTGCAGCCACACTCATATTGATGTAATTGATACAGGCAAGTATCAATAAAAATAAGGCGATGCCAATAAGTCCATACATTACAGGCTTGCTAACTTTATGCACATCGTGCTCATTGATATAAGTAGCAAAATGAGATTCCGATAAAGGCAAAAGTTGAAACCAGCGTTTCGTTCTGAATTGATTGGAGCGTTGCTGCTCGAATTGTTTCCATTTTTGTCCGGCAATATTTTCAATTTGCTTTAAAATGGTAGCAGGAACTATGTCATTTTTAATTTGCAGGTATAGTTTATCAGAGCCATTCGTATTCGTCCATGACGCCAGTTCATAAGATTTTGTCGGTAATGAAAAAAATTCCTGCGCAGTAAACTCGGTAGGCTGTTGCAGGTCAGCCACTATGCCGGTAACTGTTTTCTGAACCGTATCGCGCACCCTAAAATAGGTAAGTGTTTGGTTAATAATTTCGTCAGTTTTTTTCCCGGGAAAATATTTTTGGGCAGCACTTTCTGTCAGCACGACACTTTCCGGCGCGTTTAAGGCAGTGGATTTATCGCCAACTATCCAACGATATGGAACCATTTCGAAATAGGAAACATCAGTCGCGACAACGTTTTCAGGCTCATCAATTGTCAAAGGTTTTTGGCCGGGCCGGCTCACTTCTACCGAATTTATCCATTGCCCGAGAACAGGCACAGCATATTTCAATTCGCTGATTTCTTTTCGGGCTTCCTGGTACAAAGGCGCTGAGACTCCACCATTGAATGATTCTTTTCCATCAAAATTGAAACCGGTTACCACACGATAAATGCTTTCCTTTTCGGGAAGATTTTTATCATAACTGAATTCATAATTCACTATGCTATAAATGATCCAGCAGGTGCAGATGCTGATAGCAAGGCCCAAAATATTCAGACCGGTAAACAATCTGTATCTCCACAAATGGCGTAAGGTGGTAGTGAAATATTTTTTTATCATTGAGAGAATTGAGATTTATTTTATTTTATGTTTTTTTACTGAAATGCAATTTTTAAGGTTCAAAGATTTTTATTCGCTTCTCAAACTCTTTACAGGATTTGCAGTTGCTGCTTTCAATGCCCGGTAGGCCACTGCAAGCCATGCAATAATTATAGAAATACATATAGCCAATAGAAAAATGGATGCATTGATTTTTATGCGGAAGACGAAATTTCTTAACCAGCTATCCATGAGGAAATAGGCTATTGGCAAGGCGATCAGTGAGCCAATCAAAATGAGAATCGTGAATTCTTTTGAAAACAGATAAACAATATCTTTCACAGAGGCGCCCAAAACTTTCCTTACTCCAATTTCCTTAATCTTCTGTACCGCCATGAAAGATATCAGTCCATAAAGTCCAAGGCAGGAAATAAAAATGGCTATTCCGGCAAAAATCTTATACAACAAAGTCAGTTGTTCTTCCTGCTCATAAAACTTCTCAATATTTTCATCAACGAAAGAATTACTGAATGCGTATTCAGGAAAAAATTCATTCCATGCCGACTCTATATCGCTCCTGGTTTTAACGATATGAGATGTATGCAATTTAATTGCGGTAGAGGCATAATATTTTTTTTCTGAAGAAATAATCAAAGGTTTTATGCCATCTCTCAATGAGCCCGTTTTAAAATCTTTTACCACTCCTGTAATAGTTTTCCATGGTTTGCCTCCAAGCCGGATTTCTTTACCAATCGCGTCATTTGGATTTTTTACACCCAATTGTTTCAATAAAGTTTCATTAACAACCAATTGCTTCATCGTATCGCTGGTCTCAAAAGAATTTCCGGCAATAAAATGAAGATTAAACGTTTTAAAATAGTCTTCATCAGCCAGTTTCATGCTTATCTGGAAATTCTCGTAAGGCTTGTGATCATAAGCAAAATTGGTGCTCATGTTGTTAGAGGAAGAGGGCACATCGCTGTTAAAGCTTACAGATACTACTCCAGACATTTGCAATAATTTTTGTTTAAATGATTGCTGTCTGGCCAGCATAGCGCTATCTGAATTTGCATCAAAGACGAGTATGGCATCTTTATTAAACCCCAGATCGGCATTTCTTACAAAATTCATTTGGGAAACAGCGACGATTGTTCCCACAATAAGAATCTGCGAAATGGCAAACTGTAAAATCACCAGGCCTCTTCTGATCGAAATGCCGCCAACAGTTGCCGAAGTGATTTTATTTTTAAGGGCCAAAACCGGTCCGAATCCGGAAAGAATCAGGGCAGGATAACTTCCTGCAAAAAGGATGATCCCTGCACTTAATCCTGTTAAAAATAAAAGCGTTTGCCAGTTAAGAAAACTGAGCGATTCATGTAGCACCGCAACATATTTTACCAAAGGAAGACACAGCCAGGCAATAACAATTGCGAGCAGAACTGAGGTAATTACAATGAGACTGGTTTCACCAATAATTTGTGTGAATAGTTGCCTTCGATGGCTTCCTAAAACTTTCCTTATTCCTATTTCTTTGCTTCTTCCAACAGCCTGGGCGGTTGAGAGATTAATGAAATTGATTGAAGCCATAATAATAATGAAAAGCCCTATCAGCAATAATGTCCATAAAGTTGTTTTACTTGTTATGTGATCTCCGTTGGTAATAAATCTTTTATCAAAATGGATTTCACTTAATGGCTGCAGATAGTTTAACCTTGTATTGCTATTGCTTCCTTTTTGATCATATTGTTTTTTACTGAAGGAGGCAAGCTGATCATTTATATTTTTTACGGAAAGATTTTCCGGCAAACGCATAAAAACCTGAAAATTGCTGGTTATAGAATTCCAGGTATCAGAATAGTAGTAAGTGACAGGGTTTGCTTTTGCAGTTTCGTATGAGGTAACTATACCTAATGGGAAATCTGTATTCGCAGGCACATCTTCCAAAATTCCCGCGACTTTTACCGTTGCTGCATTGTCTAATTTTAAAAATTGTCCCGTAGCCTTTTTCCAGTCACCAAAATATTTTTCAGCCATTTTCCGGGTGAGAACGGTATTGTTTGGGGCGCTTAAAACAGCAGGGGATCCAACCAGCCAATCATAATGAAACACTTCAAAGAATTGCGGGTCGGCAAAAAAGAATCCAAACGGTTCAATAAATTTTTTGTCTGAAGTGCTAAACGTTTCATTGGCCCCTAAAACAGTAACCTGGCTTCCATAACTTGAAAGTAAAACACCGGAAGTTACTTGAGGGAAATTAATCCGGAAGGCATCCAGCGCCGGAAACGGAACGCCCGGATTATAGGTGGTTTCTTCAGGAAATTTATCTTCTGTAACCACATGGTAAATGTGGTTATAATTCGGTTGAAATGTATCATAACTCAATTCGTATTTCACAACTGTGAAAAGTAATAAGCAGGAAGCTATTCCAATAGCCAATCCTGTGATATTTAATATGGAAAAAGCCTTGTGTCTTATTAAATTTCGAACGGCTATTTTAAAGTAATTCTTAAGCATTTTATTTGTTTGAGAAGTTCAACACTCATTCAGTTCTTTTCTGAGAATAAGAACTTAAAAGAAGGTAAGCCAGTGATATGCCATTCATTTCTTACTTGATTTTCAATTATTTGCATAGTATCATCACTTTGCAAATGTTCGATTATGATACAATGTTGTACGCTTTTGCGACATTAGCTACATATCCGTTGAATTTGAATGCTTTCATTCTTGTTGATCAATTACTGATCTGCTTCGCTTTATTTCAAATCCCCAATTTCAATTATTTCAGGATTTTAGTTATAGCCCTTATGCAAAATTAATTTTCCGGCATGGATCACCGCACTTCCTTCTGATGATTGATTCCAACAGTGTTTCATTACCATGTTATTCTGCAGGAATATTATTCACTTCTCAAGCTTTTTACAGGATTGGCAAGCGCGGCTTTTATTGTTTGAAAACTAACGGTAAGCAATGTGATCATCAATGCTGCCAAACCGGAAATTAAAAATATCCAAACCGTAATTGAAGTACGATAATCAAATTTAGTAAGCCATTTCGCGGAATAGTACCACGACAATGGAATCGCAATGAGAGCAGAAATAATGATCAGCAATGCGAATTCTTTTGATAGCAAACGCCATAAGTCGTAAACTGAAGCACCCAGTACTTTTCTTACCCCTATTTCTTTTCTACGTTGCTCGGCTACAAATGAGGCAAGGCCGAACAAACCGAGGCACGAAATAAAGATCGCAAGAATGGTGAAAAAAGAAGAAAGGTTTCCAATTCGTTCTTCATCAGCAAATTTCCTGGCGTAATCTTCATCATTAAAGCGAAATGAAAACGGCGAAGCCGGGCTGAATTTTTTAAAGACCGCTTCAATTTTTGACAAAGCGTTTTTAATATCCGCATCCTTTTTTATGGCAATCGTAATGTCGCTCACCCAGGAGGGATTATAGAAAAAAACAGTGGGTTTTACGGGTTGATAAGGAGATTCCATGATCATATCTTTTACCACGCCTATTACTGTATAATTTTTATCCTCGAACTGAACGGTCAAACCAATAAGATCCTTCACGCCAATTAACTGGGCAGCGGCTTCATTCAGAATCAATGCCGAGCTATCGGTTGCAAATTCTTTGGAAAAATCACGCCCTTCCCTGAGATGCCATCCTATTGTTTTGCCAAACGATTCAGTTACCGCGATAGTTCCAAAAACCGGCAAAGTGTTCGGATCTTTTCCCTGCCAGTTGAATCCGATTTGGTAGGCCGTTAGTGCAGTGGTTGGGCTTGAAGATTCAGCCATATTGTCAACAACATCTGTTCCCAGCAATTCAGAACGAATTGCCTCATAATGGCCATGCAGATCTTTCCCTATCATTGGTACAGTTATCAATCCATCTGTCCGGTAATTCACAGGCCGGTCTTTCACAAATTGGATCTGTTTGTAAACGATCACTGTTCCGATGATCAATGCAATAGAAAAAGTAAACTGCACCACCACCAACGCTTTACGCGGAAATGAGGCAAATTTTCCCGCGCGGAAAGTTCCTTTCAATACTTTTATAGGCTCAAATTTGGAAAGATAAAAGGCTGGGTAACTGCCTGAAATAAGACCGGTAACACAAATAAATGCAAGTGCCGTGAGCCAGAAATAAGCACTTTTCCAGGGTATTTGAATATGTTTATCTGCCAGACTGTTAAACAATGGCAACAAGAGAACTGTGGCCGCTATGGCGAGCAAAAAGGAAATAAATGCCATCAATACCGACTCACTTAAAAATTGACTGATAAGCTGACTGCGTAAGGATCCGACTGTTTTGCGAATGCCCACTTCTTTTGCCCGCTTCTCGCTTCTTGCGGTTGACAAGTTCATAAAATTGATACATGCTAGCAACAAAACAAATATCCCGATAACTGAAAACAACCACACAAATTGAATACGCCCACCTACTGGTTTGCCGTTTTTAAATTCACTGTAAAGCCGCCACTGATCCATTGAAAAAAGATAGGCTTGTTCCACACCATCTGTCTTTGCATTTTTATGAGACATCACTACATCTTTAATCTTGTCGGTTTCTTTTTGCGTGTTAATATTATTTGCAAGCTGCACAAAACATTGCCAGGAATGTTGATTCCATTCAGTCTGTGCCTGCTGAAGTCTTTTTCCCGTTGTAATGTATTTAGCCCATGGAACAAGCATTGTCACTGTATTAAACGTAGTGTTGTCCGGAAAATCTTCAAAAACTCCGCCTACTTTGTAGCTGTCCTTGTTATCAAATCTGATCATCTTATTGATCGGATCTTCGTTTCCAAAGAAAGTTTTTGCGACCGAGGCATTTATCAAAATCGCGGATGGATCTGTCAGCGCGTTTCTGTCGCCAAACTTCATCTTCAATGAAAACATTGATGGGAAATTTGATTCCACCCACATGCCTTTTGTGCTGATATTTTTTGTGTCAACTCCGAGAACATGGGTCAAATTCCATGAAGCCATTGAAACGTTTTTGAAATCGTTACCATACTTGTCACGCAGTTCTTGCCCGATCGGCATTGGAACGGCGTCATTTGTACGCAATTCTCCGTCATCTCCGGTCATCGTGGTCATTACCCTTGCCAATTCTTTGTGATTGTCGAAAGATTTATTGTAGGTAATTTCATCCCAAATCCAAAAGGCAATTAACATGACGACTGCCATCCCGAAAGCCAGTCCCAGAATGTTGATGGAGGAATAGACCTTATTCTTCCAGAGGTTTCGCCATGCGATTTTGAAATAGTTTTTTATCATAGCTTTTGAGTTATAGTTTTAGTCGTTTGGTTTAAGTTTTAAGTTTTGATAGTTAGTTTTGCTGACAATAGCCAGCAAACGAACAAAAAATGATTTTTTTGTTTGAGGTACTAACCTGATTAAAATAAAAATGGCTTTTTCATATTACTCATTCTGTCCTCAAACTTTTTGCTGGGTTTGAAACCGCAGCCTTCACTGCTTTGAAGCAAACGGTTACTGCCGCTATACCAAAAGTGATCAGAGCGGCTAAAGCAAAGATCCACCAGCTCAACGTTGTTTTATATGCAAAGCCCTGCAGCCATTTATCCATGGCCCAATATGCTAATGGTAATGCAATGCAAGTCGCGATCAATACAGGTTTCAATAAATCTTTCGATAGCAAAATCACAATCGCTTTTACGGAAGAACCAAGCACTTTTCTGATTCCTATTTCTTTAAAGCGTTTTGTAGCTGCAAAAGACGCGAGTCCGAATAAACCAAGACATGCAACGAGAATAGCGAGAATCGCAAAGACAGTTAAAATCGTTTGCTGGCGCAGGTCTTTTTTATATAACTTATCAAACTTCTGATCAAGAAATGAGAATTCAAAAGGATAGGAAGTCGCGACTTTTTTATATTCTTTCTCAACAGTCTTAACGCCTGCCTGCAAATTTCCCTCTTGCAATTTTATTAACGCGATTCTCCGGTCTTTTGCAGGAGAGATCACCAAAGGCTGAATGCTTTCTTTCAACGATTGGAAATTAAAATCATTTATTACTCCTATAACGTAGCGCCGGGTGCTGTCGCGAACCGTATTTTGAATCCACTTTCCAATAGCCTGGTCAGGCGTCCAGCCGAGTTTGGTGGCAGCCGTTTTATTAATTAATACAGCATCGGTTGAATCTGTAGGATATTGGGCCGAAAAATCTCTGCCGGCAATAATTGACAACCCTAAAGTTTTCACAAACTCAAAATCTGCAAATTCAGTTCTCGCATTCCAACGTTCACTATGATCCTCTACATCAAACATGTGACCATCAAAAAAACCACCGGGTTCACCGGACATTAATGAAACAGACTGAATCCCGCTTTCGTTTTGCAAATCATTTTTAAAAGCGTTCATCTTTTGATAGATGTCATTGTTGTCGATGCGCACGATCAGAGTCTGCGCTTTATTATATCCGAGTTGTTTGTTTTTTACATAATTCATTTGTTTGCTGATGATGATGGTTCCCACGATAAGCAATACAGAAATTGTAAATTGAATTACAACCAACGTGTGCCTGAATGTTGCTCCGCTTCTTCCCAACTTCAATTTTCCTTTTAATGCCTCAACAGGAGAAAATTGAGATAAGAAAAAGGCGGGATAGCTGCCGGCTAAAATGCCTGCTATGATGATCACGCCAAGCAGGAAAAGATAGATTGGCAGGGAGTTCCAGGCAACAGTCAGTTCATACCCCAATAACCGGTCATACGATGGCATAACCATCAATAAGGTAATCAGGGCAAAAAGGCAAGCGATTGCAGTCAATAACACCGACTCGCCTATAAACTGCCAGATCAGATTTTTGCGCAATGCGCCAACTACCTTTCTGAGGCCTACTTCTTTGGAACGTTCGGCAGCGCGAATCGTGGACAAATTCATAAAATTGATGCAGGCGATTAACAAAATCAAAATCGCAATGGAAAGAAAAATATACACTACTTTTTTATCGCCATGCTTTACACCGTCAAAGGTGGTGTTGTCAAAATAAATATCTCGCAAAGGTGTAAGGGACAAAGTGAAATGAAATCCATATTTGCGCATATCACTTCCCATATATTTTTCCATAAAAGCCGGAAGCTGCTTTTCAACCTGTGCTACGGTTACATTCTTCTTTAATTTTACGTATGTATAAAGTCCGTTGTTGATCCAGGTTGTCATAATTCCAATATTATTGTAATTAGACAGCGGAACTACCATATCAAAATCGAGATGTGAATTCGCAGGAACGTCTTTGGCAATTCCCGTTACTTTTAGCGGTAAATCTTTATCCAGGATTATCACCTGTCCGATCGCTTTATCAATATTGCCAAAATATTTTTTGGCGGTAGTTTCCGAAAGCACAACGCTGTGAGGTTCATTCAACACATTTTCCCGAGAGCCTTTTATTAAGGGAAAAGAAAAGAACCGGAAAAAATTACTATCAGCATCAATGACTTTATTTTCATGGAAAGAGCGATCACCAATAGTAACAAGATTATCATTCTGGTTAACACGAACGGCGCTTTCCAAATCACCGCCAAAATCGTTTAACAGAGCGGGGGCATACCTTCCTGACAAATAAGAAACACCCGTTGATTTGCCTTCTTTTTCGAAGTGTCGCAACACACGAAAGATCTGGTTTTTGTCTTTATGAAAATCATCAAAACCAACTTCGTTCATAATGAATAAGAAAATCATCAGGCAAACTGTAATGCCAATGGTTAATCCCAGAATGTTGATAAAAGAAAATACTTTGTTTTTCTTCAGATTGCGCCAGACAATTTTAAAATAGTTTTTTATCATTGTTTTTCGATTGATTGGTTTTTGCCGGAAACATTGCCAGCAGACAAACTTTTATTGCGCTTTTTTATTTAAAATGGTTATTCATTTGTTTATTCAGTTCTCAAACTCTTCACAGGGTTGGTCAGAGCCGCTTTGATCGCCTGGAAGCTTACGGTTAACAAGGCAATTAATACAGCAACAATGCCTGCAAGAATAAATACCCAAAAGCCAATATTAATTCGGTAAGCAAACCCCTGCAACCATTTATGCATTCCAAACCAGGCGAGGGGAGAAGCGATAACAAGCGCAATCAAAACCAGCTTTATAAAATCTTTAGACAGCAAAGAGGTAATGCCGGAAACCGACGCTCCAAGCACTTTTCTGATGCCGATTTCTTTGGTCCGCTGCAGAGTACTGTAAGATGCAAGCCCAAGTAATCCAAGACAGGAAATAAAAATTGCAAGAATAGCAAAATTGAAAAATATCTTTTCAAAGCGGTCTTGATCCTGGTACTGCTTATTAAATGTATCGTCTAAAAAAATATAACTAAAGGGTCTTGCTGGAAGCATTTGTTTCCATTTACCTTCAATTGCAGCAAGGGTTTGGGATATATTGAAAGATGCGATATTAACATTTACAAGTTGTTCCGAAGTGGGTTGAATGACCATGCTTAAAGGCTTAATATTTTCCTGCAAAGAGCGATAATGAAAATCTTTCATGACGCCGATGACCTTGCCCTGCCGGCCCCATTGGTCGAAGCGTTTTCCAATGATTTGATCCGGTGAACTATACCCAAATAGTTTCACGGCGGTTTCATTTAAAATCAAAGCCTGCGTAGTATCAGTTGCAAAGTCTTTTGAAAAGGCACGGCCTGCTACCATTTTAATTTGATATTGGGGAATAAAATCAAAATCAACCGCATACCGTGAAAGGGTTGCTACCTGCATATCGCCATTTTTATTTTCAATCTGCGAATACGCTTCACTATTGCCCATGCCCGGAGCGCTCGAACTAAGAGATACGCTTTTTACATTGGGAATGTTAAGCAGTGATTGTTTAAAAGCAAATCTCGCTGAATCTCCATTCGTATTCAGGACAACCATTTGGTCCTTATTAAAACCAAGCTCCTGGTTGCGCATATATTTCATTTGCGAATACACTATTAAGGTGCCGATAATCAAAGCGATAGAAATCGTAAATTGGGTTACCACCAGGCCTTTACGAAGAAAAACACCTTTGGTCCCGCTGGAGAAACGGCCCTTCAAAACAACAATCGGTTTGAATGATGATAAAACCAAAGCCGGATAAAGACCAGCAACCAATCCGATTGCAATGGAAGAGAAAAAGAGCAGAATAAGATAACTGAAATTTGAAAAAATTCCGGCACTGATAATTTTTCCTGAAAGCCGGTTGAATGAAGGAAGTAGTAAAGCTGAAAAGCCGACCACAAGAATAAATGCAATCAAACAAAGAAGAACTGTTTCACCGATAAACTGTCGCCCCAACTGGCTTTTAGAAGCGCCTGCCACTTTGCGGATACCGACTTCTTTCGCCCGTTCTGAAGCACGGGCCGTAGTAAGATTGATAAAATTAAAACACGCGATCAGTAAAATAAAGACAGCTATGATTGAAAAAATATAAACATTCCTGATGTTGCCGGATTTGGAACTATTCCGGTCAGAATACAAGTAAACATCTCTTAACTGCTCCAGCGATAATGTGTAATGCATTTGCGCTTTGTCCATATCACTACCTATCCAGTTTTTAAGAAGTTCCGGGAATTTTTTTTCCAGTGCAATTGCATTGGTACCCGGCTTTAATAATAAAAAAGAAGTTGCGCCAAAATTGTCCCATTGATCGTCCAGGCTGTCGTTCATTTTTTTAGTAAGCGTTGACATTGAAACAAACAAATCAGTTTTTATTTGTGAATTATCAGGAATATCCTTCATCACACCGGTTACAGTGGAAGGTGTATGGTCACCGGAGAACAATAATGTTTGACCCACGGGATTTTCATTTGCAAAATATTTTTTTGCATAAGTTTCAGAAAGCACAATGCTGTATGGATCTTTCAATGCTATTTGAGGGTTGCCTTTTAACAGCTTAAAATCGAATACCTCAAAGAGTGAAGAATCTGCAAAGAGCATTTTATCTTCCTGGAATTTTTGATCTCCTTTTGTCAGTAAAAAATTACCACCACTTATACGCGTAAACGCTTGCACCTCGGGCAATTCGCTTTTTATTTTTGGCGCAAATGCCCAGGATGTAATTCCGATATGCAGGTTATCTGATGGAGTTTTCAGATCGGTAACAAGCCTGTAAATGCGATCACTTTTTTTATTAAAAGCATCATAGCTGAGTTCAAATTTCACATATAAAAAAATCAGGAAACAAGCCGTCATTCCCACTGTTAATCCCATGATATTGATAAATGAAAAAACTTTGTTTTTCCAGAGATTACGAAAAGCGACCTTGAAATAATTTTTAAACATTGAAGATGATTTCTTATTTGTGATTTGTAATTTGTGGGTGTCTGATCTAGATTCGCATTTTCAAATTTTCAAATTGAACTATTCACTTCTCAAACTCTTCACCGGATTGGCCATTGCCGCTTTTACCGATTGAAAACTGATGGTTATTAATGTAATCAGCAACGTAACGAAAGCAGCGGCTCCGAAAATCCACCAACTGATGTTGACTCGATATACAAAATTGTTGAGCCAGTGATTCATAGCCCACCATCCTATAGGAAATGCTATAAGAGAGGCCACCGCGGCGAGTTTGACAAAATCTTTTGACACCAGCATTACGATGTTTACGGCACCGGCGCCAAGCACTTTTCTTACTCCGATTTCTTTTACGCGTTGCCTTACAGAATAAGCCGATAAACCAAACAATCCAATGCAGGCAAGAATGATGGCGATTGCCGCAAAAATGTTCATGATATTTCCCAGCCTCAATTCGCTTTGATACAATTTGTTGTAATCTTCATCGAGGAAACGATAGTTAAAAGGCCTTTCCGGCAACAGCGTTTCCCATTTTGTTTGTAGTGTTTCAATTGTCTGGGGAATGACTTTGCTATTGATTTTTACGAGGATATTGCTGCTGCCATACGTGCTGGTAAAAAGAACAACAGGTTCGATTGGTTTATGAAGGGACTGAAAATGGAAATCCTTCACCACACCTCTTACATACCCGGGACGGGACGCATCCAAAAACATTTTTTTACCGATTGCTTCCTCAGGAGTCCAACCAAGTTTTTTTGCGGCAGACTCGTTTAAAATGAAATGACAATTCATCACCGTATCGGTCGCTTCATTTTTTACGTCCAGCATATCCTGGGGTGTGAAATTGGTTCCCGCGATCAGTTGCATTCCAGTCGCCGGGAGAAATTCATCATCAACAGGATCGGCAGTCACCGCTATTGCTGAATTGGAGGGCATTTCAGGTTTAGACATATTGTATCCCCCTACAATTTGAACCGGAGTATTCACACACAGGGAAATGTATTTCACATTCGCATCCTGCTTGAATTCATTTTTCAAAAGTTGCATTTTTGGAAATGACCAGGGTACATTAATTGCCAAAAGGTGTTCGCGGTCGTAGCCCAGCTTTTTATGTTGGACAAAATATAATTGATCTTGAATAATGAAAGTAGCCACGATGAGAAATACAGAAATTATAAATTGAAAAAGAATAAGTGATTTACGAAGCCATTGCCCGGAAGAAGAATTTTTAAATGAGCCTTTTAAAACTTTTGCCGGCCGGAACGACGATAATATTAATGCGGGATAACTACCTGCTGCAAAACTTACAATTATGATGATTGCCGAAGCAACCAGCAATACAGGCAAAGAAAATAAGACGGATGTTTGGAGTGTCTGATTGGTGAGTTTGCTGAAATAGGGCAACAACAGTGTTGAAACGGCAAAGCCAATTACAACCGCAAGCAAAGATATAATCGCAGACTCACCAATAAACTGCCAGAATATCTGCGATTTATTGGCACCCGATACTTTCCGTATGCTCACTTCTTTTGCCCGTTCTACTGAACTTGCCGTACTTAAGTTGATATAAGTAAAACATGCGATTATCAATATCAACAACGCTACGGCACCAAGAATATAAATGTAACTGATGTTTATATTTGGCACGAATGCATCGTAAGGAGAATGCAAATGAATTTTCAAAAAAGGCTCGAGGAAAAAATCAACGGAAGCATGAGCTCCTTCCATTTCTTTTTTGGTAAATGCAGGAAGCTTTGCCTGCAAGGTCTTTATAGAATTCGGATTGTTCAAAAGCAGGTAAGTAGTGTAATTGGCATTCCAATAACTGTCTTCATATTTTGGTTCTATGCCCAGCGAAGAAAAGGAGGCCACAAAATCATACTGTATCTGGCTATTTGCAGGACAATCCGCCGAAACACCTGTAATTTGATATAAACTACTGTCACCAGTAATCTTCAGGGTTTTCCCAACGGGGTCCTCATTTCCAAAATATTTTTTCGCAGCCGATTTGGTAAGCACTACATTATATGGCTGTGCAAGCACTAACTGGTTATTCCCTTGCAACAATGGAAAACTAAAAACATTAAAGAAAGACGAGCCTGCATATAAAAATTTGTCTTCTGTAAAGAGATTGCTATTGCTCTGAATAATTCGCTTTGTCTGTGATATAATCACTGCGTCTTCTACTTCCGGAAAATTATTCTTCAAGACCTTTGGCACACGCACACTTGTATAGTTGCCGCCGTTTGAAGCATCACTTCCTTCAAAGCTGTATTGCATAATCACCCGGGCAATGCGGTCGCCATTTTTTTGAAACTTATCAAAGCTTATTTGCTGCTGAATGTATAGTGCAATGAGCAGGCAACTGGTAATACCGATTGCCAGCCCAAAAATATTGATGAAAGAAAATGTTTTGTTTTTTCTGAATGTTCTGAGAATTGTTTTAAAATAATTTGTTAGCATATTCTGTTGCTTAATTTTTTTAGTCGATTTTAGACATTATTCACTTCTGAGGCTTTTCACCGGATTTGCCAGCGCTGCCTTTATCGCCTGATAAAAAATCGTCACTAAAGCAATAAAAACAGCCAGCAACGCAGCGATTACGAAGATCCACCAGCTTATTTGAATACGATATGCAAATCCCTGCAACCATTGATTCATAGCCCACCAGGCAACAGGAATAGCGACTAAGGATGCGATAAAGACAAGTTTCAAAAAATCTTTTGAGAGCATGGAGACGATATTTCCACCATTTGCACCCAGCACTTTTCTGATGCCAATTTCTTTTGCACGTTGTTCGGCAGCAAAGGTTATCAGGCCTAACAATCCAAGGCAGGCAATTAAAATAGCCAGCACAGAAAATGTCATTGAAATGCTGCCCATCTTTTGTTCATTGATATAAATTTTATTAAAATCCTCGTCCATGAAAGAATAAGAAAACGGCTGTCCGGGAGCAAGCTCTTTGAACTTATTTTGAATCATAGAAATCAAAGCTGGCATATTCGCCGACTGAACGCGGAAGGCAATGCTGCTGTTCTGTTGTTGATACAAAAAGCAAAGGGGTGTAACTTCTTCACGAAGGGTATTAAAATTAAAATTCTTAACTACTCCCAGTATATGATATTTGGTAAGATTTTTTTTCGGAAAATCATACATGTAATACAAGGGCCTGTTCAAGGGGTCTTTAAAACCAAATAATTTCGCTGCTGCTTGGTTAATAATGATGCCGGAGCTATCTGTTGGAAAATCGGCAGAGAAATTTCTTCCCTCCAGCATTTTCATTCCAAGCGTTGGAATATAATTTTCATCAACCTTCCAGATCTGCGTGCTTACCGCAGTTTTTGTATCGGCGCTTGCATCAGGAAAAAGTGGGCTGTCACTTCTCCAATCTGCTGTTGGCAGATAACCGGTCATGGTAGCATTTTGAACACCATTTAATTTTTTCACTTCATCTTCAAAAACTTTTGCCTGTTTTCCGAGAGCGTCAGTATTTTTAATGATCAACACCTGACTACGATTGAAGCCAATATCTATATTTCGGATATAATTCAGTTGCTGGTAAATAACCAGGGTGCCAATTACTAAAATTATCGAGATGCAAAACTGGAAAACAACCAGGCCACTTCGCAGCCAGTTTGATTTAAAACCTTTTGCCAGCTTGCCTTTCAGAACCTGAACCGGTTTAAAAGAACTGAGATAAAAGGCTGGATAGCTTCCTGCGATTAGCCCCACAACAATCATCAATAAAATCGCGGCAGGCAACAACCAGGGTTTCAAAAATAAATCCAGGGTCATTTCTTTTCCTGAAAGATGGTTGAAATAAGGTAGCAATAAAGCAGCAAACAGAAGCGCAAGGGCAAGTGAAAGAAAACTGATTAAAATAGATTCAGAAAGAAATTGCATGATCAGATTTTTGCGAAAAGAACCTAGCACCTTGCGTACACCTACCTCTTTTGCCCGATTGGCTGAACGCGCTGTTGATAAATTCATGAAATTCACGCATGCTATCAATAAAATAAAAAATGCAATTAGAGAGAAAATATAGACATACTGAATATTTCCGTTTGGCTCCAGTTCCCCTGATTTGTTTGAATACAAATGAATCTTTTCGAGCGGCATCAAAGTATAATGCAAATAATTTCCTTCTCTTCTAAATTCTTCGGGTGTAAGATTCATGGATTGAAAAACAGGCGTCACATATCTCATCACAAATCCGTTTAACTGGCTTGAAAGCGCTTCAGGATCTGCACCTTTTTTTAAAACAATATAAGTGTTGAAATTGTTACTGGTCCACTGATTGATCTCATAAGGAGCTAATTGCCCATACATGCTGATGAAGAAATCAAAGTGAAAATGGGATTGTTTTGGAATGTCCTTTATTACACCGGTGATTTTATAATTTCCGGTATCGCTGAATAGCATCGTCTTACCAACAACATCCGTCGAATTAAAATATTTTTTGGCAATGCTTTCCGTAATAACAACGGAATTGGGCTGAGTTAATGCTGTTGAAGGATCACCCTCGATTACTTTAAAAGTAAAAACAGAAAACAAAGTAGAATCGGTATAAATCACTTTATCTTCTTCTATATTTTGATTTCCCTTTTTTACTAAAATACCGCCGTGATTTCGGAAGCGTACATATTGCTCTACCTGCGGGAAATCTTGTTTTAAGGCAGCTCCCATAGGGTCTGGAACCTGTGCCAAAACAAAATGATTGCCGCCAAACTGAAGGTCAGCGTCAACCCGGTAAATGCGATCGGCTTTCCTATTGTAACGATCATATCCCAATTCATTATTTACATAAAATAAAATCAACAGGCAGATTGCAAGGCCAATGGCAAGGCCAAAAATATTAATGGCGGAAAAACCTTTATTTCTCCATATGTTTCTGAAAGCGATTTTAAAATAATTCTTTAGCATGATTTTTCAGTTCATAGTTTGAAGGGATTAATTTTCGTCTATACTTCAGCGTTATATATAAATCCTCTTTCAGTAAACATGGTCTTAAAATTGCTTAAACTCCAACAATTACCTCCATTTCAGGCAGTTTCGATATCGCCGCTTTATGAAGGATTAGCGTTTCAGAATTTATGTCAATGCTCAATTCAAGCCACCCATTAAACCGTTGATTATTCACTTTTATTTGTACCGGTAAAAATTTGTGACTGCTTGATTTCCATAATCCTTCCCAAAAGGGATCCCCGGAAATTCCAATAACTTTCTGTGCTAATTCTACCTGTGCCATTTCACACCAATTGTATCCGGAGAAATTTTCCAAAGGCACAGATTCACCTTTTTTCAGCATTGGCGCATTTTCATTAGAATTTATAGGAAGGAAGCAATTGATCTTTGCAATAACCAGATACTTTTTTTTGTCCTGTTGCGCTATCGGGTCACCAAGGAACATTGTATAGAATCTCAAATCCATAACTGCATCATGATTGAAATCTATTGAAGACGATTGATTGAATTTAATTTCTTTATTCTCAAGATCAGTATAAATCATTCCGGGGTTATAACTAACAGGTTTCTTACAGGAGGTAAGAAAAAAAAGGAGGCTGAGTATGCTCATAATATTTTTCATAATCCTATTTTAATTTGTAATCAGTAAATCATAATTTACTCATTCATCCTGTCTGCTTAATGTAAAGCATATTGCCGTCAATAGTTATTCGCTCCTTAAACTTTTCGCCGGATTCGCAACTGCGGCTTTTAATGCCTGAAAACTGACTGTTAACAATGCAATAGAAATAGCTAATATCCCGGCAAACAAAAATATTGTCCAATCGATCTTAATCCTGTACTCATAGGTCTGAAGCCAGTTATGCATCATCCACCATGAAAGAGGGAAAGCGATGATGCAGGCGATGGCGATCAGCTTTAAAAAATCTTTAGATAATAAAGTCGCAACTCCTTTCACAGAAGCGCCCAAAACTTTTCGGATGCCAATTTCTTTGGTTCTTCTTTCTGCTGTGTAGGCAGCTAAACCAAATAATCCCAGGCAGGAGATTAAAATTGCGAGGATTGCAAAAACCATCGCTAATTTGCCGATCAGGTTTTCGGTAGAAAATTGTTTTGCAAAACTATCATCCACAAATTTGTATTCAAATGGATATCCTGGATTATCTTTCCTCATAACGCTTTCTATCCTTGTTAATGCATCTTTTGTTTGCAGGGATGGCTTCAGGCGGATGGATAAAACATTGACATTAGAAGTGTTAGCAAATAATATCAGTGGTGCCCCTTTTACATACATGTTATTGTAAACAAAATCATGGATCACACCTGTTATTGTATATTTTTCTCCACCCTGCGAAAGCACACTTCCAATAATTTCCTTTTGATTAATAATTTTAGCCAACGTTTCATTGATGATTACATTATTGCTGTCGGATTTTATATCCTGATAAAAATTTCTGCCATCTTTTATTTTAAGCCCCATGGTGGAAATATATTCAGGGCTTACTCCTTCCATAGTGATTAAAATTTGTTTGGAAGGATCCTTACCTGCCCACTCCCAATTACCGGAGTTGCTTCCAAAGTTCAGGATCGTACTGTTGCTTAATGTTGCATTTTCTACGGCGCCTGTGGCTAGTAAATCATTCTTAATAACATTAAATTTTGATTTTGTATTTCCTTCTACAGACGTGTAAATGAGGTTATTTTTACTATACCCTAAATTGCGGGTCTTGACATGTTGAATTTGGTTGAAAATAATAATCGTGGCAACAATTAAAATTATTGAAACCGAAAATTGTGTAATTACCAGGCCTTTTCTTATAAATCCGGCGCTGCCTCCTGCCTGTATCTTTAATCCTTTCAAAACCTTAACGGGATTAAAAGAAGCGAGGTAAAAAGCAGGATAAATTCCAGCAACGATTCCGCAGATTAATGCAATGAGAATTAATGCACCCAGATGAAATGGATTTTGCAAACCCATCGACAAATGTTTTTCTACCAGATTATTAAAGGATGGCAGCGCAAGGAAAATCAAACCAAGACAAAACATCATAGAAAAAAATGACATCATTAATGATTCGCCCATGAACTGAAGGATCAGTTTGTTTTTTCCTGATCCGAGCACTTTTCTAACACCTACTTCCTTAGCTCTCTGCTCTGAGCGGGCGGTGGAAAGGTTCATAAAATTGATGCACGCAATGATGAGTATGATCCATGCAATTAGGCTAAATAGTTTTACATATTTTATTTTGCCTTCAGTTTCCTTTCCATTCTTTTCCCAGGTATCAAACAACCGCCAGCGGCTCATTGGATAAATTTCAAATTTTGCCGTTAAATCTTTTTCCTTTGTGTCTAAAAAATTATATAATTTTTTGTTGATAGCAGCCATGTTTGCATTTGGCTCGGTTTCTACATACGTTGCTACTCCGTTATTACCCCATCGCAGCAACCATTCATTTTCATTTTGAAAATTGCCGAAAGGAGCTAACCATTCAAATTTAAGGGTAACATTTTCCGGTAAATCTTTTATGACACCGGTGATCACATAATCTTCTTTCTTATTTACTTTAAGCGGTTTTCCCAACACATTGGTACTATTGAAGAATTTATTGGCCATCTTTTCGGAAATGACCAGTGAGTTTAATTGCGAAAAAGCTGTAATTGGATTGCCGTGGATGAACTGTAATTCGAACATTTTTAGAAATGAAGAATCAACATAATTTCCAGCTTCTTTAATGTTTTTATCCTGGCTGGAAAAAAGCAGATTAGTGCCAAAAGAATAGCGGGTAGTATTTTTAATTCCAGGGATTTCATTTTTGATCGCAGCGGCCAACGGGCCGGGTGTTGCATCAAAAGTAAACGTAGTACCATCATAGGTTTGATGATCCTTGATTTTGTAAAGATTAGCTTTATTCGAGTAGTATTCATTGTAATTCAACTCATCCTCAACCCACAAAAAAATAAGTGCTGCACATGCGATTCCGATTGCCAAACCGAATATGTTCAAAAAGCTATAGCCTTTATTTTTCCAAAGATTCCTGAACGTTGTTTTAAGATAATTTTTAAACATCAGTTGCCTACTTTAAAGTATGTTGTTTGTATAAAATTGTGCAAGAATGAAATTACGATCGCTGCAAAGTGCTCTTTTCATTTCTCCAAATACTTGTTTGGTTTGATCGCTTACACTAAAATATTTTCCGTAACCGTTTGCCCATCCAACATTCTAATAATCCTGTGGCTGTAACGCGCATCGTGTTCGCTGTGCGTTACCATAACGATCGTTGTTCCCTGTTCATTTAATTCTGTAAGCATCTGCATTACTTCATTCCCATTGGATGAATCCAGGTTTCCTGTGGGTTCATCGGCGAGAATTAATTTCGGATTATTTACGACGGCTCTTGCAACTGCGACACGTTGTTGCTGGCCACCTGATAATTGTTGAGGAAAATGATTTTTCCTGTGCATGATTTGCACTTTGTCCAGGACTTCTTCCACGCGCTTTTTTCTTTCATCAGCTTTTACGCCCAGATAAATTAAAGGCAATTCTACGTTTTCAAAAACAGACAGTTCATCAATGAGATTAAAACTTTGGAAAACGAAGCCAATATTGCGTTTGCGTAAGTCGGCTCTTTTTCTTTCATTGAAATGAGCCACTTCAACTCCGTTGAAAATAAAGCTTCCGCTGTCAGGATCATCAAGCAATCCCAGGATATTCAATAAGGTAGATTTTCCGCAACCCGAAGGTCCCATCACAGCTACGAATTCTCCTTCCTTTACATTAAATGAAAGCTTGTTTAATGCTACAGTTTCAACTTCTTCCGTCCGATAAATCTTTTCTAAGTTGGTAATTTTTATCATTGTTTAAAAGGTTTTAGGTTTTGTGGTATGAGGCATTAGCTGTGAAGGATGACGTTTAATGTCTTTATATATTTATAAAAAATGGATAATAAGGAAGAAGTTCATTTTGATCAGTATTTTTATCTGCAGCCACTTTTGAATCGCAATGAATCTTGCAATTGATTTTACTTCCTTCTAAATAGTGAGCCGTTGTTATCATTAACAAAATGGTTAACAATACGGATGTGATATATTTCATCATACTGAACTTTTATACATAATCGAATTATTATCTTCCCCCTAATCCTTCTTCAACACGAGTTCCTGCATATCCCCATAATTTTCATAACTGCTTGTTATCACTTTATCACCGGGTTTTAAGCCGTTCAATACTTCATAATAATCAGGGTTTTGTCGCCCAAGCTGAATGTCGGCTTTGTATGCGGTTTTTCCATTATCGCTCACTTTAAAAATCCAGTTGCCGCCGGTCTGCTGGTAGAACCCGCCCTTTGGTAAAAGCAAGGCTTGGGTTTCATCACTTAATGCCAAACGGATTTGCAAAGTTTGTCCTCTCCGGATTCCCTGTGGCACTGCTCCAATGAATTCCATATCTACCTGGAAGCGCCCGTTATTCACCTGTGTATAAACCTTTTTTATTTCAAGTTGATATGTTGTATTATTGAAATCAAATTCGCCGCGTAAACCAATAAAAATTCTTGAAATGTAGTGTTCATCAATATCTACACGAACTTTATATCCGCTCAGAACATCAATTTGCCCCAGGCGTTCTCCTTTGTTTTTTGATTGCCCGATCTCCGCATCAAGCGAGGTAAGCTGGCCGTCGATCGGTGCCCGAACAATAAGGTCACCTACTTTTTGGCGCATCACATTCAAAGCGTTTTGAGAACCTTCAAAAGACTGCCGCGCTTGGTGAACCTGCTGTTCATTCGAAACTGAATCCTGTTGCAGGATCTTGTCGGATAATTTTTTCTTTTGCAAGAAATAATTGTAATTATTCAATGCCTGCTGATATTCCTGGGAGCCAATCGCTTTTTGCTCAAATAGATATTTGTCGAGGTTATAAATCCGTTCCGCTTCTTTCAATTCGCTTTCCACATCTGTACGCTGGTTCAATTTGCTAACTGTATTTTGCTGCGCGGCATTCTTTGAAATTTGCATCTGTGTTAGCAAATTATAAACATTGGTTTGTTGGGTAACAAGCCCGAGCTGCAGGTCGGTATTCGACAACCTTAAAATCGGCTGCCCTTTTTTCATCATGGCTCCGTCATCTACAAATTTTTCTTCAACCCGTCCGCCTTCTACTGCGTCCAGGTAGATGGTTGTAAGTGGCAGTACGACTCCATTAACCGGAATGAATTCCTGAAATGTCCCTTTCTTTATTTCGCTAATGGTAGATTCGTTCTGTGTCAACATTCAATTTGCTTTTACCGGAAGTAAAATAATAACTTGCTATAATTAATAAGAGCACAGCCGCTATTCCTGCGAAAGTGATGATCCTTTTTGCCGGCCATTTCTTTTTTGCTAAAATTCTGTCCACGTTTAACTTTATTTAATTTCTTATCATTGGCAGTCAAAGCTGTGCCATAAAATAACTAGTTGTTTTTCAACTATTTATGATAAGTTAATTTTTGGCTGTGTACGGTTATGATACAATTATCGTTCGCTCCTGATACAAGTTTCCGCGAGTGTTTTTATTGGTAAAATCTTCTTGTACCATTATCTTTTCTGTTCCGTTGAATGTTCCATAAATCAACCGAATTGAAAACTTTATGATCTTCCTTTTTTCCCTGAATATCAAGAGTTTCATTAACCTGCAGTCTGAGGTTTTGCATTTCATGAAGGTTGATGGGCTCCAGGAAAATTGTTGTTGCGGTTTTCATGCTACTATGATTTTAAAAGTATTAAAATTTGATTAAAGGAATTGCCTCCTGAAAAAATTCACTTTAGTTTGGCGTTGAATATTCCATAAATCAGCCGAAGTAAAAACCTTTTTTTTCGCGTTTGCCAAATTCTTTGCAAGAGTTTCTTTCACTTCAGTTGTCAATTTTTCAATTTCAACATTGCTTAAAGTTTCAAGCAAATTTGTGGTTACCTGTTTCATGACTTTTGTTTTTTTTGTTTGATATTTTTTGAATGATTAGTACGATCTGCTATCTATTTTGTTACAATCTTTTTTTTTGTTTTTATTTCCTGTAAATATTTTCGTTCGTTGAAACATACTTATATAAGCGCATGCCAAACGACAATAAACTGATTTGCAATACTTAAAAATTAATAGTTGAAAATGCGCTGTCCGATTTTGATACAAGCTGTATCCGGTTTTGAAACACACTTTTGCCAATTTGTTATTGCGTCAAAAAAAAATGAAGAAAAAATATTGCCTATAGAAGCTATCACAGGCTGTTCTTAAAAACTCATTCAGCAAACCAACCTTTTTTCCATAACTTTTTACTGCCAATGTTGGAACAGTTCATCAACTTTTAAACTAAACAACGATCGGATAATGAAGTGATTTCAAGAATTTGGTCTGACGGTGCGCCGCTGATTTAATTATTATAATCAGCAAACGGACTTTTTTCGAAGAATAATTTGGCCGTAATCCCTAATTCTTAATTCGTAATTGGTTTCTAATCCAAATCCTTTCTGTATTTTTATTACGTGTAATTTCTACACGGTGCAATCTTCATTCAAACACTAAACCAATTGCTATGATATCGCAGCATCCCGAGCCAAAGCATCATTTGTCATTCAGACAAATCGTAAATATGAGTTTTGGATTTTTCGGAATTCAGTTTGGCTTTGCTTTGCAGAACGCCAATGTATCGCGCATCTTTCAAACGCTGGGAGCAGAAATTGATAAAATAGGTTTTTTGTGGATCGCCGCCCCGCTAACTGGTTTATTAGTGCAGCCTGTTATCGGCTATTTAAGCGACCGCACATGGCATAAGAAATGGGGTAGGAGAAGACCCTTTTTTTTCCTGGGGGCAGTACTTTCTTCCATAGCGCTTTTTTTAATGCCGCAATCCACAATGCTTTGGATGGCAGCGGTTCTTCTGTGGGTTCTTGATGCTTCAATAAATATTTCCATGGAGCCTTTCCGCGCTTTTGTTGGTGATAAATTACCCTCTTCACAAAGGACAACGGGGTTTGCCACACAAACTTTTTTTATTGGACTCGGCGCTGTTATCGCTTCCTTGCTTCCTTATATTTTTACCAATGTGTTTCACGTAAGCAACACCGCGCCTCCGGGTGAAATAGGAAATTCCGTAAAATATTCTTTTTACATCGGCGCCATAGTTTTCTTCCTTTCCGTTTTATGGACAGTGCTGACCTCAGATGAAATTCCACCGGAAAATATCTCAGCATGGAAAGAAGAAAATCAAAAAACCAAAGGTTTTGCAAATGGGATTTTACAAATAACGAAAGGAATATTTTCTATGCCAAGAACCATGATGCAATTGGCCCTTGTTCAATTCTTTACCTGGTTTGCATTTTTCTCAATTTGGATTTATACTACTCCTGCAATCGCTCAAAATGCTTATGGAACCGTTGATGCGACTTCAAGATCTTACCAGGATGCAGGCGATTGGGTTGGCGTAATGTTTACTGTTTATAGCGCCGTGTCTGCAGTTGCTGCCTTTCTTTTGCCAATTCTTGCCAAGCGCATCGGTAGGAAATATACACACATGCTGTGCCTCATTATAGGAGGAATCGGACTTTTTTCGCTTGTATTTATAAAATCTCAAAACATGCTTTTGTTTCCAATGATCGCCGTTGGACTTGCATGGTCCTCAACCTTGACCATGCCATACGCGATTCTCGCTGGTGCCTTGCCACCCTCAAAAATGGGATTTTACATGGGCGTGTTTAATTTCTTCATCGTAATCCCGCAACTGATCGCCTCTTTTATTCTTGGATATATCATAAAAGATGTTTTTCATGAACAGGCAATTTACGCTTTGGTAATCGGCGGAATTTCTATGGTGATCGCCGGCGTTCTAAATTTTATTGTAACTGATAAAGATGAAAAGGTGCCAGCATTGATTAAAATGGAATTGGTTGCAGAGTAATAAAAACTCTAAGTTTATAAATACTTAACGGGCAATCAATTTATTATTTGTAACCTGAACTTTCCTCTTCTGAAACAAAATACTATTTCAAATTTTATCATGAAAAAAACTGCCTTCTGCCTTGCTTTTGCATTTTTCATTTCTGCAAATTCTTTTGCACAAACTGATACGATCAACTGCTATCCTTCCAACTGGTGGATTGGAATGAAATGGAACAAAGTGCAGGTAATGGTTCATGGAACCGGCATGGGTAACAGTAATGCATACACGATAAATTATCCGGGAGTGAAAATTGTAAAAGTGCATAAGGCAGAGAATAAAAATTACGTTTTCCTTGATCTTGAAATTTCTTCGACAGCGAAGCCCGGGGTATTGAATATTAAATCGGATAAATCAACAATTCCTTTTGAATTAAAAAAGCGCCGGGCTGGCAAGGGAATAGATTTCGCCCAAGGCGTTACTTCAAAAGATCTTATTTACCTGATCATGCCTGATCGTTTTAGCAATGGAGATACTGCCAATGACCGGATAGCTGGAATGCGCGATCAAAGCCTTAATCGCGACACTGTCTTTGAACGTCACGGCGGAGATTTACAGGGAATCAAAAATCATCTGGATTATTTGCAATCCCTTGGAGTTACAGCCCTTTGGCTTAATCCGGTTATAGAAAACGATATGCCCAACAGGACGGAACATGGCTACGCATTCACTAATCATTACAAGATCGATTCAAGAATCGGAGGCGCAAAAGCCTACCATGACTTGATTGCAGCTTTGCATTCGAAAAACATGAAAATGATACAGGATGCTGTTTATAATCATGTTGGCAGTTATCATTTCACAGTGCGGGATCCACCCATGAAGGACTGGCTGAATCAATGGCCTTCCTACACCAACACTACTTATAAAGACCAGGTTCTTTTTGATCCTTATGCCGCCACTTTTGAAAAAAAGAAAATGACCGATGGATGGTTCGTTCCTTCTATGCCTGATTTGAACCAGCATAATCCTTACGTTTCAAATTTCCTGATCCAGCATGCATTATGGACTGTTGAAGAATTTGGGATCGATGGTTGGCGCATAGACACGTATGCTTACAATGATCTTGATTTCATGAACAGGTGCAACATTGCTTTGCTTGATGAATATCCTCGCCTTACGATGTTTGGCGAAACATGGGTTCATGGAGTAGTTAATCAAAGCTATTTTGTCCGGAGTAATTATGAAATCCCTTTTAAAAGTAATCTTCAGTCGGCAACGGATTTTCAAACTCTTTGGGGGATCACCGATGCGATGACAAAAGATTTTGGATGGAATGAAGGAGTAAATAGGCTCTATACAACTCTTGCTCAGGATTTTGTTTATAAAGATCCTATGCGTAATGTGATTTTTTTAAGTAACCATGATCTTTCAAGATTCTTTTCAGTCGTTGGCGAAGATCTGGACAAATACAAAGCTTCCCTCGCATGGCTTTTTACATGTCGCGGAATTCCCCAATTATACTACGGCGATGAGATAGGAATGACAGGTTTCACTTCTCCAAATGACGGCTATGTTCGAAAGGATTTTCCCGGTGGCTGGCATTCTGATTCTTCCAATAAATTTCTTTTATCAGGAAGAAGCACGAAGGAACAGGATATCTGGAATTATGTTTCCAGGCTAGCTAATTTCAGGAAAAATTCTTCTGCAATCACCACAGGAAAAATGATGCAGTTTGCCCCCAAGGATGGCGAATATGTATTTTTCAGGTATGATGATAAACAAATCATCATGACAGTTTTAAACACGGCTAAAGAGAGAAAGAAAATTTTCATTAAAGATTATTCAGAAATAACAAGAGGATTTACGCAAATGGAAAATATTATATCCGGCAAACGAACAAATCTGGAAGATTTTTCATTGGAGTCGATGGGAAGCGGAGTTTGGGAACTCATCAAATGATTTCGGTTGACTTCCTTGTTTTTTTCTGTGAAAGTTTTCCGTTAATTTGGATTAGGAACTGGTTTAAAAATAAATCCTCCAAATGCATTTCACTATCAGGGCCCTAACCGGCTGGCTTTTTCCTGAGAACTGGTTGAAAAAGCCAGTGATTCTTATGCTTTAACGATCATTTTCCCCTTATTCTTTCCGGCAAACAAGGATAAAAACGCTTCCGGCAATTTTTCAAATCCTTCAATAATAGTCTCTTCATATTTAAGTTTGCCTTCTTTAACCCACTGAGATAACTGCTGCATACCTTCGCTAAAATTCTTTTGAAAATCAGAGACAATAAAACCTTTCATCAAAGCGCTTCGGGTCAACAAAAGAGGTGCGATGCGCGGACCGAAAGGAATTTCTTTCACATTATATAAAGAAATTTGGCCACATAAAACGATTCTTGCAAAAAAATTGATGTTGGCAATAACGGCATCTGAAATTTCTCCACCAACGTTATCAAAATAAATATCAACCGCCTCAGGGCAAGCTTTTTTTATCGCCTCCCTCATGTCGTTTGTTTTGTTGTAATTAATCGCTTCATCAAAATGAAATTCTTCTTTCAACATTTTTATTTTTTCATCGGTGCCGGCAATTCCTACAACGCGACAGTTTTTTAATTTTGCTATTTGACCCGCGACAATTCCGACTGCTCCTGCCGCTCCGGAAATGACAACTGTTTCGCCCGGCTTAGGCCGCCCGATTTCTGTTATACCAAAAAAGGCTGTCAGGCCGGGCATTCCAAGGATGCCAAGATAATAATGCAATGGCGCTAAACTTTCATCAATCTTTTTTAAGGAACGCGCCGTAACAATAGATTCTGTGGCCCAGGGTAAAACTCCGGTAACCGTATCACCCTTTTTAAAATCCTCAGTTTTGCTTTCTTCGATCCTGCCCACTACGCCACCAGTTATTGGTGCATTAAGCTCATAGGGAGGTGAATAGGATTTCGTATCGTTCATCCGTCCCCGCATGTATGGATCTACCGAAAAAAATAGGCCTTTCACCAAAACTTCACCCTCCTTCAATTCGCCTATGGGAATGGTTTCAGTTCGGAAAGTTTCAGGAGTGGGTAATCCTAAAGGCCGGTTTGCAAGAACAATTTGTTGTGCGTTCATTCCTTAACAATTAGAGAAATTGTCCTGCAATATATATGCCCGCCTTTTTTCTAAATAAAGATTTTATTTGAAGAAATTTATTCTTGGCTGATTAAAAAGCTGGCTTCTTTTTCTCATAAGAGCAAAGACCAGATGAACCTATCTTTCTGTTGTTTTTCCTCTTCATCATCGGAATACCAATCTTTGGTTCGTTCGTCTATGAATGCCTTTAAACTTTTGGTTGTAAAAGTTTTTTTCGAAGAGACCGGTTTTAGGGCTTGTTCATTAACGCCATTCACTAAGACTTTCGTCGCGATCCATGAAGTATATAATCTTGGAATAGTTACGCCGAGGATCAGGCCCGGCAACCCATTAATAGAAAAGGGGCCGCCCGGTAAAAGAATTTCATCAGTATAAAAAGCGAATACATACACGCTGTCAAAAATAACTGCAACGGCCTTTCTGCAATTAAAGCCGGCTATCTCCCTGCTCTCTGTAGTAAGTTTCCAGTTCAGGTTCCTGATTGAATCCTCAATGACCAAATTACTGCCGTAAACGTTTTTTTGCATGTTCAGCTTTCCTGAATTGTAATCATAGTACCAGGTATTTTCTTCATCATTTTTTTTGAGAAAATCAGGCAACTGCAAGTTCGCTTCCCAATGGTCAAATTTGTATATACTTTTATTGTCCGAAAAAGTAAGCCGGTAGAACCCGGTTTTAAAAGTGGGTAGCTTGTCTTTCAGCATTTCATCGAAGACCCCATTGCCCATTGTTTTTTTGATGTTAGCCTTCATCTCGTACTCAACCACGGCTTTATTCAAAAATTGCTGTGCGTTCATGCCTTTCGATGTTAAAAAGGCAATGGCGATAAAATATATTTTCAGGTTCATTTTATTGCTTTTAATTTTTATTTTGATTTCGATCCTTTGTTTTTAAAATCCCATGTAAAGCCAACTAAAAAGTATCTTTTTATTCTTTGGTTTGTTACTTCCGAATAAGACGTTCCGGAAAAATTCCGGTCAATTCCAACGTTTTGATTTAAAATATCCCTGATAACAATATAAGCGGTAAACTCATTGTTCTTGAAAGTTTTCTGGAGCAAAGCGTTCAGGATATGCGTGTTGAGATTATTGTCGTTTTGAAAAGTTTTTTGCCGGGAATTAAACTCATACTTAGTATTGATTGACCAGACTTTTTTAATATAAAGTGTGCCATCAAAGGAAAGGCTATTAGTGATGTAATGGATTTTCCTTTGGTTTTGCGAAGTGTTATTGCTGTTATAAGTAACGTAATTCTCGATAGAGACATCGTATTTTTTTTCTTTCGATTTTGATAAGTAAACTGAAGTTCCCGGAGAAAAAGTTGTGGAAAAGCTTTTTTTGTTGTTGATTATATCCGCATACCTGTTATATGAAAAAGATGGATTTATTCCAGCCCTGATATCCGGTTTTTTCAATTTAAAACCAATGCCACTCCAAAAATTCACAAAAATATTTCCATCGGTATTAACGGGTTGGGTTATGGTTTTTCCGGAATCAATATTAATTATCCGGTTGTTCGAAATAGCATTATTTTGAACACTGATATTCAGAGACTGATAGCTCCACAGATCCTTTAAAAAATTGTAGCTGTTATGGCTAACATTAAACGAATTGGTAAATGAGGGTTTTAAACCGGGGTTCCCGATATACTGATTAAAATAATCATTATTATTCCTCAAAGGCTGCAATTGATTAATGGTTGGCTGCGTGGTGTTTCCATTGTAACTCAACCGGATACTATGATTGGCTCTATAAGTATATGTTGCAGTTGCTTGCGGAAAAAAGTTTACATATTGCCTGGTATAATCTTTATTGAAAGTTAGATCTTTCAAATCGAAATTAGTAAAGCCAATACCAGTGCCGAAGTTGATTTTGAATTTTTTATTGGAAAAATTAATTTTTGCTGATGGGATATTCTGAATAATATTTTGCTTGAAACTGTTGCTTAAGGAATCAATAACGAAATCATATTTATTGGAAACAGGGGAGTAATTGTAGGTTAGTTGATCGTTGTTTCCGTAATTATAAGAAAGCTGGTATGTCAGTTCAAGGGAATATAGTTTTGAAAGGGGTTCAGTGTAAACGAATTGGGTTGAAAGATTTTGAGTGGAGCTACTATTATCTTTTTTTTGATCAAGCGCCTGGCCGCCTGCCGCGTTGCCTTCAAAATAAGACTGGTTTAAAGATTTGAGAAAGCTGTTTCCTTGAGTGTTTAAAGAATTCCAGTCAGCCGTAATCGATAATGTTCGCCTCGCCTTGCTGAATTTATGCTTGAAAAGAATATTTCCAGAAAGCGAACTTTTGTCGGAGAAAGTTTGCAAGTTCCTGCTGCTTCTGTTTTTTAATGTTCCCAAATCACCTGTGGTTGTTGACTCATTCTCACTCTGGCTTTCAGAATGGAAAAAATTCGCATTGGCTGTGATTTTTAATGAATTCATCGAATCAATTTTCACATCAAAAATCCCTCTCAGTTTAAAATTATGACGATTCACATTGCTGTTTTCTGTTGAGTTAGTGTTCAGGGTTGAATCGTCCACCTGGGTTTTTGTAAAGATATTTTTCAAATTCGTGTATTGCTGGTTGTTATACTTGGGTGACAAGTTCAATGTCCCGTTGTCATTCCATTTGTTGCTATATTGAATCCCTGCGTTAACATTCGTTATATAGCCGTTCCTTGTATCGACATACGGTTCTTCATCCGAGCGGTTTTGAAACATGATCATAATGCCGCCGTCATCTGTCATGGTCATGTTCAGGTTGTCGTTACCACCATATTTCTGTTGATCCTCCCAGTTAAGCCCATCCTGTCCTGTATTCCCATTGAGTAAGAATCCAGTAAATTTTCTTTTTCCCTTAAATGAACTAAACATCAGGTTGTCATTATACCGGTTTTCGATGTGTTTTTGAGGACCGGCCGCAGCATTTATCTTTCCGAAATATCCTGTCTTCTTATCTTCTTTTAATTTCAGGTTAATGGTTTTTTGCGTTTTCCCATCATCAATTCCTGTGAATTCTGCCTGTTCGCTTTTTTTATCAAACACCTGCACTTCTTTGACTGCATCAGCTCTCAAATTTTTGACAGCCATACCCGGATCATCACCAAAAAATTCCTCGCCATCAACAAGAACTTTTTCTACCGTTTCACCCATCGCTTTTATTTTTCCATCCTTATCAACCTGGATCCCGGGGAGTTTTTTAAGCAATTCTTCAACATTGGCGTTGGCGCTAACCTTAAAACTGTCCGCGGTATAAATAGTAGTATCACCTTTTATCCTCAAGGGACTTCCTGATTTCACAATTACTTCCTGCAATAACTTCGCTTTTGATGTAAGCCGCAAAACACCCAAATCCATTTCCCCGCTAATTTTTGATTCATCAATAAGATCGCCATAGAATGGATGCGTAATCATGAAGATATAATTTCCGGGCTTTACGTTTTCTATTGCAAATTTTCCATCTGCTTCTGTTCTTGTGAATTTATAAAGTATGGAATCTTTAGTTTCAATTAAAGCAACAACCGCATTTTTAATTGGCTTGTTTTCTTCCTTGTCATGAACAGTTCCTGTGAATTTTGCCGTTTGGGCAAAACCGGAAAACGATAAAAAAAGCAGTCCGGTGATAAAAGCGCAAAGCTTATTCATTGTGAAGATTTTAAAAATGATAGGGGGAAGAATTTTTACAAAAATTACATATTTTTTTTTGGCAATTCAAATGAAAACGATAAAGTACTGTTAAAGCGAAAAAAACACTATTGATAACCTCCTGAGATCTAATTTTAAAAATAAATAAGAAAATCAGATAGTATCATTTCCGCTTCGCACGGTGAAATTCATTAATTTACATCATGCCTGAAAAAGTGATTCCTTATGAAGAAAAGAACTTTGTTGACACCACAAAACCGGTATGGAATTATTCTATGTTTACTGAAGAAGACATCCGGAATTTCCAAAATGGTACCCACTACAGTCTCTATAAATTATTTGGTTCGCATGAAATAACCGTTTTGGGAAAGAAAGGCTTTTATTTTGCAGTGTGGGCGCCAAATGCTACCTCAGTAAGCGTTGTGGCCGATTTTAATCAGTGGAATATCGAATCTCATCCCTTGTTTGTGCGTCTTGAAAAATCAGGAATCTGGGAAGGTTTTATTCCGGGGATAAAAGAATACGAAAATTATAAATATTTTATTGAAGGGTTCAAGGGAACTCAAATTTATAAAGGAGATCCTTTTGCTTTTCATTGGGAAGTAAGGCCGGCAACATCCTCAAAAACCAAGGTATTACAACATAAATGGAGGGATGAAAAATGGATGAAAAACCGTCATTTAAAAAATTCGCTTCACGCACCCTGGAGCATTTATGAACTTCATCTTGGAAGTTGGATGAAACCCGATCCGAATAATCCCGATTCCTTCAATTCCTATTTTGAAATTACAAAACTCCTTGTTCCCTATGTGAAAAAAATGGGATTCACGCATGTAGAATTCATGCCGGTCATGGAATATCCTTACGATGCAAGCTGGGGCTACCAGGGCACCGGCTATTTTGCGGCAACATCAAGATTTGGCATTCCTGAAGATCTGATGAAACTGATTGAGGCGCTGCATAACGAAAACATAGGAGTAATTCTTGATTGGGTTCCTTCTCATTTTCCCAGCGATGCGCACGGCTTGTTCATGTTTGATGGCAATCATACTTATGAATATGCAGATATGAGAAAAGGTTTTCACCCGGACTGGAATTCCTATATTTTCAATTATGCAAGGGGCGAGGTTCGTTCCTTTTTAATAAGCAATGCGAGGTTCTGGTTTGAAAATTTTCATATTGATGGAATGCGTGTAGATGCGGTAAGTTCCATGCTCCGACTTGATTATTCCCGGGAGAAAGGGGAGTGGGAGCCGAATAAATATGGCGGCAACGGAAACCTTGAAGCGATCGCTTTTATCAAAGATCTTAATGCGATGGTTTACCGTGATTTTCCCGATGTGCAAATGATCGCGGAAGAATCAACAGATTGGCCACAGGTTACAGGTTTAACCATAAATGGCGGACTCGGTTTTGGAATGAAATGGATGATGGGATGGATGCATGATACAATCAACTATTTCAAGACAGATCCGCTCTACCGGAAAAATGAACAAAACAGATTCAGTTTCAGCATGGCTTATTTTTATGATGAAAATTTTATTCTGCCACTAAGCCATGATGAAGTTGTTCATGGAAAGTCGCCGATGCTGTATAAAATGCCGGGCGATCAATGGCAAAAATTCGCAAACCTTCGTGTGCTCTACACGTATATGTACACGCACCCTGGGGGCAAGCTTCTCTTTATGGGAAATGAATTCGCGCAAACAACAGAGTGGGATTTTTCTAAAGAACTGGATTGGAATTTATTAAAGTTTGAACCGCACAGAAAAATGCAGGATTGTGTTGCGGCCCTTAATAAATTATATACATCTCATCCTGCTTTGTATGAATGCCAGTTTGATCACAAAGGTTTTGAATGGATCGATCTGAACCATCGGGATGAATGTGTCATTTCCTACATGAGAAAAGGGAATCTTAAGGAAAAAAACATTCTTGTTGTTTTTAACATGACTCCGGTTGAACGAATAGACTGGAAAATAAGGGTAAAAGATAAGGCTTCCTGGAAACAAATTTTTTGCAGTGATGATAAACAATTTTGGGGTACCGGTAGATTTTCAAATCAGCAAATTGAAACGAACCATGTGGATAAAAACAGCCGCACTTATGAAATAAAACTAAGTCTTCCGGCGTTAAGTGCCATAGTACTTCAATAATCAGTTTTTTTTTCTGAAAAAATTATCCAATGAAAAACATTGCTTCTACAGCATTACTATGCTTCATCGCTCATTTGTCATTTGCGCAAAACTCTGATAGCGCCCAACACTATTTGAAAATCGGCTTGCAGGAATCAGAAGCAAAGCATTATGCAATAGCCGGAAAGAATTTCGACAAAGCGATTCAATTTAATCCAGGATTAGTAGAAGCTTATCTTGAGAATGGAAAAGCGAATCTTGAAATGAGCCGGATTTACGAAGCGAATCAAAACTTTGCGAAAGCCTATGAGCTGCAACCATCCAACAATGAGGTGATCAGGCAACTCGCTTATCTTTCTTTCAACAACCGGCAGTTTCAAAAAGCCATTGATCTTGTAAAAAAATGTTCAAATTGTGAGGATGCAGATCGCATTTTAGGCATGAGTTATTATCACACTGAAGACTATGGAAAAGCACTCTCCTTTTTGCAAAAAGCAACGACTAAAAATGATAAAGATGCTGAAGCCACCTATACTTTAGGAAGAACTTATCTTGAACTTGAAAATGAAAAAAATGCTATCCCGCAATTTCAAAAAGCAGTCGCTTTGAACCCTTCAAAAAATTCCTGGGCTTATGAATTGGGACTGATTTACTATAATCAAAATGATTACAAAAACTCATTGAAATATTTCAACACTGCAGTTGAAAATGGCTATAACAAAACGAGCGACTTTTATGAAAATTTCGGCTTTGCTCAACTATACGCAGGAGAAACAGAAAACGGAATAAAAACTTTGACTCAAATCCTTGAACGCAAGCCGAACAATAAAGAACTGCTCAACAATATAGCCAACGCAATGTATGAAACCAAGCGCTATGATGATGCTTTGGTTTACTTTCAAAAATTATTAGAATTGAATCCTAAAGATGCGCCTTCTTTGTTTATGGCCGGAATGACTTTTCAGAAAATTGGCCAGAAAGAAAAGGGTCAGAAGATCTGTGATGCAGCTATTGAAATGGACCCATCTCTTGCAAAGAACCGCCAGAAAAAAGACATGCCGATGGGGTTATAAAAAATTTTATTTGATATAGAAAATCCCTGGAAAAAATCCGATAAGCAAACGGACATTTTCCAGGGATTTTTATTTTTGGACTGCTGAATGTTAAGTTGCTGGGCGCTCCTCAGCAAACGTACTTTTTTTTAAATAATTTCTGTTACTAATAACAGCTTACCGGCTCTTACAAATAAGTTGAAAATTAAATCAAGAAAGCAGCGAGTTGAAAGTTTTAATTCCCTTTCACCTTGTACACAAAATCTTCAATTTTCTTAATTTGCTGAACACGCTCAAGTCCTTTTAATGAGTTTACTGTAGGGAGTTTGATGTTAATATCTTCCTGCTTTTTTACTTCTTTCAAAGCTTTATAAATATTCTTTGATTTGATAGCGAAGACTACACCGTCGGCGTTCGTTTCCTTGCTGCTGATGATGCCGATCACTTCACCATTTTTATTGATTACAGGTCCACCACTGTTTCCCGGATTTACTGAGATGCTTATTTGATAGGAAGTTGTGTCTCCAAAATAACCGGATTTAGCGCTTAAATATCCCTCCCCGTAAACCACTTCTTCACGCGGATATCCCAAAGTGAAAATTGGCTCGGCCAGCTCCACCTTTGTTTTTGGAAACGTATAAGGAAGGCCGCTCACCTTTTTGAAAGATGTGTCGGTAATTTTTAAAATCGCCAGGTCGGTGGCAGGATTGGAATAAACGGCTTTTGCTAAAAACTGCTCACCTTTTTTATTTTCTACTATTAGGTTTTTCGCATTGTCCACCACATGGGAATTAGTTATTACGTATCCGTTTCCATCGGCTAAAAAGCCGGTCGCCCTGAAATTAGCCTCGAATTTTGGTTTCGGAGCTACTGCCGTCGCGTCATTTAATTTATGTTCAATTTGGTTCAGCTTATGTTCAAACTGGTTCAATTTATTATCGACCAAAGGAGTGATCACCCCTACTTTTTTACTCTCTGAATATCTGGATACAAAGGTGGCCGTGGAAATGGAAACTACAGCAGCAATGCATGCTGCAACTGCGATTGTCCTTCTGGAGCGATTCCATAAATAAAGAATTTTCGCTTTGGTTTTACTTTCTCTGTTTGCTATTACTCCTTCATTAACTAGCTTGCTTTCAACCCTGTTCAAGTTATTCCTGAAAGTTTTCAGTTCGCTCATTTTTTCCAGTTCCCCCAGGAAGAAATTGTGCTCTGCAACCAATTGGTCTATTTCAGGATTGTTCCGTCTGAATTCTTCGAAAAATTTTTTTTCCTGTTGATCCATTTCTCCTTTCCTGTATCTTTCAATCGCGTCTAAAAGAATATTATCTTCCATTTCAATCAGTGTTTTTATATTGTGCAAAAAATATTTTTTTCAATCTCACAAGGCATTTGTATTTCTGCGTTTTGGCATTGTCTGAATTAGTATATCCGAATGAAACCGCAATTTCAGGCATTGTTTTTTTCTGAATATAAAATGCTTCCAACAGGCTTTTGCAAGGTTCCCCAATCTTCAAAAGCGCCTTCTCCATCAACAGGAAATCGTCGTTTCTTTTTTTATGCATTTCAATCTCCTCATCAACCGGAACCGTTTCCTGGATCATTTCAATCGAGGGGTTATACCTGTTTTGCTTTTGCAATTTTTTTAACCAAAGTCTTCGGCAAACCGAATATAAATAGGTTTTTATCTGGCAACTTAACACAAAACTATCCGATTTAGCCTTCTCGAAAAGAATGATCATAGCTTCCTGAAATATATCCCTTGCATCATCAGGATAGCCATTATTTTTAACTATAAAAGACTGAATTACAGAATAATTTTCCCTATAAATGGTCTCAATGGCACTGGTTTCATTGGCAGCTAGGCCTTCAAGCAATGCTCTTTCCTGATCATATATTTTCACTCGGCAATAATTAATACAAATAAGACGGAAAAGTAACCCAAATTCCCGCCCTGAAAAAGTTTTTTAGCATGGGTTACCTTTTTTTAATATCGGTATAAATAAACAAATTAATAAATCAAAAAACTTAAAATTAAAACAAAATGAAAAAATTATTGCTTGGTTTCGCCGTTTGTGCTTTTTTTGCCGCCTGCAATGGTGGTTCATCTACCAACAACGAGAGTACTTCAGACACGACAAACACTACTGTTACTCATGATTCTACTGCGGCTCCGATGACTACGCCTTCCAGCGATTCAACAAATAAAATGGATACTACTCATAAAATGGGTGCTGATACAACTCATGCACATTAATAATATTGGCTTTATATTTTTTTAAAGTCCAAGCATTTTCAATTTGGCTGGCAATCTAAGGGCCGTCTCAGTTAAGAGACGGCTTTTTATTATAGGTTAATTCCTGTGTCATGTTTGAAAATGTGTTTTTGAAAACCCGGAAAAAAATCAGCAACATTTATTCATTTCATAGATTTTTTTTAAAGAAAAAAATCAAATTCGCCATCCTGAATTTCGTATAATATTCAACAGTATAAATCCCTTCAAACACTTGCCATTATTGGATGTAGAGTTTCTTCCAATTCATCTTATTAACGGTGGCCATCGTATTATCTCTCAAAATGTTTTCAAAAAATAAAAAAAATACTTTGCTGAATCCATATCCATCTCTTACATTTGAAAAATAATGACAATCACAAAAGCAAATTCCTGGTCTTTTTATTTTAGCTATTACTATTTTAGAAATAGTCCGGGATGCCTTTGTTAAAACTGAACTGAACAGATAACGATAAAAGAATCCCGGCTCAATCGCCGGGATTTTTTAGTTTAAATCCCTAAGGTGGGCTTTGGGTACTTAACTCTAAATAAAAAATAAAATCATAACAGGTGGATAAAAAAATTGCCATTCAGGGATTTGAAGGAAGTTTTCATCAGGCGGCTGCACGAAAATTTTTCGGCAATAATGTAGAAGTGCTTTGCTGCTCTACTTTCAGGGAAGTTGTAAAGGCTGCCGAAAATACAAATCTCGCAAACGGCGGCTTGATGGCAATTGAAAATTCTATCGCCGGTAGCATTTTATCAAATTATAACCTGCTTCAGAAAAGCAATTTAAAAATTGTTGGTGAAATATACCTGCAGATCGATCAGAACCTTTTGGTGAATCCCGGCGTTTCGTTAAACGAAATCCGCGAAGTTCATTCTCATCCTATGGCTTTGCTTCAGTGCATGGATTTCCTTGAAAAACATAACTGGAAATTGATAGAAACCGAAGACACAGCGCTGAGCGCGAAACAGGTTCATCAACATAAAAGCAAGCACATTGCGGCCATCGCCGGTTCATTGGCAGCGGAACTTTTTCAACTCGATATGATCGCTCCCAATATCCATACAGAACAAAACAATTATACCAGGTTTTGGGTGCTGCAAAGGAGTGATGAGGCAGAAGAAATTGTGGGGGCCAACAAGGCGTCCCTGATCTTTCAAACCGATCATTCAAAGGGCAGCCTTTCAAAAGTGCTTGCTGAAATTTCAAAAGCCGATGTCAATTTATCCAAATTGCAATCCATGCCCATCCCGGGAAGCGACTGGAAATATTCTTTTCATGCCGATTGCGAGTTCACCGGAATTGAACAATTTGAAAATGTATTGAAAAGCATAAGTCCATTTACAGAAGACATAAAAGTTTATGGAGTTTACAAAAACGGGAAATCTTCAATGATCTCTAAAAATAAAAACGACTTGAATTCAAATGGAAAATAAAAATAGTAATAACGTTTGCCTGTCCACCCGTTTAGACGGTATCGGTGAGTATTATTTTTCGCAAAAGCTGCGTGCGATTGATAAGATGAACCAATCGGGAAAACAGATAATAAACCTGGGAATTGGAAGCCCCGATTTACCACCGCATCCTGATGTTATCAGGACATTACATGAGGAAAGTGCGAAGCCGAACCAGCATGGTTACCAGAATTATAAAGGCAGCCCCATTCTCAGAAAAGCAATTTCAAAATGGTATAAAAAGTGGTACGATGTTGATCTGGATCCGGAAGCGGAAATTCTTCCGTTAATGGGTAGTAAGGAAGGCATCATGCATATTTGCATGACCTATATAAATCAGGGGGACTATGTTTTGATTCCTGATCCTGGTTATCCAACATACAAAAGTGCGGCAAAAATTTCAGGTGCTAACGTCTATGCATACACGCTAAAAAAAGAAAATGACTGGTTCCCGGATTTTGAAGAGTTGGAAGCGCTTGATTTGAAAAAAGTGCGGCTCATGTTTTTGAACTATCCCCACATGCCTACGGGCCAGAATGCCACGGATCAAATGTTTGTTGAGTTGATCAAATTTGCAAAAAAGCATAATATTCTTATTTGCCATGATAATCCATACAGCTTTATTCTTAATGAAGAGCCGAAAAGCATTTTGAGTTTTGAAGGGGCAAAAGACGTGGCCATAGAATTAAATTCTCTCAGCAAAAGCGCCAACATGGCCGGATGGCGAGTAGGAATGCTGGCTGGGGCGAAGGAAAGAATCGAGGAAATACTCACGTTTAAAAGTAACATGGACAGTGGAATGTTCTTGCCTCTCCAACTCGCTGCTGCAAAGGCTTTGGAGCTGGATCACGATTGGCATGATTCAATTAACGCGATTTATAAACAACGGCGAAATAAGGTTTTCGAACTCTTGCGATTATTGAATTGTTCGTTTGATGAAGGCCAGGTGGGTTTGTTTGTTTGGGCGAAAATCCCGGATAGCTTTACAACAGGTTATGAATTGAGCGATACAGTTTTAAACGGCTCCCATGTATTTATTACTCCGGGCGGAATTTTTGGTAGCGCAGGCGACCAATATATAAGAGTGAGCTTGTGTGCCAACGAAGAAATGATTTCGGAAGCCATCAAAAGAATCACGAATTCATTTAAGAATTAGAAATATGAAAGCAGCAATAATTGGAACGGGATTGATTGGCGGCTCAATGGCGCTTGCCCTAAAAGAGAAAAAAATTGCATCAAGAATTTCGGGAGTGGAAAGCAGCAGGCAAAATGCTGAAGACGCTCTAGCCATGGGATTGGTTGATGAAATACAAGAGCTTGATGAAGCTGTTTCAACTTCCGATCTTATCATCATTGCAATTCCTGTCAGCGCGGGAGAAAAGATGATTGTTTCTATTCTTGATAAAGTTAGCAACCAAATTGTGATGGATGCAGGATCAACCAAAAGCGCGATTTGCAGTGCAGCGGATAAAAGTCTGAACAGGAACAGGTTTGTCGCTACGCATCCCATGTGGGGAACTGAATTCAGTGGACCGAAAGCGGCTGTTAGCGGGGCTTTTTCAGGAAACGCAGTTGTTATTTGCGATAAAGAAAAAAGTGATAGTGATGCAATTCAAATCGTAGAAGATTTGTATGAAAATATTGGAATGAAACTTCTCTATATGAATTCAGCGGCACATGATATTCATGCAGCTTATGTCAGCCATATTTCCCACATTACTTCTTTTGCCCTTGCCAATACAGTTCTGGAAAAAGAAAAAGAAGAAGATACAATTTTCGGAATGGCGAGCGGCGGTTTTGAAAGTACGGTTCGCCTGGCGAAAAGCAATCCCGAAATGTGGGTTCCCATCTTTCAGCAAAACAGGGAAAATGTGCTCGATGTTTTAAATGAACATATCTCGCAATTAAGAAAATTTAAAAGCTGCCTGGAAAAAGAAAATTATCAATACCTGCAGGAGTTGATTGAAAACTCAAATAAAATCAAAAGGATCTTAAGATAAGGTTTCATAAAAATTAAAAAATTAAACCAAAATAAAATGAAGGAATCAATTGAAAAACTGTGGAATAAGCGCCCATTAATCATAAGCGGCCCTTGCAGTGCGGAAACAGAAGAGCAGGTGGTTGAAACTGCTGTCAGGCTTGCAAAAACCGGGAGTGTTGACGTGCTTCGCGCAGGCATATGGAAGCCAAGAACAAAGCCTGGAATGTTTGAAGGAATTGGCGTAAAAGGTTTGCCGTGGTTGGTACAGGCTAAGAAAGTTTCGGGACTGCCTATTGCTGTTGAAGTGGCAACCGCCAGACATGTGGAACTCGCTCTTCAATTTGATGTAGACATTCTTTGGATAGGCGCCCGCACCACTGTAAATCCCTTTAGCGTGCAGGAAGTTTGTGATGCGCTTCGGGGCTCAGATGTACCTGTCCTCATCAAAAATCCCATAAATCCTGATCTTGAATTGTGGAGCGGAGGAATAGAGCGCCTTCAAAAAGTAGGATTGAAAGATGTAGGCATGATCCATCGGGGATTTTCGAATTATGGGAACACCGAATTTCGAAATGCGCCCATGTGGCATCTTCCGATTGAAATGAAAAGAAGATTTCCACACATGCCGATCATTTGCGACCCATCGCATATTTGTGGAAACAGAACCTCTCTGCAAAGCATTGCACAAAAAAGCATTGACCTTGATTTTGGAGGATTAATGATCGAAACGCATATAGATCCTGATAATGCCTGGAGCGATGCGAAACAGCAAATCACTCCCGAGCGCTTGTCTGAATTGCTTGGAGAACTAATCTGGCGTAATGAAAATACCGATGAAAAAGAATTCCTCAATGCACTGGCGACCCTTCGCGAGCAGATCAATCACATAGATGATGAATTGCTAACCCTCATTGGGCAGAGGATGAAGATCGCCGATAAGATTGGAGAGTATAAAAGGGAAAATAACATCACTATCTTGCAAACGCATCGTTGGAACGAAATTTTGGCAAAAGCCTTTATGAAAGGCGATCATCTTGGATTGAGCCGTGATTTCATTACCAGGTATTTTGACGCGGTTCATCTTGAAAGCATCAGTCACCAAAATAAAATAATGAATGATTAGCAAAGGAATGATTTCAAAAAAATACCAGTTCTCAAATAAAACAATTAACTGTTTTTTTGACGCTGATTTCGCATCGCTCGACGATCTGGTGAAAAAAGAAAATACTGTTATCATCACTGATGAAAATGTTTTCAGCAGCCAATCAGGAAAATTTAATGGATGGAAAACTATTGTTTTGCAAGCGGGCGAGAAGTTTAAAAACCAAAAAGCAGTTGATGAAGTAATTGCGCGCTTGATTGAAATGGGCGCTGACAGACAAACTTTTATCGTTGGCGTTGGAGGTGGAGTAGTAACGGACCTTGCAGGATATGCCGCATCGATTTATATGCGGGGCATCCAATTCGCTTTTGTTCCAACAAGCATTTTGGCAATGGTTGACGCATCAATTGGTGGAAAAAACGGGATCGACGTAGGCGTTTATAAAAACCTGGTAGGCGTTATCAACCACCCGGAATTTTTATTGTATGATTATTCCTTTTTTGAAACATTGCCTGATGAAGAATGGATTAGCGGCTTTGCTGAAATCATTAAGCATGCCTGCATAAAAGATAACGAAATGTTCCGTTTTCTGGAAGGCCGGACCTTGGCTGATTTTCAATCTTCCTTTTCTTTCACGGGACAATTGATTGAAAAAAACGTGGATATAAAATATAACGTCGTTACAAATGATGAGCAGGAAACAGGGGAGAGAAAGCTGCTCAATTTTGGTCACACGATTGGCCATGCGATTGAAAATATCAGCGGGCTTAGCCACGGAAAAGCGATCAGCATTGGCATGGCGGCCGCATGTGAAATTTCCAAAAGAATAAACGGGTTTTCAACGGAGGCTGCTGAGAGAGTGAAATCACTTTTGTCCAATTACCAGCTTCCCGTATCGCTCGATTTTGACAAGGAAAAAACCTGGAATATCTTGCTTCATGATAAAAAGAAATCTGGTACCGACATGAACTTTGTTGTGCTGGATGAGATTGGAAAAGGCTCCGTGAAAAAAATTCCTTTAACCGAATTACGTCAAATTTTTAATTCTTTATAATCCGTGAATGCAACCATTTCGCCTTCTTCAGTTTTAGGCACAATAAAAGTTCCTCCTTCTAAAAGCTCCATGCAGCGGGCCTGTGCTGCGGCTTTGATCACCCAGGGTACAACCATCATTGATAATTTTGGAAACAGTAATGATGAAAAGGCGGCAATTGATATCATAACCAAACTTGGAGCAACTGTCAATTGCGTTAACAACAGGATGGCAGTCACTTCCCATGATTACATTTTTCGTTCGCAGTTTCCTGAAAAAAATTTGATGCTTAATTGCGGTGAAAGCGGTTTGTCCATGCGGATGTTTGCTCCAATCGCCGGGCTTTTTAATTTTGATATCACCTTCACAGGAGAGGGAAGCATTTTAAAAAGGCCCATGAACTTTTTTGATGAAATCTTTCCCTCCCTTGGAGTTCAAATTCATTCCAATGGCGGAAAGCTTCCTGTAACTTTGAGAGGACCGCTGCAACCAAAAGAAATAACGGTTGATGGTTCTTTGAGTTCACAATTCCTGACCGGCCTGCTGTTCGCTTTTGCCAAATCTTGCAAATCACCTGTCAACATTCGTGTGAAAAACTTATCCAGCAAGCCTTATATTGATCTTACCATTTCTGTGTTGAATCATTTTGGATGGCGTGTTGATAACCACAATTATGAAATATTCACTTTATTTCCCCGCGAAGCGGAATTGCTGCACAGCATAAAATATACTGTTGAAGGCGATTGGAGCAATGCTGCATTTTTATTGGTGGCTGGAGCCATCTCAGGGGAAATAACTTTGAGTGGCGCCGATCTGAATTCAAAACAGGGAGATAAAAATATAATGCGATGCACTCTATGATTGCGGCGCTGATGTAAAAACGAATTCCACGGGAATCACCATCAAAAAAAATAAATTGAACGCGTTTGATTTTGATGCCACTGATTGCCCGGATTTGTTTCCGCCACTGGTTGCCCTTGCTACCTATTGCAAAGGATCTACAGTTATCAAAGGGGTAAACAGACTTCTTTTCAAGGAAAGCAATCGAGCTATCACTTTACGAGATGAATTCAAAAGAATGAATGTTGATGTTGAATTGAACGGTGATATTATGTTGGTTAAAGGTGGGGGAGAAGTAAAAGGCGCAAAAGTATCTTCTCATAATGATCATCGCATCGCGATGGCTACTGCTGTGGCGGCATTGGCAGCAAAGGGAAAGACGACTAATTCAGGATGCCGACGCTGTTAAAAAATCATATCCCGGGTTTTTTAAAGACTTTGAAAGAGGTGGGAGGGAGAGTTGATTATTGAAGCGAATTAAAAATTAAAAAATCATTGCATGTAGCGATTGCTTTCTTTCGTGTTTGCAGAAGACAGCCAAATTTTTTTATCTTTTTTGATTTAAGTATTCTTAGAAAATAAATCTTGAAAAAAAGTCCGTTTGCTGAAAATCACATGAGACTGCTTCAGCGCTTAGTGTTCGTTTAATGTGAAGTTTATGTGGCGCTTCGCCATGACGATCAACCTTGCGCCTCAAAAAAATGAGGAAAACAGGGTTTGCCAAGCAAAGATTGCCTTCCTTATGAGATGTTATTTTTGAAAGGCTGCTTAATTTTTTTGCCTTTGTTGATTCAAGTATTCTTAGAAAAAAATCTTGAAAAAAGTCTGTTTGCTGACGATTCGTCTTCAACACATAATCCTTCAAAAATTTTTCTCCAGGAAAATACCCGATTTACAATCCCTCTAAAAATTGAGAATGAATATAATCCACAACAGCTGCCAGGTTTTGATTTTCCTCAAATACTTTTAATTGCCTGTCGGCGCCGGTACCTGTCTTCCAGCATTTTATGAACATGGCTAATGGCATTTCGGATACCCAAAGGCCCGGCTACATCATCAATAAAATCAAGCAATTCATAAATAAGCACCCTTGTATTTACTTCTTTTTCTTTTCCAAAATCAATCATGCTGCCATCAATTCCATAACGGCTCGCCCGCCATTTATTTTCATTGATCAGCATGCGTGGATACATCATGAAATTTAGATTCTGGGTACGCAAGTTTATAAAGCTTTGCACAGATTCCCTGGAAAAGTGCAGCAATCGTAATGGTTTCCTGAACCGTCATCGGCACATCGCAAATACGGAATTCAACCGTATTAAAAAAAGGATGCACCCGCAGATCCCACCAGATCTTTTTTGCATTGTCAATACAATTGGTTTTTACCAGCAAGCTTTATATAATTATCATAAGCTTCAATACTTTCAAAAAAATCAGGTATTCCGGTACGTGGAAATTTATCAAACACTTTTGTGCGGAAAGATTTATAACCGGTTTTTCTTCCTTCCCAAAAAGGAGAATTGGTGCTTAGTGCATAAATATGTGGTAAAAAATAACGTGCAGAGTTGGCAATATGAATGGCCATTTCACGGTTTTCCATTCCAACATGTACATGCAGCCCAAAAATCAGATTGCTTCTTGCAGCTTCCTGTAATTCATTTACGATTTCATTGTACCGTACATGATCGGTAATCAACTGGCTTTCCCAATGACTGAAAGGATGTGTGCCGGATGCGCCCACCCAAAGTCCAAGGATCTCTGCAATGCCGCTGATTGTTTTGCGCAGAGTAGCAACATCCATATATGCTTCATCAATATCCTGGCAAATATCTGTTCCTACTTCCACAACAGCCTGGTGCATTTCTGCTTTCACTTTATCTTTAATCACTTTTTCTCCTTCCTGTACAATTTTTTGCTCATGGCTTTTTAAGTTCCCTCGTTTCAGGATCTAACACCATGTATTCTTCTTCTATACCCAAGAGTAAAATGTTTGTATGAAATGCCAGCCATTAGTGTTTGGTTAATAGTTAATTGGTTTATTGGTTTAGTAGTTTATTGGTTAATTGGTTAGCAAATTTTCACATTTTCATTGCATCTTCACATTTTCATCAATTGCCTGTACTTCTTTTCAAATATTCTCCCCAGGTTAAGATTATCTTTTCCATCTTTTTGATGCTTGCGCTTTTTCAATGGCAAAATTGGCAGCTGTTTCTAACCACCCAATCAAAATTTTCCTGTCCTACACTGGTTAGCTTCTGCATCCGGTGCAGGATTGCAAAAGTCAATAGCATAAGGAACTCCATCACGAACTGCTAATTCAACCGTATTAAAATCATATCCCAGGTAATTGCAGATACGCAATACAATATCTTTCATTAGTTCTAGCCTTTTTTCATCAGGTTTGAAATCGGCCACATACCGAAGGTGATGTGGATTGCGCGGTTCATAAGGCATGATGCGTACATATTTGCCGCCAATGCAATAACAACGGTAATATTCATCAAAAATTATTTCTTCCTGAAGCATCATTACCAGTTGCCCGTTTCGCCATGCTTTGTAAAAAAATCATCTATATTGATTCACCTGGTAAACATTTTTCCAGCCGCCGCCGGCAAAAGGTTTCATATAAGCAGGAAAACCGATATAATTAAAAATGCTTTCCCAATCCAACGGATAAGCAAGGTTTGAAAAAGATTGATCAGTAGTATCGTCGGTAATTTGCTTGAAGGAAGAATAACTGTTTTAGGAACCGGAACATCTATTTTTGTAGCAAGGCAATTATTAAAAAATTTTTCATCAGCACTCCACCAGAATGGATTATTGATAACAGCTGTTCCGCATAAGGGCTGCATTTTTTAAATAGGCCCGGTAAAAAGGAACATCCTGTGAAATACGATCAAGGATAACAGCGTAGCCACTACTTTCACCTTGCATTACTTTATCGATACGCACCGGTTCCGCCTGTGATTCCTTCAATATTTTTTTGGTTAATCTCTTTCAATAAAAGCTTCCGGAAAACTTCTTTCCCTTCCGAATAAAATTCCGATCTTTTTCATGTCCATGGTTATTGGTTTTAATTAAAAAAAATTTAAGGTGGAAATACCATTATTCTGTTAACTCTGGTATTGCTACTTTAACAAATAGTAATATTCGCCAATTAATTTATGATAAATTAAATTTCCTAAATTGGGATAAGAAGGAAGCAATAAAGCGGATTAAATTGTTTACTGTCTAGCACTAGCAATTAGAAGCCGGCATATTTAATTGAAACTAAAATTACGTGAAATAAAAGAAGAGCAGTTATTCTCTTTTCACAAGTTTGAAGAACCTGCTTTCCTTGCCGTCGCTTGTTTTGTCCTGGTAAAGAAAAGCAAGATCACGATCCTGAAAAATCTCATACCATTCGTCCCAGGATATTTCTTCTAACGTGTCTTCACCCGAATAGCCGGGAAAATTGATCCTGATGATTCCATCCTCCTGGCCACCGACGCCTTTCACTTTGCTTGGAGTTCCCTGCCGCTGTTCTGCCCACTTTTGAATAGACTTTAGATCGGTTGTTGTTTTTGAAGTTGACATGGCTTTTCTTTAGAATTCATCAAACTTTATGCTAAAAAAATCCCGTTTTCCGCACTTTTTTTATGTTATTTTCATCTTAATGATGATTACACTCAAAAAAAAATTCTATTATTGCCAGCAATAATTTAGATGAAAAAAATATTTGAAATAATACCTTCTTCTGTTAAGCGAGAATTGCACTGCTGATTTGTGAAATGAGCAATGAAGGTTTTTCTTTTACGATCAAAGATGAAACAGATCATTTATTTTCCGCATTTGGCGTCTATCATTTTGACAAAACAACTCCAGCCCAGTTGGATTGTCCAATTGCCTTACAGATTCTTTTTCATGAAAATAAATTGCTTGTCCGAAAACTTTAAAGGAAAGTCATTATTGTTTACTCTTTTTCGCAAAGTGTATTGATTCCCTTTTGAGATACACGAATAGTGAAAGGAACGTCGAATTGATAAACCTTTTGCATGGTGATGTCCAAGAGATGCGTTGACTTTCCGATATAATTACTGAATAGCAGCATGTACAATAGTTTCAGAATTCCTTCGTCTGTTTATGAGGCTATCATTACCCGCAATTTCCTGATTCGCTTCTCCTTCGCATCAATATTCCGCCTTTATTACAGCAACCCTAGTGAAAGGATAAATTATCCGTCATTTTTTATGTACATAAAATGGTGGTTGGCCTTATAAAAAATGGAAGATATGAACTTATAAATACCTTTCAATTTTAATTCGCTGAAGACGTAACTTATCGTGTTACTCAATATCTGCAAACAATTTGAAGTTGAACATACTGATATCGGAATTGTGGACTGCTTGAAAAAAATTCCTCGCTTTATAAAGAGATTTATAAATATTTTCGAAACTATCCGTTTTAAGTCCATTGCCGGAAACATAAAAAATGCACGGAAGAAATTGGCCGCATCCCGCTCATTATTTTAGCCATATTTTTGCACTTGACACATGCGAATAATTACAGGAAAATATGGTGGCAGAAAAATCAACCCACCTTCAAATATGCCGTATACACGGCCAACAACGGATATTGCGAAAGAAGGCTTGTTTAATATTATTGGAAACAATATTTCTATTCCCGGGCATCAAAACACTGGATATTTTTGGTGGAACAGGAAGCATCAGTTATGAGCTTGCATCAAGGGGAGCTAGCAGATCTTACCATTGTTGAAAAAGATCCGAAGATGTATGAGTTTATAAAAAACAAAATCACAGAATTAAAGATTGAGAACTGCCGTGTCTATCAAAAGTGATGTGTTTCGTTTTTTGGAAAACTGTAGCTGATACCTATGATCTGATTTTTGCCGGACCACCCTACGCGCTTAAAAACTATCGATGAGCTTCCTCGGAATCATAAGGGAAAAAAATTGTTGAAGAAAAATGGCTGGTTCATTCTCGAACATACGCCTGCCAACAACTACGAAAATGAAATGTTGTTTAAAACAACGCGTAATTATGGCACAACCATTTTTTCTATTTTCGTTAACAGTGAAGAAGAATGGCAAAGCTTAATCCGGATGCTACTTCAGCATTTGCACAACGTTGCAATGCTGCTGATTAAAGATTTTTATGACAAAAAATGATTTAAGAAATATCTATAAAGAAAAACGGAAAACGATTTCCGCCGATGAAATGGATAAGCTTAACGATCTTATTTTGATCAATTTTCAGAAAGATCAGTTTGTCTTTTATCGAATTGCATGCATACTTATCTGGCTTCCCTGAAGTTACGTGAAGCCGATACTCGAAAATCGTTCGCTATCTTCGGTTCAGGAATCCGGAACTGAAAATAGTTGTTCCAAAAATCGATATCCGTTCCGCCAGGCTCGATCATTTTCATTTTGATGAGGACATGGAACTGATGCATAACGATTATGGAATTGAAGAACCTTCGGGAGGGAATAAAGTAATGGAAAATGAAATTGATTTGATTCTTGTTCCTTTGCTTGCATTTGATAAATATGGATTCAGGGTTGGTTATGGCAAAGGTTATTATGACAAATTTCTTTTTCAATGCAGAAAGGATTCAATCAAAATCGGTCTCAGTTATTTTGACCCTGTGGATGAAATAGAAGATATTAATTCCTTTGACATTCCATTAAATTACTGTGTTACACCCCGCAAATTATTTATTTATTAATTTTCAGGTTTCAACTGAATTCGCCGGAAATTTTCTTGAATTTTCCTGGTTTACAGAATTCAAATTCAAATGCTAAAAAGCTTCCGATATATTTTATTCCCTTTTTCGATTCTTTATGGTGGCGTCATCTGGGTGCGCAATAAAATGTTTGATAAAAAAATACTCCGTTCCGCGTCTTTTAATTTCCCTGTCATCTGTGTTGGAAATCTTGCTGTAGGGGGAACAGGCAAAACGCCAATGGCAGAATATCTAATAAGATTGCTGGAAGGAAATTACAAGATTGCAACATTAAGCCGCGGCTATAAACGAAAAACAAAGGGTTTTGCTATCGCAGAAAAGAACACCACAGCAATTGACATTGGTGATGAACCGATGCAGATTCATCAAAAGTTTCCTGGGGTAACCGTAGCGGTTGCTGAAGAGCGCGTAGTGGGTATTCCGCAATTGCTATATGCAAAACCGGAAACCCAGGTTATCATTCTTGACGACGCTTTCCAACACAGAGAAGTGAGACCAGGATTGAATATTTTATTGACAAGTTATCAAAACCTTTTCACGAGGGATCTTCTATTGCCTGCAGGTGATCTCAGGGATATAAAAAGCAGCGCCAAAAGAGCGCAAATGATCATTGTTACCAAGTGTAAATCTCAGCTCTCTGAAAAAGAAAGAGAAAATATGATAAGGGAAATAAAACCTTCCCCTTATCAGAAAATTTATTTTACCAAAATAGAATATGGCAACCCTTATCATTTATTTTCCAAACAACAACGTAGCCTGGAACCTGAAAGCAATGTGCTGCTTGTTTGCGGAATCGCCAATCCGGATCCATTGAAAGAGGTGCTTACAGATCATGTCGCTACTTATGAAATGCTTTTGTTCAGAGATCATCACATTTTCAATATCGATGACCTTAAAGAGATAAAAAAGCAATTCGAAAAAATTGAAAATAAAAACAAATTGATCCTGACAACCGAAAAAGACGGCGTCAGACTCTCTAAATTTGAAAAGGAACTGGCTCAACTTCCGATCTACGTTTTTCCAATGACTCATCAATTCCTTTTTGATGGCGAGAGAGAGTTTGAAAACGATATAAATGCATTTGTTGAAAGTTTTGGAATTGTTGAAAGGACAGTAGGTTAATGAATATGAAAAAAGCACAAAAAAAGTGCGTCTGCTGAAATAAATAATTTGCGAAAAAGTCCACCTGCTGCATTATGGCGCTTTATGTAAAAATAAATGATCAAAAAAAGTGTGTTTGCTAAGGGTAAAAAAATACCCAAAATAAGTTCTGCATTGCGGGGATTTAAAGAACTAATGATATTGGAGTAAATTTGCACCATGCTTACAAAAGATGAACAATTGTTCCTGGAATATTGGAAAAAAAACCGCGAAAATGAAAAAAGATTTTTCAGGCAGCTCACCTATGGATCTCCGTGGGGACTTGTGTTTGCGCTCCCCGTGTTGATCGCAGTTATCTTTCATGATTGGTACAAAAACATGATTCCAATTTCTAAATCGCAAATAGTAGTTATTTGCATTACGGTTGCAGGAATTGCTTTTTTCTATTCGATTTTTCGCATGAGGTTTAAGTGGGAAAACAATGAGCAACTTTATAAAGAGTTAAAATTTAAAGAGAAAAAGGAAGCTGCAACGCATTTATAATTTTTATACAGTTTATTTGTAAAAAAAAGTTAACTATGAGAAAAATTTTAGCGGTTTCCGCTGTGGCGATTTTTGTTTTGACAAGTTGTTTAAAAGGCGATAGCAAATGTGATTTTACCGACTCTAAAGTTGTGGCACCGGCTACAGAAGTGATGGCTTTACAGGATTCATTAACCACTCACGGTATCATGGCCACGCAGCATTCCTCCGGAATTTTTTATACCATCAATTCTCAGGGCAACGGCAAGCAGATATCCAATCTTTGCACCTCATTGGCCGTCGAATATAAGGGCGGTTTTTTTAACGGGAAAACTTTTGATTCAACAGTGGCAGGCAGCAATTCCGTATTTCAACTCGGAAGAGTAATTACCGGTTGGCAAAAAGGAGTTCCTTTAATTAGTGAAGGAGGAGATATCACATTGTATATTCCGCCATCTCTTGCTTATGGACCCTACCCAATAAATGACCAACGAACAGGTGTGGAAGTTATTCCAGCAAATTCCTATTTAGTTTTTAGGGTTCATGTGGTTGCAATTCAATAACGAATAAGATTCAAATCAATAATAATAAATTCCCTGTGCCTAATCGTACAGGGATTTTTTTTTATCCCGACAAGATGAAACCGATTTCCTAGTTTTTATGTTTAATTAACAATCAAACAATTCATCATTGAGTTTACCTTTGTCATTATGAGTCATGAAGCAATTTCAGTTTTTGATATGTTTAAAATAGGAGTTGGTCCGTCCAGCAGCCATACTCTTGGGCCCTGGCGGGCAGCCATTATTTTTTTACGAAACCTTCAGGAGAAATGCCTGCTAGACAAAGTTTCAGGCATTTCAGTATTGCTTTATGGCTCCCTGGCAAAAACAGGAAAAGGGCATGGAACAGACATTGCCGTTCAATTAGGGCTTTCAGGTGACGATCCGGTAACTTTCGACGTCAATAAAATAAATGAAAAGATTGCGGCGATAAAAAATCAAAAGAAACTTTTTTTAAACGGAGATCATAGTATTGATTTCGATCCGCAAACAGGTATAGAATTTTTGATGAATCAGTCGCTTCCTTATCATCCGAATGCACTCACCTTTTCAGCAACTTTGGATAACGGGGACCATCTTTCCGAAACATATTATTCAATAGGCGGCGGTTTTGTGAAACAGGAAGGAGAGGAAATGAGCACTAGCGAGGAAACTCATCCTGCCCTTTCCAATCAACGATGCTGAAGACTTGCTCCATTGGTGCATGAAAACCGGTTTAAGCATCAGTGAAGTGGTAATGGAAAATGAAAATTCATGGCGGCCTGAGCCAAAAACCCGTGAAGGACTTTTGAATATCTGGAGGGTGATGCGCGAGTGCCTGTATAAAGGTTGTCACACAGGAGGGATCTTGCCGGGTGGATTGAATGTAAAAAGAAGAGCGCCGAACGTAAATAAAAAATTATTAAAAGATAAGGAATATACAGATTTTGATACGTGGGTAAGAGCGATAAAAGAGGGAGGACATGATTTTAAATACATCCTCGATTGGGTAAGCTGTTTTGCCCTGGCGGTAAATGAAGAAAATGCTTCATTTGGTCGCGTAGTAACCGCTCCAACCAATGGAGCGGCAGGTGTAATTCCCGCGGTGCTTGCACTATTACATCATTTTTTGCGGAGCCAATGATGAAGAAAAGATTATTCAGTTTCTTCTTACTGCTTCAGAGGTGGGAAGCATGTTTAAAAAAGGAGCTACTATTTCTGCCGCCATGGGCGGATGCCAGGCAGAAATTGGCGTTTCTTCTTCAATGGCTGCTGCGGCTTTAGCAGAATGAATGGGAGGAACACAGCGGCAGGCTTTAATGGCTGCTGAAATTGCAATGGAACATCATCTGGGAATGACCTGTGATCCCATTGGTGGCCTCGTTCAAATTCCCTGCATTGAAAGAAATACTATGGGAGCCATCAAGGCGATAACGGCCTGTCAGCTTGCTTTGCAAAGCGCGCCGGATTTTGCCAAAGTGAGTTTGGATAATGTAATTCAAACCATGTGGGATACTGCTAAAGATATGAACAGCAAATATAAAGAAACTGCCGACGGAGGATTGGCTGTGAATGTGCCGCTGGGATTGAGTGAATGTTAGGGAGACCTAAAAAGATTGTTATGATAAGTCAATAATTATTTTAATACTCTTTTTTATTTTTTCTACATGTTTGTCCGATAATGAACCAATTTTTTTCAAAAGCCTTTTATTGTCTATAGCTCTCATTTGATCAATCATAATATCGCAGTCTTCTTTCAATCCGCCTTGTCCTTTTTTAATATGAACCCTTAAAATTTGAGCTTCAATTTTTATGTTAGTTGTTATGGGACAGACAATGGTTGAAGGATGAAATTCATTAAGAAGATTGGTTTGCACAATGCAAACCGGCCTTATTTTTCCGGCTTCAGTTCCAAATACAGGATTTAAGTCAGCGATCCATATATCAAATTGACTGATTTTATTCATAACAATTTTTCAAATTCCGCTAATACTTTTATTGATTCTTCTCTTACTAACTTTGATTCTTTTTCTAACTGTTTGGAAAGCAGTTTACGATTTTGAAGCAGATTATAAAATTCAATGGCTTCATTGATGTACCTGTTTCTTGGCTTTTTTATTCGGGAAATAATGCTTTCTGTTTCTTCAAAAATATGATTTTCCAGTTTTAGGGAAAGTGATTTCATAAAAGTAATTTCAATAAAGGTATTACTTTTTAGATATACTGGAAAACACGGTCAAATGTCAATCAATAAGGAACGATACCGGATATTTAGATAAAGTAATTGATAATCTTAGGAAAGTTATAGAAGGGACTTGAGCAATATTTAGTAGTAATTGAAAAGCAAAAAACCATTACTCTGCCGCTATCGATGTAGGGGATGTGTGGCTACCGGCGCATCGGTAGAAAAACGGCTTCCGGAACATGCTTAAAAAGTATGCGCCCGTTATTCTTTTATAAGCAACATAATAAAACACTTCTCATACACAAGCATCAAACCCCATACTTTCTTTTCACATCCCGGTCGCTTTCGCGCGCTTTGATGGTTTCTCTTTTATCGTAGATCTTTTTCCCTTTGCCGAGGCCAATCTCCATTTTTGCCAGACCTTTCTCAGAAATAAATATTTTTAAAGGAACGATAGTATATCCTTTTTCTTTTATTTTATTTTCCCATTTCCGTAGCTCTTTTTTATTCAAAAGAAGCTTGCGTTCCTGCATTGGTTCATGATTGTAATGCGTGCCATAATTGTATTCAGCGATATGAAGGTTCCTGACATACAGTTCCCCCTTTTCAAAAAGGCAGTAACTGTCATTAAAACTCGCCTTCCCGGCGCGAAGCGATTTTATTTCTGTTCCCGTCAATACAAGCCCCGCAATGTATTTTGCCTCAATATGGTATTCGTAATATGCTTTGCGGTTGCTTAAATCCACCTCTGGAATGTTGAATGATAAATGGTAATTGTTGAATGCCTAATTGTTGAATGCATGCATTTAATTCCGGAACAGGATCAGTAGTTGCTTCAGTTTTTCCCTGAGTTCCTTTCTTGAAACAATAAAATCCAGAAAGCCATGCTCAAGCAGAAATTCACTTCGCTGAAAACCTGGCGGAAGATCTCGTTTAATCGTTTCCTTGATTACACGCGGCCCTGCAAACCCGATAAGAGCTCCTGGTTCACCCATTATTATGTCGCCAAGCATGGCGAAAGATGCAGTAGTTCCTCCAAATGTAGGATCGGTGCAAAGTGAAAAATAAGGAATCTTCGCATCTGAAAGCAATGACAATCTTCCCGACGTTTTTGCAAGCTGCATTAATGAAAATGCACTTTCCATCATCCGGGCGCCACCGCTTTTGTTGATGATCATGAAAGGAATTTTATGCTCAACGCAATAATCGCAGGCGCGGCAAATTTTTTCCCCCATCACGCTTCCCAGGCTTCCGCCAATGAATTCAAAATCCATGCAGGCGATGACCATGTCCATGTCATTTATTTTGCCATGTGCTACCGTTATGGAATCATGGATATCTGATTTGGCATAAGTCTCTGCCAATCGTTGTGAATAAGGTTTGAGGTCAACAAAGCCCAGATAATCTTTTGATTTGATATTGGCAAAAAGTTCCCTGTCACTGTCTTTGTCAAAAATAATCTCAAAATATTCTGCGCTTCCGATGCGATGGTGGTATTCACATTTTGGGCAAACGAACAAATTTTCCCTTAATTCGGTAACAGTACAAGTATATCTGCACGAAGGGCATTTCGTCCATAGCCCGTCAGGAGCTTCTTTTTTATCCTTGGTTGAAGTAGTGATCCCTTTTTTTATCCTGCGAAACCACCTTCGACGGGATTCTTCGGTTTCCCCTTCCTCTCCGGCTAAATTTGCATCAAAATCTTCTTCTTGTTTCATGTTTGTTTGTTCAGCTTTTACTAGAGAGCATGAGCTCTTAATTATGAGCTATTTGCAATATCAATTAATTAACCGTGCATTTACAATTCTTAGCGGTTGGTTCAGACATCAGCCGGGCAGATTTTGTTGCGCCCAATGTCTTCCCGCCCAACATTTTGATATGAATCCTATGCTACGGTAATACTTTTGTCCAAATACACATCCTGTGTTGCATTTAATAGTTCAACTCCTTCATTAAATGGTTTTTGAAAAGCTTTTCTTCCCATAATTAAACCCATTCCTCCGGCGCGCTTGTTGACTACGGCTGTTTCAACAGCATCGCTCAAATCAGAGGCGCCTTTGCTTTCTCCACCACTATTTATCAATCCAATCTTGCCGCTATAGCAATTCAAAACCTGGTATCTGCAAAGATCAATTGGGTGATCTGAAGTAAGATTTTCATAAACCAGTTTGGAAGTCTTCCCAAATTTCACCGCATTGTAACCGCCATTATTAGTCGCCATCTTTTGCTTGATAATATCGGCCTGCAGGGTTACGCCCAAATGGTTCGCTTGTCCTGTGAGATCGGCGCTGGTTGAATAATCAACTCCGTTTACTTTGAAGGCATCATTACGCAGATAGCACCACAGGATAGTGCACATTCCCAATTCATGAGCAAGTGCAAAAGCTTCGCTCACTTCCTGCAACTGCCGGGTGCTTTCATGGCTTCCCCAATAAACGGTTGCTCCCACACCCACGGCGCCCATATCATAGGCGGTTTTTACTGAACCAAACATTGTTTGATCGAATTTATTGGGATAGCTTAATAATTCGTTATGGTTTATTTTAACGATGAAAGGAATTTTATGAGCGTATTTCCGGCTTAAAATTCCAAGGACTCCAAATGTGGAAGCCACACCATTGCATCCACCTTCGATTGCTAATTTTACAATATTTTCAGGATCAAAATAAATTGGATTGGGAGCAAATGACGCGCCGGCACTGTGTTCTATTCCCTGGTCAACAGGAAAAATAGAGCAATATCCGGTACCACCTAAACGTCCATGGCTCATCAAACTTTCCATGCTAGCGACTACGCGGTTGTTACGGTCGCTCTGCACAAAAATATCGTCAATGTAAGTAGGAGAGGGAAGAGTGAGCGTTGTTTTATCGATTTTACATTTGTGGTTCAGCAAGCTTTCCGCCTTATCACCTAATAGATCTGCAATTTTTTTTGATGCCATTATTTACTTTTTAATTTTTACAAAAATAGGGAATTAGAAGTTTAGGAAACCGCAACTCCAAACAGAATTATTTGAAGTGAGAAACAGCTTCATTTAAAAGGCTTTTAAAATAACCGGGCGCCATAAGCAAACGGCTACCGTACCAGCTAAACATTTCGCCATCAGTTAGGAGGATCCTGATTCCGGGAAGATGATCTTGTAACTCCTTGACATGTTTTATTTTAAAAGGATAAGGTTCTGAGGAAAGAAGCAACAGCCGGCAATCCTTTTCTTTAATTTGCTCCAGGGTAATTTGAGGGTAACGGCTTTGCTCAGAAAAAATATTTTCCAATCCGCAACAATTCATCATATCATTGATAAAAGTATTACCGGCAGCAACCATGAAAGGATCTTTCCATATAAAATAAGCGGTCCTGATTTTTGTTTCCAGGGAAACTGATTGTTTTAATTCTGAAAAGGAATTGGTTATTTGAAGCATTAATTTATTTGCCGCAGGCGAAGTACCTGTTAATTTCCCGACATCCTCAATCATCTGCAGGGCATCAGAAAGATTATCCACATCGGTAACCCAAACATCATATTTTTCAGCAAGTTCTTCAACTTGTTCTTTAAGATTTTCTTCTTTATTGGCAATGATCAAATCTGGAGAAAGTTCATGAATTTTACCAATGTTAAGGTTTTTTGTTCCACCAACCCGGGATTTTTCATGAAACCAGTTGGTGGGATGAACACAAAACTTTGTGATACCGATCACTTCCTTGTCAAGACCCAGATAAGAAAGCAGTTCTGTTTGCGATGGAACCAACGAAATAACGCGGGAGTATTTTTTTTCAGGTATTTTTTTCAGAAGGGTCATATTCAGAAAGGTGCAAGATAGGCCATATCACCCCATAAAAAAATAGCCGTCTTGTCCCAAAAAAAAAACTTCTGCAATCAATTTAGACTACAGAAGTTTAATTTCTTTTTCTGCTTTCAGCAGATTTCCGGGGGCTTTCCGGATAATAAGTTTCCGGTTGCGTTACGGTTTTAAAAGGATCGGATTCAGGTTTCTCACAAGACTGAATTCACTTAATTTACATTGAAACGATATTGGAGTCTTTCTCAATATAAATCCGGTTTTTTATTTTTTCTTCTTTACGATTTGCAAAGAAATGATATTGGAAAAAGAAAAATAGAAGTTGACTGATATTGGATTTTTCGATTTTAAAAGGATTTTGGATAGAATCTGTTTTTTCGAATGGATACTTGGATAGTTTTTGATTAATGCCACAACATCAATCAACTTCTGGTGCAAAGATAAACCCCACAACACTTGTTGCAAAGGGCAAGATTGCCCTTTTTTGCCAGAGATAAATTTACGGCTTTTTAATAAAAAGATAGTAAAACTACGATAGTGTATTTACGATGTATTTTTTTAAGGAAGTGAGTTTTGCCCATGATCTACACAAATAGCAAAGGAAAAAAACTTTCAGCAAACGGATTTTTTTTGACTTTTTATTTCCGTATTTGTCGGTCCCCCATTTTGTACATCTTTTTGGAAATCAAATTGATATATCAAATTCTTGTTCTTTTGCTTTAAGACATTATCTCAGACTATACAAACGATTTACTTGCATTCTATCCATTATTTTTCAACTCTTTTGGGAAGGGTGTTTAGTCGTTTAAGTTGAGTCACTTTTATTTCGCAAGGCTTTGAATGATGTCATATTTTGTTACAATATGATAATCTCCGGTTTCGTCTTTGCTTAATACCGCTCCGTTATGTTTGGAGATGAGGTTGCTTAATTTTTCTACCGGCATATCGAAAGGTACAAGCGGGTATTCTTTTTCAATTACCGATTCCACAACTTGCTCTTTGATTTCAGGATCTGAAATGATTTTATTGAATAATCCACTTTCACTTAACGAACCCACAATTCCCTCACCATTCATCACCGGAATATTTTCAATATCATATTTGCGCATCATTTCAATCGCTTCAGCAACCGTTTGTTCAGGTTTGATAGTAACCAATTTTTGGGCTCCCCGCCCTGCAACCAAATCCTTGAAAGTTTTCACTTCTAAAAATCCTCTTTGCATCATCCATTCATCATTGTAGATCTTGGCAACATACCGGCTTCCATGATCGTGGAAAATGCAAACAACCACATCGTCTTTTTTCAGACTGGATTTTAACTGCATCAAACCCTGGAGGCAGCTTCCGGCACTATAACCGCAAAACAATCCCTCCTCTTTCGCAATGCGCCTGGCCATGATGGCCCCGTCTTTATCTGTAACTTTTGTGAATTCATCAATATATTTCATGTCATAATTGGCAGGCACGAAATCTTCACCAAAACCTTCACTGATATAAGGATATACTTCCTTTTCATCAATTTCACCCGTGTCAAAGTATTTTTTCAACAAAGAGCCATAACTATCAATGGCCCAGACTTTTATATTCGGATTTTTTTCTTTTAGATATTTCCCAGTTCCAACAATCGTCCCTCCGGTTCCGGTAGCGACAACCAAATGAGTCATTTTTCCTTCAGTTTGTTCCCAGATTTCCGGGCCTGTTTGCTCATAATGCGCAAGCCTGTTTGCCAGGTTGTCATATTGATTCACATACCAGGAATTGGGAACTTCTTCCGAAAGTCTTTTAGAAACAGAATAATAAGAGCGGGGATCTTCAGGCTCTACATTTGTCGGGCAAACGATTACTTCAGCACCGACTGCCCTTAGTATATCGGCCTTTTCTTTGGATTGCTTATCTGTTGTGGTGAAAATGCATTTATAGCCTTTTATGCAGGCGGCAAGGGCAAGTCCCATTCCGGTATTTCCGCTAGTTCCTTCAATGATGGTTCCACCGGGTTTTATCTTCCCTTCATTTTCAGCAACTTCAAGCATTTTAACAGCCATGCGGTCTTTAATGGAATTGCCGGGATTAAAGTATTCTACCTTGGCTAAAACAGTGCATGGTAAATCTTTGGTTATCTTATTGATCCTGATCAGTGGCGTATTTCCAATTGTTTCTAAAATGCTGTTCTTCCACATAAAATTTAGTTTTGACAAAGATAAAAAAAATAGGGCAGGGGAGAAATACAAGAAAGTTGATGACGGCGGCTGGTTTTCATTGTACTTTAAGTAGAATTTAGTTTAGCCTATAATCTGCCAACAATAAAATTCTTCCAAAAATGTCCGTTTGCCAGAGAAAGAAAACAGTCCACCTCAAAAACCTCCCAGCCGTGAAAGGGCGCAATATACCAACGCTGGGCGAAGCCCTGCGGATAGCCGGGCGCAATCTGCTAACATTTCTAAAAGCCATAATGATCAACTATAACAATTCTTCCAAAAATGTCCGTTTGCCAGAGAAAGAAAACAGTCCACCTCAAAAACCTCCCAGCCTTGAAAGGGCGCAATCTGCCAACGCTGGGCGAAGCCCTGCGGATAAAGGGCGCAACCATGTTAAGCTGGAACCAAGTCCTGCCAATAGCAGGTGTAATAAGCTTAAGTTCTGCGGTAAGCACAACCATCTCCTCTAATAACTCGTAAAAATCTTTTTGGGGTCCAGGTTTTTTACCGAATGGATAAAATTATCCAACAGGGGATAAGTTGAAAACAGTTGACTGCAAATGATGATAAAAGCTACCCCAAATATTGCACCCCAGATATGTGCCGAATGATTCACCGCCGTTCCTCCCTTCTTTCCTAAAAAATAAGAGATCACAATAAAAAGTATCCCAAACAAAAATCCGGGAATGAAAATCGGTATAAAAAGCAATCCGATTCCCTGAAGGGGATTGAATAAAATATAAGCAAATACAACGGCGGAAACTGCTCCTGATGCACCAAGGCTCCGATAATTGGAATTCATTTTATACTTAATGAAATCCGGAATTACACAAACAATCAGGGCTAAAAAATATAAAAGCAGGTAAAATATTTTACCAGCATCGCCAAAAATGCCCATAAAAGAACTTTCACAAGCGCCTCCAAATAAATAAAAGGCATACATGTTGAAAAACAAATGAGGCAGATCGGCATGAATAAAACCATAGGTAATAAACCGATAGTATTGATTTTTTTCTCTTACCTCAGCAGGAGAAAATATCAAATCATCCTTTACTTTATGGGAAGAAAATGCAAAAAGAGAAATAATTACTGTAACTATTATTAATATGAGTGTAACAGACATGTTAATGGTTTTAATCTGGCGCCAAACCTACATAAAAAAGACTATCATCAGGAAACAAGCCCCGTTCGAATAAAAGTTTTACGAATGATGGTACTTTTCATTCCGGATTATGGTACATGCCCGGTAAACCTGTTCAGATAAAATCAACCGCACTAATTGGTGTGGAAAAACCAGCCGGGAAAGGCTCCATTTATGATTGCTTCGATTCAAAACACTTTCGTGAATTCCATAAGCGCCCCCAATCAGGAAGATAATATTTCTTGCGCTTTCATTGGCTTTTTGCTGTATAAATGCGGCAAGCTCCGGCGAATTCCATTGCTTACCGTTTTCGTCAAGTGCGATCAAAACATCCTCATTTTGCAATGCGTTCATTAGCGGAATGCTTTCCAATCTCTTTATTTCTTCTTCCGTAGCGGAAGCTGCGTTTTTCGGTGTGGGGAAAATTTTCCAGTCCACAGGATAGTAATGAGAAATGCGTTTGGTAAACAATTCAATCCCTTCCTTTACATAAGGCTCGTGCGCCTTGCCCACAGACCAGAAAAAAATCTTCATTCAAAAATTTTACGTAAAACAGTTACAAATGGTTAATCCATTGCAGGCATATTCCATAATGCCCAGTCTTCCTTTGAAGGGCCATAGACTCCATGAACCTTTAAACCCGCTTCACGAAGGAGAATTGTTAACTGGCCGCGGTGATGCGTCTGGTGCAAAATCAGTACAGAAAGTATCTTTCCTTTTTTCCAGTTATCGCCATACATTTTTACTTCTTCTTCCAAAGAAGCATCATTCCATTTGGATGATATTTCACTGATAACAGATGCAGATGCTTCCTTATAAGCGCTGACTATTTCGGTAACAGTTGCAGGAGGTTTGCTGTGTTCATCCGGACCTTTTATTTCAAGGCCCGCCTTGCCAAGCATCTCAACGGGAGTTGTACTGATGTGCCAGACGAGAGTAGCCATGCTTCTGATATTCTCATTCTCCTTTTTGCTCAAAACTTCGTCTTTTATATTTTCGAAAACCTTAACCGTCGCTTCGCTTTCCATTTGCCAATCCTTGATGAAATCTTCAATTTTCCTATACATAGAAAATAATTTTAGACACAAAGATTAGTGAAAAAATCAAATTGCCTAAATAAATTTGAAAGAAGAAATTGGGTGGAAGAAAAAATTTATTATTTTTGCGCCTCTTCGGGAGATTTTAAACATACCGAAGAAAAAAAATGGCTGCGTAGCTCAATTGAATAGAGCATCTGACTACGGATCAGAAGGTTTCAGGTTTGAATCCTGACGCGGTCACTAAATACCCACTTGAAAAAGTGGGTTTTTTTATCCAGATAACCTTTATAATAGGTATAGGGCTAAGCAACAATGTTTTGATTGTTTAATAAAGATTAATGCAGACATGTTTGAGGATGAAAAAGAAAACCTTTGATTTATAAAGTGCCTTTTTCCCTGCAAGATTTTTGGTTCTTCTGTTTTTTTGAATAAGGCAATTTTTGCGAATTTTCCTCTTCGCAAAAATCACTGGAAGTTCATTTATGCAGTTTCTTGTTGGGTTGCATCTTACCAATAAACAATCAAATGGCACAAATTGAAAAAAAGCCAACCGCTAATGCCCGTTCGCTTACCTCCCGCACTCACCTTCGTGTAGATTTGACTCCAATGGTTGATCTTGGTTTCTTATTGATCACATTTTTTATTCTCAGCACCACATTTTTGGAACCAAATGTAGCAAATCTGGTGATGCCTAAAGATTCAAAAATTGAAACAAAGATCCATGAGTCTGCCGTACTAACACTAATGCCTAACCGAAATAACGAAGTTGATTATTTTGAAGGTTCGAGGCCCGACATACTTATGCATTGTTCTTATGCACAGGTTCGTTCTGTAATTCAACAGAAACAAAAGAAAGTTGCGGAGGTGCTTGGCAACAGAAACAAAATGGTAATAATTATCCAGCCCGGTGATGAATCATCCTACAAAAACTTCATTGATATTTTGGATGAAATTCAAATAAATGATGTACAGCATTATTTTATAACTAAGCAACAATCTAGCAATGAAATAGACATTTTTTTTTAACGGAAATAGCAGATAAGGGCCGTTTATGAAACCTTTCAATAGTGTGAATTTGTTCTAAACAGCAGGCAATTGCCCGGTTAGATTTGCATGATAAATTAATTCATCAACAAAATTTTTAAAAATGGAACAACGAAGTTGTCCAACGCCGTCGTCTGGTGTTCGACAAGGGTTTTGCAGCAAGGCAATCACCAACAAAACAGATTAATGATGCCTCCCGGCCAGGACAATTGTATTTTTGGCAAAAAGTATTTGAGCATGGCCTTATTGGAAGTACAGCAAATAAGTAAACAACAACCGGGCAGGAGTATCATTGATAATATCAGTTTTCAACAAGAGCCGTTGCAGAAAATAGCGGTCACCGGTGAATCGGGAGCCGGCAAATCAACTTTGTTGAAAATCATCTCAGGGCATGTGCAAAGTGATGCCGGAACCGTTCTTTTTAAGGGCCAAAAAGTAGCCGGGCCGGAGGAAAAATTATTAGCAGGCCACAAAGACATCGCCTACTTATCCCAGCATTATGAACTTCATAATAATTATGTCGTAAAAGATTTGATCTGGTTTCAAATGAATCTTGACGAAGTTGAAGCGACAGAATTGTTTGAGGTCTGCAGGATTAGTCATTTGCTGGAACGCAGAACCAACCAGCTTTCCGGTGGCGAGAAGCAGCGGATCGCCTTATGCATGCTACTGGTAAAGTATCCCAAGTTGCTGGTGTTGGATGAGCCATTTTCCAACCTGGACCCGATCCACAAAAACACCCTGAAGGCGGTGTTGGAAGATATTACAGAACGATTGAAAATAACTTGTTTGCTTGCATCTCATGATCCACATGACACCCTTTCATGGGCGGACGAAATATTAGTGATGAAAGAAGGCAGGATCGTACAGCGGGGAACACCGAAGAGAATTTATTATGAACCTGAGAATGAATATGTAGCGGGCTTGTTTGGCAAATACAATTTGCTTTCTCCCGAGCAGGCTTCATGGTTTGGCATAGAAGCAAATGAAAAAAAAGTGATGATAAGGCCTGAAGGTTTCAGCATCAGCGCTTACAACAATGGTGTCAAAGGAACAATTCAGAAAATATTGTTTCAGGGGAGTTTTTACGAAGCGGAGTTGCTGGTTGAGGATGTGGTAATTGTTGTGATGTTGGAGAGAAATGAGTGGGAAGTTGGGGAAGGCATATTCGTGATCTCACAACAAAGTAAAGGCTGGCCACTTGTTAAAAAATAGATCATCAACTTATTTATTTGCATATAGCAAACGGTCTTTTTTAGCACAAAAGTTCAATCGAAGAACGAATATTGCACCTTGCACCCATGTCCAATCAAAGCCGTTCTGCGTGGCAATACCTTGTTAGCCGTTCGTTGTTTTTTCTGATGTCGGTTCATAATAAAGAATGACTGCACCACCGCTAAACGTTTTGGTCTTTATGAGTTTAAGGGTAATTTTTTCGCTGATGTTTTTAAATAACGGCAAACCACTTCCTGCGATAACAGGGTGAACACAAAGTTGATATTCGTCTATTAAATTAAGTTTCGTCAAAGCTACAATCAAGCTCGGACTGCACACAAAAACGTCTTTACCCGATTGTTGTTTGAGTTCCAAAACTTCTTTCTCAAGGTCTTGACTTGCTAATTTCGCACTTTTCCAATCTACATTTTTCAGTGTGCGGGAAAAAACAATCTTCGGGGTGTTGTCTATTGCGACTGCAAAGTCGTCCATTGCTTTATCGCCTGTGGGATTTTCCAGCACGGTTCGCCAAAATTCCATAAGCTGGTAGGTTATCCTGCCATATAAAGCGGTATCAGCGCTTCTCAACAGGTCAGCGTAATGTTGATGTATTTCTTCGTCAGGGACACCTGAGGTATGGTCACAAAACCCGTCAAGCGTCATATTCATTGCTGCAATTACTTTTTTCATATTTTCTTTTTTTGTCAGTCTGTTTCGTGGGCCGTCCTTCAATGACCATCAACCTTGAAGGAGATAGCTGAATTTTCCGCCGGAACCCCAATATAATTTCTCATTTTTATAAAATCAAAGCTAACCGGTTGAAAAACTAAAGTTGAAGATAACAACAAAAAGATGAAAAAAGTAAAGTCTGCCGGTTGCTAAGATATGAGCCAACTGTAGCAAATTCCCTTTATAACATCATTTTTTATCATTCCAAATTACTTTGTTAAGTATTCATTTAAAACCATTAAGGAGTTAAGGAGCATTAAGAAGAAGCTTAACTAATCTTAACTTCTTAATGGTTAAGTATTCATTTAGTACCATTAAGGAGTTAAGGGGCATTAAGAAGAAGCTTAACTAATCTTAACTTATTAATGGATTCAGCAAACGGCTTTTTTTTAAAGATTTTTCTTATTATGGACATTTAAGTACTCCTATCCATTTTGCCGCCATATTATCTGCAAAGCCGCAGCATTGGCAAGAAAAATTATGTTGACAAGCATCTCTTCTTCTTCAAGCCCCTTCCCATCTCCCGAACTTCTCTCTATATTTGTGTTTTATGAATTTTCAGTTGAGAAAATGAATTGCCACCTGAATTACAATTAACATAAATATTATCAGCAACACTGCGTCCATATTAAGTAATCCTGTTGAATATTTGAAGGGAATGGGTCCTTTGAGGGGTGATTTGCTAAAAAAGGAATGCGGCATTTTTACTTTCAACGACTTGCTCCAGTTCTTTCCTTTTCGTCACATAGACAGGACGCAGATAACGCCTGTTAAACACATCACTCCCGACACGGAATATGTGCAGGTTTCCGGGAAAATTACCTCCGTTGAAGTGATGGGTGAAAAGTTTGGCCGGCGCCTCATAGCCTCTTTGCATGATGGAACCGGCGAAATGGAGCTGGTATGGTTCCAGGGCATCAACTGGATAGAAAAAACATTGAGCATCGGAGCGCGTTTCCGGGTTTTTGGTAAGGCTGGATTCTTCATGGGGCATCCTCAGATGACGCATCCTGAAATGGAAAGGGTGGGAGAGGAAGAGAAAGCCGCGGCAAAAAGTTTTCTGGAGCCTATTTATCCAAGCACTGAAAAATTAAAGGCAAGAGGAATGGGCGGACGCCAAATGGCGCAATTCACTTACAGCCTCCTGCAGATGCTCTCTGAAAAAGATGTTCCTGAGATGATTCCCCCCGACATACTTGAAAAGTTCAGGCTTGTTAAAAGGTACGACGCCTACAGGAATATTCATTTCCCGGGCAGTTCGCAGGAATTTGAAAACGCGGTGAAAAGAATAAAGTTTGAAGAGCTTTTTCTGTCCCAGCTAAGGATGGGTTTGGTAAGGTTGAAAAGGCATTCTTATTCAAAAGGACTCGTATTTGAAAAAGTGGGCAATCATTTCAATGATTTCTATGCTAATCATATTCCTTTTGAACTAACTGGCGCCCAGAAAAGGGTTTTGAAGGAAATCAGGAAAGATCTCGGAAGTGGCAGGCAAATGAACCGCCTGTTGCAGGGAGATGTCGGAAGCGGAAAAACAATGGTGGCACTGATGGCCATGCTGATCGCCGCTGATAATGGTTTTCAAAGCTGCTTCATGGCGCCTACGGAAATCCTCGCACGCCAGCATTATGAAAGCCTGAAAGCCATGCTGGGAGCCATGGACATTAACGTAGGAATCCTAACCGGTTCCACGACCGCTAAAGAAAGAAGGAAGATTTTGGAGCAATGCGCCGCAGGAGACATGCATATCATTACAGGTACTCACGCACTGATAGAAGATACGGTTCAGTTTAAAAATCTTGGGCCTGGCCATTGTTGACGAGCAGCACCGCTTTGGAGTAGCGCAAAGGGCTAAACTCTGGAAAAAAAATACCATACACCCTCATATTCTTGTGATGACGGCCACCCCGATTCCACGAACCCTGGCTTTGACTGCTTATGGTGATCTTGATTACAGTGTTATGGATGAATTGCCGCCGGGAAGGCATTCCCATAACAACGGTTCACCGGATGGAATATGCCCGGCCGCAGGTGATGGATTTTATCAAATCAGAAATCAAAAAGGGCCGCCAGGCCTATATCATTTATCCGTTGATTGAAGAATCGGCCAAACTGGATTTTGAAAACCTGATGAAAGGATATGAAGAGGTGAAAGCGTTTTTTCCGGAGCCTCAATATTATATCAGCATGGTCCATGGACGGCAAAAAGCCGATCAAAAGCAAACCAACATGGATCGTTTCATCAAGGGCGAACAGCAACCTTATGGTTTCCACAACCGTTATAGAAGTGGGCGTAAATGTTCCGAATGCGCAGCGTGATGCTGATTGAAAGCGCTGAAAAATTCGGCTTGTCCCAACTTCATCAGCTAAGGGGAAGAGTGGGGCGGGGAAATGAGAAAAGTTTTTGCATTCTTATCTAACAGAAAGTAAAATTATCCGCCGATGCCAAACAGCGTCTCAAAATAATGTGTGACACCAACGACGGATTCAAAATAGCAGAAAAAGATCTTGAGATCCGCGGCCCGGGCGATATTGAAGGTACAAAGCAAAGCGGGATCCTGAATTTCAAACTCGCCAATATTTTAGAAGACAAAAAAATTCTGGAAGCCGCCAGAACTATCTGTTGAAAAATTAATCGCGGATGACCCTTCTTTATCTTCGGCAAATAATTTGCATTTAAGAAATTACCTCGAAAGTCCAAAAGGAAAAACCGCCTGGAGTAAAATTTCGTAAATATATGATTGCAAAATTCATTTTGTTAACGCCCTATTAAATAGAGAAGCCAAAATGGATTTTGAACGTTCAGAGCCAATACTTTTGTAATTTTAAGTTTTCTTTATAACCTATTGATTTTTTGCCGTTTATTAAACTTTTTTGTATTCTTATAGTTCATTAAAAATCTTTCGTCTTGAGAGCAGCAAGCCATTATCCTACATTTCTTTTTCTCTTAATGGTCACTTTTTTTGGCGCAGAAAATTTGTATGCCCAGGTAGAGTTCATTGAAAATAAAGGCCAATGGGATCCAAGGGTGAAGTTCATGAGCAATGCGGGTGATGGTTCTTTTTTTCTAACTCAAAAAGGATACACCATTTCCCAATACAGTCCCGATGATATTGAAAATATAAAAGATCAGCGGCACGGTATGGCAACGCTTGGCGAAAAGAATCAAAAAATTAAAAACAATAAAATCCGCGCGCATTCCTTATTCCGTTGAATTTCTCAATGCATCAACACCTACGATTGTTCCGGACAAGCCCATCCCTACAGTAAACAATTATTTTATTGGAAATGATAAAAGCAAATGGGCTTCGGATTGCAAAATTTATCAGGCAGTTGTTTATAAGGATGTTTATCCGGGAATAGACATCCATTATTATGTGGATGGCGGCAGCAATTTAAAATATGATTTTGTAGTTCACCCAGGGGCCAATGTGGATAATATTGCCATGAAATATTCCGGAGCAAATAAAATTTCCGTCAACAGCAAGCAGTTGGTTGTTTCAACTACTCTTGGCAAAAGCAAATCCCTGGAACCTGTAACCTACCAGATCATAGACAACCAGCGCCAGGAAGTGGATTGCCGCTATGTAATTAAAGACAGTATCGTAAAATTTAAAATAAAAAATTATTCTCCCAACGAAACGCTGATCATCGACCCAACAGAAATTTTCTTCAGTTATTCCGGCAGTACGGCCGATAATTGGGGTTTCACTGCCACTTATGGTCCCGATGGTTCTTTTTATGGTGGAGGCATCGTTTTCGGTCAGGGTTTCCCGGTTAATAATGGCGCTTACACCCAAAATTTCAATGGAGGTTTTGATATTGGTATTATCAAATTATCACCCAATGGAAGAAATCGCATTTATGCTACTTATATCGGCGGATCGGGCGAAGAGCAGCCACATAGCCTCATTGTCGATGGCCAGGGCAACCTGGTATTGGCTGGAAGATCCAATTCAGATAATTATCCTACTACGGCAGTCTATGGCCCGCGCGGCGGATGGGATATTGTTATCACTAAATTAAATGCGGCCGGAAACGCCCTTATCGGTTCCATGAAAATTGGAGGAACCGGCGCAGACGGCGTCAATATAGCTGATGAGAACGGAAGCCGCGGCCTCAGTTCCCTGAAAAGGAATTATGGGGACGATGCGCGAAGTGAAGTGATCCTCGATGGCGCAAATAATATTTATGTCGCTTCCTGCACCCAGTCAAGTGATTTCCCTACAACCGCGGGAGCTTTTCAAAGCGCCTCTGCAGGCATGCAGGATGCAGTGGTTCTCAAATTGAACGCCAATTGCAATACGGTTTTATTCAGCACGCTGATTGGCGGTTCGAAGAACGATGCAGCTTATGTGCTGGCGCTTGGGAACAACAATAATATATATGTTGGAGGAGGCACCGGAAGTGCTGATTTGAATGGAATTTCAAGAGCTGGAGTGGTTAAGCCCACTTATTCCGCCCCTGGCGTAAGCAACGATGATTGCGATGGTTTTGTGATTGAACTGAATAATACAGGAACTGCAGTTGCCAAAGGCACTTATATTGGCACCGAAAGGGCGGATCAGATTTATGGTCTTGATATAGATAAGTTTGGGTTCATTTATGTGATGGGTACTTCTGAAGGAAATATGAAAGTAATAAACGCCGCCTATTTTAATCCCGGCGCAAAACAATTCATTTCCAAGTTAAGCCCCGATTTGAGCCAGTTTGTTTATTCTACCGTTTTTGGATCAACGAATGCCAGCGTTCCCAATATTTCGCCAACGGCCTTCCTTGTTGACAGGTGCGAAAACGTCTATGTTTCCGGCTGGGGCGGAAAATCCAATAACGGTTTTTCCAATGGAAATGTGATTGGAATGCCGATTGCCGGAACGGGAGTAATCAAATCGAAACCAGACGCTTCGGGAAGCGATTTCTATTTTTTCGTTCTTGAAAAAAACGCTACATCTCAATTATATGGAACTTTTTTCGGGCAGGAAGATCCTCCCCTGGGTGTAAATAATCCGCTGACTTTTGGAGATCATGTTGATGGCGGCACCAGCCGTTTCGATCGCAATGGTGTGATATACCAGGGAATGTGTGCCAATTGTTTCCGCACGGTTGCGTTTCCCGGAACGCCGGGTGCATGGTCCGCTACTGACCAGGCAGTGGGAAATAACGGCCAATGCAACCTGGGCATGTTGAAAATTGAAATGAATTTTTCAGGCGTGCGTTCTTCTATCCGGCCTTCAATAGATGGCGTGCCGAACGATTCTGTAGGCTGCATTCCCCTGCAGGTTGATTTCGCCGACACATTAAAGCTTGGAAAGCTTTACTATTGGGATTTTGGAGATGGAACCGGCGACACTACAACCGCTCCAAACGCCTCTCATCTTTATCCGAATATAGGCACCTACAGGGTGCGCCTGATTTCCATTGACAGTGCAACCTGCAATATCGCAGACACGTCATACAAAAACATTAGAGCAGGCGACAATAAAGCTAACCTTGATTTTATTTCACAAAAGCTTCCACCTTGCACCAATCTCAGCTATAGTTTCACCAATACTTCCACTGCAACGCGCGGAGGTTTTGATCCCAATGCATTTACCTGGGATTTCGGGGATAATACTCCTCTTGTCACCCAGAGTAATACGCCCCCGGTTATGCATACGTTTGCGGGACCAGGCACCTACAAAGTCAAGTTGACTATTACGGATACCGCGTTTTGTAATTCTCCGGCAGACACTATTAAAACGGTAAGGCTTTCTCCCCAGGTAAAAGCATTGTTCAGCACTCCTGCCCGGGGTTGTGTTCCCTATAATGCGATTTTCGCCAATAATTCTCTTGGTGGATTAAACTTTTTATGGGATTTCGGTGACGGCTCCACCTCAACAGTTGAAGTGCCGACCCATCTTTACACCACAGTTGGAACTTATACCGTGAGGTTATATGCTTACGATAGCACTTCTTGTAATAAAGTAGATTCAACCTCTTTCCTGATCACGGTTAGTCCGATCCCTACTGCTTCCTTTACATACAATCCAATTACTCCGCAGGAAAATACGGCCACCAATTTTGTAAATAACTCTCGCGGGGCTACATCCTATTTATGGAATTTCGGCGATGGCGACACTTCCAATCTCGTGAATCCCCAGCACCTGTTCAATGCGAGCAAAACCTTTAACGTTTGCCTCAAGGCTACTAATGATGCGGGATGCAGCGCGGATACCTGTATTAACGTAACGGCGCTTGTAAAGCCTTTGGTTGCAGTGCCTTCGGCTTTCACTCCAGGGCGTTTTGGAACCAATGGCATCATCAGGGTGGAAGGATTCGGGATCCAGGAAATGCAATGGAGTATTTACAACCGCTGGGGGCAAAAGGTGTATGAAACTAACAACAGGAAAGGCGGCTGGGATGGAACTTTCAAAGGCAAACTGCAACCAATGGATGTATATGCCTACACATTGGAAGTGATTTTTTCCGATGGTACAAAAGCGAGGAAAACAGGTGATATAACTTTATTGAGATAAGTAAAAAGCATGGGAAGGTTTTTAAAAATATTATTCTTTATGGGAGCAGGCATTTTTACCGGGCGGCATCTTTGTGCCCAGGATTTGCATTTTTCCCAGTTCTTCAATAATCCACTGCTCACCAATCCGGCAAATACCGGATTTATACCTGATGCAGATTGCCGCCTTTCTGCTTCCTACCGGAACCAGTATTCCAATATCATGGCGGTGCCCTATCAAACCATGAGCATTTATGGAGACGCCCAGGTGTTCAGAAACAAGATAGAAACGGGCTGGATGGGTTTGGGTGGCGTGATTCTTCATGACGTTGCAGGAAGCGGAAGCCTTACGTCCACGAAAGCGTACGCCTCCATTGCCTATCACCAGATGCTGGGTTTAAGCAGCCTGCTGACAGCAGGTTTCAACGTAGGTTGGGCAAACAAGAGAATCGATCAGAGCAAGCTTACTTTTCCTGATCAGTTTGACGGACATTTTTTTGATGGAACCCTTCCAACAGGCGTTCAATTGCAGAACAACAACGTGAGTTATTTTGACATGCAGGCAGGTATGAATTACGCTTATTTTCCTACGGAAGATATTTATATTAACGCCGGTTATTCAATTCAGCATGTAAATCAGCCGAAAGAAACCTTTTTCGAAGACAATGGCAACAGCCGCATTTCCATGAGGCATATCGGCTTTTTGAACGGGATTTTTAAATTGAATGAAGATGTGATCATCAACCCCAATATTTATTTTACCACTCAGGCCAAAGCGATGGAATTCATGCTCGGCATGAATGCTGCTTACAATCTTTCAGGCGATGGAACCAAACAAATTATCGGCGGGCTTTATTATCGTTACCAGGATGCCGTTATTCCGATGGCAGGGCTGGAATTGAACAATATCCGCTTTACTTTTAGCTACGACGTAACAATCTCATCCCTAAAAAACTACAATCATTCCTTCGGCGCTGCGGAATTCAACATTATCAAAAAGGGGTTTTACAACACGTTTAATGGCAACAGGAAGGAAACCCTTTGCCCTACTTTTTAATAAGAACCAGCAGTGTGCAAATTTCTTCCTGAGCCAGAGAGTCTGGCTGATATTGAAAGGAAGGATCAAATATGTTGTCATAACCCTCCAGGCGGACAACCATGGTGAAGGCGGTGTTTTTTCGCTCTACGCCTTAGTGAGAAGATATGGGAAAAATCTTGTTTATCCTGCTATTATCGGCGCAGGAACATTGCTCGCGGATGGCATTATAACACCACCCATAACCGTCACATCCGCGATAGAAGGTTTGAATATGGTAAAAGGAATGGAACATGAAATCGTTCCGGGCAATAGTATGGTGATCGAAATAGTCTTGGTGATCCTTTTTTTGCTTTTTGTTTATCAGCGCTTCGGAACAAGGGTTGTGGGCGGATCTTTTGGACCCATCATGTTTCTTTGGTTTATAATGCTTTTCGTTCTCGGCCTGCACCAGGTAATTCTTTATCCAAGGATTTTTGAAGCATTAAATCCAATATATGGAGCGCGGTTACTCGTTGAACATCCAAAAGGGTTTTGGTTATTGGGCGCTGTATTTCTTTGCACAACGGGTGCAGAAGCCTTGTATTCTGATCTCGGTCATTGCGGCAGGGGCAATATCCGGGTTAGCTGGATTTTCGTTAAAACAGCGCTTCTGTTAAATTACCTGGGTCAGGGAGCATGGGTGCTCATGCAACATAAATCCAGTTTGACTCATGTGAATCCTTTCTTCGCAATTGTTCCCTCCGGCTTTTTACTTCCCGGCATTATCATCGCTACACTTGCTTCTATTATTGCAAGCCAGGCATTGATCAGTGGTTCGTTCACTCTCATCACCGAAGCCATAGTCTCGGATTCTGGCCGAGCATCCAGGTAAAATATCCTACCAATATTCGCGGTCAAATCTATATTCCCAGCATTAACTGGGTGCTTTTCACCGGTTGCGTTTCGGTGGTTCTTTATTTCCGCAGCAGTTCTGCAATGACCGCGGCTTACGGATTCTCAATTACCATCGCCATGCTGATGACCACCTTGCTGATGTTTTATTTTTTACGATACATAAAAAAATATCCTTTCTGGATTGTAGCCCTCATTATTACAGTATTTGTTTGTGTCGAAACTTGCTTTTTTGTAGCTAACGCCGTAAAACTTCTCAAGCGTTTATTTTTTCTTGTTTTTGAAATTGGATTAATCACAACCATGTATGTGTGGTATAACGCCAGGAAGATGACATTGAAATTGCTCGCTTTTGTAAACCTGAAAGACTATTTGAATGTATTGGTACAATTGAGCGACGATACTTCGTGCAAAGATTTGCTACCAATCTTGTTTATCTCACGAAAGCCGAAAGCCACTGCCAGATTGAAAAGAGGATCATTGATTCCATTTTTAGCGACACTCTGAAGCGTGCTGATTGTTATTGGCTTGTAAATATCAACCGCACAGATGATCCCTATACCATGGTTTATGATACAGATGTAATTGTAAAAGACAAGGTAGTAAGGGTAAATTTCCGGCTGGGATTTAGAATACAACCACGGATTGGCGTGATGCTAAAAAAAGTGGCGCAGGAAATGATGCAAAATAAAGAGATTACGATAAAAAAACACTACCCTGGTTTGCCCTCAGAGGAAATCGATGGATTCAGGTTTGTTATTCTTGAAAGATTTCTTTCCTACGACAATGAATTTTCAGCAAAAGATGGTTTTATTTTAAACACTTATTTTACCCTGATTCGTTTATCGCGATCAGACAGCGCCGCTTTTGGCATAGATGCTAATCAATCCGTAATAGAAAAAGTGCCCCTTGTGGTGGCGCCGGTTGCCGGTTTGCACCTAAAAAAAGCAGCTTCCAAAAAAGACAGCGGCTCTTTTGAAAGCGGATTAAATGATAAATTGAAAAAAATAACCGGGCCGTAATAGTTAATAAAACCAACCGGGTGGTTCAGAGCCATTTCGGGATTTGGGTTTTTTTCCGGAAAAAAATTGCCATTGAACTTATTTGTTCTGCTTTGTTTTAAACTGAAAAAAAGTGCGTCTGCTGGAATCGTTTTTAAAAAAATCCTTTACGGCTGTCCTTTCCCACCTCCAGAACCATAAATATTTCCTGTAGCAAAACTCCCATCATCGCAGGCAAGTTGAACATAGATGGAGGCAAGTTCAGCCGGTTGTCCAGGTCTTCCAAGTGCAGTGTCGCCTCCAAACTTCACTAATTTTTGCTGGGTGGCTCCGCCGCTCACCTGCAATGGTGTCCATATTGGACCTGGCGCTACTCCATTTACGCGAATTCCTTTTGGACCCAGTTGCTTGGCGAGCGATTTTACATAATTCATTGTTGCAGCTTTTGTCTGCGCGTAATCATACAAATCGGCTGACGGGTCATAAGCCTGCTCTGAAGTGGTGCCTATAATTACCGAACCGGGTTTCAAATGGGGCAGCGCCGCTTTTATGATCCAAAAAGGAGCATAAATATTCGTCTTCATTGTCCAATCAAACTGGTCGGTGGAGATATCCAGAATCGATTCGTGTGCTTGCTGACGGCCGGCATTGTTTACAACAATATCAAGGCCGCCAAGACCTCTTACGGCATCATCAACCAGTTTTTTGCAAAATGCCTCCTGGCGAATGTCTCCCGGAAGGGAAATTGCCTTTCGGCCTGCCGCTTTGATAAGTTCAATTACCTCGCGCGCATCTGGTTCTTCTTCCGGAAGATAGTTGATGGCAACATCTGCTCCTTCACGCGCATAGGCAATCGCTGTGGCCCGGCCCATTCCTGAATCCCCTCCGGTTATCAATGCCTTTCTGCCGCTTAAACGGCCGGAGCCTTTATAGCTTTTTTCACCATGATCCGGGCGGGGATCCATTTTGCCCGCCAATCCCGGCCAGGGCTGTGACTGGCTTTTGAAGGGAGGTTTTGGATATTTTGTGGTTGGATCTTCAAGATCTGATGAATGAGCAGAAGATCGTGCCTGTTCATGAAGGGCAAATGAAGGTGAAATGGCCAGTGTGGCGATCCCGGCGCCTAATCCGGTTAGGGCCTGACGGCGGCCCATTTTATTTTTTTCGTTCATAATATAGGAATGCTCCTTTCATTTTTTTGGTTTGATAATTTTTTTAGTCGCACAAATTATGTACCCTGAAAAACCAGCGGCGGCAGAACGGTTTTTTTCAATAATTGCGCATAGTTGCCACATAATTACTAATACGGAATTGATGTATTTTCTCTACAAAAAACAATTAACATTGCTATAATCATGTCATCCCTATAATCATGTCATCCCTTCGGGATTTTTTAACTGAATTCCCGGCGCAACAACTGCAATCATCCGTCGGCATCATTTGGCAAACGGATCTTTTTCGTGATTTTTTTATTTTTCCTGTTAAGCCTGAAAGGCTGATACGATTATAGAAAATTGAATTTCTAATTTTTTAGAAATCCCGAAGGGATGACATAATTATGCAATCATCATCGGCATCATTTGGCAAACGGATCTTTTTCGTGATTTTTTTATTTTTCCTTTTAAGCCAAAAGGATTTCTAATTTTTTTAGAAAATCCCGTAGGGATGACATAATTATGCAATCATCCGTCGGCATCATTTGGCAAACGGATCTTTTTCGTGATTTTTTTATTTTTCCTGTTAACCCTGAAAAGCTGATACGATTATAGAAAAATTGAATTTCTAATTTTTTAGAAATCCCGAAGGGATGACATAATTATGCAATCATCCCGTCGGCATCATTTGGCAAACGGATCTTTTTCGTGATTTTTTTATTTTTCCTTTTAAGCCAAAAGGATTTCTAATTTTTTTAGAAAATCCCGAAGGGATGACATAATTATAGGGATACCGCATTCTTTTTTCTGAAAGTTTTTTTGACGCAAGGACAGTAGCTTTGTGACTCAAAAAAAATAATCTTTTGACACGCATCGGACTGATTTCGGACACTCACAATTTTTTAGATCAAACGGTTTTTGAACATTTTAAAAACTGTGATGAAATCTGGCATGGCGGAGATTTCGGGACGGGGAAAGTCGCGGCGGATCTGGAAGCTTTTAAACCGCTTCGCGGCGTGTATGGAAATATTGACGGCAATGATATAAGGATCCGGTTTCCGGAACAAAATGTTTTTATGTGCGAAGGGGTGAAGGTAATGATGAGGCACATTGGCGGTTATCCTCCAAAATATAATGCGGAAACCAAAAAGCAATTATTCGTTCACAGGCCGCAACTTTTCATCAGCGGGCATTCGCATATCTTAAAGATCATCTATGATGAAAAATTGAACTGTCTTCACATGAATCCCGGCGCTGCAGGAAAGCAGGGCTGGCACAAAGTTAGAACCCTGATCCGCTTTTCGATCGACGGCACCGACATCAGGAATTGCGAAGTGATCGAGCTGGAATAATCTTTTTCCTGGTTGTTTTTATTAAAAATTTATTCTACCCAATCGGCGATGAAAATGTTGGTGTCATGGCCGCCACCGTTATTGCGGTTGCTGCTGAAAACTATTTTTTTACCATCCGGACTAAACATGGGAAAAGCGTCGAAACCCTTGTCCCTGCTAATTTTTTCAAGCCCTTTGCCGTTGATGCCTGTTATGTACATGTTGAAAGGAAACCCTCTTTCATATTCATGATTACTGCAGAAGATGACACGTTTTCCATCCGGCAAAAAGTTCGGCGCCCAATTGGCTTTTTCCAAAAAAGTGATCTGGTGCGCATCGCTGCCATCGGCGTTGGCAATCCATACTTCCATTTCTGTTGGAGCAACCAGGCCCTGCTTCAATAAACTTTTATAATCGTCAATTTCAGCCTTGGTTTTTGGCCTGCTCGCGCGCCATAAAATTTTTGTTCCATCGGGGCTGAACCACGCGCCGCCGTCATAACCCAAAGTTCTTGTGATTTGTTTTACATGATTGCCATCAAGGTCCATTGTGTAAAGATCAAGGTCGCCGTTTCGCATGGAAGTAAAAACAATTTTATCTCCCTTCGGGGAAATGGTGGCTTCGGCGTCATAGCCTTTTGTAGTCGTGAGCCGCTTCACTATTTTTCCATTGAGATCGGCCTTGAAAATATCAAAGCTTTCGTAAATGGGCCAGATATATCTTTTCATTTTTTCTTTGTCGGGAACCGGCGGGCAATCCTTTGAAGCAAGATGAGTTGAGGCATATAAAATATGTTTGCCGTCAGGATAAAAAAAGGCGCAGGTGGTGCGGCCGGTGCCGGTGCTGACGAGTTTTGGGACAAAGTCTTCATCCGGTGTTTCCGGAATTTTGCCCATCCAAATCTGGTCGCAAAGGATGCCATTTTTTGGATCGGTGCGCTGATACACAATATATTTTCCATCGAAACTGAAATAGGCTTCCGCATTGTCACCGCCGAAGGTGAGCTGGCGGATATTTTTAAAATGATGCTCGCCGGGATAATGAACGGTGTCATTAGTTGAAGGCGGGATTTGAAAAGTGCTTTTTGTTTTTGGAAAAAAAAGCAAGGCCATGCAGAAAAGCGGAATAAATAGTTTGTACATCACAGTTAATTTTTGAGCCGGCAACCTAATCAAACAAAATTTATAAAGCGTCAAATAATTGTAATATTTATTGAGAGACTAAGCGGGTAAAATTATAAACCTCAATTGCATCAACGTCAGGAAGCTGCTTTAAGAATAAAATAAATCTTCGAAATCAGTTCGTTTGCTGGCGGGGATTGAATCGAATGCACAGGACAAAAGGGTAGGAGTATATGATTATATAAAGGCGGTGTAATTCCCTGCGGAACATTAAATTTGCAACATGGTATCATTACGAATCTTTATTTTTATTTCCTTCGCATGTATTGTTTTCGCTTCCTGCGAATCCGATGACAAGGAAAAAAAAGTGGTGAATCCTGTTCCGAATTCCATAGAAGAGTTGAAAGCTGAAATCAGGCAGTATCCAGATTCGTTGATGCTTGTTCAGGATTTGATCGAGGCATACCGGAATGCTAATTTATATGATTCTGCAATTGCTTTAACGGATCAGCAAATCCGCAAAGACAAAGGCAACGCGTATTTGTGGAATATAAAGGCAACTTTGTATTTTGAAAATGAAGACACGCTTAATGCGGTAAGATCGCTGGAACAGGCCATTGATATTTATCCCCTGCCGGAATATTTGGTCGCGTTGGGAACGATCTACGCCGAAATAAAAAACAAAAACGCGCTCCTGATTGCCGATGAACTTTTAACGAATAATAAAGCGCGATCATCGAAAGACGCATGGTTCATCAAGGGGTTGTATTTTAATTATATCAATGAACCGAAAAAAGCGATTCCTTTGCTTGATAGCTGCCTGAAAGTGGACTATACCTATATGTACGCCTATCGCGAAAAAGCTATCGCACTCTATGATCTGGCAAAATACAACGATGCATTGGTGGTTCTGCAAAGGGCGGTAACCATTCAGAATAATTATGATGAAGGATATTTCTGGATGGGAAAATGCTATGAAAAATTAAATCAAAAAGAAGACGCTATGCAAAGTTATCAGAATGCTTTATTGTATGATAAGGATTATGCGGAAGCCAGGGAAGCGTTGAATAGGCTGAGGAAGTAAATTTCTAAAATTAATTTTCAAAAATCAATATTCAATAATCAATAATCAATATTCAATTTATGCTTCTGGCTCCTTCACTTTTATCTGCTGATTTTTTACATCTTGCTGACGACTGCAAAATGCTGAATGACAGCAAAGCTGATTGGTTTCATCTGGATGTTATGGACGGGCGTTTTGTTCCGAATATAAGTTTTGGAATGTCTGTGATAAAGCAATTGCGTAAAACCACTGAAAAGTTTTTTGACGTTCACCTGATGATCCTGGAACCGGAAAAATATGCTGAGGAATTTAAGAATGCGGGCGCAGATGGACTTACAGTGCATGTAGAAGCGTGTCCCCATCTTCATAGAAATATTCAACAAATCAAATCGCTCGGAATGAAGGCCGGCGTTGCGATCAATCCTTCAACTCCTGTTTCGTTTTTGCAGGACGTGATTACGGATCTTGACCTGGTTTGTTTAATGAGCGTGAATCCCGGTTTCGGCGGCCAATCATTTATACCTCACTCCATTCAAAAAATTAAGGAACTAAAAGCATTGATCTCAACCCATGGGGCATCGGCGAAGATTGAAGTTGATGGTGGCGTATCATTGAAAAACGCAGCAGAGATTCTTCATGTCGGCGCTGATGTTTTGGTAGCGGGAAATGCCGTATTTAGCTCGGATAATCCAAAGGATACCATTGCGAAATTCAAGGAATTGTAAACGTGTTTTCAATACTTACATTCCATCATGAATTTGTTGCAGCACAAGCGCAGTCTGCTTTACCCAGTTGCTTTGCGTCGTGTCCCAATCATATTTTTTATTGAGGGCTTCTTCCAGTAATTGGCGGGCTTTGAGGGCTTCATCTCTTGAATAAAAGCAGTTGATCCATTTTTTATCCAGCTTCTTTTCATTCTGAATAAAGATACCGCCTTCATACCAGTTGAAGCAGCAGGGCAGGGCTTCAAAATTTATTTTTGTAGCGCCTCCCGCGGCGAAACCGTGGAAATAATAGGCATAAAATTGCACGCAATCTTTGGCTCTTTTTTTAATTCCATCATCGGTTTCAGACTTGGCAGGTTTTTGAACCCACTGGTAATTCTTTTTAGCAAACGGATCTTTTTCGGCGTTTTCCCAATAAGTATCTGTTGCCTTATAAAACAATTCAGAGGTAAGTTTTTGTTCGGTTCTTTTCAAAATCATTTCTTTGGAGTTCAAAGTGATGATCTGGTAAACCGCCTTCTGACCATTATCAAATTCAACGTTTATAGTGTTTCCTTTGAGTTTGAACTTGCCATAAGTCATTTCCCCTGCAGGATTTTCAAGCATTGTTGAATCAGTCATGAAAACAATTCCCGGTTGGTATGGAATGCCCGTTGCCGTTTTGAAAGCCACATCCTTTCCTGCAGGATGATCGGCATCTGTCATCTGCCAATACTGGCAAAGAATTTGAAAAGTATCTGTCCTCGCAATTACCGGCTCTGAAACTTTTTCAACTTTTTTTTCTTCGTCGGACGCGCACCTGTAAAGAAAAAGAGAAATGAAAATTAAAAGCAGCAGGGACAGTTTTTTTTGCATGAGTCTTATTTTATGGCGCCTATATTTTCAAAAGCGCTTTTATATAAAAGTGTTGGAATTTGATTGTTTCGAAATGAATAAAAATACGAATACTTTATTTTAAAGCAAATGAAATATTGTTGGCTTCTTTGCGAAATGTATTTTCGTAAAATATTATCTTCACCTCATGAGACTAACGCTTTATTTCTTTTTCCTTCTTGCCAGCTTATCATCGACCGCGCAAAAAAGCGCTTATGTGTCCGGCAAGGTGATCGATGAAAATGAAGATTTCATTCCCGGTGCAAGCGTTACAATTCTTGGAAAGCAGCATGGTATTACGGCTACCGATTCAGGCACATTCATCATTAAAGTGCCTGCGGAAAAGGCTTTTGCTCTTGTGTTTTCCCATTCAGGATTCCGTGATGAACAAAAGAATTTTTATTTAAGCGATGGCGAGCAGGAACGGCTAACGGTAAGGCTTATACGCAGTGGAAAAACACTGGAAACCGTAATCGTCAGCAATGAAAAAACAAGGAATGAAACAGGGTTGATAAAGATGAATCCCAAAAGCGCCATTTCGGCTCCCGGTCCCACAGGCGGAGTAGAGGGATTGATAAAAATATTAGTGGGAAGCAATAATGAGCTCACTTCCCAATATTCCGTTCGCGGTGGCAATTACGATGAGAACCTGATTTATGTAAATGATTTTGAAATTTACAGGCCCTATCTCGTCCGCAATGGCCAGCAGGAAGGCTTGAGTTTTATCAACCCTGAATTGGTTAAAAATATCAGCTTTTATAATGGCGGTTTCCAGGCCAAATACGGAGATAAGATCAGCAGCGTTCTTGATATCCAATACAAGAAGCCTTCGTCATTTGGAGGTTCAGCCTACGTGAGCCTGCTTGAGCAGGGATTGCATTTGGAAGGATCGTCAAAAGACAGCAGGATGTCGTGGCTTTTCGGAGTGAGGAGCAAGACCAACCGGAATTTATTGAGCAGCCAGGAAGTGAAAGGAAATTATGTTCCCTCCGCCGCAGATATGCAGGCGTTTCTTTCCTACAAAATCTCGGAAAACGTGCAGGTTGAATTGTTGGGAATCCTTTCAGGGTCCAAATTTTCATTGGTTCCGGAATCCGCTCAGAAATCGACAGCGGTTTTCTCACCTCTATTTACTGCCGACATGGGATTAGATATATTTTTTGAAGGACGGGAAAGAGATGCTTATTCCAGCAGCATGATAGGAGTGAGCCTTCTTCAAAACGTGAATAAAAGGGTCAAATTAAAATGGATGGCCAGCCGCTACGGCGATAATGAAAATGAGAATTTCGATATAACAGGAACTTATCTTTTTGGTGAAAGAAGTTTCGATAAAACAAAACCGGATTTTGGAAAAATAATTAATCCGCTGGGAGCCGGCGTGTTTCAAAATTTCGCGCGAAATGAACTGAACATCCAGGCCTATACGATAAGTCATAAGGGAAACTATGATTTAGGCAAACATTTTATTCAATGGGGCGCTGGTGTTGAGCGAACGCTTATCATCGACAAGCTGAATGAATGGGAATTCCAGGACAGCGCGGGCTATTCGCTGCCCTACAATCCGGGACAGGTAAACCTTAGCTCGGTTTTAAAATCTCATGCTGATTTGAGCATTGATAAATACAGCGGATATGTCCAGGATAATATTCGTTTAGGCATGGCTGTTACAGCCCAGGCGGGCGCGAGATTTAATTACAATTCGCTTAATGGTGAATTTATTATCAGCCCGCGTGGACAAATAAGTTTTAATCCGGGCTGGAAACGCGATATCGTTTTTAAAGCTTCTGCCGGAATCTATGATCAGCCTCCTTTTTACCGTGAAATGAGAAGGAAAGACGGAACCATCAACACGGCCTTAAAAAGCCAGAAGAGCCTTCAATATGTTGCAGGATTCGATTATAATTTGAAGAAAAATGGCAGGCCTTTCCGCATTTCCACGGAAGCCTATTATAAATCGATGAGCGATGTTGTTCCTTATGATATCGACAATGTGCGCATTCGCTATTTTGGAGAAAATAGCGCTAAAGCCTATGCTGCCGGAATCGAGTCGAGGATTTTTACCGAATTGGTTAAGGACGCCGAAAGCTGGTTCAGCATTGGAATCAGCCAAACGCAGGAGAAGCTCGACAACGATATTTATTACAATTATAAAAATGCCGCTGGTGAAATCATTACCTCAAAATCCACTGATCAGGTTGTGGCCGATAGTGTAAAAATGCAAGCCGGCTATGTGAGAAGGCCAAGCGATCGCCTGCTTACCATGGGGTTATTTTTGCAGGATTATTTAAGCACCAACAAGAATCTTAAAGTGCATCTAAACGTGATTTACGGAAGCAATATGAGTTATAATATTCCAAACAGCGTGAAGTACAGAAACGCCCTTATCATTGATCCATACATGAGGGTAGATATAGGTTTCAGTGCTTTGCTGCTCAATGAAAAATCTTTGCGCAGAAGCCATTCTCCTTTCCATGGGTTTGAAAATATCTGGGCCAGCCTGGAAGTCTTCAACCTGATAGACAGGGCAAATACGATTTCATATCAATTGATAAAGGACTTTGCCAATAACACTTTTAGTATTCCCAACCGCCTAACTCCAAGACTCGTAAATTTTAAATTGCTGGCAAGATTTTAAATCCCGGTTTTATCAAAATTTGCATCTGGCAAAACAGTTTTTCAAGGTTTTATTTTCATTCGGCATTCATCGCCAAAAAACCGTCATTCAGCGGATTGTTTTTTCAGCGGAAAAGTACCGGCTATAATTTTGGCGCATAAATTTTATAAACATGAAAAAAAATCTATTTGCCACGTTAATCGTATTAGCAGGATCAATGTTCTGCTACCAGCTTTTCGCTCAAAATTCCATCCAGCTCAATTATGGTTATAAAAAGCCGGTGGGTAATAACATCAGTGACGCTTTTAATAAGGCCTGGAGTGAAACCATCACTGTCATGCATCAGTTGCATGACAGCAAAACTGCCCTGGGACTCACTTATACCCAGCAAAAATTCCAATCAGCCAGCGATTATTTCAAGGACGGCTATGAAGCCAAAATGAACATCAGCAACGCGTTGGTGTCATTCAGGAGAAAAATGTTTTTGAAGGAAGAACATCACTGGTATTGGGGGGTTGATCTCGGAATGGCATTTCAAAAGCTGGGTACCTCCAAAGGAAATGTATCAGATTCCGAAAAGAAAACAGGTTTTACAAAGGGCGTGATTGTCGGCAGTGTGTGGCGGTTGAACCAACAGTTTGCCATAGACGCAAATGCAACGTACCATGTTACGGTCAGCGATCGCATCTACTATGACGATCAGTTTTCCTCAAACAAATTCAAATATGCGGCAATTAATCTTGGAGTGCGTTATGAGTTTAAATAATTCCGCAAATCCACAGAAATTTCTGTGATATATTCCTGATGTAATTCACAAATTTTATCCATCTTAGCAATCTATTATGATTTTGAAAAAGAAGAATTCTGCTGCTTTGAAAAGTCCTCATTTATGGCTGCCTCTTATTGGGGTGGCTATTTTGGGAATACTGCTGCTGCTTCTTTCTTATGTGAACAGCGGAAGTTTTGTCTTTAGATGGAATTACCTGGCTTTGATCCGGGAAGGCAGGCTGATCCTGCTGCAGATGATCATCACGATCTATTTTGTTTATTATACCATCCGGTATTTTGACAAGAAGTATGTGCAGGCTTTTTCAATAAAACGTTATATCTATGAAATCGTTTTAGTGGCGCTCGTAGGTTTTGTCATTAACCAGGTTTTTCATTTCCTGTTCATAAAATTCGTTGTCGTTCCCGAAGCAAATGAGGAAGAATTGACTGTGAAATTGCACAACCTGCTGCTCGTTTCCCAGACGCTCGTCCTGATCATTTACATTTTAATTACCGGTTTCAGGATCTTGAAAAATCTTCAAAAAAAACAAATGGAATTATTGAAGCTTCAAAAAGAATTCGCCCAGACGCAGTTTGAAGCGCTGAAAAATCAACTCAATCCGCACTTCCTTTTTAACAGCCTGAGCGTGCTTACCTCTTTGGTCTATTCTGATGCCGGGAAGGCGGAAACGTTCATTGAGAAATTGTCGAAAACTTACCGGTATCTCCTGGATCAACGCGAAAAAGAAGCCGTAGATATCGGAAGTGAAGTTGCATTTCTTGGCAATTTTGAATACCTCATCCAGCAGCGTTATGGAAACAAGGTCATAATCAAAAAAGAGATTCCGGATAGGATCAATAATTTGTTTTTACTGCCTCACACGATGCTTATTGTTTTTGAATACATCATTGGCAGTAATACGATGTCAGCTGCAAAGCCTTTGCAGGTCGAGATCACGGTAAAAAACAATTTCCTGCTGATCCGGTATTCCCATCAGCCAAAAGAATTGCCGGCAAAGCACCTGCTTGATCAATTTAAAAGCCTTTTAGAAAATTATAACAGGGTGAATAAGGAAATACTGGTCTCAATAGATGAATTTTCGCAACAGCAAATTATCAGGATTCCTTTATTATCAACCTGAATCATAACCATGAGGAATATCCAATGAATCAAGCAAAAGAAATTTCATATAAAAAATTACCGGTGCTGAAGATCGTCATCCTTTTGATGGTGGTCATCAGCATCATTTTTCAATCGATCATTTCTTATATTGATAAAGAGGCCAGTTTTACCGGATACCTCAAGGATACACTGGTAACGATCAGCGCAGAAACTGTTTTTTCACTGTACATTTATTTCCTCATAAAGTTATTTGATTTCATTTTCAAAAACAGATGGAAATGGCTACGCTATCCTCTGGAATTCACCCTCGTTTTTGCAGGCTGCTTCTATATTTTATTTTTCATTTTTCTCATTCTTACCAATACGCCATTCTCTTTGCAGAAGCTGCTGACGCGCGGCTCATTCCGCCTTCATATCACCATCAACATGGTGGCAGTTGTATTCATTTACGCCCTTGTTATTATTTTAAATTTTTACCAGTTAATTCTGGACAAATCAGCAGTAGCCGAGCAGTTAGCTAAAGAGTATGCACAGGTAAGATTGCAGGCCTTAAAGAGCCAGGTAAATCCGCATTTCTTATTCAACAGTTTAAGCGTTTTGTCTTCGCTGGTGCGTGTTAATCCTGAAGCGTCTGAAAAGTTCATTATACAATTGTCAAAGGCTTATCGTTACATCCTGGAACAGAAAGATACCGAACTGGTAACCTTGAGGGAAGAACTTGAATTTTTAGACGCCTACTTTTATTTATTGAAAATCCGGTTTGAAAATAAGATCATTCTTGAAAAGAGCATTTCTGTTGATGAAGGAAAGTATTGCCTGCCGCCTCTTACATTGCAGATGCTTGTTGAGAATACAGTGAAGCATAATAAGATGTCCGCAGCAGAGCCGCTGATCATTGAAATAACCGCAAAAGGAGAAAGCGTTGTGGTTCGTAACAATAGCAATCCAAGAGAGGCGGGAGCCGAATCCACAGGAATTGGATTTGAGAATATTAAAAGCAGGATCGCCTATCTCACCGAGAAAAAAATACAAATTATTTCAAACGAAAAGTACTTTGAAGTATTCATTCCGTTAATAAAAAACTTAAATCAAAAAGCATGAGAGTTGTAATTATCGAAGACGAGCATTTGACAGCGCAGCGCCTTGAAGGGATGCTAAAAAAATATGACGAATCGATAGAGATCATGTCGGTACTGCCTTCCGTTGCCGAATCGGTGGAATGGTTTAAGTCAAATCCAGATCCGGATCTCATTTTCATGGATATTCATCTTGAGGATGGGCAGAGCTTCAGCATTTTCGAAAAGATCAACCTTGATATTCCGGTCATTTTCACGACGGCTTATGATGAATACATGGTGAGGGCATTCAAGGTCAACAGTGTTGACTATTTGATGAAGCCGGTGAATTACGATGAGCTCGTGCTGGCGATTGAAAAATACAAGCGCATTCATGACAAGCAGGAAGAGAAAGAAGGAATCGGAGCTTTGCTTCATGCCATACAGGCAAAGGATGCGGAATATAAACAGCGCTTTCTTATCTCCATCGGCTCGCGTTTAAAGACCATTGAACTGGCGGAAACCGCTTATTTTTATAGCGCTGAAAAGATCACATTCCTTGTCACAAAAGACAACCAACGCTTTCCTATAGATTTCAGTCTCGATAAGCTTGCCGCTATCATCGATCCGAGGCAGTTTTTCAGAATCAACCGGCAGATGATGGCCGGACTTTCAGCCATAGCTAACATACATGTGTACCCGAAAGGAAGGTTGAAGCTCGACTTGAATCCGCCCATGAAGGAAGAAGTGTTCGTGAGTCTGGATAAGGTGGTGGAATTTAAAGAGTGGTTGGGGAAATAAGGGTAGTCCCCAATGGCTGTTCAGGCTTCACGTAATTACTTTCGTCATTGCGCTTCCGGGTCCGGTTGTACAGACAGGCATGACGTGAATGAATACGAAACAACACTGCCACCTGCACAACGCGTAATTCATAATCAAAACGCACAAACACTACGTTCGTCATTGCGAGGCGCCGAATAGACATTTGAACTAAACGGAAATTGCGTTCTGAAGCAAACCCGCGTTCTCGTGTCCGCGCTTATCGCCATGAGATTGTAGGGTAGGCAAACTCTGTTTGCTTAGCAGCAGATTGCCGCGTCGCCAGAAGTTCTGTAAAAGCAAGATGCCTTTATAAAACCTTACCCAATAATCTTGCGGATCATAATGATCGTCCAGGCTTCGCGCAATCACTGGAAACACAACCACCACCATCGTCATTGGAAGCGCCGAATAGACATTTGAACCAAACGGAAATTCCGTTCTGAAGCAAACCCGCGTTCTCGTGTCCCCGCTTATCGCCATGAGATTGTAGCGGGAGGCAAGCTGAGTTCCCATATCAGAAGATTGCCACGTCGCAAGAAGTTCTGTAAAAGCAAGAAAATTAAGCAGGCTCCTCGCAATGACGTTATGCTGTGGCAATGACATTCCAGAGTCGATAATGTAAACGCACAAACACCACCATCCTTCGCCTAGGAGAATATTGCCCATCTGAAAAAGCAAGAAAATTAAGCGGTGTGCGATCTACATAGCAAACGAACTTTATTCAACTTTTTTATAACTCCGCAAACAATATATTAGCGCCAAAGTATAAAAAAAGGCAGCTCCGAAAAGCTGCCCTTAAACCAAAACTAAACTACCTGCTCTTATGATTTTAACCGGCTTTGCTCCTCTTCAAGCCCTGTGGTTTTATTTCTCGCCGCTTTCACTTTGCTGTTGCCAAAATTGTAGTTGAATGTCAACCTGAAAACCCGGGTTTCCTGCTTTTGATTCAGTGAATAATTTACCCCGGGATATACGCTTGAAACTCGCTGCTTTTTCAAATTGAAAATATCTGTTGCCGCAAGCTTCAGGCTTCCCTTTTTATCCAGGATGGATTGGCTGAATCCGCAGTCAATGTTATACTCCGATTTTAATTGTAAGGTTCCATAAACCAATGGTGACGTATATTTCCCGCTTAGTTCAGCCGATAATCCTTTATTGATTTTGAAACTATGGTTCGTATTGAACATCACGAAAAATTGGGAAGCATTCAATTTCTGACCCTCCAGATCCGGCGATTTAAAACTCATTTCGATACCGCTGAGATTATTGCTTGTTTTCCACCATCTTGTGATTGCTACAGGCGCGCTTACCGTTACCCGGTACATGTCTTTGCGATCGATATTTTCATTGATTTGATACAAAGCTTTCTTTACCGTGTCAGCAAGAATTGCATCTGTGATCGCATCTTTAGTTGATGAATAGGAAGCCTGAACGAGGTATTTGTTTTTGTACATGTAAGTCAGATCAAAAGAATTGGTGTATTCCGGATTCAAAAAAGGATTGCCTTTCTGATACGTGTATTCATCAATGATATAAACAAATGGGTTCAGTGATTGATAATCCGGACGCTGAATTCTTCTACTGATGGATAAACCTAAATTGTTGTTCCCAGACAATTTTTGATTCACAGCGACTGAAGGAAAGAAGTCAAGATAATTCCTGTTTATGATTTTACTTTCTGTGATTGAATTTCCTTTTGTCATGCTGTATTCCGCTCTCACACCCGCTTGCAGGGAAGTAGATTTCCATTGCTTGCTGGCATTTGCGTACCCGGCCAAAACATTTTCATCATATTTAAAGCGGTTGCTCTTTGTTGGATCGATCTGCCATTGATCCCCATTCTGGTTGGCGAATTTCAATTCATTGTCGCTGTTGATATAAGTAGCTTTGGCTCCCGCTTCTATTTTCAAATCAGCGTGTAAGGGAAGGGTGTAATCGGCCTTCGCTGATTTTATGGTAATCACCGATGTTGAATTATTCTTTGCTATGTATGAATCTTTCAGTTTGTTTTTCGAAACGTCGAAATAATGATTCCTGTAAATTGAATTTACATCTGAATGATATTGCGCATAGTCCGCATCCACGCTTAATTCCTGCCCCCTGGCATCGAGCTTTGATTTGTAATTGAGGTTGTAGCTATGGTTCCTGTACTTGAGGTTGAAGCGGTTATCAGCGTCCAGAGAAGAGTCGGCTGCACCTTTGTGATTGCCCATGAAAGTAGTATTAGTCACGTGCTGATTTTCGGTATTCAAATATCCGTTAAACAAAACGCCGATGATGTTGTTTTTATTAATATTGTAATCGAGCCCCAGCTTAAGCTTGTTGCTGTTGCTTTCATTATCCTGGTTTCCTGCTTGTGAAAAATGAGTGGTGACGCCGTTTTTAGCGATTTCTCTTTCAATTCCCAAATCTCTTCCGTTCCGGTTGTAACCATAATTGTAATTTCCAAAAACATTCAGTTTTTCTGTCCTGTGGTTCAGACTGATTCCGGCGTTAGCTTTAGGATCGTTGCCATATCCCATGCCTGCAGTGACACTACCATTCGTCCCAAAATTTCTACTTTTTTTAGTTTTGATGTTAATAATTCCGGCATTGCCGGAAGCGTCATATTTTGCGGAAGGATTGGTGATGAGTTCGATCGTTTGCACCTCGCTGGCCTGCATGGTTTTGAGCATAGAGGTTAAATCGGATTTGCTCATGTAAGTAAGGCGGCCGTCGATCATTACCTGCACTCCGCTTTTGCCCTGCATCGATAAGTTACCATCTTTATCGGCATAGACGCCCGGTGATTTTTCCAGCACTTCAAAAACGGTTGCTCCGGCAGACACCGGGCTGTTTTCAACGTTCACCAGCAACTTGTCCATTTTTGCTTCGATAAAAGGTTTTTTCGCGGACACTACAACTTCAGCAAGCTGTTTTTTTACAGGCACCATGAAGGCTGTGTCGCAGCAATGTTTTAGTCTGTCATTTACAATGAAACTTTTTCCATACACCGTTCCATAACCGGCGCCGGAGAAAGAAGTGAAATAAACTCCATCAGGAATTTTTTGAAATTCATAGCTTCCGTTTTCTTTTGTTACCGACATCTTTACAAGAGAGGAATCGTTTGCGGAAAAAAGGGAAACTGTGGCCGCTGCAACCGGCTTTTTATTTTCATCTGTCACGATGCCCTTTACAGATCCTTCGTTTTGCGCGAAAGAAAATTTTGTTGCAAGAACCATGATTAGGGTTGCCAGCAGGGTTGATAACTTTTTCATTTTTTTTGATTTGTATGTTTTAAGATTTAATTCGTAATCAGACCACAAAAAGAAAAATTTATTAGCCCCCGGGAAAATGCAAATAGACGAATGACGGTTTTTAAGCGGTGAATGACGAATAATATGCCGGTGGGTAATGAATCAGGCTGTCCTCAGAAAAAAATAAAAAAAGCTGAAAAAAGTAGGTTTGCTGCTGTATTTGAAAGAAGGAATAAAAACAGAAATTGTTTTTTTATTAAAATTATTTAGCTTCTTTTTGCCGAAAATTTATTAATGCAAAAGCTTGTTTTATCTATCTTTTTCCTGATTTCTTTTATGTCAGCAAGAACGCAGCCGAAATTTGATTCCACTACTTACAACAACTACTATAATACGCTTTTCCCACCTTTACACTTAATGCGACAACCAAATTGAAGGACCTTTCGAATGAAAAAAAAATCGAAGCGTTGAGCAAAGTTTGGTATGAAGCAAAATATAACTTTGCCAACTTTGATCTCGTTCCCAAACTTAACTGGGATAGCCTTTACAGGGATTTTATTCCAAAAGTGCTGGCGACAAAAGACATCATTAACTGTTACAGGGTGCTGCAGAATTTTAATCAAAATTTACGGGACGGGCATTCAAGAGTTGTCATTCCTCCGGCTTATTATTTTTCAATGAATGACAATCTACCCCTGCAATGCGGATACATTAATGGAGAAGTGGTTATATTTAATATTTTTTCTAAAGAGAAGCAATTTGAGGGGATAAAAAAAGGCTGGATTATTGAACAAATATGGAGTTCCGGTTCAGGTATACATTAGGGAGAATATTAGCCCTTATTTGCATTTTTCAACTGTTCAGGATAGTATTGCCCGAATCTATAATTATGAACTTTTTAAAGGCGCGAAAAATTCTGCTATTGCGGTCGTGTTTCGCAATGAAAATGGAAAAACAGTATCCAGGAATTTTATCCGCACCGATAAAACCGACTTTCCGAAAATTTCTTTTAATATCCTTCCCGGAAACTATGGACATCTGGTGATCAACAACTTTGCGAATGCAGAAATGGCGCGGTTGTTTGACAGCTTATTTGACAAAATTTCGACAACGCGGGGCTTGATTATTGATGTGAGAACAAATGGCGGCGGAAGCAGTAACGTGGGATATGAAATTTTAAGTTATTTCGCAGCAAAGCCATTTTATACTTCGCTTAATATTATGCGTGAGATACAGCGCAACCAATCGCGCCTGGGGAAATGGCGCTATAAAATTGCAAATTCAAAAAAATGAGAGGCAGCCCCATAAAAGTAAATTGTATGACAAGCCGGTTATACTTCTTATAAGCGGCGTCACTTACTCAGCCGCCGAAGATTTTACTGTTGCCTTCAAGTCAATGGGGCGTGGAAAAATAATTGGCGAACCAACCGGAGGAAGTACCGGCCAGCCTTTAGGCTATGATCTTCCAGGAGGCGGCATTGGATTTATTTGCACGAAGCGCGATGTGATGCCCGATGGGACGGAGTTTGTAGGTGTTGGCATTCAACCTGAAATTCATGTCGTTTACACGATTGAAGCCCTCAGGGGCGGCCGCGATGAGGCAATTGAAGCGGCATTGAAAGAGTTGAAAAGTGAAAGGTGATATTCATTTTGCAGAAAATGTTTATTCACACACGATTTTTAACCCGTTAATGCTTTCCTTTTACCCCTGATTCCGTTAATTTTTTTCTTCACAAGATTATTGAGAAGCAAAGGGGAAGGATTAATCTTTGCCGCTCCTGAATAGCACAAATGCATATTGGCTTACAGAAAAAATTCCTGTTGGGTTACTTAATTTTCCAGTGTAGAGTCCCCGCACCATAATGTCATTTAATTAAGAAAAGAATGTCACCCGTTCCGGGTTTTTAGAACTTCGTGAATTTTTAATTTCTATAATCTTATCAGCCGTTCCGGCTTTAAATCCCGAAGGGATGATATTATAGGTCAAATATAATTAACACCAGAACCCGGAAGGGGTGGTATTATCCTTTTAAAATCCTTAACTAAATGACATTGCCCTGCACCATATAATCTTTTGCCCCTGGTATTGCAAATTTCAAAGTGGATCTTTATTACGGGAAAACAAACAATTAGGCTCCTTTTGCATCTATTCTTTTCTCATCATCCACCGCATTCTGCTTATCCTGGCCTTTCAAATAGGCTGGTAAATTAAGGCCGGCCATATCAAACAAGTCGTTCAACGGCGGAACCGTTTTCATCATTCCTGAAACAAAATTGGCGGTAGAAGAATTCCCATTTTCATTATTTCCGTTTCCGGAATCCCAAACGGTAATTTTATCGATCTTAAGATTCTTAACTGCTTCAACCTGTGTTTTAACCAGTTCGGGCAATTTTTCTAATAATAACAATTGGAACGCATTGGTAGAATTTCCGCCTGCGGCTTTAACCACCTGGTCATACCCTTCAGCCTGCTTGGTCAGGATTTGATACAATCCCTTTGCCTCTGCTTCCATTTTTGCATAGATGGCATCCGCCTCGCCCTTTGCCTGCAGTCTTATTTGCTCAGCATTGGCTTCTGCTTCAATAATGGCTCTTCGTTTTGCGATTTCAGCGGGAATAACAATATTGGCTATTTGTGTGGAACGTTCTCTTTCTGAACGAGCTAATTCAGCTTTTTGCTCTGCTACGTATGACTCTTCCAAGGCCTTTGCCTGCTGCACTTTTTCTGCAGAAACGGCAATACGCAAAGCCTCCGCTTCTTTTTCGCGCCGTGCTGCCTCCGAATTGGCAATCTCAACACGCGCCTGATTTTCGCCTTTTACCGCTATGGCGTTTGCTTCCGAAGTGGCTACCCTGGTATCTCTTTCAGCTTCCGCCTTACCAATTGATTCATCTTTTGCCGCTACAGCGATACTTACTTCCCGGTCTTTTTGAGTAATTGCAATTTTTACATCACGGTCTCTATGCGTTTCTGCTATCTGTACATCTTTTTCCCTGTCCGCAAGCGCTTTCCCGGTTTCACCCATTTTGCCTTGTTCAGCTACACTTACAATAGCCTCATTGATTGCTTTGGCAGCAGCTTCTTTTCCTAATGCTTCAATATAGCCGGATTCATCTTTGATATCCGTAACGTTTACGTTGATCAGTTTCAATCCAATCTTCTTCAATTCCGCATCCACATTGATGGAAATATTTTCGAGTAATTTATCCCTGTCTGAATTGATCTCCTCAATATTCATTGTGGCAATCACCAAACGTAACTGGCCGAATAAAATATCTTTTGACAATTCCTGGATTTGATCCGGAGTTAATCCGAGTAATCTCTCCGCTGCATTATTCATGCTGTCATGATCGGTTGAAATAGCAATGGTAAACCTGCTGGGAACATCCACGCGGATATTTTGTTTACTCAATGCATTGATCAAATTAACTTCAATAGAAATGGGCTTTAAATCAAGGTAAGCATAATCCTGTATCACGGGCCAGATAAATGCGCCACCACCATGCACGCAACGCGCCGATGTGCCACCGGTTTTTCCATAAATAACGAGGATCTTATCTGAAGGGCAACGCTTGTAACGCGCTACCAGTGCAGATATCAGGGCAAACAGAACAATGGCTGCCACTACAAAAATAGTTAAGGGCGAATTAAGCAAATCAGTCATCATATTCAATTATTCAGAGGGTTTTAAATTATATTATGCTAGAAGTGTTTATTTTGAAAATTAAATTGCTTTTACCAATACACTGGCTGTGTCCATAACAGCCGTAATTTTTACAACAGCGCCGTTGGGTAAAATTTCATTTTCCGTAAAGGCATCCAGTTCGTGAATAGCGCCATTTACAGATACCTGGACCTTACCTTTTCCCTTTTTGCCTCGCGGGAATGGTAAGATAAACCTGGCCGGTTTTATTAAGGGCATTATTAATATTGAAGGAATTATTTTCCTGTAGCCGCATCATTTGTTTAATAACAAAAAAGAACATGGCGACAAATAATAATCCGATCAAAATAGCGACTGTAATCAATAGCGCTTTATTGCTGATGATGGAATAAAAAGAAATGCCTCCCCATCCTAAACCTAATAAAAAATTGATGAAATTGCGCAGAGAAAATAGCTGGATGGGAGTATGGCCTGAATTATTATCTAAATCACCACTGAAATCTGCTGGTGAGCCATCGTTCGAATCCGCGCCCATAAAAGTCATCACTGTCTGGATAAGAAAAATAACGCTCACTGGTATAGCAATGTACCAAAATATACGTAGCAATGGCTCTGATTGATTTATAAAATCCATTAGTAGTGTTTTAAACATCTCAATTTGCCCTGGAAGAATGGGCAAATTCATAGCAGTTGTAAAATTTTGCTCAAAATAGCATTTGTTTCTCAATTTTTGCCATCGCCTCATCAATCTTCTGTTTCTATTAATTCACACCTCCTCCAAAAAACCATACAGTTTCATTTTTTTGAAGGGTGAATAAGGGTGGCTCAAAAAGAAGCAAAGGAACAAAGTTGATTTTTGTTCGTTTGCTTATGCTGTTACTCATAATATTCTTAGCTCTTTGTTGTTGCTTTAGCCTGACGGGTAGGAAAATTTGTGTTAACGGAAACTTCATTCCCCCATAAACGGGCAAATATTTTTGTTAAGGACGGGAGAATTACTATTCTTTAAAAATGGTAAAACTAATTTTTGTCTGTGGAATAAAAGGCCTTAAGTAAACAGAATCATTGTTCATATGTAATAGCCATTTGTGGTTATCTTCCATTTCCTCATCGGTAAATTGAGTTTTATAGCAGTCCATAGCATGTATGGCCTGCTCAATATCCTCCCGGCTACATTTTATTCTTACAGTTAAGAACTCTTTTTTTACCGGCTTCCAATTATCGTAAAGCCATTTTCCGTCTTTAGTTTTAGGAACAGGATAAGTATCAAAGTTTTCTTTAGGTATCCCTGTAAAATAAAGTAGTTTGGGATATTGGATTTTCCCGGATTGAAAAATTTCAGTGGCAACATTACCAATCATCCGGTGGTCCGAGTGTCCATAACCACCGTCAGGTCCCCAGGTAATAAGGACATCAGGTGCGTACAAACTAAACAGGCTATCTAACTTTTGTTTTATGGGTTTTCCTGTAAACTCTTTTACCAATGCGGCGTCTTCTAAATCCAGGAAAATTGGTGGATGAATACCGAGTTTTTCACAGGCACAAACAGCTTCTTTCGTTCGTGCAGCTGCAAGGGAATCACCTTTGGCAATCGTTTCTCTTTTACTTGGCCCTTTTTCACCCCTTGTGGCAAAAACCAGATAAACAGTATGCCCTTCTTTCGCATACTTCGATAAAGCAGGGGTGATATCTATTTCATCGTCAGGATGTGCAAATAAGGCCATGATTATTTTTTTATTTCCTTCTTTGTTTTTAAAAAAACTAAACAAAAGAAAAGAAATCGTCAATAAGAGGAATGATTTCAGAAATCTCATAAAGGTTTTTTACAATTGTTCCTAAGTTCTATGATTACTCTATCCGGGTTAAGAATGGGCTGTGCTCTATAAACAACCTAAAATTATCCGGCTGCTGAATGATGTCGTTATGCCCGTTGAGGGTATGAATAAAAATAATTGTATTGTCTTTGAGAATAGCGGGTGTTACACTTACTTCTTCTATTGAGGATGCCGGTAGGTTTACATTCGTTAGCTGCTGCATCATGTCTTTGGTTTTGTCATACGTGCCGCCATGATCGGTATATAGATTGATGAAACGATGATTTTTATCAGCCGTCAACCAACTCATAAATTTATCAGTATTAGCATATAAGGCATCGAATAAGATAACCTGGTTAACAGGCACGTTGCCATTTTCTAAAATATGAGCCATAACCCTGTATGCTCCGCTGTGGCCGGCAAGAATAATATTTCCTGCACGGTCTTGTGCAGATATTACACGCATCTGTACCAGTTTTTGAAGTACATCGTTTACCAGTTTATGAAATATATTAGCTTGTTCCAGTTTCCCGCCGTAACTATCCGGAGCATCTTTGGCGGTTTCAGCCAACACTAATACGGCATTCATTCCTGCTTCGGCAAATTGTCTTGATAAACCATACCTTATCAAAGTGCTGTCAATATTATTATTCCATCCATGAAACCAGAAGATCAGGTCAACTTTTTTCTTCGCTACGAAATTCTTTGGGGTAATAATAATTACAGAACTATCTGAATAATGATCTTCCCTGTTGTACAAAACATTATTGTAAGTATGTCCAAGGATTCTACCTGTATCAGGAAAAGAGGTATTGGAAGAAGTTATCCTGATCTCATTGTAGGGCGCCTGGCAAAAGCACATGGGGCCAATAATTAATAAAAGGGCAAGCAGGGAAATTCTTTGTATCATATTTACAATTATAAGAAATATTTATAAGATGCGCTATGTTACTGTATTCCGGGAAGTATTTTAAATGCACCTGCATTTTCCGAACCTGCGTTTTTGTAATTTTCGGTAGTTTTATGAAAACATGTGGAAACAGCTTTTTAAATTCAATAAAACAGACCGGGCCTGGCATCTACCCGTTGTAGCAGGCTTTTGTGTCGCAATTCCATTATTATTAGGACTTCTATTTCATGATCTTCAGGCTGGGAAACTGGCATCCATCGGGGCATTGGTCATTTTACATATTCAATCCAACAGATTGGTTAATCGCATGATGATCCTCATGGTTTTCGGATTCGGTTTTATTTTCTCCTTTGCTATAGGCCTGGTTTTCTCATTCAGCGTATGGTTCACGCCTTTAATCCTCGCCTTATATACCTTCAGTGTACACTATTCCCTAAACCGGCTTAAGTTAAACCGGCCTCCCGGAAATTTCTTCATTATCATGGTTACATCGATAGCAATTTCCCTTCCCCACCATTCGGCAGATATAGCAAGAAATATTGGAAACTTTTCCATTGGCGTTATGATTACGTTTTTGATCGCTTTTTTTTACAGCCTCCTTGTTTTACCCGGAGAGAGCAACAAGCCCCAGGTAATGGTTTTGCAGAAAAATGCATACGTAAACATAACCGAATCTATCATTTTTGGTGTTGCCGTAGGCCTATCCTCGCTGGCAGCGGTTTTGCTAAAGCTTGAAAACCCTTATTGGGTGCCCATTTCATGTATGGCGGTTATGCAAGGCGTAACAACCAGTCACATCTGGACGAGGGCAGCACAAAGAGTGGCAGGTACTTTTGTAGGCCTTGGGTTAACCTGGTTTATTTTGCAAATGAACATAACAGTACTGGGAATATGTATCTGCATTTTCCTTTTGCAAACGATAGTTGAGTTTTTTGTCGTTAGAAATTACGGTATCGCGGCTGTTTTTATTTCCATGCTAACCATCTTTCTTGCTGAACCTAATATGAGTTTAATGGGCCATCCCGATCATTTAATAGCAATAAGGTTTTTTGATATCCTGATCGGAAGTATAATGGGAGCTTTTGGTGGTTGGCTGCTGTATCATGAACGAATCCATTTTTTTACAAAAAGACAGCTATTAAAAACTAAAGTGATGATGAAAAAATTAAGACATTAAATTAATATAAGGATTTCCGTGAATCTCCGATAAAAGGGGAGTAGAAACAGAACCCTACTTCACAGATCATTGCCTGTTTGCCAGGAATTCTTTACATAAGCGAATTCTGTATTGCCTTAATGCTTCTTCTTTCCGGCCCTTGCATTGATACACCTTAATCCTTACATTTTACCACACTAAATTTTCCTGACGTTACATTTAAAGCAACGAGGTTACCAAAATGCTTATTTTTTTTGTAAACGCAGCCGCCATCAATGTTGATGCAATTTGATTTTTGACGCAAAATATTCTCTATGGGTTGTGGCGTATGTCCGTGAATTAAAAGTTTATTTTGGAGAACAGGTTGGTGCGCATTATAATCTCTGATCCATAGCATTGCTTCTTTATCTTCAAAAATATTGCGGCGAAAAAAATTTAAGCCCGCGTGAACAAAAATATAGTCAGGTGTTTCTATGTAGAATTCGGTTTCAGTAAAAAACTCTTTGTATTTTTCCGGCATTTCCCAATAAGAATTTATTCCGAAACTCTCCAAAGTGCTGTCACCTCCGTTTTGGATCCAAAGGTCTGACTTGTCATAGCTTTGAATGGATTCCATCATCATTTGCTCGTGATTGCCGCGAAGCGTGTGGATCTGATAGCCTTGCTCTCTTAATAACAATAGAATATCAATTACACCTTTGCTGTCCATTCCCCTGTCGATATAATCTCCTACACAATAAATTTCATCCTGTTGCTGAATTTTCAGTTCCTCAAAAAGCATCCATCGGAATGTAGAAACACAACCATGAATATCTCCTATTGCAATAATTCGTTTCAAATAAAAATTGTATTTATTTTATTATGGCCTGCTCCGGGCAATAATTACTTTACTTTGCAGATCGGCTGTCTTACTTATTGCGCCGGAGTAAAGTTATTATTTTTATGGGCCGTCCGCTTCAGGAAAAACATAGCGACTCCTTTTTATATCGACAGTTGTATTGATCGGGAGATGCTTATTTTTATTTGCAATGGTACTTTGCTGTAATAAACCACCAAACCAGATCAGGATGGTAGAAATTTTTGATATAGGAAAACGTTAGGGTGGGGGTCCTACTGTATCCCCGCACTTGCTTTACCGGAAGTAGCGAAGGGCTTCACCCTTCGCTTTTTGATGACGCCCTTTCAGGGCTGGTTGAGCAGGGCGTTTTCTGCCAGGGCCTTGTGCTGCCTCATATACCGCCGGGATTATAGTTGTATAACTGTTCTTACAAGTTCCATTTTTGTGAAATAAGTGAAAAAAGGCGCTAATTACGGATAAAATTGTTGAAATTATCGAAACAACAAATCCCGTAATTTTTTCATTCCTCAATTTCAAGATGATCACGTCTTCGGGCAAATAAATTTATCTATGAAGTGGCTGACACATAAGTATTGGCAGGAAGAGAGCATTTATTCCTCTGTTTTGTTTCCAATACAAAAGGCTACTGCGAGTGGTAAAACTGTATGCAAGTCCGGGGCAAGTCCGGCATATCCCGGATTTACCCATAATATGGGGTTGGGTGCTATCATCCATACCTTAGCTATGCAGCAAAGTAGGGTTAGAGTAGGGGATTGATACATGAAACATAATATATATGCCATGCCTCAAATCAATGGGGTGCGGTGCAAGTGTTCCTTAATTAGTACAAGTTTCTATTCCTTCTTATGGCCCGGGTTGCAAATTCCCATACTAAGAAGATTTGTACATTAACTACACCTTCTCATCTTTTAAATCTTCTAGCTCTCTGATATGAGACGATTCGATGCCACTGTATAGTTTACGCTAATTGTAAAGAGATACTTTGCTAATACCATATTCTTGCATACATCAAGGGCTTTTCCTGCCGCCTTAATCGAAGCAGTTAAGTATTTTAATAAGCATTCCCAAGACATCTGAGCTAACTAAAAGTTATCTATTCTTCAATGCTTTTATTAATTTCTCATTACGTCTATTTGCCCTGGAATTTTGAAGAGATGTTACTGCCCAAATTGCTGCAGGAATCCACCCAATTAATGTTATTTGCAAAAGCAAACAAATTATGGCAGTTAATATTCGACCTCTTAGAAAAAATGAAATGCATGGAAAAAAGATTGCTATTAATGTCATGGGGTATTAAGTTAAACGAAAAGATAAGATAATATTTTTTATATTCTTAACCCGGCTCTTTTACCTTTTTGGTCGGTCCCAGCAATAGTTTTTTATTTGAGCATACTAAAGGTAGCAGGCGGAAAGCAATACAAGGATCAATCACGGCCTTGCCAGCGTGGTGAATCCGCGAGCGATGCCACCCAATGCAGCCTTTATGGCCAATTGTTTACTATCTTATTAAGGTTACCACACCTTTTTGTGAATGTGATTCTCCATTTATAAATTGATAGCGGATATACCACACAAAGATTCCGGGATCGCAATCTGCACCTTTGTATTTCCCATCCCAACCTTTATTCCAATCATGCGTCTCAAATACTTTTACTCCAAACCGATGGTAAACTTCCATATAGAAAGATTTCAGAGTTGTAAATACCCTGGGCTTGAACTCATCATTGAGTCTATCCCGGTTTGGCGTAAATGCATTTGGAAAATGAATACCTTGAATACAATTATTTTTATAGTTGGCCTGAACATATTCTGTTGCCTTACAACCTGAGCTATCAGTTACCTGTAACCAGTATCTATCAGCTTTAGTGGCTGTGATCGACTTTGTTGTATCTCCTGTTGACCAATAATAATTTGGAAATTCAAAAAGGGATGAAATTAAGATTTGCTCGCCTTGACACAAAGAGACATTTCCGCTAAGGAAATTTTCAGGAATTGCCCGGATCGTTTTAATATCTATGGTGTCGCTCCCCTGGCATTGGTTGGCATCGGTAACCCTAACCCAATATTTTCCAATATTTTTTAAATGGAATTTTTCTGATGTGGAACCATCACTCCATAAATAATTTATAAATCCGGCACCCGCATCCAATACCCGGCCGTTTCCCGCACATAAGAAAGAATCCTGTGGTAACTTAACCACAGGATTCTGAAAAACAAAAATTTTGAGCGTATCTTTTGACAGGCAGTAATTGCTATCTATTACATTTACAATATATTCCCCGGAAGTCCAAACTACTATTTGCGGCGTAGAGGCTCCGGTACTCCATGTGTAATTTAAAAACCCATTTCCCGCCTCCAGTATCATCGATCCACCATTACAAAAGCTCGTGTCTTTACCCAAATAAATGGGCGATGAAGGAAATATTTCAATATGAATGGAATCTGTTGCACTACAGCCTGTATTCTTTATTCCCGTTACTATATAAGTAGTGGTCACTCCCGGAAAAACCTTTACCTGCTGGCTTGTGGTACTGCTTATGTTATAATCCGGCAACCAGCTGAAGGAAGAAAATCCTGCGCTTGCATTAAGCAGTAATGTATCGTTCTTACATATTGTAGTATCATTACCAATTTCCATTATTTCAGGAGGGGCTGCTGTTACATCTATGGTATCCGTAAAAATTTCATTACAATAACTTTTGGCGGTAAGATAATATAAGCCTGGTTTAGTAACCACAAAAACAGAATCGGTTGATCCATCCTGCCATTGGTAGGACTTAAATCCTGCGTTTGCTTTAAGTGTATCTGCAACATTTGGGCAAATAGTTTTATAACCGCCGAGATATAATGAACGCGGTGAATTGAAGGCCTGTATCGTTAAGCTGTCTTTTAAATAATCACAGGAACGTGCCAGAGAAGCATATAATTTTAAAACGCCTGCTCGTACAAAAACGACATTAACAGAAGTATCAGTAAACCCTACAATAGAAGCTTTTGAAGTACCTTCATCAAGGCTAAATTGAGTTGCCGTTTTACAATCCGGACTTCTTGTGATAAAATAGGTAATGGTATCATTACCCACACAAACAGAATCCTTACCTTTTAAATTCAAAAAATTGCAGGGATCCTGTAAAAGTTCATTTTTTAAAACCCACACATCGCCATTGCCCACAATCAAATCGGGCCTGCCATCCTTGTCAAGATCTCCGATAGATAATGGACGCGGTGTATTTTCCCCAGGAAGTGGATAATCCACATGTGCGGCAAAGGAAGCAATTCCATTGTAAGAAGTATTTTTATACACAGAAACGTTATGAGTTTCCTGATTGGTTACCGCTATGTCGGTTTTACCATCCCCATCCAGATCTTCCATAACAATTTTATAAGGATTTTTCCCGGATGTAAAATCTATTCGTGGATTGAATGATAAGTTACCGATCGTACTAGTATTTATAAGAATTGAAATAATACCAGGATTATCATTATTGGCTACGGCGATATCAGGTTTATTATCATTATTGATATCTCCCAGGGCAACGCTTTCCGGGTAGCTTCCGCCAGGCATTGAAAAATCTAAATTTCGAAGATAGGAAATAGTGCCAGGGCTACTTACATTTTTTAAAATAGAAATTGATCTGGAATTTTGATTAGCTGTAATGATTTCCGGCCTACCATCCCCATCAATGTCACCTACAACAAGGTCTCTTGGCCAACCACCACAGGTAAAATTCAATGGTGAGGCAAAGGATAAAGCACCTGGGGCAGCACTTGTGTTACGAAATATAGATATTGAGCCTGGATAGGAATCATGGTTTGTTACAATAATATCGGGACGGCCGTCAAGATCGCAATCTGTTACCGCTACACTATAAGTAAACTCTCCTGCTGCAAACCGCACGAGAGGCTCAAAGGATACATTACCTGGGGTACTGGTATTTCTGAAAACTGCAATTCCATAAGAGTAGCTGGTTACAACAACGTCTGTTTTACCATCGCCATCAAAATCACCCAGCCCAATTCCGTAGGCCCCATTAACGCCCGCAAAATCTTTCCGGGCAGCGAATGAAATAGCGCCCTGTTTTCCAACATTCTGCAATACAGAAAAGCCGTTGGCCATCAGATTGGAAAATACAATATCGGGTAGGCCATCTCCATCCATATCTCCAATTGTACTCATTACCATTCCTGTAGAGATTTGAACAGGAGCGGAAAATGTATTGGTTTCAATAGAGGAGCATGAGGTAAATAATAATTTGAAAGGAAATTGAGCATATCCCGTAAGGCCATTCACTGTAACTGAAACAGGCATGTACGTTGATCCAAACGGAACTGCCACCTGAAGCGTATTTGATGATGCCATTTTAACTGAACCCGCTACCGCGCCAAAATACACTTTATTATTTGCAGCAATCCCGCTGAAATTTTTTCCCGTGATAGTAATAATAGTACCTGGTAAGCCGGAAGCAGGTGAGAAAGAATTTACAACTGGCTGAGTATATGCAGCTAAATATAAATGATTAAAGAATAATAAAAATATTAGTGTCTTTCTCAAAGCTGTTAGTAATTAATCATAGCAAGATAGTAATTATAGAATAAAGGAAGCAGGTAGTTTATGGCGAAATGTTTTGCGTGGCACCCTTCCTTATATTTCCTGTAATTCAAAAGATAAAGGACCTCAAACTTTTCATTAATTCCTATATATAGCCCTTGTCATAAGCCCTATCTTATAATCGTGAAAGACAAATACATTTTTCAGGATTCAACTCTTCATTTTTTCGCTAATAACATATCATAATATCAATTCCGGCGATGGCGCATTTGCCGCAATAATTAGCAGTGACGAAAAGATCTTCTCGCATCACCTTTTATTGTTTAACAAATATCGAATAAGCGTTTCCTATTGTGTACAATCGCCCCTTATGTATAGTATGAACAACCCCGTTTTTCCAGTACTTGCGTATAGAGTATTCATAACCAGCGATATAGACATCTCCGTTTGCTATTCAAAGAGAGGTTACTGCGGCTTCGCGGCTACCATCAGTAAGATTTACTATGGATCACTGGATTAGGGTACACAACCGTTGTGTTCAAACAAATTTGCCATCGTTATAACCATTTTCATCATCATCATAGTTGTAATTGCTAAACCTTTTCCTTTTGCCGTTACAGTGGCAATCATGCTAAAGCTCCGGCTGATAATGGGAAAATAGCCAAAGCCTGGAGCGAGGCAAAGGGAATCGAATTTAAATACATTAAACCGGGCAAGCCAATGCAAAACGCGTATATTGAAAGATTTAATAAAAGTTACGGGGAAGGAGTATTAGATGCTTATTTGTTTGGCAATCTGGATGAAGTGAGGGAAGTAAGGCAGGCTTGGGTGGATGATTATAAATAACTGCAGGCCACATGATGGATGTAGAGGCCTGCCGCCAAAAAAATATAGAATAGAGCAACAAAAAACCATACACGTAAATAACAATGAAATAAAAAATCTACTTTAGATATGTACTAAAAAGGGGAAGTCTACAGTACAAGGAAAGGTTGTTGGTTATTGCAGGCACAAAAACTATTGCCGAGCTCATTGTTTTCAGTGTAAAAAATCACATTTGCGATTAAAAAAACTGTGGTCTTAATGTTGCCGGTTGATTAGTCATCCAGGGAAAGCCTGCCGGCCTGAATTGTGGCTCCCAGTTAATTTTTTAATCGCACAACAAATCACCATTCAGTAGCGCATTTCTGAGTAGCATGGCCACTCCTACAGGGCCAGCGTTCTGCTGCAACTTGGAGAACCGGAATTCTGTGTCGGTATTGACAAGATTCAGTGAATGTTTATTGATGGTGGATAGAATGGGCAGGAGGATTAAAGAGCCGGCCCTCGATAATTCGCCTCCAAGGATGATCAGTTCTGGATTGAATAGATTTAACATCAGTGCGATTCCCTTGCCTATTTTTTCTCCTGCCTGCCCGATCAGTTCAATACAGAGCGTGTCGTCTTTTAAAGCCGCATCCACGATATCCGTCAGAGTCATGTTTTGGGGGTGTTTTCCTTCTGTCAATATGGTTGAGGTGCCGGTTTTAATGGCCGCTGTCACCTGTTTTACTAAGGCGGCGCCCGATGCTTCCGTTTCCAGGCATCCCTTTTTACCACAATGGCAGATGATGTCATTGCTTAAGATAGTGAGGTGCCCAAACTCCCCCGCAAATCCGGATTTACCGGAATATAACTTACCGTTAATGATAATCCCCATTCCGATCCCTTCATTCAGGTTTAAGAAGAGGACATTTTTCTCTGTGGTGACGCATCCTTTCGCAAATTCTCCATAGGCCATCGCTCTTGTGTCATTTTCTACATAAGCGGGCAGCTTGTAACGGGCAGTAAGTACCTCGCTTAAAGGACGGTCGTGAAAGTTAAAAAAACTAAAGCTGTCTCCGCTGCGGTGGTTGACCCTGCCTGTGATCGTTAATCCGATTCCGATGATCTTGTTGCTATACTCCTGGTGACTGATCAGATATTCATCGATTATGCCGCATAGTTCCTCAAATTTTGTTTTTGTATTCTGAAGTTCAAAAGGCATGTGCTCCACTACATGAACGATTTCTTCCTTAAAATTGATGAGCGCCAGCGTTACATGATGCCGGTTTACTTCAATAGACAGAAAAAACCCAGCATTGGAATTGAGCCCGTAAAAATTGGGTTTTCTCCCTACACCAATAATTTCCTTACCGAGGTCTAAAATCAATTCATTCTCAAGAAATTCATCAATAATTTCCTTGATTTTAGGAACACTGGTTTTGGTTTTTTTGGCAATCTCTGTAATCATGAGCTTTTCATTTTTCATGAAGTACTTGATTACCTCTTTTTGAAGTTGTGCATTCTTATGAGAGACACTGCTTCTGAGTTCGCTCTTTTCCGATAATAATTCTATAAATGATTCTAAACCAGTCATATAAGTAAAATTATGTAAATATATGGTATTTAATTGTGTAATAAAGAAAGAAATTGGATCTATAAGGTAATTGCAAAATTAATTTATCAATTAATTAGGAATTGCAAAGTTAATTACTATATTTGATTCTCATTATGAAAAAAGCTTTCCAAATAATTGCTTTTGTTTTCGCTTCATTTTTCACTGTTGAGCCTGTTTTCGCGGGTATTATTATAGTGAGCGAAAAAGACAATCCCATACTCATGCAGTTGGAGAAAAATCGGGTGCGTGTTTATAGGGCTGTTAATTTAATGACTGCTGTCAGCATTGCAAAAAAAGGAGATGGTCTTTTATTATTAGACCAGATGAATGGACAGGATGCCATTTCTCCGGAGCTTACGAGGCTGATGGCTAAAAAGCACCTGAAAGTGTTTGTACAATATCCTTTTTTTGCAAATCACCTAAAACCAGACACCCAAACGATTAAGCTCGAAAGGGTGGTCATCACTTCAAAAGATATTGCCGGAGTAGATAGTTTAGCAATTTTATCTGTTAATGACCATATTTTTTACCGGTACGATCAAAAAAAGCGGGTGCTCGCCAGCCTGGCGGGTGTTGCCGGGTTTGACCGGGCAGAATACGGGCTCAAGGATGTGACTGTATATCCATTTTTGTTTGAAGAGGGCGGAATGTTGTTTGCCAGTGCCAATATAAGTGATTGGACTACTTCAAGATATGGCCCGCAGGCGTATTGGCAAAGGGTCTGGGATTATATATTCAGCCATGTTGGAATAGAAGCAAAGATAAGCTGGATTGAAGAGGGGTTGGTAAGTCCCGCCTTGGCGAGAAATGAAACAGTCGAATCAAAAGACTATGTGAAGGCGTTGAAAGATGGCGCGGATTGGTACCTTAATTCCAAACTTTTAATCGCTGGTCAATGGAGTCACCTGGTTGATAGCTTTACGAGGAAAAATGGAGAAGGGGTGGTGTTTCCAGCTGTTTCTGATTCATTTGAAAGGGGAGATGGTAGTTGGGGGATCCTGGAGGGGCACGCTTCCTATATCAGCAAAGACGGGAGCCAGCCGGTGCGTTGGTGGCTGCGCTCGGATTGCCAGGCAGAGACAGCCTTAGCGTTGAGTAGGCCGGCAAAATATATAAGCAGCCGGAATATCAATTAGTTGCAAACAATCTTTTACATTATTTATATGAGCGTTCCAATTTAAGACAAGGGGAGAGGAATGATCCGAAAAGCCCTTCGTTTGGCCTCATCGGATGGGCTACTACCGACCCGGACGCCTATTATGGTGATGATAATGCCCGTGTGTTACTTGCTACGATCGGCGCCTCAGTCAACCTTGAAACCAGTCATTGGAATAAATACATTGTAGAGGGCATCCTGGGAAATTTCAGGACTGCCGGAATTTATGGCTTCAGAGGGCCGTGGTTCAGGGACGCAGCCATGCAAAAGACCAGTTGGCAAAAATTGGGTGAAAGAGACATCATCAACATACATCCGCATTATGAATCCTGGTTGTGGGCGCTCTACTTATGGCTCTATGATAAAACAGGCTATGAACCCTTAAAGACAAAAGCGATTTCTGCCATCAGCATCACGATGGACCGGTTTCCTGAATGGAAGTGGACTAATGGCATTCAGCAGGAATATGCAAGAATGCTTTTACCGCTTGCCTGGCTGGTGAGAGTTGACGATACCCCAAGGCACAGGGAGTGGCTGAAGTTAGTAGCCATGACGCTCCTGCTTCATATGGATGATTCGGGCGCTATTATGGAAAGGCTGGGTATGAAAGGGCTGGGGCGGTATGAAAAAATAAAATCGAACCAGGAGTATGGAACTAAAGAGGCGCCCCTGATCTCCGAAAACGGGGATAAAGTGGCTGACCTGCTCTATACCATGAACTATGCTTCCTTCGGGTTGAATGAAGCACTGGCAGCTACCAGTGATTCCTTATACAAAAACGCGCTGGATAAGATCAACCAGTTTTTCGTTAAAGTGCAAATTCATGCCCCCGGTCATAAAGATTTAAACGGAGCCTGGGTGCGGGCGTTTGATTTTGGCAGATGGGAATATTGGGCAAGTAACGCGGATTCGGGCTGGGGGCCGTGGGGAACACAAGCCGGGTGGACACAATCCTGGATTATGCAGTCACTTGCTGCAAGGATACAGCACATGAACTTTTGGGATCATACCCGCAATTCTTTCAAAAAGGGGGAATTCCAAGAACTTTTTAATACATCACTTGAAACCATGTTGAACTAAATATTTTCTGATGAAAAAACAAGTATCATTTTTATCGCTGCTTACCGTCCTGCTGGTCACCCTGCTGATCGGATCCTGTAAAAAAGAACCGGATATTGGTTCCTACGATGACCCCAAACCAACCTCTGTGTACAACTTGCGCAGGGTTCAGTTAAAAGAAGGATTGGTATTCGGTAAAACCGCCATACCTGCAATCGTGACCTCCGATGCGGCCGGAAGAAATGTTGATAGCCGGATTCTTGTAGTGCAGGACCCGACTTCAGAAGCAGCCATTGTGATCCAGTTTGCAGAAAAACCTACAAATTTTAAGCTTAACGACCGCGTAACCATCAACCTTGAAGGCGCTCAAATCACCCAAAAAGACGGAGAACTGATCATCAGTGGTATATCCCAGGATCAAATCGCTTCAGCAGGCGAAAAAGGGACAGTCACTCCCAAATCAACAACAATAGCAGGATTACTTGCGAATGCGAAATACTGGGGGCCTATCCTCGTGAAACTTGATAAGGTTAATATAGCATCGAATAGTCAACTCAAACTTACAGGCAATCTCACCATCGACGATGACATTGCTGAAATGACTGCTACGTTTGATGGTAATTCGGTGTTTGCTTCAGAAACCAATCCGGGCTTTGTTGAGTCTTTTAACGGATTGCCTCTGATTGCTGGTAATGAAGTACGCTTTTATCCCCGCAACCTGGAGGATATAAAAGTGGGAGTTTCTGAGCTTTTGGAAGATTTTGAACAAGGCTCCAATACCAACTATGATGCGAAGCCAATGAATTTTATTACTGGAATCTGGACGATAGATGGCGGTATCACCGCGACCAGTTCGTCAGATCCGAAAAATGGTAAGCAAAGTATTCGTTTGCAGGGAACGGTTGGCAACGCAAACAGAACCGGGATTATCGCGATGAACTTCGATTTGAAAGGTGTAAAAACCGTTTCGGTATCCCATGGAATCTATCCTGCGGCTGCCGAGGTGGGTAACGTGAATCCTACAGTATTTACCCTGGAAGTTTCGCGAGATGGAGGGGTAACCTACCAGGAACTGGGAAGCGCTGAAGTGGACTTGAAGTCAACCAGCCTCAAAGCCAGCACCTTTACTGTGAATGCCGGGTTAGGGGAGAAAGTAAGGTTTAGGGTCGTAAATACATCTATTCCCTTTTCAAATAATAACAGGCCCCGAATTAACATAGACGATATCTTATTCAAATTTTAACTGCAATTGTCATGAAATACTTCAGAAAAATAAATACACTTCTGTTAGCACTGACAGTCCTATTTCACTGTGCCGAGGCACAGCATCCGACTTTCGGGAAAATAACCGGTACTGTTAAAGATGCAAACAATCTTCCGTTGCAAGGAGTAACAGTTACGCTCAATGAATCCAAGGCATCAGTTATGACAGATAAAGACGGCAGCTTTGCGATCAATGCCAAAGCCGGTCAACGATTAGACTTTTCATACGTGGGCTATGAGACCCGGACAGTGCTTGTGAATGATCATAAGCCGGTAATAGTCACGCTGGTAAAAAAAGATGCATCGCTTGAAGAGGTGGTGATCGTTGGGTATTCCACGCAGAAGAAGGCGAATCTGACAGGCGCGGTAGAGCAGGTAGGTGAAGAGGCCTTGAAGAACCGCCCTTTAACCAATCTTTCGCAGGGCCTCCAGGGAATGATCCCCAACCTGAACCTCACTCCCGGTGACGGGCGACCCGGCACCTCAGCCACTTTTAATGTAAGGGGACTCACTTCGATAGGCCAGGGAGGAAATGCGCTGGTATTGATTGATGGAGTTGAAGGAAATCCCGCATTATTAAATCCACTGGACGTGTCAACAATTACAGTTTTAAAAGATGCGGCCTCTTCTTCGATTTATGGCGCCAGGGGTGCTTTTGGCGTAGTTTTGATCACTACCAAAAATCCGGTGTCTGAAAAGATGCAGGTGGCATATACCACTAATTATGCGACAAAGACACCCACCTACATTCCGGAATTTGTGACAGATGGGTACACGTGGGCATCCATGTTCAATGAGGCATTTTCAAGTTGGAATAATTACGCGAGCTACCCTCAGAATGTGAATAAAACACTTCGCTTCTCCCAGGACTATCTTGAAGAGTTAAAGAGAAGAAGCGGGGATCCTTCCTTACCCAAGGTAGACATCGACCCCCTGACCGGTCAATATGTTTATTATGACAGCCATGACTGGATGAATGACCTCTATAAGAAAAATACCCATTCCATTGATCATAATCTCAGTATCTCCGGAAAAAGTAATAAGACAAGTTATATGCTTTCGGGTCATTACTTTAAGCAACCGGGGCTGTTCAGATACAATTCAGACGATTATGAAATGTATAACTTAAGATCAAAAGGAAGCGTAGATGTGTTTCCCTGGCTGACCATTTCCAATAACACCGAATTTTCAAAAGTATTGTTTCGCATACCTATGAATGTAGGGGAAACGGGCGGCATCTGGCGCAACCTGGTAGCGGAAGGGCACCCTATGGCACCCATGTTTAATCCTGACGGCACGCTGACCTTCTCATCGGCCTATACAGTAGGCGATTACTGGTATGGTAAAAACGGGATGGATTATGATAAAAATGTTTTCAGAAACACTGCCGGCTTCACTGCTAAATTATTCAACAATTCCTGGCGGATAAAAGGTGAACTGACCTACCAGGTTACAAATAATAACGAACTGCGGAAGCGTATTCCCGTGCCTTATAGCAGAATACCCGGGGTGATAGAATATCTTGGAACAGCCTATAATGACATTCGCTACATTGACCGGAATACCCAGTATCTGACTTCAAACATTTACACAGAATATGAAAAAACGGTTAACAGGCACCATATAAAAGGTATGGTAGGTTACAATTATGAACTGAGTACCTATAAACGCATGGGTATGGAAAGAAACGGTTTGATCTTCGAGGATGCAGATGACATTAATCTCGCTCTCGGCGAATCTTTAAATACGACCGGAGGCTATGAACAGTGGAACCTGATGGGCGGTTTTTTTCGCCTGAACTATGGGTACGATGGCCGGTACCTGCTGGAGGTAAACGGCCGTTATGATGGCTCTTCAAAGTTTCCTGAAAACCAGCGTTTCGCCTTCTTTCCTTCTGTATCAGGCGGATGGCGTCTTAGCAAAGAATCCTTCTGGAAGGTTCCGAAAAACATCATCTCAGACCTGAAATTCAGGGCTTCTTATGGCTCATTGGGGAATGGAAATATTGGCTCCTATATATTTCAGGAACAGCTTGCTTTATCGCAAATGACGCGCATACTCGAAGGCGTTCAAAATCCAAGTACCCGTGCTCCTGAAGTACTGCCTGCAGGGTTGACATGGGAAACAGCCACCACAGCGAACTACGGAGTTGATTTAGGCTTGTTGCGAAACAAACTTACTTTGAATTTTGACTACTATGAGCGCAAAACAGTCAATATGTTTACCCTCGGTCCGGAATTACCGGCTGTCTTTGGGGCGGCACCGCCAAGAGGCAACTATGCTGATCTCATGAGCAAAGGTTTTGAATTTTCAGTGGCTTATCAAAATGATGTATTGGTTGCCGGTAAGCGGATGAATTACTCCCTTAGGGGTGTGTTGTCGGATAATCAGTCAAAAATTTTAAAATATAATAATGAGCGCAAACTACTGAATGACTATTATGTAGGCCAGGCAGTGGGGGAGATTTGGGGTTATGTAACGGATGGCTTTTTTACCTCTCAGCACGAAATTCAAACTTCGGCAAATCAGGCCTTATTTCTTTCAACTGCCCAGGGTGTGTGGCGTCCGGGCGATATAAAGTTTAAGGACTTAAATAATGACGGCGTTATTGACTTTGGAGACAATACAGTGAACAATCCCGGAGACCGTGTGATCATCGGAAACAGCTCTCCCCGTTACCAGTTTGGGTTCAACGTTGCCCTTGATTGGAGTGACTTCTTTTTCTCGGCCTTTATCCAGGGAGTTGGACGGCAGGATTGGTATCCGAGCCGCGGATCTAATACTTTTTGGGGACAGTATAATGTACCTTATGGTCATCCTTTAATTTCGCAAATCGGAAATATCTGGTCTGCCCAGAGTCCAGATGCTTATTTCCCTAGATATACCGGCTACCTGGCCTGGACAGCAGGCGGCACCTTACGTGAAGCGCAGACCCGCTATTTACAAAACGCTGCTTATGCAAGACTTAAAAACGTTCAGATTGGCTACAAGCTCCCTGAAAAGTGGACGAGTAGAATAAAAGCTAAAGGAGCCAATATTTACATTTCAGGAGAAAACCTCCTGACCTATTCGCCGATGTTTAAGATCACCAACCACAATATTGACCCGGAAAATATTGGTATTTCCGATCAGATACTTGGTAGCGGAAATCAGGGCGACGGTTTTAATTATCCCATGTTAAGAAGCTTTTCAACCGGATTAACTGTAACCTTTTAATCAAAGAAACATGAAAAAATTATTTATCCCAGTAATCATCCTTTCGGTCTTTACTTCCTGTAATAAACTGGAACAGCTACCCAAATCGACTGTTAGCAAAGAAGCTGTTTTTAATTCAGAAGCAGGCCTGAAGCTTTATTCAAATTCTTTTTACACCATTTTGCCTACCTCCAATGATATCCTCAAGGGAGATAACATGGGCGACTTTGTGGTAAGAAAAGATGTTCCTGACTTTTTGAGGCCAGGTGCATTTGGCCCAACCCAAAGTTCGGGATGGGTGTGGAATGATCTTCGTAACATTAACTATTTCCTCGAAAACAATCACTCGCCTAATGTGAGCGAAACCATCAGGAATAACTACAATGGAATCGGCCGTTTTTTCAGAGCCCTTTTTTATTTTGAAAAGGTGAAAAGGTTTGGAAATGTGCCCTGGATCAACCGAACCCTGATCACCGATGATGTATTGTTGTATGGCGGAAGAGATTCACGAACTTTAGTAATGGATTCTGTTCTCAATGATCTGAACTATGCCATTGAGCATATAACAGCTAAAACAGAGAATTCTAAAACGAGAATTACAAAGACAGTTGCACAGGCTATGAAATCCAGAATCTGCTTATTCGAGGGAACGTACCGCAAATACCATGAGGAACTTAAATTACAAAGCACTGCGGACCATTGGCTGCAGGAGGCTGCTTCTGCTGCGGAAGCGGTAATGGCATCAGGTTCTTATAGCCTCTATAATATCGCTGATACGGATAATAGCTATAAAGATCTTTTTATCAATCCCGGAGTTAACAATGAAATTTTATTATCCATCGCTTACAGCGCAGAACTCGGCGTATATCACGATGCGAATTGGTATTACACCAGTGCTACCTATGGCGATCGCCTGAGTTTTACCAGGAAATTTGTCAATACCTACTTAAACCTGGACGGGACACCTTTTACTAATAAAAGTGATTTTGCTACACAAACCTTCATTCAGGAAACCGCAAACCGGGATAAAAGATTGAAGCAAACTATCCGGATCACAGGTTATACACGTATAAACGGAGGCCAGGTGCAGTCGTCGCCACCTCTATTCTCTTATACCTATACCGGATATCAGCCTGTGAAATGGGTCAATCCGGATATCAGTATGGATGGTGGCGTTAGGAATTTTTCAAATATCCCACTCATTAGATATGCTGAGGTTCTGTTGAACTTTGCTGAAGCAAAGGCTGAGCTGGGAACATTAACAAATGAAGAGTGGGCGGCATCCATCGGCAGATTGAGAAAAAGAGGCGGTATCCAGGGCGGGGTTGAAAGCCTGCCGGTAAAGGCAGATGCTTACCTGCGCGATCAGTTTTTTCCTGATATAAGCGATCCTGTGATCCTGGAAGTGAGAAGAGAACGCGGAATAGAACTAGCACTTGAAGGATTCCGTTTTTATGATGTGATCCGGTGGAAAAGAGGCCCTTTGCTTGCAGCAACATGGAATGGCATGTATGTACCGGGCTTGAATATGCCTTTGGATTTAAATCAGGATGGGGTTGATGATGTTGCCTTCGTTTCCGGCTCCGCAGGCACACAGCCAGGGGTGATGTATATAAATGTGGCGTCGACCCTGAACGGACAGCCGAACGCTATGACCTTGTCGGAAGGAAATAAAGGAGAGATCATCTGGCTGAATTCCGTTCAGCGTGTATGGAACGACAGAATGTATCTGTATCCCATTCCACTTAATGACCTTACCATCAACCCTAAACTGATACAAAACCCGAATTGGTAACTTTAATATGTTATTTATGTATTTCTCATTCATAAGATTCAACACACTGATATTATCGGCTGCGCTGCTATTTGGCACTAGCTGTAAGAAGACCGGAAAGACGGAAAATCCAACCGGAAAAAAAAAGAGTTTAAAGGTAATGACCTATAATATTCACATTGCAAATCCTCCCTCTGCGCCATCGGTTGTAGATGTGGAGGCCATCGCCAATGTCATCAAAGCAGTGAAGCCTGATTTCGTCGCACTGCAGGAAGTTGACCGCTTCACAGACAGGTCCGGGAAAGACCTTGATCAGGCAAAAAAAATTGCAGACCTGACCGGTATGAATTACCGGTTCTTTAAGGCCCTCGACCGGTCGGGCGGAGAATATGGTCTGGCTATTTTAACGAAGTACGATATCCTGGAATCAGCCGGTTTCTCTTTACCGATAGTACAGGGAACGGGAGCTGAAACCAGAGCGCTGGGAGTTATCCGCACTAAGTTGGCCGATAATAAAGATTTTGTCTTCGCGGCGACACATCTTGATCATCTTGAAGATGCCAATCGCGCCTTACAATCAAGAGAGATATTGAAAGCTTTGAAGTCGTATCAAAAGTATCCCATTGTGCTGGGTGGCGACTTCAATATGAACCAATCGAACGACACCTGGAACACTCTTCGGGAAGTGTTTTACATCCCTTGTACACTATGCCCTCCAACGCACTCGGCCACCAACCCAAAAACAGCAATTGACTATCTAATCCTGAATGCTATTTCAAAAAACACTTTTACTGTAAACGGATACTTCACTCACCCGGAAACCTATGCATCAGATCATCTTCCTCTGGTGATGGACTTAAAATATGATTAGACCATGAAAAAAACTGAATTTAAAGAGCGCGCTGACCTTTACCAGAACTATCTTCTCGAAAATGTGATGCCCTTCTGGATGCAATACTCCCCGGACAAACAGTATGGCGGATTCTTTACCTGCATTGACCGAAAGGGAGTGGTGTTTGACAAAGACAAATTTGTTTGGCTGCAGTGCAGACAAGTGTGGACTCTTGCTAAATTGTATCAAAATGTAGAGAAAAACGAAGCCTGGCTCAGCGAAGCTGTTAGCGGTGCGGAATTTCTGATCAAACATGGAAGAGATGCAGCCGGGGACTGGTATTTTTCTCTGGATGAAACAGGTAAATCTCTTGTGCAGCCGTATAACATCTTTTCCGATTGCTTTGCTACTATGGCTTTTGGCCAATTATACGCTGCAACCGAGAATGAGGAATATAAGAGCATCGCTAAAGATACTTTTTATAGAATCCTCACGAGAATTGAAAATCCCAAAGGGAAATATAATAAGTTGGTATCTGGTACCAGAGATATGAAGAGCTTTTCATTGCCCATGATCTTATGTAACCTGGTAATGGAAATAGAAGATATTCTCGATCCGGAAATAGTGGAATCGACCCTGCAGTTTGGTGTTAAGGAAGTAATGGAGGTTTTTTATAAAGAGGAGTTCGGGCTGGTATTAGAAAACCTCGATATGAAGGGCAACCCGGTGGATAGTTTTGAAGGCAGGCTGATCAATCCTGGCCATGGACTGGAAGCGATGTGGTTTATCATGGATATTGCTACGAAATGGAATGATAAGGAATTGATCCGTAAAAGTGTAGATATCAGTCTAAAGATTTTAAACTATGGCTGGGATAGCGAATATCAAGGTATTCTCTATTTCAAAGATCTTAAAGGTTTTCCGCCTCAACAATTAGAGTGGGACCAAAAGCTTTGGTGGGTTCATCTTGAAGCCATGATTTGCACCCTGAAAGGATACAAGCTTACCGGTAACCGCCAGATGCTTGAGTGGTATGAAAGATTGCACGAATACACCTGGAAACACTTTGTTGATCCTAAATATGGTGAAATGTTTGGGTATTTAAATCGCCACGGCGAAGTATTGCTCGACCTTAAAGGCGGTAAATGGAAAGGATGTTTTCACGTCCCGCGGGCATTGTACCAGTTATCCACCCTATCGAATGAATTGGCGGAAATGCAAACAGATAATTCAGAGAATATCATAAAAATAAGATAATGAGTTCAATAAAGACATCTTCCCGGATATTGGCCCTGGCAGCCCTCGCAGTATTATACTTCCTGATGGGGTTCACGACAGTTTTGAATGACACCCTGGTTCCATTTTTTAAGCAAGGGTTTAATTTAAACTATTCGCAATCCTCCATGGTGCAATTTTATTTTTTTCTTACCTATGGACTTATCTCCATACCTGCGGGTAAGCTGGTTGGGAGAATCGGATATAAAAATGGAATGGTGGCAGGATTTCTTATTGCTTCTCTTGGCGCTTTGTTGTTTTTTCCGGCAGCGCAGTTTCACAGGTACTTTCTTTTCCTTGCAGCTCTTTTTGTTATTGCTATGGGGATCGTCATTTTGCAAGTAGCGGCCAATCCATATATTACCGAGCTGGGTGCTGAAAAGAGCGCTGCATCAAGACTGACACTCATTCAGGGTATTGGCTCTGTGGGCACGACCCTTGCTCCGCTTTTCGGGGCACATTTCATTTTGTCAGGTATTAGTGCTCAAACCAACGGATCTGATGTTCTCGTTGGACCATATCTTGTAATTGCATTTGTCCTTTTAATAGTCGGACTTGTCGTATTTTTTCTTAAACTTCCAGCTGTAAGATCAGCGAAAAAAACAGAAGTAGATCGCGTACCGATCGGTCACCTATTAAGGCAGTTTCCCAATTTGCGCTATGGGGTTATTGGGATCTTTGCTTATGTCGGTGCTGAAGTTGCAATTGGCACATATCTGACCAACTATATTGCCGATACCCTTTCCATCACTGAGACTAAAGCAAATGTTTATGTTTCCTACTATTGGGGTGGTATGCTTGTGGGGCGAATACAGGGAGCATATCTACTGCGGTTTTTTAAAACAAACCAGGTGCTTTCCACTATTTCGATCCTCGCCTCTGTTCTTGTTGTTGCCTCATTAAATACCGGGGGATATACTGCAGTTTGGCTGATGGTAGCCACAGGGCTATGCAATTCTGTTATGTTTGCCTCTGTTTTTGCCTTATCGGTTAGGGGCGTTGGTGCATCCACAGGTACTGCCTCCGGCCTGCTGTCCACTGCTATTGTTGGCGGGGCAATCATTCCGTTTTGCCAGGGATTTTTAAAAGACCATTTTACCTGGCAGATTGCGTTTTTGGCCCCTGTGATCTGTTACCTATACATTTTCACCTATGGTAAAAAACTTTCATCACTTCCAAAAGCAATAAAATCCAGGGAACCGGAAATGCTTAAACATGAATTTCCATCCCCAATAAGCTAAAATGAACTTTGAGCAATGAGCTGAGAGCCTAGACCTGCATTCAGTACCATTTCCACAGGAATAGCAATCCTAAAAATGGTACCTTCCGCATAATGGGAACTTACTTCAATATCAAATCCATGAAACAAAGTAATGCTTTTCACAATAGAGAGCCCAAGTCCGAACCCTTCGCCATTATTCTGTGCCGACTTTTTAAACCGGTTGAAAATGGTGGCTAGTTCTTCCTTCCTGATGCCGATACCGGTATCTTTTATAAAAAGGACATAAGGGTCTCCTGGCTTGTAATCATCTGTAAGATGAATGGAGCCATTGTCTTTATTATACCTGATGGCATTGTTGATCAGGTTATAAAGCAATTGAAAAAACAAATCATGGTTCACGTTTTTTATAATCACTTTTCGTGAAACATTATTGATAAAATGGATTGATTTTGTTTCCAGGCGGTACGAAAGTTCTTCCATTACTTCTACCGTTAACTCATGAATATTGAGTGTATCCATTTTTGCAAACTGGTCATTTTCAATGCGTGAAATATATAGTAGTGAATGTACAATTTTTTTAAGGCGGTTAAGGGTTTTCATCATTCCGGATATTCTTTCCTGCACGATCTCGCTGAGGCCTTCCTCCATCATCATATTTTCAATATTAGTTTGCAGGATACTGATCGGGGTCATTAGTTCATGTGAGGCATTGGAAGTAAACTCCCTTTCCTTATCAAAAGCCTCATGTATTTTTTCCATCAGGTTAATAAGCGAACTGTCCAGGAATTTAAAATCTGTTGTAGAAGTTTTTACGAGAGACAGAGGTTCTTTAAAAGGAAATTTCCGGTTCAGCAATTTTGTGCGCACAATCTTTCCAAGCGGCCTCAGAAGCACATGCGTGTACACGAGATCCACAAGGATACTTAGCAGGATTAGCACGATTAGTATAAAGAGAGTAAAGCGTTGCAGCAGGGTATTGTACTGGTTTATGGTGGCGGTAGTTTTTCCGATCTCAAGCTGGTATTTTTTATCCTTGTCAATTACCTCATGTATCAGTATCCGGTAGTTAAGTGTATCCTCTCCTACCACACGCTGAGAAGTTTCAATGGTGTCATGCGCGTTACTGTTCCCGGCAGGAAGAATTGAAATATATTCTTCTTTTAGCATCGTATAGCTTGCATACGCACTATCACCCTGAAGGTAATAATCCACGCCATTTTTGTTGATTACCGACAGTACTTTCTTCTTTTGTTGGCCAAGGTAATAATTGCTGTATTTAAAACTTACATAACCAACTAATGATGGCAGCAGTAATACAAAAAGTATTACTATCAGCATCTTAGAGAGCGTAATAAAAAGCGTTAGTTTAGTCAGCAGTTTCACAGCGTACTTACATTTTTATTTTATAGCCAATTCCCCGCAGGGTTTGCAACCAGTCTACAGGCGCATGGGCCGCCATCTTTTTTCTTATATTTTTAATATGCACATCAATATAATTGGAATCATAATCATCATCTGAAAAATTGCCCCAGATATGTTCACTTAACTGCAACCGGGTAAGCGGCCTGTTTTTATGCAGCAGCATATAACTAAGCAAATCAAATTCTTTTCTCGACAATTCGATCTCTTCCTTTTCAAAATGTACTGATCGTTTGTTCAGGTCAATGCTAAATTCACCCAGTTCCATCACAGGATCATTGTTGCCTGATTTGCGTCGTGATATGGCTTGCATTCTGGACTGCAGTTCCAGTAATGAGAAAGGCTTCGCCAAATAGTCATCAGCGCCAAGATCCAGTCCTTTTATCCTGTCTTCAAGCTTTCCCCTTGCTGTTAAAATAATGTAGGACGCATTGGGGCATATTTTTTTTGTTTCATTTAAAAGCTCAAGGCCGTCGTTATCAGGCAGTCCCAGGTCAAGCAGGATAAAATCATATTCATTTTCCACCATCTTCCGCTTCGCTTCGGCTGCAGTGTGAGCCGTATCGCAGAGATAAAACGCTTTTTCTAAAAAGAGCTTCATTTCGCGGGCAAGCGTTCTTTCGTCTTCAATAATTAATACTTTCATGGTTTCAGAACTGGTAATAAAAGCTGAAAGTTAAAAAAGAATTTAGTTTGCCACCACCGGCCTGCACTTTGTTGCTTAAAACGGATAATTGATAAGCTGCTTCCAAAACGTAATGTGACCGGTTATAGGCAACCGGCAATTTAAAATTATAGGATAGTATATTAAAGGAGGTTGTTGCAACAGTATCAATATGACTGGCAGTAGAAGGATTACCGAAAAGCGGGCCTGTCAAAATACCTAATACACTATCCCGTAATTTCTGTTCCCTCACATAGGTCTGGTAAAAATGTTGCGTACCGCCAACTACATTAGCAGACGGGCTGATAGTAATGATATCTTTTTTTCCAAGGCTAAAGAGGTTTATGTCCTTGCCTATTCCGCCTGTTACAAATTCATCATTGGTTTTTCCAAAAGCATAATCGCCGGTTAAACTTACTGTGACCCAACCCGGATAGGAAAGTGTTATGCTGGCATTATCAGCGTTTCCGGATGGTAACAATGGCGAATAATCAGGATAAAAACTATGACTATAACTTAAGTCGGTTGATAACTTTTTGCCAAGCTTAAAATTGACCCCTGCCCCAAAGCTTGCTGCAGATACGGACGACATTTTTTCATTTAAAAGCTGGTAAGCCTGTCCTGTCAGATAGAAACCGGATTTAAGCTGATAATTGGCTGCTATGGCTGCGTAAGGAGTATTCTCTATGGCACGTTGCCCATAATAACTTGCGTTATTTGAATAAATGGCGCCAAGTGTTAAGGTTGATTTTGCAGGGGTACTTTCCGTTGCTGCACTGGTTGCGCTATCTGTTTGCCCGAAACCGAATGTGCTACTTAATGTGATTGTGATAATGAATAGTATTGATTTCATTTAATAATATTTATTGTTTAGCCAGGTTAATCCTTCTTAAAATCATCATATAGGGCTCGAATACTTTAAGGCTCAGTTCATGAGATTATTTTATTCGTTTAATGAAGTACTCTGATCAGGGGCTTAATTACGGGTTTGATGACTGGTTTAATAATGGGTTTTACATTCACATTAACCGGCACCGGCACTGCCTGCCTGCGCGATTTAGGAACCACTTTAATTATATCCTTGTCAGCGTTTTTGTCTTCAGTGCCTGCTGTACTTTTTGCAGGTGGTCGTGTGGTGTCCTGCATTGAAACGATGATAATATGGCTAACGGAAGGTTTGGATACCGGCGTACCTTCTGCCCACACGCATCGAGGTATGCTTATGATCAGAAACATTCCTATAAAACTTTTTAACATCATTAGCCTTTTCATAAATGGTATTTAATAACAGGTTTTGCAGGTTAGTGCAAAACCTGTCCGGTTGTTTTATTTTATTTTAATTCCGGTAATTGTTTTTACCTGGGCCCCTGTTTTTATTGAAACGGGAGTTACTTTAACCGCATGTACAGTTCCGGCTCCGGCTTGCACGGCGGTTGAGGAAACTGTGTTTATTTTATTACCTGCTTTGATAGCCGTTTTGTGTACTTTGGCTTTCACAAGTTGACTGTTTTCAACAGTTGCACCGGCCTGTGTTTGGACAATTGCTTTTCCATCATTTTTCAACTGGTTGCCTTTGTTTTTTATCTCCATCGAAGATAGGGGTTCACTATTATTTATAGACGAATTAATGCTGATATTATTGTCTTTTGACTGCGCATTAGCCTCCATGTTTATATGAGCAGAGGTAGAAATAGGGTGGTCATCTGCTACCATCTTTTCAGATTTCTGGCCTTCTTCTTTTACCTCTGTTGCTATTTTTTCTTTTTCAGCAACCGTAGCTTTATGTTCTTTTTTTATTTCAGCAGAAGATCTGTTCTCCATATTATTTACAGCATCGGAGTGTACACTGGTTGAAGAGGAAGCGTTGGCAGAACCATTTGTCTGGGTGCTATTCTTGTCACTTTGGATAATGGCCTTGCCTTTTATGGCCTCTTTGTTTTTTACAGTGGTTTGCGCAAAAGTAGCGGCCGACAATAATAATGCGATTGAGAATAATAGTGTCTTTTTCATGATTTCATTTTTTTGTTTAATAAAAAGGTTATCAATACTTGATGATGAAAACAAATCTAGAATCCCAACATGAAGAGAAAATGAAAAATGAAAATTTTTTTTGAAGGAGGTTTTTTTGGGTTGCTGGCAGCTTTGAGCTTGCAGTGTATTGATTATTTGCAAAATAAGTTTTCGTTGTAAAAAATTCTTCTAAAAGAATATAATGCTGAAGATTAAAACTTGTAAGCAATAGTGGTGGTAAATTGAGTTGTTGCAATAGGATTTACGCTATAATTCTCATGAACGTAATAATTATAGGTGTTGAACACATTAGCAACTTTGGCCATTAACCATATTTTTTTTGTAAATGTATCCTACAGAGAGTTCTACTGTAGTAAAGCCTTTCGAAAGACTATGCGCATAAAGGTAAACAGATCATTAAATTGAAAAAGGGAACCAAAAGCGCATTGCTGCAAAACCGTCTTTTGCATTCGAGCTTTCCCGATCTGATTTGCCTTATCAGCATCATCACATGTAGAACACATTAAATTTATGCCCATCCGGGTCTGTAAAGACAAAACCATAGTATCCTTGTCCAAATTTGGCAGCGCTGGAAATAATGGTTCCGCCTGCATTCTTAACCTCCTTTTCCCACTTGTCAACTTCCTCTTTGCTGTCAGCGGAAAGAGTGAACACAATTTCATTTCCATGTTTTAAGTCGGCTACTTCTCCTTTAATGTTGGATTTTAGTATGTCCTTTAGAAAGAAATGAATTACAAAATCATCTTTGCCAACAAAAAAACTGGTTAGTTCTTTAGAAGCGCCATTAGATTTAAACCCTAATACAGTATAGAATATAGTAGTTCGTTCTAAATCCTCCACGGTTAGATTTGCCCAGATCTTCTTAGGATTCATAAAATTCAATTTTAATCAAATGAAGTGGTTGTTTTAATATTCTAATAAAGGTAATCTGTTGAAATGCAAATTAGTTAGGAAGTTTTACCAGATGAAGCAGATATGAAGACTAATTCAGGGTTGCAACTTCGGTTCTTGCCGTAAAAGACATCAATGGCTCCCTTTTCACCGGCATTCATTTTGTCACCTTGCGAATACGTTGTTAAATGGTTAAACCCGTTGTCAATTTGAAATGTTGCATGAATAAGAAGAATGGATGTTACTATAATTTTTATCTTTGAAACCTAACCGGAAATGTTAACCTAATTGCTTTCGAAGAAAACATATAATGCAGATGAATTGCTTGAGTTGATTGCGCAGGGAAATGAACTTGCTTTCCGTCATCTCTTTGAAACCTATCATAACAAGCTTTACAATTATATCCTGAAAATTACGGGTTCCAAAGAAACAGCAGAGGATACGGTTCACGATGTGTTCCTGAAAATATGGATTCAAAAAGAAAAGCTTCCGGGAATTCAAAACCTGGATGGTTATCTGTTCCGAATGTGTTATAACCATGCGATCAATGGTTTTCGCCGCATGGCAACAGAAACACTGGTGATGGCTACTCTACAGAAAAAGCCTGAAAAAGCTAATCTGACCCCTGAGGATCAACTTTTGAATAAGGAAATCCGAAAACTAATACATCGCGCCGTTGACACCTTAACGCCTCAACAAAAGGAAGTTTTTAAACTGAGCCGCGAAGTGGGTTTGAAACAACAAGAAATAGCAAGTCAGCTTAATATTTCCATTTTTACCGTGAAGAAACACCTGACGAATGCCCTTAATCATGTCAGGAAAGAAATCTCGCAACATTATGGTCCACACGCAATACCCTTGTTTGTTTTAAGCTGGTATTTACTGTAAAATTTTAACTGTCTGCCCTCAAAGAAAAATAATTTTGTTTTTACCTACTACCTTTTCTACTCCTGCTTGTCTTTTTTACCGGGAGATGGAAAAGTTATGTTTAAATAGCCTTTCATTTATCTGCAAAATAATTCCATGACAACTGATAGATTAGCGTATTTATTTGATCGTTATTTCACCAATACCTGTTCCGAAGAGGAAAAACAGGAACTGGCAGTAATCATTCTTAGCCAGAAGCATGACGTACGCATCCAAAATCTTTTAGAAACGGCCTGGGATACTATATCTACTGAGGAAGTCATGCAAACGGAAAAGGCTTCGGAGATTATGGATTCCATTCTTAGTCAGGCCCCGGTTTACAAGCAGGAAAATGGAATTAAGGACAGTAAGTTGATAAACATGTTTTCATTCCGCCGGATAGCGGTAGCGGCATCCATATTATTGGTCCTTGCATCTGGCGCTTATTTATTAACCGGTAAGAAGGCGACTCATCCCGAAGAAATTGCCAAAACAATCCAAGTCGAACAGGATGTAGTTGCTCCGGAGTCATCAAAAGCAACGATTAAACTGGCCAATGGCAAAAAGATTTTGTTAGATAGTGCTTTGAATCAGACTTTGGATCAAGGTGATGTCAGGGTGAATATAAAGGAGGGCGGTCAGATTGTATATACCGGCGGAAAGGATGCGGTGGAAATGTTTAACGTGTTAGAAAATCCACGCGGCAGCAAGGTGATCAATCTCACTTTAGCAGATGGAACGAAAGTGTGGCTTAACAGTGAAAGCTCTTTGACATACCCGGTGACGTATGTTGGTAACGAACGAAAGGTTGAGGTAACAGGGGAGGCCTACTTTGAAGTGGCGCACAATGCTTCAAAACCTTTTATAGTAACCAATGTGGCTAAGAATGTAGAGATAAAGGTGCTTGGAACACATTTTAATGTGAATAGTTATAAGGATGAAAAAGTAATGAAGACTACCTTATTGGAAGGGTCGGTGAGGGTTAGCCTGGGCGGTAAAAGTGTAGTGATAAAGCCAGGTGAACAGGCTGAGATTGGTGTTGGCAGCGGCATGACTGTTCAAAAGGTGAATGTTGAAGAAGTTGTAGCGTGGAAAAACGGGCGCTTTATTTTCAATAGCGCAAGTATTGAATCTATCATGCGCCAGGCTGCACGATGGTATGATGTGACGGTTATTTTCGAAAACAAATCGAATGAAACATTTTCCGGACGACTGCCTCGGGAAGCCAATTTATCTGAATTGCTGAAAATGCTGGCCGCAACGGGAAGTGTAGAATTCAATATAAACGGAAAGGAAATTATTGTTAAACAAAAATAGTAAGACTAAAAAGGCCGTCAGTGCGCTAACACTAACGGCCGGAAGAGTCAGCTAAAAACTCTGTCGGGAATCTTTATTTTTTAACTCAACAACTCAAAGTTATGCATTTGACTGCTTTTGGGAAAACAAATTACAACGCTCATAATAAGCGCCTGTTTAGTTTTTTTAAATCCAAAACCTTTTTGGTAATGAAATTAACCACCCTTTTTCTTTTTGCTGCCTGTATGCAGCTTAGCGCCGCTGGATATGGCCAGAAAATTTCAATATCCGGCGAGAACATCACCTTAAAAAAGGCTTTTTCTGAAATCGAAAAGCAAAGTGGGTATTCTTTTTTTATTCAGATCAGCATTTGGCAAACGCTAAAAAAATATCGATTGATGCGAAGAATGCTGACCTGTTCGGGATTTTAAATTCCGTATTCGATGATCAGCCGCTTACTTACACCGTTATGGGCAAGGTAATTATCGTAAAAGAAAAACCGGTAAAAAAGGAAACCTTAGCAGTGGCGATAGCAAGAGATATCAGGGGGCGCGTAGTGAATGAGGATGGTCAGGGTATCGAAGGTGTGTCAGTTATGGTAAAGGGAACCAATAATGCAACTTCAACTAATTCAAATGGCGAATTTGAACTACCCAATGTGGATGAACAAGCCACAATAATTTTTTCCGGTGTTAATATAGAGAGCAGGGAAATTAAGTTAAGTGGCAGAACCAATCTGGGCACCATAACTTTTAAAACGAAAGTTACTGCCATGGAGAAAATTGAAATTACCGTGAATACCGGTTATCAAACCTTGTCAAAAGAAAGAAGTGCGGGATCATTTTCAAAACCAGATATGGATATAGTAGCAAACCGTACTACATCGATGAACGTGCTGCAAAGCCTCGACGGGCTCGTACCGGGAATGGTGGTAAACAATGCACCTTCCAAAAGTCAGTTTTTGATCCGGGGTCTCGCTACCACCGGCGCTCCGGCCCTTAATGGCAACGGCTCCTATAGCGGAACAAGTACACAACCTTTATATGTGGTAGATGGTTTAGTCATTCCGGATATGTCAAGCATTAATCCGCAGGATGTAAAGGATATCACGGTTTTAAAAGACGCAACCGCTGCTTCAATCTGGGGCGCAAGAGCTGCAAATGGTGTGATTGTAATTACTACTAAAAGAGGGGCCTTCAACAGCAAACTACGCGTAAACTATGACGGCTTCATGAATTTTCAGGGCAAACCAGAATTGAATTATTTCCCTCAGCTAAACAGTCAGCAATTTGTTGCCACTGGTGTTGAATTATTTAATACGCCCGGCTACCAGGCACAATATCCATGGGCTACGGTGAACACTGTAACCGGGGGAGGCATAGCGCCACATGAACTTATTCTTTATAACCAGTTGCGTGGGCTGATAACTGCCGACCAGGCAACTCATAGTTTGGACAGCCTTGCCAACATCAGCAACAGGGGCCAGATCAAGGATCTCTTTTACAGAAATGCAATGCTGAGCAATCAAACCATCTCCTTGTCCGGAGGTAGTGATAAATATTCTTTTTATGGGTCAACAAGTTTCACCAATAATACGAGCAACCAGCCAGGTGAAAAAAATGAAACTTATAAAATAAATCTTCGGCAGGATATTAAGGCTAACAAATTTCTACGCTTTTATATCATTACAGACTTGTCTAATAACAACAGTGCTTCCAAAAGAAACCTGAATGTTGATTACAGTTTTTATCCTTACCAGCAATTCCGTGATGATAACGGAAAAAATATGTCGATACCTTTTATGACGGGGCAGCCAAATGAAATTCTGGCAGACATGGAGGCGAGAAGCCGCTTCAGTTTGAAGTATAATCCGCTTGATGAATTTAATTATGGTAATACCAAAAATAATTCTTTGCTGGCCAGGATTAATACAGGGGCCACTGTGAATATTTTAAAAAATCTTCGGTTTGAAGGCAACTATGGCTATATTAAAGGAAGCAGTGCAGGAAGAGAGTTTGAAAGCCTTCAGAGCTACACGGTGAGAAAAGAAATTGTAAATTTCACTGTTGCGCCTAACGCGACCACACCTCCACAATATTATCTTCCAACGAATGGAGGCAGACTTACCTCCTCCAGCAGCGAGCAGCGCAACTGGACCGTTAGAAACCAATTGATTTTTGAACAATCCTGGAAGAAACATGAATTCACCGTTTTGGCAGGACAAGAGGCTCAGGAGCAGTTTTCTACTAACCAAAGAAATAGGGTAAGAGGCTTTGACGAGACCCTGCTTACCACTGCCCCCATAGATTATAAGGCCCTTGGCGGATTGCTCCAAAATACAGTGTATCCCAATTATGGCACTTATGGCAGTATCTTAACCTATGATGCTTTTTCAACCAACGAAACAACTACCCGCTTTACTTCCTATTATTCCAATTTGTCTTACACTTTCGACCGTAAATATGCTTTTAACGGAAGCTGGCGTATGGACCAAAGTAATCTTTTTGGAAAAGACAAAGCCGCGCAGAATAAACCTGTTTATAGTTTAGGAGGTAAATGGAATATCAGCAATGAAACCTTCATGCAAACAGTGAAAGGTGTTCAGCAGTTGGCACTTCGTTTAACATACGGCGTTACGGGTAATTCACCTAATGTAGGCGTAGCTTCATCCTATGATATAACCACTCCTTCAGGAAGCGCTTTTTTTCCTAATTCTGTAGGTTTAAGGATTGCGACGCCCGGAAACGATAACCTTTCCTGGGAGAGTACCAAAACCCTTAATTTAGGAATTGACTTTAGTGTACTCAACAGCCGTATCTCAGGCACTGTTGATATTTACCAGAAAAAAACCGATAACCTGCTGGGACTGGTATATCCGAATTCATTAACCGGGTGGCCTGCTATTGTCGGAAACCAGGGGAATATCACTAATAAAGGAATAGAAATAAGCTTACAATCCCTCAATGTGAGGAGCAAGGATTTCAGTTGGACCAGCTCTTTTGTATTTGCATACAATAAGAATAATATAGACAAACTAACTTTTGGAGTGCCTATTACCACCGGAGCCCAAAGAGTAGCCAGTATCCTCGCGGAAGGTTATCCTGCCTTCACGGTTTTCGCATATAGATATGAAGGATTGGATAATACCGGTGCACCACTGGTAGGCCTTAAGGATGGTTCTAAAACAAGTGCGAAACTTATTGCCAAGCCGGATGATATAGTTTATGCAGGTACGTATCAGCCAGTATGGAATGGCGGATTTTCTAATAATTTCAGATACAAAAACTTCAGGCTTTCTGCCAACATGATTTACAATATGGGTCATGTGATGAGAAGACAGCGTAACCTGATGTTTGGTGGACAATTGCACCGCAACATGTCTGTTGATTTCCTGGATAGATGGAAAGCTCCCGGAGACGAACTATACACTGATATTCCTGCCTACTTAACAAATGGCAGCCCGAATGCCGGTCTTATAAACACAGATTATTTCACTTATGGAGATAATAATGTCGTAGATGCCTCTTTTATTAAACTAAGGGATGTTACGTTGTTTTTTGATCTGCCTAGAAATTTGATTAATAAAGTTAATATGCAAGGGGTCACCTTCAGGGCGCAGATCTCAAATATTATGGTATGGAAAGCCAACAAATTTGATATCGATCCGGAATTTCAGGGCCTTGCCATTCCAACGAATCAACATTCAGTTTCTTTAGGAGTTAACGTTTCTCTTTAAAATTAAACCTTATAACAATGAATAGTATATCCAAATATATCAAACATTCTGCGCTGGTTACATTTCTGTTAATAACCCTGGGTGCCTGCAAAAAATCTTTTCTTGAATTAGAACCAAAAGGAAGAGTTATTGCGACCAAAACAACAGACTATGACTTATTATTAAACAACCTGGACCTAATCAATATCGGGGCCAACGGCCAGGTACTCATGGGCGATGAAGTATGTTCCCTGGAACCATATTTCACCGGAGCTAATTACAGAGAAAAGCAGCTCTTTAAATGGCAGGCGGATGTTTATAATGAATCTGAAGATGCGACAGAGACGCTGGTTCCTGTTAAAGACCTCTATATTTATAATAAAATAATCAATGAGGTACTCGGTTCAACTGAAGGAAGCGAAGCGACGAAAAAGTCTTTGCAGGCAGAAGCATATGCCGGCAGAGCCTGGACCTACTTCCTGTTAGTCAACTATTATGGAAAGCCCTATGATCCGGCAACAGCAGCAACCGACCCTGGTTTCCCGCTAATTACCGAGGCCAATGTTAATGCAACAGATTTTAAAAGGGCTACGGTTAAAAAAATATACGATCTCATAGTTAGTGACCTGACAACAGCCATTCCTAATCTTGACGCTGTGGGTGTGCCACATCGCATCCGCATGTCGAAAGCCGCAGCACAAGGTTTACTGGCAAAAGTGTACATTTTTATGGGCAAATTTGAAGATGCATTGCCCCTGCTTAATGAATCGATCAGTAACCTGGCGAAGTCTAAGGTGCCTACTGTATTGGTAGATTATAATACAGCTTACCCGGGTTTTCCTACTGTACCGAATGATCTGGAGAACGTGTATGCTAAAAGCCTTACCAACGTTTATCTGTCTGGATCGAACAGATTACTATGGCTAACACCGGAAGCGGCTGCACTGTTCACGCCCAATGATGTAAGATTTACGAAGAGATATGTTGCCGGCCCACTTCCTAACGGAGAGAATTTGTATAGGTTTCAAAATACGACCGTTTCTTTCTTTGGAGTGAGGATTCAGGACCTTCTGCTTTTAAGAGCGGAAGTAAAGGCAAGGTTAAATAACCTGGAAGGGGCTGCTGACGAAGTTTTTGATTTCCGTAAGCACAGGATGCCGGTAGGTGAAGCTGCTGTCCCTTCAAATGTTTCTTCTGAAAAAGTTCGTTTGCTGAAGTTCATTATGGAGGAGCGGATTCGCGAATTCGCGCTTCAGGGTTTCCGCTGGTTTGATATGAGACGGTTATCTGTAGACCCATTATTTGCCGGAACAGCATACCAGCATAAAATTTATGGTACCGATGGTGTTGTAAAAGAAACCATCACATTAACTCCTAACCGTTTCGTGTTGCGTATTCCTGCAAAAATTATGGCAGAGAACCCAAATATGGAAAATAACCCTTAAAAATGAGTAAATGAAAAACATCCTCCTATTGCTTGCCATCTTGCCAATGGTGGCAGCAGCGCAAAATAAATATACCATATCTGGTAAGATCACCAATTTAAAGGATCCGGCAATAATTTATCTGGCACTCGAGAAAAGTACCGGGTTCAAAAATGTAGATTCTGTCCAGGTTACAAATGGCAAATTCCAATTTGTTGGAAGTTTGAGTGAACCTACACGGGCGATACTCTACTTAAAACGATTGAATCCGGCGAACGGCAATAAGAGCGATCTCTTTTCGTTTTTTCTGGAAAACTCAAAGATCTCCATTACTACTGCCGACTCGATAAAGAACGCTAAGCTAAGTGGATCGGTAGCAGACGAACAAAATCGCGAAATTGAAGCAGCTATCCGCCCGATGACGAACTCCATCATCAGGCTGAATAATGAATTCAAGGGAAAGCCTAAAAATGATGCATATACAAATGCATCAGACAGTGTTCAGAAATTGGTAGCCGAAATCAAAAACACCAGGTTAGCATTTATAAAATCTCACCTGAATTCCTTCATGGGTTTATATACCTATAACATTCACATTCTTGCAGGTAAGTTTGAACCGTCACAGGTGGAGCCAATCTTTCATCAGTTCTCCCCAGCAATTCAATCATCTGACCTGGGAAAGCGCACTCTCGAAAAAATAGAGATCGCTAGAAGGCGTCAGGCTGGTGCCGCGGTTACTGATTTTACGCAAAACGATTTAAAGGGAAATCCGTTTACTCTTTCTTCTTTGAGGGGTAAATATGTATTGGTGGATTTTTGGGCCAGCTGGTGCGTGCCATGCAGGGCAGAGAACCCTAATCTCGTTAAAGCCTACGATCATTTTAAGACCAAAAACTTTGAGGTTGTGGGTGTGTCATTGGATCAGGCAAAGTTCGCCTGGGAAGCGGCAGTAGAAAAAGATGGGTTGCCCTGGATACAGGTTTGCGACCTGAACGGATGGAATAATGCTGTCGCTCTCATGTATGGAATAACTTCTGTGCCCCAGAATTTTTTAGTGAATCCGGAAGGAAAGATTATAGCCAAAAACTTAAGAGGTGAAGATTTAGTTGAAAAACTAAGCGCCTTAATTAATTAAAATTATTTTCAATGTACCCTGGAAGTATCGGGTAGTGTATTAAAAAAAAGATCATGAATATTAAAATATCTATTGGAACCCTTCTCTTATTCTTATCCAGCATTTGCATCGCGCAGGATAAATTCCGGATTGATGGAAAGTTTTCAAATGTTGGAAAAGATAAAATGGTACTTCTCAATTATTCAAACGTTGAGGGGAAAAACATAACCGACACGGCCATCATAAAAAATGGGAAATTTCTTTTTTCCGGTCAAACTGCTTTTGGGAACAAGGCTTACATTAGTTTGGTGCCTACAAAAAAGGATACAAGCTCAAAACGCACACAGCCCGACTTTCAACAATTATACCTTGAAAAAGGGAAATACAAAGTTTCGGGAAAAGATAATATTTCCAATGCTGTCATCACAGGAGCACAGGCACAAAAAGAGTATCTTCTGTATAATTCACAAATGGGAACTTTACCCGCACAATGGAAGCAGTTGGTTACTGACGTGCAAAAAGTGATGAAGGAAAAAGACGAGGATAGTCTTAAAAAACTTCAGACGATAGGAAGAGGCCTGATGGCAAAAATGGATTCGACTGTGGATGCATTTATTTTCGCTCACCCCAATTCTTACGTAAGTCTTGACCTGGTGAATGAAAACAAAACCAGTGTCATTGATCCAATCACTTTTGATCGTTATTACACTGCTCTCAGTGAAAGAGTATTGAACAGTTTTACGGGTCAAAAAATTACCTCTAAATATGATAAAGCAAGGCAAATCTCCATAGGTAAAAGTTTTGATTTCACACAGGAGGATGTTGAGGGCAATATCTTCCAGCTTTCCTCATTAAGAGGCAAGTATGTATTGGTGGATTTTTGGGCCAGTTGGTGTGTTCCTTGTCGTGCAGAAAATCCTAACGTCCTGAAAGCATACGAGACTTTTAAAGATAAAAACTTTGATGTAGTGGGTGTATCGCTCGACGATAGCAAAAAATCCTGGCTTAAGGCCGTTGAAATGGATAAATTACCCTGGTTGCAGGTCAGTGATCTTAAAGGATGGAAGAATGAGGTAGCCATAAAATATGGTATCACCGCAATTCCTCAAAATGTTCTGGTCGATCCTAATGGTATTATTGTAGGCAAAAACCTGCGTGGCGAAGAATTACAAACCACCCTGGCTTCCATATTGAACCCCTAGAAAAACCAGTTAGAGATGTCAGGTTGCAAGGAAGAGGGAAAGTCATTTTTCCAGGCCAACCGGAAACTTTCAACCGGCATTTCTATGCGAGCGTTCGTGTCTCCACGAACCTCCGCAATTGATCTGAAAAGAAAAATAAATCCTTGAAAATTCCGTCTGCTACCTGGTCTCACGGTGGCAGGGACGACTCATCGGTGCAGATATTGAGTTCATATCAGTGGATTACCCCGTCACATGATCTACGCCAGGATTCATGTATCCACAAACCTAATATGATCTGAAAAAAAAATAAAATCATGAAAAAGTCCGTCTGCTGCTTTCGTTTTTTTTAATAGGTTATGGAAAGTGTTTGGAAATCAATTTCCTGACCGTTCTACTGTATTGCATAAAGGAGTGCCGATAAAGGGACTCTTTTATCTTAAGTACTTGCATTATCCTATCAATTACTTTTTTACTGAATGCAAAAAGTATAATATAAAAAAATAGAAATCCGGATTATTTGTTGGTTTGCTGTGTGAATCTCTAACGTTATAAAGCCTACCCTTGAAAAAAGGTGATGGCTTTTTTTTATTTCGGTGTGATGGGTCGTCCCAGCGCTAACGATTGTGGAATTTACTGTTATAGCTTGCCCCTTAACAACAGCCGTAGTTGTATTTCTGCTACTTTATTCTATGTGATTCTCTCTTTTTAAAATTTCTATTATTTTGGGAATTCCGGCTTTAAAGCTGGTTAACTTATTATTGTAATTGATTAATACCCCGGATGTAAAAAATAACTGGTTGCTATATTCTATTAACAAATTTTCATTATGGTTCGCTAATTTAACAGGCGCTTTCATCATAAAATTATTATATTCATAAAACTATCTACATTCTTTCGTGTAACTCCTTTGATATATTTTAAGAAAAATATTTTGTTATTAAGCTTTATAATTTCGTTTAGTGCAATGTTCTTAAAAAATTCACCTTGCGATTCAATATCGTCTGCGTCTTCAATGTACTTTGTAATTTCATCGGCAGATATTTTGTTCGAAATTAATCTCATCCCACCTGAATTTTTTAATTGAGAAACTGTTCTTTTCGTAAATGCGACATTGGCGTCATTCATTGTATACTTCAACATCAAAACATACATTCTTTTAATAGTGCTGTCGCTGTAAGGTGGGTTATCAAATAATACCGATAAACTGTCCAAACCTGATTGTTGTTTTTTAGTGAATTCAAAGGCTTGATTAATTTTTGTGGAGTCTGATATAATATCTTCAATCATAGAACGTACATACTGGTTCCCTTTTTCTTTTTCGAGCCGGTGCTCTAATAAGTTCTGTGCTAAAAAACCGCAGAAGACGGCGAAAAAAAGCATCAGGAATTCCCAAACATAGGACTTCCAGCCCTTCTTTTTTTCCTCGTGTGCATGGTGATGTATTTCCATATTTTCAATTTATAGATTGGGAATATTTTTTTACAATAAATTTTCGAATGGGTATTTGCCGGAAGTATCTAAAGGTATGTCATCTGCATTACCTGGCACTTATTAATATTAATGGTCAGTCAAATGAATAAGACTTCGTCGGCGCACCCACAATACGATAGTTTATCGTAAAATATCCATTAAATGAAATTGCAGATGCGATCTTAGTACCTGCAACCTCGCAGGCAATACTATCCATACACTATCCATACTGTATCGCTGGAATTTGCTATTGCCGAAGTTAGCGAAGGGCTGCACCCTTCGCTGGGATATGACGCCCTTTCAGGGCTGGTTGCAGGACTTGTGATAACAGTGTTGAAAAGGGGCATTTGGCAACTAGGGGAGGATAAGTTCCATTCTCTATCACTACTCTTTCCAGACACGATCTATACACTATCCATACACTATCGAATTTCCTCCCTCTTGGTCGGTGTCCTCGCCGAACATTTTCTCCCTGGTCGGAGTCCTCATCGAAGCATTTTATATTTCCTCCTGGTCGGTGTCCCCACCGAACATTTTCTTTTCCTCCCTGGTCGGTGTCCTCACCGAACATTTTCTTTACTCAAAAAGTCCTCCTTGGTCGGTGTCCTCACCGAACGTTTTCTTTAGCTCAAAAAGCATTCATAATATTTGTTACCAAATTAAACTTCTCCTCCTCCCTTGGTCGGTGTCCTCACCGAACGTTTTCTTTTCCTCAAAAAGCATTCATAATATTTGTTACTCCTCCCTTGGTCGGTGTCCTCACCGAACATTTTATTTTCTCCCTGGTCGGAGTCCTCACAGAACATTTTATTTGTCCTCAAAATGGTCGGTGTCCTCACCGACCAATTTCTTTAGCTCCTCCCTGGTCGGTGTCCTCACCGAACATTTTCTTTAGCTCAAAAAGTCCTCCTTGGTCGGTGTCCTCACCGAACGTTTTCTTTAGCTCAAAAGCATTCCTCCTTGGTCGGTGTCCCCACCGAACGCTTTCTTTTCCTCCCTGGTCGGTGTCCCGACCGAACATTTTCTTTTCCTCAAAAAGCATTCATAATATTTGTTACTCCTCCCTTGGTCGGTGTCCTCACCGAACGTTTTCTTTTCTCCGTGGTCGGAGTCCTCACCGAACATTTTCTTTTCCTCCCTGGTCGGTGTCCTCACCGAACATTTTCTTTAGCTCAAAAAGTCCTCCTTGGTCGGTGTCCTCACCGAACGTTTTCTTTGCTCAAAAGCATTCCTCCTTGGTCGGTGTCCTCACCGAACGTTTTCTTTAGCTCAAAAAGCATTCATAATATTTGTTACCAAATTAACTTCTCCTCCTCCCTTGGTCGGAGTCCTCACCGACCATTTTCTTTTCCTCCCTGGTCGGTGTCCTCACCGAACATTTTCTTTAGCTCAAAAAGTCCTCCTTGGTCGGTGTCCTCACCGAACGTTTTCTTTAGCTCAAAAAGCATTCATAATATTTGTTACCAAATTAAACTTCTCCTCCTCCCTTGGTCGGTGTCCTCACCGAACATTTTCTTTTCCTCCCTGGTCGGTGTCCTCACCGAACATTTTCTTTAGCTCAAAAAAGTCCTCCTTGGTCGGTGTCCTCACCGAACGTTTTCTTTAGCTCAAAAAGCATTCATAATATTTGTTACCAAATTAAACTTCTCCTCCTCCCTTGGTCGGAGTCCTCACCGAACGCTTTCTTTTCCTCCCTGGTCGGTGTCCCGACCGAACGTTTTCTTTAGCTCAAAAAGCATTCATAATATTTGTTACCAAATTAAACTCATCTATCCCATTTACGTAAAACCGGGCAGATGAAAAACGGTAATCGTCACAATTATTGCACAAACTCCAATGAGCTTGTAAAGGATTGAAATGAATGTATTCAAGTTTTTCTGCTGCCATCTCCTTGCTGAATATCCGCACTGCCAATGGATCTCGAAACCAAATGTTGTGCTTTCTGTCTGACGCAGTCACTTCGTATTTTTTTAAATCAATATCGTTTTGCTGCTTCATTTTTTTTACTAATGATTTTGCTGTGAATTTTTCAAAACTATTTTTCGGAAATTCTTTGCCGTTCATTTTCAATTGTTGCCATAATAAATGAATGTGATTTGGCATAACAACATATCCATAAATTTCAACTAACTTATTTTGAACTAACCATTGCAGACTGTTTATTACTATTAATTTATTTTCCTCACTTTTAAGTAAATGATTCCAATTATTAATTGTTATGGTCCAAAAATAAACCTCGTTTAGTTCAGTGTATGAATTACGATGGCCTGCATATTTAAAATCGGATGAAAGCATTTTTTAAGGAAAGTTATATAATTTTTTATAATGGTCGCTGAGGGGGAAGAAATTTACTGGAATGGTCGGTGAGGACACTGACCAGGGATGAATTTAAAGGTCGCTGAGGAAACCAGCCCGGAAGAAATTTACTGGAGTGGTCGGTGGGGACAGCGACCAGGGATGTATGAAATTACGATGCCCTGCATATTTAAAATCGGATGAAAGCATTTTTTAAGGAAAGTTATATAATTTTTAGAATGGTCGGTGAGGAACAGCCACAGGGAAGCAATTTTTAGAATGATCCCTGAGGGGAAGAAATTTACTGGAATGGTCGGTGAGGACACCGACCAGGGAAGCATGGTCGGTGAGGACACCGACCAGGGAATAAAACCGGTTTCACGGCATCAACGACGTATTTATCAAAGTAGAAAAACGAGATTTATAATTTTTTAGAATGGTCGCTGAGGAAATAAGCCAGAGAAGTAATTTACTGGAATGGTCGGTGAGGACACCGACCAGGGAAGCAGTATCCTATACACTATCTATACACTATCCATACACTATCTATGCTTTATCTATGCTTTATCCCCGGACTTGCTTAACCGAAAGTGTGTATTGGATGAGAGGGGCTGCTAAGGTAATAAAACGTAATTGGGAACAGCAATACTGAATATGTAAGCTCACAAAAGAATGAGCACATTAAGTACAACTATAGCTGAAACTAAATACAAAATGCCCATATTTGTTCATCTGCTGCAACCAGAGCAATTGGTACTCTGTCAGCCAGGTTTCTTCATCATTGCCGGGTCTCCGATCAACTATTATCAGAGTTGCAAGTATGATATGAATTAAATTTTAAAAATTACCTGTAACCTTTTTATTGCATCATACGTTGCACAACTATCTTCCCATAAAATTAAAAAATATATTATGAAACATGTATTGACTTGTCTTTTTGCATTTTTAAGCCTGACCCTCGCCCTCAAGGCACAACCGTGGAAAACAATAACAGGCAATGGCCAGGTAAAAAAAGAAACGCGCCAGGTAAGTAATTTCAATTCCCTGTCTTCTCATGGCTCAATGGACGTTCAGCTTGCTTATGGAAATTCCAATTCAATCTCTGTCGAAGCCGATGAGAACCTCCTTCCCTACATTGAAACTACCGTAGAAAACGGAAAGCTGACGATAAAAACTACGAAAAATATAAACATAAAAAACAAAACCAAAATGGTGGTTTATGTTTCTATGACCCAAATAAGTTCTTTACAACAGAGTGGCAGTGGAAAAATCAGCGGCGATGGCAATTTTACCAATGACGGACAAACCAACATAGGTATTTCCGGATCGGGAAATATCAAATTGGGTTTCAAATCTTTTAAAAACCTTGATCTTTCAGTTTGGGGAAGCGGGAATTTGGATTTAAGAAATGGTGAAACCAATAATATTTCAGCCCAAATAAGCGGGAGCGGAAATATGGATTGCACCAATATCAACAGCAAAGATGTGGATGCGAAAATCAGCGGAAGCGGCAATCTGAAGGTGAATGCCAGCAGCAGCATTATTGCAAAAATATCAGGCAGTGGAAACGTTTATTACAAAGGGAGCGCGACCAATATCAACAGCAAAGTTGTGGGAAGTGGAAGGATAATAAAGATTTAAAAGTAATCCGCAACATTTGTCGCAATGGTATTCCTCCCTGGTCGGTGTCCTCACCGAACATTTTCTTTATTTTCCTCCCTGGTCGGTGGTCGGTGAGGACACCGACCAGGAAAGCAATCTTATTTTAAAAAGAATAGGTAAAGTGTGCAACAAAACTTCTGCCAGGTCGCCATATTTTTACAATATCAAGATGGTCGGCATATTTTGTATCCAGCAAATTTTCTACACCAATATTAATCGCAAGTGCTTTTGATTTTAGCTGAAAGGTTTTACCTGTTTTTATGTTCACCAATCCATAAGCGGGCGTTTTTGTTTCTCCATAAAGAGCAGGGTTCACATGGTTTTGAGCCGAAGAAAAAATTCCTGTCACATTAAATAAAATAGTTTTTAAATTATAATCCAATTGACTAACGGTTTTAAAAGGGGCTATCATCGGCAATGCCCTGCCCTTATAATCCCGGCCATACGTGTAGGTATTATTAGTGGAAAACTGAAGTGCGGGTAATAATTTTAATTGTACACTTGCTTCCGCTCCCGTTAATAAGGCTGAGGATAAATTGCTGTATTGCTTTACACCATTGGCCCCGATGGTCATTACACTGTAATCGCTTTTTTGCAAACCTGCTATGTAGTTTTGGATAAAATAACCAAATCCCTGTACTTCAATTTTTATTTTATCACGATTATAAATTCCGCCCACAGCTGCATTCCATGAGCTTTCATTTTTCAATGAAGGGTTGCCGATGTAATCATATCCATCCATCCGGTTGAATAAATAAAACCCATACAATTCCTGCAAGGTAGCCGCTCTCATAGTGCGGGCTGCATTGGCATACAGAGAAAGCCGGCCGTTCATTTTATACACGGGATTTACATACACGCTGTACAATAATTGATTTTTAGACAGGTTTCCTTCATACATGCCGGAAAGAGTTTTCTTTCCTTCTTCGCTAAAAAGGGAAGAGGCAACTATATCTATTCTGCCACCCGTAAGGACACTCCATTTTTCATTCAAATTTATTTTATCAGATACATCAAGGCCCAACAAATTTCGTTGTGCATCAGGGATAGTGAGCATATACATTTGTGCGGCGTTATCAGGATACATCGTCATTTCCGCATGCAACCTGTTTTGATACCCGTTTATCCGGGTTTTCAAATAATGGTTTTTATATGCCCATTTTGCTTCAGAATAAAATCCTGCTGTTTTTGAAGTTCCCGGCATATCCATGTGCATCGGCACTTGCGCTTTGGGCCTTTTGGTATCATCCATCGCATGGTCAATATCATTGTAAAATAGCTTGGTTTCCCAAAGTTGTAATATGCTATTGTTGCCATGGTAGATATAGGAAACCGAACCAATTTTCGCTTTTGCGAAAGCGACATCCATTGTCAAAGCGGGATAACCGATGTTGTATTCTTCATCCTGAATATAATTGAATTGCAAAAATTGATGTTCCCTTATTTTATATTTCGCACCTACACTTCCATTCCATTTATGGTATTGCGAGAATGGGATTTTTTCCCCGCCACCGGCGCGGTAATTTTCAGAGGTCCTGAATATTCCATTCACATTGATGCCTACACGCTTTCCGCTGTAATCAAGTGCGGCAAGCGTTTGTATTGCATTGCCATTGGTTTCATAGCCGATGCCTGCCGTGCCGCTCCAGGTTTTAGCAGCGTTCAGTTTGGGCTGCTTTATTTTAAAATTAAATCCGCCGCCAATGCTGCTGCCAAAAGCCATATCGTTGGCTCCATAGTTTACAATAATGCTTTGCAGGTTGTTGGGTTCTATGTAAGAACTCACGGGGTCCATCCTGTCAGTACACGCTCCAAAAATGGCCATGCCATCTATCGTAACATTGATTTGTCCGGCATTCAATCCGCGGATGGTGGGTTCCTGCGCGAAATTGCCACGACGAATCATATTCACACCATTGATACCACCCAATATTTGTTCGGTAGAAATCTGCAAATCCTTTGGTTGTTTTTTTCTCTTTAGCATTATTATAACCGCTTGCGGTTTGAATAATAATTTCTTTCATCAAAACATTCTTGACCTCAAAGCTATCGGCTTCCTGAGCCTGAGTGTATATTGGTAAAAAAGCAATTATTAATATAAAAAGCCATTTTTTAATTAACATGGTAATCGTTTTAAAAAGCCTGCCGGCAAAGGCTACAGGCCTTTACCGGCAGGCGACTGTTAGAATAATATATCAATATAAGCGTCCTCAATCAACACCACATCTCCATTCTGAATTTTAAAATGCAATCTCCAATCGCCGGTCATGGTATAATTCACTTTTCCTTTGTAACGGCCATTGCCGGTAGAAACCGGATTTATGTTGTTGGGCGAGCCGTGTCCCATGGAAGGCATTTCCGGCGTCATCACGATTTTTAAATCATTCACTGCGGGGAAGGTCATCATATCGGCCATTTTGTTTACCAAAATCTCCACATCGTTGAGGCCAACTTCCCATTTTTTTGGCGGCACAAGCGCCACTACATATTTGTTTCCATCCGTACCCACATAAGTGCCGGTCACTTTTGTTTTGGCTGCAGGAACGGGCAGGTCAAACGTTTTCTCTTCTCCATTGATGTTGGCTTTTATCATCCATGAATCGGTGCCGGAAGGCATCGTAAACACCACGGCGAATTCATATAGTTTTGAAACTGAATTGTAAACCGGTTTTTCAAAAGGGCTGCTGTGGGTCATCATAGCCATTTTCATTACGGGAAGAACCGTGATGGCCGCATTATTAACCGCATTGCCTGAAGCATCGGT